>NZ_CP016448.1:2624793-3937190 GCF_001713355.1 Methyloversatilis sp. RAC08 | reverse complement strand
CGAAAAGGTGATCGGCCGACTGCGCGAAATGCGCCCGGCGAGCAGTGCGGCCATTCCGGCATGCACCGGCCGGCCGGCGAATGGAAAGAAAAAGGCGTGATGCCCTTCGCGCGACTGCATGACTTCGATCAGCAGTTCGTCTTCGCGCGGCAGCGCCGACCAGCCGCGCTGCACGTCGAGCAAGGGCCGCAATGCCTGCATTTCGGGCTCGGGAAAGTCGCCTTGTGCGGCAAGTGCGATCAGCGTGCGGATTTCCTGCGCCAGTTCGCTGGACAGCGGCATGCGACCGCCGGCCCAGCGCGGCACCGTGCCGCGGGCAGCATTGCCGACCCGCACCAGTGCCTGCATGTCGCGCACCGCGACCAGTTCAAGTACGCGGCCGGCGAACAGGAAACAGTCGCCCGGCTTCAGGCGACCGATGAAGGATTCCTCGACCTGGCCGAGCCGGCCGCCAGCCAGCGCAGCCGCGCCGGACGCAGGGGCGTCATGACCGCCGCTCTTTCCACCGCTTTTTCCACCTTTCGCCCAGCGTACGTCGACCGCCGAATCGGCCGTGATGGTGCCGATCTGCATGCGGTGGCGGCGGGCGATGTCGACGCGCGGCACGCGGTGGCGGCCGTCGGCGTCGCGCTCCACCTTGCGGTAATCCGGATAGGCAGCGAGCGAGGCGCCGCCGCGGCTGACGAAATCCATTGCCCAGTCCCAGGTGCGGTCATCCAGTGCGCGGTAGGCATGGGTGGTGCGGATTTCCGCCTTCAGCGCGTCGGCGTCGAAACCGCCGGCCAGCGCCAGCGTCACCAGGTGCTGCACCAGCACGTCGACCGGCGCCTCCGGGCTGTGGCGCGGTTCGATGCGTCCGGCCGCGACCGCGCGGCGCGCAGCGGCCGAATCGATCAGTTCCAGGCCATGACCGGGCACGCAGGTGGCGTGCGGTGTGCGGCCCGGCGCGTGGCCCGAGCGGCCGGCGCGCTGCATCAGCCGCGCGACGCCCTTCGGCGAACCCAGCTGCAGCACGCGTTCCACCGGCAGGAAGTCCACGCCCAGATCTAGGCTGGACGTGCACACCACGGCGCGCAGGGTGCCATTCTTCAGCCCGGCTTCGACCCATTCGCGCACCTCGCGCGACAGCGAGCCGTGATGCAGCGCGATCAACCCGGCCCAGTCCGGGCGCGCCGCCAACAGCGCCTGGTACCACAGCTCGGCCTGCGACCGCGTGTTGGTGAACAGCAAGGTGGACGGACTGCCATCGAGTTCGGTCAATACTGCGTCAAGCAGTTTCACGCCCAGATGTCCGGCCCACGGAAAGCGTTCGGTGTGCGCCGGAATCAGGCTGTCCAGCTTCACCGGCCGCGCGATTTCGCCGGCGACCCGCTCGCCGCCCGGACCGCACAGCACCTGCATCGCATGGTCCGGATTGCCCAGGGTGGCCGACAGGCCCCACACCGGCAGCGCAGGATTCCACTGGCGCAGCCGGGCCAGTGCAAGTTGCGCCTGCACGCCGCGCTTGTTGGCGATCAGTTCATGCCATTCGTCGACCACCACGGCGCACAGCGCACCCAACTGTTCACGCGCCGTCTCGTGCGACAGCATCAGCGTAAGGCTTTCCGGCGTGGTGACCAGCGCCTGCGGCAGCGCGCGCGCCTGGCGGGCGCGTTCGGCCGAACCGGTGTCGCCGGTGCGCAGGCCGACATCCCAGTCCAGACCGAGTGCGCGTGCCGAGTCGCCCAGCGTCAGCGCCGTATCCGCCGCGAGTGCGCGCATCGGAGTGATCCACAGCACGCGCAGGCCCGGGGCGGGCTGCGCGGCGGCCCGCAGCAGCGCCCCGAGCCACACCGCCAGGGTCTTGCCCGATCCGGTGCCGGCGTGCAGCAGGCCGCTGCGGCCCTGTTGAAGATGTGCCCAAACGGTGTGCTGGAAATCGAACACGCGCCAGCCGCGTTCGGCATAAAGGTCGTCGATGCGCCGTTGCAGCGCGGCGACGTCGGGCAGCGCACCACCGGCGCGGCGGGCACGCCGGGGCGGCGGCGCCAGCGCTGCATGCTCGCGCTGCTGCTTCGCCCGCGCGGCGCGCAGCTGTCGGCCGAGTGACGACGACGCGACAATGCGCCGGATGTCGGCACGCGTCGGTTCGTCGGACGGTATTTCCGGATCGGACATGAGGGCAGATGGCAGGCAGACGGTGCACAGACTATCCGTCAGCAGCGCGGTTCGTGCGCTTCAGGCCAGCGGGCGCACCAGTTCGCGATGACGGAAGCAGTCGACCATATGATCGTTCACGACGCCCACCGACTGCATCCAGGCATACACGATGGTGCTGCCGACGAAGCGGAACCCGCGCTGGGCAAGCTGCTTTGACAGTTGGTCCGACAGCTCGGTCGTCGCCGGACAATCGGCCGGACGGCGCCAGTGATTGATCAGCGGCTGACCGTCGACCAGATCCCACAGCAGTCCGGCGAGCGTGTCGCCCCGCTCGTGCAAAGCGAGCAGCGCGCGCGCGTTGCCGATGGTGGCGTCTATCTTCAGCCGGTTGCGCACGATGCCGACGTCGGCCATCAGTCGCGCGCGATCTTCGTCGCCGTAGCGCGCGATGCGTGCGGCGTCGAAGCCGTCGAAGGCGCGTCGGTAGCCTTCGCGCTTGCGCAGTATCGTGATCCAGGCCAGACCGGCCTGGGCACCTTCGAGAATGAGCCGTTCGAACAGCGCTGCCTCATCGCTTACCGGCACGCCCCATTCAGTGTCGTGATAGGCGACGTACAGCGGGTCCTGTCCGCACCAGCTGCAGCGGGCAGGCAGTGCGCTCACGACGGACGCAGTTCCAGTTCGCCGTTGAACAGCGAACTGTCTTCCGGGTCGCGGTTGATATGGAAACCCAGACTCTGCACGAAGCGCAGCATGCGCTCGTTGTTGGCCAGAAATACGCCTTCCATCACCTTGAGCCCGCGTTCGCGCGCGGCTTCGATCAGCAGGTTCATCATCGTGCGGGCGAGGCCCTGACGCTGCCAGGCATCTGCTATCACAATGGCGAATTCGCACGATTCGCCATCCGGATTGACCACGTAGCGGCAGACGCCAATCTGCTCTTCGCTTTCGCCATCACCGGTAATCGCCACCAGCGCCATTTCGCGGTCGTAGTCAATCTGCGTCAGTCGGGCCAGCAGCGGACCCGGCAGCTCCTTGATGGTGCTCATGAATCTGAGATAGCGTGTTTCGGGCGAGAGGGCGCGCACGAAGTCTGCTTCGCGATCGGAATCCTCCGGGCGGATCGGGCGGATGATGGTGCGCACGCCATTGGGCAGATTCACCACGTGCTCCAGCCGCGCCGGATACGGATGGATCGCCATGTGCGAGTAGGGCGTCGCAGTCGGCAACACGTCGGCGAGAATGATTCGTGCATCCACCGCCACGCAGCCGTTTTCGTCGACCAGCAACGGATTGATGTCCATTTCGCGGATCCACGGCAGCTCGCATACCATTTCGGACACGCGGATCAGCACCCGTTCGAGCGCATCCATGTCGATCGCCGGCATGCCGCGGAAGTCGCCCAGCATGGCCGACACCCGGGTACGCTGTATCGCATCGCGCGCCAGTTCGACATTGATCGGCGGCAGCGTGACCGCGCGGTCGCGCAGCACCTCGATGCGGGTGCCGCCGTGGCCGAAGCTGATGACCGGCCCGAACACATCGTCGTGCAGTACGCCAACGAACAGCTCGCGCGCATTGGGCTTGGTCACCATGGGTTCGATCGACACGCCGGTCAGTCGCGCATCGGGCTGGCGCCGGCCGACTTCTGCCATCAGCTCCTGCCAGCAGTCACGCACCGCACGCAGGTTGTCGACATGCAGGCGCACGCCGCCGACGTCGCTCTTGTGCGTGATGTCGGGAGAATCGATCTTCATCGCAACCGGCAGGCCCATTTCTTCGGCATACACCATGGCTTCGGTCGCGCTGCGCGCCACCACGGTCTGCGCGATCGGAATGCGGAAGGCCGCCAGCAGCGCCTTCGATTCCATTTCGGTCAGCACGGTGCGCCGCTCCGACAAGGCCGTCTCGATCACCAGACGGGCCGACTCGACCGACGGCGGATCGAGGTCCTGCGCCAGCGAGGCGGGCGCGTGGCGCAGCAGCTGCTGGTTCTCGTAGTAGGACGAAATATGGTGGAACAGTTCGACCGCCGGCTCGGGCGAGCGGAACGTCGGCAGGTGCGCTGCCTCGAACAGCGCACGGGCTGCGCGCACCTGTTCGCCCCCCATCCAGCAGGTCATCAGCGGCTTCTGCGCCGTGGCGGCGATGGCGATGACGGTTTCTGCCACGGCGGTCGGCTGCGTCATGGCCTGCGGTGTCAGCAGCGTCAATACGCCGTCGACACCCGGATCCGCCAGCACAGCCTTGAGTGCGGCGCCGTAACGTTCGGCATCGGCATCGCCGATCAGGTCGATCGGGTTGGCATGCGACCAGGTTGGCGGCAGCGCGCCATTGAGCGCTGCCATCGTTTCCGGCGACAGCGTAGCCAGCTCGATGCCCAGATCGGCTGCCCGATCGGCCGCCATGACGCCCGGTCCGCCGCCGTTGGTCACTACGGCGAGCCGCTTGCCCGAAGGCTTGAAGCCGGTGAACAGCGCATTGGCCGCCGAGAACATCTGGCCCATATTCGCCAGGCGCACGACGCCGGCACGGCACAGCGCCGCGTCGAACACATCGTCCGAGCCCACCATGGCACCGGTGTGCGACGCCACCGCCCGCGTGCCCGCCGGATGACGCCCGACCTTGATCGCCAGCACCGGCTTGACCCGCGCAGCGGCCCGTACCGCACTCATGAAGCGACGCGCATCGCGGACGCCTTCGATGTACATGAAAATGCTTTCGGTACGCGGGTCGGCAATCATGTAGTCGAGGATTTCGCCGAAATCGACATCGATCGATGCACCGAGCGACACCACGGTCGAAAAGCCGACGCCATTCGTCTGCGCCCAGTCGAGCAGGGCCGTGCAGATGGCGCCGGACTGCGAAATGAGGCCGATGCTGCCTGCGATGCCTGCGGCGTGCGCAAAGGTGGCATTGAGGCCGATCGCCGGTCGCATCAGGCCGAGGCAGTTGGGGCCGATGATGCGCACGCCACCGCGCTTGGCCGCGATGCGGGTGCGCCGCTCCAGTTCGGCACCTGCCGGCCCGCTTTCGGCGAAGCCGGCGCTGATGACGACCGCCGACTTGATGCCGGCCCGGCCGCACTCATCGATCAAGCCCGGCACCGTGGCTGCCGGCGTGCAGATCACTGCCAGATCGGGCCGTTTGCGCAGGTCATCGAGGCGCGCCACGCAAGGCACACCCTGAACCGAATCGTGTTTGGGATTGATGGCATGCAGCGCGCCGCTGTAGCGCGCGTCGAGCATGTTGCGGATCAGGACCGCGCCGATCGAGTCGTGCCGCTCGCTGGCGCCTACGATGGCGACCGACTGCGGTTCGAACATGGACTTCAGATAGTGCTCGTACTGCATGGGGACTCCCTTGGCGCTGCGATGTCGTCAGCGATGGCGGCGGTGATTGCCAGCCTTGCTGCTGCCGTACGCGGTGATGCCCGGCACCTTGACCTCAGTATATTGCATCGCAACACAAGTTCCGCCTGTGGAAATCCACAATCTTTATCAAGCGGTTATTAAATCCATTTAATTAATTGCTTGAGCAGGATTTCTAAAGTTGAATCTCGAATTAAATAAATGTGCAACTGCAATATCAACACATTGACACCGAACTCAGCCAGCCGGGTCGGGCAAGGTGAAGTAGAAGCTCGCGCCTTTGCCGGGGGCGCCTTCGGCCCAAATTCGACCGCCATGACGGTGCACGATACGCTGCACGGTCGCCAGTCCGATACCGGTACCGCTGGGGTCGGCCTGATCGTGCAGCCGGTTGAACGGGCGGAACAGCTGCGACACGTGGGCCATGTCGAAGCCGGCGCCGTTGTCGCGCACGTGGAACACGACTTCTCGATTGCGCAACCGGGCATCGAATTCGATCTCGGCCGGTGCGCAGGCGGCAGTGAAGGCCCAGGCATTGCGCAGCAGGTGTTCGAGCAAGACGCGCGCCAGCATCGGGTCGACGCGCGCCATCAGGTGCAGGCCGATCGACACGCGGGCTTCGCGTTCAGGCGCCTCCGCGTGCAGCTCGCGCGCGATGGTGCGTGCGATCGCCGACAGGTCGACCACCACCCGGCTGATCGGCGCCCGGGTCAGGCGCCCCAGTTCGATCAGGTCGTCGATCAGGCTCGACAGCTTCTGCGACGCGGCCCGGATGCGTGCGAGATGGCTGTGCGCCATCTTGTCGAGCTGATCGCCGTAGTCCTCGATGATGATCTGCGAAAAGCCGTCGATCGCGCGCAGCGGATTGCGCAGGTCATGCGACACCGAGTAGGAAAAGGCCTCCAGCTCGCGATTCGACGCTTCCAGTTCGGCGGTGCGTCGCTTCACGCGCCGTTCCAGTTCGGAATTCATGTCATACAGCGTCGATTCGGCCTGCTTGCGCTGCGTGATGTCCTCGATGCTGCCGGATAGGCTTTCCAGGCCGCCGCTGCCGTCGAAGCGGGCACTGATCGCGATTTCGAGCCAGCGCGCCGGCTGACCGGCGGTGTGGGTGCGCACCTCTACCTGCATCGAATCGCGGCGACCGTCGAGCAGCGGCTCCAGCCGGGCCAGCAGATAGCGCGCTTCATCCTTCGACAGCCAGCGCAGCACCCGCTGTCCGATGGCCTGCGACACCGGCTGACCGGTCAGATCTTCCCAGGCGCGGTTCAGATAGGTGAAGCGGCCCCGCGCATCGATGCGGAAAATGACCTCGCGCAGGTGATTCACCATTTCGCGATGCCGCGTTTCCAGCTCGCGCAGCGCGCGCGTCGACTGCACGAAGGCACTTTCGTCGCGCCCGGTGCCGCGGTAGCCGCAGAAGTCGCCTTTCGCATCGGTCACCGGCCGACCGTGCAGGTCTATGTGGCGCACGCTTCCGTCGGGCAGACGCAGCACAAGATGCAGTTGCATAGGCTGGCGCGACTGAATCATGCGATGGCACTCTTCCCAGTCACCGTGCACCGGAGACAGCGCGTCGATCTTCCAGAACTGAAGGCCATTCACCGTGACGATGTCCAGCGCATTGCCCAGCACCGGCCGGGTCTGCGACACGCGAAGCCTCATCCCTGAATCCGTTTCCCAGTGCCAGTCAGCCGCCAGATCGGCGAAATCCTGCTGGCGCAGGTTTTCGCTGTCCTGGGCCGCCAGGCGCTCGGCAGCAACGGTCAGCTGTCGTGTTGCCGCCGCACCGATGCCGCTGGCGATGAGGAACACGGCAACGCCGATTGGCACGGACACGCTGGCGGCAACAACGCCGGCCAGAAGGGCCAGTGGCAGCGCCCGCCATAGAAAGAAACCGCTGGCGGTCATCGGGGAAGCCGGCATATCGGCAGTGCGAAACATTGTTTTCCTTGAAGTGCCTAGGATGATAATGCCGCCCAGACTGCTCACATCCCCGAATAAAGGCCTGCCGATGCCCTCTCATCCCCACTTTTCCGGTCAGACACCATCGGAATGGGTCACCCGTTTCACAGCGCTCTGTGCGCCCGGCGCGGAAATCCTCGATTTCGCCAGCGGCGCCGGGCGGCATGCCCGTTGGCTGGCCGGCCAAGGATTCAGCGTACTGGCGGCCGATCGTGATCCGGCGGCGCTGGCCGAACTGGCCGAGGTACAAGGCGTTCACACGCTGTGCGCCGACCTCGAACAGGGTCCGTGGCCCTGGGTGGCAGCCAGCTTCGATGCGGTGGTGGTCACGCGCTATCTGTTCCGGCCGAAGCTGGCTGAATTGGCCGCGCTGCTGCGACCGGGCGGCGTGCTGATCTACGAAACCTTCATGCTGGGCAACGAGCGCTTCGGCAAGCCGTCGAACCCGGATTTCCTGCTGCGGCCGGACGAACTGTTCGACTGGGCGCGCAGCTGGGGAAGCGTTCTGGCATTCGAACAGGGCGAACTGACCGCGCCGGCGCCGGCGATGATTCAGCGCATCTGCGCGGTGCGCGCCGACACGTCGTCGAGACTGCCCTGAACGGTGTGCCGGATGATCTGTGCCGCCAGCGCATCGATGCCTGCTGCGTCGAGCCGGTCAGCGTCGAAGGCCGGCGCACCCGGGTGGCGCGCAAAGTTGTACTGTTGCGAGCGCCGGTACAGTGGGTCGTAGTGCTGTTCCAGCAGTGCCGCGACCAGGGTGCGCCAGTCGCCGGCACGCGCCAGCGCTGACCAGGCGACTATCGTTTCGTGTCCGCGCAGATCGGTCAGTCGTTCGAGCTCGGCAATCAGCGCCTCGGCATCGCTCGTGAGGTAGTCGTAGTCGCGCAACAGGTAGTCGGTTCGGGCAGCAACCGATGCTTCGATGCGCAGGCAGGGCGCCGCCCGCATGCGCTCGATCAGCTCGTTGGGCAGCGAAACCAGGCCGATGCGCCGGCTTTCCGCTTCGGTGAACACCGGGCGTGCCGGATCGAAAGCCGTCAGCGCCGCATGCAGCTGCGATTCGAACCAGCGCTGCGGCGGTTGCGGCTGACCGGGCTGGCGGCCCAGTACCGATCCCTTGTGTGCGGCCAGCGCCTCGAGATCGAGCACCTGCTCGCCGCGCGCGGCCAGCCTTTCAAGCACCCGGCTCTTGGCGCTGCCGGTCGGTCCGCTCAGCACGCGGAAATCAAGCTGGGCGGGGGCAGCGGCGAGCCGGTCGAGCACATCGCGCCGGTAGCGCTTGTAGCCGCCTTCGAGCTGGTGTGCGTCCCAGCCGATCTGGCGAAGCACGGTGACGAAGGCGCCGCTGCGCTTGCCGCCCCGCCAGCAGTAGATCAGCGGACGCCAGTCCGGTCCCTTGTCGTGGAAGGTTTCCAGCAGATGGCGGCCGATGTTCAGGGCGACCAGCGCCGCACCGCGTCGCTTGGCGACGAAGGGCGACACCTGTTTGTACAGCGTACCGACTTCGCCGCGCTGCGCGTCGTCGAGCGCCGGGCAATTGATTGCGCCGGGCACATGGTCGAGCGCAAATTCGGCTGGCGAACGCGTATCGATGATGGCGTCGAAGTCGTGCAGCTGACGGATCGACGCCATTCCCGCCGGTCGCCGGGGAAGAGGCGCTTCGCTCATTGCCGGGTGTTCCTGTGCATGGCAGCCTTGTCTGGGAGAACTGAGGCCGGCGATGGTAGCGTGCCGGACGATGCTCGAGCTATCGGTTGCCGCGTTACGTCATGGATAGATGCGGTGTCTGTTTTCCGACCCGCAGACCTGACCGCCATCACCGCTGGCGCGCTGCCGACGCGCTGTCTGACGCCTTGCCGAGCAGCGGCTTGAGCGGCGTCCAGATGTTGTCGACGATGCGCGACTGCACGCCGGCCACCGGATGAATGCCATCCGGCAGGAAGCTTCGCGGATCGGTGGCGAAGCCATCGAGCAGGAAGGGCAGCAACGCCGAACGGGTTGCCGTCGCGACTTCGCTGAAGCTATCGGAGAACTTTTGCGTGTAGTCGGGGCCGTAGTTCGGCGGCAGCTGCATGCCGGCAATCAGCACCCTGGCGCCGGCCGCCTGCGCCTTGCGCGTCATGGATTCGATGTTGTCGCGCATGCTTTTGACGGGCAGGCCGCGCAGGCCGTCGTTGGCACCGAGCGCGAGAATGACGATGGCCGGCTTGTGCGCCGCGAGTGCTGCGTCGATGCGCGACAGGCCATTGGCCGTGGTGTCGCCGCTGGTGCTCGCGTTCACGACCGAATGGGCGTAACCCGCCTGCGCCAGTTTCTGCCCGAGCAGCACCGGCCAGGCCTCATGCTGGCGCAGACCGTAGCCGGCTGACAGACTGTCGCCGACCACCAGCAGTGTCTGCGCCTGCAACGGCAGCGCAGCGAACACCATGCACAATATCGAGAACAACACTTTTTTCATGCCTACAGACACTCCGGAAACACGCCCGACCGTGCTTGAAGTCAGCGGGCTGGGCAAACAGGTGAGCAGCGGGAACGCGCCGCTGCAGATTCTTCAGGATATCGCCTTCACGGTATGTGCCGGCGAAGCTTTGGCCATCGTCGGCGCCAGCGGTTCAGGAAAATCGACCTTGCTCGGTCTTCTGGCCGGCCTGGACCTGCCGTCGACCGGCTCGGTCAGCATTGCCGGGCAGGACATCTTTGCGCTCGACGAAGACGCCCGGGCGCAGTTGCGCGGGGAAAAGGTCGGCTTCGTGTTCCAGTCCTTCCAGCTGCTGCCGGCGCTGACTGCGCTCGAAAACGTCATGCTGCCGCTCGAGCTGGCCGGCGTCGACCGGGTGCGCGAGCGCTCGGTGGCGCTGCTGGAACGGGTCGGCCTGGGTGGGCGGATGACGCACTACCCGCGCCAGCTGTCCGGCGGCGAGCAGCAGCGGGTCGCGCTGGCGCGCGCATTTGCGCCCGAACCCGGACTGCTGCTGGCCGATGAACCGACCGGCAATCTCGACGCCGCGACCGGCGCATCGGTCATCGACCTGATGTTCGACATGAATGCCGAACAAGGCACCACGCTCATCCTGGTGACGCACGACGAAGCGCTGGCGTCGCGCTGCACGCGCCGCATCCGCCTGGCCGCCGGTCGCATGATTTGAGATGCAAGCTTCAAGGAAGGCCCGACCTGCATCCTTCATCTTGAATCTTGCATCTGCCGTCAAAGATCGAAGCGGCGCATGAAGGCCCGGTCGATGCGGTCCTTCCAGCGCCACACCCAGTCCCCCTGCAGCGACCAGCCGCCGCGTGACGCGATGGCGTGGCGGCGGCCGCAGGCGAGCAGCAGCAGGGCGCGCGTCTGCGGTGTCCAGGGCTGCAGCGTGTCGCGCCGCGCGGCGCGCAGCAGGTTTGCGGCGAGCGGCGGGCCGGCGCGCACGGCAAACACGCCGGACTTCGGGCGCGGCGCATCGATCATCGTCGCCACGTCGCCAGCGGCGAACACTTCGGGGTGTGACAGTGACTGCAGCGTCGGGCCGGTTGCGATGAAGCCGCGTTCGTCGAGGGCGAGGCCGCTGCCGCGCAACCAGGCTGGCGGGGCGGCACCGGTGGCCCACACCGTGAACTGGCTCGGAATGCTGCGACCGTCCTCGAGCCGCAGCGCGTCACCGTCGATTCCGGACACGCGCGCATCGGTCACCACCTCGATCCGCTGACGCACCAGTTCGGCTATCACCCGCCGCTGCAGGCGCACCGGCAGCCCGTCGAGCAGGCAGGGTGCGCGGTCAACCAGGGTGCAGCGCATCCGCGGTTGCCGGTGATGCAGCGCCATGATGATTTCGACGCCGGCCGCACCTGCACCGACGACTGCGGCAGAACGCGCGGCGCGCGCCGTGTGCCAGCTGTCGAGCAGTTGCCCGATCGGCTTCACCGGATGACCGCAGGTGTCGGCACCCGGCAGATCGGGAATGCGCGGCGTCGAGCCGGTGTCGATCGACAGCAGGTCGTAGTCGATCACCTCGCCGCTGGCCAGCCGTATCTGCCGCTGCGCGGCATCCAGCGAAACCGCGGCATCCAGTCTGAGCGCGCAGCCTGCCCGAGCCGCCAGAGGCGCGAGATCGATGCAGGCCTGCCGGTAGTCGTAATGGCCGGCGATGACGCCCGGCATCATTCCGGAGTAGGGCGTCAGCGCATCCGGCGTGATCAGGCTGACCACCGCTTCGGGTTGTTCGCGCGCGAAAGCTTCCAGTACGAACAGGTGGGCGTGACCGCCGCCCAGCAGCACGAGGCGTTTCATGGCAGCGGCAATGACTGACGGGAAAGCGACAGGTCGCCGAAATAGCCCAGCGTCTGACCGCCGGTGTTGTCGCTGTCGCTGGCGACCACGATGCCGGTGACGGCCGGCGGGTCTTCGCCGAAAGCTTCGCGGTAGTCCTCGACCAGATTGCGACTGACGTTGCGCCAGCTGCCGGTTGGCGAACCGGCGCCGTCGACGGCGATCATGCGCACCCGGTCCGTGTAGGCGCTCCATGCGCGCGAGCCCGGCGCGGCGCGCGTGTCCCACACGTAGCACAGCACGGCAGTCGGGATCTGTTCGCCATAGAAGGTGCGTGCCAGCCGGATCTTCGTGCGCGTGCCGAAGGACAGCCTGGCGAGATCGAGATCGAACAGCACATAGATGCGCAGCGCGTAGTCGTCACCCTCACGTGTCGCGAATCGCCCGCCGACCGGCAGCACATCGGCGCGCCAACGCCAGTTCAGCCAGGGTGTGGCGAGCGGATCGAAGCGGCGCGAGTGGATCAGCGCCGATGCGGCATTCGACGCCTCGACACGCAGCACGGTCAGGCCGTCCAGTTCGGCCAGCCGGAAATCGGCCGGCGCCGCCTTGCCACCCAGCGTGTAGGCGGTCCATCCGCTGACGTTCGGTCCGGCTGGCTGGCTCGAGAAGGCAGGGAGTGAGGGGGCATCCGCCGCGGACGCCGACATTTCGCAGGTCAGCGCCAGCGCGATGGCCAGCAGCAATGCGCGCAGGCGGGTCAGCACGGATCGGGCACCAGCAGACCTGCGGCCACGGCGCGCCGGTAGTCGTCCGGCCGGTCGAGGTCATAACCGGGCGCAAGCGTCTGCGTGTGCAGGCCGAGTTGCTCGATCCGTGCGAGGGTTTGCGGCCACACCTTGGCGCTGCCCCATGCGATGCCTTCGAACAGGGCGGGTTGCCGCACGCGCAGACCCACCAGCAGATAGCCGCCATCCTCTGCCGGAGCGAACACCGCATCGTGGCTGCGCAGCGCAGCACCCGCGGCACACAGGTCGGCTGGCTGCAATGACACGGCGTCGGCGCCGATCAGCACCACGCCTGCATGGCGACGCAGGGCGTCGTCGAAGGCATGCGCCATGCGCATGCCGATGTCGCCGCCGGTCTGGGCATGCAGCAACATGCCGTAGCGGTCACGACAATGATCGAAGAAATCATGGCAGCAGTCCGGTGCGCACCACAGTTCGACCGGGCCGATGGCCGCGTCGGTAGCCACTTTCAGCGCACGCTCGGTCAGCTGCGCACTGACCCGCGCCGCGCCGTCGGCGCCCAGCAGCGGCATCAGCCGAGTCTTGGTGCGACCGGGTTCAGGCGCGCGCGCGAACACCAGCACTGCCGTTCCGGGCTCACTCATGGTGCGGCCGGTAGTCGCGTGCAAGATCGCGCGGATCGGCGCCGAAGAAGTAGCGCAGACGCAGGCGCCACATCAGCAAGATGGTGCGCAGCACCCCCTGGCGCTCCCAGCGGCGGCCCGACGTGATGACGCGCGCGCGCAGACAGGCCGGTCGCGACCGCGCCCGCGCACGGGTCGAAAAGTCGATGTCTTCCATCAGCGCGATCGGCGCGTAGCCATCCAGCGCGTCGAACAGTGCGCGCGTGCAGAAGATCGCCTGATCGCCTGTGGCGATGCCGGTCAGCCGGGAACGCAGGTTCATCATGGCGGCGACGACCGCGAGCAGCGGATGGCGACCTTCGATCTGCACGTCGAAGCGCCCCCACTGCGCACCGGCGGCGATCGCACGGTCGATCAGACCGACCGCATCGCGCGGCAAATGCGTGTCGGCGTGCAGGAACAGCAGGACGTCGCCGGTCGCCACCTGCGCACCGGCGTTCATCTGCAGCGCACGTCCACGTGGCACGCGTACGATGCGCGCGCCATGGGCTGCGGCGATCAATGCGGTGTCGTCGAGACTGCCGCCGTCAGCGACGATGAGTTCCATGCCGCAGGCGTCGCTTGCCGGCATGCGCGACAGCGCTTCCCCGATGGCCGCGGCTTCGTTCAGTGCCGGCAGCACGACGGACAGTCGCCTCATCCGCGCATCCAGGCGTGATAGCGCGCGACCCATGCCAGCAGCGTCTGCGGTGCATGCGCCTTCTTCCAGACGCCGGCGGCGAACTTGTTCGCTTCGTTCATCGTCGGGTAGATGTGGATGGTACCGAGCAGCTTGTTGAGCCCGAGGCCGTGCTTCATCGCCAGCACGTATTCGGCGATCAGTTCGCCTGCGTGTTCGCCGACGATGGTCACGCCAAGGATGCGGTCGCGCCCGGGCACGGTCAGCACCTTGACGAAGCCATGCGCCACCTCATCGGTGATTGCACGGTCGAGGTCATCGAGTTCGTAGATCGTCACTTCGTGCGGAATGTTGCGTGCCCTGGCGTCGGTTTCGTTCAGCCCGACGCGTGCCACCTCGGGCTCGGTGAAGGTGGCCCACGGTATGACCGAATAATCAACCGCAAATCGCCTGAAGCGGCCGAACAGGGCATTGACCGCGGCGTACCAGGCCTGGTGCGCCGCGGTGTGCGTGAACTGGAACGGGCCGGTCACGTCGCCACAGGCGAAAATGTTGGGGTAGAGCGTTTCCAGGTAGTCGTTGGTATCGACCGTCCGGTTGGCACGCAGCGTGATGCCGAGGTCTTCCAGACCGTAGCCGCTGACGTTGGGCGTGCGTCCGACGGCGCACAGCAGGGTGTCGAATTCGATGCGCACTTCACCCTGCGGGCCGTCGGCGTACAGCACTTTCGCATCGTCTTCCCGCGCAAAGCGAACCGCCTTGTGGCCGGTCAGCACGCGCACGCCTTCTTCCGCGAAGCGTGCTTCGACCAGCGCCGACACATCAGGGTCTTCGCGCACCATTAGGCGCGGCGCCATTTCGACCTGGATCACGTCGGAGCCGAAGCGCGCGAACGCCTGCGACAGTTCGCAGCCGATCGGGCCGCCACCGAGCACCAGCAGACGACCGGGCAGGGTGCGCAGCGACCACAGCGTGTCCGAGGTGAGCAGGTCCATCGCGTCGATGCCGGGAATCGGCGGCACGAAGGGGCGGGCACCTGCGGCGATGACGATGTTGCGCGCGGACAGCGCGCGCGTGCTGCCGTCACGCTGCGTCACCTCGACCGTCCACGGCGAGGTGATGCGCGCCCGCGCGTCGAAGCAGTCGACGCCGAGCGCGTTGTAGCGCTCGACCGAATCATGCGGTTCGATCGCGCGCACCACCCGCGCAACGCGTTCCATCACGTCGGCGAAATCGAACTGCGCAGTGGCCTCGCGCACGCCGAGCGACTTCGCGTGCGCGATCTGCGACAGCAGCCGCGCCGAACGGATCAGCGCCTTCGACGGCACGCAGCCGGTGTTGAGACAGTCGCCGCCCATGCTGTGCTGCTCGACCAGCGCGACCTTCGCCTTCACCGCGGCGCCGATGTAGGCGGTGACCAGACCGGCGCTGCCGCCGCCGATCACCAGCAGGTTGTAATCGAAGCGCACCGGTTTCGACCAGCGGCTGAACACGGCGCGGCTGCGCACCGCATCGATCACCTTGCGGGCGATCAGCGGGAACACGCCCAGCAGCACGAAGGCACCGATCAGCCCGGGCGACAGGATGCCGGACAGCGATTCGATGCGGCCGATCTGGGTGCCCGCATTCACGAACACGATGGTGCCCGCCAGCATGCCGAGCTGGCTCACCCAGTAGAAGGTGCGTGCCGGCAGCGCAGTGAGTGCCATCGCCAGATTGACCGCGAAGAATGGAAACGCGGGCACCAGACGCAGCGTGAACAGATAGAAGGCACCGTCCTTCTCGACGCCGCGGTTGATCGATTCCAGCGCCGTGCCGAAGCGCGCCTGCACCCAGTCGCGCAGCAGGAAGCGCGCGATCAGGAAGGCGAGCAGGGCGCCCAGGCTGGACGCAAAGGACACGATGACCAGCGCCTTGGCGAAGCCGAACAGGGCGCCGCCGGCCAGCGTCATGATGGCTGCGCCGGGCAGCGAAAGCGCCGTCACGACAACATAGATCGCGAAGAACACCGCGGCCGAGCCCCACGGCGCGGCATCGACCTGGTCGGTCAGCATGCGCTGCTGCGCCTTGAACCACGCCAGATCGAAGAAGCGGCCGAGATCGAAAATGAAGAAGGCGGCGATCAGCGCAACGACCACCGCGAGCAGGGCGAGCTTGCGTGCGTTCATGCTGCGGCCTCTTCCAGCGTCCAGCCCGGGCCATGGTCGATGCGGTCGCGGTAGTTCAGCGCGGCCGCCGTGCCGTCGGGCCACTGCGTGGTGAATTCGGTCCGCCAGGCCGCCGGGTCGTAGTCGAGCGCCAGTGCATCGACATGCAGTGCGCCGACGCGCGTGCCGTACAGCACCGGATGCGGCGACGGCGTCAGTGCGATGCGGCTGATGACGCCGCACAGACGGTCGCGGAAATTGGGCATGCCGGCAGCACCGTTGTTGATGATCGCCTGGTCGTCGAATCGCTTCAGCGCAGGCAGGCAGGTGTGGCTGCTGGCGAACACGTCGCACTGCGCCCGGCGGAACTGTTCCAGGTGACGGGCGCGATGCGCAGCATCCTGCAGCGCGCGGGCGTCGAAGGACCAGCCGGCCAGCGAATCGGCGTCGCCATGTACCACACCGACGCGGGCGTCGCCGATGCGCACGGCGCGCCAGAAATCGAGCGCCGCCAGTTCGCCGCGCCAGTGCGGATCGTGGCGGGCAGTGCGCGACAGCTGTGAGTGGATGAGGTTGGAGCGGTCGACCAGCGCCTGTGGAACGTCGTCCGGGTAGCTGCAGCCGCAGCCGGCATCTCCCGAGCCATCGGCCAGTTCGGCTTCGACATTGCCGGCGATCGCATCATGGGCCAGCACACGCCGCTGCACGTCGCCGAAGCGGGCCGGGTCGATGTCGAACCAGTGGAAGTCGCCATTGAACATCAGGCGTGCGTCGCCGCGCTCGCGGGCAAACAGATGTTCCAGCGCGTCGAGCGCCGGCCGGTTGCCGTACAGGCCGCCGACGACATACAGCGTGTCCGTCGTCAGGTCCGCGCGGGTGTCGGCCAGTGCGGCCGCGCCGTAGCGGTAATGCAGCGGGCAGCTGCGGCCGGGGTCGGCCAGACTGTCGTCAGTCGTGCTGTCGACGAGGTCGGTGTTCATCGCATCCGCCCCGCAATCAACGGCGGCAACAGGTAGCCGGTGGTACATAGCAGCAGTCCGTAAAGGTTAACGCCGAGCAGTTTGGCGTATTTGCCGGTGCCGATGGCCCAGCTGTCGGGAATCCCTCCGATCGCCAGCAACACCCCCAGCGCGAGCCCGGTCCAGAACGCGAGGTGGAAGGACCACATCGCGGCACGCGTGCCCGGCTGCGTGAAGCCTGCCAGCAGGAAGATCGGCGCCAGCCCGATCACCATGGTGCCGCTGATGGTCGTCGCCTTAAGGATGTCGGTGCCGGCAATCATCGGCAGATTGCCGATCAGCGCGAACAGTGCCATGGCACCCATGCCGACGGCGATGGCGCGCTTCGGCTCCGGGCGTCCGGCAAGTTGTGGCAGTTCCTGCGCCACATGCCGGGCCAGCGACGAGAAAGTTGAATCGAGCGTGGAGCCTGCAGCCGCCACCATGACGATGGTCATCACGAACAGTGCCGCCGGGCCCATGCTGCGCGCGAGTGCCGCCGGCACGTTATCGCCGCCGGCCAGTCCTTCGAGCCGGGCATGCACACCGACCAGCGAAAACAGCAGGATGCACACGAAGCCGAGCGCGCCGGCCCAGACGAAGGCGCGCAGCATGCGCTTCTCTTCGGTGATGAAGCCGCGGTCGGTCAGCACCGGATCGTGGAAGGGATAGGACAGCACCTGCAGCGCAGCGACCAGCAGCAGATCGGCGCCGGCGTCGAGCCGGAAATCGCCGGTGCTCACCAGCGCCACCGGTCCGTGCGTCGGCAGCACCAGCAACAGCACGACGGCAAAGAACAGCACGAACAGACCGGTCTGCAGCACGTCGGTGTAGATCGACGAGCGCAGGCCGCCCTTGAGGCTGTAGAACAGGGTGGCCGCGGTGAACAACAACGCGGCACCGATGAATTCGGTCGAGCCGGCCGCGCCGTAGTAGCCGCCGACGACCGCCGTATTGCTCCAAACCTCGTTGAACAGGCGCACCAGGATGGCAATCGAAAAGGCCAGTGCGGCAAGCCTGCCGTGCCGGCCGGTCAGGAAGGACATCAGGCTGGTGGCGCCATAGCGCCTGCGCAGCCGCAGGATGGCCCAGCCGGCGAGCGGGATCGACAGCCAGTAGGTTGCGTAGGCCAGTCCGCCGACGATGCCGTAGGTCGCGCCAAGATTGGCCGCATTAGTGATCGACTTCGCGAAGATCCACGAAATGAAGATGCTGGCGCCCAGCGCCCAGGTGCTGGCCGGGCGACCCGCCTCGTCGTGGCCGTCGAAAAAACCGGCCCGCCCGACGGCGCGCGGCGACAGCGCATACATGCCTACGCCGTACAGCACCAGAAAGCCCCAGAAGGCGAAGCCGAACACCACCGGATCATTCATGGCGAGCCTTTCACACCAGCGCGCCGGCGCAGGACGAGCCCTGTCCTGCGGTGCAGCCGTAGCAGTGATCCATGACGACGATGGATGTGCCCGACACGTCGCGACCGATCAGGTCCGACAGATGCACGCGCGGTCGGCCATCAATGCGCAGTGGCAGACCCAGCATCTGGTTGAAGTCGCAGTCATACACATGGCCTTCCCAGTCGACGCTGAGCAGGTTGCGGCACATCACGCTGTCGAGGTTGTCGTCTCGGTGCGCAGCGCGCAGCGTCTGCATATAGCTGTTGAACTGGCCCTTCGATACCAGCGTCGAGCCGAAACGCTGGATCGGCATGTTGGCCAGTGTGTACAGACGGGTGAACACGATGCCGAATGCGCTGCCGAGGTGATCGCGATACGACTGCTCCAGCGCAGCCTGGGGAGGCGGCAGCGACGGTCCCTGCGGATTGAATACCAGATTCAGCTCCAGTCCGGAATCGGGCTGGCCATAGCCGAGTGCATTGAGCTGCTGCAGCGCGGCGATGCTGCGCGCGAATACGCCATTGCCGCGCTGGCGATCGACGTTGTCTTCCAGATAGCACGGCAGCGACGCGGTGACCTGCACCTGGTGGTCGGCCAGAAACTGCGCCGTGCCTTCGTAGCCAGGTTCGGAAAGGATGGTCAGGTTGCAGCGGTCGATCACTGCGACGCCCAGCTTGCGCGCCTCGCCGACCAGCCAGCGGAAGTGCGGATTCATTTCCGGCGCGCCGCCGGTCAGGTCGATCAGGCGCACGTCGGATGCGCGGATGAAGTCGAGTACGACGTGCAGTGTCTCCAGACTCATCTGTTCGGTGCGGGCAGGCCCGGCGTTGACATGGCAATGCAGGCAGCTCTGGTTGCAGGTGTAACCCAGATTCAGTTGCAGGATTTCGGTGTGGCGACGGGCAAGCGGCGGGAAGTCGGTCGTTCGCAGGAGCGGCAGTGTGGCGTGCATGCGTGATTGAGCCCTGTGGCGGTGCGATGGAGTGTGCTGGATGGAAGACCGTCGTTGCCGCCTCAACCTTACCGCTTTGCGGGGCAACAAGTATCCTTCGCGCTGCAGAGCATAAATGACCGGAGGAAACCGAATATGTTCAAGGCCATATTGCTGGAGCAGGGCGCGGACGGCAAGACGATTGCCCGCCTGAGCGATATCGAGGATGCGGCACTGCCCGAAGCCGATGTGCGCGTTGGCGTTCAGTGGTCCAGCCTCAATTACAAGGACGCGCTGGCGATCACCGGACGCAGCCCCATCGTGCGCAAGTGGCCGATGGTGCCGGGCATCGATTTCGCGGGTGTCATCGAACACAGCGATCACCCGTGCTGGAAGGCCGGCGACAAGGTCGTGCTGACCGGCTTCGGCGTGGGCGAAGGTCACTGGGGCGGACTGGCGCAGCGCGCCGCCGTCCGGGGCGATTGGCTGGTAGCGCTGCCAGCCGGCTTCGACGCCAAGCATGCGATGGCAGTGGGTACGGCCGGCTTCACCGCCATGCTGTGCCTGCTGGCGCTGGAACGTCACGGCCTGAAGCCGGGCGACGGCGAGGTGCTGGTGACCGGCGCCAGCGGCGGCGTGGGTTCGGTGGCCGTGGCACTGCTGGCCAGTCTGGGTTACCGCGTCGTGGCGAGCACCGGCCGGCTCGAAGAAACCGACTACCTGAAGTCGCTCGGCGCGGAATCGGTCATCGATCGCGCCACCCTGTCGGCACCGGGCAAGCCGCTGGCGCGTGAGCGCTGGGCCGGTGTCGTGGACAGCGTCGGCTCGCACACGCTGGCTAACGCCTGCGCAGCGACCCGCGAAAACGGCGCAGTCGCCGCCTGCGGTCTGGCCCAGGGCATGGATTTTCCGGCCACCGTCGCGCCGTTCATCCTGCGTGGCGTCACGCTGTACGGCATCAACAGCGTCACCGTGGCGCACGGACCGCGCGAAGAAGCCTGGGCGCGCATCGTGCGCGACATGCCGATGGACAAGCTCGACGCCATGACGCAGGTCGTGCGTCTGGATGAAGTGCTCGACATCGCGCCGCGCTTCCTTGATGGACAGGTACGCGGTCGCCTGGTGGTCGATACGTCTGCAGCCTGACTTGGCGCGCCGCGCGCCGCGCAGCGGTTTTGACGGTCACCCCGTCCTTCGCTACACTGCGCGGCGATTTTCCGAAATAAGTTCAACCTTCAAAATGAGATCATCGATGAGCGCCAGAACCGTTCTCGCTGTCGCAGCCCTCTGTGTCAGCCCGCTTGCCCTCGCCGTCGAAGGCAATGCAGAAGCCGCCAAGGACAAGGTCGCCATGTGCATCGGTTGCCACGGCATTCCGGGTTACCAGACCGTGTTCCCGAAAACCTACAAGGTGCCGCTGATCGGTGGCCAGTACCCCGAATACATCGTTGCCGCGCTGCAGGCCTACAAGAGCGGTGATCGCAAGCACCCGTCGATGAATGGCATTGCCGCCAGCCTGACCGAACAGGACATGGCCGACATCGCGGCCTATTACGCCGCGCAGAAATGAGGAAGGTCGTGATGATCAAGAAAACGATGGTGATTGCAGCCGCTGCGCTGTTGGGCAGCAGCTTCGCGTTTGCAGGTGACGTGGCGCGCGGCAAGGAAAAGTCGGCTGCTTGCGCGGCCTGTCATGGTGCCGACGGCAACAGCCCGGCGCCGGCTTTCCCGCGCATCGGCGGCCAGCACGAGGACTATCTGCTGCAGTCGCTGCTGTCCTACAAGAATGGTTCGCGCAAGAACGCCATCATGGCAGCCCAGGTCGGTGCGCTGAGCAAGCAGGACATGGCGGATCTGGCGGCCTACTTCGCGTCGCAGGGCGGACCGCTGGTGTCACGTCGCTGAACCTGCGTTGTTGCGATGAAAAAGCCGGCACTGCCGGCTTTTTTGTTTCTGGTGCATCCCGATGTCCGGCGCCGGAGCAGATCGTTCAGATCACCAGACGTCCTCCCGCACAATAACCCGCCTGTTCGATCCGGCTCAGGCTGGGGCCCAGGTTCAGCCCGGTGTCGGCACGCAGGCGCTGCGCCCGGGTGCGCAGCACTTCCATCGACAAGCCTGTTCCCTGATCGGTCGAGGCGATGCAGATCGCGTTGCCCTCGTTGAGCGAGGGCAGCACCAGCGCGCGCCCATCGTAGGCATTCATCACCCGCAGTGCGCTGGCGCGAAAACCGCGCGTGCGACCGAACAGGTTCAGACAGACCCGTCCGCCCGGCGCGAGCCTGGCCCGACAGGCGCGATGGAAAACTTCAGTATCCAGTGAGTTGGCGCGCGCGCGATGATCGTAGCCATCGACCAGGATCAGGTCCCACTGCTGCGCGCTGTCCGCGACGAATGCCGCACCATCGTCGATCACGATGCGCAGACGCCCATCTTCCGGCGGCAGGCGGAAGTAGCTGGCCGCCGCCGCCGGCATGCGCGGATCGATCTCGACCACGGTCAAGACCGATTGCGCGCAGTAGCGGTGCAGGAATTTGGTAACCGATGCGGCGCCCAGACCGATGATGAGCACCTGCGCCGGCCAGCTTTCGTCGGCCGCCAGCAGCAGCGGCAACATCATTTCACGCGTGTACTCGAGTTCCAGCGCGAACGG
Source organism: Methyloversatilis sp. RAC08 (assembly GCF_001713355.1). Classification (NCBI taxonomy): domain Bacteria; kingdom Pseudomonadati; phylum Pseudomonadota; class Betaproteobacteria; order Nitrosomonadales; family Sterolibacteriaceae; genus Methyloversatilis; species Methyloversatilis sp. RAC08. The sequence goes on along the minus strand of NZ_CP016448.1, from coordinate 3,915,280 downwards.
GCGCGCGACGCGCATCGCGCCCTGTATCCACTCGGAACCGAAGTGCAGATAGCGCACTCCGGCCCCCTCGGACACGTCGATCGAATGACGCGGCGCGCGCGGTGCGGTGAGGTTCAATTGCGCTGATCGGGCAGCACGATGTTGACTTCAAGCACCTCGTAGTTGTCCTGCTTTTCGAGCTGGACCTTGATGTCTTCCGGATTGACGCGCACGTATTTCGAGATGACCGCCACCAGTTCCTGCTGCAGCGCCGGCAGGAAGTCAGCCGACGAATTCGCGCCGCGTTCGCGCGCAATGATCAGTTGCAGCCTTTCCTTCGCGATCGATGCAGTTTTCGGCTTCTGGCCGAAAATCAGTGACAGCAGCGACATGTCACTTCCCTCCGAACAGGCGCTTGAGCAGGCCGGGCTTTTCGTACTCGACGAAGCGCAGCGGACGCTCTTCGCCCAGGAAGCGGGCCACCACGTCGGCGTAGGCCTGCGCGACATCGCTGCCTTCCATGTGAATCGCCGGCGTACCCTGATTCGACGCCTGCAGCACGATCTCCGACTCGGGGATGACGCCCAGCACCGGAATGCGCAGGATTTCCTGCACGTCGCCGTAGCTGAGCATTTCGCCGTCGTTGGCACGTTTGGGCGAATAGCGCGTGATGACCAGATGTTCCTTTACCGGCTCGCGGCTTTCCTTGGCGCGGCGCGACTTCGACTGCAGGATGCCGAGAATGCGGTCAGAGTCGCGCACCGAACTGACTTCCGGATTGGTGACGATGATGGCTTCGTCGGCGAAGGTGAGCGCCATGACCGCGCCGTGTTCGATGCCCGCCGGCGAGTCGCACACGATGTAGTCGAAACCCATGCCGACCAGATCGTTCAGGATCTTCTCGACACCATCTTCGGTCAGCGCATCCTTGTCGCGGGTCTGCGACGCAGGCAGCACGAACAGGTTGTCGCAGTGCTTGTCCTTGATCAGCGCCTGGGTAAGGTTGGCTTCGCCGTGCAGCACATTCACGAAGTCATACACGACGCGCCGCTCGCAACCCATGATGAGGTCGAGATTGCGCAGGCCGACGTCGAAGTCGATGACGGCTGTCTTCTTGCCGCTCATGGCAAGGCCGGACGAAAAAGCGGCGCTGGTGGTGGTCTTGCCCACGCCGCCCTTGCCGGATGTGACGACTACGATACGGGTCACTCTTGTTCTCCCTCTGGTGTTTCAGGTGGTCGCCAGTGCGGCGACATCAAGTACCTGTTTATCTTCATGTTCCTGCAGCCGTATATGCACCGGCTTGCGCAGCAGTTCGCTGTGCGCCGTGTGTTCGAAGGTGCGGTAAACGCCGGCGATCGACACCAGTTCGGCTTCGAAGCAGGTGGTGAAGATGCGCGCCTGCACATCGCCCGACGCACCTGCCAGCGCACGTCCGCGCAGCGGCGCGTAGATGTGGATGTTGCCGTCGGCGATCACCTCGGCGCCGGCGCTGACCATGGCCAGCACGATCAGGTCGCAGCCGCGGGCATACACGCGCTGGCCGGAACGCAGCGGCTTGTCGATGATTTCGGCCCGCCGGGTCGCCGCTGGCGGGGCAGGCACCGGCTCTGGCGCCTCGGTGACGACAGCGTCGACTTCGATGACTGGCTCGATGACAGATTCGACGACCGGCTCGGACAGTGGCGCCCGGTCGGGCTGCGCATCGCCGGCCACGATTGCAAAGCCCAGTGCGCGCACGGCATCGGCAGCGGCGCCATCGACGCCCTGAACCGCGACGGCGGTCAGTGCGTGGCGGGCCAGCGCGTCCCGGATGCCTGCCCAGTCGGGCGCGGCATCCGACGGCAGCGCGCTGGCGTCGATGACCACCGGTTCGCCCGAGAAAAAGCCGGGGGTTGCGCCCAGCCGTGCGTCCAGCGCTGCCGCGACCGATGACGCGTCTGCTGCGTGCAGCAGCGCACGCATGGCTTCGAGCGTGGCGCTTTTGAGTTCTACGGCCGGGGGAGCGGGCTTGCGCGCCATGGAATATCCGCGGGAAATATCGAAAGTCTACATAGTGACCGGTGCACCGGCAACTGCCGCAGGGGGACGTGTGGGTGCTGCATCAATGCACGGCGGGCGGAGCTTCACCGAACAGCAGCTGGATGTCGAGCGCGCTGAAGCGGTAATCGTGGTTGCACATGTCGTCATGGATATGCACCTCTCCCTGTTCGCGCAGAATGGATTCCACCTCTTCGCGACCGAGCGACAACACCAGCCGGCGCAACTTCTGTTCGTCGCGCGGGCAGTGGTGGTGCGGAAGCGCCGGTGCGAACAGGCGAATGCCGTCGCGCGCCGCCTCTTCGGCAAACAGGCGGCCGAGCAACGCCTCGGGCGCCAGCGTCTTCAGTTCGTCCGGGGTCACGGTCGCAGCGAGGTGACACAGGCGGTTCCAGCCATCGGAATCCTTGCGGTCGGCATCCGGCAGCTTCTGCAGGAACAGGCCGGTCGCGCAATCGGCATCGGCGTGCAGCCAAAGCGCCGCCGGTTGCTGTTCCGACAGCGCCAGATAGTGTTCGAACACCGCTGCAACCGAGTCGCCTTCCAGCGGTACCAGGCTCTGGTAAGGCGTCTCCGCCTCATCCGTCTGCAAGGTCATCACCAGATGACCTTCACCGAGCAGCGCCGGGACCGGCGCATCGGCCAGGTCTGGCGGCGCACTGGCCATGCCGCGCAGGCGCAGCTGCTGGTCGCAGTCCACGACCAGCGTCTCGACCGGCCCGCGGCCGCGCACCTGCACCGTCAGACGGGCCGGCTGCTTGAGCTGGGCGCCGATCAGCAGCGTGACCACTGTGACTTCGCCGAGCAGTCGTGTGGCGACGGCGCCATAGCCCCGTCCCTGCTGCATTGCCTGCCAGCCCTGGTCGAAGCGGACCAGCGCGCCGCGGATATCCAGCGCCTCGAACATGAAGCGCTGGATGAAGTCACGCTCACTCATTGGACTTGCGCTTGAGGATTTCGCTCCAGTGCGCCGGATCGAAGCCGATAAGCAAGTGTCCGCCATGCTCGATGATGGGCCGGCGGATGGCTGACGGATGTTCGGTCAGAAGGGGCTGCGCGCGCGCATCGTCCAGATCAGCGGTCACTTCGGGGGGCAGTTTGCGAAAGGTCGTGCCTTTCGTATTGACGATGGCCCGCCAGCCGGCACGTTCGATCCAGCCGGCAAGCCGGTCCGCCGGCACACCGTCCTTCTTGTAGTCGTGCAGATGGAATTCAAGCTGGTGTTCGTTCAGCCAGGCCATGGCGCGGGACATCGTGTCACAGCGCCGGATACCGAAAACGCGAAGCATGTGCGGAGTACGGAAAGGGAATCGCCGTCATTGTAAGTCGTGGCGACATGCTTCGGCGGTACTGGCGCTGCGCGGCTGCAATGGTTAATATTGGAAAAATCATCCTAAACAATAAATTGGCTCACATCGTTGATCGAAGTTTTCATGTCGGTCGGCGCTGCGGGCACCTTCGGGAGACGTGCATGATCGGTAAAACCCTGGGCGCAATCGCCCTGTCTGCCCTGTTTGGATTTTCGCTGTTCGGTACGATGGACGACGCCTACGCGGCGCGGACTGTGGCGAGCAGCCAGCAAGTAAAGAAAAAGATTCGTCCTGCGGTCAATGTTGCCGCAAAGAAGCGCATATCGGTGACCGCCACGGCGCCTCGCCGCACCGTGGCCGTGGCTGCCGCTGCACCGGTCTTCCGTCCGCCGAAGGCGCCGGCTCAGCGGCATTACGCGGTGGATGGCAGTACGTTCTACGCAGATGGCGTGCGCGTCAGGGCAGCGGGCCTCGAAGCGCTCGAAACCACGACGGCTTCGAGCATCGGCAAACAGAAATTGCAGCAACTGCTCGATTCGGGCCGGGTAAGCATCGAACCGCTCGATATGGACGACGGTGACGTGACGCTGGCGCGGGTCAAGATCGACGGCAAGGATCTGAGCGAACTGGCTACGATGCGTTAAGTCTGCGACCCGGTCGCGAGCGCGACCGGAACGGGAATCACCCCGCCGTGAGTGCGGGGTTTTTTTCGCCCGGAGGTTTCGCGCTGCTGCTGTCGGGCTTCTTTTCGTCGGATGCGCCATCGGCGCTGGCCTTGTCGGTGTCTTGAGGCGAATCCGCGGGTGGCGTGCCGGCATGTGCAGTTTCACTCACCATGCGGGTGCCTCGCGGAGGCAGGGTGGGCAGAACGACGTCGAGCTTGTTTTCCGTCATGTAGTCATTCATTTCGCGCCAGCCGGCAAATACGGCGGCCTTCGATGCCTTCGGATTGAGCCGATAGCAGTCTTCCAGCGCCCGGCCGGCATGGCGACAGGCGCCGCCTACAGCCTTGCTGTCGAGTTCCTTCTGCATCGCTGCGCGATTGGGGTCTGGAATGGGCAGCTTGTCGCACGCCATGAGGCTGGCGGCGAGCGACACAAGCAGCAGGGACTGGGCGACCTTCACCTTGACGTTTGTCCGGATGGATTGAACACATCCGGTTTACGGCAGTTCCTGCCGGTGCTTGAGCCGGCTTGCCTGGCCGGCGACGCGTTACTTGCCGCCGCGCGAATACTCGGCAAGCAGGGTTTCCTGCGCACAGTGCCGTGCGGCGCGAGACACCCGCCTGCGATACCGGCCATCCGGTTCCATCTCCCACGACTGGCTGTTGTCGAGCAGATAGGGGCGCAATCCCTCCTTCATCACGCGCCGCTTCAGTTTCGGATCGAGTACCGGAAATGCCACCTCGATGCGCCGGAAGAAATTGCGTTCCATCCAGTCCGCACTGGCCAGATAGAGCTTTTCCTCACCGTCGGCGTGGAAGTGATAGATGCGCGAATGTTCGAGGAAGCGGCCGACGATCGAGCGTACCGTGATCTTTTCGGACAGGCCTGGGACACCGGGGCGCAAGGCACATACGCCACGCACGATCAGATCAATGTCGACACCGGCCTGACTTGCGTTGTAGAGCGCTTCGATCGTTTCGTCCTCGACCAGCGAATTCATCTTGGCGATGATGCGCGCCTTGCGGCCGGCGCGAGCGTTGTCGGCTTCGCGATTGATCGCGGCGATGACGTTGCTGTGCAAGGTGAATGGCGCCTGCCACAAGTGGGTCAGCGTGCCGGCGTGGCCCAGCCCGGTCAGCTGCTTGAACACCTCGTTTACGTCTTCGCCGATCAGTTCATCCGCCGTCATCAGACCGAAATCGGTGTAGAAGCGCGCCGTGCTCGGGTGGTAATTGCCGGTACCCAGATGCACGAAGCGCCGGAAGCTGCGCACCCCTTCGATCTCCTCGCGCCGCACCACCATCAGCAGCTTGGCGTGCGTCTTGTAGCCGAACACGCCATACACCACGTGGGCGCCGGCATCTTCCAGCCGCGACGCCCAGTTGATGTTGGCTTCCTCGTCGAAACGCGCCATCAGCTCGACCACGACGGTCACTTCCTTACCCTTGTGCGCAGCGCGCACCAGCGCCTCCATCAGCACCGAATCGATGCCGGTGCGATACACCGTCATCTTGATGGCGACCACTTCCGGGTCATCCACCGCCTGCTGCACCAGATCGATCACCGGCGTGAAGGCCTCCCACGGGTGGTGCAGCAGGATGTCCTGTCGGCGCAGCATCGAGAAGATGTCGTAGCGCTTTTCCATGGCACGCGGCAGCGTCGGCGTGAACGGCGGGTACTTCAGGTCCGGCCGGTCCACCCAGTTCGGAACCTGCATGAGCCGCACCAGATTGACGATGCCGGGCGCACGGTAGAGGTCGTCGCGGGTCAGATTGAATTGCTGCAGCAGGAAGTCTGCCATGTGCTCGGAGCAGTTGTCGGCCACCTCCAGGCGCACCGCATCACCGTAGTGGCGCTGCGGCAGTTCGCCCTGCAGCGCCAGACGCAGGTTCTTCACCTCTTCCTCGTCGAGGAAGAGGTCGGAATTGCGTGTCACCCGGAACTGGTAACAGCCGAGCACGTTCATGCCTTCGAACAGATCGCCGACATTCATGTGCATCGCTGACGACAGGAACACGAAGCCGTGGTCGACGCCGGTCAGTGCCTTCGGCAGCTTGATCACGCGCGGCAGCGCGCGCGGTGCCTGCACGATGGCAAAACGCGAGCTGCGCCCGAACGCGTCGCGCCCGTCCAGTTCCACCGCAAAGTTCAGGCTCTTGTTGAGCACGCGCGGGAAAGGGTGTGAAGGGTCCAGTCCGATCGGGGTCAGCACCGGCATCAGTTCGCGCATGAAGAAATCGCGTATCCATTTCTGCTGTTCGTCAGTCCATGCGCCTCGGCGAAGGAAAACGATGCCTTCGGTTTCCAGCGCGGGCAGGATGACGTCGTTGAGCAGTGCGTACTGCTCGGCGATCAGCTGATGGCATTCGTTCGCGATCAGCCGCAAGGCCTCCTGCGCGGAACGCCCATCCGACGTGACACTGCGCGCGCCAAGCTTGATCTGCTCGCGCAGGCCGCCGATCCGAACTTCGAAAAATTCATCCAGATTGCTCGACACGATGCACAGGAACTTCAGTCGCTCGAGCAGCGGCACACGCTCGTCCGCCGCCTGCGCGAGCACGCGGCGGTTGAAGGCGATCAGCGACAGTTCGCGGTTGATGAAGTGGTCAGGCGCGAAACGTGGCACCAGAAGCGGGAGGTTCATGAGCAAAAGTCCGGATTCGACATCGGTAGGCAACACGCTATTGTGTGACATGAAACATGTTCGATTATTACAGCCGTGTGACGCAAATGCACCGAAGGCAGGGGTGCCCCCGGCTGCTAAACTCCGGCGCTGACGATTTTTCAGTTACGGATGCATGAGCTACGAACTACTCGCTGCGGTTGACCTGGGCTCGAACAGCTTCCGTCTCCAGGTTGCCCGCGTTGTCGACGATCAGATCTATCCGCTGGACGGCCTGAAGGAAACTGTCCGGCTGGCGGCGGGACTTGGCCAGGGCAAGTTGCTTGACGGCCCTTCGCAGCTTCGGGCCATCGAAGCCCTGTCTCGATTCAATGAGCGTCTGCGCGGCTTCGCACCGGATCAGGTGCGCGCAGTGGCCACCAACACCCTGCGCGTGGCCAAGAATGCACCGCAACTTCTGCCACAGGCCGAAGCGGCGCTGGGTTTTCCGATCGAGGTGGTCGCAGGGCGCGAAGAAGCGCGGCTGATCTATGTCGGCGTGGCGCATACGCTGCCCAACCCGTCGAGCCAGCAACTGGTGGTCGACATCGGCGGCGGCTCGACCGAATTCATCATCGGTCGCAGCTTCGAGCCGCTGGCGCTGGAGTCGCTGTACATCGGCTGCGTGGCGTTCAGCCTGCGCTATTTTCCGGATGGCCGGATGGACAAGCGCTCGCTGCGCGAAGCCGAGCTGGCGGCGCGGCGCGAACTGGAAACCATCGAATACGGCTTCCGCTCGCTCGGTTGGGACGAAGCCGTCGGGTCCAGCGGTACGGCAAGGGCGCTGCTCGACATCATGGAACTGAACGGCTGGTCGCAGGGTGCGCTGACCCGCGAGGCGATGGAAAAGCTGCGCGCGCTGCTGCTGCGCGTCGGCGACGTGAACCGGCTTGGCATCGCCGGCCTGCGCCCCGACCGCCTGCCGGTGCTGGCAGGCGGATTCGCCATCATGTCGGCAGTGTTCGATGCTTTCGGGCTGGAACGCATGAGTTTCTCGGAAGGGGCGCTCAGGCTGGGCGTGCTTTACGACCTGCTCGGCCGCTATCACCATCAGGATCTGCGTGATGCGACGGTACTGCAGTTCATGCGGCGTTATCAGGTCGACCAGAAGCAGGCCGAGCGCGTGCGGGGTACGGCGATGCGCCTTTTCCGCGCGCTCAATCCGGCGGCAACGGGCGAGCATCCCGATGATCACCCCGACCTGCAGATGCTGAGCTGGGCAGCCTGCCTGCATGAACTGGGGATTTCGGTCGCGCACGCCGGCTATCACAAGCACAGCGCCTACATCGTCGGCAACGCCGACATGCCGGGTTTTTCGCGCATGGACCAATCGCGTCTGGCGCGCATCGTGCTGGCCCATCGCGGCAAGCTCGAAAAGGTGAATTCGGCTTCGGCCGACGCGCGCGACTGGTCGCTGATCCTCTGCCTGCGCCTGGCCGTGCTGCTGCATCGTAGCCGTGAAGATTTCACCGAACTGCCGCTGACCATCGAGCGCACCGGCAGTGGCTATCAGCTTGGCGCGCGGGCGGAATGGCTGTCGGCGTCGCCACTGACCCACGCCAGCCTTAATGACGAGTTGAGGCTGTGGGGCGTGATAGGAATCGACCTGAAGCTGCGCACCGCTCGCCTTGCAGCCGGCGTGATGCGCTGACCTCTGCATGAGCGCACCGACCGTATCGTTCGATCGGGAAGGTGCTGCGCCGGTCGCATCGTTGCACGGCGACTGGACGCTGCAAGGGCTGGAAGGCAGGATAGTCGCGTTGCGCGCCGCACTCGACACGGGTGAGGCACGGTCGGCTGCGCGTTGGGACCTGACCGGTATCGCACGCATCGACAGCCTCGGCGCCTGTCTGCTGTGGCGCATCTGGGGCGACCACCTTCCTGCGACGCTCGACGCCAGCGAGCACACGCGCGCCATGCTGGAATCCGCTTCGGTGCTTGGCGCACGCAGTCGTGAGGCACCACCGCGGGCGACGTCGTTCGACTCGCTGGCTGCACTGGGCCGGGCCGGCCTGTCGTTCGGACGACAGATCGGCGATCTGGTCGCACTGATCGGCCAGTTGCTGCTCGACCTGCTGCACATCGCGCGCCGGCCGCAGGATGCGCCGCTGCGCGAGATTTCCGCCAATCTGTACAAGACCGGCGTCAGTGCGCTGCCGATCACCGCTCTGGTCGGCTTCCTGATCGGCGTCGTGCTGTCATACCTGTCGGCGCTGCAGCTCAAGACCTTCGGCGCAGACGTGTTCATCATCAACATCCTGGGCATCGGCATCGTGCGCGAACTCGGACCGGTGCTGGTCGCCGTGCTGGTAGCCGGACGTTCCGGCTCGGCGATGACGGCTCAGCTGGGCGTGATGCGGGTGACCGAAGAAATCGATGCGCTGGCGACGATGGGCGTGCCGCGCAGCCTGCGCCTCGTATTGCCCAAGGTGCTGGCGCTGGTGACGGCGCTGCCATTGCTGGTGCTCTGGACATCGTCGGCCGCACTGTTCGGCGGCATGGTGGCCGCATCGATACAGCTCGACATGAGCTACGGTTTCTTTCTCGACACGCTGCCGCGCGTGGTGCCGATCGCCAATCTGTACATCGGGCTGGCTAAAGGCGTTGCGTTCGGGCTGGTGATTGCGCTGGTGGCCTGCCATTTCGGGCTGTCGGTAAAGCCCAATACCGAAAGTCTGTCGACGAACACGACCAAATCGGTGGTCAGCGCCATCACCTGCGTCATCCTGGTCGATGCGCTGTTCGCCATTGCCACGCGTCACATCGGGCTGCCCGGCGGATGAGCGCGCCGGTCATCGACATTCGCGGGCTGGTGACGCGCTTCGGCACGAACGTGGTGCATCAGGACATCGACCTGTCCGTCGCGGCTGGCGAAGTGGTGGCGCTGGTCGGCGGTTCGGGCAGCGGCAAGACGACCTTGCTGCGCCAGGTGATCGGCTTGCTGCAGCCTGACGCCGGGCAGATACGCGTGTTCGGCCAGCCGCTGTTCTGCGGCGACGCGCTGGCCGAGCGCCGGCTGCGCCAGCGCTTCGGCGTGCTGTTCCAGCAAGGTGCGCTGTTCTCGGCGCTCAATGTGCTCGAAAACATTGCCTTCCCGCTGCGCGAGCTCCGCTGGCTGGATCGCGCCACCATCCGCGATCTGGTCATGATGAAACTGGCCATGGTCGAACTTGAACCCCGGCATGCCTGGCTGATGCCGTCCGAACTGTCCGGCGGCATGATCAAGCGGGTGGCACTGGCGCGGGCGCTGTCACTCGAACCCGAACTGCTGCTGCTCGACGAACCGACCGCCGGCCTCGACCCGGACCGCTCGGCCGCTTTCGTCAGCCTGATCCGTACGCTGCGCGGGCAACTCGGCCTGACCGTCGTTCTGGTCACCCATGACATCGATACGCTGACAGCGCTGGCAACACAGGTCGCCGTGCTGGGCGAGCGACGTATACTGGCCTATGGCCCGCTTGATCATGTCATGAACGTCGACCATCCATTCATCCAGAACTTCTTCGCCTCCGGTCGCCTTCAGCGCGCGCCGGACGCCACGGTGCGCTGAAGATGGAAAATCGCGCCCACGCCCTTGCCGCAGGGCTGTTCCTTCTGCTGATGAGCGCATGCGTCGGGCTCGCGACCTGGTACCTGTCCAGCGACAGCGAAGTGGGGCGCGAATATCTGTTGGTGACGACGTCGAATGTCAGCGGACTCAGTCCGCAGGCGCAGGTCCGCTACCGCGGCATCCGGGTGGGCAAGGTGAAGGAGATTTCGATCAATCCCGACGCACCGCGCGAAATCCATGTCCGCATCGACATTCCGGAGCGATTTCCAGTCACCGCCGCCACGCGCGCGCGCCTGTCCTATCTTGGCGTGACCGGACTCGCACTGATCGATCTGGACGACGATGGCTCCGATCCGACGCCGCTGCTCGCCGGCGAACAGGGTCCTGCACGCATACCGCTCGGTGGTTCGCAGTTCGACGCGCTCGGTTCGCAGGCAACGGACACCATGGCCGTGCTGCGGCAGGTTCTGCTGCGCGTGAACGTGCTGTTCGACGATGGCAACATCGAGCGGATTTCCGGCGTACTCGCCAATATGAAGTCGGCCAGTGCGCATCTGGACAAGTCGCTGGCCGGGCTGCCGGCTGTGCTCGCCGAGGCCCGACAGACGTTCGAACGTACGCAGGCCGTCCTGTCACCGCAGAATGTCGAACGCCTGAGCGGCATTCTGGCCAGCGTCGAACAGACCAGCAGCGAAGGGCGCCGGGCGGCGGAAGATCTGCGCGCCTTGCTGGGTTCGATGAAACAGCTGGCGGATCGCGTCGATGCGCTGACCGCAGTGGCCGGACAGCAGGTCACCGACGACACCTTGCCCCGGCTGCAGACCTTGATCGACGAGGTACAGCGCAATTCGCGCCAGCTCAACCGGGTGCTGGGCGAACTTGAATCATCGCCGCAGACACTGCTGCTGGGGCGCGAAACATCCCGTGCCGGACCGGGCGAACCCGGTTTTGCGCCAGCCACGGAAGGAGGGCGTCGATGAAGGCTGGATCAATGCGGCGAGTCCGGACGGCTGTGCTGTCGCTGTTGCTGGTGGGGCTGGCAGGGTGCGGGCCGCTGGTCAGTCGTCCGCCGGCACCTGCGCTGCATGATCTGGGCGGCGCACGCGCCGCTTTGCAGCGTATCCCGGGGCTGCGCTCCATAGAGGTCAGGTCGGCGAGCTGGCTTGACGGCAGTGCGATGCACTATCGCCTTGCCTATGAAAGTGCGACGCGACGCGACGTCTATGCATTCAGCCGCTGGGCCGCATCGCCGCCTGAAATGCTGGCGGTCGCATTGCGCCAGATGCTGCAGACCGACGACGCCGGTGCGGGCCCGGGTTGCCGGCTGCGGGTCGACATCGATGAATTCATCCAGCACTACGACCGGCCGGACAGTGTGCGAGCCTTGCTGTCCGGCCGCGCGGTATTGACCGACATGCGCGGTCAGCGGGTGCTGGCCAGCCTGCCGTTCGCGATCAGCGAGCCGGCGACCGGCGCCGATGCGGCCGCCGGCGTGGCGGCATCGGCGCGTGCAGTCGATGCATTGGGTGTCCAGATTGCAGGGTGGGTCGCATCTTGGACGATGAAAGGCGCGGGCGATGGCTGCTGAGAAGCCGAAACCGTCGCCGCTGCCTGATGCCGGTCGCGGTCTGTTGCAGGCGGCGCTCGATCAGGTGATCGATGCCGTGTGGTCGGGCGTGCATTGCGCGCGGGCGTCCATCATGCTGGCAGACGGCGAAGGTGAGCAGGCGCTGCTCGGGCTTGCAGCGTGGCGCGGCGAAATGGCCGACGACGCCGTGCAGGCAAGGGTCGGCGTCGGCATGTCTACATCCGGCAGCGTGCTGGCGAGCGGTGTCGCGCAGCGTATCGATGACGTCGATGCCGCCGCGCCCGATGTCCGGGTGCGGGGCGAGGGCGGCAGTTTCATCTGCCAGCCGCTTTCGCTCGATGGCCGCGTACTGGGCGTGATCAATGTGCGCCGACCGCGCGGCGAAGCGCCCTTCACCGCCATCGACCAGCAATTGCTGTCTGCGCTGGCGCTGTACGCGGGAAAGGCCATCCAGGTCGCACAGCTGGCTTACCTGCTGAATTCTGGTTTTGCGCAGCGCGCGCTGGAAAGCGGCGGCAAGGTACCGCTGCCTGCCATGGATGCCTTCACACAGGGTGCGGCACAGCCGGCCCAGATGGCCAAGCTCCTGGCCAAGTCCTTCTATCGGGAAATGAAGTCGGCCGGTTTCGGGCCGAACCAGATCGTTGCCGCGGCCGGCGAAATCATCGACCAGCTGTCAGGCAGCCTGCGCAAGCATGGCCAGCGCATCGGCCGCGGCAAATCGTAGGCAGGCTGCGGCCGGGCTATCAGGCGATGGAGGCGGTATAGCGGGCGGCGTCCATCAGCACATCGAGTTCGCCGGCGTCATCCGGCTTGATGACGAACATCCAGGCCCCGTAGGGATCCTTGTTGACCTGTTCGGGTGCATCCGCGACCGGCGGATTGACTGCCGTCACCGTGCCCGACACCGGCGCATGGATATCCGAAGCCGACTTGACCGATTCGATGACGGCCATCGAGTCGCTGCGCGCGACCTGCTGACCGATCTCGGGCAATTGCAGGAAAACGACGTCGCCCAGCGCGTCCTGAGCGTGGTCCGTGATGCCGACCGTCACGCTGCCGTCCTGTTCGATCCTGACCCATTCGTGCGTGTCTGTGTAGCGAAGAGTGTCCGGGTGATTCATTGCAGTTCCAGGTTGAAAAGACCAGTTCGAATTGTAGCTGCGCCGGGCGGGAGACGATGGCCTGATAGAATCAGGCGGATATGAACGCTGATCTGCACTGCCATTCCTGCCACTCCGACGGCGTACTTGCGCCCTCGGAACTGGCCGTGCGCGCAGCGGCGAACGGCGTCGAACTGTGGTCGCTGACCGATCACGACACGCTGAACGGGCTCGACGAAGCACGCAACGCTGCGATGCAGTGCGGCCTGTCCTTCATCGATGGTGTCGAAGTGTCGGTGAGTTGGGGTGGCATCACGGTACATGTCGTCGGGCTGGGCATAGATCCTTCGAATACGGATCTGGCCGCCGGTCTGACCCGGGTGCGCAGCGGGCGCGATGCCCGAGCCCAGCGCATTGCCGATGAGCTGTCACTGCTGGGCGTGGCTGCACCGTACGAGAATGCGATGCGCCATGCCGGCAATCCGACACTGGTCGGGCGCTCGCACTTTGCGCGCGTACTGGTGGAGCAGGGCTATGCAGCCGACATTCATTCGGTGTTCCGCAACTTTCTGGTACCCGGGCGACCGGGCTTTGTTGACCACCTATGGACCACACTGCCGCAGGCGCTGGCCTGGATACATGGCGCCGGCGGCGTCGCGGTGATTGCCCATCCCGGGCGCTACCGCGTTTCGGGTGAGCGTATCGAACAGCTGTTCGAAGAATTCGATGCGCTCGGCGGCCGCGGCATCGAAGTGGTGTCCGGCTCGCACGGCGACGCTGAAGTGCGTACCTTTGCGCGCCTGGCACGCCTATTCGGCTTCTATGCCTCGCGCGCTTCGGATTTTCATGCGCCCGAAGAAAGCGCGGTGGATCTGGGGCGCAGCGCACCGTTGCCTGACGATCTGCAGCCGATATGGCGGTCGCCGGAACTGAACGAACGCGTGATCTGCATGACCTGAGCTTGCGCATGGCGTCCCGAAACTGCCGGCGCCAGGGCGACGTGCCCGAAACGACTTACACAGGCGATCTGCCACAGATTTTTCTCCCCGATTTTCCCTTCGATCCCAATTGGCCCAACTTTTCAATCTTCACCCCGACAATCCGCAACCCAGACTGATACGCCAGGCGGCCGACATCCTGCGATCCGGCGGGTTGGCGGCCATTCCGACCGACTGCGCCTATTCGCTGGTCGGCCACATGGGCGATGCGCAGGTGCTGGAACGCATCCGGCGCATCCGCGGTGTGGACGCGCAGCATCACTTCACGCTGATGTGCCGCGATCTGTCGGAAATCGCCAGCCTGGCGCGGGTCGACAACACGCAGTTCAGGCTGTTGAAGAGCGCCACGCCCGGCGCCTACACCTTCATCCTGGAAGCGACGCGCGAACTGCCCCGCCGCATGCTGCATCCGAAGCGCAAGACCATCGGGCTGCGCGTGCCCGACCACCCTGTCGTGTCCAGCCTGCTGGCCGAACTGGGCGAGCCGCTGCTCGGGTCGACGCTGCTGTTGCCCGGCGAAGAGCTGCCGCTGACCGATGCAGAAGACATCCGCGAGCGCCTGCAGCACGAACTGGATCTGGTGATCGAAGCCGGTTCGTGCGGAACCCGGCCGACCTCGGTGATCGATCTGTCGTCCGGGGAGCCGGTGCTGATACGCGCCGGCGCCGGCGACATATCGCGCTTCGGTCTTGACGAATCGTGAGTGCAGCCTGCCTGCCGCTCGCAGGGAGCGCACATGGATGACATGATCGCGCGACTGGCCATCATCATCATTCCCGTGGTGCTGGCAATCACCCTGCACGAAGCTGCGCACGGCTACGCTGCGCTGCTCAAGGGAGATCCGACGGCACATCTGGCCGGGCGCATCACGGCCAACCCGCTCAAGCACATCGATCCGGTCGGTACGATACTGGTGCCGCTGGTCATGTATTTCGGCGCTGCGATGCTCGGCCAGCCCGGCCTGCTGTTCGGCTGGGCCAAGCCGGTACCGGTCAATTTCTCCCTGTTGCGCCGTCCCAAGCAGGACATGCTGTGGGTGGCCGCCGCCGGGCCGGGTGCGAATCTGGTCATGGCCGTCATCTGGGGACTGGTCTACAAATTTGCATTGGACGCCTCTCCCCAGTATTTTGGCGAGCCGCTGACGCTGATGGCGGAGGCGGGCATCCTGATCAACCTGCTGCTGATGGTGCTCAACCTGCTGCCGGTTCCACCGCTGGACGGCGGCCGCATCATGGTGAGTCTGCTGCCGCGTGGACCTTCTTTGGCCTTTGCCCGGCTTGAGCCCTACGGCCTGTTCCTGCTGCTTGCACTTTTGCTGACCGGCGTGCTGGACAGTATCCTGCGCCCGCTGCTGACGCTGGCCAGAATTGCCTTGATTGCGCTGCTTTTCTGAACTGGATGATTCCACACCATGTACGCTGAACGTGTTCTTTCCGGCATGCGCCCGACCGGGCGCCTGCACCTCGGCCACTACCACGGGGTGCTGAAGAACTGGGTGCGCCTGCAACACGAATACCCCTGTCTGTTCTTTGTCGCCGACTGGCATGCGCTGACCACCAATTACGAAGACACACAGGTCATCGAACGCAGCGTGTGGGACATGCTGATCGACTGGCTGGCGGCTGGCGTCGATCCGTCGCAGGCGACGCTGTTCATCCAGTCACGCGTGCCCGAGCACGCCGAACTGCACCTGCTGCTGTCGATGATGTGCCCGCTGGGCTGGCTGGAGCGCGTGCCGACCTACAAGGACCAGCAGGACAAGCTGTCCGACAAGGATCTGGCTACCTATGGCTTTCTCGGCTATCCGCTGCTGCAGTCGGCCGACATCCTGATCTACCGTGCCAATCTGGTGCCGGTGGGTGAGGATCAGGTACCGCACGTCGAACTGACGCGCGAAGTCGCGCGCCGTTTCAACCACCTGTATGGCCGCGAGCCGGGCTTCGAGGAAAAGGCGCGCGAAGCGGTGAAGAAGCTCGGCGGCAAACGCGGCAAGCTGTACGAAGAGCTGCGCACGCTGTACCAGCAGGAAGGTCGCGACGAGGCGCTGGAACAGGCGCACGCGCTGCTCGATGAGGCGCAGAGCCTGAGTCTGGGCGATCGCGAGCGGCTGTATGGCTACCTTGAAGGCGGCGGCAAGATGATTCTGGCCGAGCCCGGCGCGCTGCTGACCGAAGCCGCGCGCATGCCTGGGCTGGATGGACAGAAGATGTCCAAGTCGTACAACAACACACTGATGCTGCGCGAAGAGCCGGACCTGGTCACCAAGAAGATCCGCGGCATGAAGACCGACACGCAGCGCGTGCGCCGTACCGATCCCGGAGACCCGGACCGCTGCCCGGTCTGGCAGTTCCACGTGATCTACTCCGACGAGACGACGAAGCAGTGGGTGCAGGAAGGCTGTCGTTCGGCAGGTATAGGCTGCCTCGATTGCAAGCAGCCGGTGATCGATGCCGTGCTGAAGGAACAGGCGCCCATTCATGAACGTGCGCGGCAATACGAGGAAGACCCCATGCTGTTGCGCAACATCGTCGCCGACGGCTGCGAGCGCGCGCGCAAGCTGGCGTCGGAAACGATGCGCGACGTGCGCGAAGCCATGGGTCTGAACTACGCCTGATGTCGGGCGACGCGCTCCTGGTTGAAGCCGCTGTACCGACGCCGGTGCGGTTGTATGGCGAGACGCTGGAAAAACTTCCGCTCGACCTGTACATTCCGCCCGACGCGCTCGAAGTGTTCCTGGATGCGTTCCAGGGTCCGCTCGATCTGCTGCTCTACCTGATCCGCAAGGCGAATGTCGACATCCTCGACATTCCGATGGCGCCGCTGACCGCGCAGTATCTGGTCTATGTCGAGGCCATGCGCGAGCATCGCCTTGAACTTGCAGCCGAATATCTGCTGATGGCCGCGATGCTCCTGGAGATCAAATCCCGGATGTTGCTGCCGCGTCCGCCGCGCGAATCGGCGGACGAAGGCGAGGATCCGCGTGCCGAACTCGTTCGGCGGCTGATCGAATACGAACAGATGAAGGCGGCATCGCTGGCGCTCGATGCCATCCCGCGCACGCAGCGCGAGCACGAATGGGTGGGCGTGCAGGTCGCCGAGCGCATTGCCGAGATTCAGCCTGCGGTGAGCGCCGCGGATCTCCAGCTGGCATGGCTGGCGCTGATGCGACACGCAGATGTCACCCGTCACCACAAGGTCAGTCGCGAGGCCCTGTCGGTGCGTGAATTCATGTCCGGCATCCTGCGACGCCTGACAGACGAAGGTTCGCTGCGCTTCGACCAGCTGTTCGAAGCCGGTGCTCCGGCAGGGCAGATGGTGGTGAATTTCCTCGCGGTACTTGAACTGGCCCGCGAGAACCTGATTGAACTGCTTCAGATTGAAGCTTTTGCGCCGATTTATGTCCGACACGCCACACCTGCTGTCGCCGAATCCGTCTGATATCAAGCGGATACTCGAAGCGGCGCTGCTTGCAGCGCAGGACGCATTGTCGATCGCCGAACTCAGACGGATGTTCGATGAGGAACTGGATGCGTCGGTGCTCCGTCGACTGCTCGACGAATTGCGCGACGACTGGTCGGAGCGCGGTGTCGAACTGATACAGGTCGCGTCCGGATGGCGCTTCCGCACCCGTGCGGATCTGCAGCCGTATCTGGAAAAACTGAAGAACGAAAAGCCGCCGCGCTACTCGCGCGCGGTGCTTGAAACACTGGCGATCATTGCGTATCGCCAGCCGGTGACGCGAGGCGACATCGAGGACATCCGCGGGGTGTCGGTGTCGCCGGGCATCATCAAGGCACTTGAAGGTCGTGGCTGGATCGACAGCGTAGGTTACCGGGAAGTCCCCGGGCGACCGGCGCTGTACGCCACCACCCGACGATTCCTCGACGACCTGGGGCTGCGCACGCTTGCCGAGCTGCCACCCCTGGCCGAACTACAGAAGGTGATGAATTTCGATGATGCAAGGTAAGCGCAGACCGGGCGGCCCCCAGGTCAATGGCAACGTGGCCAACTACAGATCGCAGGACAGCCGTCCCAAGAAGCGCGGTCCTATCGTATTTTCCGAGCCGCAGAAGCTGCACAAGATGCTTGCCGACATGGGGCTCGGATCGCGTCGCGAGCTGGAAGACTGGATCGTGGCCGGGCGCATCAGCGTGAATGCCCTCCCGGCCCACGTCGGTCAGCGCGTCGGGCCGGAAGACAAGGTCCGCGTCAATGGCAAGCTGATCCACATCCATTTCGCACCGCGCGCACCGCGCGTGCTGATCTATCACAAGCCGGAAGGTGAGATCGTGTCGCGTGACGACCCCGAAGGTCGGCCGTCGGTGTTCGACAAGCTTCCCCGCGTCGGAGGTGGTCGGTGGATCGCGGTCGGACGGCTGGACTTCAATACCTCAGGTCTGCTGGTATTCACGACCAGTGGCGAGTTGGCCAACAAGATGATGCACCCGAGCTACGAGCTCGAACGCGAGTACGCCGTGCGCCTGATCGGCGAGCTGACCGACGAACAGGCCACCCGGCTGACCACCGGCATCGAACTTGACGACGGCATCGCGAAGTTCAATGCACTGTCCGACGGTGGCGGCGAAGGATCCAATCACTGGTATCGCGTCACCATTTCGGAAGGGCGCAATCGCGAGGTTCGGCGCATGTTCGAGGCGGTCGGCCTTGCGGTGAGCCGCCTGATGCGCGTGCGCTATGGCCCGTTCGAGTTGCCGCGCCGCCTGCACCGTGGCGAAGCGGAAGAACTGAAGCCGGAAGAAGTGTCCCGCCTGCTGACCGCCGTACCGGCCACAGGCAAGCCGCGTGCTAAATCGGCAGAGGCCGCTCCTGCATCCAAACCGGGGCAGGGCAATGGGCGTCGGCGCGGCCCGCGCAAGCCGCGCGAACCGGGCAACGGCGCACCGTCCGGTCAGGCGCCGGTCCAGGCGCAGCGTGCCGACGGCGAAGCACCGGCCCGCAAACGCGCACCACGACGCCGGCGTCGTCCGTCGGCCGCCCCGGCCAGCGAATCCTGACTTTCAAAACATCCTTGTGCGCGGGCAATCTGGCCATTCATATTGAAGTGGATTGTCGCGCTCTGATACACTAACGGACTTGTCGCGCTGGCGGTGCCGGCGTTTGTTTGATGGGCGGTCAGCCCATTTTTTATTTGTGCGTCCGGAATTGTGTTGCAAGGATGAATGTTGCAGAGCTCATCGAGCAGGCGGTAAGCGGGCTCGGATACGAACTGGTCGATGTGGAAACGTCCCCGCGCGGACGCCTGCTGCGCATTTTCATCGATGCGGAACAGGGCATCACTGTGGATGATTGCGTGGCGGTGAGCAATCACCTCACACGGCTCTTCACTGTCGAAAATGTCGATTACGACCGGCTCGAGGTGTCGTCGCCGGGTCTCGACAGACCGCTCAAGAAAGCGGCCGACTTCATCCGTTTCACCGGGCAGGAAGCGCAGCTCAGGCTACGCATCCCGTTGAACAACCAAAGAAGTTTCAGCGGGCGCCTGGCAGGTGTCAGCGACGGCCGACTGACCATGGAAATCAAGGGTGTGGCACACGAGTTCGAGTTGTCGCAGATCGAGCGCGCCCGTCTGGTGCCGGACTTTGAACGCAAGCAGGAGTTGAAACGATGAGTCGCGAGATTCTGTTGCTGGTTGATGCGCTGGCGCGCGAAAAGAATGTCGCCCGCGAAGTGGTGTTTGGCGCACTTGAATCTGCACTGGCTTCGGCCACGAAGAAGCGTACCCATGACGACGCCGACGTTCGCGTGACCATCGACCGCGAAACCGGCGAGTACGAATCGTTCCGGCGCTGGCTGGTGGTGCCTGACAGCGAGCTCGAAAACGAAGAGGCGCAGATCGGCCTGACCGATGCGCAGGACCAGATTGCCGACGTGCAGCTCGATGAATACATCGAAGAAGCCCTCGAGCCGATCGATTTCGGTCGCATTGGCGCACAGGCAGCAAAGCAGGTCATCCTGCAGCGCATCCGCGACGCCGAGCGCGAACAGATCCTGAGCGATTTCCTCGAACGCAAGGACCATCTGGTCACGGGCACCATCAAGCGCATCGAACGCGGCAACGCCATCATCGAATGCGGTCGTCTGGAAGCCCTGCTGCCACGCGAACACATCATTGCGCGGGAAAACCTGCGTGTCGGCGATCGCGTGAAGGCCATCCTGCTGCGTGTCGATCGCCAGGCGCGCGGCCCGCAGATCATCCTGTCGCGCACAGTGCCGGAATTCATCATGAAGCTGTTCGAGCTCGAAGTACCCGAGATCGAAGACGGCCTGATCGAAATCAAGGGCGCGGCACGCGACCCCGGCATTCGCGCGAAGATTGCGGTGAAATCCAACGATCCGCGCGTCGATCCGCAGGGCACCTGCATCGGCATGCGCGGTTCGCGCGTGCAGGCGGTGACCAACGAACTGGGCGGCGAGCGGGTGGATATCATCCTGTGGTCGCCTGATCCGGCGCAATTCGTCATCGGCGCGCTGGCGCCGGCCGAAGTTGCGAGTATCGTCGTAGATGAAGACGCCCACAGCATGGATGTTGTCGTCAGCGAGGACAATCTGGCGATCGCCATCGGGCGCAGCGGCCAGAACGTGCGCCTTGCGTCAGAGCTGACCGGCTGGAAGATCAACCTGATGACCATCGAGCAGTCGGCCGCCAAGTCCGATGCCGAGAATGCGGCCATCCGGCTGCTGTTCATGGCGAAGCTCGATGTTGATGAAGAGGTGGCAGACATCCTGATCGAGGAAGGTTTCTCGACGCTGGAAGAGGTTGCCTATGTACCGCTGGCCGAAGTGCTCGAAATCGAAGCATTCGACGAAGATACGGTGAATGAACTGCGCAACCGCGCACGCAACGTGTTGCTGACCGAAGCCATCGTGGACGAGGAGCAGCTGGAGCAGGTCGATGACGATCTGCTCGGGCTGGACGGCATGGACAAGCCGCTGGCTGCGCAGCTTGCGCGAGCCAATGTGCGATCGCGTGACGATCTCGCAGATCTGGCGGTCGATGAACTGGTTGAAATCGCCGGCATCGATACCGCACGTGCGACATCGCTGATTACCACTGCGCGCGCGCACTGGTTTGAATAATCGAGGACAGGTATGGCGTTGATGAGTGTTTCCCAATTTGCGACCGAGCTGAAAATGCCGGCTGCCGCGCTGCTTGAGCAGCTGAGGCATGCGGGTGTCGACAAGCAGAGCGAACGTGATTCGCTGACCGAGCAGGACAAGTCCCGTCTGCTCGACTACTTGCGTCGTCAGCACGGTGACACGGCGGGAAAGACGAAGATCACGCTGACCCGTCGCGAAACGACCGAAATCAAGGCGACCAATTCATCCGGACAGGCACGAACCGTCCAGGTCGAAGTGCGCAAGAAGCGCGTGCTCGTCAAGCGGGACCCGGCCGAGCTTCTGGCTGAAGAAGCGGCCCAGAAGGCGGTTGCCGACGTACCGGTCGTCGAGGAAATCGTCGTGCCCGAGCCGGTTGCGATTCCCGAACCGGTGGAAGCACCGGTCGTGATCCCGGTTGCCGAGCCCGAGCCGGAACCTGTCGCAGCCGTGGTTGAAGAGATTGCCGTCGAGCCGGTACCGGAGGTCGCGGAGAGCGAGGCGGCAGCGGACGTCGTGCCCGATGCGCCTGTGCTGCGTGCGCCGACGGCCCGCGAACGCGAAGCCAAGCGACACTCGGAATTGCTGGCCATCCAGGAGCGCGAGCTCAAGGCCAAGAAGGAACGCGAAGTTCAGGTACGTCTCGACATCGAGGCGCGTCAGGTGCGTGCCCTGGAAGAAGAGGCCGCCAAGGAGAAGGCGGCGGCGGAGGCTGCAAAAGTCGCAACCGCTGCACCGAAGGCGACACCTGGAACCCTGCACAAGCCGGCCAAGGCCGATGACAAGGGTGCGAAGGCCAAGCCGGCACCTGCCGCGAAGGCGAAGCCAGGCACCGCGTGGAAGGATGACGCTGCGAAGCGCCGCCAGATCAAGACCCGCGGCGACGCCGGTACCGGTGGCTGGCGTGGCGGTCCCAAGGGACGCAACCACCGCGACCACGACCAGGGAGGCCAGCAGCAGGCCCCGGTCGAGGCTGTGGTGCGTGAAGTGCTGGTGCCGGAAACGATTTCTGTGGCCGATCTGGCGCACAAGATGGCGATCAAGGCCACCGAACTGATCAAGGTGCTGATGAAGCTCGGTCAGATGGTCACGATCAATCAGGTGCTTGACCAGGAAACGGCCATGATTCTGGTCGAGGAAATGGGTCATATCGCCAAGCCGGCGAAGCTGGACGACCCGGAAGCCTTCCTCGGCGAATCCACCGAAGAGCACAGGGACGTCGAGCTGCTGCCGCGCGCACCGGTCGTGACGGTCATGGGTCACGTCGACCACGGCAAGACCTCGCTGCTCGACTACATCCGGCGTGCCCGGGTGGCCGCAGGCGAAGCGGGCGGCATCACGCAGCACATCGGCGCCTATCACGTCGATACGCCGCGCGGCATGATCACCTTCCTCGACACGCCGGGTCACGAGGCCTTCACGGCCATGCGTGCCCGCGGTGCCAAGGCAACCGACCTCGTGATTCTGGTGGTCGCTGCGGACGACGGCGTGATGCCGCAGACGCGCGAAGCCATCCACCACGCCAAGGCGGCCAATGTGCCGCTGATCGTGGCGATCAACAAGATCGACAAGCCGGGCGCCAGCCCCGATCGCGTCAAGCAGGAATTGGTGGCCGAAGGTGTCGTGCCGGAAGAGTATGGCGGTGATTCGCCGTTCATCTCGGTGTCCGCCAAGGTCGGTACCGGCATTGATGAACTGCTCGAAAACGTGCTGCTGCAGGCTGAAGTGCTTGAACTGACCGCACCGCGTGACACGCCGGCCCGCGGTCTGGTGATCGAAGCGCGCCTCGACAAGGGCAAGGGCCCGGTGGCATCGGTGCTGGTGCAGCAGGGTACGCTCAAGCGCGGCGACATCATCCTGTGCGGCCAGGTGTTCGGCCGAGTGCGCGCCATGCTGGACGAAGCAGGCAAGTCGATCAGCGAAGCCGGCCCGTCCATCCCGGTCGAAATTCAGGGCCTGTCGGACGTACCGGCCGCCGGCGACGAAGCACTCGTGCTGGGCGACGAACGCAAGGCGCGCGAAATCGCGCTGTTCCGTCAGGGCAAGTTCCGCGACGTGAAACTGGCCAAGCAACAGGCAGCCAAGCTGGAATCGATGTTCGAACAGATGGGTGAGGGCGAGGTCAAGGTTCTTCCGCTGATCATCAAGGCCGATGTGCAGGGCTCTCAGGAAGCGCTGGTGCAGTCGCTCACCAAGCTCTCCACGCCGGAAGTGCGGGTGCAGGTCATTCACGCGGCGGTCGGCGGCATTTCGGAAACCGACGTCAATCTGGCCCAGGCCTCGAAGGGCGTCATCATCGGCTTCAATGTGCGCGCCGACGTCGGCGCCCGCAAGCTGGCCGAAAACTTCGGTGTCGACATCCGCTACTACACGATCATCTACGAAGCTGTCGATGAGGTGAAGGCGGCGCTGTCCGGCATGCTGTCGCCGGAGAAGCGCGAGAACATCCTGGGTACCGTGGAAATCCGCCAGGTGTTCCGCGGCACCAAGATCGGCACCATCGCCGGCTGCATGGTCACCTCGGGTCTGGTCAAGCGTGGCGCCAGTGCGCGCCTGCTGCGCAACAATGTGGTCGTGTGGACCGGCGAGCTCGAATCGCTCAAGCGCTTCAAGGACGACGTGAAGGAAGTCAAGGAAGGCTACGAATGCGGCCTTTCGCTGCGCGGTTACAACGAAATCGAAGAACTCGACCAGCTCGAAGTGTTCGAGATCGAAGAGATCGCCCGCAAGCTGGCCTGATAGCGGCCCGCCCGACAGATGAGCGAACGTTATTCACGCAGCGACCGGGTGTCGGAAGCGATCCGCCGAGAGCTTGCGCAACTGATCGCGACCGAGTTGAAGGACCCGCGTGTCGGCATGATTTCGCTGACCGCGGTCGAGATCACGCCCGACTACGCGCACGCCAAGATCTTCTACACCACGATGGCGGAGGGTGAGGCGCTGCAGCACATCCAGGAAGGCCTGGTACGCGCTTCCGGCTTCCTGCGCCGCGAGCTCGGTCGCCGGGTGCGCATACACACCACGCCGGCGCTGCATTTCGTGCACGACGAGACACTTGCACGCGCCGACCACCTGTCGCGCCTGATCGACAAGGCGCTGCATTCCGGACCTTCATCGAGCGGCGAAGACTGAGTTGCAACCCCGATCGCGCTGGAAAGCGGTTCATGGCGTGCTGCTGCTCGACAAGCCCATCGGTCTGAGCTCGAACGACGCGCTGCAGAAAGCACGCCGCCTGTTTCAGGCCGCGCGCGCGGGGCATACCGGTACGCTCGATCCACTCGCCAGTGGTCTGCTGCCGGTCTGCTTCGGCGATGCAACACGCTTCGCAGGACTGATGCTGGATGCCGACAAGGAATATCTCGCGCAGGTCAGGCTCGGCGTGCGCACCAGCACCGGCGACGCCGAGGGCGACATCCTCGACACGCGTCCGGTCGACGTAAGTCTCGAACGCCTGCTGGGTGCACTGGCAGCCCACCGCGGCGACATCGAGCAGATCCCGCCTATGCATTCCGCACTCAAGCACCAGGGCAAGGCGCTGTACGAATACGCACGTGCCGGCGAAACCATCGAGCGCGCGGTGCGCCATGTACGCATCCACGAGATCGAATTGCTCGACTGCGCATTGCCCGCGTTTTCGATGCGGGTGCGCTGCAGCAAAGGCACCTACATCCGCACGCTGGCCGAAGACATCGGCGAAATGCTCGGCTGCGGTGCGCACCTGAGCGGCTTGCGCCGCACGCTGACCGGCCCCTTGTCGCTCGACTGCTCCCATACGCTCGAGACGCTTTCGGCGCTCGACGAGGCGCAACGCATGGCTCTGCTGCTTCCGCCCGACTGTCTGCTGCAGGATCTGCCGGCCTGCCAGCTCGATGGCGAGTCGGCACGACGGCTGATCCAGGGGCAGATCGTGCCGCTTGAGGCCTTCCCGGACGGCGCGACCATGGTCGACGGGCAGGTCACCCGGGCTTATGACGGCACCGTGTTTCTGGGCCTGGTCAGTGCATGCGCGGGTCGATTGCAGGTGAAACGCCTTTTGCCTCAGGAAAGTGGCCAAAAGGCTTGAGATTGCGCCGTTCTGGCGTATAATTTTGGGTTTTCCAGACGAGAGAGTTTAGATAGATGGCTATCGTTACCGCCGAAAAAGCCCGCATTGTGGCTGACTTCCAGCGCGTGGCCGGCGATACGGGGTCACCCGAAGTCCAGGTTGCCCTGCTGACCGCACGCATCAATGGCCTCACCGGCCATTTCAAGGAACACGTGAAGGACCACCACTCCCGCCGTGGTCTGCTCAAGATGGTAAGTCAGCGTCGCAAGCTGCTTGATTACCTCAAGCGCACCGATGCAGACAGCTATCGTGCGCTGATCGGACGTCTCGGGCTGCGCAAGTAATTGCTTCTGCACACTACGGTCAAGCCTTCATCGGCCTGACACAACACACCGGCGTGAGTCCATGCGACTCCGCCGGTTTGTTTTTTGGCGGGCGTGCAAGTCCGCCGTGAATCGAAACGAAAGGAATCAACTTGCTTAACGCTACCCGCAAGGAATTCATGTTCGGCAACCAGAAGGTTGTGCTGGAGACCGGTGAGGTCGCCCGCCAGGCCGGTGGTGCCGTCATGGTGAGCATCGACGAAACCGTGGTGCTCGCCACCGTCGTGGCCTCGAAGACGGCCAAGCCGGGGCAGGACTTCTTTCCGCTCACCGTCGATTACGCTGAAAAGTTCTACGCAGCCGGTCGCATTCCGGGTGGCTTCTTCAAGCGCGAAGGTCGTCCTAGCGAAAAGGAAACGCTGACGTCGCGCCTGATCGATCGCCCGATCCGTCCGCTGTTCCCGGAAGGCTTCTACAACGAAGTGCAGGTCATCGTGCAGGTGCTGTCGCTGAATCCGGAAGTCGATTCCGACATTCCCGCACTCATCGGCACGTCGGCAGCGCTGTCGATTTCCGGCATTCCGTTCAGCGGCCCGATCGGCGCTGCGCGCGTGGGTTACGCGAACGGCCAGTACATCCTGAATCCGACGGCCACCGAGCTGAAGACCAGCGAACTGAATCTGGTCGTCGCAGGCACCGAAGCCGCCGTGCTGATGGTGGAATCGGAAGCGATGCAGCTGTCGGAAGAAATCATGCTGGGCGCCGTCGTGTTCGGACACGAACAGATGCAGGCCGCGATCAATGCGATCAACGAACTGGTCGAAGTCGCCGGCAAGCCCGAGTGGGACTGGCAGGCCCCGGCGCGCGACGAAGCGCTGTGGAACAACATTGTCGGTCTGGCCGAAGCCAAGCTGCAGGAAGCCTACCGCATCACGCAGAAGCAGACCCGCAGCCAGCGCGTGAACGAGCTTCGCAGCGAAGTCGTGGCTGCACTGACCGCCGACGCGGCCAACGCGCCGGACGTGAACACCATCAAGAATTACTTTTTCGACATCGAAGCCCGCATCGTCCGCAGCCGCATCCTGAACGGCGAGCCGCGCATCGACGGTCGCGACACGCGCACCGTGCGTCCGATCTACATCCGCAACAGCGTGCTGCCGCGCACCCACGGTTCGGCGCTGTTCACGCGCGGCGAAACGCAGGCGCTGGTCATCGCCACGCTGGGCACCGGCCGTGACGAGCAGATCATCGACGCACTGGGCGGCGAGTATCGCGACCGCTTCATGCTCCACTACAACATGCCGCCGTTCGCCACCGGCGAAGCCGGTCGTTTCGGCACGCCGAAGCGTCGCGAAATCGGCCACGGCCGTCTGGCCAAGCGCGCGCTGCTCGCAGTGCTGCCGCCGGCCGACGAATTCAGCTACTCGATGCGCGTGGTGTCGGAAATCACCGAATCAAACGGTTCGTCGTCAATGGCTTCCGTCTGCGGCGGTTCGCTCGCACTGATGGACGCCGGTGTTCCGCTGAAGGCACACGTGGCCGGCATCGCCATGGGCCTGATCAAGGACGGCAACCGCTTTGCGGTGCTGACCGACATCCTCGGCGACGAAGATCACCTGGGCGACATGGATTTCAAGGTGGCGGGTACCGACAACGGCATCACCGCGCTGCAGATGGACATCAAGATCCAGGGCATCACGAAGGAAATCATGCAGGTCGCGCTGGCGCAGGCGCACGAGGCACGCAAGCACATCCTCGGCATCATGCAGGAATCGATGAGCGGCGCCCGTGAAGGCGTGTCGACCTATGCACCGCGCCTGCTGACGATGAAGATCAATCCGGAGAAGATCCGCGACGTGATCGGCAAGGGCGGCGCAGTCATCCGTGCGCTGACCGAAGAAACCGGCGCGACGATCGACATCGGCGACGACGGCACGATCACCATCGCGTCGGTCAGCGCCGAAGCCGCCGAGAACGCCAAGCGCCGCATCGAGGCGATCACCGCCGAAGTCGAAGTGGGCAAGGTGTATGACGGTACGGTGCTGCGTCTGCTCGATTTCGGTGCCATCGTCAGCGTGCTGCCGGGCAAGGACGGTCTGCTGCACATTTCCCAGATCGCCAACGAGCGCATCGCCAACGTCGCCGACCACCTGAAGGAAGGTCAGCAGGTGAAGGTGAAGGTGCTGGAAACCGACGAAAAGGGCCGCATCCGCCTGTCGATGAAGGCGCTGCTCGCTGCGCCGGAAGCGACCGACCAGCCAGAGTGATGTCTGCGGGGCAGGGTGGGTTTTTCTTCATCCACCCGCCTTGCAGCCATTGACCGCGCGGCTTTGCGCCGGTAGTATCGCGCGCTCTCGGGGTGTAGCGCAGCCCGGTAGCGCGCTTGCTTTGGGAGCAAGATGTCGGGGGTTCGAATCCCTCCACCCCGACCAGAACATCGGTCCGCAACGCGGTAACTTAGTACCTGCCCGTAGCTCAACTGGATAGAGCAACGGCCTTCTAAGCCGTAGGTTGCGGGTTCGATTCCTGCCGGGCAGGCCAGTCAGTGTGGCCCGAGAGTTTCAAGCGCTGATCGCTCGATCAGCGTTCCAGTGGTGGCTGTAGCTCAGTTGGTAGAGTCCCGGATTGTGATTCCGGTTGTCGTGGGTTCGAGTCCCATCAGCCACCCCACTCCTCAAGCTGTTTCCCCCGTAGTCTCCCCGCTTTGAGTCTTTGTCGGCCTGCATCGTCCGGTGCTTCCGAACGCCGGCACCGCGGCTCTACGTGTGCTCAAGCAATCATCCCGATCTGCCGTTAATCACACGATAAGTGCATGTCGGTCTTCAGACCCCGCCATGCTTTTTCGATTCATCACGAGGGGTGCGCGGTGCAGGGGTCACATCGGATATCGGGATTCACGCTTGTCGAACTGCTTGCTGTGGTCGCGATCATCGGGGCTCTCGTTGCAATCGCACTCCCGAACTATGAAGCCTACGTGGAGCGCAGCAAGCGAACTGCTGCAATGAGCGACATGACGAGCATCATGATGGCAATCGATCGCCATGTGATCAGGGCGAATGAGTTTCCCGCCACGCTCGCGGAGGCAGGCTTCGGCGAGATGCTCGATCCTTGGGGAAGCGCTTACCAATACCTGCGAATCAGCGGCACACCACGCCCTAATCAGGGTCAGCTGCGCAAGGACAAGAATCTGGTGCCGCTGAACAGCGATTACGACCTCTACAGCCTGGGCAAGGATGGCCGAAGCCAGAAGCCGCTCACGGCTGCCACGTCGCGCGATGACATTGTACGTGCCGGTAATGGCGCGTTTGTCGGCCTTGCCGTCGATCACTGAATGCCTGTCAGTCTTCATCTGCGGAGCCGCTTCGGACGCCGCCTCTTCAGCCGCTTCCTGATCGCAGCCCTGCTGCCGATGGCGGTCTTGGCGACCTTCTCCTACAGCGAAATGCGCGAGCAGCTGATGGATCAGCTCCAGCACGGCCTGCGTGATGACAGCAAAAGCCTTGGCATGGAACTCATCAACGAGCTAAGCCTGCGCGTCGACCTGCTCAAAGAAAGCGGCGCGCGCGAAATCGCAGGGGGGGCAAGTGGATTCGTCTGGGTCAGGGACGAACGTGATCCGCAGGTGCCGGCGCTCGATGCCGACGAAGCGCGGGGGCTTGCTGCACACGGCGCAACCGTCCGCCTTTACGGCGCGCACGCGCCTTTGTTTGTCGTCCGTCGGAGCACTGACAACCGCATACTTTACGGCCGCCTTGACCCGGCAGCCTTGTGGCAGAGACATTCCGTCGATACACCCTACTGCATTCTCGACAAGCAGCAGCGTCCCATCCTGTGCACGCAGGGGCTGCAGCTCCCGGTGCTTGACCTGTCTTCGAGGGATCGGTCACTGATCACCGCATCGTCCAACGGCGTGCCCCACCTCGCGGGTCACTGGAGTGCCCACCTGGACGGACTTTACGGGGCCGGCGTTTTTCACGTGGTAACGACTGTCCCCGCGCAGTCGCTGACCTTGCCGCTCGCCCACCTCCGTTACGGGTTCATCGCAATCTTCGCGCTCGCGCTGGGCTTGATCGTGGCGATGGCGGCGAGCCAGATCGGCCGGCAGACAGAGCCGCTTGATGCGCTGACACGGGGTGTCAGACGTCTTGCCCGCGGCGAAATGGATACCCGTGTCGACGTGCCGGGCGATGATGAATTCGCCCTGCTCGGCGCAACCTTCAATACGATGTCCGATCGCCTGAAGCGCAAGTTCAACATGCTTCGACTGCTTGCGGAACTCGATCGCGCAGTACTCGGTTCGGGCGAGCCGGCGCGGGTGAACGAAGCCATCCTTTCGGGCGTGCTCGACGCCATTCCCTGCGACGCTGCAGGCATCGCACTCATCGATGCGAACGGATCGGCCACCTATGCACGTGCGCGTTCCGTCGACGGACATCTTTCTCCGCGCCTTGGTGTGTCGGCCGATGCCCTGACGCAGATCTGCAGCCTCGGTGTCGACGAATGGAACGATGTTCAGATCGACGTTGAGTCGCTGCTGAGTGGCCAGCCGCAACAACCGGGTCGGGGTGCGCTGGTGTTTTCAGTGCGCAGCCATGGGCGGCTCGACGGTTTGCTCGTGCTCGCCCTGGCGATCGATGGCCGGCAGGACAAGGAGGAAATCATCACCGCGGGACGCAATCTTGCCGATCGGATGTCGGTTGCAGGATCCAGCTTCGCGTGGGAGGAAAAGCTCTACCGTCAGTCACATTACGACGCCTTGACCAGCCTTCCGAATCGCACGCTGCTGCGCGATCGTGTGACGCATGCGCTCACGCGTGCGAGTCGGGAAAAGACGTCGGTTGCCGCTCTGCGCATCGATTTTGACGATTTCAATTCCATCAACGAAGCGCTCGGCCAGACGGCCGGCGACCTGTTTCTCATCGAAGCGTCACGTCGCCTTGAGTCCCTCATGCGGCCGGAAGACACGGTCGCACGGCTTGCCGGAGATGAATTCGTGATGCTGGTAACGGCTATGGATGACGCCGAACGCATCCTTGTGTTGCATGACATCGCAGAGCGTATCCACCAGTTGCTGGCGTCGCCGGTGCGCCTTGCAGATCGGTATGTCATTTCGCAGGCAAGCATTGGCATCTCGCTCTATCCGGACAATTCCAACGATTTCGAATCGTTGATGAGTACGGCCGAAGTTGCGCTTCACGAAGCAAAGAAGTCCAGCCGTGGCGGCTTCAACTTTTACTCGCAATCGATGAACGCCGCGGTAAGCGAGCGCTTCGAGCTCGCCCAGGAATTGCGACGGGCCGTTCACAACGACGAACTTCTGCTGCACTTCCAGCCAAAGGTGAGCGCGCACGATGGCGCCATCATGGGCGCTGAAGCGCTGATCCGATGGCAATCGCCATCGCGCGGGCTGGTGTCGCCGGGCGCTTTCCTTCCATTGATCGAAGACATCGGCCTGAACAGCTGGCTGACCGACTTCGTGCTCGACAAGGCATGCGCGCAGATGGCAGCGTGGGACAAGGCGGGTTTGCAGCCGATCCCGGTCTCCATCAATGTGAGCCCGGCCGATCTGGGGACAGCGGATTTTTTCGACAAGATTACTGCGGCACTGCAACGGCACGACCTTTCGTCCAGCAGGCTCGAACTGGAAATTCTCGAAACATCAGAGGTCGGGGCAGGCGGCACGGTGCGCACGACCTTGCAGCGCCTGCGCGACGTCGGCGTGAAGATTGCGCTGGACGACTTCGGTACCGGTTATTCCTCGCTGGTCTATCTGACTGAAATGCCGGCCGACACCCTCAAACTCGACCGCGCATTCATTCGCAACCTTGCGGGTGACATGCGTCAGCAGGCCATCGTCCGCCAGGTCATTTCGCTCGCCCGCTCGCTTGGATTCATCATCGTCGCCGAAGGCGTGGAACAGGTTGCCCAGCGAGACCTGCTGGTCGACATGGAGTGCGATCTGATTCAGGGCTTTCTTTACTCTCGCCCGCTGCCGCCCGATGAACTGGCGGCAAAACTGCTCGCGAAACTGCCCTTTGCGGCGTGAGCCCGCGCGCGGTGCGCATCAACGCGCGTCCGTGCCGCCCAGCGTCTCGATCAGCTGATCGATCAACCTGCCCAGTTCGCCCGTCATCAGCGCAAAGTCGGTGTCGAAGCGCTCGGCTTCATCGCCGCTGCCATCTTCCTTTTCGGTCAGCACGTCGAGCGGTGCGATGCGCTTCAGGGTCAGGGTTTCGGTCAGCGTGAAGGACACCCGGTCGGCCCAGGTCATCGCCAGTCGCGTGCACTGCTTGCCGGCTTCGATGTGGCGGCGCAGATCTTCGGCTTCGAGTGCATGGCGGGTGTAGCGCACCGTGGCCTTGGACTGTGTGCTGGACCGCAGCTCGGTGTCCTGATCGACGGTGAAGCCAGCGGGCGCCTCATCGGACGCGAGCCACGAGGTCATCGCCGACACCGGTGACAGCGCGGTCTGCAAGGGCCGGGCGCCGAGGTTTTCCAGGCTTTCGTTCAGCAGCTGCATCACTTCGTCGCTTTTTGCGCTGGCGGCGGCATCGACGACGATCAGGTTGCGCACCGGATCGATCCACACCCGGGTGTCGCGCGCGATGGCGAAGGCGCGCGGCAGCAACTCATTGGTGACTGCGTCCTTGATCTCGCGCATTTCCTTGCGGCCGGGCTTGTAGCCCTGCCGCTCCTCGATGTCCTGCGCGCGCGCCTTGGCAAACTGATTGATGACCGACGCCGGCAGCAGCTTCTTTTCGACCCGCAGCGCAATCATCATCTGGCCCGCCACTGCGTGCACCAGCGACTCATCGTTGCGCGGCGATACCCAGCCCAGGCGCTGCATTTCGATGCTGGTACCGGGCTGGAAAGCCTGCGCAGCGAGCTTTTCAGCCAGCTGGTCGGGTGTTGCGGTGAATGGCGTGGAGAGGCGGTAGATCTGGAGGTTCTTGAACCACATGGCGTCGGCAAAAAGGGACGCAGTCTACACGAGCGATCCGCCAAGCCGCGCCTCGCCGGACAATCGGCCGCCACGCAACGACGGTATCGACGGCAGGGCGCCATTGCATGCAAACTAGCGCACCTTTCGCGCGGCCCCGTCGGCGCGCGCTGTACCGAATATCTCTGTTCCACCGACCTCAGCCCGCTGCGACATGAACAAACCCAGCAGTTACAACGCCGCCGAAATCCAGGTGCTCGAAGGCATCGCGCCGATCCAGAAGCGGCCGGACATGTACACGCGGACCGAAAGTCCGAACCACATCGTGCAGGAAATGATCGACAACGCCTGCGACGAGGCGCAGGGCGGTTTTGCCGACCGGCTGGGCGTGATCATGCACGCCGACGGCTCGGTGACGGTGGAGGACAACGGGCGCGGCATTCCGGTGGACATCCATCCGACCAAGGGCGTGCCGGCGATCGAGGTCATCTTCACCATCCCGCACTCGGGCGGCAAGTTCGAAGGCAAGGCCTACCGCATCGCGGGCGGCCTGCACGGCGTCGGCGTCACGGTCACCAACGCGCTGTCGAAGCGGCTGGAGGCGACCGTGAAGCGCGCCGGCCGCGAGTACGCGATTGCCTTCGACCACGGTGTGTCGCAAGGCCTCACCGAAGTCGGCAGTTGCCCGAAAACGCACAACGGCACGCGGGTGCGCGCCTGGCCAGACCCGCGTTACTTCGCCACGGCGAAGATCAAGCGGGTCGATGTCGAGCACCTGCTGCGCGCCCGCAGCGCCATGCTGCCCGGGGTGCGCATCGTGTTCCAGGACGAGGAAAGCGGCGATACGCGCGAGTGGCACTACGCGAACGGGCTGGAAGACTATCTGCGCGAACAGCTGTTCGAGGCGATCGGCGACACGGCGCCCGGCGCACCGCGTCAGGCCGTGTTCGCCGGTGCACGCAGCGCACTGCCCGGCTATGACGCGGGCGAGGGCGCCGAGTGGGCGATCGGCTTCGTCGAAGGCGCGTCGGTGCGCGAATCCTTCGTCAATCTGATTCCGACCCCGGGCGGCGGCATGCACGAATCCGGCATGCGCCAGGCCCTGTTCGAATCGGTGAAGGACTACGCCACGCACCACGGCCTGATGCCGGCCAAGCTGGCGCTGCAGTCGGAAGACGTGTCGCATCACGCCAGCTATGTGCTGAGCGCGCGCGTGCTGGAACCCCGCTTCCAGGGCCAGACCAAGGACAAGCTGAACAACCGCGAGGCGGTGAAGCTGGTGTACGAATCGATCAAGGATGCGCTCGACCGCTGGCTCAACGACCACGCGGCCGAAGCGCAGCGCATTGCCGGGCTGGCCATCCGAAGCGCGCAGTCGCGCGCGCGCGCCGGCAAGGTGGTGGAGAAGCGCGCCGGTTCCGGCGTCACCTTGCTGCCGGGCAAGCTGACCGACGCCACCGGCACGGTGCCGGAGCAGAACGAAATCTTCCTGGTCGAGGGCGATTCGGCCGGCGGCAGCGCCAAGCAGGCACGCGATCGCACCTTCCAGGCGGTGCTGCCGCTGCGCGGCAAGGTGCTGAACACCTTCGAAATCGATGCGTCGGAAATCTTCGCCAACAACGAAGTGCACGACATCGCAGTGGCGCTGGGCATCGACCCGCACAAGCCGGACGCGCCCGACACCGTGCTCGACGGCCTGCGCTACCACAAGGTGATCATCCTGTCGGACGCCGACGTCGATGGCGCCCACATCCAGACGCTGCAGCTCACGCTGTTCCTGCGCCACTTCCCGCGCCTGATCGCACGCGGCCATGTATTCATCGGCCAGCCGCCGCTGTACTGCATCAAGATCGCGCCGACGAAGGCGCGCCCGGCACGCCGGCTGTACGCGCTCGACGAAGCCGAACGCAACAGCATGCTCGAGGGCCTGATCAACGACGGCATCGCCGAAAGCGCGCTGACAGTCAGCCGCTTCAAGGGTCTGGGCGAAATGAACCCGGACGAGCTGAAGGAAACCGCGATGAACCCGGAAACGCGACGGCTGATCCGCATCACGCCGGGCGCCGACGCCGACGTGGTGATGAACACCTTCACCATGCTGATGGGCAAGAAGGAAGCCGAGCGCCGCCGCCGCTGGATGGAACAGGAAGGCGACAGCGTGGTGCCCGATGCGTGATCGGAAACCTGCAGGTTGGGGTGAGCGCAGCGATGCCCAACGTAACCTGCCACGACTTTCACGACGCTGCTGGCATACGGGCGTGTTGGGCATCGCTGCGCTCACCCCAACCTACGAAATGCGCAATGAGTCACTGGAGTTCCTGAATTGAGCGACACCCTGTTCGAACCCGACATCGATGACGTGCCGATCGACGCGCATGCGTCGCAGGCCTATCTGACCTACGCCATGTCGGTCGTCACCTCGCGCGCGCTGCCGGGGCTG
Organism: Methyloversatilis sp. RAC08; assembly: GCF_001713355.1. Lineage (NCBI taxonomy): Bacteria > Pseudomonadati > Pseudomonadota > Betaproteobacteria > Nitrosomonadales > Sterolibacteriaceae > Methyloversatilis > Methyloversatilis sp. RAC08. The sequence goes on along the minus strand of NZ_CP016448.1, from coordinate 3,880,521 downwards.
GAAGACGGCATGAAGCCGGTGCAGCGGCGCATCCTGTTCGCGATGGATGGCTTCGCGCGCCCCGATGCGGCGCACAAGAAGTCGGCGCGCGTGGTGGGTGACGTCATCGGCAAGTACCACCCGCACGGCGATTCGTCGGTGTATGAAGCCATGGTGCGTCTGGCGCAGCCGTTCACGCTGCGTTACCCGCTGATCGACGGCCAGGGCAATTTCGGTTCGATGGACGGCGACAACGCCGCAGCGATGCGCTACACCGAGTGCCGGCTGACCGCCTTCGCGCGGCACGTGCTGCTGTCGGAACTGAACGCGGGCGTCATCGACTTTCAGCCGAATTACGACGGCACGCAGCAGGAACCGGCGCTGCTGCCGGCGCGCCTGCCGGTGGTGCTGGCCAACGGGGCGTCCGGCATAGCGGTCGGCATGGCGTGCGAAATTCCGCCGCACAACCTGCGCGAGATCGGCGAAGCGACCTGCCGGCTGCTGGTCGATCCGCGCATGCCGGACGACGACCTCATCGACTGCTTCCAGGGGCCGGACTTCCCGAATGGCGCGACGCTGATTTCGTCGCGCGAAAGCGTGGTCGCCGCCTACAAGGAAGGGCGCGGCTCGTTCCGCATGCGCGCCAACTACGAAGTCGAGGCGCTGGCGCGCGGCCAATGGCAGATCGTCGTCACCGCTCTGCCGCCCGGTGTCAGCACCGGCGCCATCCTGACCCGCATCGACGATCTTGCGAACCCCAGGCCCAAGGGCGACAAGAAGAAGATCAGCGATGACCAGGCACGCACGAAAACACTGGCCACCTCGTTGATCGATTCGGTGCGCGACGAATCCGATGCGCGTCATCCGGTGCGTCTGGTGATCGAACCGAAGTCGCGCGCGGTGAGCCAGGAAGACCTGCTGGCCTTCCTGTTCGCCTATACCGACCTCGAATGCAACACCAGCCTGAACCTCACACTGCTCGACACGCGGCGCCGGCCGGGCCAGATCGGCCTGCCGGCGGTGCTGCGCCAGTGGTGCGACTACCGGCTCGCCGCGGTGTCGCGCCGGCTGACCCAGCGCATCGCCGACATCGACGAGCGCATGCACATTCTCGATGGCCGGCTGGCCATCCTGCTCGACATCGACCGCGCGATCGCCATCATCCGTGCCGCCGACGATCCGAAGGCCGACCTGATGGCCGGCTTCGGCATCACCGAGCGGCAGGCCGAGGACGTGCTGGAAATCCGCCTGCGCCAGCTGGCGAAGCTCGAAGCGATCAAGCTGCAGGCGGAGCGCGACGCGCTCGATGCCGAACGCACCGGCCTGCTGGGCATTCTGGGCAGCGACACCGCACTGCGCCGCTTCGTGCGCGACGAGGTGAAGGCCGATGTCGAACGTTTCGGCGACGAGCGGCGCACCCGGGTCAATGCCGACGTGCAGGCGACGCGTTCGCGCGAAGTGCCGCAGATCGACGAGGCGGTCACCGTCATCGTGTCGCGCAGCGGCTTTGGCCGCCTGCGTTCGGGTCACGACGTCGATGAGGCGGCGCTGACCTGGAAGGCCGGTGACGGTCCGCTGGCGGTGCTGAAGTGCCGCACCGTGTGGCCGGTCATCCTGCTCGACGCTGACGGCCGCAGCTACACGATCAAGCCGACCGACCTGCCCAGCGGCAAGGGCGACGGCGTGCCGGTGTCGTCACTCGCCGATCTGGCCGGCAAGAAACTGGTCGCGGTGCTGACCGGCGAGCCCGGCAGCCGCTATCTCGTCGCATCGGACGGCGGCTACGGCTTTGTCTGCACCATCGAAGACATGGTGAGCCGCAATCGGGCCGGCAAGGCCTTCCTGAATACCGATGGCACGCTGGCGCTGCCGCCGCTGCGGCTGCAGCCGGACGACGCCTGGGTCGTGGCAATGGCCGGTGACCGCCTGCTGGTGTTCCCGCTCGATGAAATGAAGACACTGTCCGGCGGCAAGGGCGTGAAGATCATGACGCTGCCCGATGGCGAGTCGCTGGCCATGCTGGATCTGTTCCGCGGCCGGCTGGTGCTGAACGTACCCGGTTCGCGCGGGCGCCCGAAGGCGCTGACACTGGACGAAGCGGCGCTGATGGCCTGGCGCGGCGTGCGCGCCACCAAGGGGAAGAAACTGGGCTGATCACCCCCCGGGCAGGCGCATCAGCGCCTCGCCGGTCCGGATGCGTCGGCCGATGACCGTCAGCGGGTGCAGCGCCAGGGTCGACGGCGCCAGCACGATGATGGTCGAGCCGTGCTGGAACCAGCCCATTTCGTCACCCTTGTGCAGCGTGGCGTCGCAGGCCAGCCGGTGCGGACCGCGATAGCCGGCGTGCAGCAGCAGGTCGAGACAGTGCAGGCGCAGGCTGGCCACCAGGATGGCCGCCACCGGCACCAGCAGCACAGGCGTGCCATCGGCCAGCGCGGTGGTGATCGCCGCACGCTCGTTGCGACAGTACAGCTTGTCCACCCGTGCGAGCGCCGGCGGATTGACGTTCCAGGTGTCGCCCGGAAAGTAGGTGACATGCGATACCCGGCAGTCGTGCGGCGCATGGAAGCGGTGATACATCGACGCCGTGATGCGCACGGTGGCAAAGCAGCCATCGCGAAACTGCGCCGCGAGCGCGCCATCGCCCAGCAGTTCCTCCAGCGTGTAATGAAGGCCCTTGGCCTGCAGCAGCGTGTCGCCATCGATGCGGCCACAGGCCACGACGATGCCGTCGCACGGGCTGACCAGTGTGAGCGGATCGGCATCGACCGGTCGCGCGCCATCGCGCAGCTCGCGTACGAAACAGTCGTGCAGGCTGGTGAAGTGTCTCTTTTTCGCCTCGGACAGATCGACATCACCGAACAGCCGCCACAGCGCGATCGACACATCGCGCACCAGCGGTTGCTCGATCCGGCTGAACCAGCCGGCGAAACGGGTCAGCGCGGCGCGCGGTACGCGGTTGGTCAGCGCGAAGTTCAGCGCGTCACGCAGCCGCCATCTGGCCGGCAGATCGGCGTCATTCATGGTGCCGTAACCTCGCACTGATATTTCGGTGAAGCATGACCGAAGCTCTCCCTTTCTACGTCGCCGGCGCCGCAGCGCTGCTGGCGCTTCTGCCGCGCGTCAAGCGCCGGCTTGAACTGTCGCGCGCCAAACACCGCTCGCTCGCCGGCCACTCCAAGATGTCGCGTCGCGTGGCAAAGCTGCTGCCGTTCTACGAATTCGATGCGGCCGACATGTTCGCGGCAGACGACGCGCCGCCCGCCGTGGTCGAACAGCGCCGCCTCGCCTTCGAACGTCTTGCCGCGCTGTACCGCGCGCGCTACCCGATGACGCGCGCGCTGACGGCAGACGTGCAGCCCATGCTGTCCGACCTGCAATTCACCAGCGCCTACCGCGTTCCGTTCCCGTTCAGCCGCCATGTGCGCGAGCACCTGAAGGCCGGCAGCTTCGTTGCGTCGTCGTCCGGCGTCACGGTGACCGATCTCGACGGCAACGTCGCCTACGACCTGACCGGCTCGTACGGCGTCAATGTGTTCGGCTACGACTTCTACAAGGGCTGCATGGCGCGCGGCAATGCCCAGGTCGAGGCCCTCGGCCCGGTGCTCGGCAGTTTTCATCCGCTGCTGGCCGACAACGTGAAACGGCTGTGCGCGATTTCCGGACTCGATGAAGTGTCCTTCCACATGTCCGGCACCGAGGCGGTCATGCAGGCGGTGCGCCTGGCGCGCTATCACACGCGGCGCAGCCATCTGGTGCGCTTCTGCGGCGCCTACCACGGATGGTGGGGCGATGTGCAGCCGGGCGTCGGCAATCCGGTCGCGGCCGAACACACCTACACGCTGAAGGACATGCATGCCGATACGCTGCACGTGCTGCGCACCCGGCGCGACATTGCCTGCGTGCTGGTGAACCCGCTGCAGGCACTGCACCCGAATGCCGGTGCACCCGGCGACTCGTCGCTGGTCGACGGCGGCCGGCGCGCCCATTTCGATCGTGCCGCCTACGCCGACTGGCTGCGCCAGCTGCGCGAGGTGTGCACGGCGCGCGGCATCGTGCTGATTTTCGACGAGGTGTTCGTCGGCTTCCGGCTCGCACCCGGCGGCGCGCAGGAGTACTTCGGCGTGCGCGCCGACATGGTCACCTACGGCAAGACGCTGGGCGGTGGTTACCCGGTCGGTGTGGTGTGCGGCAAGGCCGCGCTGATGCGCCGCTACCGCGACGACCGGCCGGCCGACATCTGCTTTGCGCGCGGCACCTTCAATTCGCATCCGCACGTGATGGCCGCGATGAACGAATTCCTGCGCGCGCTCGACACACAGCCGATCGCAGCACTGTACGACGGCCTCGATGAACGCTGGAACGCGCGCGCCGAAAAGCTCAATGCACTGCTGGGCGAAGCGGATCTGCCGGTGCGGGTGGTGAACCTGTCGTCGATCTGGACCGTGACCTACCGCGTGCCGTCGCGCTACAACTGGATGCTGCAGTACTACCTGCGGGCCGAAGGTCTGGCGCTGAGCTGGGTCGGCACCGGCCGGCTCATCTTCAGTCTGAATTACGGCGACGCCGAATTCGATGCGGTGTGCGATCGCTTCGTCGCGGCTGCGCACCGCATGCAGGCCGATGGCTGGTGGTGGGTGCCGGAAGGGGCGAGCAACAAGCAGGTCAAGCGCCGCATCCTGCGGGAAATGCTGGCGGAGCGGTTTGCGCGGCGCGGCTGAAGGCATGGCTGAACAACGCAGGGACGAGGGCGGAGCGGCGGATCAGGCGAGTCGTGCTCGCGGAAATCCTCGCTCCGCCCTCGCCGCGAGAACCATTCTTCAGGTTTGCGCCGAATGCTGCGCGTGGCGAGGGTCGATCAATTCGCCGCGCAACAGATAGAGCGGGGCGCGGTAGTACAGCTTCACGTCGTGGAAGGGATCGGTGAGGATCTTGGTCATCCACACCAGGCCGGTCTGAACGTCGCGGATGAAGAACAGATGCACGGTGCGGAACAGCAAACCACCGATGCCCACGGCCAGCCAGATCAGCGAGGTGTTGTGCACGAAGCCGCGCATGTCGGCATGCGGCTCGAGCAGGCCGAACAGCGCCGGATCGACGTACAGCACCACCGGTGACAACGCCCACACCCCCATCAGTACGATCTTGCGTCGCAGGTTGTAGCCGACCTTGATGTCTTCCTTGAATTCGTGGGTTGCCTGATTGACGTGGTCGTAGCCCTTGGGTTCGAAGAAGAAGTGGCCGGACTGGCGCGACACCATGGCGACACCCCAGCTGAGCAGCGCCGCAGCGGCCGGGTCGACGAACAGCATGGCGTAGGCCGCAAGAAAGCTCAGCGCACTGATCAGGTGCAGGCTCTGGTTGATGCGGCTGTGGTGGTAGTAGCGGTGGTCATCCCAGCGCTGGACATGCAGGGCCTTCAGAAATTCGTTCATGTAACGCCTCCGTAGTGTGTGCAGGCTACGAAAGAGGCGTTACATGAAGAATGCAGTTCGTCTACATCTTGGTGACAGGATGCGGTCGTTCAGAAGGCTTCGTCCGCCCGCAGGTAGCGCCATTTGCCGACCGGCAGATCGGCGAGCGGGATGCGGCCGATGCGCACGCGCTTGAGCGCAACCACTTCGAGGCCGACCGCGTCGCACATGCGGCGGATCTGCCGCTTCTTGCCTTCGCGCAGCACGAAACGCATCTGTTCCTCGTTCTGCCAGCTCACCTTGGCCGGCTTGAGCGGCTGGTCGTCCAGTTCGAGGCCGTGATTCAGCAGCGCCAGCGATTCGGCCGGGAAGACTTCGGACAGCGGGCCGTTGCCGAACGACTTCGTGGCCCGCACGCGCACGAGGTATTCCTTTTCTATCGTCGAATCCTCGCCGATCAGCACGCGGGCGACGCGCCCGTCCTGCGTCAGCACCAGCAGACCGTGCGAATCGATGTCCAGCCGGCCGGCCGGCGCCAGCCCGCGCAGATGATTGCGATTGAATGTCTGCCCCGACTTGTCGCCCATCCACTGGTTTTCCGGCACGAACAGCACGCTGGCCGGCTCGTGGCCGTCTTCCGCCTGACCGCTGACGAAACCGACCGGCTTGTGCATCAGCACGGTGACGCGCAGTGCCTGATCGGCGCGCGCCTCCTTGTTCACCTCGACCTTCTGGTGCGACAGCACGCGCTGGCCGAGCACGGCGACTTCGCCATCCACCGTCACCCAGCCGCGCACGATCCAGTCATCCGCTTCGCGACGCGATGCCGCGCCCCGATCGGCCAGCCAGCGCGACACGCGGATGCCGTCCTTCGGGTGGTCGTCGCCGTCTTCGGCCGGCACCGCCTTCACGCGACCTTTCTTGTCCATGTCGCGCTCTTCCCACGGCTTGGCCGGGCGCAGCGGCGCGGCGGCAGGCTTCGCGCTGCGCGGGCGTTCGCCGCCCTCGGAACGTGGCGGCCGGTCGGCAAAGCTGCCACGCGGCGCGCGCTCGCTGCCTTCGGCACGTGGCGGACGGCTGTCGCGCTCGGGGCGCGGCGTCCATGGGCGCTTCTGTGCGTCGTCGGCACCGGGCGCACGGGCAGGGCGCTCGCCACGATCACTGCGTGGCGGCCGGTCGGCAAAGTTGCCGCGCGGCGCGCGCTCGCTGCCTTCGGCGCGCGGCGGACGGCTGTCGCGTTCGGGGCGCGGCGTCCATGGGCGCTTCTGTGCGTCGTCGGCACCGGGCGCACGGGCAGGGCGCTCGCCACGATCACTGCGTGGCGGCCGGTCGGCGAAATTGCCGCGCGGTGCGCGTTCGCCACCCTCGGCGCGCGGCGGACGGCTGTCGCGCTCGGGACGCGGCGTCCATGGGCGCTTTGGGGCGTCGTCGGCACCGGGCGCGCGGACAGGCCGCTCGCCGCGATCGGTGCGCGGCGGGCGATCGGCGAAATTGCCGCGCGGCGCGCGCTCGCCGCCCTCGGCACGCGGCGGACGGCTGTCGCGCTCGGGGCGCGGCGTCCACGGGCGTTTCGGCGCGTCGGCGGCACCGGGGGCACGAGCGGGGCGCTCGCCACGGTCGGTGCGCGGCGGACGATCGGCGAAACTGCCGCGCGGCGCGCGTTCGCCGCCCTCGGCACGCGGCGGACGGCTGTCGCGCTCGGGGCGCGGCGTCCAAGGGCGTTTCGGCGCGTCGGCGGCACCGGGGGCACGAGCGGAGCGCTCGCCACGGTCGGTGCGCGGCGGACGATCGGAAAAATCCTTGCGCGGTGGCCGATCACCCATGTCACGGCGCGGCGCGGCGTCGCGGCCGCGCGGGGTCTTGGCGGCGGGCGCGACCTGGGTCGTATTGCGGCTCAATGTCCGGGACTTGGCGGTGCTGTTGCGCACCGGCTTGCGGGCCGGATCGCGGTCCGAGGCAGTCGGGCTGTCGGATTTGCTCGGCAAACCGAGTTTCGGACGAGTGGTCATCGTGAAGTCAACAATCTGTGGACCGCACAGCATAGCGGGGACTTGAAATGTCGGGGGGAAGTCTCAACCTTCCGCGGTTGTCATTTCTCATCACGGAGTCGCCATGTCGGAAACCGCCACCGCCGCCCAGACCATGAATTTCCAGGCCGAAGTGAAGCAGCTGCTTCACCTGATGATCCATTCCCTGTACAGCAACCGCGACATTTTCCTGCGCGAACTGGTCAGCAATGCGTCGGACGCCTGCGACAAGCTGCGTTTCGAAGCGATCGCGGATCCGGCGCTGCTCGAATCCGATTCCGACCTGAAAATCCGCGTCGCCTTCGACAAGAACGCACGCACCATCACGATCACCGACAACGGCATCGGCATGTCGCGCGACGAGGCGATCTCCCATCTCGGCACGATCGCCCGCAGCGGCACCAAGGAATTCTTCTCCAGCCTGACCGGCGACCAGAAGAAGGACGCCAACCTGATCGGACAGTTCGGCGTCGGCTTCTACTCCGCCTTCATCGTCGCCGACACGGTCACGGTCACCACGCGCCGCGCCGGACTGCCGATCACCGACGGCGTGCGCTGGTCGTGCTCGATGACGGGTGACACGGCGGGCGAGTACACCGTGGAACAGATCGAGCGCGAGGCGCGCGGTACCGAAATCGTGCTGCACCTGCGCGAGGACCAGGACGAACTGCTGTCCGGCTTCAAGCTGCGCCACATCATCCGCGAATACTCCGACCACATCCTGCAACCGGTCGTGATGAAGAAGGAAGAGTGGAAAGACGGCGAACAGATCACGACCGACGAGGACGAAACGGTCAATCAGGCCAATGCGCTGTGGACGCGCTCGAAGTCGGACATCACCGACGAGCAGTACGAAGAGTTCTACAAGCACGTCAGCCACGACTTCCAGGCGCCGCTGGCCTGGTCACATGCGCGGGTCGAAGGGCGGCACGAGTACACGCAGCTGCTGTACATCCCGGCACGCGCGCCCTTCGACATGTGGGACCGCAAGACCAAGCACGGCCTCAAGCTCTACGTGCGCCGCGTGTTCATCATGGACGATGCCGACAAGCTGCTGCCGGGCTATCTGCGCTTCGTGCGCGGCGTGGTCGATTCGGCCGATCTGCCGCTGAACGTGTCGCGCGAAATCCTGCAGGAAGGCCGCGACATCGACACCATCCGCTCCGGTTGCACGAAGAAGATCCTGTCGGTGCTGGAAGATCTGGCCGACAACGAGGATCCGGCGCAGAAGGAGAAATTCACCACCTTCTGGCAGGCCTTCGGCAATGTGTTCAAGGAAGGTGTGGGCGAAGACACGGCCAACCGCGAGCGCATCGCGAAACTGCTGCGCTTCGCCTCCACGCATCTCGATACCGAAGAGCAGTCGGTGTCGCTGGCCGACTACCTGTCGCGCATGAAGGACGGCCAGAGCAAGATCTATTACGTCACCGCCGAGTCGTTCAAGGCGGCAAAGAACAGCCCCCATCTCGAAGTGTTCCGCAAGAAGGGCATCGAAGTGCTGCTGATGCACGAGCAGATCGACGAGTGGGTGGTCGGCAACATGACCGAGTTCGAAGGTCGGCCGATGGTGTCTGTCGCCAAGGGCGGGCTCGATCTGGGCGCCATGGAAGACGAAGCCGAGAAGCAGGCGCGCGAACGCGACGAGGGCGAATTCAAGCCGCTGGTCGAACGCCTCCAGGCCGCGCTGTCCGAACAGGTGAAGGAGGTGCGCATTACGCACCGCCTGACCGATTCGCCAGCCTGCCTGGTGTCGGACGAATTCGAGATCGGCGGCAATCTGGCGCGCATCCTGAAGTCGGCCGGCCGCGACGCACCGGCGTCCAAGCCCACGCTCGAAATCAATCCGCAGCACCCGGTGGTACAGCGGCTGCGCACGGAAGATGCGCACTTCGACGACTGGGCCGCCGTGCTGTTCGATCAGGCCCTGCTGGCGGAGGGCGGCGCACTGGAAGATCCGGCCACCTTCGTGCGCCGGATGAACCAGCTGATGCTGGCGATGAGCGGCGAACGACCGACTGCGTAAGCACGCTGCAGAACGAAAAAGGGCGCTCTCGGAAGCGCCCTTTTTTCTTACTGTCGGCGTCGATCGTCGCAGCGTGTTGAGCGCCCGACGTTCAGCTGCCCGCACCCCCGCAAAGGAATCGCTCGAACTCATCCGGCGCGAGCGGAGGCGCGAACAGATACCCCTGATACCGCAAACAACCATATTCACGCAGGCGGTCGCGTTGCGCGATTGTCTCCACCCCTTCAGCGATCACATCGAGACCCAGGATGCGCCCCATGGTGACGATGGCTTGCACGATAGTTTCGTCGTCCGGATCGATGACGAGATCGCGGACGAAGGCCTGGTCGACCTTGATCTGGTCCAGCGGCAGGCGCTTGAGGCAGGACAGTGAAGAGAATCCGGTGCCGAAGTCATCCAGCGACAGGGAGATGCCCTGCGCCTTGATCTGCTGCATGCGCAGCACGATGTCGTCGATATCCTCGATGAGCAGACTTTCGGTCAGTTCGAGCTTGAGACGGGCCGGATCAGCACCGGTGCGGGCGATGATGGCCGCCAGTTCCTTGACGAAGTCGTTCTGGTTGAACTGGCGCGCGCTGACATTCACCGCCACGGTCAGATGTCGCGTGGTCTCGGAAGCGGACCATTTGCGAATCTGACGACAGGCAGATTCAAGTACCCAGCGCCCGAGCGGCCTGATCAGATCAGTTGCCTCGGCCAGCGGAATGAAGACGCCGGGCAGCACCATGCCTCGAACCGGATGCTGCCAGCGCAAAAGTGCTTCGGCGCCGATTACACGTCCGGAATCGTCCAGTTGCGGTTGATAGAATGCGTGCAGTTGCCCGTCTCTCACGGCATTGCGCAAATCCGCTTCAAGCGCGCTGCGCTCATCGAGCGCAGTCTGCATGGCCGGGTCGAAGAAGCGCAGTGCGTTACGGCCCGAGCTCTTGGCTTCGTACATGGCGAGATCGGCATGCTTGAGCAGCGTATCGACCGGCATGTCGTGGTTGCGGAACATTGAAATTCCGATGCTGCTGGTGCAGTGGAAGTCACCGCCGTGCAAGGCATAAGGCTGCGCGAGTGCTTCGCGGATCTTTTCTCCGACCAGCCGGGTATGCGCGGCGGCTTCGTGCGCATCAGTGCTCAGATTGAGCAGCATCACCACGAATTCATCACCGCCCAGCCGCGCCACGGTGTCCCCTTCGCGCACCTGTTCCTGAATGCGCTGTGCCGCCTCAAGCAGCAACTGATCGCCCACATCGTGGCCGCGCGTGTCGTTCAGTGTCTTGAAATTGTCCAGATCCAGAAAAAGCACGGCGCCGAAAGTGTTGCTGCGTGCGCTGCCTGCCATGGCCTGGGCGATGCGGTCGAGCAGCAGGCGCCGGTTCGGCAGATGGGTGAGTGCGTCGAAGTAGGCAAGACGATGGATCTCCGCTTCCGCCTCCAGGTGGCGCGTGATGTCCGAGAAGGCGCCGACGTAATGCGATGTGCATCCGTCCGGGCCGCTGACCGCCGAGATGGTGAGCCATTCGGCAAACAGTTCGCCGTTCTTGCTCCGGTTCCACAGCTTGCCCTGCCAGTAGCCGCCATCTTCCAGCGCTTCCCACATCTCGCGGTAGAAGTCCTTGCTCTGACGGCCTGAATTGAGCAGGGCCGGTGTGTGGCCGATCGCCTCTTCCGCGCTGTAGCCGGTCAGTTGTGTGAACGCACGGTTGACCCGGATGATTACCCCGTTCGGGTCGGTCACCATCATGCCTTCCTGCGATTCGAACGCGATCGCCGCAATGCGGCGCTCTTCTTCGTTGCGCTGACGGCGCGCGGTGATGTCGCTGATGGCCACCCGCAATGTCTGCATCGATGCATCGTCTCCGCTGCTGCGCAGACAATCGAGACTGGCGTCGAAAAAAGTGCCATCGCCCCGCTGCAGGGTCAGCTCGCAGGTCGAGCTGCTGTCCTGCCTGAGCGCCTGCATGAAATATCGATGCCAGAAGTCGCGGTCCTCGGGAACGATGAAGCGTGCGAAGCGCCGCTGCAGCAGCTTGCTGCGTTCTTCTCCCAGCAGGTTCGCGCCGGTCAGGTTGATGGCGCTGATCTGGTCGCTGCGGGTCAGCGTGATGTAGCCGATCGGCGCCAGTTCGTAGAGGTCTAGGTAACGGTCGCGCGACTCTTCCAGCGCGATCTGGGCCTGGACGAGGGCCTCGTTCTGCATTTCGAGCTCGAGCTGGTGCACCTGAAGTTCGTACAGCAGTTCGTCCGCAGGGCGTGGGTGCCCGTCCGCAGCGCGTGCGCTCGGGTGATCAAGCCTTGCTTCCGCGGCGATTCGAAGACCCGCTGGAGCGTAGTCCCGTTGTTTTCCTCTCATCGGCAACGGCCTCTCCGGGTGAAGCGCGCGATTGTCCGGACGCGCTTGGGTCTTCGCCTCATCTACTCCTTAGGTAGTATCGCTCGCAGCCGGCCACGCCGCGTCGCCGCAAAGCAAAAAAAGGTGACGCGCTTCCGCAGGCCGGCAGAGGCTCAATCGTCGGCAGACGGGATCGTCAGAGGGCCCGTCTCCATCGCCAGCAATATGAGCGGCTTCTGGCCGCTTTCACCGACGATGCGACGCGCGTTGAGCGTCATGCGGCAGCGCACGCCGGCAGAGGTTTCAAATTCCATTGCAAAGTCGTTCATGCTCTCGTCGCGCGGCAGAAGGTTTTCCAGCAGTTCGCGCAGCGCTGGCACATTCCACTGACCTTTGCCCCGGTCTTTGCTCCGGCCTTTGCTCCGCTCCATGCCCAGTTCGTAGAGCGATCGTCCCACGGTGTCGTCCGGGTCGGTATCGAAGTACCGGTAAAAAGAGCGGCTCGCCGACACCACCCGCATGTCGGCGTCGAGCACGACCAGCGGCTCGCGCACCGTATCAACGATGCTTTCGGCCAGCTGACGGGCCTTGTGTTCAGCGGCTTCGGCCTCGATGCGCCGGCTGATGTCGTTGAAGGTCAGCACCACGCCTTCGATCACGTTGTCCAGCGTGCGATAGGGCTGGATCCGTGCGAGATAGCTGGCACCGGCAAGCGTGCGTACTTCGCGCTCGAACGGCACCAGCGTGTCGAGCACGCTCTGCGCCGCGCCGCCGAGCTCTTCGGTCAGATCCGATTTGATGTCGCCGAGGGAACGCCCGACATCCGTTGCGACCAGCCGGTAGATGCGTGCCGCCTCCCGCGTATAGCGGCGAATCGCCAGGTGCTGGTCGAGAAAGACGGTGCCGACATTGATGTTGTCGAGCACGTTCTTCATGTCGTCCTGCATGCTCGCCAGCTGTTCGATCTTGGCCTGCAGTTCGGTATTGACGGAAATCAGCTCCTCGTTGACCGACTGCAGTTCTTCCTTGGACGTTTCGAGTTCTTCATTGGTCGACTGCAGTTCTTCATTGGTCGACTGCAGTTCTTCGTTGGCAGACTTCAGCTCCTCGTTCGAGGCCTGCTGCTCTTCTATCGTCGCCTGCAGGTTTTCCCGCGTGTAGGCGAGGTCGCGTTCAAGTTCGCCGATGCGCTGCATTTCCGGTGAGCCCTCCTTCTGCAGCTTGCGCCGGCGCTTCTGCGGAGCCGGTTCATTCACGTCCTCGAAGCTCACGAGCAACAGATTCTGGCCGCTTTCCGGGCCCGGTAGCGGGCGCACGCTGAGTTTCACCTTCGGCGCATCACTGCCGTCGGGACCAATAGACGCCTCCCGGCCCAGCATCGCCTGACCCTGTGCAACCGCGGCATTCAGCGCGGCGCGCAGTTCGACCTGCAGCCCTTCGCGTGCCATGTCGACCACGTTCAGAGACGCCTGCCCCGGCGCCGGCCGCAGATACCTGCCGGTTTCGCCATGCACGAAAAGGATGTTGCCCTTCAGGTCGGTCACCACCGAGGCCGGGGCGTAGGACTGCAGCAGCACGCGCCGCGTGAAGTCCGAAAAGTTCGCTGCCTTGACCACCTTTGTCGTCGCTCCGGCTTCCTTGCTGCCGCTTTCGGCCGCCGCCGCCGGGTGGTCGCTCAGCATGAGCCGCATCGGCAGCACCGAATGCACTGCCCGATAGAATTTCCACTTCCGGTTGATCGCCGAAAAAAGCTCCGGGTGGTTGCCGGTGCTTTCCGATGGCGACAGGAAGAGCACGCCACCGGGTTTCAGGGCGTAATGAAAGGTGCTGATCAGCCGATTCTGCAGCTCCGGCTCGAGATAGATCATCAGGTTGCGGCAACTGAGCATGTCCAGCCGGGTGAAGGGCGGATCCTTGATCGCATTCTGAGCCGCGAACACGACCATTTCCCGGATCGCCTTCTTCACCCGGAATCCGATCTCTTCTTTGCTGAAGAAGCGGCGCAGCCGCTCCGGCGTGATGTCGGGCGTGATGTTCGGCGGATACAGCCCGGCGCGGGCCAGCGCGATCGCATCGTCGTCCAGATCCGTGCCGTAGAGCTGGACCTTCAGCTCCTGATGCGTGTCGTCCATGAATTCGCGCAGCACCATGGCGATGGAGTACACCTCCTCGCCGGTCGAGCAGCCGGCCACCCAGATGCGGATTACGTAGTCCTCCGGCTTTCCGGCGAACAGCAGCGGCAGGATGTCCTGCTTCAGAACGTCGAACGCTCCGGGGTCGCGGAAGAAGCTGGTGACGTTGATGAGCAGTTCCTTGAACAGCGCCTGCGTCTCTTCGGGATGTTCCTTCATGTAACGCGCATACAGCTCGATGTCATCAAGGTCGTGCTGCGCCATGCGCCGCTCGATGCGACGGCCTATCGTGCTTTTCTTGTAGAGGGAGAAGTCGTGCCCGGTGGCCGTGCGCAGCAGGCTCAGCAGGCGATCGATGCCTCCCTTGCGCACGGGTTCTGCAAGGGGCTGAGTGGCCTCGGCACGTACCTGGGCGGGTTCGGGCAGCTTCGGCAGATTGGCAAGCAGCAGCGGCGGCATTTTTTCGACCGGCAGCACATGCATCGCGTAACCGGACTGAATGGCGCTGAGCGGCATGCCTTCGTATCGGGCGCTCGCCGGCTCCTGCGCCAGCGTGATGCCGCCAGCGCCGAGGATGGCACGCAGGCCCTGAGTACCGTCGGTGCCCGTGCCTGACAGGATGATGCCGACCGCGCGTTCGCCCTGATCTTCGGCCAGCGACCGGAAGAAGGCGTCGATCGGCATGCGCTGCCCGCGCGGTGCGTCAGGCAGCGACAGCAGCAGCGTGCCGTTCGCGATCGTCATGTCGCGGTTGGGCGGAGCGACGTAGAGCGTGTCGGCCATGACGACCATGCCGTCCTGTGCCTCGACGACGCGAAGACCGGTGTAGCGCTGCAGTATTTCCGTCAGCATGCTGGCGTGGCTGGGGTCGAGATGCGCGACCAGCACGAAGGCGAGGCCGCGGGCCGCAGGCATGCTCCGGAAGAAGGCCTCGTAGGCGTCGAGCCCGCCGGCCGAGCCACCCAGCGCAACGATGGTACGCGGCAAAGATGCAGCGATATCGGCGGATGCTTCAGGGACCGGCTGCGCGGCCTTGCCCGAGTGGCGCCGCGGCGTGCTGCTGTTCTTCTTTTCGGTCATCGTCGTTCCATCACCGCGTTTCGAGGCCCTGGCGGGCTGTTACGCTTGGTAATGTAGCCGGGTGACGACCGTTTTGTTCAGTCCGATCCGTTGAATTTTCCGGTCGCCCGGTGGGCCGGCGCTTCCCCGCTTGCCGGGTCAGATGCGGAAGGCGCTGGCGGCTTCCTGCAGCGCCTGCGCCGAACTGGCCAGCTCGTCGCCCTGACGCGCCGTATCCTCCGCGCCGTGCGCGTTCTGCTGCGACAGGTTGAACAGCAATTCGGTGTTGCGGACGATTTCCGCGACCGAAGTCGTCTGTGCGCCGAGGCTGCTGGAAATCGTCCCCGACTTGCCGGACAGGGACTGCAGCTGCTGCAGGATGGCCTCGAATTCGCTCACCGCCCTGGCGGTATCCTGCATCGCGCCTTCGACTTCTTCACTCGAACCGCGCACCAGCGTGATGGTTTCTTCCGCGTCGTCGCGGATGCGCACCACCAGTTCGCTGATGTCGTTCGACGAGGCCTGGCTGCGCTGCGCCAGCTTGCGAACTTCGTCGGCCACCACCGCAAAGCCGCGTCCCTGTTCGCCGGCACGTGCGGCCTCGATGGCCGCATTGAGTGCCAGCAGATTGGTCTGGTCCGACAGCTCCTTGATCAGTTCGTTGATGCGGTTGATGGCGCGTGAATCATCGACCAGCCGTTCGATCACGGCGAGCGAGTCGGCCATCTTGCCGGACGCCGCGTGCACGCTGCCCAGCGCACCTTCGAGAGTCCGCTTGCCGACCTGCGACGCGGCCCCCGCAGCTTGCGACAGATCGCTCGCTTCGCGCGACAGCGATTCCACATCCTGGATCTTGCCGCTCATCTGCTCGATCGCACTGCCGACCGCGCGGATCGAATCGAGCTGACGCGTGACCGTTTCACGTGCTTCGCCCGACGCCTGCGACAGTTCCACTGCGGAGCCGGTAAGCGTGGTCGACAGCGCCTGCAGGCGCTCGACCAGCTGCTTTACGGCCTTGCGTGCCGCGTTGTATTCGTAGCCGAGCCAGGCGAAGTCGTCCTTGCCGTCGAGACTGATGCGGTGATCGAGCTGTCCCTTGGCCAGCGCGTGCAGGCCGCCGACGATGATTTCCGCCCGCGCGCCGTAGAAGCGGCCGATGAAGTGACCGGTCAGCGCGCCGCCCGCCAGCAGCAGCAGAGACACGCCGATCTGCAGCGGCCAGTTGCCACCCCCCGAAACCATGTTGAATGCGACGCAGCAGATCAGCGCAGACGACGCGCCGAACAGCGTGAACGCCTTTTTCACGCTCAAGTTCTTAAGCATGTCTCCCCCCGCACGAAGACATGGCGAACGATGGCCCGCGCAACTGTCCCGAACTTCTGATTACGGAAGATCGGCAGGTCAGCTTGAGCTCGGCCCTGCGAAATGGCCATCGCGGCCCGGCATGGGCGAAAAAAATCCGCGGGCGGACACGCCGCGCGCGGACAAGGGGAATGTCCTGCCGCAAGACTCAGTCGCTGCTGCTCATGAAGCCGAACAGCTGCAGCAGGGATGTGAAGAGGTTGAAGATGGACACGAACAGCCCGGTCGTCGCCATCACGTAGTTCGTCTCGCCGCCGCGCACGATGCGCTGGGTTTCGAAGGCGATCATGCCGGCCATCAGCAGCACCACTGCAGCGGACACGGTCAGCGACAGCGCGGGCATCTGGAAGAAGATCGCACCCAGACCGGCCAGTATCGCCACCACCATGCCGATGAACAGGAAGCCGCCCATGCCGCTGAGGTCGCGCTTCGTGACACTGGCCCACGTCGACATCGCCAGGAACACGCCAGCCGTGGCACCGAGCGCCATCGTCACGATCTGGCCGCCGCCGGGCAGCGCGACGACCGACGACAGCAGCGGGCCGATGGTGTAACCCATGAAGCCGGTCAGGGCGAACGTCAGCAGCACGCCGACTCCGCTGTCGCGGAAGCGGCTGATGGCGAACAGCAGTCCGAAGAAACCGGCCAGCGTCAGCAGGATGCCCGGCGCCGGCCACGCCATCGCCGCAGACGTACCGGCGATCAGCGCGCTGAAAGCCAGATTGAGGCCAAGCAGCATGTAGGTATTGCGCAGCACCTTGCGCGGCGCATCGGCCAGCGTCGAGCCGACCTCTTCATAGGGCAGCGTCGTGATATCGGCGCCGCGTTTCGATCTCAGTTCCATATATGCATCTCCTGTGAATTCAGACCGCTTCAAAGTCGTGGTCGGGCGCCGCCATCGTGGTGGCCTGACGGGCGCGCCGCATGGTGCGCACCACACGCTGACTCGCCCGGGCGAGCGCGGTATCGATCGCCTTGCGCCAGTTGCGTCCGGTGGCGGACACCACGACCGGACGGGCGCCGGTCAGCCGCAGTTCCACCTGCACGTGCTTGTCTTCGCCACCTTTCGGCCCATTCAGATCGGACAGGCTGACCCGCGCCTTCGGTATCCGCCAGGCGAGACGCCGCAGCACCACGCGCAGCCGGTTTTCGGCCACGCTGCGCAGGGCACTTGATTCGGCACTTCGTGATTCGACGATGACTTGCATGACAGTCCTCCTTTGGATGAACGAGCGCTTACCTTACGCCTGGAGAAACTTCATTTAAATGTACATTTGTAGTATCTTTACTTCGTATTTTTAGAACCATGGAGTACCTGTGCTCAACTACCGTCACCTGTATTACTTCTGGGTCGCGACGAAGGAGGGCGGCATCGCGCGCGCGGCCGAGCGACTCGACATGGCGGTGCAGACCGTCAGCACACAGATCCACACGCTGGAAGCGGCGCTCGGCCATGCGCTGTTCAAGCCATCCGGCCGCAGCGTCGAGCTGACCGCCGCGGGCGTCGCTGCGCTGCGCTACGCCGAACAGATCTTCCAGCTGGGCGAACAGCTGCCGCTCGCCGTGCGCGAAGCGGCGTCATCGCAGGGGGTGCGCCTGTCGGTCGGCATTTCCGACGGCCTGCCGAAGCCGGTGGCGCGCCATCTGCTCCTGCCCGCCACCGATACGGAAGGCCTGCATCTGCTGTGCAGCGAAGGTGAGTTCGACGACCTGCTGGCCGATCTCGCACTGCACCGGCTGGATGTGGTGCTGGCTGACCGCCCGGCGCCGGTCAATCCGAATCTGAAGGTGTACAGCCATGCGCTCGGCGAGGCCGCGCTGATGTGGTACGCCTCGCCCGCGCTGCGCGCTGCGTCCGACGCGGCCTTTCCGGCCTGTCTCGACCAGATGCCGCTGCTGCTGCCGAGCCGCCACGCCGCGGTGCGCGCCCGCATCGACGACTGGTTCGACCGCAAGAACCTGCGCCCGCGCGTGGCGGGCGAATTCGAAGACAGCGCATTGCTGGCCACCTTCGGCGAAAGCGGTCTGGGTGCGTTTCCGGCGACCGAGTGGTCGCACGACGAGCTCACCGGCCAGCGCGGCCTGCAGCTGCTCGGTCGCTGCGACGAAGTGGTCGAGCACTTCTACGCCATCTCCGCAGAGCGCCGCGTGCAGCATCCGCTGGTGCAGAAGGTGCTCGGCCAGTAGCACTCCCGATCGGTCATCCGGCGGCGATGCTGGGCTGTGGGCCTGGGCTGTGGGCCTGGGCTGTGGGCCTGGGCTGTGGGCCTGGGCTGTGGGCCTGGGCTGTGGGAGCGGCGGCCTCGCCGCGATACTCACTCTGCAAGGCGATCATCACTGCACTGATCGCGGCGAGGCCGCCGCTCCCACAGCCGCTGCTCCCACAACCGCCGCTCTTACAGCCGCAACTCCCACAGTGGCCGCTCGCACAAAAACGGCGCGCAAGGGTCCCGCCGTGTTCCACCGCGCGCCTCGAATGAACCGACGCCGCGATCCGTTCAGTGCTGGCGCCCGTCCGGCGCACTGGCCGGCTGGACGCCGACAATCCATCCCTCTACCGGGTCGATCTGCAGCGGCAGCCCGTAGCCGGCATCGCGCCGCGTCCAGGCCCAGGCCGCTTCGACCAGGCACAGCACGCAGTCGAGCAGGTCGCCGGTGCCGTCGGTGGCCATCGCATCGGGCAGCGCGGCGTCGTCACAACGCAGGGCCACGCCGAGCGGATGGGCACCGCGCAGCAGCGCCTCGATGATGAGCATGCGGTTGGCCAGTCTTGCCTGCGTCTGGCCGACGGCCGATTCGCTCTTGTACGACGCCGGCACGATGCTGCGCGCCAGCCAGCCCGGGTAAGCCTCCAGCGCCACGCGTGATCCGTCTCCGCCATGCATGCCGGGCAGATGCACGCCGGCGTCGAGCAGACGGCGCGCACCTTCCTGAAACATCCAGCCGACCGGCGGATTGACGAATTTCATCGGGCTGTGGGAGCCGGCGGGTCGGTCGGTCGCGCGATGGGTGTATTTCTGCCCGACCGGCCGCGGCGCCCGTTCGGCATCGGCCAAGGCCTTGAATTCATTGCGGGAAAGTTGTGACACCGCACGCACCATACCCGCCCAGTGGGTCGGCCAGCCATGTTCCAGCACCGATTCGCGCGGCAGGCCGAACGGAAAATCGAACGCGCCCAGCCACGGACCTGGCCGCATCAGGAAAGCTTCGAAGGCGCTCCAGGCGGGCAGTCGTTCGATCGATTCGAGGATCAGGACGCCGTCGTCTGCAACGTGCCCGCGGGCAACAGTGACCGGTTTGCGTGACGACGGGGAAGAGGTGAAATCGATGCCGTACAGGGTGCTCATGGCGCAAAGGTAGCCCATCGCGCCGGCTCAGCCAACCCGGTGTCAGCCTGACTTGACACCTTGCGCAGCCGTGGGGGACCCGATCAGCGCGCGCAGCGCATCGATCGTATCCGCCTCTGCGGCCGGCTTGTCCAGTCGCCGCCTCAGCATGCGCGGGAAGCGTACGGCGATGCCGGACTTGTGGCGCGGCGAAGGCTGTATGCCCTCGAAACCCAGTTCGAACACCAGTTCGGGCGTGACCGAACAGACCGGGCCGAAGCGTTCGATCGTGTGGCTGCGGATGTAGGCGTCGACTTCGCGCATTTCGGCGTCCGACAGGCCGGAATACGCCTTGGCGAACGGCACCAGCGCGCGCGTGCCGTCGGCCGCGACCGACCAGACCGCGAAGGTGTAATCGCTGTACAGCCCTGCGCGTCGGCCGTGGCCGCGCTGGGCGTAGATCAGCACGGCGTCGATCGTGTAGGGGTCGATCTTCCATTTCCACCACTGGCCACGCGGGTCGAGCTTGGTGCGGCCGATGCCGTAAGGCGCGTCGGCGCGCTTGAGCATCAGGCCCTCGACGCCGTGCTCGCGGGCGCAATCGCGCTCGGCGGCCAGCGTGGGCCAGTCACCGCGCAACAGCGGCGACTGGCGCAGCACCGGCGTTGCCCTGCCGGCCAGCAGACCTTCAAGCCGCGCGCGCCGGATCGACTGCGGCTGCGCGCGCAGGTCAGCATCGTCGCATTCGATGAGGTCGTACGCCATGAATACCGCCGGCACGTCGTCGAGCAGGCGCCGCGTGAGCCGCTTGCGGGTGATTCGGGTCTGCAGCTGCGCGAATGGCAGCGGTGCGTCGGCGCGCCAGGCGAGCACTTCGCCGTCGAGCACGCAGCCGTCGGGCAGCGCAGCAGCAGCTTCGATCAGCTCCGGAAAGCGCTCGCTGATCAGCTCTTCGCCACGCGACCACAGCGCGACTGCGCCGGCACGGCGCACCAGCTGGGCGCGGATGCCGTCCCATTTCCACTCTGCCATCCAGTCGGCGGCATCGCCCAGCGCGTCGCCGGGGCTCGTCTGCAGCGGATGGGCGAGGAAGAAGGGGTAGGGCTGCATGCCGATTTCGTCGTCGCCGGCGGGTGCGACCAGCGCGACAAAGCGCGCCGCACCCATGCCGGTGCGCGCCGGGTCGGCCGCCAGATAGCCGATCAGACGCTGTGCGACAAGTTCGGCCGGCACCTGTGCAAACGCCGCCAGCGCCCGTGTGACCAGCAGGCGCGACACGCCGACGCGCAGCGCGCCGGTAATCAGCTTGTTGAACAGGAAGCGCTCGCCGCTGCCCAGCACCTGCCAGGCGTCGTTCAAGAGGTCGGGCTTTTCGTCGGGGGGTGAGGCGCGCAACGCACCCAGCACGCCGACCCAGTGGTGCAGCGGAAGGTCGGTGACGGCTCGCGGTGGCGGCAGGATGAGCGCCAGCGTTTCCGCCAGATCGCCGACCGCCTCGTAGCATTCGTCGAACAACCAGTCCGGCATACCGGCGGCTCGCGCGCCGGTTTCGCGCAGCACGCGCGTGCCCACCGCCTGACGCGGCTTGCCGCCGGCCAGGAAGTACACCGCCCACGCGGCGTCTTCCGCCGGCACCTGCGCGAAATAGTCCTGCATCGCCTGCACGCGATGGCGGGTCGAGGTGCTGCTGTCGAGCGACAGGTAAAGGGCGGCGAATCGCTGCATCGGGCCATCGTAACCGGGGGACGCCGCTTTGATGGCGCACCGGTGCAGCGGTTCGGCCACTTCGACCCGCAGTGCCGCACCATCCCGCCGCTGCGCGCGCAGTTCGACCGCGAGGCCCTGCGCGCCGCGCTCGCCGACGGGCACAGCGGGATCGTTGGGCATCGCTATGCTCACCCCAACCTACTGGGCAGCAAGTCAATTGGGGTGGGCGCAGCAACAGTCGCTCAGTCAACGAAAAACGCCGGCCAGCGGCCGGCGTCTGCCTGCGCGCCAGACGATCACGCGCGGCGACGGGCCATGAAGCCGATCAGACCGAGACCGGCCAGCAACATGGCGTAGGTTTCGGGTTCCGGCACCGGTGCGGCAAAGGAGGTCATGCCAGGACTCGCCACGGCACCGCTGAGCGACTGGTACGACCCTTCGACGTCGCCGACCGACGACAGCACCCACAGCGTCGCATCGTTGGCACCCAGTGCCGCTGCCGTGGCGGCGCGGCCGCTGGCGTTCTGGGTGCGCGGGCCGCCGATGGTTGCATCACCGTAGGCCAGCCGATCGACCAGCGAACCGTCGCCATCGAACAGGTTCAGTTCATCGGCGCGGCCGATGTTGTTGGTGTAGCCACCGAGCACCTTGACGCTGTCGGCGAGGCTCCAGTCGAGACGGAAGGTCGCTGCTTCGGTTTCGGTGATGACGACCGATTCGCCTGCGCCGACCAGACCAAAGCCGCTGAGGCTGAACACACCGGGTGTCCGGCTGTCGTCGTCATAGCTCCAGCCGGTGAAATCGACCGCCGAGGTACCCAGGTTGGTGAATTCGATGAATTCACCGCTGCCGCCCGAGTACATCCATTCGGTGATGCGGACATCTGCCTGGGCCTGCGATGCGAAACCTGCGACGAGCAGTGCGGCGAGAAGCTTGTTCATGGTGTGACCTCCTTGTTGGATTGAACGAATCAGATAAGACGACGGCGGGCGGCGGCGCCGATCAGGCCGAGACCGGCCAGCAGCAGCGCCCAGCTTTCGGGTTCGGGAACGGCGGCAATCGGCGCCAGCACGTAAAGGCGCGGGGTTTCTCCGACGATGTAGATGACTCCATTGCCGTCTATCGTCACGCCTTCGGCGTCTTCGGCGATGGCGGAGAAATCGAACTGGCTCAGCACTTCGCCGCTGCGCGTGACTTCCATCAGGCGCGGCGTTTCCTGGCTGTAGATGAGCAGGTTGTCCTGGTCGGCGGTACCACGCAGCGACATGACAGTGGTCAGCGTCTGCACGTCGGACAGGTCCAGCGTGTCGAACAGTCGTGCGAACTGATTCGCCGGCGGCACCAGCTCGGTCACGGTGGCAATGCCTGTCGTGAAATCGAGTGCCGCGTCATACACGGCTTGCGGCGTCTTTTCCTTCACGATGATGAAGCGGCCGCTCAGCGGGTCGTATGACAGGCCTTCCAGCCCCACATTGCCGACCGTCGGCCCGACCGACACCGCAGGCGTTGCGTTGCGACCGATCGCGCCCCCCGCGGTGTAGCTGAAGCGATAGACGTCCTGCAGGCGTTCCTCGACGAGAACGAACTGCCCGTTGCCGACATAGCTCAGCCCCTCGGTGTCGTCGAAGCCGAACAGGTTCATCGAACTGATCAGCTGGCCTTGCTTGTTCACCTCGACGACATAGTCGCCTTCGTCGCCGAGGACGAACAGCGTGTCGCTATCCCAGTTCCAGGTCACCGCCGACGCTTCGGACGCCTGGACCGACGGCAGGTCGTAGGTGGCGACCAGACGGTAGTCGGCAAGATCGAGCGAATTGATGGCGGCCGATGCGGAGCCCGTAGCGATCAAGGCAAAGGCGGCCGCGAGATGGGAGCGGAACATGGAAAGACACCGGGACACAGGAAAGAGCCCGGACGGTGACGCAGGGTTGTTGCCGGTTGATGAAGGCGAATAGTCTTTTCGGACTACTTTGCGCGAAAGGTGGCAGACCCGTGCATGGCTCGCTGCCTTAGACGGCGACGACCCAGGATCAATCGGATTGCGGAGTCGCCGCCTCGACCGGTGACGTGGCGTCGACAGTTTTTACAGCACGCATGCGCTCACGCTGCACACAACAGAAATTCATTTCCGAATCATCAACTTACTGTTTCGGCTCATTATTTGCATTTAAATTGATGCAGTGGTTGATCAACTACAAAAAGGATGATTTCCGTGACTCGATGCATTTCGCTCCTTCGCGCACTCACTGTCGCACTTGTCGCTGGCGGCGTCATGCAGGCCCAGGCCGCCACGCTGGCTGGCAGCTACACCGCTGACGACAGCCTGAAGATCTACCTGTCCGCCGATCTGACGGCCACGCTTGACGAACTGGTCACGACCAAGTCGTCATCGTGGGGGCCGACCGAATCGTTCTCCGGTTTTGCGCTGGCGCCGGGGCAGAGCGTCTATCTGCTGGTCGAGGCCTACAACGTCAGCGGGCCGGCGATGTTCGTCGGCAATTTCGACATCACCGGCGACGGCTTCACGTTCGCCAACGGCACTACCTCTTTGCTGACGAACACGCTGGACTGGACGGTCGGCGAAACCGGCTTTGCCAGCGCCACCGCGCAGCCGGTGTCGCTCGGCGCGAACGCACCCGGATTGCAGATCTGGGGGCAGCGTGCGTCTATCGACGCAGAGGCCGAAGCGATCTGGGCCTACTACGCGGACTGGTCGGCAGGTCGCACCGGATCGGCCTTTTTCGTCACGCAGATCACCGCGGTACCCGAACCGTCAGCCGGCGGCCTGTTCGTCGCCGGTCTGGCCGCCGTCGGCTTCGCGTTGCGACGCAGCCGTCGCAGCTGAGTCCGTCGCTACCGCGTCGTCGTCTGCCTCCTGGCCGAAGGCGGTCGCGAACGCGCCGGCTTCGATGCCGTGTTCGGTCAGCCAGCGCACAAGCGGCTGAACATGGCCATGGGTGACGATGACGCGCGAGGCGCCGGTGGCGCCGATGGCACTCAGCAGCCCGGGCCAGTCGGCGTGGTCCGACATCACCAGACCGCGATCGACGCCGCGCCGCCGGCGCGCGCCGCGCACCTGCATCCAGCCTGATGCGAAGCAGTCGGCGTAGTCGCCGAAGCGCTTCATCCACGGCGTGGACTGCGCCGACGGCGGTGCGATGACCAGCGCACGGCGCAGCGCCGCGGCGTCCAGACCGTCCGACACCATGGCGGTGGCGGGCAGGGCGATGCCGCTGTCGCGGTAGGCGCGGTTCAGCGCCTCGACCGCGCCGTGGCACACGATCGGGCCGATCGCCGGATCGAGGCCGGCGAGGATGCGCTGCGACTTGCCGAAGGCGTAGGCGAACACCACGCTGGCGCGCCCGGCGTCGGCATTGCCGCGCCACCATTCGTTCAGTTCGGCCAGCAGCGCGTCCTGTGCCGGCCAGCGGTAGATCGGCAGGCCGAAGGTGGACTCGGTGATGAAGGCATGCGCCCGCACCGGCTCGAACGCCGTGCAGGTCGCGTCCGGCTCGAGCTTGTAGTCACCCGAGGCGACCCACACTTCGCCGGCGACTTCGACCCTGACCTGCGCCGAACCGAGCACATGGCCGGCCGGATGCAGCGACACGGCGGCATCCCCTATATGCATGCGCTCGCCGTACGTCAGTGTCTGCAATGCGATGTCGCCCAGCCGTGCGCGCAGCACCCGCTCGCCTTCGGCACTGGCGAGATAGCGACGGTGACCGGTGCGCGCATGGTCGGCGTGGGCATGGGTGATGACGGCGCGATCCACCGGTCGCCACGGGTCGATGTAGAAATCGCCGGCCGGGCAATAAAGCCCTTCCGGGCGCAGGGTGATGAGATCGTGACGCATGGTGGCGATGGTATCGTTCGCTTCATGAGCGTGATGCCCGATCACAAGTTCCTGCGCGAACACAGCCGGCTGCTGGCCGAGAGCTTCGAGCGCCTGACCGGCCAGCGGCTGCCGTCGGATTCGCTCACGCTGTACAACGCGCACTTCGCCCTGGTGTCTCACGGCACCCAGACGGATCCGGTATTCAATTACGCCAACCTGTTCGCACAGCGACTGTTTGGCTACCCGTGGGACGAATTCGTCACGCTGCCGTCGCGCCTGTCGGCGCGTGAGCCGGAACGCGACGAGCGGGCCCGACTGCTCGAAATGGTGACCCAGCAGGGCTACATCAGCGACTACTGCGGGGTGCGGGTGCGCCGCGACGGCACGCTGTTCCGCATCAGCCACGCCACGGTGTGGAAGGTGCTCGATGCCGACGGCCAGTTCTGCGGACAGGCGGCGATGTTTTCGGAAGTCGAGGAGTTGCAGTGAGCAGCACCGACAGCAGCCCGCATCCGCTGGTCGAAGCGTTGGGCGAGCGGCACGCGCGCTGGACGTCGATCCGGCGCGACCTGCATGCGCACCCGGAACTGGCTTATGAGGAAACGCGCACCGCCGCCATCGTGGCGCGCACGCTGCGCGCGTCCGGAATCGAAGTGCATGAGGGCATCGGCCGCACCGGCGTGGTCGGTGTGCTGCGCGCCGGCCACAGCAAGGCGACCATCGGCCTGCGCGCCGACATGGACGCGCTGCCGATGACCGAACAGAACACCTTCGCCCATCGCTCGACCCATACCGGACGCATGCACGGCTGCGGTCACGACGGCCATACCGCGATGCTGCTGGCGGCGGCCGAATATCTGGCGGCGACCCGCTGTTTCGACGGTACGGTGAATTTCATCTTCCAGCCGGCCGAGGAGGGCAGGGGCGGCGCGGCGGCGATGATCGCCGACGGCCTGTTCGAGCGTTTTCCGATGCAGTCTGTGTTCGGCCTGCACAACTGGCCGGGTCTGCCGGTCGGCGAAATGGCGGTGCATGACGGACCAGCCATGGCCAGCAGCGACGAGATCGAAATCGTCATCGAAGGTCGCGGCGCGCA
This sequence comes from Methyloversatilis sp. RAC08, assembly GCF_001713355.1. Classification (NCBI taxonomy): domain Bacteria; kingdom Pseudomonadati; phylum Pseudomonadota; class Betaproteobacteria; order Nitrosomonadales; family Sterolibacteriaceae; genus Methyloversatilis; species Methyloversatilis sp. RAC08. Next base: position 3,854,238 of record NZ_CP016448.1, on the reverse strand, counting down.
TGCCGCGATGCCGCATCTGGGCGCCGATCCGGTACTGGCTGGCTCGGCCATCGTGCAGGCGCTGCAGTCCATCGTGTCGCGCACCGTATCGCCGGTCGACTGCGGAGTCGTCAGCATCACGCAGTTCCATGCCGGCGAGGCCTACAACGTCATTCCGCAGTCGGCCACGCTGCGCGGCACGGCGCGCGCGTTTTCGCCCGAGGTGCGCGACCAGCTCGAAGCGGGCATCCGCCGTGTGGCTGAGGGTGTGGCGGCGGCGCACGGCGTGACGGCTGCGGTCAGCTATCGGCGCGGTTATCCGCCGACCGTGAACAGCCCGGCCGAGGCCGCGTTCTGCGCGGCCGTGGGGCGTGAGCTGCTGGGCGACGCCTGCGTGCGCACCGACTACCCGCCGAGCATGGGAGCGGAGGATTTTGCCTACATGCTCGAATGCAAGCCCGGTTGCTACATCTGGCTCGGCAATGGTGGCGGGCCGGATGCCGGATCGCGCCCGGGCCATGAAGAAGGCGGCGGCTGCATGCTGCACAACCCGCGCTACGACTTCAACGATGCGGTCATTCCGCTCGGCGTGGCTTACTGGACACGTCTGGTCGAGCGCTTCCTGCAGCCGGAGTGACACCGTCGGAACCCGACCGCGGCGTGCGTGCGTCAGCCGTGTCTGGGTGCGCCCAGCAACACCAGTTCGGCTTCCTCGTGCGGTTCGTACAGCCGCGAGCGGGTCAGGAAGCGGATGCCTTCCGGTGATTCGATCGAAAAGCCGGCGCCCCGTCCGGGCACCGCGTCGATGATCAGATGGGTGTGCTGCCAGTACTCGAACTGCGATTCGCTCATCCAGAACGGCATGCCGCCGATCTCGCCCAATTGCACATCGGAACTGCCGAGCGTGAATTCTCCCTGCGGGTAGCACATCGGCGCACTGCCGTCGCAGCAGCCGCCTGACTGATGAAACATCAGCGGGCCATGTTTGCGCGCCAACCGGTCTATCCAGTCCAGCGCCAGCGGTGTTGCAGAGACGCGGGTCACCATGATGTTCCCTCGCAAAACATGAAGTTGAATCGAGATATACGATTCAATTTCATGATTAATAATGATTTGTATGGATGATACGGTGCCGGATGAACAAAGAGGCGGACGATCTGCACCGTCCGCCCCGTCACGTCACGTCGGGGTCACCTTGCCGCAGCGACCCGGATCTGCCTGCCCGCTTGTCGGATCAGAAGAATCCGAGCGCCTTCGTCGAGTAGCTGACCAGCAGGTTCTTGGTCTGCTGGTAGTGGTCCAGCATCATCTTGTGGTTTTCGCGGCCGATGCCCGATTGCTTGTAGCCGCCGAACGCGGCATGCGCCGGGTAGAGGTGGTAGCAGTTTGTCCACACCCGGCCCGCCTTGATTTCGCGGCCCATGCGGTAGCTGCGATGCACCGAGCGCGACCATACGCCGGCGCCCAGGCCGTACAGCGTGTCGTTGGCCATGGCCAGCGCGTCGGCTTCGTCCTTGAAGGTGGTCAGTGCCAGCACCGGCCCGAAGATTTCTTCCTGGAACACGCGCATCTTGTTGTGCCCCTTCAGCACGGTCGGCTGGATGTAGTAGCCGCCCGCTTCCGCTTCCTTGCGCACGCCACCGCCGGTCAGCACCTCCGCGCCTTCCTGGCGACCGATGTCGATGTAGGACAGGATCTTTTCGTGCTGGTCGGAACTGGCCTGGGCGCCGATCATGGTGTCGGTGTCCAGCGGATGACCGCCGCGCACCATGTTCACGCGGGCAATGGCGCGCTCGATGAACTTGTCAGCAATGTTTTCCTGGACCAGCGCGCGGCTCGGGCAGGTGCACACTTCACCCTGGTTCAGCGAAAACATCGCGAAACCTTCGAGGCACTTGTCGAAGTAGTCGTCGTCGGCGTCCATCACGTCGTCGAAGAACACATTCGGCGACTTGCCACCCAGTTCCACGGTCGAGGGGATTATGTTCTGGGAAGCATATTGCATGATCAGTCGCCCGGTCGTAGTTTCCCCGGTGAAGGCGATCTTGGCGATGCGCTTGTTGGTGGCGAGCGGCTTGCCGGCTTCGATACCGAAACCGTTGACGATGTTCAGGATGCCCGGCGGCAGCAGGTCCTGGATCAGTTCGATCAGCACCAGCAGGCTGACCGGGGTCTGTTCCGCCGGCTTCATCACGATGCAGTTGCCCGCAGCCAGAGCCGGTGCGATTTTCCATGCAGCCATGAGGATCGGGAAGTTCCACGGAATGATCTGGCCGACAACGCCCAGCGGTTCATGGAAATGGTAGGCGACGGTGGTTTCGTCGATTTCCGACAGCGCGCCTTCCTGTGCCCGGATGCAGCTGGCGAAGTAGCGGAAGTGGTCGATGGCGAGCGGGATGTCGGCCGCCAGGGTTTCTCGCACCGGTTTGCCGTTTTCCCAGGTTTCGGCGACGGCCAGCAGTTCGAGGTTGGCTTCGAGGCGGTCGGCGATCCGGAACAGCACGGCGGCGCGTTGCGCAGGCGCCGTGCGGGCCCAGCCTTCGCGCGCCTTGTGGGCGGCGTCGAGCGCCAGTTCGATGTCGGCGGCCTGCGAGCGGGCGACCTGGCAGAACACCTTGCCGGTGACCGGTGTCGTATTGTCGAAGTACTGCCCTTCGACCGGTGGCACCCACTCGCCGCCGATGAAATTGTCGTAGCGGGCCTTGAAAGTGAGTTTGGAACCGGGTTGACCGGGGTCGGCGTAGCGCATTATCTGTCTCCTCGAATGATCGGTTGCCCTGCGGCCGACGTCGAATGCGCGGCACAAGAACACAGGGTCGACCCGCACGTTAGTCCGTGCGGGGTAGGTATCCGGTAGGTGGAGGAGGCATATGAACAATACGTCTGGCCGTCTGGCAGATCGCCGGCGGCGCATCGAATCGCTGCGCCGCGGTGAGCGCAGCGCCGGCGAGAACATCGTCGTGGTCGGCATGGACATCGCCGGCTCATGGCAACGATCGCGGGAAGCCGTGTCCGAAACCTGCTCGGCGGCGCCGCTCGACGACACCGCACCGGACTGGACCGGCTCGGCCTATGGTCAGGCGCTGGTCGCCTGCGTCGACGAACTGGAAACGGTGGCGATCGAAAGCGGCATGGTGGCGGCGGTCAGCGACGCCGATGGCCGCCTGCTGTGGACCGGCTGCAGCCGCAGCATGCGCAACCGCGCCGAGCGCGTGCACTTCGTGCCCGGCGGCCGCTGGGACGAACGTTCGGTCGGCACCAATGCGCTGGCGCTGGCGTTGCGTCATCGCCGTCCGGCCAGCGTGTTTTCGGCCGAACATTTCATGCCGGCGGTGCAGGACTGGGTGTGCTATGCCGCGCCGGTGCGTGACACGATCAGCGGCGAGGTGATGGGCGTGGTCGACCTGTCGACTACCTGGAACCGCCATTCGCCGCTGGCGCTCCATGCGGTCGAGCGTTTCGCCGAGCGGGTGTCGCAGGCCCTGCAAGGGGTCAGCCAGGCGCCGGTGCTGCGCCTGCGCATGCTCGGCACACCGCAGGCCTCGATGCACGGCAAGCTGCTGGCGCTATCGCCGCGGCAGATGGAAATCCTCTGCCTGCTGGCACTGCATCCGGAGGGCATGGATCTGGAACGGTTGCACGCGGCCATCTACGGTGACCGCACGGTCGGTGTGGCCACGCTTAAGACCGAAGTGTCGCAGTTGCGCGAACGGCTTGGCGGGGCGATCGGCTCGCGCCCGTACCGCCTGCTGGTGAACTGGCAGGCCGATTTCATGGATCTGGAGCAGGCGCTGAATGCCGGTCGGGTCGAGGCCGCACTGGCCGGCTATCGCGGCGACTTTCTGCCGCGCACCGAAAGTCCGCTGCTGCGCACCTGGCGCGACTGCCTCGAATCACGGCTGTCGGACGCCATCTTCCGCATCGACGACCCGGACCTGCTGCTGACCCATCTCGGTCAGTCGCCCGAAGCGGTCGATGCCGTCGAGCGGCTGGTCGAACTGTTGCCGGGCGACCATCCGGTGCGCGCGCGGCTGCTGCAGACCCGCGACAGCGAGCGCTGACGGGAGCGGCGGGTCAGGCGCCGAACAGCAGGCGTCCGGCCTCCGGCACGTCGTATTCGACCCCGGCCTCGTCCAGCGTGTAACCGCTCAGGCCCTGCGTCCGCGCCCGCCAGTCCGGCTGGCGCAGCAGGCTGCCCAGCACGTCCAGCGTACGGCGCGAGGCCGGGCCGTCGCGCAGCGCCAGAAAGTACATTTCCTCGAACAGCGGCAGGAACTCCAGGCCCAGCCGTCGCGCGAAGGCCTCGAGGCCCAGGCCCGCATCCGCCTCGTCACTGGCGATCAGCGCCGCCACCGCGGCATGGGTGTGCTCTTCGTCACCCTCGTTCAATGCCCGCGTATCAAGTCCGGCCTGGCGCGCCAGCTGGTCGAATGCGAGCCGCGTGCCGGCGCCGGGCTGGCGATGCACGAAGCGCAGGTCGGCACGCGACAGATCGCTCAGCCCGCGCACGCTCCTCGGATTGCCGCGGGCGAGGATCAGACCTTGCGTGCGGCGCGCGAAACCGAGCAGACGCAGCCGCGGCAAGCCGTGCTGCGCCAGGTAGAGCGTCCAGATGTCGCGCCCCAGTTCGCCGATCGGGCAGTGGAAGCCGGCGATGTCGCAGCGGCGTGCCGCCAGCGCGAGCAGCGATTCCAGGCTGCCATGCGTGCTCAAGGTCGCGCTGCCGCCGTCGTGGCGCAGCTGGCGAATCAGGTCGTTCAGCAGCGGATCATGGCTGGCGGCGATGCGCATCGCACCTGCGACAGCACCGGATGATTGCCGCGGCAGAGCGCGCATCGGCTGGCTGGCCATGTGCAGCGCGGCAGCAAGCGACTGCCGGGCATCGCGGTCAACCGCCAGCAGCTGGCGGGCAAAGTCGTCCAGCGTCGAGCCGCTGGCACGAGCGGTCGAAATCAGCGTCTGGCCGAAGTAAACCTGCCAGGCATTGATCAGCCCCCACGCGTTGCGATACGACAGCCCGTTCTGGCGCGCGGCGCCGGCGATCGAGCCGGTCGCCTCGATGGCCGCGAGCAGCGACAGCAGCCGGCCGATGCCGGCCGGTGCATCCGGACCGAAATCCCACTCGATACCGAGCCGCGGCGTATTTACGGCAATCTCGGACATATAGGAAACCTCAAGGTAGAGCGATAGCTTACGGAATCTTATGTGTTTCCGAATGCAGATAATGGGTTTTCACTGGCGGAGCCCCCCCACCCGGCCGCGGATCACGGCCGCAGCCCGCAGGCCATGAGCACACTCACCGAAAGCTTCCTGACCGCCGGCGGACTGATGCTCGCCGGCGATCCGCAACTGCTGGGCATCGTGACGCTCAGCCTGCAGGTCAGCCTGAGCGCGGTATTTCTTGCGTCCTGCCTCGGCCTGCCGATCGGTGCAGCCGTGGCGGTCGGCCGTTTTCCCGGTCGCAAGCCGCTGACCGTCATCCTGAACGGCCTGATGGGGCTGCCGCCGGTGGTCATCGGGCTGCTGGTCTACCTGCTGCTGTCGCGCGCCGGCCCGCTCGGCTCATTCGGCCTGCTGTTCACGCCGACCGCGATGGTGATCGCGCAGGTGGTGCTGATCACCCCCATCGTCGCCGCGCTGTCGCGCCAGATCGTTGCCGATGCCTGGCGCGACTACGAAGAACAGCTGCGCTCGCTCGGCGCCTCGACGCCGCGCGCCGCCTTCACCCTGCTGGTCGATACCCGCTTCTCGCTCAGCACCGCAGTGCTGGCCGGACTCGGCCGGGCGGTGGCGGAGGTCGGTGCGGTGATGATCGTCGGCGGCAACATCGACGGCGTCACCCGCGTCATGACCACCAGCATTGCGCTCGAAACCAGCAAGGGCGACCTGCCGCTGGCGCTGGCGCTCGGTTTCATCCTGATTGCCATCGTGCTGCTGCTCAATGCGCTGGCGCACGCGGTGCGGGAATGGGCGGTACGGCGCCATGGCTGACGCGCTGCTGACCCTCGATGCACTGCGCTACGACGCCGGCGGCCGCACGCTCATCCGCGACGTGTCGCTGCGTATCGAAGCAGGGCGGCGCACGCTCATCCTCGGCCCCAACGGCGCCGGCAAGAGCGTGCTGATGCGCCTGATGCACGGGCTGATCGAACCGAGCGCCGGCCGCATCCTGTGGAATGGCGGCAGCGGCCGCCCGGCGCAGGCCATGGTGTTCCAGCGGCCGGTCATGCTGCGGCGCAGTGTGCTCGACAACGTCATCTATGCGCTCGATCTGGCCGGCGTTCCGGCGGCCGCCCGCCGCGCGCGCGCGCTCGACGTGCTTGAGCGCGTCGGTCTGACCGCGCTGGCCGACCGGCCGGCGCGCGTGCTGTCTGGCGGCGAGCAGCAGCGCGCCGCGCTGGCGCGCGCCTGGGCACTGCGCCCGCGCGTGCTGTTCCTCGACGAGCCGACCGCCAGTCTCGATCCCGGTGCAGCGGCCGAAGTCGAGCGGCTGATCCGCGTCATCGCCGACGAAGGCTGCAGCATCGTAATGGTCACCCATCATCTCGGTCAGGCGCGTCGCCTGGCCGACGACATCGTGTTCGTCGACGCCGGCCGCATCACCGAACACACGCCGGTCGCTGAATTTTTTGCGTCACCACGCTCGGCCGAAGCCGGGAATTACCTCAGAGGAGAGCTCTCATGGACCTGATCCGCCGTTCCTTCATCGCCTCCGCAGTGGCTGCCGCCATCGTCATGGGCGCGCCATTCGCCAGCGCAGCCGACCGCTTCATCACCGTGTCGTCGACCACCTCGACCGAACAGTCCGGCCTGTTCAAACACCTGCTGCCGGTGTTTCAGGCGAAGACCGGCATCGAGGTGCGCGTGGTTGCGCTCGGCACCGGCCAGGCGCTGGACATGGCGCGCCGCGGCGACGCCGACGTCGTGTTCGTGCATGACAAGGCGGCGGAGGAGAAATTCATCGCCGAAGGCTTCGGCGTTAAGCGTCAGGAGGTCATGTACAACGATTTCATCCTGGTCGGTCCGACGTCGGACCCGGCGAAAGTCGGTGGTGGCAAGGACATCACCGAAGCGCTGAAAGGCATCCAGGCGGCGCAGGCACCGTTCGTGTCGCGCGGCGACAAGAGCGGCACGCACGCCGCGGAACTGCGGCTGTGGAAGGCGGCCGGCATCGACCTGGACGCGGTGAAGGGCGCGTGGTACCGCGACACCGGCTCCGGAATGGGTCCGGCACTGAACACCGCCGCGTCGATGAACGCCTACATCCTGGCCGACCGCGGCACCTGGCTGTCGTTCAAGAACCGCGCCGACCTGACCGTATCGGTCGAAGGCGACAAACGCCTGTTCAACCAGTACGGCGTGATCCTGGTCAATCCGGACAAGCATCCGCACGTGAAGAGGGCCGACGGCCAGGCCTTCATCGACTGGGTGGTGTCCGCCGAAGGCCAGACCGCCATCGCCGGCTACAGGATCGACGGCCAGCAGCTGTTCTTCCCGAATGCGGTGAAGTAGGGGGCTGCAGGTGCCGGGCACGGGTGTTGGGCATCGCTGCGCTCACCCCAACCTGCGTGTGGGTGCGAAGGTCGGAGAGGTGAGTGTTGGGCATCGCTGCGCTCACCCCAACCTACAGTGGGTTCCGACACGTGCCAGGCGGGTATCGGGCATCGCCGCGCGCGGCCCTACCGAGGTTGAGCAGGGCGGTGGGTTTAGTAGGTTGGGGTGAGCGCAGCGATGCCCAACACATCACTCGACTTGGCCGCACCCAACGTCGCGCCGGTCGCGCATCCAGCCCAGACCGGCCTCCGTATCGCCTGCAGGAATGTATTCGGCGCTGACCCAGCCGGTGTAGCCGATGCGATCGAGCCAGTCGAACAGGAAGGGGTAATTGATTTCGCCGCTGCCCGGTTCGTGGCGACCGGGGTTGTCGGCGATCTGCACGTGGCCGATGCGTGCGCGTTCGCGTTGCAGCGTGCGGGCGAGGTCGCCTTCCATGATCTGCATGTGATAGACGTCGTACTGCAGCTTCACATTCGGCTCGCCGACCCGTTCGATCAGCGCCAGCGTGTCATCCGAACGGTTCAGCAGGAAGCCGGGCATGTCGCGTGTATTGATCGGTTCGACCATCAGTTCGATGCCCTCGCGCGACAGTGCGCGCGCGGCAAAGCGCAGGTTGCGTTCCATGATGGCCAGCAGTTCCGCACGGTCTGAATCGTCCGGCGCCAGCCCGGCCAGGCAGTTGATGCGCCGGCAACCCAGCACGCGCGCGTAGTCGAGCGCGTGCGCCACACCCGCTTCGAATTCTTCCACCCGGTCGGGCAGGCAGGCGATGCCGCGTTCGCCGGCCGACCAGTTGCCGGGGGGCAGGTTGAACAGCACCTGTTCGAGCCGATGCGCGAGCAGTTCAGCCGCAAGTACGTCGGCCGGCACGGCATACGGAAAGTGGCATTCGACGCCGCTGAAGCCGGCGCGCGCAGCCGCGGCATAGCGCCCGACGAAGGGCTGTTCCGTGAACAGCAGTGACAGGTTGGCGCAGAAGCGGGGCATGTGACGTCAATCCGGGTGAGGCGATGATTCTAATTGGCGGCGGACATGCGTTGTCCTGTCGCGCGGAGTATCTTCTGAGGCTTCGCATTTTTTTCGCCCGGTCCCGTTCATGCCCGCTCACATCACACATGGCGATGATCCGCATGCCCTCGCGGAATGCATCGCCACGCATGACTTCTGCTTCCTGCCGGCCGATCACACGAAAAACGGTCTGGCCAGCCTCGAAGCGGGCTGGAACAGTGACTGGGAAAGGTTTGCCGCCAGTTGGGGCTCGCTGGAGCGCGATACCTACATGGCTGACGGCGGCCGCTACCGGCGCCGTCGCTACGCGGTACTGAGCGCGCCGGCCGACAGTCTCGACGCAGTGCTCGAAGCACATCAGCCGCATTATCAAAGCCTCGACTACAACAACCTGAATGGTGGCGTCGCACGCCATTTCGCGCCGATCGCACCCGAGGTGATGCAGGGCGCAACCATGCAGACCGCGATCCGGCTTGGTCTCGGCGTGTTCCAGCGCCTGCATCCGGGTACCGCGGCGCACATCGAGGTGCACCAGTTCCGCATCGAGGCGCTGCCCGATGGCGCCGGCAAGCCGACGCCGGAAGGCGTGCACCGCGACGGCGTCGATTTCGTGCTGGTGATGATGGTGCGGCGAGAAAACGTCGAAAGCGGCACGACCGAAATCTTCTCGCCCGAAGGCGACCCGCTGGACAGCTTCACGCTGACCGCGCCGTGCGATGCGGCGCTGGTGAATGACCAGCGCGCGCTGCACGGCGTCACACCCATCCATCCGCTGGACCCGTCGAAACCGGCCTGGCGGGATGTTCTGGTGGTGACCTACCGACGCGCGATGCGCTGAAGCCGCCCCTCGCGCGCTGCCTGATCGGCCAGCGGGCGAGCAGGGGTGGGCAACGTCGCGTCACTGCGGTCGAGATTTCGGTTCGGCGGGCGGCATCACGAACGACGGTGCTCAGAGATCGAGCGCCTCCTGCAGCAGGGCGTTGAATCGCTGTTCGTCGGGCGCGGTGTCGAGGCATTCGATGGATCGGTCGAAGCGGCTCCAGGCGGGCGCGCTGCGGGTCCATACATTGATCTGCGGCCAGAATATTTCCGGATCGTCCAGGCTGCCTGCCCACACACCCTGCATGTCGGGCACCAGATCGGCCAGTATGAACAGATTCGAGCCGCAGGCCGCGCACAGCCCGCGGCTGACCTTGCGACCGCTCTCGGCGTGCAGCGAGGCATAGCGAGGTTCGGGACCGGAAATCGTGAGCGCGCCTTTCGATACGTACATGACCGGGCAGTACGCACTGCCGCTGGCGCGCTGACAGTCGCGGCAATGGCAGTTCCACGAGAAAAGCGGCTTGGCCGAACATGTGTAGCGGATGGCTCCACACGAGCAGCCGCCCGAAAAAGGAGTGTTCATTGCACCTCCGGATTGTCATCGAGTGATGGGAGTGACCTCACGACCGCATCGATAACATAGGTGAAGGCGCGACGGCTTTCCAGAATCAGTGCGCCGGAAGCGGATATGGGATGTCTGATACTTACTTCTGAAAACAGTAATTTTCAGAACTTGTAGATTCCGGTTCCGGCAGCCCGCCCGAACCCTTTCGCCCGCTCAGCCTTGCTCGCCCTGGGTTTGCGCGCCATCGTCCATGCCCGCCGGATGACCCGCCTTCGATTGCACCTTCAGGTGCAGCGCAGCCTTGGCCATCAGATTGGCCGATACCGGCGCGGTGATGAACAGGAACAGCGTGATCAGCAGTTCGGGCACACCGAAGCGGCCGCTGGCCCAGCTGTGGATCATCGCGGCGATCAATACGCCGCCGACGCCCAGCGTCGTGGCTTTGGTCGGTGCGTGCAGGCGCATGAAGAAATCGCCGAAGCGCACGAGGCCGATGCCGCCGACCAGCGTGAACAGCGCGCCGATGACGAGCATCAGCGATATCAGGGCTTCGACCAGTGGATGCAGGGTGTCCATATGTATATGCCTTACTCGATCACGTCGCCGCGTGTCAGATAGCGCGCCAGCGCCACGGTCGACACGAAACCCAGCATGGCGACGATCAGCGCCGCCTCGAACAGCAGTTCGGTCTGCTGGCGGATGCCAAGCAGCACGACCAATGCCACCACATTGATGTAGAGCGTATCGAGCGCCAGCAGGCGGTCGGTCACCTCCGGGCCGCGGAACAGCCGGAAGGCGCACAGCAGCATGGCCAATGCAACGGCGGCGACGGCAATGTCGAGGGCCAGCAGCATCATTCGAAAATCTCCCGCAAGGGTCGTTCGTAACGATTCTTGATGTCCTGCGCCATCGCAGCCGGGTCGCTGCAGTCGAGCGCATGCACCAGGATTTCGTGGCGGTCCTCGTCTATCACGCACGACACCGTACCCGGCGTCGTCGTGATGATGGTCGCCAGCAAGGCGATGCCGTTCGGGTGACGGATGTCCAGCGACACCGGCACCCACGCAGGCTGCGGCTCGCGCGCTGGATTGAGGACGATTTTCGCGACCGTGATGTTGGACACCACGATGTCCCACAGCACGATGCCGGCAAAGCGCACGACGGTTGCCCAGGACGACACCTTCACCTGCGGCCCGAGAAAACCCGCCAGTACGCGTGGCAGCAGCAACGCAAGCACCGTGGCGGTGATCAGCTGCGGTACGGCGAACGACTGCTGCAGCAGAAGCCAGCTGACCGCGATGATGGCGGACATGAAAGGGTGCGCGAGCCAGCGCTTCGAACGGGCTGTTTCGGTCGCCATCACGGCCCTCCTTCCGTGCCCTGCCCCACCGGCACACCTGGCGCCGGTCGCGGGAAAACATAGGGCAATGTGGTGTCGACACCCTCGCCGCCCAGCACGCCGAGCGCGTAGGCACGGTGGTCGGTCAGCTGTGCGGCCGCAGCATCGGTGTAGCGCTTCAGCGGATCGGCCAGCACGGTCATCGCAACGCCACCGACCAGCAGCGCGATCGTCGCGAGCACCAGCTTGCCGCTGGCGCCCGCTGCGGTACCGGTGCCCGCCAGCTCGGGGCGCGTGCTCCAGAACAGCAGACTGCCGGCGCGCGCCAGTCCGACCAGCGTCAGGAACCCGACCGACAGCACGACAATCCAGATCCACACCTGCGCATCGTGACCGCTGGACGCCTGCAGCACCATCAGCTTGCCGATGAAGCCGGGCAGCGGCGGCAGGCCGGCAGCCGAGGCGGCGGCGAGCAGCAGCATCAGGCCGAGCAGCACCGGCTGTGCCACCGGTGCGCCGGCTTCGAGCCGGCTGTCGGCGTCGCCGCGTTGCGACGCGACCAGTTCGACCAGCAGGAACAGCGCTGCGATGACCAGCGTGCTGTGCGCCATGTAATACAGAGCGGCGGACCAGGCAGCGGTGCTGAACAGACCGAGTGACGCGAGTATCGTGCCGACCGACGCGATCGTCAGATAGGCGACCAGCCGCGGCAAGGTCTGTGCGGCCAGTGCGCCGAATACCGCCAGCGCGCTGGTACCCAGCGCCAGCGGCAGCAGCCAGGGCTCGGCAACCAGCGCCGACGCACCGCCATCGGCGCCGAAAATGACGCCATGCACGCGCACGATGCTGTAAACGCCGACCTTGGTCATCAACGCGAACAGCGCCGCCACCGGCGCGCTGGCTGCGGCATAGGTCGCCGGCAGCCAGAGGTACAGCGGCAGCATGGCCGCTTTCACACCGAACACCACCAGCAGGATGAGCGCCGCCGCCTTCAGCACCAGCGCCTCGTCACCGGTGACCTGCGGCACGCGCTGCGCCAGATCGGCCATGTTCAGCGTGCCGGTCACGGCGTAGATCAGCGCCACGCCGATCAGGAACAGCGCCGACGCGGCGAGATTGATCGCCACATACTGAACGCCGACGCGGAAGCGCTCCTTGCCCTGACCATGCACCAGCAGCACGTAGGACGCGATCAGCAGCACTTCGAAAAACACGAACAGGTTGAACAGGTCACCGGTGACGAAGGCGCCGCACAGACCCATCAGCTGAAACTGGATCAGCGCATGGAAATGCCGGCCGTGACTGTCCCAGCCACCGCTCGCGTACAGCAGCACCGGCAGCGCGACCGCCTGCGTGAGCACCAGCATCAGCGCCGACAGCCGGTCGATCACCAGCACGATGCCGAACGGTGCCGGCCAGTCGCCGACGCGATACACGCGCAACTCACCGTCATGCGCGTCGAGCGCAAGCTTGAGCGCCAGCAAGAGGCCGAGCGCGACCGATGCCAGCGCGATGCGCCGCGCCAGCACCAGGCGGTCTCGACTGTCGCCGATCAGCACCAGCAGCATCGCGGTGAAGGCGGGCAGCAGCACAGTGAGCACCGGCAGATGCGGCGAAATCAGGCTGACCATGCTCATGCGCCGGGCTCCTTGCCGTCGACCTGGTCGGTACCCGACTCGTGATGGCTGCGCAGTGCCAGCTCGATGACGAAGCCGGTGGTGGCGAAGCCGATGACGATGGCGGTCAGCACCAGCGCCTGCGGCAACGGATCGGCCACCACCTCGCCGTTGCCGATGATGGGCTGCGCACCGGTCCACAGACGGCCCATCGCGAAGATGAACACATTCACCGCGTAACCGATCAGCGTCAGGCCAAGCACGACCGGAAAGCTGCGGCCGCGCAGCATCAGAAACACGCCGCAGGCGGTGACCCAGCCGATGCCGCTGGCGACCAGAAACTCCATGCTCACATTCATCCGTGATTCTCCTTGCTGGCGGCGCCGAGCACCGACAGCATCAGCAGCGTTGCGCCGACCACGGTGATGTAAACCCCGAGGTCGAACACCGCTGCGCTGGCCAGCGGCAGTTCTCCGAGCACGGCTACCGTCGGGTGACCGTGCGCGCTGGTCAGGAAGGGTTTGCCGAACACGAAGGCGGCCACACCGGTCAGCCCGGCGATAGCCAGGCCGCTGCCTATCCAGCGGCTGAAGCGGCGCCCGGCCGCGCCATGCAGCGCCGATTCGGCACGCGCCTGGCCGAGCGCCATGAATTGCAGCACCAGCGCCACTGCGGTGACGAGACCGGCGATGAAACCGCCGCCCGGCAGGTTGTGGCCGCGCCAGAAGATGTAGGCCGACACCACCAGCGCCAGCGGCAGCACGATGCGCGCCGCAACGCGCAACAGCAGCGGCTGCTGTTCGAAGGTCCACGCACGCCCGGCGGTATCGACCGCCGGCCGCTTCACGCGCAGGCCGTCGAGCAGCGCCAGCGCGCCCAGCGCGGCGATGCCGAGCACGGTGATTTCGCCGAAGGTGTCGTAGCCGCGGAAATCGACCAGGATCACATTCACCGCATTGGTGCCGCCACCGCCGGGCAAGGTGTTGTCGAGGAAGAACCAGGAAATCGACGAATGGTCGCGCGTCAGCATCAGCCAGGCCAGCGCCGCCACGCCGCCGCCGGCTGCCAGCGCGAGCGCGGCGTCACGCCCGTAACGCAGCGAACTCGACTCGCGCGGCGAGGTCTGCGGCAGCAGCGCAAGCCCCATCAGCAGCAGCACGGTAGACACCACTTCGACCGACAGCTGGGTCAGCGCCAGATCGGGCGCCGACAGCGCGACGAAAGTGAGCGCGGTCACCATGCCGACGACGCCGGTCAGCACGACCGCCTGGAAGCGAGCGTGGTGCGTCCACACCAGGGCCGCGCCCGCCGCGAGCAGCAGCGCCCACACGACGATGGCCAGAGGCGGCGCGTCGAGCAGCGTGCGACTGCCGGCCTGGGGCAGATTGTCCGCGGCACCGAAAGTCGCCGCGGCCAGCACCAGCACCAGCAGCACCATCAGTGCCAGCGAGCGCTGGAGCGATCCGTTTTCAATGCGGCCGGTCAGCCGGCCGGCGAAGGCGAACAGGCTGTCCATCAGGCAGGTGAAGCTGGCCTTGCCGGACCAGCGCTGCGGCGTGTAGCCCGGCAGGCCGAACGACTTCTGCAGCGCAAAGTACAGCGCCAGACCGCCCGCCACGGCGATGGCGCTCATCAGCAGCGGCAGATTGAAGCCGTGCCAGATCGCCAGGTGATAGTCGGGGGGGGCGGTACCAAGCAGCGCGGTCGCGGCCACGTGGACCAGCGGGCCGTAGGTGATGGCTGGCAGCACACCGACGACGACGCACAGCACGGCCAGCAGCGCGACCGGCGCCAGCATGCCGATCGGCGGGTCGTGCGGATGTGCATCCGGCGGCAGATCCTTCGGCGCGCCATTGAAGAATGTGGCGTGCACCAGTCGCACCGAATACGCCATCGAACAGATGCCGGCGAAGGTGGCGATGACCGGCACGGCCGCACCCCACGGCAGCGTCGACTCGACCGCTTCGTGGAAGAACATTTCCTTGGACAGGAAACCGTTGAACAGCGGGATGCCGGCCATCGCCGCGGCGGCCGTCATGGCGAACGTGGCGGTCCAGGGCATCAGCCGGTACAGGCCGCCGAGGCGGCGCAGGTCGCGCGTGCCGGTCTCGTGGTCGATGATGCCGGCGCTCATGAACAATGCCGCCTTGAAGGTGGCGTGATTCAGGATGTGGAACACGGCGGCCACCGCCGACAGCGGCGAACCCAGCCCGATCAGGAAGGTGATGAAGCCGAGGTGGCTGACCGTCGAGTAGGCGAGCAGCGACTTCATGTCGTGCTTGAAGATCGCCACCCATGCCGCGAAGGCCACGGTTGCCAGTCCGAAACTGGCGACCACCCCCTCGAACAGGTCCGTGCCGCCGAGCGCCGGATAGAGCCGGGCGAGCAGGAACACGCCGGCTTTCACCATGGTGGCCGAATGCAGATAGGCCGATACCGGCGTCGGGGCCGCCATCGCTTCCGGCAGCCAGAAGTGGAAGGGCACCTGCGCGCTCTTGGTGAAGCAGCCGACCAGGATCAGCCCGAGCAGCAGCGGATACAGCGGGTCGGCCTTGATGATGTCGCCGCGCGTCAGCAATTCGCTCAGTTCATAGGTGCCGGCAACCTGGCCCAGCAGCACGAAGCCGGCCAGCATGACCAGACCGCCGCCGCCGGTGACCGCCAGCGCCATGCGCGCACCCGCCCTCGCCTCTTCCTTGTGGCCCCAGTAGCCGACCAGCAGGAAGGACGACACGCTGGTCAGCTCCCAGAACACCACCAGCAGCATGATGTTGTCCGACATGACCACGCCGAGCATGGCCGCCATGAACAGCATCAGCAGCGTGTAGAACTTGCCGGCCGGGTCCGATGCCGCCAGATAGAAATGCGCGTAGATGACGATCAGCAGACCGATGCCGGTGATCAGCAGCGCGAACAGGAGCGCCAGGCCGTCGAGCCGCCAGCCGATGGCCAGACCGAGCGACGGCACCCAGTCGGTATGGGCGATCAACGTCTGGCCGGCCAGTATCTGCGGTGCGAGTGAAAGCAGAAGCGCCAGCGCAGCGACGGTCACGCCGCCGGCCGCCAGGGCGGTCAGCGTGCGGCGGGCGGGCGAATTGTCCCGGCCGAGGCCGAAACACAGCAACGTGCCTGCCAGCAAGGGCAGCAGCACTATCGTGGCAAGTGGATTCATGGGCGCTGCGAAGTCGGGCTACGTCTGTCCGGCCGAAGAATAACCTTGTTTGATCCGAGTGCTCCGATGGGCGGAGCGCTCGACAGGCTCGTGTCGTTGTCGAGTCCGGATGATCGTATCCCTGACTGACGCGAACCTGACCGGTGCAATCGCCGGTTGGTTCCGCAGGCCGGTTACCATCCGGCTGCCCTGCCCTGCAACGTTGTCCGCCCGATTCTGCCATGAGTGACGAAAGCGCCCTGCCCGAACTGCCGGTTCCGATCCGTCCGCTGGATGAAGTCACCGTGCCCGCCGCGCTCGACGGTCACGATGGCATCAACCGCGCAGATGCCGCGCGCCTGCAGATCAGTGCCTCGAACGACGTCGACGCCATCCGCTGCTTCCTGACCGAGTACGAACAGTCGCCCGGCACGCACCGCATCTACCAGCGCGAATGCGAGCGGCTGCTGCTGTGGTCGCTGATCGAATGCGGCAAACCGCTGTCGAGCCTGAACCGGCAGGACTTCGAAGGCTATCTGCACTTTCTCGCCGATCCGCAGCCGGCGAAGCTGTGGTGCGCGCCCAAGGTGCCGCGCGTGAAGCCCGCATGGCGGCCCTTCGTCGGCCCGCTGTCGGATTCGGCGGTACTCACCGCCATCGCTGCGATCAATTCGCTGATGGCCTATCTGGTGGACGCCGGCTACCTGTCGGGGAACCCGCTCGGGCTGATCCGGCAGCGCCGGCGCAAGCTGAACATGGCGGCGACCGGGCCGGCCCAGGTGATCGCGCAGACCGAGGAAATGCAGAAGATCGAGCGTTTTCTCGATGCGGAGATGTGGCATGCGGTCACCCGTGCCATCGAAGCCCTGCCGCGCGAAACCGACGGAGAACGCGACGAGTACGAACGCGCACGCTTCATCGCCGCCCTGCTCTACATGCTGGCACCGCGTGCCGGCGAGCTGGAATCGCATCGCATGAACAGCTTTCGCGAGGAACGCGGCCGCTGGTGGTGGCATGTTGTCGGAAAGGGCGGCAAGCAGGCCAGAGTGCCGGTAGCCGACGACATGGTGCATGCGCTGGTGCGTTACCGGAAACATCTGGGGCTCAGCGCCATGCCGAAACGCACCGACCTCACGCCGCTGCTGGTGTCGATCAAGGACCGCAGCCCGATCACCGCACGCCGGCTGAACCAGATCCTGAAAAAGCTGTTCAACGCCGCCGCCGACCTGTTGCCCGAGGCGTCGGAACACAAGCGCGAAAAGCTGCGCGCCGCATCGGCGCACTGGGGACGCCATACCGGCATCACGGCCAAGCTCGACAGCGGCATGAACGAACGTTTCGTACAGAAGGACGCCCGTCATACCGACGCGCGCACGACGCAGCGCTACATCCACGAAGAGGAAGAACGCTGGCATGACGAAGCGCAGAAGCAGCAGTTGCCCTGGGCCAGTCCGTCCGATGACGATGCACTGAAGAAGCCCTGACCGGCAGACAGATATTTTTCTCCGGGTGAAGTAAGCATGGTGATGGCGACCGGGTCTAGTGGCGGGAGAGCGCAATGCGCAGCCACCGGCCGGCGGGTGTTGTTCTCGCACAGACCCAGACGGGCACACGCCCCTACACAAGCCCATTACCCAGGAGAACATGATGACCACATTGAATTTCGGTGCTTCGATTGCCGCTGCCGCTGCTGCGCTCGCCCTGTCCGGTTCGGTTTTTGCCGCGGACGCGCCGGCGGGTTCGAAGGGCATGGCCATTGGCGCCAGCGACAAGGTGCATTGCTACGGCCTGCACGCCTGCAAGGGCAACAGCGACTGCGCCACCGCGGAGCACAGCTGCAAGGGCCAGAATGCCTGCAAGGGCCATGGCTTCAAGGGCATTCCGGCCAAGGATTGCCTGTCACAGGGCGGCACCATCGGCGATCTCGTCGCCAAGTAAGCCCGCGCACGCGTTGCGGCTATTCGCCGTTCGCGCACCGCTCGCCTGCCCGCAAGGGCATGTGGTCCGGTCGCGAACGGTTTTCCATCTCCCGCGATGTCGCCGGCGGACAAGACTGCCTCCATGAACAAACTGACGCGTGAATCACCCGGATTCGGACTGGGATTGCGCCCTGCCCACTACGCTGCGCTGCTCGAACAGCGGGCGCCGCTCGACTGGCTGGAAATCATTTCCGAAAACTTCATGGTCGACGGCGGCAAGCCGATGGCCATGCTGGACCGGCTGCGTGCGGACTACCCGATGGCCATGCACGGCGTGGCGTTGTCGATCGGCTCCGACGAACCGGTCGATCGCCACTACCTCGCCCGACTGAAGCGGCTGGCCGAACGCATCGACCCGCTGTGGATTTCCGATCACCTGTGCTGGACCGGCTTCAACGGCCGCAATTCGCATGACCTGCTGCCACTGCCCTACACCGAAGAATCCGCCCGCCTGCTGGTGCGAAAGATCGGTCAGGTGCAGCACGAACTGGGACGCCGGCTGGTACTCGAAAACGTGTCGAGCTATCTGGGCTACGGCATGTCGGATGCGACCGAGTGGGATTTCATCCGCGCGGTGGCCGACGAAGCGGATTGCCTGCTGCTGCTCGACGTGAACAACATCTACGTGAGCAGCGTCAATCACGGCTTCGACGCGCTCGACTTCCTGCACGCGATGCCGGCGAACCGCATCCAGCAGATCCATCTGGCCGGCCATTCGACGCATGACGATCATCTGGTCGACACGCACGACCATCCGGTATGCGAAGAGGTCTGGGCGCTGTACGACATCGCCTGCGGCATGTTCGGCAACGTGGCGACGATGATCGAGCGCGACGACCACATTCCGGAACTGCCCGAACTGCTGCACGAACTCGACCGCGCCCGGCGCATCGCGATCCGCGCCGAGACCTTCGAAAGGGCCGTGGCATGAGCGCACTCGCCAGCCTGCAGACGCAATTCATCGATTACCTGCACGACAGGCCGAACGACTTCCTGAGCACGCTGGCCGACGCCGGCGGGCTGGCGAAGGCGGCCCGCGCGCATATCTATTTCAATGCTTACCGCGTCCGCCTGATCGACACGCTGAAAGACAGCTTCGACAAGACCTGGGCGTGGCTGGGCGACGAGCGCTTCGAATCCACCGCCCTGGCCTGGGTCGCCGACCATCCGCCAAGCCAGTTCAGCCTGCGGCCGTTCGGCCGCACCTTCGCCGACTGGCTGGGTGCAGCATGGCCGGACGACCCGGAAGTGTCGGAGCTGGCCCGCCTCGACTGGGCGATGCGGCAGGCCTTCGACGGTGCCGACGCCGAACCGGTCACCGGCGCAACGCTGGCCGACTTCGGCGATGACGACTGGGCGCAGGTGGTGTTCCGCCTGCACCCGACGGCACAGTGGCTGCTCGTCACGCGAAATACGCTGGACCTGTGGCATGCGATGGACCGCAGCGACGCCCCGCCGCAGGTCGACGTGCTGGCCCGACCGGGCCGACTGCTCGTGTGGCGCAAGGGCTTCCAGCCGCACTTTCGCTCCATCGACGACGACGAAGCCGCCATGCTCGAGGCGATGGCATCGGGCACCCCCTTCGCCGCTGCGTGCGAATCGGTCACCGCCGAAGACGCCCGCACCCTGATCGGCGGCTGGCTGGCACGCTGGCTCGACGACGGGTTGCTAGTCGTGTCAGCGAACGCACCCTGACCCCGAGCGCAGGCTCACCTGCATCGCGTAAGGCGTTCGTTCGCGACGCGCGTCAGATCACGCCCTGCGCCAGCATGGCGTCCGCCACCTTGACGAAGCCGGCGACGTTGGCGCCATCGACATAGCTCAGGCGACCATCCGGCCGCTTGCCGTACTGCAGGCAGGCGGCATGGATGCCCTGCATGATGTGCAGCAGCCGGGCATCGACTTCGTCGCGCGTCCAAGACATCCGGATCGCGTTCTGGCTCATTTCCAGACCCGACGTGGCGACGCCGCCGGCATTCGAGGCCTTGCCCGGCGCGTACAGCACGCCGGACGACTCGAATGCGCGCACCGCTTCGAGGGTCGACGGCATGTTGGCGCCTTCGGCCACGCATTTCACGCCATTGGCGATCAGCGTGCGGGCGTCGCGCTCGTCCAGTTCGTTCTGTGTCGCGCACGGCAAGGCCAGGCCGACCGGCACCTGCCAGGGGCGCACCCCGGATTCGAAGCGCGCGCCGACCTGCTTCGCATAATCGCTGATGCGGCCATAGGCGCGGTTCTTCACATCCATCAGGATGTCCAGCTTTTCCGGCGTGAAACCGTCTTCGTCGATCACCGTGCCGGCTGAATCCGACGCCGTCACGACGCGCGCGCCAAAGGCCATCGCCTTTTCGATGGCGTACTGCGCGACGTTGCCCGAGCCGGACACCGCGACCCGCATGCCATCCATCGACTGGCCGGCGTGGCACAGCATTTCCTCGGCGAAATACACCGTGCCGTAACCGGTCGCCTCCGGGCGGATCAGCGAACCGCCGAAACTGAGGCCCTTGCCGGTGAACACGCAGTCGGCCCGATTGCTCAGCTTCTTCATCATGCCCGCCATGAAGCCGACTTCGCGGCCGCCGACGCCAATGTCGCCAGCCGGCACGTCGGTGTCCGAACCGATGTGGCGGAACAGTTCCGACACGAAGGCCTGGCAGAAGCGCATCACCTCTCCCGGGCTGCGGCCTTTCGGATCAAAGTCCGAACCGCCCTTGCCGCCGCCCATCGGCAGCGTGGTCAGCGCGTTCTTGAAGGTCTGTTCGAAAGCCAGAAACTTCAGGATCGACAGGTTCACCGATGGATGGAAGCGGATGCCCCCCTTGTACGGACCGATGGCCGAACTGTGCTGGATGCGGTAGCCGCGATTGACCTGCACATCGCCCTGATCATCGACCCAGGACACGCGGAACATCAGGACGCGCTCGGGTTCGACCAGCCGGTCGAGCAACGCGTGTTCGGCGTAACGCGGATGCATTTCGATATGAGGCCACAGGCTTTCCATGACCTCGGTCACCGCCTGCAGATATTCCGGCTGCCCCGGATTGCGGGCGTCGACATGGGCGATGAATGCTTCGAAATTGCTGTGTTTCACTCGTTTCTCCAGAAAGAGGCGGGACATCCGATGCACCAAGGGCGCGCATTCTGAGGTAAATCATGACATTCCGCACTTGTTTGGTGCGGCATCGCCTGCAACAACCTTGCACTTGTCAGCCGACCTTCCGCACTGCAGCAGTGCGTGCAATGGCGCACCCTCCATGAAACGGCATCCCTGCACATGATCGGTGCAATCCTCCGGTCATGAACGCCTTCCTATGGTGCGTTCTTTGCTTTTCGCACCGCCACGGTGAATCGTGGAGGAATCATGGAAAGTTTCAAGACATCGACCGATGTGCTGTTCGTACTGCTCGGCGCCATCATGGTGCTGGCGATGCATGCCGGTTTTGCCTTTCTGGAAGTCGGTACGGTCAGACGCAAGAATCAGGTCAATGCCCTGGTCAAGATTCTGGTCGATTTCTGCGTGTCGACCTTGCTTTACTTCTTCGTCGGCTACGGCATCGCTTACGGCGTCAGCTTCTTCGGCAGCGCAACCGCGCTGACCCAGTCGAGCGGCTACGATCTGGTGAAGTTCTTCTTCCTGCTGACCTTCGCGGCAGCCATTCCGGCCATCGTGTCCGGCGGCATCGCCGAGCGCGCGCGCTTCTGGCCGCAGGTGGCCGCCACGGCGCTCATCGTCGGCCTGCTGTATCCGTTCTTCGAAGGCATGGTCTGGAACGGCAATTTCGGTTTCCAGTCGTGGATGGAGGCGCAATTCGGCCATCCGTTCCACGATTTTGCGGGGTCGATCGTGGTGCACGCCGTAGGCGGCTGGATCGCGCTGGCCGCGGTGCTGCTGCTCGGCGCACGGCGCGGGCGCTATTCGCGCGACGGCGGCATTTCGGCGCATCCGCCATCGAGCATTCCCTTTCTCGCGCTGGGCGCCTGGATACTGACCGTGGGCTGGTTCGGCTTCAATGTCATGAGCGCCCAGAAGCTCGAAGGCGTGAACGGGCTGGTGGCGGTCAATTCGCTGATGGCCATGGTCGGCGGCACACTGGCCGCGCTGGTCGCCGGCCGCAATGACCCCGGCTTCACGCACAACGGGCCGCTGGCCGGACTGGTTGCCGTATGTGCCGGATCGGACCTGATGCATCCGCTCGGCGCGCTGATGACCGGCGCGGTTGCCGGCGGCCTGTTCGTGTGGATGTTCACGCTGACCCAGAATCGCTGGAAGATCGACGACGTGCTCGGTGTGTGGCCGCTGCACGGCCTGTGCGGCACCTGGGGCGGCATCGCGGCCGGCATCTTCGGCATGCAGGCACTGGGCGGGCTGGGCAATGTGAGCTTCATGTCGCAACTGGTGGGGAGCGTCTCCGGCGTGCTGATCGCGCTGCTCGGCGGTTTCATCATCTACGGCCTGTTGAAGGCTTTCGTGGGCATCCGGCTTGATCCGGAACAGGAGCATGAAGGCGCCGACCTGGCCATTCACCGCATCAGTGCGTCGCCCGAACGGGAAACGCTGTGGTGATGCGATGGGCCCTGTAGGCGGGCGGTGACAGTCGGGGGCTGCGGCCGGCGACAGCCTGGACGAGCGGGAGAGCGCACAATCGCGCGGTCTTCCACGGAGCTTTCCCATGCACAGCACTTCCCGACCCCGTTTTTCCCTGGCGCGCCGGACCAACGTTCTGCTGGCCGGGCTGCTTGCGGCACTGACCACCCTGCCAGCCCACGCAGATCTGCTGCTGGCCACGCGCCAGACGCAGATCGAGCCGGGCCTGCCGCTGACGCTGACCGTGATCTCCACGGCCGGCGAAACGCTGCCTGACGATCTGAAGGCACGCGTCATCGTCGGCGTGCGGGCAGCCGACGTTGCGTTGCGCGCCAGGTCGCCGGCCGAGGCCGGTCGGCGCGAGTACGCCGCGGTCTTTCCGACCGATCTCGAAGGCACCGGCCGCATCGAACTGACCAGCGCGGCGTCCAGCGTACTGCTGGTGCAATTAAAGCCGGCGCCGCTGGCAGCCGGCGCCGTGGCTGTCACGACGCCGGACGCGGTCAAGGCCGCGAACGGAGATGCCGCCACGGCCGAACCGGTCGGCGTCGTGAATCTCGGCCGCAACCGACTCGGTCTGTCCACCCACGAACCGGTGTATTTCGTCGCCGGTTCGCGCGGCGACACGACGGGGCGCTTTCAGCTGTCGTTCAAGTTCAGGCTGTTCGATCCCGACGGCTGGGCGACCGTGATTCCGGTCGGCGAGCTGCTGACCGGCCTGCACTTCGGCTACACGCAAACCTCGATCTGGGACTGGAGCAGCGATTCCAAGCCATTCCGCGATACCGTCTACAAGCCGAGCTTCTTCTATGAATTCGGCCCTTACAGGCAGATCGGCTCGCGCCACACCTTCACCGCACAGGCCGGTTACGAGCACCAGTCCAACGGTCGCGACGCCGACGAATCGCGCTCGATCGACACCTTGTTCGTGAAGCCGTCATGGCGCTGGGACCTTGACCACAACACCCATGTCGGCGCCTCGCTGAAGGTATTCGACTACACCGACCGCGACCCGACCAACCGCGACATTTCACGCTATCGCGGCTATGCACTACTCGGCGTCGAGGTGGGCAACGATGACGGCTGGCTGCTCAAGGCCGAAAGCTATCCAGGCAGCCAGGGTTCGCTGCAGATCGACCTGTCGTACCGCCTCAAGCGCCTGCTGATCGCAGACGCGGGCGCCGGCGGCTTCCTGCACTTCCAGTACTTCAACGGCTATGGCGAAAGTCTGGTCGACTACAACCGCAGCGGTCCGGCCCAGTTCCGGGTTGGTTTTTCGATCGTGCGGTAACGACGTCCTGCCGCGGATGGGTGCGATCAAACCATCCGGCATACGTCAGGCGTGCGGCACGCCATCGCTGCTGCGGAATACCGGTTCGGCCAGCAGATGCACGGTGAAACAGCTGCCTTCGCCCGGCGTGCTGCTCACCGTGATGCTGCCGCCGTAGCGTTCGACCAGTCCGAGCGACACGGACAGGCCTAGACCGGTGCCTTCGGCGCGCTTGGTCGTGAAGAACGGATCGAATACGCGGCCGAGGTTTTCTGCGGTGATGCCGTGGCCGGTGTCGCTTACCAGAATGTCGGCTCCGGGTGCGGCTCCCGCCGAATCACTGCGCTCGCGGCTGGCCAGCGTCAGCGTGCCGCCGTCGGGCATGGAATGCAGCGCATTGATCATCAGGTTCACCAGAACCTGCTGCAGTTCGTCGCGGTTGATGCGCACGCGTGTCTGCGCCTGCAGATCGAACACGATGTCGACCGCCGGTGCCGGTACCTGATGCAGCACCAGCGGCAGCGTTTCGCGCAGCAGCGCCGATACGTCCACCTCGTCGATGTAGCCGGCAAACTCACCCGGCCGCGCGTACTGCAGCAGCTTGGTGACGATCAGCCGGATGCGGTTGATCTGTTCATCGAGCAGGCGTATTTCGGTCGAGACACTGCTCGCGGCATCGCCCAGCAGTTCGCGCATCAGGTCCAGATTGCCCTGCATGACGGCGATCGGATTGTTTATTTCGTGTGCCACGCCGGCCGTCAGCTGGCCGATTGCGGCCAGTTTTTCCGAGCGGACCAGCTGACGCTGCGTTTCGCGCAGTTCCGCCGTGCGCTCCACCACCTTGTGGTCAAGTTCGGCATTGAGCTGTTTCAGTTCCGCCTCGCGCGCTGCCACGGTGTCAAGCAGGGTGTCGAGGTGAGCCGCCAGACGGGCCACTTCCTCACCACCCGACACCGCACCGGTGCGCGCTGCGGCGTCGCCCTGCTCGACCGCGCTGATCGTTGCATCCATGCGCTCGATCGGCCGGAAGATGCTGCGCGCCCCGCGCAGCGACAGCACGACCCCGGTCGCCATGATGAGCGCGAACAATCCGATCAATGCCGCGAGGATGTTCTGCTTCACGTCGCGGAACGGTGCTTCGAGAAAACCGACGTACAGCATGCCGACGCGCCGCCCCTCGCCGTCGACCACCGGCTCGTAGCCGGACACATACCAGTCGTTCACGACGAAGGCGCGGTCCAGCCAGCGTTCGCCGTTGTCGAGCACGCGGTGGCGCACCGCCGCCGACACGCGAGTGCCGAGTGCGCGGTCGCCACCGAACATCCGCACATTGGTCGCGATGCGCACGTCATCGAGAAACAGCGTGGCAGTTCCGCGCGAACCGAGCGGCAGCGCGCCGTCGTTGTAGACCAGATCGTTGATCGTATCGACAAAGTCGAGGTTGCGATTCAGCAGCTGGCCGCCTTCGAGCACCGCGATCTGCCGCCCCTGGGCATCGACCACCGGACTGGCGACATGGATCACCATGCCGCGCTCTTCTTCGGTGCGCGGATCCGGGCGGGCGTTCTCGGTCGGCACGATGGCCAGGCGTGCGCGTTCGCGCAGCGGCGGGCCGACCTGTTCAAGCTCGGGCGCGCTGAAGATGGACAGGGCCACCTGCGCTTCACCGGCCAGCGCCGCAGCGACCACCGGCCAGTGGCTGCGCGGCGTCGTGCCGGTGTCACGGCGGTGCGTGCCGTATTCGTCGGTGGAACTGGCGACGACGCGGCCGGCGTCATCGAGCAGGTGCAGGTAGTCGAAGCGGCGCGAAGAGGCCTGCTGCGCCAGCATGGCACCCAGCGTGGCGTCATCGCCCATGGCGCTGCGCAGGCGGCCTGATCCGGCCAGCCCGGCCACCGCCAGCTTCTGCGCTTCGAGCACCCGGTCCAGATACTGACGGGCAATCGTCAGTTCGGCATTGACCTTGTACACCAGCAACCGGTCGTAAGCCGAATTGCCCCAATACACGACCAGGCCGATCAGCAGCGGCAGCATCAGCAACGGCGGCGCCAGCACCAGCAGCAGCAGGCGCGCGCGCACCGAACCCCCTCGCAGAGCTGAAAACAATCGCATAGGGCAAGGCGCCGTCAGTGTGGCGATGCCTCGAGCACGGTCAGCAGTGCCGAGGTGTCGCGGCTTGCGCCGCCCTGACCCATCAGCGCATTGAGCTGCTGCCATACCGCAGCCGACAGCGGCAGCGCCAGTCCGAGCGACGCCGCCTCGTCGAGCACGATGCCCATGTCCTTATGGTGCAGTCGGGCCTGCACGCCGGCCGAAAAGTCGCGCGCGGCCATCCGGCCGCCGAACAGATCGAGTGCCCTCGAGCCTGCCGAGCCGTGCATGACCGCCTCGCGCACCGTGCCGAAATCGACGCCATTTGCGCTGGCCAGCCGCGCCGCCTCGGCTGCCGCTTCGATGAAGGCGCACAGCAGAAGCTGGTTGCATGCCTTGGCGACCTGGCCGGCACCGTTCGGCCCGACATGCACCAGCGTGCTGCCGACCGACGACAGCAGCGGCCGCATGCGCTCGAACACCGCCGCATCGCCGCCCGCCATGATGGACAGGCTGGCGTCGATTGCGCCCCGTTCGCCGCCGGACACCGGCGCATCGAGCATGTCGATGCCGCGTCCGGCCAGCGCAGCGGCGATGTCGCGCGCGGTGGAGGGCGGAATCGTGCTGTGGTCGATGAACACGCAACCGGGCGACGCGCCTTCGATCACGCCGTCGGCGCCGAGCGCAACCTGACGCACGTCCGGCCCGGCGGTGACCACGCACAGCACGGCATCGGCGCCGCGCGCGCAGTCCGCGGGCGACGCGGCCGCACGGGCGCCGAGTGCGACCAGCGGCGCCATCGACTCGGCGCGACGCGCCCACACGGCAACATCATGGCCGGCGCGCAGCAGATTGGCGGACATCGCCCGCCCCATCGCGCCGAGGCCGATGAAGCCGGCCTTCATCCTTCGATGCCGCCCAGACCTTCCAGCACCTTGAGCACGGCGATCGAATCTTCTTCGCCCAGCCCCTGGCCGACCATGGCATTGAGCATCTGCGCGGCGGCGGCGGCGGCGGGCAGCGCCAAACCCATCTGGTGCGCCTCGTTCATCACGATGCGCAGATCCTTCTGGTGCATCCAGGACTTGAAACCCGGTTTGAAATTGCGGTCCAGCATGCGCTGGCCGTGATTTTCCAGGATGCGGCTGTAGGCGAAGCCGCCGAGCAGCGCTTCGCGCACGCGTGCCGCGTCGACACCGCTCTTTTCGGCGAAGGCAAAGGCTTCGGCCAGCGCCAGCACGCCGACACCGGTGAGAATCTGGTTGCAGGCCTTGGCCACCTGTCCGGCACCGCTGTCGCCGACCCGGGTCACGTTCTTGCCCATCAGCTGGAACAGCGGCAACACGTGGTCGAAGGCGGGCTGCGGTCCGCCGGCCATGATGGTGAGCGCCGCGTTGATGGCGCCGACTTCGCCGCCCGATACCGGCGCGTCGATCATCGCCACGCCCTTGGCTGCCAGCCGCGCGGCGATCGAACGCGCAGCGTCGGGCGCGATGGTGCTCATGTCGACGAACACCAGATCCGTGCGCCCGGCCGCGCCTTCGGCCACACCCTGCGGGCCGAGCGCGACCGCCTCGACGTCGGGTGCGTCGGCCACCATCGAAAACACGATGTCGGCTTCGCGCGCCACATCGGCGATCGACGTGTGCAGCGTGGCACCGCTGTCGCGGAACGGCGCCAGCGACTCCGGACGACGTGCCCACAGGTGCAGGCTGTGGCCGCCCGCGGCAAGGTGGCCGGCCATGGGCCGCCCCATCAGTCCCAGTCCGATGAAACCGATCTTCATGCTGTTCTCCTCGATTCGTTGTGCGCGCCTGTACCGGCGCTGCAGGGACTGCCGACTATAACGCAGCAGGCCACGCCGCCCGCGCGGGCATAATCCGGGCCATGGACTACACGAAACAGATCAAGGAAATCGGCCGCGGCGCCAAGGGCGCGCGCGCGCTGTCGCGCGATGATGCACAGGCGCTGTTCGGCGACATGCTCGACGGTCGCGTGCCGCCGCTGCAACTGGGCGCCATCGTGCTGGCGATGCGCATCAAGAGCGAATCACTGGAGGAACTGCTGGGTTTCAAGGCGGCGATCGATGCGCGCCTGACGCACATCGAGGCACCGCCCGGCCCGCGCACCGTGGTGCTGCCGACCTACAACGGCGCGCGCCGCCGCCCCAACCTGATGCCGCTGCTGGCCATGATGCTGGCGCGCGAGGGGGTGCCGGTGCTGATCCACGGCCACTTCGATTTCGACAGCCGGGCCGATCCTTTCGCACTGCTGGCCGCGCTCGAACTGCCGCTGGCCGACAGCGCCGCACACGCAGGCGAGCTGCTCGCGCACGGGCGCATCGCCTGCATCCAGGTCGCGAAACTCAGTCCGGGGCTGGACACGCTACTGTCGCTGCGGCCGCAGCTGGGCGTGCGCAACTCGGCGCATTCGATGACCAAGATGATCGATCCGC
Organism: Methyloversatilis sp. RAC08; assembly: GCF_001713355.1. NCBI lineage: Bacteria > Pseudomonadati > Pseudomonadota > Betaproteobacteria > Nitrosomonadales > Sterolibacteriaceae > Methyloversatilis > Methyloversatilis sp. RAC08. The sequence continues at coordinate 3,825,821 of NZ_CP016448.1, read as the reverse complement.
TGCCGGGGCGCAGCGTACGCGTCGTGCCGGTGACGCATCCGGAGTATCTGGACAAGATGTCGCAGTTCCTGCGCCTGGATGGCGGTCATTCGATGCTGTTGCGCGGCACCGAAGGTGAGGCCTATGCCAATCCGGCGCGCCGGCCGGCCCTGACCGGCTTCTTCGATGGCATCGAAAAGGTGTTGTGCGAGGCAGACGACAGCGCCGCTGCGCTGACCCAGCCGGAAGCCGGAATCGATGCGGCGGCCAATGCGGCGTTGATCCGCGAAATGCTGGCAGGCCGTCTGCCGCTGCCGGCGCCACTGCGGGCACAGTTCGACGCCTGCCGGGAACTTGCGGGGTGTTGACGCAAAAGCGGGGTCCGCGTTTTCAACGCAGACCCCGATATCGCTTTGATGGCCCCTAGTTCAGCTTGAACTGCCGGCTCGCGCCGACCAGCGACTCCGCCGTGTCGCCGAGCCGTGCAGCGGTGGCGCGGTCTTCCTCGGCGATCACCGCAGTGTCGTGCGCCAGCCCGGTGACCTGTTCGATGCCCTGCGCAATGCCGGTCGCCGCTCGCGTCTGTTCGCGCATCGATTCCGACATGCCGACGATGATGTCCATCATGGCGCCGATCTCGGATGACACGGCGGCGATGGAATCGCTGACCGATGCCACCTGATCGACCCCGCGCTGGGCTGTCGCCACGGTGTTGGCCACACTTTCGAGCGCGCGGTCCTTGCTGGTCTGCATCGCGTCGACCGTGCGGGCGATGTCTTCGGTCGCCAGGCGGGTGCGTTCCGCCAGCTTGCGCACCTCGTCCGCGACCACCGCAAACCCGCGCCCCTGCTCACCTGCCCGGGCAGCTTCAATGGCGGCGTTCAGCGCCAGCAGGTTGGTCTGATCGGCGATTTCCTTGATCAGCGCGACGATGGACTTGACGCTGTCGAATTGCGAGCCGATCAGTTCCATGCTGCTTTCCACCTCGTGGATCGCCTCGCCGGTCTGCCGGATGTCGCCGGCAAGCCCCTGCATGACGGCCACCCCGTTGTCGGCCGATTGACCGCTGCGCTGCACCCGCGCGCTCGCTTCATCCGCTTCGCCGGAAATGTGCTGGATCGACGTGGTCATCTGATGAACCGCGGCAGCCATGCGTTCGCTCGCTTCGCACTGTTCTCCGGTCGAGCGCGTGATGCGCTCCGAATTGACGCGCAGCGTATCCGCCACGTTGCGCGCGCTGACCGACTCGGTGACTATCAGACTGACCGTCTGCGCCAGTTTCAGTCGCATCGATTCCATCCTGCCCAGCAGCGGCATGCCCGGGTGCTGCGGCACATCCGACACCAGATCGCCCGCACCGATGCGCTCCGCGATGTCGCCGATCCACGCAGCCTGCAGGGCATCGCGCTTCAGGCCGATCGCCATGTAGCACAGCAACCCGGCCTCGGCCACGACGAACGCCGCATGTACGAACACCATCAACAGATTGGCGCCATCGGCGAACACGAAGACGCCGACACCGGCTGCCTGCATGAAATTGAACGCCAGGTGATGCACCGCGATCACGCCGGCGGCCATCACGATCGGACGCCAGTCACGGTAATAGAGCAGGAAGGCCAGCATGACGAAAATGGCGAAGTGCGCTTCGATCAGGCCACCGGTGAGCTGGATCAGCAGCGCCGCCAGCACCATGAACGCACTCGCGCAGGCCAGGCGGGTGACCAGTGCGCCCGGCGCCAGGTGATGGATCAGCAGCGGCACCACCGCCGCCGGCAAGCCGACCAGCAGCGAAACGAGCAGGTCGCCGTAAGCGGCGCCGACGGCTATGCAGACGATGGACAGCAGTGACGCGCTGATCAGCATTACGCGATCCGCCGCCGAATGGGCCGATTGAAGTACGTGTTCGTTCATGGCGAAACCTTGTAGGTGACAGTCGGGGTGCGCGGGGTCGTGCAGAGGTCCGCAGGCTTGTCCAGCATGTGCCCGGCGAGCGCAACGCCGCTGGCCACCAGCCAGCCGGTCAGCAGCAGCCACGCCAGTCGATCTGCAGAACGGTTGTGCGGCCGGGCGGGACATGAGATCGATCGGTCAGTCATGATCTGCTTAACGGCAGAAGGCGCTGACTTCTTGAAAGGCCCGGGCGGCGCACCACAAGGGTGCATTGATGCAGCCTGGCCGCCACCGCGGTGCGCAAGCACCCGTGTTTGGCGTCTGCGTGACAGTGCGCCACACCGGGCGACAGCCAGCTGAAAGCCTTGTTGGCCGGGCGTTGCCGCCGGTCAGGCGCTGCGTGCCGGCAAGTCGCGAACGCGATGGCAAAGGATTTGCTTAGTGTTTTTCGGTCACGTTGCATCCACGCGTGGTGGAACCTGACCGAAGTTCTGTTCATGTCACGATCATTCCTGCCGACTCGATTGCGCAACGCGCACCCGACCGGAGGACTAAAGAGCCAGGCAACCACGACGCAACGACGCGTCCTGCCTCGCCCGATGCGCGACCGCTGAACCGGGCCAACAACTCAGAGCGGTTTCGACCGCCCCTACATCGCGTCGAGCATCGCGCCTCGACAGCATCAATGTCGCGTCAGGCTCAGCCCGCCCGATGCGACCCGGCAGCAAGCGGCTTCCTCGTCCAGCGGCGGACAGGAACCGGCATCCACTCATTCGACCGGCACGTGCCGGTCACGATCATCTGAAACCGACAGCCATCGGCGCCGACGCCGGTGCGTGCGTCCTCTCACGTGCGGGGTTCTCGACCCGACCGCCGGGCGACGCCGCTGACGGATCGTCGGCCGCGCGATTCGCGGTCAGTACTCGCAGGAAGCAGACCATGGAAAAGAAACGTCTTGTGATGGTGGGCAACGGGATGGCGGGCTGTCGCACGCTGGAGGAGCTGATCAAGATCGCGCCCGGGATGTACGACATCACGGTGTTCGGAGCCGAGCCGCATCCCAACTACAACCGCATCCTGCTGTCGCCGGTGCTGGCGGGCGAAATGACGGTGCAGGACATCATCCTGAACGACTGGGACTGGTACCGCGACAACGGCATCACGCTGCACGCAGGCAAGAAGGTGGTGAAGATCGACCGCATCGCGCGCAAGGTGGTGGCCGAAGACGGTACCGAAGCCGAATACGACCGCCTGCTGCTGGCGACCGGCTCCAATCCCTTCATCCTGCCGGTGTCGGGCAAGGACCTGCCGGGCGTGATCGCCTATCGCGACATCGCCGATACCGACGCGATGATCGAAGCGGCTGCGAACCACCGGCACGCGGTCGTGATCGGCGCCGGCCTGCTCGGTCTGGAAGCGGCCAATGGTCTTGCGCTGCGCGGCATGCATGTCACCGTGGTGCATCTGGGCGCATGGATCATGGAACGCCAGCTCGACCGGCCGTCGGCCGACATGCTGCAGGCCTCGCTGGAAAAGAAGGGGCTGGCCTTCCTGCTCGAGAAGCAGACCGAGTCGCTGATCGCCGGACCGGATGGCCGCGTGTCGGCGGTGCGCTTCAAGAGCGGCGAAACGATCCCGGCCGATCTGGTCGTGATGGCGGCCGGCATCCGCCCGAACACCACGCTGGCCGAATCGGCCGGCATCCACTGCAACCGCGGCATCGTCGCCAATGACACGATGCAGACTTACGACCCTAAGATCTACGCGGTCGGCGAATGCGTCAGCCACCGCGGCATCGCCTACGGTCTGGTCGCGCCGCTGTTCGAACAGGCCAAGGTGTGCGCCAACCACCTCGCGCAGTACGGCATCGGCACCTACAAGGGTTCGGTCACCTCGACCAAGCTGAAGGTGACCGGCATCGACGTGTTTTCGGCCGGCAACTTCACCGGCGGTCCGGGCTGCGATGACATCGTGCTGCACGACCCGTCTGGCGGCGTCTACAAAAGGCTCGTGCTGGAAGGCGAACGTCTGGTCGGTGCCTGCCTGTATGGCGACACGGCCGATGGCGCCTGGTACTTCCAGCTGATCAAGGACGGCCAGGACATCCACGCCGTGCGCGACCACCTGATGTTCGGCCAGAACCACCTGGGCGACGTCGGCCACAAGGGTCAGACGCAGGCCGCCTCGATGCCGGACACGGCCGAAGTGTGCGGCTGCAACGGCGTGTGCAAGGGCACCATCGTCAAGGCGATCAAGGAAAAGGGTCTGTTTTCGCTGGATGACGTACGCAAGCACACCAAGGCGTCGAGCTCCTGCGGTTCATGCACCGGCCTGGTCGAGCAGATCCTCGCCTCGTGCATCGGCGGCGCCTACACGCCGGCCAGCTCCACCTCCAAGGCGATGTGCGGCTGCACCGACATGAACCACGGCGACGTGCGTGCGGCGATCCGCGACCGCCATTACATCGACATTCCGACCGTGATGCGCGAACTGCAGTGGAAGACGCCCAATGGCTGCGCGTCATGCCGCCCGGCGCTCAACTACTACGTGCAATCGAGCTGGCCGCACGAGGCGAAGGACGACCCGCAGAGCCGCTACATCAACGAGCGCGCGCACGCCAACATCCAGAAGGACGGCACCTACTCCGTGGTGCCGCGCATGTGGGGCGGGCTCACCACGCCGAACGAACTGCGCGCCATCGCCGACGCTGCGGAAAAGTACAAGGTGCCGACCGTCAAGGTGACCGGCGGCCAGCGCATCGACCTGCTGGGCGTCAAGAAGGACGACCTGCCCGCCATGTGGGCCGACCTCGCGCAGGCCGGCATGGTGTCGGGCCACGCCTACGGCAAGAGCCTGCGCACCGTGAAGACCTGCGTCGGCGCCGAGCACTGCCGCTTCGGCACCCAGCTGTCGATGGGTCTGGGCGTGAAGCTGGAAAAGATGCTGTTCGGCATGTACAGCCCGCACAAGGTGAAGCTCGCCGTGTCCGGCTGCCCGCGCAACTGCGCCGAAGCCGGCATCAAGGACGTCGGCGTCATCGGCGTCGAATCCGGCTACGAAATCTACGTCGCCGGCAACGGCGGCATCAAGACCGAGGTGGCGCAATACTTCTGCAAGGTGACCAGCGACGACGAGGTGATGGAGTACTCCGGCGCCTTCCTGCAACTGTATCGCGAAGAAGGCTGGTACCTGGAACGGACGGTGCATTACATCGACCGCGTCGGCCTCGATTATGTGAAGGGCAAGGTGGTCGACGACGCCGAGAACCGCAAGGCCCTGTACGAGCGGCTGCTGTTTGCGCTGCAGGACTACAAGGATCCCTGGCTGGAACGCGCGCAGGCGGATGCGAAGTCCGACCTAGGCCGCGAATTCCGCACCATCGCCATCCGCCAGGCCATGCAGGCTTGATTTGGGGACTGGAAACTAGGGGCCAGGGATCAGGGGCTCACCCCTCGCGCGGCAAAGCCGCGCCTGTTCCCTGGCCCCCAGCCCCTCACCCCTAGCCCCTCCAGATACACAAACAGGAACCCTCATGAGCACCGAAACCATCACGTGGGCGCCGGTCTGTGCCCTCGAAGACATTCCCCACCTGGGCTCGCGCGTCGTGCGCAGCGACACCGGCGACATCGCCATCTTCCGCAATGACGAGCAGGTGTTCGCGGTGCATGACAAGTGCCCGCACAAGGGCGGGCCGCTGTCGCAGGGCATCGTCCACGGCAATACCGTCACCTGCCCGCTGCACAGCTGGAAGATCCAGCTCGATTCCGGCGACGCCATCGCACCGGACGTCGGCTGCACGCGCAGCTTCGAAGTGAAGGTCGAAAACGGGCAGGTGCTGCTGAAAGCCTGATCCACCGCGTACGCCCCGTCGGTCGGGGTGAACGCGGTCCCGCAGGTTGGGGTGAGCGTAGCGATGCCCAACAAGAGCTCGTTACACATCGCACTCGGAGGCATCAGCTCGTTGGGCATCGCTGCGCTCACCCCGACCTACACATGATTACCGATGTACCGCGGAGCGATGCTCAGCGACTCACCCATTTGATTCACCGCAATCCCGAAGAACGGCTGTCCGCAACGACGCGCGCAGGCCGGACCGATAACGGGGAGGTCATCCACCGATGGACAGGAAAGCATTTCTCAAGGCCGGCCACACGCCAACGCTGTTTGCCGCCTTTCTCTATTTCGATCTCGCCTTCATGGTGTGGGTGCTGCTCGGCCCGCTCGGCGTGCAGATCGCGCATGACCTGCAACTGACCCACGCGCAGAAGGGCTTCATGGTCGCCGTGCCGGTGCTCGCCGGCGCGCTGCTGCGCCTGCTGATGGGCGTGCTGGTCGACCACCTGCAGCCGAAGAAGGCGGGCGCGATCGGCCAGGTCATCGTCATCGCAGCGATGTTCGTCGCCTGGCACTTCGGCATCCAAAGCTACGAACAGGCACTGCTGTTCGGCTGCTTCCTCGGCTTCGCCGGCGCCGCCTTCGCGGTCGCGCTGCCGCTGGCGTCGCGCTGGTATCCGCCGGAACACCAGGGCACCGCACTGGGCATCGCCGGCGCCGGCAACTCGGGCACCGCGCTGGCCGCGCTGTTTGCGCCAGGCCTGGCGGTCGCGTTCGGCTGGGTCAACGTGTTCGGTCTGGCGCTGATCCCGCTGGTGGCCGTGTTCATTTTCTATCTGCTGGTGGCCAGGGACGCGCCTGAATGCCCGCCACCCAAGACGCTGGCCGAGTACCTGAAGGTGCTGCGCGACCGCGATGCCTGGTGGTTCATGTTCTTCTACAGCGTCACCTTCGGCGGCTTCGTAGGCCTCGCCTCGTCGCTGACCATCTACTTCAACACCCAGTACGGGCTGGACGCGCAGATGGCCGGTTACTTCACTGCCGCCTGCGTGTTCGCCGGTTCGCTGGTGCGGCCGATCGGCGGCAACCTCGCCGACCGCATTGGCGGCATCCGCACGCTGACCGTCATGTACGTGATCGCCGCCGCCTTCCTGTTCGGCGTGAGCTTCGGCCTGCCGCAGGCCTGGATGGCGGTGGTCGTGTTCGTCGGCGCCATGCTGGCGCTGGGCATGGGCAATGGCGCAGTGTTCCAGCTCGTGCCGCAGCGCTTCCGGCGCGAGATCGGCGTCATGACCGGTCTGGTCGGCATGGCCGGGGGCATCGGCGGCTTCTATCTCGCATCGTCGCTCGGCTATTCGCGCGAAGCCACCGGCAGCTACCAGACCGGCTTCATCATTTTCGGACTGCTGGCCGTGCTCGCGCTGGTCGGGCTGACGCGGGTAAAAACACGCTGGCGCACGACCTGGGGGGCCGCACACCTCACCAACGCACGCATCTGACGCAGGGTTCCCCGGTCATGACATTGAAGGTGTCCATCGGTCAGTGCTCGATCGCCGGGCCGCGACCGCGCAACGAGGATTTTGCCGGTGCGGTGACGCCCGCCGGCGAAACGCTGGACGCCAAAGGCTTGCTGTTCGCCGTGGCCGACGGCGTCGGCGGGCACGCCAACGGACGGGAAGCGGCCGAGCTCACCGTGCGCGGCCTGCTGAACGACTATTACGCCACGCCCGATACCTGGAGCATCACGCAGTCGATCGACCGGGTACTCGGTGCGCTCAATCGTTGGCTGATTGCGCACGCCGCGCGCACTCGAGAAACCGCGGGCATGGCCACCACGCTGTCTGCGCTGGTACTGCGCGGCACCCGCTGGCACCTCGCCCACGTCGGCGATTCGCGCATCTACCTGTACCGCGCCGGCTGCCTGACGCAGCTCACCGAGGATCACACCTGGGCGCACCCGGAACTGTCCAATGTGCTGCACCGCGCGGTCGGCCTCGATGCGCGCTTTGCAGTCGACCACGCCGACGGCGAACTCGAAACCGGCGACTGCTTCGTGCTGTTGAGCGATGGCGTCTGGAACACGCTGCACGACGAAGGCATCGCCGGCGAGCTGGCGTGCCACAGCGAACCCGAGTCGCTGGCTTCGGCGCTCGCGCTGCAGGCAGAAGCGCGCGGCGCCAACGACAACTGCACCGCGCTGGTGGTGCGCGTCGACGCGCTGGGGCAGGCGGCGCTGCGCGACCGCCTTGCGCAGGCTGCGCAACTGGAATTGCCGCCGCGGCTGCATGCGGACGATGTCATCGACGGACTGAAGGTCGAGGCGGTGCTGCACGAATCGCGCGTGACGCTGCTCTATCGCGTGCGAGATCAAGCAAGCGGCGACATCAAGGTGCTCAAGACCTTGCGCGCGGACGCGGCCGACCCGGATGCCATCGCCGCCCTGGTGCACGAGGAATGGCTCGCACGGCGCGTGGTGTCGCCATTGTTTCCGCAGGTGTCGAGCCATGCCGGTCGAAGCTGCCTGTATTACCTGATGAGCTGGCACGAGGGAGCGACGCTGCGTGCCCGGCTCGATGCTGGCCACCATTTCGATGTCGAGCAGACTGTCCGGCTGGGCTGCACCGTCCTGCGCGCGCTCGGCACATTGCACCGGCTCGGCATCGTGCATCGCGACATCAAGCCGGACAACCTGCACCTGGACGCTCAGGGCGCGTTGCGCGTACTCGACCTCGGCGTCGCGGCGTCCGATGGCGAAGCGTTTGGCGAGATCAATAACCCGGGTACGCCGAGCTACATGGCGCCGGAACTGTTTGCCGGCTCGGTCGCCAGCGAGTCGAGCGACCTGTTCGCGCTCGGCGTCACGCTGTACGAACTGCTGACCCGGCGTTACCCGTACGGCGAGATCGAACCTTTCCAGCGACCGCGTTTCGGCGATCCGCTGCCACCCACGCGTTTTCGCCCGCAAACACCGGAATGGCTCGAAGCGGCGTTGCTCAAGGCTGTGGCACGCACACCCGACTCGCGCTTCGAAACGGCCGAAGAGTTCCTGCTCGCGCTGGAACATGGCGCACACCGCCCGCTCGCCCTGCCGCGACGGACGCCGCTGATCGAACGTGCGTCGGTGCGGCTGCTGCGCGTATTGCTGACCCTGTCGGCACTGTTGAATCTGCTGCTGCTGTGGGCACTGCTATCGCAAGGACCGAACGCGGCGCGCACCAGTGGCATGCATGCACCATTCAGCGCGCCCCGCGAAGGAGCGCATGCGTACAGCTTCGCGGCAAAAGCGCTCACCCAGGCGCGCAAACAGGCCTTCAGGAACGTGGCATAAGCCTTGCTAAACGTCAGGCGGAGACAATAATGACCGACACCCGACACGAAACCCGCTCGACCTGCTGCTACTGCGGTGTCGGGTGCGGCGTGATCATCGAACACGACGGCAGCCGCATCAGCGGTGTTCGCGGCGACCCCGAGCATCCGGCGAATTTCGGCCGGCTGTGCTCCAAGGGGGCGACGCTGCACCTCAGTGCGAGGCCAGAAACGCGCGCGCTGCATCCGGAACTGCGCCTTGCGCGCGACGCGCAGCGCACGCGCGTCGGCTGGGATGCTGCGCTCGGCCATGCCGCCGAACGGTTTGCGTCCCTCATCGAAGCGCACGGCCCGGATTCGGTTGCCTTCTACATTTCCGGCCAGCTGCTGACCGAGGATTACTACGCCTTCAACAAGCTGGCGAAGGGCCTGATCGGCACCAACAATGTCGACACCAATTCGCGCCTGTGCATGAGTTCGGCCGTGTCGGCCTACAAGATGACGCTGGGCGCCGACGCGCCACCCTGCTCCTACGAAGACATCGACCAAACGGACTGTCTGCTGATCGCCGGTGGCAACCCGGCCTACGCGCACCCCATCGTCTATCGCCGCATCGAGGACGCGCGGCGCGCCAATCCGGCACTGAAGGTGATCGTCATCGACCCGCGTCGCACCGACACCGCGTCCGACGCGGACCTGCATCTGGCGCTTCTGCCCGGCACCGATGTCTGGCTGTTCAACGCCATGCTGCACGTGCTGCTGTGGGAAGGTCATGCCGACGACGCCTTCATTCGTGCGCACACCGAAGGCTTCGAGGCACTGCGCAGGCACGTGCGCGACGTGACACCGGCGGTCGCGGCGGAAATCTGCGGCCTGCGCGCCGAAGACATCGTCACCGCCGCGCAGTGGTTCGGTTCGGCGAAGGCCGCGATGTCGATGTGGTGTCAGGGCCTGAACCAGTCGCATCACGGCACGCACAACGGCACGGCGCTCATCGCGCTGCATCTGGCCACCGGCCAGATCGGCCGCCCGGGTGCCGGTCCATTCTCGCTGACCGGGCAGCCCAATGCGATGGGCGGACGCGAAGTCGGCGGCATGGCCAATCTGCTGTCCGGCCATCGTGACCTCGCCAACCCGGAACACCGGGCCGAAGTCGCCCGGCTGTGGGGTATCGATGAGGTCCCGGCGCAACCCGGCCTGACCGCGGTCGAGCTGTTCGAGGGTGTGCGCAGCGGCAAGGTTAAGGCGATCTGGATCGCCTGTACCAATCCGGCGCACTCGATGCCCGATCAGGCGCTGATCACCGAAGCGCTGCAGGCGGCCGAATTCGTCGTCGTGCAGGACGCCTGCCGCAGCACCGAAACGGCCGCCTTCGCCGACCTGCTGCTGCCGGCGACCACCTGGGGCGAAAAGGAAGGCACGGTCACCAACTCGGAACGCCGCATCACACATGTGAAGGCGGCACTGCCGGCACCGGGCGAAGCGCGCGCCGACTGGCGCATCGCCTGCGATTTCGCTCACGCGCTGGCGCCCCGGATCGGCCGCGACGCGATGAGTCTGTTCCCTTACGACACGGTGGAACAGCTGTTTGACGAACACGCCGGAACCACGCGCGGACGCGACCTCGACATCACCGGTCTGAGCTACGCACTGCTCGACCGGCTCGGTCCGCAGCAATGGCCCTTCCCCGCCGGCGCCGATGCCGGCCGGGCACGCCTGTACACCGAGTGCACGTTCGCGACCGCGGACGGCCGGGCACGCTTTGTCGTACCGGTCACCACCACCACCGCTGAAAAGATCGATGCGCGCTTCCCGCTGCACCTGAATACCGGCCGCCTGCGCGACCAGTGGCACTGCATGAGCCGCACCGGGCTGGTGGCGCAGCTGTACAGCCATGTCGACGAGCCACGCGTCGAGGTACACGCCGACGATCTGGCGCGCCGCGGTCTGGCAGACGGCGATCTGGTGCGCGTTCGGAGCCGGCGCGGCAACATCGTGCTGCGCGCGCACGCCAGCGCGGCCCAGCGACCGGGCAGCGCATTCGTCGCGATGCACTGGGGGCGCAACACGCTTTCGAACAGTGGTGCCAATGCACTGACTGCCGGCCGGACCGACCCCTACTCGAAGCAGCCGGAACTCAAGCACGCGGCAGTGCAGATCGCCCGCGCCGACCTGCCCTATCAGGCGCTGCTGCTACGCACCGAAGCCAGCGACGAGGCCGCCGTCAGTGCCGCGCTGCAGCGGTCGGAGGCGCTGGCTCCGGTGTTGGCACGGTTTGCCTACGCTGCACTGTCACTGGCCGGCCGGGAGCGCCCGGTGCTGGTGCTGCGCATCGCGCACGACGCACCTATTCCGGACGACTGGCTGGCCGACATAGACCGCATCTGCGCGCTCGACAACCCGGCCTGCCTGGTCTATCGCGACGCGCGGCGCGACATCACGAAGCGCGCGCTGATCGAGGACGGCCTGCTGACCGGCATACGGCTGACCGGCGAAACCGCAGCAGCCGGCTGGCTGCGTGACGTCATGACCGGACGCCAGCCGACGACCGATCTGCGGCGCTGGCTGTTCGCACCGCTGGTCACGCCGCCGGTGGCCACCGTCACGCGCGGGCGCATCGTGTGCAATTGCCTCGATGTCGCCGAGCCCGACATCGCGCTCGCCATCGACGCCGGTGCGGATCTGTTGTCGCTGCAGCAGTCACTGCGTTGCGGCACCTCATGCGGGTCCTGCGTGCCCGAGTTGAAACGCATGCTGGATGCACGACGGCAGGCGGCATAACAATATTTCGAGGAGACGAACATGAGCATGGAGCGAGTGCTGCGATGTTGAGCCAACAGACCCTGACAGACATGCTGTCCGCGTTGGGCCGCGGTGGCGAAGAAGGCCGGGATCTGGCGGAAGAAGAGGCATACGGCCTGTTCGCCGACATGCTGGACGGCCGCATTCCTGCGCTCGAACTCGGTGCCGTGCTGGCCAGCCTGCGCTGGAAGAACGAGTCGGCCGACGAGCTGGCCGGCTTTGCGCGCGCGCTCAACGAACGTGTCCCGGTCATCGAGCTGCCGCAGCATAGGCCTCGCATGGTGGTCATTCCAAGCTATTCGCGCGCCGGTCGGGCACCCAACCTGATGCCGCTGCTTGCGCTTATGCTGGCGCGTCTCGAAGTGCCCGTGCTGGTGCATGGACTCGTGGGCCATGGTACTCGGGCGGGCAGCATCGACGTGTTCGAGCGACTCGGGCATGCGCCCTGCAGCAGTCTGGCCGACGCGCAGACCACGCTGAACTCTGGGCGTTGTGCAGTGCTGCCGACCGAATTGCTCAGCCCTTCGCTGGACAGTCTGATCCGCCTGCGGGATCGCATGGGCAACCGCAATACTGCACACGTCGTCGCAAAGCTGCTCGATCCGGCACCGCTGCGCAGCCTGCGCGTCATCTGCGCGGCCGATGCCCAGCTCCTGTCGCGACTGCACGACATGTTCCTGCGCGCACCGGAGCGTGCGCTGCTGATGCGCGCCCCTGACGACGATTCGTTTGCCGATCCAATGCGCCGACCGCGCATCCAGATGTTCGAACACCAGACCGCCCGCACGCTGTTCGAAGCAGAGATCGGTACGCCGCAGCTGGTCAATCCGCTGCCGCCTGCGGAAGACATCGACGCCACCAGCGTATGCATACGTGAAATGCTGGAAGGTCACCGGGCCATCCCGCAACCGCTGCTCAACCAGGTGGCTGCCTGCCTGTTCGGCAGCGGTTCGGCACGCGACCTGACGCATGCCAAGGCCACCGTTTCGCTCGGGCTGGCGCACGCAACACCGCACTCGGCCCACTGACGCTCACCGCCGGAATCGGTGCTGCGCGGCGTCAGGCGCCGTTGGCGGACATCCAGTCAAGGCAGCGCTGCCAGCCATCCCTGGCGTCGGCTTCACGATAGCTCGGCCGGAAGTCGGCGTGAAAACCATGCGGCGCCTCCGGATACAGCACGATGTCCGACCGTCGCGCCGCCTCGGCCGGCGACTTCGTCAGGGCATCACGCATGGCATCGACGTCGCTGTTCGGAATGCCCTGATCCTTGCCGCCGTACAGGCCGAGCACCGGCGCCTTGAGCGCGTCGGCCAGATCGATCGGATGATTCGGCGTGAGCTCGCCCGGCAGGCCGTCAAGCTTGCCGTACCACGCCACACCGGCGCGCAGCGCGGGTTGATGCGCGGCGTACAGCCAGGTGATGCGGCCGCCCCAGCAGAAACCGGTTGCCGCCAGACGGGCCGCATCGCCACCGGACTGCGCGGCCCAGGCGACGCAGCTGTCGAGATCGCTCATCACCTGCGCATCGCCGACGCGCGACACGATGCGTTCGAGTATTTCCGGCACGCTGCTTATCTTCGACGGATCGCCCTGGCGAAAGTACAGCTCGGGCGCAATCGCGAAATAACCGGCCCGGGCAAAGCGCCGGCAGACATCACGGATATGTTCGTGTACGCCGAATATTTCCTGCACCACCAGCACCACCGGCGGCTTGGCCTTGCCTGCCGGGCGGGCGAAATAAACCGGCAGCTTCTGCGCATCGGCCGTATCGACCTCGGCCATGCCGGTGTCCAGACCTGTCGCGGGCGTCGTGATGATCTGCTGCGCCATCACCGGCTGCGCGGCCAGTGCGAAGCCGGCCACCGTTGCCGTACGCAGGAAGTCGCGCCGCTCCGGGTCGCCCGGCAGACCAGCGGCAGGTTTTGCAGCGCTCGAATCCACGGCCAGTCCTCCTCAGCGATTGATGAAGCCGGGCTCGCGTGCCGGCACCGAGTCTGAGAACTCGTTCAGCTGACGCGCCAGATCCATCTTGCCGGCGGTCGCCACCTGCGGCACGTAGTTGCGGAACAGTTCGCTGATCGCGGCACGCTCGCCGCCCTGGAACTGGCCGGCAACCGGGTACAGACGCTCGATCATGTCGATGCCTTCGGACCACTTGTTCTGCGCAGCGCAGGCGATCGACAGTTCGGCGAGGCGACGGGCCAGCGGCAGATCCGGGGCGCTGCCGGCGCGCTTTTCCTCGATGGTCAGCGATTCGCGCAACAGCTCCTCCGCACCTTCCCAGTTGCCGAGCATGCGCTTCAGTTGTGCATAGTTGTACAGGCGCTGCGACTTTGCATCCGGGGTGATCGCGTTTACATCCGGATGCATCAGCGCCTTGTAACAGAGCTCATCGGCCAGACCGATGTTGTTGTCGGCCCACGCAGCCCGGCATTCGCGGAAAAAACGGTCGGACTGGTTGTCCTGTGCGGCCGAACCGGCGCTCGCGCCGAGCAGGCAGAACGTCGCGGCAAGTGCCGTCAGCAGATGTTGTTGGCGGGTCATGATCAGATCTCCTCGTGATGGGTGCTGCGTCTTTTCTGGCCTCAGGCGAGGCGTCTTCTGAATATCCACTGCGTGTCCGACGACGCGCTGCCGTCGAAGGCGTAGCCGTCAACGGCAAAGTCCTTCAGGGCATCGACGTCCTCGATGCGATGGTCGGCTGCGTAGCGCGCCATCAGGCCGCGCGCGCGCTTGGCGAAAAAGCTGATCACCTTGTAGGTTTCACCCTTCCAGTCCTGGAACACCGGCTGGATCACTTCCGCCTTCAGCGTCTTGCGCCTGACGGCCTTGAAGTATTCGTCGCTGGCGAGGTTGACCAGCACCGGCCGCGAATCGTTCTCCAGCAGGGCGTTCAGCGCCTGCGCGGGCAGATCGCCCCAGAACGCGTACAGATCCCTGCCCGACGGATTGACCAGCCGGGTACTCATTTCCAGCCGGTAGGGCAGCATCAGGTCGAGCGGTCGCAGCACCCCGTAAAGCCCGGACAGGATGCGCACATGCTGCTGCAGCCAGTCGAGTCCGGCACGGTCGAGCGAACGGGCGTCGAGTCCGTCGTACACGTCGCCGTTGAACGCCAGCGCGGCCGGACGACCGCGCGGAGCGTCGTAGTCAGGCGTCCAGTCAGCGTAGCGTGCGGCGTTCAGCGCAGCCAGCGGATCGGAAATGCTCATCAGCGATGCGATGGCGGCCGGACTTTTGAGCTTCAGGATATCCACCAGCATGGCCGAGCGATCCAGAAAATCGGGCCGCGTCGCGCTGGCAGCGGGCAAGGGTGATTCGTAGTCGAGCGACTTGGCGGGAGACAGGACAATGATCATGGAAGTGACGCGAACAGGATTGACCCCCGATGGTAGCGTGCGCCATCGAACCCGTGCGCTGCTTGCCGGTCGCAGACCTGGACAAGGCGAATGGAGAAGCATGTTCAGCGAGTGTCGCCGGACTGCGGAGCGCACGCAGCAGCCCGTCTGCGGCGAGCCGCCCCACGTGCGGCGCCCAATGAAAACGGAGGTGCCGCAGTGCGGACACCTCCGTTGTTCCGGCCGGGCAAGCATGCACTTCCTGGGTCATGCCGGACAGTTCATCCGGGGCTGCGGATTCGCCGCGGCCCCGGGAAAGGAAACCGGTTACTTCTTGTTGATCGACTTCTTCAGCGCAGCGCCCGCGGTGAATTTCGCAGTCTTGGCAGCAGGAATCTTGATCGTGGCGCCGGTGCGCGGATTGCGGCCGGTACGGGCAGCACGCTTGCCGGTGGCAAAGGTACCGAAGCCGACCAGGGTCACTTTTCCACCCTTCTTCAGTTCGGTCGTGACAGATTCGAGAAAACCGTCGAGCAGACGACCTGCTGCGGCTTTGGAAACGTCAGCTTTCTTGGCGAGTGCTTCGATCAGTTCTGCTTTGTTCATCTAAGTCTCCTTCTTCGTTATGCGCAAATGCGCGCGGGAAAACCTGCAGGGATGATAGTGAGGCGCAGCGCGCTCCACAAGCGGCTTTGCAGACTTTCTTCATGAATTTGCGCGCCCTGTAGCCACTTTTTCTCCGCCAAGCCAGTTCCATGCCCGATTTGGCATCTACATGCCGATCCGGTTGGACACCCAGGTGCCCGAGGGGCATAATTCGCGACCATGAAATTTCTGTTCGATCTGCTGCCGGTCCTGCTGTTCTTTGCAGCCTACAAATTCGCCAACGCGTCGCCCGAGGCGTCCCATTCGCTGGTCACCCAGGCCCTGGGCGACGGCATCGCCGTCACCCAGGGCCCGATACTGATCGCCACCGCCGTCGCGATCATCGCGACGATAGGGCAGGTCCTGTGGCTGATGGCACGCGGGCGCAAGGTGGAAATCATGCTGTGGGTCAGCCTGGGCATCATCGTCGTGTTCGGCGGCGCGACGCTGCTGTTCCACGACGCGACCTTCATCAAATGGAAACCGACCGTGTTGTACTGGTTGTTCGCAGGCACGCTGGCCGGTGCCGCGCTGTTCCTGAAACGCAACCTGATCCGCAGCCTGATGCAGGCCCAGATCGAACTGCCCGAAGCCGTGTGGACGCGGCTCAATCTGTCATGGATCGGCTTCTTCGCGGCCATGGGCGTGCTGAATCTTTACGTTGCCTTCAGTTTCAGCGAGGAAACCTGGGTGGATTTCAAGCTTTACGGTGGCATGGGTCTCATGTTCCTGTTCGTGCTTGCGCAGGGGGCGATGCTGTCGCGTCACGTTGACGAGAAGAACTCCTGATCCGGCAGACTCGACGTGTCTGATCCAGCCCCGCCTTATCCTGTCCGCAACATTGCCGAGATCACAGAGGTGACGATGTTTTATGTTCTGATGGGTGAAGACGCGCCGGGCAGCCTGCCGAAGCGGCTCGCTGCGCGGCCTGATCACCTGCATCGCCTGCAGTTGCTGCAGGACGAAGGACGCCTGCTGCTGGCCGGTCCGATGCCGGCGATCGACGCGGTCGACCCGGGCGAAGCCGGTTTCAGCGGCAGCCTGATTGTCGCCGAGTTCGATTCGCTCGACGATGCGCGCGAATGGGCCGACGAAGACCCCTACACGGTTCAGGGCGTGTTCGAGCGCATCACGATCAAGCCCTTCCGCAAGGTATTTCCGCCGTGACTCAAGCCATGACAGTCGAATCCGCCATTCGCGAGCGGCTCGCAGCACTTGAACCGGCGGCGCTCGAACTGGTCGACGAATCACATCTGCACGCCGGACACGCCGGTGCGCGATCCGGCGGACGGCACTACCGGCTGTCCATCGAATCCGCCCGCTTCACGGGGCGACGGCTGATGGAACGCCACCGCCTCATCTACGCTGCACTGGGCGACCTGATGCAGCACGACATCCACGCCCTGTCGATCACGGCGCGCGCCCCCGGCGACGCGGACCCGGTTTGATCGACGACCTGTCCAACAGCAGTACCAGGCATTTACCCAGAAAGGTAACCCGATGAAACACACGTTCTCGATTCTGTCCCTCGCCGTCATGACTGCCTTCGCCGCACCGGCGATGGCGCAGCAGAAGGCGAAGGAAAAGCCGGCTGCCGCTTCGGCCGAGGGCGTGCTCGCCACGGTCAATGGCAAGACCATCCCGCAGGGCCGCGCCGACATCATGGTGCGCAATCAGATCGCCCAGGGACAGCAGGACGGCGAGCAGCTGCGCAACGCCGTGCGCGAAGAGCTGATCCGCCGCGAAGTGCTGACGCAGGCCGCGGCGACCAAGGGGCTGGACAAGAACGCCGCCCTGATGCATCAGGCGGATCTGGCCCGCCAGGCCGTGTTGATCCAGGCTTACCTGCAGGAGTACGTGCGCGCCAATCCGGTCAGCGAAGCGACCGTCAAGGCCGAGTACGACAAGGTGAAGGCCGGTCTGGGCGACAAGGAATACAAGGCGCGCCACATCCTGGTGAAGACCGAGGACAAGGCGAAGGAAATCATCGGCAAGCTGCAGGTCGGCGAAAAGTTCGAAGATCTGGCCAAGGACTCGGAAGATCCGGGCTCCAAGGACCGCGGTGGAGACCTCGGCTGGAGCGCGCCGGCCCAATACGTGAAGCCGTTCTCCGATGCGCTGGTCAAGCTCGAGAAGGGCAAGTTCACACCGCAGCCGATCCGCACCGACTTCGGCTACCACGTGATCAAGCTGGAAGACGTGCGCGACCTGAAGGTGCCGCCGTTCGAAGAAGCCAAGGCGCAGATCGCCCAGCGCCTCGAACAGCAGACCATCGCAGCGCACGTTAACGAACTTCGCCAGAAGGCTTCGGTCAAATAAGTCCTGCGTCCGGTTCCGGGTGCGCTTACCTCAACCTGCGTGTCATCGAGCCGTTAAAGCGGACGGATGAGATGAAGAAGGAGGACGCGAAATGTCTCGCGATGCACCCGAATCCGGCGTCGAGCCGGGTGAGTTGCTGAACGCGCCTGCCGAGCCGTTCTGGCGCGTCTGGTGGCGGTTCGTCTGGCCCTTCCTGTACTTCCGTGACTGCACGCGTGGCAGCTGGCTGGAGCGCGTGCAGAGCTACCGCCACAACCGGTCGATGCGCCGCTACCTGCCGGGCTTCATCCTGAAGTGGCTGGTGTTCACGGCGTTCTTCTTCACCTTCGGGCACTTCTTCGACGATGCAGCCGGTCTGGTCATCCCGGCTGCCTGCTGCTTCGTCACCGGTACGTGGACCGGTGTCGTGTCCATCGTGCTGTTCATCGCCTGGGGCTGGCTGGAACGTTTTCCGGAACTGTACTGAGCGAAACGACGGGTGGTGGGTGACACCCGCCACCCTCTGCCCCGCTCCTCAGCGGGCAGCCAGCCGCGCCGCCTGCTCCGCCACCCGCTGGCCGAACAGCCGTGCAGTCTGCAGATCCCCTTCGAGCATTTCCTCTACCGACGCATCGGACGGCGTAGACGCCATCGCGCCGGCGAAGGACGCCACGTAATTGATGTCGTTGCGCGTGGCCGCCTTGCTGTTGCTCGGCATCAGGCCGGTGCCGACCCACAGCATGCTGTGCTGCATCGCCAGCGTCACCAGGTAATGCAGTGTCGAATGCTTGTCGCCATTCATCGAGGCGGAATTGGTGAAGCCGGCTGCCAGCTTGTCCTTCCACTTCTGACCGAACCAGGGCTTGGAACTCGCGTCGGCGAATTTCTTGAACTGCCAGGATACGGTGCCCATGTAAGTCGGGCTGCCGAACACGATGGCATCGGCGGAGGCCAGCTTGTCCCAGGCTGCGTCCGGCACATTGCCTTGCGCATCGACTTCGATAGCATGCACCTCGGCGGCCTGTGCGGCACCGTCGGCGACGGCCTGGGCCATGCGGCGGGTGTGGCCATAGCCACTGTGGTAAACGATCGCTACCTGTGTCATGTCGGACTCCTTCATCAAGATGCGGGGTTGCCAAGGTCGAACAGCAGCGCATGTGCGCCCTGCCCGTGTTCGAAAATCACGTCCTTTTCGTCGTCCAGTTTCACGGCGTCGCCGCCCAGCAGCCGCTGCCCGTTGACGGTCAGCGCGCCATCCACCAGATGCACATAGGCCTTGCGGCCATGGTCAAGCGGGTAGCTGACCGGCGCGTCACCGGCGTCGAGCCGGATGGCGAGCAGCGCCACATCGCAATGGATGCCCAGTGCGCCATCGCGTGCCGGCGGATGGACCAGCGTCTGCAACCGCCCGCGTTGGGCCGCCGCCGGAAAGTGGGCCTGCGCGTAACCTGGCGCGATGCCGCGCGCTTCCGGCAGCAGCCATATCTGCAGCATGCGCACGGTATCGTCGCGACCGTGGTTCCATTCGCTGTGCAGCACGCCGTGGCCGGCGCTCATGCGCTGCACGTCGCCCGCGCGGAGGACGCCGGCATGCCCCATCGAGTCGCGGTGAGTCAGTTCGCCGGCCAGCACGACGGTGACGATTTCCATGTCGCGATGCGGGTGGGTGCCGAAGCCGCCGCCAGGCGCGATCGTGTCTTCCATCAGCGCGCGCAGCACGCCGAAACCCATGTGCTCCGGGTCGTGGTAATCGGCGAACGAAAAGCTGAAATACGAGTGCCCCCAGCCGTGGTCGTCGCAGCCGCGTTCTGAAGATTTGCGCAGACTGATCATGGCTCATCTCCTTGATTCATATGTCGATGACTGAATTCTGCTGACCCTTGACCCTGGCGTGTCCGCATTGCGCTGATATCATCGTTCAAATAATTTGACCTAAAGACAGGCGCGATCGCACAGCCTGCCACCTGCCCACTTCACACCTGGACACCCGATGAGCGACCACGACCACCCGCTGACACCGGAAGCGATCCGCCTGATCGCCACCATCGATGAAGCCGGCAGCTTTGCCGCCGCCGCACGCGTGCTCGGCAAGGTGCCGTCGGCGCTCAGCTACAGCGTGCGCCAGCTGGAAGACGCGCTCGACGTGCTGCTGTTCGACCGCGCCAGCCGCAGCGCGGTCCTGACGCCGGCCGGTCGCGAACTGCTGTCGGAGGGGCGTCGCCTGCTGATCGAGATGGATGCGGTCGCCAGCCGGGTGAAGCGGGTCGCCAGTGGCTGGGAAGGTCAGCTCGCGATCGCTGCCAACGCACTGCTGTGTCCGCACACGCTGCTCGATCTGGTCGACGCCTTCTACAGCCAGCGCGACACCGCCCGCCTGCCGCCACCCACGCGCATCCGGCTGCGCCAGGAAGTGCTGTCCGGCACCTGGGAGGCCCTGCTGACCGGCGCGGCCGATCTGGCGATCGGCGTCGATGCCGACGACAGCCGGGTCAGTGGCGTGCAGATCGAGCCGCTGGGCGATATCCGGTTCGTGTTCGCAGTGGCACCGCAGCATCCGCTTGCACGCATCGAGTCGGTGCTGACACCTGCGTTGATTCGCGCCCATCGTGCCGTTGCAGTGGCCGACAGCGCGCTGAAGCTGTCGCCGGTATCGCGCAACCTGCAACCCGGCCAGGATGTACTCACCGTGCCGACGCTCGACATGAAGATCGACGCGCAGCTGCGCGGCCTGGGCTGCGGCTTTCTGCCGGAAAGCCGCGTACGCGGGCACATCGCAGCCGGACGTCTGCTGGCGAAGGACACCGGTGACGCGAAGGTCTGCGGTTTTTCGATCGCCTGGCGCAGCGGCCCGCGCGGTCGCGCGCTCGACTGGTGGCTGCAGCAGCTGGCGAGTCCGCGTACCCGCACCGCACTGCTCGAAGGTGTGCCTGCATGAACGACAGCCCGCTTCCGATCATCCTGCTGACCGGATTTCTGGGCAGCGGAAAGACCACGCTGCTGAACCGCCTGCTCGCCTCACCCGGCATGTCCGATACGCTGGTCGTCATCAACGAGTATGGCGATGCCTCGCTCGACCATCTGCTGGTGACCCACTCGGCGGAGCAACCCGTGGTCGAATTGCCCGGCGGATGCGTCTGCTGCAGCCTGCGCGGCGATCTGGCGCAGACGCTGCGCGACGCGCACTGGCGCTTCGCGCGCGCAGGTCGCCGGCAGTTCGAACGCATCGTCATCGAAACGACCGGTCTCGCCGACCCGGCGCCCATCCTGCGCACCCTGACGCAGGACAACCGCATTGCCGCGCGCTACCGCCTGCGCTGCACGCTGACGGTGGTGGACGCGCTGCATGCTGCCGGCACGCTGGCGACACAGGATGAAGCCGTACGCCAGATCGCCGCCGCCGACCGCCTGCTGATCAGCAAGTCCGATCTGGCCGATGCCGACGCGCTCGGTGCGCTGTGTGCACAGCTCGAGCGCATCAATCCCTTTGCGCCGCAGATCGATCTTCAACGCGTGTCCGACAGCGCCGAACTGATGGCGCTGCTCGACGTCCCACCGGCCCGGCCGTTACGCTTTCGACCCGTGACAACGGACGCACCGCACGCCATTCGCGCAGACAGCTTTGCCATCGATCAGCCGATCCGCACGTCCCGGCTCGACGCCTGGCTCGCCGGCTGGCCGGACATCGCCGGTCCGGGCCTGCTGCGCATGAAGGCGCTGCTCGACGTCGAGGGGCGCACCGGGCCGCTGGCGTTGCACGGCGTGCAGCACACGCTGCATCCGCCCACGCCGCTGGCCGACTGGCCGGATGCGGACCGCGGTTCGACCATCGTGTTCATCACACGCGGCATCTCTGCCTGCGCGCTGCGCGAATATGTGGCGTTGCTCGGGCACGATTGAACCTGCAGCCACTTACATCGCTCACAATGAGGTCTTGCGTCCGCCCTGCCTCGCCCGAGTCCATCAACCATGTCCATTGCCGCCCGACGGCTCGATGAAATCGAGTTCGACAATCTGTTCGTGCGCAGCCTGCCCGCTGATCCTTCCGCCGACATGCGCTCGCGCCCGGTCATCGATGCGTCCTACACGCTGACCTCGCCGACGCCGGTCGCCGCGCCCGAACTGCTGGCCTGGTCGGACGTGCTGGGCGACCAGCTCGGACTGCGCCGCCCGGGGCGCGTCGACGCGGCGGTCGAGGCGCTGGCCGGCAATCGCATCCTGCCCGGCATGCAGCCCTACGCGGCGCGTTACGGCGGACACCAGTTCGGCAACTGGGCTGGCCAGCTCGGCGACGGCCGCGCCATCACGCTGGGCGAAATGATCGATACGGCAGGGCAACGCCAGGAACTGCAGCTCAAGGGCGCCGGCCCGACACCCTACTCGCGGCGTGCCGATGGCCGCGCCGTGCTGCGTTCGTCGGTGCGCGAATTCCTGTGCAGCGAAGCCA
This sequence comes from Methyloversatilis sp. RAC08, assembly GCF_001713355.1. Classification (NCBI taxonomy): domain Bacteria; kingdom Pseudomonadati; phylum Pseudomonadota; class Betaproteobacteria; order Nitrosomonadales; family Sterolibacteriaceae; genus Methyloversatilis; species Methyloversatilis sp. RAC08. The sequence goes on along the minus strand of NZ_CP016448.1, from coordinate 3,803,285 downwards.
TGTTCCACCTCGACATTCCGACCACGCGCGCGCTCAGCCTGGTCGCGACCGGCGACCGGGTGGTGCGCGACATGTTCTACGACGGACACCCCGAATACGAACCTGGCGCCATCGTGTGCCGCGTCGCCCCAAGCTTCGTGCGCTTCGGCCACTTCGAAATCCTCGCGTCGCACGAGGAGCTCGACCTGCAGCGCAAGCTCGCAGACTGGGTGATGACACACCACTTCCCGGGCATCGCGTCGCCGGCGGAGTGGTTCGCGGAAATCTGCCGCCGTACCGCGGTGCTGATGGTCGAGTGGATGCGCGTCGGCTTCGTGCATGGCGTCATGAACACCGACAACATGTCCATCCTCGGCCTGACGATCGACTACGGCCCCTACGGCTGGCTCGAAGGCGTCGACATGATGTGGACGCCGAATACCACCGACGCCCAGGGCCGGCGCTACTGCTACGGCCGCCAGCCGCAGATCGGCTACTGGAACCTGTCACGGCTCGCGGCTGCGCTGTCGCCGCTGATCGACGATCAGGCCGCGGTCGATGCCGCACTTGAGGGCTACGAACAGACCTTTTCCGAACGCTGGACGCAGATGCTGGCCGACAAGCTCGGCCTTCCCGCATCGGCCGACGAGGCGGAACAGGCCATGCGCAGCGAACTGTTCCAGCTGCTGCAGGCGGAAGAATGCGACTTCACGATCTTTTTCCGCGCACTGGCCGAGGTGCCGGTGGCCAAAGCCCTCGCGGGCGATGCGGCGGCACTGGCGCCGTTGAACGCAGCCTTCTACAGCGGTGACGGCCCGTCCGCCGACCATGGCCGCGCCGTGCTCGGATGGCTGCAGGGCTGGGCGCAGCGCATCACGGCCGGCGGCGAGGCCGATGCGGCGCGCATCGCGCGCATGAATGCGACCAACCCGAAATACATCGTGCGCAACTGGCTGGCGCAGCGCGCCATCGACGATGCCACTGCCGGCGACACCACGATGATCGAGCGGCTGCTGAAGATGATGCAGCGGCCGTACGACGAACAACCCGAATTCGATGATCTGGCCGGCCGCCGCCCCGAATGGGCGCGCAACAAGCCCGGCTGTTCCGCCCTGTCCTGCAGTTCATGAACCGCATTCCGCATCGATGAATCCTTCCACGCACAGTCTCGCCTCACACACCTTCCATGGCCTCGAAGCCGGGCCGCGCTTGATCGTGCTCGGCGCGGTCCATGGCAACGAAATCGGCGGCACGCGCGGCATCGAGCGCGTGCTCGACGAGCTGGCGCGGGGCGACCTCGTCATCGTGCGCGGCACCGTCACCTTCGTGCCGATCACCAATCCGCTCGCCTGGACGCTGAAGCGGCGCGCCGGCGACCGCAATCTGAACCGCAACCTGCGTCCGGTTGCCGAGCCGCAGGACTACGAAGACCGCATCGCCAACGTGCTGTGTCCGCTGCTCGCCGCGCATGACGTGCTGCTCGACCTGCATTCCTTCCACACCGGCGGCGAACCGTTCGCGATGCTGGGGCCGCAGGACAACGACGGCACGCTAGAGGCCTTTTCGCACGCGGCCGCCGAAGAGGCGCTGGCGCTGCGCCTCGGTGCGCGACGTCTGGTCGAGGGCTGGCTCGACACCTACGCGACCGGCGTGCGCAAGCGACTCGCCCGCACCGCGCCGACCGAGCGTGCCCACCTGTTGTCGACCGATCCGGACTACGGCATCGGCACCACCGAATACATGCGCCGCATGGGCGGCTATGCAGTGACGCTGGAATGCGGCCAGCACGACGATCCGGCTGCGCCCGAATTCGCCTGGCGCGCCATCCGCAACACGCTGGCCCACCTGAGGCTGGTCGAAGCACCCGCGCCTGCGGCGCGCGACAGCTTCGAACTGCTGCGTCTGACCGAGGTGGTGGACCGCTTGCATCCGGACGATGAATTTGCGCGCGCCTGGTGCAGCTTCGACCCGGTCAGCGCCGGCGACGCGATCGGCACCCGCCATGATGGCACGCCGGTCATTGCGCCGCAGGACGGCTACATCGTGTTTCCGAACCCGACCTCGACACCGGGCAACGAGTGGTTCTATTTCGCGCAGCGCAGCACGCGGGCGCTGCACCGGAACTGAGCTAAAAGCGCCAGCGCAGGCTGGCGTAGCCATTGCGCTCGGGCATCGGGTAATAGGTTTCCGAAAAGGCGATGGTCGAATACACCTTGTCGAACACATTGTTGATGCCGGCCGCCAGTTGCGCACCGCCGCCCAGATCGAGGCGCAGCGCAAGATCGAACACCGTGTAGGACGGCAGTTCGGCGAAGCTGCGATTGTCGAGGTCATTGCCGTCGAAGCGTCGCCCGGCATGGCGCGCCGCAGCGATCCAGCGCAGCGAAGGCGTCTGCAGCCACTCCGCACGCGCATTCGCGGTCCAGCGCGGCACCAGCGGAATGTCGGCATCGCTGCCCTTGAAACGCGGCTGCACGTAGCCGGCATTGGCAGCGAACAGCCAGGCGGCGGACGGCTGCCAGCGCGTTTCCAGCTCGACGCCGGTGCGCTGGGTCGGCAGGTCGTAGTTGCGGTTCACGCTCGGCACGCCGGTGCTGTCGAAGTAGATTTCATCCTGATTGCGCAGGCGGAACAGCGTAAGCCCGAGCGAAAGACGGTCGTCAGGCTGCAGACGCACACCGGCTTCTATCGTGCGACCGCGCTGCGCGCGCAGATCGGACGACGCCAGCGCCAGTTCGTCGATGTTCGGGGTGCGGAAGTTGCGCGACACGCTGGCAAAGGCGACCAGCGCCTTCACCGGCTGCCAGCTCACCCCCAGCTCCGCAGCATGGCTTTTCGTGCTCGACGCGTAGCGGCTGTCAGATTCGAAGCCGGTGACGCAACTGCCCGGAATTTCCACCGGAATGAAGCCCAGTCCCGGAATGAACACGTTCTGGAACTGGCAGGTGCGCCGGTAGGTGGCTGCTTCGGTGCGGCTTTTCGTGTCGTCGCTGCGCCAGCCGGCGTTCAAGCGCAGCGCATCGGTCGCGCGGAACACCGTCTCCGCATACCAGGCCTGACCATTGAGGTCGCCGGTACGCAGCCTTGACTGGTCGATCACGGTGCGGCCGACGTCGCGCCGCAGATAGTCGGACGATTGCGTGACAAAGCCGGCACCGAAGGAATGGATGCGGCCGAATGCGCTGTAGTCGAGGTCGTAGCGCAACTGCACGTCGCGCCGCGTCGATTCGATCGTGTATTGCTGATCGCTCAGCGGCTGTGCCGGATTGACGCCGATCAGATACGGATTGTCGCGCGTACGGTGGTCGGTCTGGAATTCGACCAGACCGAAATCGCCCAGATCGAAGCGCCACAGCGTGCCGAACTTGCGGTCGTCCGTACTGCCGCCGTCAAGCGGTGACGCCGTGCTCGAACGACGCAGCGCAGCACTGCCGGACAGGAAGCGTTCGCGCGACACCGGACCCGGCAGCTTGTATTCGTCGGTGTGACGCGACACGCGCAGCAGCACGTCCATGAAGGACAACGCGCCGTCAGGCGTGATGCGCAGTTCGGCCGCGGTATCGCGTCGGCGCTGTTCGTCGTTGTCCCGGTAGCCGTTGCCGTCGAGCCGCCCGACATCGATGCGGCCGGACAGGGGCCCCGCGCCGCCGGACGCGCTGAAGCGCAGTTCCTGCGTGTCGTATGAAGCGGTGCGCGCCTCGAATTCGCCTTTCAGCGGCCCGCTCCGCGGACGCCTTGTCAGCACATGGATGATGCCGCCGACCGCGCCGTCACCGTAGCGCACGGCGCCGCCGCCACGCAGCACTTCGATGCGTTCGACCTGGGAAAGCGCAACCGACGACAGGTCTGCGCCGGACAGATCCGACGCGTTCAGCCTGACGCCATCGACCAGCACCAGCACATTGCTGACTGCCGTGGCCCCGAAGCCGCGCATGTCGACGGTGGCGCCCTTGTCGCGGCCGAAATAGCTCTGGATGTTGAGGTTCGCTTCGCGACCCAGCACTTCGGCCACGCTGCGCGACGGCGAACGCTCGATGTCTTCGGTCGTGATGACCGACACACTGTGCGGCACCACACGCAGCGTGTCGGCTGCCGACGGCGCGCTGATCACGACTTCATCGAGCTCGTGCACGCGCGACGCCGAAGCCTGTGCGAGGGCCAGGCCGGGCGACACGGTAAGCAACAGCAAAAGGCGGAAGCGATGCATCAATGCGCATCACCCGCACACCGCAGAGGGCGTGCGGGTGACTCCGGGTCGATCAGCCGCGACGGCGACGCGCGATCGCGCCGACCAACGCCAGACCGGCCAGCAGCAGCGCCGCCTGTTCCGGTTCCGGTACTGCGGTGACGGTCAGATTGTCGAGCGCGAAATAGGCCGGCGTGTTGATGCCGAATTCACCGCTGTCGCTCGACGCCAGCGCGAACTGCAGACTGCTGACCGTGCCGAGCGCCGCGAGATCGACCCAGCGCCAGTCGGTCACCACGTAGTCCTGCGTGTTATCGGCGAACCGGTAGTCGGCCAGCATGAAGTCGACGCTGCCGGTCGTCGTACCGCCACTGTCCCTGCCGATGATGGTCAGCTTCAGGTAGTCGGGGTCATCGCCGCTGGCGCCGCCGAACTTCTTCGAAAAGCCGAACAGGGTGTCGCCGTCGAGCATGGTGCGACCGGTGAACGTGGTGTTGGTGAAGTAAGCACCCTGCACGCTGACGGCCGACGCAAAGCTGATCGTCGGCGCACCGAAATTGGCGATCGCGTAATGGGCCGATCCGTCGACGCCGCCGCCGGTGATCGCGCTGTGCTGATTGGTGAAGTTGCCGGTCGTCGTGTCGGTGCGGTTCGAATACACCCAGTCGACATGGCAGCAGCCGCCACCGAAGTCCGAGTAGGTGTGGTTGAAGGTGGCGGCTCCGCTGGTGAAGGTGGTCGTGACTTGCGGGAAGAAGTGGCTTTCGGATGCCAGCGGCGCGTCTTCGAACGTGGCAACCGAAGGGGTCGCTGCGTGCGCGGCATGGCTGGCTGCCAGTGCAGCCAGGGCAAGGGTGATGAGTGTCTTGTTCATGTCATTGATCTTTCGTGGTGAGCGGGGGCGGCCTCAGCCGCGACGGCGGGCGACCAGACCGAGCAGGCCCAGTGCGGCGCAGTACATCGCCCATTGCGACGGCTCGGGCACGGCGGGCAGTGCCGCGTAGTGGATGACGCCGACCGCGTCGAGGTCGAAGCCGCTGCTGCCGGTGGTCGGGTACGGGTCGTAGATGGGGTGCGGGCCGCCGAATTCGGCCGGGAAGCTGTCGAAGGTCGAGCCATTGCCGACGACGTCGATCAGGCGCACGTACTGCACCTTGTTAACATCCAGCCCGGCGACGCCGCTCAGCACCTCGAGATCAAAGGGGGTGCCGAAGCCGGCGCGGTACTTGCCAGCCAGACCGTCGATATTGGTCGGATCGATCAGGCCGAAGCCACCGACCGGGCTGGCGGTGAAGGAGAAGTTCGGGAAGCGGAAGAAATCGGTCCCGTTGGACGACACTTCGACGAAGGCCAGTTCCAGGAAGGTGTCCATGAAGCCGTTTTCGAACACCGCGAAATCGGCGCCGGCACCGTTCGTGATGTAGCCGTCAAAGGTGAGCGTGATGCGTCCGCCGTCGCCGAGAACGACGATGTCGGTCGCGCCGCCCTGGGCCACGCCCAGACCCTTTTCCGGCGTCTGCCATGTGGCGTCGACATTGGGACCCGGCAGGTAGTCGAGATGGCCGGTCGCCCACTGGACGAAAGCAGGACTGTCCTTGCTGATGGCCGTCGAGCCGGGCTGACCGGCGGCCGGCGCGAACGGGCCGGCGTGGGCGGAACCGGCAAACGCCAGTCCGATGAGGGATGTTAGAAGAATGGTACGCATGCAGACCTCCTTGCAGCGCCGGCAGCACCCGCCGGCGAATTGCGGAAATCCGATGATCTGAAGCAAACGGGAAGCGACGCACGACCTGCGCGGAAAAGCGACCGGCAAAGGAAATACGCACCTCCGCCGCCCACCGCAGCCATCGGTCAAATGCGTCAGGCCGGTCTCCGGGCTCGCGAGGGAAATGTGCGATTCGCCTTCCCATGCGTGGCGCACAGTGGCTGATTGAATCGCTACGACTCGCTTACCGTTGCGGGGGCAGCGCCGGGATCGCGACCTGGTTGCAGGCACTCACCGGACTTCCCGTTTCACCCCTCGCAGCGAACGCTGGTCAGGGCACCTGAAGCACGCGCAGGGTAGCCGTCCGCCTCACCTGCCGTCAATGACAATACCCGGTGCAGGGGCAAAAAAAACCGGGGCACTCGGCCCCGGTTTTTCATGAATGCGCAACGGATCAGGCAGTTACCATCTTCGCCTGACCGCCGCCGTAGGTCGTCAGTTGGGTCGGTGTCCCGCCCTTCTTCAGGCGCACCGCACAGTACTTGAACTCCGGAATCTTGCCGAACGGGTCCAGCGCCGGATTGGTCAACATGTTGGCGGCGGCTTCGTAATACGCGAACGGGATGAACACGGCACCGACCGGCACATTGCCATCGACGCGCGCGTACAGCGCGATCTTGCCGCGGCGCGATTCGACCGTCACCACCTCGCCCGGCCGCAGTTTCAGCTTCGCCATGTCGGCCGGGTTGATCGTGACGGTCGCGATCGGCTCGATGTTGTCGAGTACCGAAGCCCGGCGTGTCATCGAACCCGTGTGCCAGTGCTCGAGCTGACGGCCGGTGATCAGCACCATCGGATAGTCGGCGTCCGGCTTCTCGTTGGCCGAAATCAGCTTGGCCGGCACCAGCTTGGCGCGGCCCGACTGGGTCGGGAAGCTTTCGATGAACACCACCTCGTCGCCCGGATCGCCCTCGTTCTCGCACGGGTAGGTGACAGAGTGCTCGGCTTCCAGCCGTTCCCATGTGATGCCGGCGATCGAGTGCATCGCCTTGCGCATTTCGTTGAACACGTCCTTCGCGCCATCGTAGCGCCAGTCCAGCCCCATGCCATTGGCCATCTGCTGGATGATCCACAGGTCCTGCCGCGCGTCACCCGGCGGATTGATCGCCTGACGACCCAGTTGCACCTGGCGGTCGGTATTGGTGAAGGTGCCGGTCTTCTCAGGGAAGGCCGACGCCGGCAGTACGACGTCGGCGAAGTAGGCCGTTTCGGTCAGGAAGATGTCCTGCACCACCAGGCAGTCGAGCTTCGCCAGCGCATCGCGCGCGTGCTCGACGTCCGGGTCGGACATGGCCGGATTTTCACCCATGATGTAGCAGCCATTGAGCTTGCCGGCATGGATGGCATCCATGATTTCAACCACGGTCAGACCCGGGTTGGCGTCGAGACGGCTGCCCCACAGTTCTTCGAACTTGTCGCGGATGGTCTTGTTGCCGACCGCCTGGTAGTCCGGGAACACCATCGGGATGAGGCCGGCGTCGGACGCACCCTGCACGTTGTTCTGGCCGCGCAGCGGATGCAGGCCGGTGCCGCGGCGACCGATCTGGCCGGTCATCATGACCAGCGAAATCAGGCAGCGCGCATTGTCGGTGCCATGCACGTGCTGTGACACGCCCATGCCCCAGAGGATCATCGACGCCTTTGAGGTCGCGAACATGCGCGCCACCTCGCGCAGCGTTTCGGCCGGAATGCCGCAGATCTTGGCCATGCGTTCCGGACTGAAATCGGCCACGTTCTTCTTCAGCGCATCGAAACCCGAGGTGCGGTCGCGCACGAAGGCCTCGTCGACCAGACCTTCTTCGATGATGACGTGCATCATCGCGTTGAGCATGGCCACGTCGGTGTCCGGCTTGAACTGCAGGAAATGCGTGGCGTAGCGCTGCAGGTCGTTGCGGCGCGGATCGCACACGATGAGGCGCGCGCCCTGCTTGACCGCGTTCTTGATCCAGGTCGCGCCGACCGGGTGATTGACCAGCGGATTGGCGCCGATCAGGAAGATCACGTCGGAGTGCAGCACATCGCGCACCGGATTCGACACCGCGCCCGAGCCAACCGCTTCGAGCAGCGCAGCGACCGACGAGGCATGGCACAGGCGCGTGCAGTGATCGACGTTGTTGGTGCCGAAGCCGGTGCGGATCAGCTTCTGGAACAGATAGGCCTCTTCGTTCGAGCCCTTGGCCGAACCGAAACCGGCCAGCGCATTCGGTCCCTTGGTGTCGCGGATGCTGCGCAGCCGGCTCGTTGCGTACTCGATCGCCTCTTCCCAGCTCGCTTCGCGGAACGCCGACAGCGGATTGCCCGGATCGACGACGAAATTCTTGTGCTTCGGTGCATCGGCACGACGGATCAGTGGCTTCGTGAGGCGTTGCGGATGACGCGCGTAGTCGAAGCCGAAGCGGCCCTTCACGCACAGGCGCTCTTCGTTGGCCGGACCGTCACGGCCGGTCACCATCAGTACGCGGTCGTCCTTGACGTGATACGTCAGCTGGCAACCCACACCGCAGTACGGGCAGACCGAGTCGACGGTCTTGTCCATCTTCACCATGCCGACACCGCCGGCCGGCATCAGCGCGCCGGTCGGGCAGGCCTGCACGCATTCGCCGCAGGCCACGCAGGTCGACGCACCCATCGGGTCGTCCTGGTCGAACACGATCTTCGACGCCGAACCGCGGAAGGCATAGCCGATCACGTCATTGCCCTGCTCTTCGCGACAGGCGCGCACGCAGCGGTTGCACTGGATGCAGGCGTCGAGGTTCACACTCATCGCCGGATGCGACTGGTCGCATGCCGGCTGCTCGCGGCCTTCGAAGCGCGACCCTGTCACGCCGAGCTTTTCCGCCCAATGGGCCAGTTCGGAATCGGGCTTGTAGGTCTGCTCCGGCATGTCCGACAGCAGCAGTTCGACCACCATCTTCTGCGCCTTCACGGCGCGCTCCGATTCGGCCTTGACGTTCATGCCGGGCGTCGGTGCGCGACAGCAGCTCGGCGCGAGTACGCGTTCGCCGTCGATCTCGACCACGCAGGCGCGGCAGTTCCCGTCCGGACGGTAGCCGTCCTTGTAGCAGAGGTGGGGGATGTCCACACCCTGGCGGGCCGCCGCCTGCAGGATGGTTTCGCCGACACGGGCCGTCATCGACTGGCCGTCCAGCGTGAATTCGATCGATTGCGCGATCACCGAAGCATCAATGGGTGCATTCATTTGGGTTGCCGTCCCTTCACTTGATTTCGTCAGGGAAATACTTGATGACGCAGCGCACCGGATTCGGTGCTGCCTGCCCGAGGCCGCAGATCGACGCGTCCACCATGGTCTGTGACAGTTCCTCGACCAGATCGGTGTCCCACACCGGGGCTTCCATCAGCGTGTTCATCTTGGCCGTGCCGACACGGCAGGGCGTGCACTGGCCGCACGACTCATGTTCGAAGAAATGCATCATGTTGCGCGCCGCATCGGTCGCGCGGTCCTGGTCGGACAGGATGATGACCGCCGCCGATCCGATGAAGCAGCCGTAGGGCTGCAGCGTGTCGAAATCGAGCGGAATGTCGCCGAGGCTGGCCGGCAGGATGCCGCCGGATGCGCCGCCCGGAAGATAGCCGTACAGGGTGTGACCCGGCAGCATGCCGCCGCAGTATTCATCGATCAGTTCGCGCACCGAAATGCCGGCCGGCGCCAGATGCACGCCCGGCTTCTTCACGCGGCCCGACACCGAGAACGAACGCAGTCCCTTGCGACCGTTGCGGCCGTGGCCGGCGAACCATTCCGCGCCCTTTTCCACGATGTCGCGGATCCAGAACACGGTTTCCATATTGTGTTCCAGCGTCGGATGACCGAACAGGCCGACCTGGGCGACATACGGCGGGCGCAGACGCGGCATGCCGCGCTTGCCTTCGATCGATTCGATCATCGCCGACTCTTCGCCGCAGATGTAGGCGCCCGCGCCGCGGCGCAGATGGATCGGCGGCAGCGCACAGGGCGGATCGGCCAGCAGCTTCTTCAGTTCCTTCTGCAGGATGTCGCGCACATGGGCGTATTCGTCGCGCAGATAGACGTACACCTCGCCGATGCCGACGCAGTACGCGGCGATCAGCATGCCTTCGAGGAAGCGATGCGGATCGCGTTCGAGGTACCAGCGGTCCTTGAAGGTGCCCGGTTCGCCCTCGTCGATATTGATTGCCATCAGCCGCGGCGCAGCCTCCGCACGCACGATGCGCCACTTGCGGCCGGCCGGGAATCCGGCCCCGCCCAGACCGCGCAGTCCGGAATGTTCCATGGCCTGAATGACCGATTCGACATCGCGACGGCCTTCCACCAGATCGCGGAACAGCTGGTAACCGCCCGCTTTGAGGTAAGCCTTGTAGCCGACGTAACGCGGCAGCGGATGGGTCGATTCATTCGCCTTCACGGCGGCCTTCACCGTTGCATCGGTGGCGCCGCCCAAGGCGTTCTGGCCGACCACGACGACCGGCGCCTGTTCGCAACGGCCGACACAGGGTGCCGGTATGACGCGCACTTTGGTGCCCAGGATGCCCGGCAGCTTTTTCAGCAGATCGTCCGCACCGGCCATCTTGCAGGACAGCGTGTCGCACACGCGTACGGTCAGTTCGGCCGGCGCGCCCTCGCCTTCACGCAGCACGTCGAAGTGGTGATAGAAGGTCGCGACCTCGTACACCTCGGCCTGCGCCATCTTCAGTTCGGCCGCCAGTGCGGCGAGATGGCGCGCATGCACTGCGCGGTAGGTGTCCTGCAGCAGGTGCAGACATTCGATCAGCAGATCCGGACGGCGCGGCATGCGACCGAGCAGTGCCTGCACCTCTTCGACGGCAACCGGGTCGAGCGCGCGCCCCTTGGGCGTGGGCTTGACCATGCGTCGCATCTGCTCAAGCGGTATGGAAAACGGTTCCGACATGTAGGCTCATCCTCATCGATCAATTCTGTTGTGTGGGGCGCGGCGCCGGGCCGTGTCCTGATCCACGCCTGGACTTCACTGCGGGCCGAAGGCGCGGGCTTCCCGGTGCAGATAGGCGAAATGCACGTTGCGGCGATGCCACCGGGCATAGCCGTGCCAGTCGCGGAATTCCGCAAGGTCTACCTGATCCAGCGCCTCTTCAAGCGTCGCGCCGCCGGCGTACAACGCATCCACGCGCTCGACCAGTTGCTGCAGATAACGGCGCGGCGCTTCGAGAACTTCACGTCCGCCCGGCACGCCATGCGCCGGCACCACCTGCCGCGCGTCCAGTGCGATCAGCGCATCGAGGGCGGCGACCCAGCCGATTTCGTTCGCGTTGTACAGATCGGGCAGGTAGTGCGTCGCCGCCAGTTCGCCCGCGAACAGCGTGCCGCTGGCCTCGTCCAGCAACGCGGTCGCGCCGGGCTGGAAGGTGTGCCCGTAGTGCAGCAATTTCAGCCGACGGGATACGCCGGTCAGCCGGCCTGAATGTTCGAAGGTCACGCTTGCGGGGGTGGGTTCGGTACCTGACATCATATTTTCGCCCAGTGCAGCCGTCAGGCGTTCGACACAGCTGTGGCAACTGGCCCGAATGAAGCGGTCTGTTTCAATATGCGCTGTAACCGGCACACCCCGTGACACAAACGCGCGATTGCCCAGCACATGGTCCCCGCCACCGTAAAGATTGACCGCCGCGATGACCGGTTTGCCCAGCTCGCGTGCGACGAAGGCGAGCAGATGCTGCGCGAAACGCTGGCTGGTGCCGGTTCCGACCAGGATGAGGCCGCGCGGGTCGACCAGCACCCCGATGTGCGTCACGAAACCGGCGTTGTCCGGACTGACTTCGGACGAGGTAGGACGCAGCACATAGACACCATCGGCCAACGGCGTCAGACGCAGTTCAGGCAGTCGCTGCGCGAGCGCGGGTGCTGCACTGGACATACATACCGCGAAAATCACGATGACGGCACACAGCCATCGGGAAAGAATCCTGTGCAACTCGGGCAGCAAAACGGCGGTCTGCGTCGATGTGCTAGCCTTTTTGTCGATGCCAGCCAGCGAGCCCCTGCGGTTCATCAAAAACAAATGAGGAGATCCGGTTTGAAATTTCATCGCTTCCACGTGACAGTCGCTGCGGTCGGCGCGCTGCTGATGGGTGGCCCGGCCGCGGCCGCCAATGACTACCCGACCAGTTCGCGGGTCGAATTTGCGCTCGAATGCCTGCAGGCTTACGGCAACAACCACGAGTACATCTACAAGTGTTCATGCCTGATCGACGAAATCGCGACCAAGCTGACGCACGACGAGTACGTCGAACTGTCGAGCTTCAGCCGCACCCAGTCGATGAGCGGCGAACGCGGTGGCGTATTCCGCGGCACCGACGAAACAAAAGGCGCAGTCAAGAAGTATCTGGACGTCGTTGCGGAATCGAAGAAGCGCTGCTTCATCAAGTAATCAAACGCGTGCAACGCAGCAGTGCGGCAGTGCGGCACGCGCCGCACTGTTCACGACCCGCGCAACCCCGGCTTGATCGCCACCGAACTTTCGAAACGCAGGTCCTTGGAATCGACGACCACCGCCTTGAGTTCGCCCGCCTTCGCCGGCAGCACGTAAAACCGGAAGTTCGGATTTTCGCTGATCGAGAAATCGACGTCTGCGGTCATGACCGGTTCGCCGCCGAAGGTGACCTCGACGCGGCGCACGAAATGCGGCGGTACGAACAGCCGGGTCATCTGATCCATGGCCAGCCCGGAGCTGTTCGGGTGGCTGATCATCAGCTGCGCAACACTGGGCTGGCCGACGGCGGACTCTTCCACCTTGAACTTCATCTTGCCCAGCCGTGCCAGCGCCTCTTCCATGTCCTTGCCTGCGGGGGCAGAACAGCCGCCCGAGGCCTTCACGAAACGACGCGCGGCATAGACCTTCCCGTCACTCGTTTCCGCAATGGCGCGAACCCAGCTGTAGGCTTCGATGCGCACCCGCGTTTCGATGTCGGCCCGCCCGGCCAGCGGTGTAAATGTGAACGTGCCACCGATCGGTGACGGGTTTTCGTCTATCACCAGATGCACCTTGCTGACGTAAACGCCACCCGGCAACTGCTTCGTGCGCACGGAGACCGGCACTACCGCCGCGTCTTCGGCACGCACCGGCGCATCGATCTCCAGTACGGCGCCAGTCGTGTCCTCGATCACCGGGCGGTCGCCGACCAGCAGCGTGCGCACCTTGCCCCAGATCGGCGTATCCGAACCGTCTTCGGCCGCCTGCGCAACCGGCGCAAGCAGAATCAGGCAAGCCGCCATTGCCGCTGTCCATTGATTGTTCAGTTTCATTGTCTTCTCCTCGTGGTCATTCTGCAGCAGACCGCCTGCTGACGGTATTGCTGACATGCGCCATCCATCATTCTTCCCACTCGAGTTCGGCAAACGCCGACGTCACGTTGCGCCGGTGGAACAGATCGACGAGAGCCCAGTCGGTCGCGTCCCCCGGTTCGACTTCGCCCACTGCCTGCGACAGCGTCTTTCCGGCTTTCAGCGCCCTGCGGGTTTGATCGACCAGCCCCTGCAGGTAGTTCCCCTGCTTCGCAAAAGCTTCGCGCCACGCGTTGCCGGCGTCGCCATGACCCGGCACAACGCGCTGCACGTCCATCGCCGACAGCGTCGCGCCGACCTTTATCCAGCCCAGAATCTTGCCATCCACCACCGGCAGATGGCCGACGAAAAGCAGATCGCCGGCAAACAGCGTGCCGGTTGCCTCGTCGAGCACGGTGAGATCGTTGTCGGTATGCGCCGTTGGCCAGGCACGCAGCTTCAGCGTCCGCCCGCCCAGATCGAGTTCGTCCTCGAGGGCTACGGTGCGTGAGGGCGGCACCAGTTGCAACCCCTTGCCGGCTTCTCCCATCTGGCGTTCGGCCGCCGCCAGATAGTGAGTGCTGCGCGCCGCCAGCGCAGCCGGCAGCCGGGCATGGCCGACGAACACCGGTTTGTCGTCGATGAAGGCCTGATTGCCCAGGATGTGGTCCGGATGCACGTGGGTGTTGATCACGTAACACACCGGCAGGTCGGTCTTGCTGCGGATGCTGGCGCGCAGGGCCGCACCGACCGCTGGCGAACCGCCGGTGTCGATGACCGCCACACAGCGGCTGCCGACAATGAAGCCGAGATTGGATATCGCACCCAGATTGCGTGCGTCCTGTTCGGCAATCTCGCCCTGGAACAGGAAAACACCGGGCGCCGCCTGCCGCACCGCAAGCGCCTCCAGCGCCTGTGCACCAATCGCTGTCGTCGTCAGCATCACGGCGATCAATCTGTGGATGCAGGGGGCCAGCCAGCCAAGGCTGTGTTTGCGCACAACAGCGTGCATCGTTAGCATTCGGTGTTGATCAGCTGCCCAGAATAACAAATCAGGATGCAGTGCCTCACCCCTCCGTTCTTCTTGCTGCTGCCCTGTATCGTCCTCAGCGCATGTGCGATGCAACAGGTGCCGCCCGCACCGCTGGATCCGCAGGCACACCAGACCGCCTTCCTTGGCCGCTCGCTGACCGACGACGCGACGCGCGAGTTTCTTGCGCAGCGCAGCATGAACGCGTCGACCTGGCCGCCCGAACGCTGGACGCCCGAACAACTTGTGCTGGCCGCGCTTCTGCAGCACCCGGCTGCTGCGCAGGCGCGCGCGCGCGCGGCGCTCGCACGCGCCCAACTGCAGACCGCCGGGCTCACGCCGCGCACCGTTCTGGCGCCGGAGATCGAACGCACCAACGAACGCGACGCCGGACAGTCGGCGTGGAGTGTCGGCCTTGCACTGGACCTTGCGCTGACCGGCGAATCGGTGCGTGAAGCCCGCATCGAGCGCGCCCGCCTGCTGGCCGACGCGGCGCTGCTCGACGAAGCCGATGCCGCGTGGGCCGTCCGCAGTGGCGCCCAGCGCGCGCTCATCGAGTTGTGGTCGGCCAATGCCGAGCTGGCGCTGCTCGACCGACTGGTCGTCACCACGCTGGAGGCCCAGGCGGTGATGCAGAAGCGCTATGACCTCGGTGCAGCCGATGCACTGGAACTGACACAGACCCGCACCGCCGCGGCACAGGCCGAGTCACGCTACGTGCTGGCCGAACAGCGGCAGATCCGCGCGCGCGGCGATCTGGCCCAGGCACTCGCCCTGCCGCTGTCGGCCCTGGACGCACTGCGCATCGATTTCACCGCCTTCGACGAGCCGGTTGCGGTGCCGGCGATGGAGGCGTTGCGAGCGAACGCCACGCTCGATCGCATCGACCTGCGCCGTGCGCTGGCGCAGCATGCCGCAGCCGAAGCGGCGCTGACGGTTGAACTGCGCGCGCAGTACCCGGAAATTCGCATCAAGCCCGGTCTGCTGTGGGACCAGGGCGCCACGGTATGGAGTCTGGGCGCTGCATTGCCGCTGTTCGCGGCGCAACGTCAGGCCGGACCGATCGCCGAAGCCGTCGCGCGGCGCGACATGGCGGCGCAGGATTTCCTGGCGCTGCAGTCGCAGGCGCTGGTCGCACTCGATCATGCGCGCACCCGTGTCAAGGCGGCCGAACTGGACATCGACGGCGCCGAAGCCGAGCACGACGAAGCCCGTCTGCAGATGACGCGCACCGAACAACGCTACGCACGCGGCGACGCTGACCGGTTGGATCGCCTGCTGGCCCGCGTGCGCGTGCTCGAAGCGGACATCCGCCTGCTGTACGCACGTCAGCGTACCCTCGTGTCGCGTCTGGCACTCGAAGACGCGGTGCAGCGCCCGCTGTCTGCACTGACCGGCCCCACGGAGACCGCACCATGAACCGCATCACTCCCCAGCAACTGCTGTTCGCGATGGGCCTGCTGCTGATAGCACTGGTCTGGGCTGTGGTCTATTACGCCCGCGACGAGTGGAAGCTGTACGGCGACCAGCCCGACGACGATATCGAGGTACCTTCACTGGTCGAGCGCAATACGGACGGCCTGACCAGCGTGCGCCTGACCGCCGCCGCGCAGACGGCCAGCGGCATCGAACTTGGGCAACCACTCGCCGTGCGGGCCGGTACCGAACACGAGGCGCAAGCCGCAGTGCTCGACCTGGAGCCGCTGTTCGCACTGCGTGGCCTTTTGCACGAAGCGCGCGCCGACATCGCGCGGCTGGCCGCCCAGCTTGCCCGCGCCGAGACCGAACGTGATCGCGTTCAGGCGCTGTTCAACGACGACAGAAATGTATCGGAGCGGACGCTGCAGTCGGCACGCAGCCAGGTCGAACAGGACCGCGCCGCGCTCGCCGCTGCGCGCGCCCGTGCCGACGGCGTGCATGCGCGGCTGGTTCAGGGCTGGGGCCCGCTGGCCGGATCGGCGTCGGGTGAAGCGCCGGATGAGCTGGAGCGGCTGGCCGACCGGCGCAATTCGCTGGTCGCCGTGGCGCTGCGCGGCTCCGGCGAAGCACCACCGCTCATGCTGCTGCGCCTGCCTGACGGCAACGATGCTATCGAGGCACGCCGCATCGGCCCTGCTCCGCGCAGCCTCGCCCAGGCGGCCGGCGAGACCTGGCTGTACAAGTCCGAGCGCGTATTGCCGACCGGCACCCGGCTGGCGGCGCGCGGCGTCACCGGCGAAACCATGCTGTCGCTGGTGCCCAACAGCGCCGTCGTCTGGTACGCCGGCCTGCCCTGGGTCTATGTGCGCGACGATGACGAACCGGAGGAATTCACCCGTCAGGCGCTGCCCGCCGAGTCTCAGCGGCCGGACGGCTGGCTCGCACCGAAGCTGGAAGATGATGCCCGCGTGGTGACGCGCGGCGCGCAGCTGCTGCTGTCCGAAGAGCTCAAGCACACGCTGGCGGACGAAAACGATGACTGATTGCGCGCTTTCGCTGCGGGGCCGCGGCCGGATGTTGGGGTTCGCTGGCTCACCCCAACCTACGAAAGCAGCTCGACACTGCACGTCCGCAGCCCGTCTGCTTCACGCATCTTCGTGTCACCGCCTTCCCGTAGGTTGGGGTGAGCGCAGCGATGCCCAACACCACGCCGCAGGCCGGGGCGACCGCAGCCCGGCACCTTCGGGTGAGTGCCACCCCGTAGGTTGGGGTGAGCGCAGCGATGCCCAACATCGCCCCTCCGCCACCGCGCGCCACCCCACGCAGGCAGCCTGTCACATGGGCCGCACCCGATGATCGAAGCCATCGTCCGCTTTTCGGTGCGCCGGCCAGGCATCGTGCTGGCGCTGTCGCTGGTGCTCGTGCTGTACGCCGTCAGCCGCATGTTCGACGCCCGGCTCGACGTGTTTCCCGAATTCGCACCGGCGCAGGTGGTGATCCAGACCGAAGCCCCCGGCCTGCCGGCCGACCTGGTCGAAACACGGGTCACGACGCCGATCGAATCGGCCGTTTCAGGCACGCGCGGGATCAAGGAATTGCGCTCGCAGTCGATTCCCGGCCTGTCGGTGGTCACGGTCATCTTTGACGAAAAGTCCGATCTGTTCCGCAACCGGCAACTGGTGTCGGAGCGGCTCGGCACGCTGGGGTCGCTGCTGCCGGCTGGCGTCACACCCGTCATCACGCCGCTGACTTCATCGGCCAGCACCCTGCTTGGCATCGGCATCACGTCGGCAGAGCGCTCGCAGATGGACATGCGTTATCTGGTCGATTCGGTGGTGCGGCCGCACCTGCTTGCTGTGCCGGGTGTGGCGGACGTGAATGTGTTCGGCGGCGAAGTGAAGCAGTGGCAGATCCAGCTCGACCCGGCGCGGCTGCGCACGCTGGGTGTCACTTTTGCCGACGTCGAGCTGGCGGCGCGCGGCGCGGCTTCGGTCGCTGGTGCAGGTTTCATCGAGAACGACAATCAGCGCCTGCTGATTGCGATCGACGCCACGCCGTCGTCGCCACGCAGTCTGGAACAGCTGACCGTCACACTGCCCGACGGACGCTCGCTCGCGCTGGGCGACGTCGGCCGCGTGCGCGAAGCACCGGGCCCGGCGATCAATGCTGCGCAGATCAACGGCACACCCGGCGTATTCATGATGGTGCAGGGTCAGCTCGGCGCCGACACACTCGGCGTCACGCTGGAACTCGAGAAGTCGCTCATCGAGCTGGCGCCGCTGTTCGAACGCGAACAGGTCACGCTGCATCCGGCGCTGTTCCGGCCGGCCAACTTCATCCAGACGGCGCTCGGCAATGTGCGGGCCGACGTGATGATCGGCGCCACGCTGGTGGTGATCGTGCTGTTCGTGTTCCTGTACAACCTGCGCACAGCCTTCATTTCGGCCGTCGCCATTCCGCTGTCGCTGCTGGCGGCGGTACTGGTCATGCTGGAGGCGGGCGCCAGCCTGAACATCATGGTGCTGGGCGGGCTTGCAATCGCCCTCGGAGAAGTGGTGGACGACGCCATCATCGACTGCGAAAACATCTATCGCCGGCTGCGCGAAAACCGTCACCTCGGCTCGCCGGTGGCCGCGTGGAAGGTGGTGCTCGACGCATCGATGGAGGTACGCAGTTCTGTCGTGTACGCCACCTTCATCGTGGCGCTCGTGTTCGTGCCGCTGCTCACGCTGTCCGGCGTCGCCGGCAAGCTGTTCGCGCCGTTGGGCCTGGCCTACATCCTGGCCATCCTCGCGTCGCTGGTCGTGGCGCTGACGGTCACGCCGGCGATGAGCTTCCTGATGCTGGGCAATCGCGAACTGCCCGACGAAGACCCGCCGCTGGTGCGCTGGTTGCGACCGCGTTACGAGCGGACTCTGCGCGCCATCGAACGTCGGCCGCACGGGCTGATCGCCGGCGTCATGCTGGCTCTGGCCGGCGGGCTGGGCGTATTGCCGCTGTTCGGTGGCGAATTCATTCCGCCGCTGCGCGAAGGTCACTACATCGTTCATCTGTCGACCATTCCGGGCACCGCGCCGGGCGAGGTGCTGCGGGTCGGCCAGCGGGTGACCGAAAAGGTGCTGCAGATCGACGGCGTGAAGTCGGTGGCGCAGTGGGTCGGGCGGGCGCAGAACGGGTTCGACCCCTTCGGCCCGCATTACAGCGAGGTCGAGATCGAAATCGGTCCGCTCGACGGCGCGACCCAGGAACGCATCCTCGCCGACATCCGGCGCACGGTGACCGGCGACGACGGCGACGAAGATCGCTCGGACGAAGAAGCGGCGGAATCGGTCGGATTCCCCGGCCTTGCGTTCTCGGTCAACACCTTCCTGACCGAACGCATCGGCGAGACCGAATCGGGTTTTCCTGCGACCCTGGTGGTGCAGGTGTTCGGCACCAATCTCGACCGGCTGGACGCCGACGCCACCGCCGTTGCGCAGGCGCTGGCGAAGGTCAGGGGCGCAACCGACGTTCAGGTACTCGCGCCGCCCGGCACGCCGGAAATCATCGTGCGACCGCGCCTCGACAAGCTCGCGGTCTGGCGCCTGTCGCCGGAAGATGTGCTGTCGGCGACCAGCGCCGCCTTTGCCGGGCGCAAGGTGAGCGAGGTGTATCGCGGCACGCTGGCGACACCGCTGGTCGTGACGCTGGATCCGGACCACCGGCGCTCGCCGAACGAGATTGGCCGTCTGCCGCTGCGCACGCCGGATGGCCGGCTGGTCGAACTGCGCGACGTGGCCGACATCAGCGTCGAGAACGGTCGCTACAAGATCCTGCACTCGGGTGGCAAGCGGGTGCAGACCATCACCGCAAATCTGGCCAGCGGCCACGATCTGGGCGCGTTCAGCGAGGCCGTGCAACGCACTCTGCGCGAAGACGTGAAACTCAACGCCGGAAGTTACTACACGGTGACCGGTGCTGCCGAGGCGCAGGCACAGGCGCGACGCGAACTGGTGACGCATTCGGCGCTGGCCGCTGCAGCCATTGCCATCCTGCTGATGCTGGCGTTTTCGAGTTCGCGCAATCTGGTGATCACCTTCGTGAACCTGCCGTTCGCGCTGATCGGCGGCGTGCTGGCGGCACTGGCCGGCGGCGGCTGGCTGTCACTCGGATCGGTGGTCGGCTTCGTCACGCTGTTCGGCATCACGCTGCGCAACTCGATCATGCTGGTTTCGCACTTCCAGCACCTGGTGGAGCGGGAGGGGCACCCGTGGAACCTGGACACCGCCATCCTCGGCGCGTCCCAGCGTCTGCCGTCCATCCTGATGACCGCGCTGGTGACCGGTCTGGGCCTGATGCCGCTGGTACTGGGCTCGGGCGAACCCGGTCGGGAGATCGAAGGGCCGATGGCCGCCATCATCGTCGGCGGCCTGACGACCTCGACGATACTGAATCTGCTGGTCCTGCCGACGCTGTTGCTGCACTACGGCCGCTTCCTCAAAGCCCCGCCGGACAGCTGAATTCAGGCGCGCAGAGAACGTCGTGCTGCGGCAATCCCGATCAGGCCCAGGCCGGCGAGCATCAGCGAAAGGGCGTCCGGCTCGGGCACTCCTGTCACGAATGCCGCACTCAGAAAGGTGCCTTGACTGACCGGCTGATCGATCCAGGCGAACTCCGCGAAGGTAGGACCGACCGTCACCGTGACGTTGCTCAATGTCGTGGTGAGCACAACATCGGTCAGTACGACGGACGGACCGAAATCGAGACCGGACAGTTTAAGGGTCATCTGTTCCCGCACGGCGCCGCAACTGTGGATGCCACAGAAGTTGCCCGGCGAACTCAGCAAAAAACCTGCATCGGTATAGTCGAACGGCAACACGCCCCTGACCAGACTGCCTTCCACGCCAGCGCCGACGACGGCGGAAAACTGACCGTAATCAGCCGTTTCGGCGTGCAGCGCAGTGGTGACGATATCTCCGTTGAGGCCGGCATACGCAGGAAAGGACAGCGCGACGCCGAGCGACGTCAGGCCGAACAGGGTGGAAAGTTTCATCGAGTACCTCACATCGCGATCCGCAGTACAGCCGCGGCAATTCAGAAGGCAGGAAAATCTGTCTGAACGGATGCAAGCAGAGATCGAGCCAATAGCGGAAAAAAATAACAAAATCACGTCAAATCAGCGATTTCCCGGGCACTCCCTTTTCGCCTCCCGGGCCAACGTCCCCCGGTCTGGTGCGAATGTAAAAAGCGTCGACACAATCCAGGTGCAACCCGCCGCTCCTCAACGGACGGCAATGCACACACCGTCACACACGACCTTCTGGCCGCTGCGGATCTTGGCGGTCTTGCGGGTTTCGGTCTTCCCGTCGACCTGCACATCGCCCTGAGCCACCCGCACCTTCCCTTCGCCACCACTGCTGGCCAGGCCGGCAAGCTTGAGCAGGTCGCACAGTGCGACGTAGTCGCCGGTCAGCGTGAAATCAACGGTTTGCATGTAAATCCTTCAGTAGGCACGCAGACGTTCTATCGCCTGCGCAATGACGGCTTCAGTCTTGGCAAAGCAGAAGCGGATCAGCCGTGCGTCGTGGCCGTCGTGGTGGAAGGCCGACACCGGAATCGCTGCCACACCGGCCTCACGCATCAGGCGACGCACGAAGGATTGATCCGGTTCGTCGCTGATTGCACGATACGACGCCAGCTGGAAATAGGTGCCCGCACAGTCGGGAAGTTCGAAGCGCGAACCGGCCAGACCGGCTCGGAATGCATCGCGCTTGGCCTGGTAGAAACGGCCCAGTTCAAGGTAGCGCGATGGCTCGGTCAGGTAGTCTGCCAGCCCGAGCTGGCAAGGTGTATTCACCGCGAACACGTTGAACTGGTGCACACGGCGGAATTCGGCGCTCAGTGCAGCGGGCGCGCAGACGAAACCGACCTTCCAGCCGGTCACGTGAAAGGTCTTGCCGAAACTCGACACCAGCACGGTACGCGCCGCCAGTTCAGGCAGCCGCGCAGCACTGGCGTGCGCGCGGCCGTCGAACACGATGTGCTCATACACCTCGTCCGAAATGACCACGATGTCGCGGCCGTCGCACAGACGGGCAAGTGCGCGCTGATCGTCCATCGACCACGCTGCCCCGGTTGGATTGTGCGGCGTATTGGTGATGATGAGTCGCGTGCGCGGCGTGATGCAGCGCGCCACCACCTCCCAGTCGGGCAGGAAACGCGGCGCTTCGAGGCGCACGAACACCGGCGTGGCGCCGGCCAGCCGGATGCCCGGCAGGTAGCTGTCGAATGCCGGTTCGAACACGATGACTTCGTCGCCCGGCCCGGCGAAAGCGGTGATCGCGGTATAGACCGCCTGGGTTGCGCCGGCGGTGATCGTGATCTCTTCTTCGGCGTCGTAGTCAGCGCCGTACACTGCGCGCATCTTCTGCGCCACGGCCTCGCGCAACGCCGGCTGGCCGGTCATCGGGGAATACTGGTTGCGGCCGGCCCGCATGTGCGACGCCACGGCGTCGAACAGCGGCGTGTCGGCGCTGAAGTCGGGAAACCCCTGCGCGAGGTTGATCGCACCGCAGGCCTGCGCCTCGCGCGAAATGACGGTGAATATCGTCGTGCCGACGTCGGGCAGTTTCGACGTCAGATGGCCGGGGAAGTCCTGCATGGCGGATGTCTGTGTCGCGAATCCAAGGATTATGCTTGAAGCCTCGCCCATCCCGATCCGACATGAACGACACACCCAGCCCGTTGCGCCTCGACGGCGACCACCTCTACATCCTCGACCAGACCCTGCTGCCCTTTGCCGAACAGGAAGTGGCTCTTGAAACCGGCGCGCAGGCGGCGCGCGCCATCGCCACGATGCAGGTGCGCGGCGCGCCGCTGATCGGTGCCATCGGCGCCTTCGGTCTGGCTCTGGCGCTGCGCGACGCGGCCGACGATGCCGCGCTCGATGAGGCGGTGCGCGTACTCGGCGCAACCCGCCCGACGGCAGTCAATCTCGCGTGGGCGCTGCAGCGCGTCGCCACGCATGTGCGGCCGCTCCCGCAGGCCGCACGCGCCGTTGCGGCCTGGCGCGAGGCGCTGGCAATCTGCGACGAGGACCGCGCCGCCAACCGGCGGATCGGCGAACTGACGCTCGAACTGATGCAGGCCATCACGCCGCGGACCGGCCGGCTGAACCTGATGACCCACTGCAACGCCGGCTGGCTGGCCACGACAGGCTGGGGCACGGCGCTGGCCGGCATCTATCTCGCGCGCACCGCCGGCATCGACCTGCACGTCTGGGTCTCGGAAACCCGGCCGCGCAACCAGGGCCTGCTGACCGCATGGGAACTGGCCGGCGCCGGCGTACCGCATACCGTCATCGCCGACAACGCCGCCGGCCAGCTGATGCGCGACGGGCTTGTCGATGCGGTGATCATCGGCGCTGACCGCGTCGCCGCCAACGGCGACGTTGCCAACAAGGTCGGCAGCTATCTGAAGGCGCTGGCGGCACGCGACAACGGGCTGCCGTTCTGGGTCGCAGCGCCGTGGTCGACAGTCGATGCCGGATGTGTCGGCGGCGCATCGATACCGATAGAAGCACGCGACGGCGACGAACTGCGCATGATGCGCGGGGCAGCTGGCTGCGTCCGCCAGCTCGAGCCGGACAGTCGGGTCGCCAATCCGGCATTCGACATCACGCCGGCGCACCTCGTGACGGCACTCATCACCGAACGCGGCGTTGTCGATCGGGCTGCGGGAATGCATTCCGCAAGTTCCCTGCAGCGAAATGATCCACAGAACCTCAAGTGAATTCTAGGAGCGTGAAACCCATGACAACAAAGCGTCTCCGCGATGTTGCATCGCGAAACACCTGATGTATCGTCAATTTTTAATGTAAACCCGCTTGTAATCTGGGCTCCGGTCAGGATAATCCACTGTTAATCCACAATACAGGGGCACACCCTGATGAACGAGGTCAGCGGCAGCGATGTGCTTGAAGCAGCGCGCCGGTTGGAAGTTTGCGGACTTAACCGCGGTGCGGCTGGCAACGTCAGCGCGCGCCGCGGTCCCGCATTCCTGATCACCCCGAGCGGACTCGAACCGGCCGAATGCACCGCTGATGACATGGTGGAAGTATTCAGTGATGGCCGCAGCAGCGGCACCCGCAAGCCTTCTTCGGAATGGCGCATCCACCGGGACATCTACGCCGCCCGCACCGACGCAGACGCCATCGTGCATGCGCACTCGCCATTCGCCACGGCGCTGGCCTGCATCGGTGAATACATTCCGCCCTTTCACTACATGATCGCCCGCTTCGGTGGCAGCACCGTGCGCTGCGCCCGCTATGCGACCTTCGGCGAGCAGGCATTGTCCGACGCGGTGCTCGACGCCTTGCCGGGCCGCTGCGCCTGCCTGATGGCGAACCACGGCATGCTGGTTTTCGGACGCAGTGTGCATCACGCAGTCGCGCTCGCGCTGGAACTCGAAACGCTGTGCGAACAGTATTGGCGCGCGCTGCAGGTCGGCACGCCGAAGCTGCTTGACGACGACGAGATGGAGCGGGTGCTCGGCAAGTTCGCGGGTTACGGCCAATGAGCATGAAGCCCGAGCGGCGCGCACCGGTTCAAGAACGAAGCTTCGGAGCCGTGAACCCTGTCAGCCTCCGGCGTAGCAGTCCGGCGGCGATTCGCTCCTGATGCCGAGTCCGTAAATGCCCTCCAGCCTACTTTCACACGGCACCACGCCGCGCAGCGAGAACGCAGAACGCCAGGTCGAGGCGGAACTGGTCGCGCTCGCCTACAGGCTGACACCGTTCACGCTGGTGATGGCGATAGTGCTGGCCGGCCTGATCTGGGGTGTGCTGCACAAGGTTGTCGACATCAACGCACTGACCACCTGGCTGGTCGCCATGGTGCTGATCAATGTCGGTCGCTTCGGGCTGATCATGGCGTGGCGCCACGTCGCACCAGGGGTCAACGAAACGCTGATCTGGAAGTGGCTGTTCATGCTCGGCGTGTTCATCGCCGGCTGCGGCTGGGGGGCGCTCGGGGTCGCCCTGATGCCGCCGCCCGGACACCCCTACGAAATGGTGGTGCCGCTCTGTCTCGTGGCCGTGGCGGCCGTCGGACTGTTTTCGCTCACCGGCATGTGGAAGGCCTATGTGCTGATGGCACTGCCGACCTTGCTGCCGACCGCCTTCTTTTACCTGATGTCGCCCGAGCCGGAACGCGAAGTACTCGGCGGCTTCATCCTGCTGTTTCTGCTGATCGCTGTCGTCAACGCCAAGCGCTTCCAGAAGAACACCGCCGAATTCATCCGCCTGCGCCTGCATCACGCGCACGTGGCGAAGGAAAACGAAGAAGCCAAGGAGGCCGCCGAGCAGGCCAATCAGGCAAAGAGCCAGTTCCTGGCCAACATGAGTCACGAAATACGCACGCCGATGAACGGCGTGCTGGGCATGGCGCAGCTGCTGCTGCGCAGCGAACTGAATGGCGAACAGCGGCGCTATCTCGAAACGCTGTATCGCTCGGGCGAAAACCTGCTCGACCTGCTGAACGACATTCTCGATCTGTCGAAGATCGAAGCCGGTCGCTTCGATCTGGTGCGCAGCGAATTCGACCCGCGTCGCACGCTGCGCGAAGTGACCGAACTGCTCGGCGCGCAGGCACGCGAAAAGGGTCTGACGCTGGCGCTCGACGTCGATGACGCGGTGCCCGGCCGAGTCGAGGGCGATCCGGGACGGCTGCGCCAGATCGCGGTCAATCTGATCGGCAACGCCATCAAGTTCACCGATCACGGCGGCGTGTTCGTCACGCTGCGTGTCCACTCGATGGACGATGACCTGATGCTGCAGCATCGCCCGACCACGGGTGCGGTACGCATGGTGATGGCGGTGCGCGACACCGGCATCGGCATCACCGAACCCGACCAGGCGCGCATCTTCGACGCCTTCGCGCAGGCCGACAACACGGCATCGCGCCGCTTCGGCGGTACCGGGCTGGGTCTGGCCATCTCCCGGCAACTGGCCGAAATGCTCGGCGGCGCCGTGACCTTGCGCAGTGCTTCGGGCATCGGCTCGACTTTCACGCTGTCATTGCCGTGCAAGGTCGTGAGCACCGGCATGGAAGAAGCCCAGCACAGCCTGTCCCTGCCCAACCTGCCCCGCCTGTCCGGCACCGTGCTGCTGGTGGAAGACAGTACGGTCAATGCCGAAGTCGCTTCCAACATGCTCGAAGCCTTCGGCCTGCGCTGGACGCTGGCGCGCGACGGCCGGCAGGCGCTGCAGGAGCTCGAGCACGCCCGCTTCGACCTTGTGCTGATGGATTGCCAGATGCCGGGTATGGATGGCTTCGAAGCCTGCGAACGCATCCGCGACCGCGAACGACTGGTCGGCCTGCCCGCCACACCCCTTATCGCGCTGACCGCCGGTGCCAATGATGGCGATCGCGAAAACTGCATCGCCGCCGGCATGGACGACTATCTCGCCAAGCCTTTCCGCGAGGACGATCTGTACGCGATCGTGCGCAAGTGGCTGCCCGACAACGCAGTCTCCGGTACCGGCACGATCTCGGTCGACGCCATCAGCCAGCACGACCGTGCCCGCTTCGCCGCACTGTACGAAAAGGAATCGCAGCGCAATGTGGTGGCGATGCAGGAAGCCCTGCGCGGCCACGACGACCACACGCTGCGCCGTGCCGCGCACACGCTGAAATCACTCGCGGTACATGCTCAGGCCTTCGACCTGCACGACACGATGCGCAGGCTCGAAGCCGCGGCCGTCGAGAAGGACTGGGCGCTGGCGACCGCGCTGGTGCCGATCGCCAGCCGCATGCAGCTGGAATCCGTGCGCCGTGTTGCCGAATGCAGCGCCGATGGTGACTCGGGCGGTGGATCGCTGCCCGGTGCGGTGGACATCCTGGTTGTCGATGACGATGAAGCCGAGCGTTTCCTGATGCGCCGATCGCTGGAGAACGCCGGCTGCACCGACGTGCGCGAAGCGGAAAGCGGCGAGGAAGCGCTGCTGATGGTTGGCCAGCAGTGTCCGCACGTTGTGCTGCTCGACGGCCTGATGCAGGGCATGGATGGCATCGCGACGTGCCGGGCATTGCGCGAGCACTACGCCCCGGAGCGATTGATCATCGTCATGCTCTCCGGCATCGAAGATCCCAACTGGCAGCGTGCCGCGCTTGACGCCGGCGCCAGCTGCTTCGTCGCCAAGTCGGTGTCGCGCGACGCACTGATGGATGCACTCGCCGCCAAGCTGGCCGAACTCGACCGCCCGCTGCGCAGTCGTACGCGTGGCAGGCCTCGCCTCAGCGTCGCCTGACCGACGCGTCGCGTCGTACCCGCGACGCCGATCATCCGGGAGCGCGCGATGAACAAGTTACTGATGACCCTTCTGTTTTGCCTGTGCGGCAGCGCGTCGGCCATCGATGTATCCGAAGTTCCGGCTGACAAGCGCACGACACTCGATCGCTATCTGACGGCCGCGGAAGCGCACCGGATGGTCAGCGAACATGCGGCGAATGTCCTGTTTCTCGATGTGCGCACGCAGGCCGAGGTGAGCTACGTCGGCGCGCCGGCGGGCATGGATGCCAACATTCCCTTCATGCTGGTTGATTTCGACCACTTCGACAGCAAATCCCGCCGCTTCACGCTGCACAAGAATCCGGCTTTCGTCAGCGCCGTCGAGGAGCGCCTCAAGGCGAAGGGCCTCGACAAGACGGCCGATGTGGTGTTGATCTGCCGTTCCGGTGACCGCACGACGCGCGCCGTCAATGCACTGGCCGCCGCCGGCTTCACCCGTGTGTGGACGGTGGTTGACGGTTTTGAGGGCGATACCGCTTCAACGGGTGCCGATCGCGGCAAACGCACGGTGAATGGCTGGAAGAATGCGGGCCTGCCGTGGACCTATGCGCTGGACAGTTCGCAGATCTGGCTGCCCGCGGACGCGCGCTGATCAGCGACCGGGCAGCATGCGCGACAGCAGACCGTCGCGGTCGATGAAGTGGTGCTTGATCGCTGCCAGGATGTGCCCGATCACGACCGTCATGAAGAAGTAGTTCAGAAAGCGGTGCACGAGCAGCAGCGCATCACCCAGCGCCTCGTTCTTGTCCAGCAGGTCGGGCAGCGGCAGCACGCCGAACCACACCGTCTGGAATCCCTTGGCCGAACTCATCAGCCAGCCCGACAGCGGTGCGGCAATCATCAGGACATAGAGCAGATGATGTCCGGCCGCCGCCGCCCTGGCCTGCCAGGCCGGTGTGCTGAGCGGCAGCGCGGGCGGCACGTGCGTGATGCGCCAGCCAAGGCGCAGCAGCACGAGCAGAAACAGCGTGACGCCGGCCCACTTGTGATACGAGTACAGCTTGAGTTTGGTCGGTGACAGCGGCAGTTCGGTCATGTACAGGCCGAGCCCGAACATGCCGAACAGCATCAGGGCAATCAGCCAGTGCAGGGACATCGCGGTGCGGGTGTAGCGCATGGTTTTCCTTTTTTTGCGGGTGCCGGGTCAGGGACGACTGGCCCCGATTCATTGCGCGTCGGGCGTCGGGTCCGGACTGGCGAACCAGAGTCTGTCATTGTCGCAGCCCGGCAGTTCCCCGCACGACACAGGCACTGCGAACGACCTGGCGCCAGGCACGCGTCAGAGGCTGATCTGCGTACCCAGCTCGACCACCCGGTTCGGCGGCAGATGGAAGTAATTGGCCGGCCCCTCCGACTGCCTGAGCATCCAGCCGAACAACGCGCGACGCCATGCCGACAGGTCGCCCACGCCTTCGACCACGGTCGAGCGCGCGACGAAATAGGTCGTATCCATCGCTTCGAGCTCCAGCACTTCCGGCGGCAGCGCCTGCAGCGCTTCGGGAATGTCGGGCTCCTCGCGGAAGCCGTAGCGCACTTCTATCGCCCAGGTGCTGTCGGCCAGCCGTTGCACGGTCATCCGCTGTTCCGCCGCCACCCGGGGCACTTCTTCGATCCGCACGTGAAGAAACAGCACTGACTCGTGCAGCACCTTGAAGTGCTTGAGATTGTGGAACAGCGCACTGGGAACGGTTTCCGGATCCGAAGTCAGGTAGATCGCGGTACCCGGCACGCGCGGCACCTCGGGAATCGGGCTGGACAGGAAATCCTCCATCGGGATGTTGATGCGCCGGCGCTCGCGCGCCAGCAGTTCGCTGCCCCGCTTCCAGGTGGTCAGCATGGTGAACAGCGCCGCGCCCAGCAGCATCGGCAGCCAGCCGCCATCGAGGAATTTGGTCAGGTTGGACGCGAAGAACAGCAGCTCGATGACGAAGAACACCCCCAGCACGGCAAGCAATGCGATCTTCAGGCGCCGCTGCGACATGCTGGTAATGAAGATCATCAGCAGCGTCGTGATGATCATGTCGCCCGATACGGCGATGCCGTAGGCCGCCGCCAGATCGCCGGAGGTGTCGAATTCGAGCACCAGCACGACCACGCCGATCAGCATCAGCCAGTTCACGGCCGGAATGTAGATCTGCCCGCGCTCGGTATCCGACGTGTGGAGCTGGCGAAGCCGCGGCAGATAGCCCAGTCGCGACGCCTGCGCAGTGATCGAGAAGGCGCCGGAAATGACCGCCTGCGATGCGATCACGGTCGCCATCGTGGCGAGCAGCACGAGCGGCAGGCGCAGCGCCTCGGGTGCCAGATTGAAGAAGGGATTGCTGACCGTTTCGGACGCCCGCAACACCAGTGCGCCCTGACCGAAATAATTGATCAGCAGCGCCGGCGACACGATGAAATACCAGGCCAGCCGCACCGGTCGCTTGCCGAAATGCCCCATGTCGGCATACAGCGCCTCGCCGCCGGTCAGCGCGAGAAACACGGCACCGAGCAGCAGGAAAGCCTGCGCAGGATTGTCGATCGCGAACACGATCGCGTACGTCGGATCGAGCGCGCGCAGCACGTCGGGTGTCTGCACGATGCTGTTGATGCCGAGCAGGGCCAGCACCGCAAACCACACGATGGTGATCGGGCCGAAGAAGCGGCCGACCAGCGCCGTGCCCTTACGCTGCACCGAAAACAGCACGATGATGATCAGAATGGTGATCGGTTCGATCCAGTGCTCGAGCGTCGGCGCCACGACCGACAGGCCCTCGACCGCAGCCAGTACGGAAATGGCCGGTGTGATCACTGCATCGCCGTAGAACATCGCCGCCGCGAACACACCGGCAGCGGTGACCGCTGCCACGCGCCGTCGCACCCCTGCACGGGCTGCCCGCTGCGCCAGCGAAGCCAGCGCGAGCGCACCGCCTTCGCCGTCGTTGTCGAAGCGAAGCACGATGAACACGTACTTGAAGGAAATGATCAGCGTGACCGACCAGAACAGCGCCGACAGCGCCGCCAGAACGTTCGCTTCCGACAACGGAAGGCCGTGATTGCCGGTAAAGGCTTCCTTGAAGGCATACAGCGGACTGGTGCCGATGTCGCCGAACACCACGCCCAGCGCCGCCAGCATCAGCGGTCCGAGCGCCTTCGCATCGGCTTTTTGTCGAGTCATTTCAGCATTGGTGAATGACAGGTCGCCGATATTGCGCCGCAACATTTGCAAGATCAAGCGATCGTGCGCCTGTCCTGCGGCACATTTGCAACAATCAGCGCATCTTTTCCCATGTCGAACTCACCATCGCCCCGCACACCATGGACGACACCGCCGACCTGCTGTCACTGCGCAACCTGATCCGCCAGTTCGTCGATGAACGCGACTGGGCGCAATTCCACACCCCGAAGAATCTCGCCATGGCCATGAGCATCGAAGCCGCCGAGGTGATGGAGCACTTTCAGTGGCTGGCCACCGGCCACGAACTGCCTGACGCCAAAAGGCGGGCGGTCGGCCATGAACTGGCCGATACGCTGGTGTATCTGGTGCGGCTGGCGGATACGCTGGACATCGACCTGCCCGCCGCCATCGCCGAAAAGATGCAGATCAACCGCGACAAGTACCCCGCCGAACGGGTACGTGGCGACGCGCGCAAATACGACGAGTACGAGTGAGACGTCCGGCAACCGTTTCCGCGATAATCACGCCCTTCGCCGCCCGGTGTCTTTCCGCTCTTTCGCGGTGCGCGAACCTTGGCGTACCGCGGCGCTCTACCCGCCCATGACTTCATCGCCCTCCCTGCTGAACTCACTTCTGCGCCCGCTGCCGCGCCCGCGCCCGGCCAGCCGCATCGACTGGCCGCCGCTACCCGGCGGCGCCCAGGCGCTGGCGCTGGCCGGCCTTGCGAAAGACACCGGCGCACCGCTGGTCGTCGTCGCGGCACGGCCGATGGACGCGCAGCGCCTGCTCGACGAACTGCGCTGGTTCGCGCCGTCCTTGCGCAGCTTCCAGCTGCCGGACTGGGAAACCCTGCCCTACGACCAGTTCTCGCCGCACAACGACCTGGTGTCGGAACGGCTGGAGACGCTGTATGCGCTGATGCGCGGCGAACTGGACGTGCTGGTCGTGCCGGCCTCGACCGCGCTGTACCGGCTGGCGCCGCGCGAATATCTCGCCGCGCACACCTTTTTCGTCAAGCAGGGCGAAAAGCTCGACGTCGAGCGCCTGCGCCTGCAGCTCACCGTGGCCGGCTACGGTCCGGTCACCCAGGTGGTGGCCCCGGGCGAGTACAGCGTGCGCGGCGGGCTGGTCGACCTGTATCCGATGGGCGCCGCCCTGCCCTACCGCATCGACCTGTTCGACGACGAAGTGGAAAGCATCCGCACCTTCGACGTGGACACGCAGCGCACCGTGTTCCCGACCAAGGAAATCCGCCTGCTGCCGGCACGCGAATTCCCGATGGATGACAAGGCGCGCACGGCCTTCCGCTCGCGCTTTCGCGAAGCTTTCGAGGGCGATCCGTCGAAGTCGGTCATCTACAAGGACGTGTCGAACGGCGTGCCCACTGCCGGCATCGAGTACTACATCCCGCTGTTCTTCGAACACACCGACACGCTGTTCGACTACCTGCCGGCCAACGCGCTGGTGGCGCTCGACGCCGAGGTGAATGACGCGATCGCCGACTTCTGGCGCGACACGAAAAGCCGCTTCGACCTGATGAAGGGTGAGCGGGCGCGGCCCATCCTGCCGCCGAGCGAACTGTTCCTGTCGGAAGAGCAGTTCCACGTGTCGCTCGCCAATCGCGCCATCGTGCGCCTCGGACGCGGCGCGCCGGACGTGTCGGCGGGTGCGGCGGCCTTGCCGGAACTGGGCATCGAGCGCAAGGCGGCCGACCCGCTGCATCGCCTTCGCGCCGCGGTCGCGGCGCAGCGCGTCGTGGTCATCGCCGAATCGGCCGGGCGGCGCGAAACGCTGATCGACTACTTCGCCGAATACGGGCTGGCCAGCGCGCCGGTCGATGGCTTCGACGCCGCCATCGCCGCAGACACCGCGCTGACCGTCGCCATCGGTCCACTGATCGAAGGCTTCGCGCTGTCATCGCCCGCGATTGCGCTGGTGACCGAAAGCGAGCTGTATCCGACGCAGGCACGTTCGCGCGGCAAGCGCGACGGCCGCAAGGTCACCGCCGAAAACTTCCTGCGCGACCTGACCGAGCTGAAGATCGGCGATCCGGTGGTGCATCTGCAGCACGGCATCGGGCGCTACATAGGCCTGACCCACATGGATCTGGGCGAAGGCGAAACCGAATTCCTGCATCTGGAATACGCCGATGGCGACAAGCTGTACGTGCCGGTGTCGCAGCTGCACCAGATCAGCCGCTACAGCGGTGCGCCGGGCGACCAGGTGCACCTGCACAAGCTCGGCTCCGGTCAGTGGGACAAGGCGAAGAAGCGCGCCGCCGCGCAGGTGCGCGACACCGCGGCCGAACTGCTGGCGCTGTACGCGCAGCGCTCGGCGCGCAAGGGCCACACCTTCGGCTTCAAGCAGCACGACATGGACGCCTTCGCCGAAGGTTTCGGCTTCGAGGAAACGCCGGACCAGATGGGTGCCATCACCGCGGTGATCGGCGACATGACGTCCGGCCGGCCGATGGACCGCCTGGTGTGCGGCGACGTCGGTTTCGGCAAGACCGAAGTCGCGCTGCGCGCCGCCTTCGTCGCGGTGGCCGACGGCAAGCAGGTCGCCATCCTCGCGCCGACCACGCTGCTGGCCGAGCAGCACTACCAGACCTTCAGCGACCGCTTCGCCCAGGTGGCGCACGAATGGCCGGCGCGCATCGCCGAAATCTCGCGCTTCAAGAGCGCGAAGGAACAGACGCAGGCGTTGAAGGAAGCGGCCGAAGGCAAGATCGACGTACTGATCGGCACCCACCGCCTGCTTCAGAAGGACGTGAAGTTCGCGCGCCTGGGCCTGGTCATCATCGACGAGGAACACCGCTTCGGCGTGCGTCAGAAGGAAGCGCTGAAGTCACTGCGCGCCGAGGTCGACGTGCTGACGCTGACGGCGACGCCTATCCCGCGCACATTGGCCATGTCGCTCGAAGGCATCCGCGACTTCTCCGTCATCGCCACCGCGCCGCAGAAGCGCCTCGCCATCAAGACCTTCGTCAGTCCGTGGTCGCGCGGGCTGATCCGCGAAGCGGTGCTGCGCGAATTCAAGCGCGGCGGACAGGTGTATTTCCTGCACAACGAGGTCGACACCATCGAAGAGATGGGCACCCGTCTTGCCGACCTGCTGCCCGAGGCGCGCATCGTCATCGGCCACGGTCAGCTGCCCGAGCGCGAGCTGGAACGCGTGATGCGCGAATTCACGCAGCGGAAGCACAACCTGCTGCTGTGCACGACCATCATCGAAACCGGCATCGACAACCCGAACGCCAACACCATCATCATCAACCGCGCCGACCGCTTCGGTCTGGCCCAGCTGCACCAGTTGCGCGGCCGGGTCGGGCGCAGCCATCACCAGGCCTACGCCTACCTGCTGACCGACGCGCACGCCAAACCGACCGAACAGGGCCGCCGCCGGCTGGAAGCCATCACGATGATGGAAGAGCTGGGTTCCGGCTTCTATCTCGCGATGCACGATCTGGAAATTCGCGGTGCGGGCGAGGTGCTGGGCGAATCGCAATCCGGTGAAATGCAGGAAATCGGCTTCAACCTGTACACCGACATGCTCAAGAGCGCGGTCAAATCGCTGCAGAAGGGCGAAGACGCCGACCTCACGCAACCGCTGGACATCGTGTCGGAAATCAATCTGCACACGCCGGCGCTGCTGCCGACCGCCTACTGCCCGGACGTGCACGAGCGCCTGACGCTGTACAAGCGCCTCGCCAATTGCGACACGACCGACGAAGTGTCGGCGCTGCGCGAAGAACTGGTCGACCGCTTCGGACAGATGCCGGACCAGACGCGCGCCCTGCTCGAAACCCACCGCCTGCGCATCGCCGCGAAGCCGCTCGGCATCACCAAGATCGACGCGCACGACACGCAGATCCTGGTCACCTTCGTGCCCAACCCGCCGATCGAACCGATCCGCATCATCCAGCTCGTGCAGAAGGACCGCAACTTCAAGCTGGCCGGCCAGGACCGGCTGTCGTGGAAGCGCTCGAGCGTCGACCTGGATGCCCGCGTGGCGGGCGTGCGCGAGCTGATGAAGAAACTGACCGGCTGAGCGCGTACATTCGGGCAGAGGGATCGACTGGAGCACACTCATGCGCATACTGATACTCGGTGCCGGCGGCATCGGCGGATATTTCGGCGCGCGGCTGCAGCAGGCCGGTGCAGACGTCAGCTTTCTGGTGCGCGAGGCCCGCGCGCAGCGACTGCGCGACACGCGATTGCGCGTCTGGAGTCCGCTCGGCGACGTCCAGGTAACGCCCGAACTGCTGACAGCGGTGGCCGAAGGCAATCATTTCGATCTGGTGCTGCTGTCGTGCAAGGCCTACGACCTCGCATCGGCGACCGATGCCATCGCACCCGCGGTCGGACCGCACAGCGTCGTCGTGCCGCTGCTCAACGGCATCGCACACCTGGACGAACTCGATGCGCGCTTCGGTCGCGCACGCGTGGCCGGCGGCGTTGCGCATCTGGCGCTGACGGTGGACGAGACCGGTGCCATCCGCCACCTGAACGCGACACAGCGCCTCATCATCGGCGCGCGCACGAATCCGGCCCCGCCTGCACTCGACTGGCTGGGTGCGCTGGTCACGCGCATGTCGCCCGACTACACCGTATCGGCCGGCATCGAACAGGACATGTGGGACAAGCTGGTCTTCATCAGCGTGCTGGCCGGCGCCACCTGCCTGATGCGTGCATCGATCGGCGACATTCTCGATACGCGCGCCGGTCGCAGCCTCATCGAAGGCATGCTGGATGAAAGCGCAGCGATCGCGACAGCCGGCGGTCACGCACCGTCGGTCGATCGTCTCGCCGGCTATCGCACCCAGCTGACCGAAGCCGGCTCGACCCTGACGGCATCGATGCTGCGCGACGTGCTGCGCGGCGCACCGACCGAAGCGGATCACGTGCTCGGCGATCTGGTCCGGCGTGCCGGACAGTGGGCCGTGCCGACACCCCGGCTCGACCTGGCGCTGTCCGCGCTGCAGGCATACGAGGCCGCACGCCGGCGCCTGTCGGAATCGTCCGGCTTAACTACTGCGCGCGCTTGCCTATGATGGGACGCTTCCGGGTTCCGGCCCGCTCCGCGTGCACCTGATGCCTTCCTCCCTCGCGTCGCAGAAAGCGCCGCTGTTCATCGTGCTCAATGCCGCCTCGGGCATCAGCGACAGCGCACAGACGCGCCAGACCATCGCCTCGGTGCTGAACCGGGCCGGGCGCGCACACCATGTTTTCGAGGCTGGCGCCGGACAGAATCTGGCTGCAGTAGCGCAGCGGGCGGTCGCGCAGGCGCGTGCCGCAGGCGGCATCGTCGTTGCGGCCGGCGGCGATGGCACGATCAACACGGTCGCCCAGGCGCTGCTGGGCAGCGGACTGACCTTCGGCGTGCTGCCGCAGGGCACGTTCAACTACTTCAGCCGCGAACACGGCATTCCGGCCGACACCGAAGCCGCATTGCAACTGCTGCTCGACGGTGAGGTGCGGCCGGTGCAGGTGGGTCGCGTGAATGACCGGGTGTTCCTGGTGAATGCCAGTCTGGGCCTGTATCCGGCGCTGCTGGAAAACCGCGAGGAATGGAAACGACAGCTCGGCCGCAGCCGCCTCGTCGCCTTCTGGGCCGGTCTGCTGACGCTGCTGCGCGAGCATCGCCGACTGACGCTGGACATCGAGCACGGTGGCGCGCGACGCACCGTCCGCACGGTGACCCTGTTCGTCGGCAACAACCGCCTGCAACTGGAGCAGCTTGGCGTGCCCGAGGCGTCGGACCTCGCACGCGGCAGGCTGGCCGGCATCACCCTGCGCCCGACCGGCAAGCTGGCGATGCTGTGGCTGCTGGTGCGCGGCGCGCTGGGTAGGCTGGGTGACGCAGACCGCGTGGTCAATTTCAGTTTCCGCACCTTGAACCTGACTTCACGGCGACGCAGGCACATCAAGGTTGCGACCGACGGCGAAGTGGCGTGGATGAATACCCCGCTGCATTTCGAAGCGCTGCCGAACGCGCTGAATCTGATCGTGCCGCGCGGCCCGACGGCATGAGCACACTGCTGATGCAGATTTCCGACACCCATTTCGGTGTCGAACGCCCGCCGGTGTGTGACGCCCTGCGCCGGCTGGCGCAGGCGCAAAAGCCTGCTGTGCTGCTGCTGTCGGGCGACATCACGCAGCGTGCGCGCGCCCGCCAGTTCGCCGCAGCACGCAGCTTCGTCGACAGTCTGGGCATTGCAGGGCGGGTCACTTTGCCTGGCAATCACGACATTTCGCTGTTCAATCTTTTCGAACGTCTGCTGACGCCCTACCGCAGCTATCGACGCGTCTTCGGCGCCGCGCACGATGCAGTTTTCGATGCCGAAGGCGTGCGCATCGTCAGCGTCGATTCGACGCGCGCCTACCGCCATGTCGACGGCGAACTGTCGACCGACCAGATCGAAGCCGCCGCGCACGCGCTCGATGGCGCACCGGCCGGTGCGCTGCGCATCGTCATGCTGCATCACCCGGTGGCTGTCAGCCGACCGGACGAAAAGCACAACCGCGTGCATGGTCATCGCGAGGCGGTCATCCGCTGGCGGGCCGCCGGCGCCGATCTCGTTCTGGGCGGGCACATTCATCTGCCTTTCGTGCGCCGGCTGGACGGCGACGGCCTGCGCACCGCGTGGGCCGTGCAGGCCGGCACCGCCGTGTCGGAGCGCACGCGACCGGAAGCCGGAAACTCGGTCAATCTGATCCGCGCCATCACGCTGCATGGCGCGCGCGCTGCGATCGTCGAGCGCTGGGACTACTGCCCGGCAAGCGATCGCTTCGAGCCGGGTGCGCTGAGCGCGCTGCCGCTGGATGCGCATCACTGAGCCATCGATGAACGCCCTTCTTGCCGATCCGCAGCAGATGGCCGTCTTCATCGCCCAGCAGGCGGTGCCGCTCTGTCTGGGCGCGCTCGGTGTCGCCTTCGCGCTGGCCATCGCAGGCCACACCAGCGCCCGCCGACTGTGGCCTGCCCGCGCCCGCACGGCCTGGCAGATCGCGACGGCCGGCATCGTCTGCCTGCTGTGCGCGTTGCTGCTGTTCGCCGCCATCGCGTCCGCGGTGTCCGGCGACGGCCGACTGGTGCGCTTCGACCATGCGCTGGCCGACGCCATGGCAGCGCATCAGTCCGCCGGCACGCTGCGGGTATTCGCCCGCGTCACGCACTTTGGCGACACCGTCGTGCTGACTGCGCTGTGCATCGTGGGTGCGGCAGCGCTGCTGGCGGGTAGAGAGCGCCTGCTCGCCGCTGCCCTGGTGGCTGCCATCGGCGGCAATTCGCTGCTCAATCGATCGCTGAAAGCGGTGTTCGAACGCGTACGCCCCCTGCACGAACACGGCCAGACCTGGGAAACCAGCTGGAGTTTTCCGAGCGGACACAGTTCGGGCACGCTGGTGGCCTATGGCATGGCCGCCTGGATATTGATGCAGCTGCTGCCGGCGCGCTGGCATCTGCCGCTGCTGCTGACCGCCGTCGCGATTGCGCTCGCGACCGCGCTGAGCCGCATCGTGCTGCACGTGCATTACGCGAGCGATGTGATGGCCGGCTTTGCATCCGGCTCCGCGTGGCTGACCCTGTGCATCACCGTCGCCGCGCTGCTTCGTCGACGCTCGGTCAGCATCATGCAACCATCCGGCCGGCGAAATGCCTGAACGCACAACGGTCCACAAGGAGCAGCAACCATGATCGATCACTCGCGCCTCGAAGCGGCCTGGTGGGCCAGCTTCATCGGTGACGCACTGGCCATGCCGGTGCATTGGTACTACACGCGCAGCCGCATCGCCGTCGACTATGGCGAGATCGACCACTACATGGCGCCGCACAATCCGCACCCGGACAGCATCCTGTGGCGCAGCAAGTACCAGCACACCGACGCGACCGACGACATCCTGCATGACCAGGCGCGCTTCTGGGGTGGGCCGCGCGGCATCCATTACCACCAGTTCCTGCACGCCGGCGAGAACACGCTGAACATCCGGCTCGCCGCACTGCTGGCCGAGTCGCTGGTCGAGTGCGGCCAGTACGACCGCGATGATTTTGCGCGCCGCTATCTCGACTTCATGCTGACGCCCGGTACGCATGGTGATACCTACGTCGAGGAGTACCACCGCGCCTTCTTCAGGCACTACGCCGAAGGCCGCGAACTGGGCGACTGCGGCATCGAGGACATCCACATCGGCGGCCTGGCGACGCTGACGCCGCTCATCCTGTTCCATGCGGCCAACCGCCACGCGATGCACGAAGCCGTGGCGTCGCACATCGAGCTGACGCACAAGGGGCCGGTTGCAGCCGAGGCAGCGAAGGTGTTTGCCGACCTGATGTATTTCCTGCTGCAGGGCGTGCCGGTCGACGATGCCATCGAG
Organism: Methyloversatilis sp. RAC08; assembly: GCF_001713355.1. Classification (NCBI taxonomy): domain Bacteria; kingdom Pseudomonadati; phylum Pseudomonadota; class Betaproteobacteria; order Nitrosomonadales; family Sterolibacteriaceae; genus Methyloversatilis; species Methyloversatilis sp. RAC08. Next base: position 3,764,755 of record NZ_CP016448.1, on the reverse strand, counting down.
CGCGCGGGCGGCGCTGCACACACCGCGCTGACCTGGCCCTACCGTTCCTGGGTCCGCACGCGGCCGGACGACGAAGTCGTCGGCGCCCAGTTCAGCCCGGCCTGCTATCTGGAAGATTCACTGCCGGCGACGCTCTTCCTCGCCGTGAAATACGGGTCCGACCTGCGCGCCGGACTGATGTCCAACGCACGACTGGGCGGCGACAACTGCCACCGCGGCGTCGTGCTCGGCGCGCTGCTCGGCGCGCAGGGCGGCATGCATGCCGTTCCGCAGGCGTGGATCAACGGGCTGCATGAGCATGACCGCTTGAAGGGCCTGCTGGAAAAGCTGTCGGCGCTGGCGCTGAAGGGCGGCTGACGCCAGACCAGGTCGCGTCGCACGCGCGATGCCTGGCATGCCGGCCTTGTGGGAGCGGCGGCCTCGCCGCGATCGTGCAGCGATGGCCATCGTGCAGAGTGCCTATCGCGGCGAGGGCGGAGCGGGGGTTTCGGCGAGCATTGCTCGCCGCTCGCAGAGCCGGCCGGCCATGCAGGGCCGGCAGTGGATCGCCGCTCCCACAGGTACTGCGCCCACGGGCGGTGCGCGACGGGTCAGTTGATGTCGGCATCCCGTTGGATGGTGACGCTGTGATCAGTCGCCCGCTTCGCCGCGACCCGCACTTTCACGATACGACCTCCCCGGCTTCGCGCGGCGCTCCCAGTTCTCGCAGATAGGCCCACGGATAGATGCCGCGCCGGTGCCCGTCGGAGAAAACCAGATTCAGGCCGGTGCCAGCCATTACGTGCGCCTCGGTCAGCGCGACCTCGCTGCAATCCTGCGGCGGCGCACCGGCGCGCGCCGCCTTCGTGCAGAAGGCGCAGCGGCAGCGCGCGCGCAGCAGTGCATGGGGCAGTGAGCTTTCAGTATCGTCGTCCCACTCGATACGCAACAGGCGCGACGCACCATGTACCGTGACGGCGCGTGGCAGCGCACTCACAGCATCGCTCCGACACCTTCGGTGCCGACATGCCAGTCGTGCCCGGCCAGCCCGCCCTCCTTCAGTTCGCCGCCCATGGCCGCGAGACTTTCTTCGCGTATCAGGGCCTTGAGCTGTCGATGCAGCGACAGGAATGTCGGCGACGAGGTCATTTCGGGTGTGCGCGGACGCGGCAGCAACACCGGAATCTCCGACTTAACGCGTCCGGGCCGGGCCGTCATCACATACACCTTGTCCGACAGGAAGATGGCCTCTTCGATGTCGTGGGTGATGAACAGCACCGACAACTGGAGCTGCTGCCACATATTGGTCAGGATTTCCTGCATCACCACGCGCGTCTGCGAATCGAGCGCGCCGAAAGGCTCGTCCATCAGCATGACCTGCGGGCTGGTGGCCAGCGCGCGCACGATGCCGACGCGCTGCTTCATGCCGCCGGACAACTGCTCCGGAAAGTGGTTTTCGAAGGACAGCAGACCGGCCAGACCGAGCAAGGTGCGCGCCTTCGTCTCGCGGGCGCTACGGCTGACGCCTTTCATCTTCAGACCGAATTCGACGTTCTGCCGCACGCTGAGCCACGGAAACAGCGAATACTGCTGAAACACGACGCCCCGGTCCGCCCCTGGTCCGCCGACCGGCGAGCCATCGACCGAAACGATGCCTTGATCCGGCTTCAGGAAACCGGCAACGATGTTGAGCAAGGTCGACTTGCCGCATCCGGACGGTCCGACGATGGATACGAATTCCCCCGGCTTGACGTCGAGCGACACGTCGCTGACCGCATCGAGCGGCACGCCGTTCTGCGTGAAGCGCACGCAGACATCGCGGATTTCGATATGCCCCTTGCCGGGGACGGAAGCGGCGTTCATCGCGTGTTCTCCTTTCCGACGGATACCTGCCAGGGCATGGCGAGCCGGGCCAGCAGGCGGATGGCACCGCTGCACAGCAGACCCAGTACACCGATGACCAGCATGCCGATCACGATGTGCGAATACTCGATCAGCGAATACGCTTCCCAGGTGAAGTAGCCGACGCCGTACTGCCCCGAAATCATTTCCGCGGCGATCAGCGATACCCACGCCACACCCATGCCCACCGACAGTCCGGTGAAGATGTGAGGCATCGCGCCGCGCAGCACCACCTGGGTCATGAGCGCGAACTCGTTGGCCCCCAGACAGCGCGCCGCGCGCACCAGCACGCTGTCCATCGTCGCCACACCGTGCATGGTGTTGAGCAGGATGGGAAAGAAGGCACCGAGGAAGGTGATGAACACGATGCTGGTTTCGGTGGTCGGCCACAGCATGATGGACATCGGCACCCAGGCGATGGCCGGGATCGGTCGCAGGATTTCCATGGCGGGAAACAGCAGCCCGCGCACCGCGCGGTAGCGGCCGATGAGCAGCCCGAAGGCCACGCCCAGCAGCGTGGCGACAACGAAGCCGATCATGATGCGTCGCAGGCTGATCATGATGTTGGTCATGAACTTCGGATCGCCGAACAGGGCCAGCGCATCCTGGTACACCTCGACCGGCCCCGGGATGTGCGTGAAGCGGATGTAGAAATCCCAGCGATAGGCGGTTGCCAGGTACCAGAAGCCGATCAGCAGGCCGATCGAAACGAGGGCCAGCAGCATCGCCGGCCCTTCGCTGCGCATCAGGCGCCAGAGTGCCGATGACCTGAGCTTGCCCACGGGAGCCGCTGCTTCGGACCGTTCCGCGCGCCTGACGGCGGGCACGACCGGCACCTCACGCTGCGCTGTCGCACCTTCGTCCTGCTCCGATGCGAACGACCGCACGTCATCCGCGGGCTGAATCCTGATAGCGGTTCCCATGACTCACTTCCTTACCGTTGCGACGGCCAGTGCGTCGGCATAGAGCCCCGCCTTGCCACCATTGGCCGCGGCGTGCGCTTCGGCATCCTTCTTCAGCAGGAAGGGCACGATCTGCGTCACACCATCCTTGCTGACCAGCGAGTAGTAAGCCTTGTCGGCGAACAGCTTGATCTTGAAGGTCTGATCGAACACGAAGGCCACACCGACCTTCTTACCGGCCTCGGTCGCCTTGCGGACTGCCGCCAGCGTGCAGTTGGCCGATCTGTAGGCGGTCAGCGCCCCGCCCTCGATCCACACCTCGCCCGCTTCGCGCGGTGCGGTGATGCTGCCGCCGCACAAGGGGTCGGTGCCCGAAATCTCGTAGCTCGAATAGCCGGCCTTCTGCGCCGCGTAGTCCAGCCCGAGTTCCTTGTAAGCCTGCATCACGTAGCTTTCGTCGACCCACGCGTCAGCGTCGAACTCCTTCACGCGGCCCATGCGGCTCAGCACGCCGTGGTCGTATTTCACCGTTTCGACCCACTTCGGCTTGATGGTGGGATCCAGCGTATGAACACCGCTCGGGCCGAGGAACATGTAGGCGACCTCCTTCTCGACGCGTGTCCATTGCTCGATCTTCGTGGCCGCCTCGACCGGGTTCTTGCGCACCCAGTCGTTGGCTTCGATCATCGCCTTGATGTAGGCGACGACGAATTCCGGATACTTTTTCGCGAAGTCCTCGCGCACCACCACGCCGTGGAAGGTCGGCACCTTGGTCTCGACGCCATCGAATATCTTTCGCGCAAAGCCCCGGTACGGCAGCAGTTCGGCAAACGGCACGAAATCGGCGTGGCCGTCGATGCGCTTTTCCTGCAGGTTCGACGTGCCGACCTCGGGGCTCTGGCTGGCCAGTTCCCAGTAGTCGGACGTCCACCCGCGGTCTTCCATCGCCTTGAGCAGCATGCCGTGCGCAGCAGACCCGAACGGCACGGACACTTTCTTGCCCTTGAGGTCGGACAGCTGGAAATAGGGTGAATCCTTGTGCACCACCATGCCGTTTCCGGCACCGTCTATGTTGTAGGCGATCAGGGCGATCAGCCTGCTCTTAGTCTCCGGCCCTGCCTGGAAGGTGGCGCCGTTCACCAGCAGCGGATAGTCGCCCATCATGCCGATCTGCAGGGTGTTGGCCACCATGCCGTTGGTCACCGGCGGACCCGAGGTGAAGTTCTGCCATTCGATCTTGAACTGAATGTCCTTGTACTTGCCGGTCTTCGGCAGGTGCTTCTCCATCAGGCCCAGTTCCTTGATGACGATGCCGCCGGTCACGGTATTGGTCGTCGTGTTCTGCGTACCGATTCCCACCGTGATCACCTCGGCCAGTGCAGCCGGCGCACAGACCGCGATGGACATGCCCAGCGCGAACATGCGCGATGCGGCGGCCAATCGGTCAAGACCTGCATTCAGTGCATTCATGGCGTTCACCTCTCCCTGTCAGTTCAATGAAAAACGACGAAATGCTGTTGCGGTTGTTGTTTCGGAAGCCTGTCTCCTGCCCAGCCCATCCACCGCTTCTTCATGCGCCCTGAAGGGCGTCGAGGTACTGCCTTTTCTCGCTCACTTCCGCCCAGGCCTGGGCATCGGCAAGCGGTTCGTGCGCCTCGGCAATCACCGGCCACTGCGCGGCGAGCCGCGCATTGAGTTCGATGAACACCTCCTGGCCCGGTGGCAGTTCGTCCTGCGCATAGATCGCGCTGACCGGGCATTCGCTGACGCACACGCCGCAATCGATGCAGATGTCCGGGTTGATGACCAGAAACTCGGGGCCCTCGTGAAAGCACTCGACCGGGCAGATATCCACGCAGTCCGTGTACTTGCAGCGCACGCATGCTTCGGTCACGACATAGGTCATGGCTGTTTCCTCACTTCTGAGCCAGGGTGATGGCGGTGAGCGCAAGGCGCGACAACTTGCGCACATCCGGGTCGGCATCACCCAGCGCGGCCTCGAGCGCGGGAATGGCACGCGGGTCGGCGATTTCGCCCAGCGCGATGGCAGCTTCCTTGCGCACGTTTCCTATCGTGTGCGTCAGGCTGTCGATCAATGCGGGCAGCGCCGCGACCGCCTTGAGCAGGCCGAGTGCGCGTGCAGCCTTCACGCGTACCTGCCAGTAGTCGTCCTGCATGGCGCGGATCAGATCCGGAATCGCCAGACCGAGTCGCAGCTTGCCCAGGGTCTGTGCCGCCTCGTCGCGCACCATCCACGAGGTGTCGGCCAGACCGCGGGTCAGGGCCGGCAGCACGCTCACCTCGCTGGAATAGCCGATGGCGCCGATGGCGATGCGCCGGACATCGGCGTCCGCGTCGCGCGCCGCCACCTCGGCCAGCGCACCGATGGCCTCCGGCATGCGCAGGTAGCCAAGCACGCCGACTGCCTCGCGCCTGACGCCGGCGTCGCCATCCTTCAAGGCTTCCATCGCCGGTGCGAAGGCTTCAGGCACGCGCAGTGCCCGGATCGCACGAAGGGCCAGCATGCGTACCTCGCTCGAGTGGCCCTGCAGAAACGGCAGCAGTGGCGCGGCCGATGCGCTCTCCTTCAGTTCGGACAGCACGGCGCCCGCCGCTGCCCGGACATCCGCATCGGCATCGAGCAGCATCGGTGCCAGCGCCGACACCACTTCGGGTTCTTCGTAGCCTTCGAGTGCGCGCACCGCTTCGGTCCGCACCGACGCATCCGGGTCCGCCAGGCGCGGCAGCAGCAGCGGCACGATGTCGTCCTCATCGCCGTAAGGCAAGTCGATCACGGCAAGGCGCCTGACTTCCGCGTCCGCGCTGCCGAGACGCTCGGCGACTGAACAATTCTGGATATCCATCGTCCGGCTCCTCAGCGCAGCAGGTAGGGAATCGACACGCTGACTGCGCCGGTAGGGCAATCGGTCTCGCACGGCAGGCAGTACCAGCATTCGTCGAACTTCATGAAAGCCTTCTTCGTCAGCATGTCGATGGCGAGCACGTCGAGCGGACAGACATCGACGCAGACGGTGCAGCCCTTTTCGGCGATGCATTTGTCGTTATCGACATTCACGGGTACCTGGGTCTGCGTTGTGGCAATGGTCATGGCGTAATTCCTCGGGATTCGGGCGAAGTGATCGGGGGTCAGGCGGCTTCGGCGCTGTGCGCGACGCGCAGACGCTGGTAGGCGCTGCGCTCTTCCTCGTCGATCGGCACGATGTAGGGTTCGATGGCCTTCTTGCGCATCTGCATGCGGCCGTCCGCGCTCTTGCTCAGCAGCGAATGGCAGAACCAGTTCTCGTCGTCGCGCTCCGGGTGATCGAGGAAATAGTGGTAGAGGCCCCAGCGGCTCTCGGTGCGGAACATCGAGGCCCGCGCCGCCATTTCCGCGCAGTCGAGAATGGAATGCGCTTCCATCGCGCGCATCAGCTCGTGCGGGTTGGCCGCGAACATCGAATCGGCGTCCTCGCGGATTTCGTCGAAACGACGCAGTGCGATCTCGTACTTGCGCGTGATCTTCGGCGGCTGCAGGTAGTCATTCACCAGGCGGCGCGTCTTGTACTCGATCTGATAAGGCGTCAGCCCGTCGGTGCGGCCCAGTGGCGCGAGAATGCGGCGCTCTTCGGCGGCAACATCACCGGTGTCGATCACACCGTGTCCATGGCCGGCGCAGTAGGCGGCGGCGTTCTCGCCGCACAGCCGGCCGTACACGAAGGCGCCCAGCATGTAGTTGTGCGGCACGCTGGCGCAGTCGCCGGCGGCGTACAGACCCGGCACGGACGTCTCGCCCATCGCGTTGGTGTGGATGCCGGAAGCGCTGTGACCGCTGCAGAAGCCGATCTCGGAAATGTGCATCTCCACCATCTGCTTGCGGTAATCGTTGCCGCGCTTCTCGTGGAAGCGGCCGCGGCTGGGTCGCTCGTTGGTATGCAGGATGGTTTCGATCTCCTGGATGGTTTCTTCGGCCAGGTGGTCGAGCTTGAGGAAGACCGGACCGTTGCCGCCTTCGAGTTCGTTGTAGAACTCCATCATCATCTGGCCGCTCCAGTAGTCGCACTCGATGAAGCGCTCGCCCTTGGAGTTGGCGGTGAAGCCGCCGAAGGGGCCGGTCACGTACGCACAGGCCGGTCCGTTGTAGTCCTTGATCAGCGGATTGATCTGGAAGCACTCGAGATTGGCCAGGTCCGCCCCGGCGTGGTAGGCCATCGCATGGCCATCGCCGCAGTTGGTCGGGTTTTCGTAGGTGCCCATCAGATAGCCCGATGCCGGCAGACCAATGCGCCCGGCAGCACCGGTGCACAACACCGCAGCCTTGGTCCGTATGACATAGGTGTCGGCGGTGCGGCAGTCGAAGCCCATGACGCCGACCACCTCGCCGTCGGCGCCGGTCAGCACGCGCGTCACGACAACCCGGTTGGTCACTTCGACGCGCGCCTTCTTGAGCTGGCGGTATAGGATCTTCTTCATGTGATGCCCTTCGGGCATCGGCAGCACGTAGCTGCCCAGGTGATGCACCTTGCGCACCGCGTAGTCGCCGGTCTCGTCCTTCTCGAACTTGACGCCCCACTGGTCGAGCTGGTTGATCATGTCGAAGCTGTTGGCCGCATAGGCCATCACCGCTTCCTGATCGACGATGCCATCGTTGGCGATGGTGATTTCCTTGACGTACTGCTCGGGCGTCGCATGACCGGGAATGACCGCGTTGTTCAGCCCGTCCATGCCCATCGAGATCGCACCGCTGCGCTTCACGTTGGCCTTGTCGATCAGCAGCACGCGCAGCTTCGGGTTCTTCTCCTTCGCCTTCACTGCGGCCATCGGGCCGCCGGTCCCGCCGCCGATGACGACGAGATCGAATTCCAGGTCAATGCGTTTCATGTTCTCTCCTTGATGTGGGCTGCACTGTCGCGCTTCGGCGCGCAGCTGCGAACGAAGACTTCCTGCTTTGCTTTCCAGCGCTGGATCAACTTCGATCGATGCGCAGGCGGTACTGGAAGGCATCGCCGCGGTAGTAGAGAAACTCGAAATCGATGGGCCGGTCGTCGGCCCAGGTCAGTCGCTCTATGCGCAGCAGCGGCGAGGCCTCGGCGATGTCGAGATGGCGGGCAAGCGACTCGTCGGACGAAATCGCCTCGATCTGCACGTCGGCGTGCGTGAGGTTGCGTCCGAGGTCGTTTTCGAGAATGACGAAGATGTCGCGCGTGGCCAGATCTTCCTGGGCGAGCCGCTCGCCGATGTCCGGCGGGAAGTAGCTCACGTCGACCGAAATCGGCTCGCGATTCAGGTAGCGCAGGCGCTGGATTTCGAACACCGGCGCCTCCGGCTTGAGCTGCAGCCGCTGTGCCACGAGCGCACTCGCTGCGACCGGTCGGGCACTGAGCAGCAGCGAATAGGTTTCGTAGCCGGAGGTCGACATGGCCTCGCCGAACCCCTGCAGCCGCGACAGACTCTGGAAGGCCTTCGGCTTGGCGACGAAGCTGCCCTTGCCCATCACCTTGAAGATGAGCCCTTCCTTCTGCAGGTCGCCCAATGCCTGCCGTATCGTGATGCGGCTGACAGCGAAAGCCGAAATCATCTGGCTTTCCGATGGCATCTGCGAATGCGGCGGATAGCTGCCGTCGAGAATGCGCCGGCGCAGGATTTCGCGGATCTGCGTGTACAGCGGCATCTGCGATACCTGCGACAGCGCATCCTCGACCTTCGCTGCGCCCGGGGGCGCGATCTGCTTGCGGTGCGGTGCCATGTTCGAGCTCCTGTTCGAGAACCTGTTATGACGGGTTATGTTATGCAAGGTCAGTGCCAATTCTTCCGCCTCGCACAACACAGGGACAAACCTATGTTTTTAAACTATTTTTATGTCTTGACAGTACATCCTCCGCAGCGATGCCTGCACCGGTTTGCTGCACCGCGCCAGGCGCTTGCACCAAAGCGGTCGCGTGCTTCGGCCAGGCCGCGAACGCACCGGTGGCCATCAGCAGGCACAGCACGACCCGCCGGAAATGTCGCGGATCCAGACCGCGATACAGGCGTTCGCCCAACAGGCCGCCGCCATGAAAAAGGGGCGCCAGCAGCAGCCCCTGCAGCAGCAGCGACAGGCCGAACAAGCCGGACAGCACGATGGCAATCAGCGCCAGCGGGTAAAGGCATCCGAAGTAGACGAGGAAGCTGGCACGCGCGCGATGACTGTCGGTTTCCACGCCCAGCAGGTAGAGGATGGCCGGCGGACCGCCGACACCACCGAAACCGGTGAGCACCCCGCTGAACAGCCCCGCACCGATGGAAGCGGCATGGCTGCGACCGCGCACCAGGCGTACGCCGGTCAGCAAGACCGCTGCGCTGGCAATCACCGCAAGGCCGATCACCTGCCCGAACAATCGCGCCGGCAGCACGCTCACCAGCCACAGACCGAGCGGAATGCCGAAACACGCAGCGCCGAGCATCGGCAGCAGAACGCGGTGATCGACCAGCCGGCGCACCGACGGCGCCAGTGCATGGGTCAGTGGCAGCGCGTTGAGCAGCGTCACGATGCAGATCGTGTCGCGCGCCGACGCCACCGTGGACAACAGGGGTGCCATCAGCAGCGCCGCGCCGAAACCGGTCATGCCGCGCAGCACGCCCCCTGCGATCACCGCGCCGGCGATCACCGCCCAACTCGCGATGCCGCGGTCCGGCCACAGCGTGTTCAGCAGCGAAGCATCCAATCGGTTCTCCCGGACGGGACAAGCGGCGCGCTTCCCGGAAAGGTACGCCGCCAAACCTGTCATAACAGGTAATGTCAAGCAAAAGCCGGACCTGCGAGCCGACGTGCCGCCGATCCATCGCAATGCCTTGCCGGACGTGCCTTCGCGTCATCTGCCCGGAGCGCCACTGCGACACCGGGTCATACCGCTGCGGTGCGCCCGCACGATCGACGCTCCGCTTTCGTGCATTCATGACGGCGCTCCGAGGCTGACCAGGCCGAAGCCGGCAAGCAAAAGCCATATCCAGAGCAGCGCGGCGAGCGCCCACACGCGCCACCCGGCCTGTCCAATGTCGGCCAGCCGGGTGTTGGCACCGAGCGCCCCCAGACCGACTGCCAGCAGCGCTTGCGCCGCTTCGGCACCGAGGGCGTGCAGCCACACCGGCAGCAGACCGGACGCATTGAGCGCAATCGTTGCGATGAAGCCGTAGAGGAAAAGCGGAACACCCCGGCTGCGCGAACCCGTCGTGCCGCCAGCGCGCCATCGGGCTGCGATCAGCATCACGACCGGCGCCAGCAGCATCACGCGCATCATTTTCTCGACCAGCGCACTGGAAGCCGCCGCCGGCCCGGCCGCAGCAGCAGCGGCCACGACATGGCCGAGTTCGTGCACCGTAAGCCCCACCCACAGACCGAATGACAGATCGCTCAAGCCCGTCAGCGGCTGCAGAAGCGGCAGCAGATACATACCCAGCGTGCCGAAAACGACGACTGCCAGCACCGCGGCTGACACGTGGCGCGCGCGCGCACCGATCACGCTATCGGCCGCCGCCACCGCCGCGGCGCCGCAGATCGCGCTACCGCAGCCGATAAGTATCGCCGCCTGGGGATCGAGGCCGAGACGACGCCCCAGCAAGAGCGCCAGTCCGAACGTACTGAGCACGACGACCATCGCCATCAGCAGGCCGCTCCAGCCCACCCGGCCCAGTTCGTCGATTCCGATGCGCAGTCCGTACAAGGCGATGCCGGCGCGCATCAACGGACCGCGCGCCAGGCGGAATCCCTCGACGCCACGCGCTGGCAGAGACGGCCACAGATTGCCGACCACGATGCCCAGCGCCACCGCCAGCGGCAGCCAGCCGAAGCCGTGTGCCGATACACCGGGCAGGGCGGAAAGCGAAGCCGATGCACCGGCAACCGCTACCGACGCGGCAAGTCCGGTCGGCAGGCCGGGTGGTGTGATGGCAGTCGTCGAATTCATGGACGGGTCGCGGGCTGCAGAAAGTGAATGCAGCGTACGCGGCGAGCCATTCATTCTTCTATATCATGCAAATCACTGATTGATAACCTCAGGTGATACTTGAACCTGCATCTGCTTCGCATCTACGTGAAGGTGGTCGAAGTTCAGAGCTTCTCGCGCGCGGCCGAAGCGTTGGACATCACGCAGCCCGCTGTATCGAAGGCGGTGCGTGAGCTCGAATCGCAGCTTGAAACCGTGCTGCTCGACCGCCGTGGCAAAACCTTCAAGCCAAGCGAGTCGGGTCGTGCGCTGTACGAATACGGCCGCAGCATCCTGGCCCTCGAACGGGAAGCGACCGAAACGATCCGCGCCTTCAGCTCGCTCGAACGCGGGCGGCTGAGCATCGGGGCCAGCACCACCATCGCGACGTATTGGCTGCCGCCTTTCCTGGTCGATTTTCATGCCCGCCATCCACAGGTCGAACTGCAGGTGATCAGCGGCAACACGCGCCAGATCGCCGATCTGTTGCTGGAGTGCCGGGTCGACGTGGCGCTGGTCGAAGGCGATGTGGACGATGCGCGGTTGAACCGCCGCATCTGGCGCCGCGACGAAATGGTCATCATCGCACCACGCGATGCAGCGTTGCCGACCGGCGGCGCCCTGCGGCCGGCCGATCTGGCCGACCATACGTGGATCGTGCGCGAGCGCGGTTCCGGCAGTCGCGCCGCCACCGATCGTGTGCTTGATGAAATGGGGCTGACGCCAGTACGCGCAATCGAGGTGGGCAGCAACGAGGCCATCGTTCAGACCGTCGCCGCAGGTCGCGGACTGGGCATGGTGCCGCGCATCTGTGCGCGCGACCAACTGGCCCTGGGGCGCATACGCCGACTGCACCCGGGCGGTGCCGCCATACAGCGCACGCTCTACCGCATTCGTCTGCCCGAGCGCCCGATCAGCCCGGCCGCCCTCGCCTTCGAAGCCTTGATCGCAAGCGCGCAACCCTTGCTCGACGAGTAGTCGACGGAGCAGCCCATGTTGGACCGGCGCCCTTGTGGGAGCGGCGGCCGCGCCGCGATAGGCACTCTGCACAACGATGGTCGCGGCACTGATCGCGGCGAGGCCGCCGCTCCCACAGGGCCGCTCCCACAGGGCCGCTCCCACAGGACCGCTCCTACAGGGCCGCTCCTACAGAGGGAATGCCTTCAGCGGATTGAAGTCAATCGCGCAGGCGCGCGCCGAAACACGCCGACGCCAGATCACTCGACCCAGGCCCGCGCATTCCTGAACATGCGCATCCATGGGCTGTCCTCGCCCCAGTGTTCCGGGTGCCAGCTCATCTGAACGGTGCGGAATACGCGCTCGGGGTGCGGCATCAGGATGGTGACGCGGCCGTCATCGGTGGTGACCGACGTGATGCCGTCGGGCGAGCCGTTCGGGTTGCGCGGGTAGCGCGTCGCGACCTTGCCGTCGTGGTCGATGTAGCGCATCGCGACGCGCGCCAGGGACTGCGCCTGCGGGTCATCGAACACCGCGCGGCCTTCACCGTGCGACACCACGATGGGCAGTTTCGAGCCGGCCATGCCGCGGAAGAGGATGGACGGCGACTCGACCAGTTCGACCATCGTGAAACGCGCCTCGAACTGCTCCGAGCGGTTGCGCTCGAAATGCGGCCAGTGCGCCGCACCCGGAATGATGTCGCGCAGCTGACTCATCATCTGGCAGCCGTTGCACACGCCCAGCGCGAACGTGTCTTCGCGGTTGAAATACTCCGCAAAGGCGTCGCGCAGCTGCGCGTTGAACAGGATGGACTTGGCCCAGCCGGCACCCGCGCCCAGCACGTCGCCGTACGAAAAACCGCCGCAGGCGGCCAGGCCCTTGAAATCGGACAGTTTCACGCGCCCGGCCATCAGGTCGGACATATGCACGTCGTGTGCCTCGAAGCCGGCGCGGTCGAAGGCGGCTGCCATCTCGACCTGGCCGTTGACGCCCTGCTCGCGCAGGATGGCAATCTTCGGCCGCTTGCCGCTGCTCACGAAGGACGCTGCAATATCTTCCTGCGGCTCGAAGGTCAGTGCTGCGAACAGGCCGGTGTCATTCTTGTCGTCGAGTAACGCGAATTCCTCTTCCGCGCAACCCGCGTCATCGCGCAGCGACGCGATGCGATGACTGACTTCGCTCCAGGCCTTCAGCAGATCGCTGCGCGCTTCGCTGAAAATGACCTTGGCGTTATGCCAAAGACGGATTTCGTCGCGATCGTTCGGGCTGCCGATGCCGTGCGTCACGCCGGACATTCCGGCTTCGCGCAGCACGTCCATCACCTTCGAACGCTCGGCGACGCGGATCTGGATCACGGCGCCCAGTTCCTCCGCGAACAGCGCCGAGAAGGTACGGTCATTGAAGCGGCCACGCACCGCGTCGGGCTTCTTGGCCAGCGAATCGACGTCGACCAGCAACGGGTCGTAAGCCAGCGTATCGAGGTTGATCGACAGACCGACCCTCGATGCGAAGGCCATTTCGCACAGCGTGGCGAACAGGCCGCCGTCCGAGCGGTCGTGATACGCCAGCAGATAGCCTTCGTCGCGCAGGCGGTTGATCGCCGGCAGAAAGCGGCCCAGCAGCACCGCGTCGGCGTCGGGTGCATGTTCGCCCACCACGCCATAGGCCTGTGCAAACGCCGAGCCGCCGAGGCGGTTCTTCATCTGGCCCAGGTCGAGCAGCAGCAGTTCGGTGTCGACTTCAGGGTCTATCAGCAACTGCGGCGTCAGCGTCTTGCGCACGTCGCCGACCGGCGCGAACGCCGTGATGACGAGCGACAGCGGTGAAATGACTTCCTTCTGCCGCGCGTTCTGACCTTCGCCCTCGGTCCAGCGCGTCTTCATCGACAGGCTGTCCTTGCCGACCGGGATCGACAGGCCGAGCCCGGGGCAAAAGTCGATCGCCACGGCCTTCACCGTATCGAACAGTGCCGCGTCTTCACCCTTGTGACCGGCCGCGGCCATCCAGTTGGCCGACAGCTTGATGCGGTCGAAGCTGCGCACGTCGGCTGCGACCAGATTGGTGATCGCCTCGCCGATCGCCATGCGGCCGGATGCCGGGCCGCTGAGCAGCGCCACCGGCGTGCGTTCGCCCATCGCGAACGCTTCGCCCTGATGGCCGCTGAACCCTGCGCTGGTCACGGCCACATCGGCCACCGGCATCTGCCAGGGGCCGACGAACTGATCGCGCGCAGTCAGGCCGCCGACCGAACGGTCGCCGATGGTGATCAGGAAGGACTTGCTGGCGACCGATGGCATGCTCAGCACGCGGTAGGCCGTGTCCTTCAGGTCATAGCCGCCGACGTCCATCGGCGGTGCAAAGGCCGGGCGGCGCTGCACGGTACGGTGCATCTTCGGCGGCTTGCCGAGCAGCACGTCCATCGACATGTCGACCGGCTTCGTTCCGAAGTGCGGGTCTTCGACCGTGAGCTGGCCGTCCGGCGTCGCCTGGCCGAGCACCGCATACGGGCAGCGCTCGCGATCGCACAACGCGCGGAAGTCATCGACCCGTTCGGGCGCGATGGCCAGCACGTAGCGCTCCTGCGATTCGTTGCACCACAGTTCGGCCGGACTCATGCCCGACTCTTCGCTCAGGATGGCGCGCAGATCGAACCACGCACCATGGCCGGCGCCGTGGGCGAGTTCAGGCAGCGCATTCGACAGACCGCCGGCGCCGACGTCGTGCACCGCAAGAATGGGGTTGTCGTCCTGCATCTGCCAGCAGCGGTCGATCACTTCCTGCGCGCGCCGCTCGATTTCCGGATTGCCGCGCTGCACCGACGCGAAGTCGAGATCGGCGGTGTTTGTGCCGGTGGTCATGCTCGACGCCGCGCCGCCACCCAGACCGATCAGCATGGCCGGGCCGCCCAGCACGATCAGTTTCGTGCCGGCCGGAAACACGATCTTCAGCGCGTCGCGCGCACTGATGTTGCCGATGCCGCCGGCGATCATGATGGGCTTGTGATAGCCGCGCATTTCGCCCATGAAGGGCAGTTCGAAGGTACGGAAATAGCCGGCCAGATTGGGCCGACCGAATTCATTGTTGAAAGCGGCAGCACCCAGCGGGCCATCGATCATGATCTGCAGCGCCGAGGCGATGCGCTCCGGCTTGCCGTAAAGTTCGCCGTCGATCCGCTCCCATGGCTGTTCGAAGCCCGGAATGTTCAGGTTGGACACCGAAAATCCGGCCAGACCCGCCTTGGGCTTCGCACCGCGGCCGGTCGCGCCCTCGTCGCGGATTTCACCGCCGGCGCCCGTCGCGGCCCCGGCGAACGGCGAAATCGCGGTCGGATGATTGTGCGTCTCGACCTTGGCCAGGAAGTGCATCGGCTCGGCATGCCAGCCCCAGCGGCCGTTGCGGTCCGGGTAGAAACGGTCGACCGGCGCCGTCGTTGCGCCTTCGATCACCGCCGCATTGTCCGAATACGCCACCACGGTGTGCTGCGGCGTCGCGCGGTGCGTTTCGCGGATCATGCCGAACAGGCTCAGGTCCTGCGTCGCGTAGTCGATGTTCCAGCTCGCATTGAATATCTTGTGCCGGCAGTGCTCCGAATTGGCTTGCGCGAACATCATCAGTTCGACGTCGGTGGGGTCGCGGCCGAGCTTCGTGTAGGCGTCGAGCAGGTAATCGATTTCGTCGTCGGACAGCGCCAGACCGAGCGCGCTGTTGGCCTGCACCAGCGCGGCGCGGCCCTGATCCTTGCCACCCTGTCCGAGCGATACGCTGACCAGCGGACGCGGCGGCACATGGCTGAACAGTGCATCGGCTTCGTCAAGGCTGGCCAGCACCGATTCCGTCATGCGGTCGTGCAGCTTCGCCGACAGCGCCATGCGCTCGGTCGCGTCAAGCGACCCGGCGCCCAGCAGGCCGCGCGACAGCTCGATCTCGTACAGCACGCCGCGCTCGATGCGCGCGACGCTGGTCAGACCGCAATTGCGCGCAATGTCAGTCGCCTTCGACGACCAGGGCGAAATCGTCCCCAGCCGTGGCGTCACCAGCAGCGCACCCGCCGCTAGCGCGACCGCAGGTTCGGCTGCCAGCAGCGCGTGCAGCCGGGCCAGTTCGTCGGCGCCAGGTACCGCACTGCATTCGACGAAGAAGTGCTGCGTTGCGCGCACTTCGCGCACCTTGCCGACCGTCGCACGACAGTCGTCGGCCAGACGCGCCATACGCGCCTCGGAAAATGCAGGGGTACCGCGGAGCTTCAGAATGAGGGTCATGAGGGGAAACTGGAGGAAAGGACGCCGGACACCGCCACGCGGATCCGAATTCGCAATTATATATAGGGGGCACCGATCACCGCAGTCGGATCGTCGCGCCGGCATTTTGTTCGCAATTCGCGCGCGGCGCAGTCAGCGTGCCCTGGCGGACGGCCCGTGGGCCGTCCGCCAGGGCGCAGGGTTGCCGCGGAACCTGTAGGAGCTGTTCCTGTAGGAGCTGTTCCTGTAGGAGCTGTTCCTGTAGGAGCTGTTCCTGTGGGAGCTGTTCCTGTGGGAGCTGTTCCTGTGGGAGCGGCGGCCTCGCCGCGATACGCACTCTGTACAACGATGGTCGCGGCACGATCGCGGCGAGGCCGCCGCTCCCACAAGCCACAGCTCCCACAAGCCGCCGCCCCTACAAACTGCCGCTTTCACGGGGGCGGAGCCGATCGCTGGGGGCTCCGTTCTCATAGGTCCCCGGCGCAACATCGGCCCCCCGCCCGGGCTTGTTGTTTGTATGCTCCATCGCATCTGAAGGTGCGGGCTGCAGACTGCAGTCCGGATCGACGATTTTCACGAGGAATGAACATGCATCCCGACGCCCCCGACGCGGCAGGTGGCGACGTCATCGAAGTCACCCTGACCAATTTTCAGCGCGATGTGATCGACATGTCACAGCGCATGCCGGTGCTGGTCGATTTCTGGGCGCCCTGGTGTCAGCCCTGTCAGGCGCTGACGCCGCGACTCGAAGCGCTGACCATCAGCTACGCCGGTCGGGTGCGGCTGGCCAAGATCAACTCGGACGACAACCCGGAACTGGCGCGTCGCTTCGGCGTGCGCGGCATTCCGAACGTGAAGGCCTTCGTCGGCGGCGTGATGGTCGACGAATTCACCGGCGTGCTGCCGGATCGCGAACTGCGCGAATTCATCGACGCCCTGCTGCCATCGCCGGCCGAGCCCACCTGCGACGAAGCGCGCGCCGCGCTGCTGCGCGGTGATGCTGACACGGCGCTGGCGCTGAACGAGGCCGCGCTCGACCTCGATCCGCTGTTCGAACCGGCCATGCTGGGCCGGGTAGAGGCGCTGATTGCACAGGCGAAGCTGGACGAAGCTCAGGCCGCACTCGATGCGCTGCCGGGCGACATGAACGACCGCGCGCGCGTCGGCACGCTGTATGCGCGCATCGCCGTCGCACGGCGCCAGCCAGGCGACGCCGACCACGACTACGCGGCGCGCATTGCACGCAATCCTGATGACCTTGCGGCACGCCTCGAATGGTCGGCGCTGCACGCGGCGGAAGAAGACTGGGAGGGCGCGATGAAGCAGGCGCTCGAAGTGGTCAGACGCGACCGCGATTTCGGCGACGATGCCGGCCGGCGCACGCTGATCGATCTGTTCGACCTGCTCGGCAGCGACCACCCGCTGGTGCGCCACTACCGCCGCGAACTGGCGGCCGTGCTGAACAAGTGATGGCGGAGGGCTCGCGCATCCGCTGCTTCCCGCCGGTGGCCGATCCGGCCACCGCGCGCGTCCTCATCCTGGGCTCGATGCCCGGCAAGGCATCGCTTGACGCCAATCAGTACTACGCCCATCCGCGCAACCAGTTCTGGTCCATCATGGGAACCCTGTTTGGCGCCCACCCCGCGCTGCCCTACGCCGAACGGCTGGCGATGCTGACCGGCGCCGGCCTCGCGCTGTGGGACGTGCTTTCGAGCTGCGAGCGACGCGGCAGCCTGGATTCGGCGATCGATCTTCGCTCCGCCCAGGCCAACGATTTCGCCGCGTTTCTTGGGCGCCACACCGGCATCCGGCGCGTGCTGTTCAATGGCGCGCTGGCCGAAACCTGCTTCCGGCGAGACGTGATGCCGCACGTCCGCGCGCTCGACATGCTTAGACTTCCGTCGACCAGCCCGGCCCACGCCGGCCTGTCGGCAACCGACAAGCTGCACGCCTGGCGGGCCGCCCTGCAACCCTCTTTGGTCGTCGCGGTCTGAAACCCTTCTTAAAATTATGGATTCGATTTCATGACTTTTCTGCTGTTCGGCCTCGGCCTTGTCGCACTGATCGCGGGGGCCGAGCTGCTGGTGCGCGGCGCCTCGAAACTGGCGTTGTCGTTCGGCATTTCGCCGCTGGTGGTCGGGCTCACCATCGTTGCCTTCGGCACCAGTTCGCCCGAACTGGCGGTATCGGTGCAGTCGGCCTGGAACGGCAAGACGGACATGGCGGTTGCCAACGTGGTCGGCAGCAATATCTTCAACGTGCTGTTCATCCTCGGCCTGTCGGCGATGATCACGCCGCTGCTGGTCGACAAGCAGCTCATCCGTCAGGAAGTGCCCATCATGGTCGGCATATCGCTGCTGTTCGTCGCGCTGACGCTGGATGGCAGCGTGTCCTTCGGTGACGGCGCGCTGTTCGTCGGCCTGATGATCGCCTACACGACCTTCCTGATCGTCCAGAGCCGCCGCCAGACGAAGGCACTGAACGACGAGTACGCCGAAAGCGTGGTCGGCCCAGGCGCGGGCTGGGACTCGACGCTGCCGGTGCAGATTGCACTGATCGTCGTCGGTCTCGGGCTGCTGGTGCTCGGCTCGAACCTGCTGGTCGAAGCGGCCATCGTGTTCGCGCGCTACCTGGGCCTGAGCGAAGCGGTGATCGGCCTGACCATCGTCGCTGCCGGTACCTCACTGCCTGAGGTGGCTGCATCGGTCACCGCGGCACTGCGCGGCCAGCGCGACATCGCGGTCGGCAATGTGGTCGGCAGCAATACATTCAACATCCTGGGCGCGCTCGGCGTGTCGTCAATGGTCGCACCGACCGCGTTGACCCTGCCGCCGTCCATGCTGGCCTTCGACATACCTGTGATGGCCGCTGTCGCCATCGCCTGCCTGCCCATCTTCATGACCGGCAACCTGATCGCTCGCTGGGAAGGCGCACTGTTCTTCGCCTATTACATCGCGTACGCGCTCTACCTCATCATGGCCGCCAAGGACCACGACGCACTCGGCGACTACGCCTTCGTGATGCAGACCATCGCGCTGCCGCTGACCGCGATCACGCTGGTCACCATCGTGGTTCGACATTTTCGGGGGCACCGCGCCGCAGGATAGCGTCGGCATCAAGCCGGTACTGACGAAAAAATGGGAAGCGAAGCTTCCCATTTTTGTTTCATTCTGGAGCGGGAAACGAGACTCGAACTCGCGACCTCAACCTTGGCAAGGTTGCGCTCTACCAACTGAGCTATTCCCGCGGTGCGGATGACCCGGACGGGTCATCCGACAGGTGTGCTGGAGGCGAGGGTCGGAATCGAACCGGCGTCCACGGCTTTGCAGGCCGCTGCATGACCACTCTGCCACCTCGCCGGTGGTGCCGCCATCTGACTGGCTGCAAACAAAAAGGGGAAGTGGAACTTCCCCCATTTGGATATCTTGGAGCGGGAAACGAGACTCGAACTCGCGACCTCAACCTTGGCAAGGTTGCGCTCTACCAACTGAGCTATTCCCGCAAGACAGGCGCGCATTATAGGTCCGGCACGAAACCTGTCAATACTCCGGGCGCAGAATTTTGCCGTGCACTCAGATCGCCTTGCGCGCGCGCAGTTCAGGCCAGGCGCGGCGCATGTAATACACCATCGAATACACCGTGAGCACCGCAGCGATCCAGATCAGCCAGCGACCGATGGAGGCAATGTCTACGCCGAGCAACGGTTCATAGTAGAGCAGCATCGGGATGGCCGTCATCTGCGCGCTCGTCTTGATCTTGCCTATCATCGACACGGCGACACTGCGTGATGCGCCGACCTTGGCCATCCATTCGCGCAGCGCCGAGATGGTGATTTCGCGACCGATGATCACGAACGCAACGATCGTGTCGACACGCTGCAACTGCACCAGCATGATCAATGCCGCGGCCACCATGAGCTTGTCGGCCACCGGATCGAGGAAGGCACCGAAGGCGGTGGTCTGGTTCAGCGTGCGCGCAAGGTAGCCGTCGAGCCAGTCGGTCACCGCTGCGATGATGAACACCAGCGTTGCGGTGAGGTTCTTGTCGGCCATCACCAGCGTGCGCTCGGGCAGGAAGAACACACCGACGAACAGGGGAATCAGCAGGATGCGCGCCCAGGTGAGCGCGGTCGGTACGGTGAACATGGAGTCAGTTTAACTGCCGCTGTATCTGTTCGGCCAGTTTGCGACTGATGCCTTCGACGCGGCACAGGTCTTCGACCGTGGCATTGCGCACGCCGCTCAGTCCGCCGAAGGTTGTCAGCAGACGTTTTCGGCGCGCCGGACCGATGCCGGGAATGTCTTCCAGCGTCGAGGTGAGCCGCTTCTTTTCACGCCTCGCGCGGTGGCCGGCGATGGCAAATCGGTGTGCTTCGTCGCGAATTTCGGCAATCAGGTGCAGCGCCGGATGTTCCGGCCCGAGCACCAGCCCCGCCTCGACGCCCGGTCGGATGAGCTCTTCCGCCCCCATCTTGCGCTCCACGCCCTTGGCCACGCCGACCAGCGGAAGATCGAGCCCCAGTTCGGCCATCACGTCGACCGCGATGCCCAGTTGTCCCTTGCCGCCGTCGATCAGCACCAGATCGGGCCGCACACCTTCGCCGGTGACCACCTTCTCGTAGCGGCGCGTCAGCACCTGTCGCATCGCGGCGTAGTCATCGCCGGGGGTCACGCCTTCGATGTTGTAGCGGCGATATTCGCTGTTGCGCATCGCGCCGTTTGCCCACACGACGCAGGACGCCACCGTGGCTTCGCCCATCGTGTGGCTGATGTCGAAGCATTCGATGCGCTCGGGGGCCACATCGAGCTCCAGCGCCTCGACCAGCGCACGCACGCGGTGCGTGGCGCGCGCACCGGCGTCGAGCTTCACGCGCAGCGCGATCTCGGCGTTCTTCAGCGCCATGTCGGCCCAGGCGCGCTCGCGCTCATTGCGCGCCAGCGCGAGCGCCGTGCCGGGGATGGGCGCTTCGGCATCGTCTTCCGGCAGCACATTCACGATGACGCGGCCCGGCGGCGGCTGGGTGGCGAAGTGCTGGGCGAGGAAGGCACACAGCATGTCGGCTTCGCTGCCCTGCCCGGCGGCCGGGAAATGCGCGTGGTCGCCCAGGTGGCGACCGCCGCGCACCATGGCGTGATTGACGCAGGCGGTGCCGTCGCGCTCGACCGCGACGACGATGTCGATGTCCTCGTCGCGCGCGCTGTCGGCGTACTGCTTGTGCAGCACACGGCTCAGCGCCTTGATCTGGTCGCGCACCTGTGCAGCCTTCTCGAACGCAAGCGACTCGGCAGCAGCGTTCATCTGGTCGGACAGCCGGTCGATCACTTCGCTGTGCCGCCCGCTCAGGAACAGGCTGGTCAGGCGCACATCCTCGTCATAGTCGTCTTTCGACACCTTGCCGACACAGGGCGCTGAACAGCGGTGGATCTGGTGCAGCAGGCAGGGCCGCGACCGGTTGGCGAACACGCTGTTCTCGCAGGTGCGCAGCAGGAATGCGCGCTGCACCAGCTGTATCGTTTCGCGCACCGCCCACACGCTGGGCAGCGGTCCGAAATAGCGTGCATCGCGCCCCACCGTGCCGCGGAAGAAGGCGATGCGCGGGAAGGCGTCCTGGGTGAGCTTGATGTAGGGGTAGGACTTGTCGTCCCGGAACAGGATGTTGTACTTCGGCCGCAGGCTCTTGATGAGGTTGTTTTCGAGGATGAGCGCTTCGGCCTCGGAGCGCACGACCGTGGTGTCGACCCGCAACACCTGCGACACCATCATGCCGATGCGCGGGCTGGACGCCGTGCGCTGGAAGTACGACGACACCCGCCGCTTCAGGTTTTTCGCCTTGCCGACATAGAGCACCTCTTCGTCGGCGCCGATCATGCGATAGACGCCGGGCGCCTCGCTCAGCGTCTGCAGATAGGTCTTGGCGTCAAATGTGCTCATCGGGCAGGATTGGGGGACTTCACGACCTGCCGGTCAGGCGGTGAGCCGCTGCACCTGATCGAGCGCGTCGCGGTAGCGCATGTCCTGCGCAAGCTGCGCGCGGTCACCGAACGGCTGCGACGGCAGCAGCGACGCCACGCGCGCACTGCGCACCGCGTCGGGCGCCGGATGCCAGCCATCGATCAGCCGGATCGCCTGATCACGCGCATTGCACACCAGCACCATGTCGCAGCCGGCGTCCCATGCGGCTTCGGCCCGCGCGACGACGTCTCCGACGACCGATGCACCTTCCATCGACAGATCATCGCTGAACACCACGCCGTCGAATTCGAGCCGGCCGCGCAGGATGTCCTGCACCCACTTGCGCGAAAAACCCGCCGGCAGCGCATCGACTGCCGGGTAGATGACGTGCGCCGGCATCACGGCATCGATCTGCCGGCCCAGCTGCAGATAGGGCTGGATGTCGGTACGCCAGATCGTGTCGAAATCGCGTTCGTCGACCGGGATGGCGACATGCGAATCGGCGGCCACGAAGCCGTGCCCCGGAAAGTGCTTGCCGACCGACTTCATGCCGGCTGCGCGCAGTCCCTCGGCGAGTGCGCCTGCCAGCGCAGCGACGATGGCTGGATCGCCGTGGAAGGCGCGGTCGCCGATGACGCTGCTGGCGCCGAAGTCGAGATCGAGCACCGGCGTGAACGACAGATCGACGCCGAGCGCGCGCAGTTCGGCGGCGAGTACGTAGCCAGCGGCACGTGCATCGGCCAGCGCAGCAGAGGCGTCGGCTTCGTAGCGCTGGCCGAGGGTGCGCATCGCCGGCAGATGGGTGAAGCCGTCGCTGCGAAAGCGCTGCACGCGACCGCCTTCATGGTCGACCGCGATCAGCAGCGGCGGCCGGCGCACCGCGTGAATGGCTTCGGTCAGCGCCGCAAGCTGGCGCGCATCGGCGAAGTTGCGGGCAAACAGGATGAGGCCGCCGACCGACGGATGGGCGAGCAGTTCGCGGTCTTCGGCGTCAAGCTCGAAGCCGGCCACGTCGAGCATGACCGGTCCGGGAGGGGTGTGTCTCATGCCGCGGTCTCCGTGCGCTCGACCACGACGAAAGCCAGTGCGTACGCGACCTCATCCGAAAGCGACAGGTGCGGATGCAGGCCGCGCTGGTCCAGCCACTGCGTCAGCAGCTCGTCGAACAGGAACACCGGCTTGCCGAGGTCGTCATGCGTCACGGCGATGGAGCGCAGCAGCACCGGCGCGCGCACCCCGGTCCCGAGCGCCTTGCCGAGCGCTTCCTTGGCCGCGAAGCGCTTGGCGAGAAAGCGTGCCGGTTCGCGTGCGCGCTCGAACTCGACCATTTCGGACACGGCCAGGATGCGCCGTGCCAGCGCCTCGCCATTGCGCGTGACCAGCCGTTCCAGCCGCGCAATGCTGCACAGATCAGTGCCGACACCGAAAATCATGCCGCCCTCCCCGCCGCCTCGCGCATCAGCTGCTTCATTTCGCGCACCGCCTCGCGCAGGCCGACGAACACCGAACGACTGACGATGGCGTGGCCGATATGCAGTTCGCGCACGCCGGGCAGCTCGGCCACCGGCTGCACATTGGCGTAGTTCAGCGCGTGGCCGGCATTGAAGCGCATGCCCAGATCGCGGATCGCCTTGCCGGCGGCGCGTACCTTGTCCAGCTCGACCGCCACCGGCTGCGATTCGCGATCGCGGCCGAAACCGTGGAAGGCATGTGCGTACGGGCCGGTATGCACCTCGCACACCTGGGCACCGATGCGCGCCGCCGCCTCGATCTGCGGCAGTTCGGCGTCGATGAACACGCTGGTGACGATGCCGGCGTCGCGCAGGCGGCTGACCACACCGTGCAGACGCTCTTCCTGCGACACGATGTCCAGCCCGCCCTCGGTGGTCACCTCGTGTCGCCCTTCCGGCACCAGCATGGCCATTTCCGGTTTCAGGCTGCAGGCGATGCCGACCATTTCGACGGTGGCTGCCATTTCGAGATTGAGCTTGATGTGCACCAGATCGCGCAGCCGGCGCACGTCGTCGTCCTGGATGTGGCGACGGTCTTCACGCAAATGCACGGTAATGCCGTCGGCACCGCCCAGATGGGCCTCCACGGCGGCCCACACCGGATCCGGCTCATAGGTGCGGCGCGCCTGGCGCAATGTGGCAACGTGGTCGATATTGACGCCGAGTTCGATCATGAGTCAGAGATCCTGTAGTTCGATGAATACACGCCGGGTACGCAACTCCTGCCCCTGCAGATAGTGGGCGATCAGCGTGCGCATCAGTGTTCTGGCCAGACGCGCGACCTGCGGATCGCCGTAATCGTCACCGCTGATCGCCAGCGCCTGCGCACCAGTGAGGCTGACAACGTCCGGCGCGCCCGCAGCGCCCGCCAGCAGACCCTGATCAGGCACGTAACGATAGGCGGCGTCGACATCCAGCGCAGCGCCGTGTGCATCGCAGTCCAGCGTCAGCCCGTACCCCAGTTCCTGCAGCAATGATTTCTCGAAGCCGCGCAGCAGCACCTGCTGACCGGCCGTGTCGCCCGGCGCCAGTGCCAGCTTCTGCAAAGTGTCGGCATAGCGGTCGAACAGCGCCGGGTGCGCATCCTCTCGTGCCAGCAGTCGCTGCAGCAATTCGTTCAGATAGTAGCCCAGCAGCAGCCGTGGGCCGGACAGCATCGGCCATGCGCGCTGCCATTCGGCGCGCGCCAGCGTACGCAACTCGCCCTGGCCGAACCAGCCCAGTTCGAGCGGCTGGAATTCCACCAGCACCCCGCGCAGCGCGGCGCGCGGGCGCTTGGCGCCGCGTGCCACCAGACCGATGCGGCCGAAATCGCGGCTGAACACGTCGACCACCAGGCTGGTTTCGCGGTAGGGATGGGCCTGCAGCAGGAAGGCGGGCTGACCGTCCACCCGCTGCTTGCCCGTGTTCACCTGCCCGCCTTCCGGCGCTGATGCGTGCGCCCCCTCGCGGCAGACGGCACCATTGCGCTCACGGCTCGAAGCCCAGGCTCTTCAGTGCGCGTTCGTCGTCGGCCCAGCCGCTGCGTACCTTCACGTGCAGCTCAAGGAACACCTTCGAATCGAACACCTTTTCCATGTCATGCCGCGCCGCGCTGCCGACGGTTTTCAGCACCTCGCCATTGCGGCCGATCACGATGCCCTTGTGCGCCTCGCGGCCGACGATGACGGCCGCGGCGATGCGGCGCAGATTGCCTTCAGCCTCGAAGCGCTCGATCTCGACCGCCAGACCGTACGGCAGCTCGTCGCCCAGTTGCCGGAACAGCTTCTCGCGGATGTACTCGGCAGCGAGAAAGCGTTCGCTGCGGTCGGTGAAGTCGTCGGCGTCGAACATTGCCTGGCCTTCGGGCAGCAGTTCGCCGGCCACCTTCATCAGCGCATCGAGCCCGTCGCCGCGCTGGGCGCTGACCGGCAGGATGGCGTGAAAGTCGTGCAGCTTCGCAATGCGTTCGACGAAAGGCAGTAGCTTCGCGCGATCGCCCGCCTTGTCGGTCTTGTTCAGCAGCAGCAGCACCGGCCGGTCCTTCGGCAGCAGCGCGATCACTTCCTGATCGGCGTCGGTCAGCTTGCCGGCTTCGATGACGAACACGATCACGTCGACGTCGGCCAGCGCCTGCGTCACCGAGCGGTTCATCACGCGGTTCAGCGCGTTTCGATGCTTGGTCTGGAAGCCGGGCGTGTCGACGAACACGAACTGACGGGCCTCGCGTGTCAGCACTCCGTGTATGCGGTGCCGCGTGGTCTGCGCCTTGGCCGAGGTGATGCTCACCTTCTGGCCGATCAGCCGGTTCATCAGCGTCGATTTGCCGACATTGGGTCGTCCGACAATGGCGATGAAGCCACAGTGGGTGATCGGCGGAGTGGCCGGAAGCGCGGTCGGTAGTGCATCGGGCGGCGGGTCCGGCAATTCGCTGTCCGCAACGGTGTCGTTCATGTCTGTCCCTGCAGTTGTTCGAGCGCGCGCGATGCGGCGGCCTGTTCGGCGGTGCGCCGGTTGCTGCCTTCGCCTTCGGTCGCGAGGCCCAGCGCCTCGACGCGGCAGCGCGCGCGAAAGGCCTGGGCATGTGCCGCACCCGTCACGGCGCTGATTTCGTAGACCGGGAGCGGCTTGTGTCGTGCCTGCAGCCATTCCTGCAACGCGGTTTTCGGGTCGCGTGAATCGAGGTCGGGGTTCAGACCGGTCAGACGCGCGCCGAACAGCCGCGCGACCGTCTGCCGCGCCGCGCCATACCCGGCTTCGATGAACACGGCGCCTATCAGCGCTTCAAGTGCGTCAGCGAGGATGGATGGCCGGGAACGGCCACCGGTCTTCACCTCGCCCTCTCCCAGCCTCAGCGCGCTGCCCAGATCGAGTTCGCACGCCATGTCGGCCAGCGTGTCCTGCTTGACCAGATTGGCGCGCAGGCGCGACAGCACACCTTCCGGAAGCTCCGGGAAGCGCTCGCACAGCAGGTCTGAGGCGATGCAGTCGAGCACCGCGTCGCCGAGGAATTCGAAGCGCTCGTTGTGCGTGGCGGAAAAACTGCGATGAGTCAGCGCCTGGGTCAGCAGGTGCTTCGATGCGAAGACGTGGCCGAGCCCCTGCTCGATCTGCCCGGCGGAGGTCACGACGTCAGTTCGGCCCGGTGGCCGACCCTTCGAATTCGAACAGGATGCTTACCGGCCCGAACATATGCACCTTGCGGTCATAGGAAAAGGAAACCTCGATGCCATTCGAGTCCTTGATGATGTCGAGATCGGCCGGCGTGACGCTGGACATTTCATCCATGATGGATCGCTTGGCGAAGGCGTTGCGGTAATCAGCCACCGTGCCGCCCTTGATCTCGCCGTTCTTCACGATGGCATTCACGTTCTTCAGGATGGTGTAGTACTCGATGACCGCCGGAATCGTCTTCATGCCGAGCACCAGAACGATGCCGACGACGGCGGCTACGAACAGGAATCCCACCAGACTCAGACCGGATTGCTTGCGCAGCATCTGTTGCTCCTCATGATGCGATCAAACTACCTGAAGCTGCCGATACGGCCGAAGTCGATGCCTTTCGGCGGCAGGATGGTGTCCGCGTGGAACCAGATGAAAAAAGCCTTGCCCACGATGTTCTTGTCCGGCACGAAACCCCAGATGCGGCTGTCGGCACTCTGGTCACGATTGTCACCCAGCACAAGATAGTGGCCGGCCGGCACTTCGCAGCGCACCCCTTCGCGATTGTAGACGCAGTTTTCGCGCCCCGGAAAATCGAGTGCGGTCGGGATGTCGGCCCGCGCATCGCGGTCGTTCAGGATGTGGTGCTGCACGTCACCCAGCGTTTCGCTGAAGCGATTGGAGTAGTAGGCGCGCTCGCTGTGGAAATAGTCTTCCGCCGGTTGCAGCGGAACGTCGACACCGTTGATGGTCAGCCGCTTGTTCTGATAGGCCACCGTATCGCCGGGCAGGCCGACCACGCGCTTGATGTAATCGACCGACGGATCGGCCGGGTAGCGGAACACCATGACATCCCCGCGCTGCGGGTCATTCATCGGAATGATCTTGTCGTGCAGCACCGGCAGACGCACGCCGTAGGTGAACTTGTTCACCAGGATGAAATCGCCGATCAGCAGCGTCGGGATCATCGATCCGGACGGGATGCGGAACGGCTCGACGACAAAACTGCGCAGCCCGAACACGACGATGATGACGGGGAAGAAGCTTGCGCCGTATTCAACCCACCAGGGGTCCGGCGCACCGGCCGGCCGCTTGCGCGCGAACACCATGCGGTCAAGGCCCCACAGGATGCCGGTCACCACGCAAAGCACGAAAAGGATGAGTGCAAAATTCAAGATTCGGATCCAGTCTTTTTATTTGTCGTCGACACGCAGTACGGCAAGGAATGCCTCCTGCGGTATTTCGACGTTGCCTACCTGCTTCATGCGTTTCTTGCCGGCCTTCTGCTTTTCGAGCAGCTTCTTCTTGCGTGAAATGTCGCCGCCGTAGCATTTGGCAAGCACGTTCTTGCGCAGCGCCTTGATGGTTTCGCGCGCAATGATATGCACCCCGATCGCTGCCTGCACCGGCACATCGAACATCTGGCGCGGAATCAGCTCGCGCATCTTGGCCGCCACTTCGCGGCCGCGATACTGCGCGTTGGCCCGGTGCACGATGACTGACAGGGCATCGACCTTTTCGCCGGCCACCATGATGTCGAGCTTCACCACGTCGGCTGCGCGGTACTCCTTGAATTCGTAGTCGAGCGAAGCGTAGCCGCGCGACACCGACTTGAGCTTGTCGAAGAAATCGAACACCACCTCGGCCATCGGCAGGTCATACGTCAGCTGAACCTGACGCCCGTGATACAGCATGTTCACCTGCTGCCCGCGCTTCTGCTCGCACAGCGTGATCACCGCGCCCAGATATTCCTGCGGCAGGAAGATGACCGCCTTGATGATGGGCTCGCGGATCTCCGACATCTTCGATACCTCGGGCAGCTTGGCCGGGTTCTCGACCATGACGATGCTGCCGTCGTTCATCAGCACTTCGTACACCACGGTCGGCGCCGTGGTGATGAGGTCCATGTCGAATTCGCGTTCCAGCCGCTCCTGCACGATTTCCATGTGCAGCATGCCGAGGAATCCGCAGCGGAAACCGAAACCCAGCGCCTGCGACACTTCCGGCTCGTACTGGAGCGAGGCGTCGTTCAGCTTGAGTTTTTCCAGCGACTCGCGCAGCTGGTCGTACTCGCTGGCTTCCACCGGATACAGCCCGGCGAACACCTGCGGCTTGATTTCCTTGAAGCCGGGCAACGGTTCGGGCGCGCGGTGATCCGCCAGCGTGATGGTGTCGCCGACCTTGGCGGCCTTCAGTTCCTTCAGGCCGCAGATGACGAAACCGACCTCTCCCGCCGACAGGCTTTCGCGCGGCAGGGACTTGGGCGTGAACACGCCGACCTGATCGACCTGGTACTGCGCGCCGGTCGACATGAACAGCATCCGGTCCTTGGGCTTCAATGCGCCATCGACCACGCGCACCAGCATGACGACGCCGACGTAGTTATCGAACCAGGAATCGATGATCAGTGCCTTCAGCGGCCCTGACGGATCGCCCTTGGGCGGCGGGATGCGCACGACGATCATTTCGAGAATGTCGTCGATGCCCAGCCCGGTCTTGGCGGAACACTGGATCGCATCCGTCGCGTCGATGCCGATGACGTCCTCGATCTCCTGGCGAGCATTCTCGGGGTCAGCCTGCGGCAGATCGATCTTGTTGAGCACCGGCACCACTTCCACGCCCAGGTCGAGTGCGGTGTAGCAGTTGGCCACCGTCTGAGCCTCTACGCCCTGGGATGCATCGACCACCAGCAGCGCGCCTTCGCAGGCGGACAGCGAACGACTCACTTCGTACGAAAAATCGACGTGACCCGGGGTGTCTATCAGGTTGAACTGATAGATCTGACCGTCGTTGGCCTTGTAACGCAGGGCCGCGGTCTGCGCCTTGATCGTGATGCCGCGCTCGCGCTCCAGATCCATCGAATCAAGGACCTGCGCCTCCATTTCGCGATCGGACAGACCGCCGCAACGCTGGATCAGACGGTCGGCCAGCGTGGACTTGCCGTGGTCGATGTGGGCAATGATGGAAAAGTTTCGGATGTGCTGCATCGTCAGAGTGGAAACAGGAATGAAAAAGGGTGCCCTTGGCGGCACCCTTGTCTGGTCAGCCGGACCGACGAGATCAAGCGCGAGATTCTAGCAGATAGGCCTGCACCGCCCGCGGATCAAGGCGGTGACGGCACAGTTCGCGCTCGCCGACACACAGCACCGGGATGTGTTCGCCGTAGGAGGCTTCAAATTCCGGATGCTCGTCGATGTCGATTTCACGCACTTCGACGCCAAGCGGCGCGATCATCGGCCTCAACTGCTCGAGCAGATCGTCGCACAGGTGGCACCAGCGACGCAGATAGAGCGTCAATTCGGGCGCATCCGTCGAAAAACTCACTTTTCCGCGTCCTGACCGTTCGGCACACGCAATGTCAGGAAGGTCTGGTTGGTGCCCCGTCGCACCAGAACGGTCAGGCCGATCTTCGGTTCCATGCTCGACAGGATGCCGTTGAACTGTTCAAGCGTGGACACCGGCGTCTGCTTGCCACGCGCGATGACGGCCAGTATGACATCGCCGATGCGCAGGTCTGACCGGACGCCGCCGGTGATGTTTTCCACCCGCAGGCCACCCTCGATCTGCATGCCGCGACGCTGCTGCGGCGTCACTTCCGACAACACCAGCCCGAGGCGATTGGACTGCGGCGCCGCTTCCGGCGCACCGCCTCCACGACGACTGCGTCGCGGATCGGCCAGATCGTCGTTCAATTCGGCTACGGTGACTGCGATGTCGCGCGTGCCACCATTGCGCCACACCTGCGCGATCGACGATGCGCCCGGCCTGGTACCGCCGACCAGTCGCGGCAGATCGCCCGAACCTTCCACCAGCTTGCCGTCGAAACGCAGGATGACATCTCCGGGCGCGATGCCGGCGACCTCGGCCGGACCGCGAGGCTCGACCGAACTGACCAGCGCGCCTTCCGGGCGCTTCATGCCGAACGAATCGGCCAGTTCCTTCGTCACCTCCTGGATCACGACGCCGATGCGCCCGCGCTGCACCCGCCCGTTGGCGCGCAACTGCGACTGGATGTCCATCGCGACATCGATCGGAATCGCGAACGAAAGCCCCATGAAGCCACCATTGCGGCTGTAGATCTGGGAATTGATGCCCACCACTTCGCCACGCAGGTTGAACAGCGGCCCACCGGAATTACCCGGATTGATGGCCACATCGGTCTGGATGAAGGGCACGAAATTTTCCTGTGGCAGCGAACGTCCCTTGGCCGACACGATGCCGGCCGTGACCGAGCTTTCGAATCCGAAAGGCGAACCGATGGCCACCACCCACTCGCCGACGCGCAGCCTGGTTGCGTCACCGAATTTCACCATCGGCAAACCGCTGGCGTCGATCTTCAACACGGCAATGTCGGTGCGTTTGTCGGCACCGATCACGCGTGCCTTGAATTCACGCTTGTCGCTGAGCTTGACGGTGATTTCCTCCGCCTCGTCAACGACATGCGCGTTGGTCAGCAGGTAGCCATCGGCCGACACGATGAAGCCGGAACCCAGCGAACGCGCATCCGGCGACCCCGGGCCGCCGGGTTGCTGCGGCACGAAGCGGCGGAAGAAGTCGTACATCGGATCGTTTTCGTCCATGCCGGGCGGCATCTGCGGCATGGCTCGAGTACTGACCTTCTGCGTCGTGCTGATGTTCACCACCGCCTGACCCTGCTGCTCGACCAGTTCGGAAAAGTCCGGCAACTGACGTGGCGCAGGCGCCTGTGCGGGCGCCGCTATGGCAAGGTTCGAGACGATGCTCAGGAACAGCGCGGCGATGAATGCTTTCATGATTCCGGAAGGGTTCGGGTTTGCGAAACAGCATGGATCACCGGCAGCAGTTCGGCGCGCGGCTGCACGCGGCGCAGCCAAAGCACGGATGCTGCAAGGCCCGTGACGGCCCCTGCCGCCACCGCCAGATCGGATTCACCGAGCACGAATCGGGCGAGCAAGGCACCGGCAAACATCGCAGCCAGTCCGACGCCGTAGGTCATCAGCGCAGCCACTAGAGGCGCGCGATGCGGAACCGACACCTCGACCCTGTCACCTTCGGCGACCGCGAGGGAAATCGGAATCACATAGGTGGTAGGACGCGCCGAACATGCCTGCCCGCAGCCACCGACGTCGGCACAGCGACCGCAGCCGCTGCTGCGCACGACGTCCACCCAGGCAAGGCGACCGGCTACACGTCGCACCTGTCCTTGCCGGATGTCCATCAGCGCTTCTGCTCCACGCCCTCGACCATGCGCAGCAGGCTGTGCGGTGGCACCTCGCCGAGCGCGGTGACAATGAAATTACCCACGCGGCGCTTGAATACGTTGACTGCGCCGTGCTTCATCGGCCCGATGAAATTGCCGTCTTCCTTGCGGAAAGGCTCGATGAATACCGATATCGCAGCGAGGCCATCCGAAAACACCATGTGAACCATGTCCGGACGGTCCGGACCGAGCGAGCGGCGCATGCCGGCAATCTGCCGGAAGCCCGGTACCGGTGCGTTGGCGACCCAGCCGACATCCACGTTCTGCCCCGTGGTCGTGCTGGCGGAATGCACCGCCCAGCCCTCCGACATCGCAGCCATGCGGGAACGGACGTCCTCGCGGCTGAGCGGAAGCCCTATTTCAAGTTGTGCAAACGCAAACTGCTCGATCGCCTCACCGCGTTCATTGACCATGCGCGCCTTGAGCAGCAGGCCGGTCTGCGCCTCTATCCAGAACACGTAGCCGAATCGGAAACCATCCTTCGGTTCGAGCAACACCGAGTGCGTCGCGAAACCGGCAACCCGGCCGGATGCTCCGCGCTTGATCGCGTAGAACTCACTGAGCGAATTGATCGATTCCGGAAGCAGGGACGGGAAGGTCTTGCGCGAACCCCGCCGATCCTCGATGACGATTTTCTCTTTCGGCAGGTAGCAGCGCACCTCGTCGTTGATGCGCACAACCTCCCGTGGGCTGCCGTCGAGCACCTCGAGACGCTCGATGGAACTGCCGTCCGCGTCGACGTAGTGCGCGATGCGGGACGTTTCGACGTTGGCACCGCTTTGATAGACGAAGGTGCCTGCGTAAGACATGTTTTGCGAGGCAGTGACTGCCCGGCTCAACATGGAAAGCGCTTCAGCCTGGCTCTGCGCCCAAGCGACCGGCCCGCCGATCAGGGCAGCCAGCAAGCAGACTGCGCGGAAGATCATCGACGGTCGTCGGCCGAAACATCCGAAACACCGCGTGCGTAGAGCGCAACGCCCTGCATGCTCCCCGTGGGCGAGTAGCCGTGGTGTGCAACAAGATAGGCACGCAACGGTGCGTCATTGTTGGCGACGGAAGCGCGCACCTGCGGCGCATAACCCGCAGCCGACGTAGTGGCCGCCATCTGCACCGGCGCGCCGGCCGGCATCAGGTCAAGCCCGAGCCAGGACACGAGAGCTACGCCGGAGACGGCAGCGGCTGCCGACATCCACATGCGCCTGGGGCCGGCCGCCGCCGATCGATGCGTGACTGGCGCAAGAACCGTCGGCTCGTCGTCAAGTCGGCTCATGACCGAAGCCGTGAAGGCGGCACCCAGACCGATATCGCCACGCAAGGCGTCCCCGACTGCAACCTGCAGTGCAAACTCGTCGCGCAGGTCACCGTCTGCGTGCAGGCGATCGAGTACCTGCTGGGCCTGGCGGTCTTCGAGTTCGTTGTCGATCAACGCGCTCAGATTTTCTTTCATGAGTCTTACCACCTCTTGTCAGGTGCCGTGTCGAGCAACGGCCGCAGTTTTTCCGATATCGCCTCGCGAGCGCGGAAAATACGCGAACGCACGGTCCCGATAGGGCAGTCCATCACGGTCGCAATTTCTTCGTATGCCATGCCTTCGAGTTCGCGCAGCATGATCGCGGTACGCAATTCTTCCGGCAAGGCATCCATCGCAGCATTCACTGTTTCGCCGATCTGCTTGGTCAGCAACAGGCGTTCCGGTGTGTTGATGTCGCGCAGATTGTCGCTGTCGTCAAAGTTTTCAGCTTCTTCCGAATCGAATTCGGTGCTTGTCGGCGCGCGTCGCCCCTGCGAAACGAGATAGTTCTTCGCAGTATTCACGCCGATCCGGTACAGCCAGGTGTAGAACGCGCTTTCACCGCGAAAGGACGGCAGTGCGCGGTAAGCCTTGATGAAGGCTTCCTGTGCGACGTCTTCCACCTCGGCCGGGTCACGTATGAGTCTGGAAAGCAGTCGGCCGAGCTTCCGCTGGTACTTGGTGACAAGAAGCCCGAAGGCCTGCTTGTCGCCGCGCTGCGCCCGCTCGACCAGCAACTGGTCAACTTCTCGCTCGCTCATCTGTGCGGTTGCTTTGCCCGGATCTTTCACCGGTACGGCATTTGAACTGGCGCGCAGTATATCCGAGCGCTCAGGCCTGAGTACTGCTTGAAGGGGAGTAAGGGTCGCGTCCATGCTGCAACAGACCGGGGCATCCCCACAAAGTTCATCCGGTCAATGAGCGGCGGTGCAAAAGTTTACGGTCTAGCGCAGAAAAGCTTGCCGGGCGGCGCGCTGCGATATAGTGCGCGCTTTACCGAATGGCTCTTTCCCGTGTTGAATTTCGACGCGCTGGTACTTGGAAGCGGACTTGCCGGGCAGGCGCTGGCGCTCCGCCTTGCCGAGGCAGGACAGCGCGTTGCGCTGATCACGAAGAAGCAGGTTGAGGATTCGGCCTCGAGCTGGGCCCAGGGCGGCATCGCGGCCGTGCTCGACAGCGCCGATTCGGTCGATCACCACCTGCGCGATACGCTGGTCGCCGGCGCAGGCCTGTGTGACGAGGACGCTTCCCGTTTCGTCGTCGAGCACGGCCGTGAAGCGATCGAATGGCTGATCGCGCGCGGCGTGCCATTCACGCGTGATGCGCAGGGCGAACTGGGTTATCACCTCACGCGCGAGGGCGGCCACAGTCACCGCCGCATCGTGCATGTCGATGATGCAACGGGTTCGGCGATCCAGACCACGCTGACCGGCCAGGTGCGCAGTCACCCGAACATCCACATCTTCGAGCGCCATCTTGCAGTCGATCTGATCGTCGGATGGAAGATCGGTCGCCCCGAGATCGGCTGCGCCGGCGCCTATATCCTCGATATCGAAACCGGCGACGTCATTACCTTCGCGGCGCCCGTCGTCGTACTCGCCACGGGCGGCGCGGGCAAGGTCTATCTCTACACGACCAATCCGGACACCGCGACCGGCGACGGCATTGCGATGGCGTGGCGCGCGGGTTGCCGCGTCGGCAACATGGAATTCATCCAGTTCCACCCGACCTGCCTCTACCACCCGCACGCCAAATCCTTCCTGATCACCGAAGCGATGCGTGGCGAGGGTGGCCTGCTGCGCCTGCCGGATGGCGAGCGCTTCATGCCGGCGCACGACGAGCGCGCCGAACTGGCGCCACGCGACGTCGTGGCAAGGGCCATAGACTACGAAATGAAGAAGCGCGGCCTGGACTGCGTGTATCTCGACGTGTCGCACAAGCCAGCCGATTTCCTGGTCAGTCACTTTCCGAACATTCATGCCCGCTGTCTCGAACTGGGCATCGACATCACGCGGCAGCCGATTCCGGTCGTGCCGGCAGCGCACTACACCTGCGGCGGAGTGAAGGTCGACCAGCGCGCACGTACCGACGTCGATGGCCTGTACGCGATCGGTGAAACCACATACACCGGACTGCACGGCGCCAACCGGCTGGCCAGCAATTCACTGCTCGAATGTCTTGTGTACGCCACCGCCGCGACGCGGGACATCCTTGCGCGCAAGCCGGTCGCGCCGACGATACTGCCGCCATGGGATGAAAGCCGGGTGACTGACGCCGACGAGCAGGTGGTGATCGCTCACAACTGGGACGAACTGCGTCGCTTCATGTGGGACTACGTGGGCATCGTGCGCACCAACAAGCGGCTCGAACGCGCGTTGCACCGGATCCGCCTGCTTGAGCGTGAAATCGACGAGTACTACGCCCATTTCCGGATCAGCAACGATCTGATCGAACTGCGCAACCTCGTGCTCACCGCGCACCTGATCGTGCGCAGCGCCATCCAGCGGCACGAGAGCCGCGGACTGCATTTCAGTCTCGATTACCCGGAAACCAGCGCGATCGCCAGCCCGACCATCCTGCGTCCGCGTCGTGTGCGTCATCAGGAAGTGCTGCACGCAGCCAGCGCCTGAGGCGCCGGAAGTCGTCGGCAGCGGCGAACTGGTCTCCAAACAGCATCAGCGTGCGGCCGGTGCCCTGATCGGGGCGCAGGCTCAGCGATACCCACCAGCGACCGACGCGACCTGTCACGGGGCGACCTGTTGCGATCAATCCGTCGGCCCGGCAGAGCGATATCTGTCCCGCTTCGCTCAACTGAATGACTTTCCAGGCAGCGCGCCGGCGCGCGAGCAGGGCCAGCGCGAGTGCGGCTGCAGCGACCGGCGCAACCGCTGGCCGAAGCAAAACCGACACGATCAGCGAGGCGGCGCAAACGAAAAGGGCCGCGTTGCAGCAACGCGACCCCTGAAGTTCGATACGGGCAAAAGCGGCTGGACCGTCATTGCCCACAACGACGGCCCTACAGCTGGCTGAACACCAGCGTAGCGTTGGTCCCGCCGAAGCCGAACGCATTCGACATCGCAGCGCGGATGCGCAAGTCGCGCGGCACCAGCGGCACATAATCGAGATCGCACTGCGGATCCTGATCGCGCAGGTTTGCGGTGGGCGGCGCAACCTGGTGATGCAGGGCCAGCACCGTCACCACCGCCTCGATTCCGGCTGCAGCGCCGAGCGCATGACCGGTCATCGACTTGGTCGAACTGACGCACAGCTTCTTCGCGTGCTCGCCGAAGCAGCGTTTCACGGCTACCGTCTCGGCAATATCGCCAAGCGGCGTCGAGGTGCCGTGAGCGTTGATGTAGTCGATGCCGTCGACTGCGATGCCGGCATTGCGCAGCGAATTGTTCATGCTGCGCGCTGCACCTTCACCATCCTCGCGCGGTGCGGTGATGTGGTGGGCGTCCGCGCTCATGCCGTAACCGGCCAGTTCGCAATAGATGCGCGCACCACGCGCCTTCGCGTGCTCGTACTCCTCGAGCACGAGCACGCCTGCACCTTCGCCAAGCACAAAACCGTCACGTCCGGTGTCCCACGGCCGGCTGGCGGCTTCGGGATCGTCGTTGCGACCCGACAAGGCCTTTGCCGCTGCGAAACCTGCGACGCCGAGCGGGCAGATGGTCGATTCCGCGCCACCGGCAATCATTACGTCCGCATCGCCGTACTCGATGATGCGCATCGCTTCACCGATGGAATGGTTGGCGGTTGCGCAGGCGCTGACGGTTGCAAAGTTCGGGCCCTTGAAACCGTAGTTGATCGAGATGATGCCGGAGATCATGTTGATGATCGAACCCGGCACGAAAAACGGTGACACCTTGCGCGCCCCGCCTGCCAGCATGACGTTGTGCGTTTCCTCGATCATCGGCAGACCGCCGATGCCCGAACCCACGCAGACGCCGATACGTTCGGCGTTGTCAGGTGATGCGGTCAGCCCGGCGTCGCGGATCGCATCCATCGAGGCAGCGATGCCGTAATGGATGAAGGTATCGAAGCGACGGGCCTCCTTCGGGGACAGATAGTTGGCGACGTCAAAATCGCGAACTTCACCTGCGATCTGTACCGGCAGTTCGGACGGATCGAAGCGCGTGATGCGCCTGATACCGGACTTTGCTGCCAGGATGTTCTCCCAGGCTTGCCCTACGGTGTTGCCGACCGGGGAAATGATTCCCAAGCCGGTCACGACAATTCTTTTACGTGCCAAAACGTGCTCCGTCCGATGAACGATCAGGCCTTGCCGGCGAGATGGCCATTCACGTAGTCGATGGCCTGCTGCACCGAAGTGATCTTTTCCGCTTCTTCGTCCGGGATTTCGCACTCGAATTCTTCTTCGAGGGCCATCACCAGTTCGACGGTATCGAGCGAATCGGCGCCCAGATCATCGACGAACGACGATTCGTTCTTGATTTCGGCCTCGTTCACGCCCAGTTGCTCTGCGACGATCTTCTTGACGCGTTGTTCGATGTTTTCCATTGCGAAACTCCTTCCCTGTGTAAGCCCTGACGAGTCCGTCAGGGCACTAAAAAAAGTGGCGCGAGTGTAACAGAAAGCCTGCCCCGCTTCGCCGCCAACGACCGGCCGGCAACACCGCCGACCGCGTTGGCGTCAATGCATGAACATGCCGCCGTTGACGTGCAGTGTGCTGCCGGTCACGTAAGCGGCCTGCGGTGAAGCGAGAAACACCACTGCGCCCGCAACTTCATCCGTCGTGCCGAGGCGGCCGAGCGGTATCTGGCCCAGCAGGGCCTCGCGTGCCGTGTCCGCCAGCGCATCGGTCATGTCGGTCGCGATGAAACCCGGCGCCACGCAATTGACGGTGATGTTGCGCGAACCCAGTTCGCGCGCCAGCGCCATGCTCATGCCGGCCACGCCGGCCTTGGCGGCGGCGTAGTTGGCCTGACCGGGGTTTCCGGTTTCGCCCACCACCGACGTGATGTTGATGATGCGGCCGTTGCGCGCCTTCATCATGCCGCGCATCACGGCGCGCGACATCGTGAAGACCGCCTTCAGATTGGTGTCGATGACGGCCTGCCATTCGTCGTCCTTCATCCGCATGGCGAGGTTGTCGCGCGTGATGCCGGCGTTGTTGACGAGCACCGTGACGGCACCGAACGCCTGTTCGATGCCGGACATCGCAGTAGCGATGTCCTCGCTGCGGGTGACATCGAGCACGATGCCGCGCCCCGTGATGCCGGCACCATCAAGCGCCTGCTGGATGCCCGCCGCACCGGCCTCGGTCGTCGCAGTACCCACCACTGTCGCGCCTGCCGCGCCCAGGGCCAGCGCGATCGCACGACCGATGCCGCGGCTGGCACCGGTGACCAGCGCTATCTGTCCGTCAAGTACGCCCATCACTGTGCTCCGATCTGTTGTGCCAGCTGGTCCAGCGCCGCCGCGTCAGCCAGCGCCACGCCGGTCAGGTCGCGGTTGATGCGCTTGGTCAGTCCGGCGAGTACCTTGCCCGGCCCGCATTCCGCCACGGTGACCGCGCCGAGCTCAGCCATGCGCTGGATGACCTCGACCCAGCGCACCGGCGCTGCGGCCTGACGCACCAGTGCGTCGCGGATGGCATCGGGGTCATCGGGCGAGGCAACGTCGACATTGTTGATCAGGGTGATCGCCGGGCGGGCAAACGCCACCTTCGGCAGCGCTTCGGCCAGGCGTGCTGCGGCCGGCTGCATCAGGGCGCAATGAAATGGCGCGCTGACGGGAAGCGCCACCGTACGCTTGGCTCCACGTTCCGACAGCAGCGCCATGGCGCGCGTCACTGCCTCGGCATGGCCCGCAATCACCGTCTGTTCAGGCGAATTGAAATTGACCGCACTGACGATCTGCCCCTGCGCGGCATCGTCGCAGCAGGCCTGTACCGCGGCCGCATCCAGTCCGAGTACAGCAGCCATGGCGCCGGTTCCCGCCGGCACTGCGTCCTGCATCGCCTGGGCGCGCAGACGGACCAGCGGCACCGCGTCAGCCAGCTCAAGCACCCCGGCCGCCACCAGCGCGGCATATTCGCCCAGGCTGTGGCCAGCGACCATGTCGGGACGACGACCGGTACGTGCCATCCAGCTGCGATACACGGCGACGCCGGCGGTCAGCATCAGGGGCTGGGTGTTGGTGGTGAGGGCAAGGCGTTCGGCCGGACCGTCGCACACCATCGCCCACAGGTCTTCGCCCAGCGCTGCGGACGCTTCGTCGAATGTGCTGCGCAGCACAGGGTCGTCGCCATAGGCGGCCATCATGCCGACCGACTGCGACCCCTGCCCGGGAAATACGAATGCGAGTTTCTGCATGTTCGAAAGACCTTCAGAAGCGAAGCAGCGCACCGCCCCAGGTGAAACCACCGCCGACGCCTTCCAGCATGACGAGCTGACCACGCCGGATGCGACCGTCGCGCACCGCCAGGTCGAGCGCAAGCGGAACCGAGGCGGCCGACGTGTTTCCATGGTCGGCAACGGTGACCACCACCTTGTCCATCGGCAGATCGAGCCGGCGAGCGGTGGATTGAAGAATTCGCACGTTCGCCTGATGCGGCACCAGCCAGTCAAGAGAGGACATCGGCAGCTTCGCTGCGTCCATCAGCTCGATTGCCGTGTCGCCCAGGACGCGTACAGCAAACTTGAACACGGCCTGTCCATCCATCTGCAGCAGAGGCGTACCGGACACCTTGCCGCCGCACACCGTACCGGGTACCGACAGGATGTCGTGGTAATGGCCATCGGCATGCAGCACCGACGACAGGATGCCCGGCTCGTCCGATGCTTCGAGCACCACCGCTCCGGCACCATCGCCGAACAGCACACAGGTACCGCGGTCGTCCCAGTTAAGGATGCGCGAAAAGACCTCCGCACCCACCACCAGGGCGCACTTGTGCGAGCCGGAGCGGATGAATTTTTCGGCAATGGTCAGCGCGTAGACGAATCCTGCGCAGACGGCCTGGACGTCGAATGCGACTGCGGTACGGTTCTCGAGTCGGTTCTGCAGCAGGCAGGCGGTACTCGGGAAGACCTGGTCCGGCGTCGAGGTGGCGACGATGATCAAGTCGATATCCTGCGCCGGGCGCCCCGCTGCCTCGAGCGCCCTGCGACAGGCTTGCAGCGCCAGATCGCTGGATTTTTCGTCGTCAGCAGCGAAGTGACGACGCCGGATGCCGGTGCGTTCGGCAATCCATTCGTCCGACGTCTCGATACCACGCGCAACGAGATCGTCGTTGGACACCGGCGATCCCGGCAGGTACGAGCCGGTGCCGGTGATACGGCAGAAGGTCATGCAGCCACCTCGGTACGTGTCATGCAAAGGGTAATGCGGGCGATCAGGTCGTTGCGCACGGCATCCGCCGCACGCGCCACCGCCTCTTCGAATCCGTAAGCATCGCTCGAGCCGTGGCTCTTGACGACGACGCCGCGCAGCCCGAGCAGCGTGGCGCCATTGTAGCGACGATGATCAACCCGGTTGCGGAACGCCTGGATCACCGGCCGGGCAGCCAGATACATGAGCTTGCGCAACGGCCCCCGGCTGAATTCCTCGCGCAGGAAGGTGGCAATCATCTGTGCCAGACCTTCCGACGTCTTCAGCGCCACGTTGCCGACAAAGCCATCGCACACGACGACATCGGTCGTGCCCTTGTAGATGTCGTTGCCTTCCACATTGCCGTAGAAGTTCAGATCGCTGGCACGCAGCAGTTCGGCTGCGCCCTTGACCGCATCGTTGCCCTTGATCGCCTCTTCGCCGATATTGAGCAGGCCGACGCTGGGACGCTCGCGTGATTCGAGCGCCGATACCAGCATGGCGCCCATCAGTCCG
The DNA here is from genome assembly GCF_001713355.1 of Methyloversatilis sp. RAC08. Taxonomy (NCBI): domain Bacteria; kingdom Pseudomonadati; phylum Pseudomonadota; class Betaproteobacteria; order Nitrosomonadales; family Sterolibacteriaceae; genus Methyloversatilis; species Methyloversatilis sp. RAC08. The sequence continues at coordinate 3,723,834 of NZ_CP016448.1, read as the reverse complement.
AACTGGAAAAGATGCTCGGATGTGCAATCGACATTGGCACCGAGATCAAGGACATAGGTATGTCCCTTCATCGTCGGCAGTATGGATGCGATGGCCGGACGGTCGATGCCGGGCAGCGTTTTCAGCACGAATTTCGCGATCGCCATCAGTGCGCCGGTGTTGCCAGCCGAGACGGCCGCCTGCACGCGCCCTGACTTGACCAGATCGATGGCGACCCGCATAGACGAATCCTTCTTGCCGCGCATGGCCTGCGCCGGCGGCTCGTCCATGCCGATCACTTCGGTGGCGTGCACGACCGAAAGCCTGGGCTCATTTTCGGCACCCAGGCGCTTCAACTCGGCGTTCAGAACGTCCTGCAACCCGACCAGCAGCACGCTGCATGCAGGGTCGCGACGGATATAGGAAACGGCCGCCGGTACAGTGACCGACGGGCCGTGGTCCCCGCCCATGCAATCAATGGCGAGGGTGTAGCTCATGCGATGCGTCCAGTCCAGTCACGATGGCCGAAGCTTGCCGACATCGGGCTGTGTGCCGGAAAGTCGAAACAGGGGATCACTCGCCCTTGGTCTTGAGCACCTTCTTGCCGCGATAGAAACCGCTCGGGGAAATGTGGTGGCGCAGATGCACCTCACCTGTCGTCGACTCGACTGCCGTCGCCGGTGCCGTCAGGAAATCGTGCGCGCGATGCATGCCGCGCTTCGACGGGGACTTCTTGTTTTGCTGGACTGCCATGGAACCACTCCTACCGGAAAACCGGATCAATAAAACGTGATGGATCGCCGCTGCTTTCCCGACCGCTCGGCGACTGCCGAACCTTCGGGGTGCGCATTACACGCCGACCCTGCTTGTTGCACACCACCGGCGCCCTCAGCCGCCAGCCCCTACGACTATTGCTACTGTCCCTGCTTCAACCTGCCCAATTCGGCAAATGGCGACGGCCTGGCCGTATCGACATCGACATCGATGCCGGGCGGGCTGCACTGATCGTGCAGTGCGATGGCGGGCAGCGACAGCAGAACTTCGTCCTCGATCAGCGTTCGCACATCCAGCGGCCCTTCCAGCTCAAGCGCCTCATAACTGTCGTCATCGAGGTCCTGGTCACCCCAGTCTTCACCGGCCGGAACCAGACGGAAGCGCGAACGGCTGCGCACACCGACCGCCACGTCGTCCAGGCAGCGCTGACACTGCAGCATCAATGATCCCGCGAGCGCCAGCTCAAGCCAGCATGCACCTTCGTCATCAACCTGCCCGACGATCGACCAGTCTATCCGTGCAGGCACTGCAGAGCACTCCTGCGCAACACGATCAAGCAACGCAACATCCGTACAGCCGTCAAGGACACCGGACGTTCGTGCAAACTGTATTGCGTCAAGCTGCCGCGGCATGCCGTCACCTTTCCCGGGCGCCTGCTGCCGGTCGCTTTCATCCATGCCTGTCACGGGTACCTCTACCGCACCCTGCTTGTAATCAGCCCACCTGTCGGCGGGCTCGCGGGGCGCATCCGGGCGAAGAATCAAACCCAAAATGATACTATCCGGCACGTAATACTGTCAAAGCGTTCCGCAACAACGCGCCGCCCCGTCCCGCCCATGTCCGACACCCCGCCTCCGCTCGTTCTTGGCTCATCTTCGCGCTATCGCCGCGAATTGCTGGCGCGCCTGCGCCTGCCTTTCACGACTGCCTCGCCGGACATCGACGAATCGTGCGTCGGTGACGAATCGCCGCGTACGCAGGCCACGCGGCTTGCCCGGAACAAGGCACAGGCGATCGCCCTGCGGTATCCGGACAGCTGCATCATCGGCTCTGACCAGGTCGCCTGGTGCGGCACCCGCCGCTACGGCAAGCCCGGCACGCGTGATGCTGCGATCGCCCAGTTGCTCGAACTGAGCGGCTCTAAAGTGACCTTCGACACCGCGCTCTGTGTCATCGATGCGCGAAGCGGCGCGCTGCATGAAGCAGTCGTTCCGACCGAAGTCGTATTCCGGACGCTGTCGAAAACGGAAATCGAACGCTATGTCGAGCTTGACGATCCGGTCGATTGTGCCGGCGCCGCGAAATCCGAGTCCCTCGGCATCGCGCTGCTTGAAAGGCTCAGCGGAGACGATCCGACTGCACTGGTCGGCCTGCCTCTGATCGAGCTGAGCCGGATGCTGCGCCGCATCGGTTATCAGCTGCCATGAGCGCACCGCCGCAGGGCGTGCTCTACATGTTGCCGAGTGCACTCGACAGCCGCGCCTTGTGGCACGCCGACACCCCTACAACGGTGCGCGAGTGCGCGCACCGGCTCGACTACTTTCTGGTCGAAAGCGCCAAATCCGCGCGGGCGACATTGAAGCGACTGGAACATCCGACGCCGCTGCGCGAACTGGACATCGTCGAACTGCCCCCCGAGCGCGGCGGCTCTCCGCTGCGTGCGCTGCTTGAACCGGTACGCGCAGGACGCAGCGCTGGCGTCATCTCGGATGCCGGCTGTCCGGGCGTGGCCGACCCCGGCGCATTGGTGGTACGCGCTGCACACGCCATGGGTATCGAAGTGGTACCGCTGGTCGGTCCGTCATCCATCCTTCTCGGCCTGATGGCCTCCGGGTTGAACGGCCAGTCGTTTGCGTTTCACGGCTATCTGCCGGTGGATGACGCGGAGCGCGCGCGCGCACTGGCCGCCCTCGAAAAGACGTCGGCTCAGTTGCGCCAGACGCAGCTGTTCATTGAAACGCCCTACCGCAATCTGAAAATGTTCGAGACCCTCCGCGCGCACTGCCGCGGCGACACGCTGCTGTGCATCGCCAGCGCGCTGACGGCGCCCGATCAATACGTGCGCACGCTGACGGTGGCGCAGTGGAAGGCGGCAGACGTGGCACGCATCGACCGGCGCCCCACCCTCTTTCTGCTGCTGGCCGGCACCTGACCCGCGGCTGACCCGGGTCGCAGAGAACTTCAGCGCAGACCGATGCGCGAAAAGGCGCCCGCGACACTTTCTCCGACATCGGCGCCGAACTGCTTGGCGAAACGTTCCGCCAGATTCTGCCGCTGGGTGAAATCGACGATGTCTGCCGCCTTGACGACCTCGCGCGCAACGAATTCCACGCTGCCCAGATCGTCGGCCAGCCCGAGTTCTATGCTGCGGGTGCCGCTCCACATCAGACCTGAGAACATGTCGGGCGATTCCTTCAGCCGCTCGCCGCGCCCCTTGCGCACGACATCGATGAACTGCTGATGCACGTCACCGAGCAGTTCCCGGGCGTGCACGCGATGCCCTTCGTCCTGCGGCGAAAACGGATCGAGAAAACCCTTGTTTTCACCTGCGGTCAGCAGCCGGCGCTCCACGCCGAGCTTGTCCATCAGACCGGTGAAACCGAAACCTTCCATCAGCACGCCGATCGAGCCGACGATGCTCGCCTTGTCTACATAGATGCGGTCCGCAGCGACGGCAACGTAGTAACCGCCCGAGGCGCAGATGTCCTCGACCACCGCATAGAGCGGCACATTCGGGTACATGGCGCGCAGGCGATTCATTTCGTCATTGATGATGCCGCTCTGCACCGGGCTGCCGCCCGGACTGTTGATGCGCAGGATGACGCCCTGGGTGTTCTTGTCCTCGAATGCCGACTGCAGCGATGCCATCACGCTCTCGGCGCTGGCCTCGGCGCCGGGGGCGATGACCCCGCTCAGTTCGACCAGCGCGGTGTGCTTGCGGTGTTCCGCCTGGCTGAACAACGCACTCCAGTCGACCAGGGCGAAAAGCAGTACCCCCAGGTAGGCGAAGCCGACCAGCTTGAAGAATATCCCCCAGCGGCGCTTGCGCCGCTGCTCGACCACCGATTCAAGCGCCAGGCGCTCGATCAGTTTTCGTTCCCAGACGGGCTCTGCACTGGGGTCGCGCTGCTTTTCCGGTTCGGACATTTTTAGCCAATAAAACAATTATTTACGCGGATCGCCATACCGTTCCGCCGGATTCTTCAAGCGCAACCGGTTCGAGACGGCTGCCGCGGCAGGGTCCGCCGACGCAGTGACCGGTTTCAGGAACATAGATTGCGCCATGGGTGGAACACATCAAGTATAACTTTGCGTCGTCGAAGAACTCGCCGTGATTCCAGTCAAGCTCTATCGGCACATGGGCGCAGCGATTGATGTAGCCGTGCACCTGCCCGCGAAATCTGACCGCGAATGCCGCTACGGCCTTACCTCGCTGCTCGACCTCGAACCGTACGCCGGGTCCGCCATCGACCAGTTCAGCCGACTCGCACACCGCTACGCGTGACATGCCAGCCACGCCGTCAGTTCATCCACGCTTGCACAGTGCGCCTTCGGACGGGCCGCCAGCAGTTCATGCAGCGGATGTGCGCCATAGGTCACCGCGACCGACTCGCAGCCGGCGTGCCGCGCCATCAGCAGGTCGTGCGTCGTGTCGCCGATGACCAGCGTGCGCGCCGGATCGAAGGACAGTTCGTCCATCAGTTCGAGCACCATGTCCGGTGCCGGCTTCGATACCGACTCGTCGGCGCAGCGCGTCGCGGCAAACCGGCTGCCCAGTCCGGTGTGGCCGAGCGCACGGTCCAGCCCCGCCCGGCTCTTGCCGGTGGCGACCGCCAAGGTGTGTCCGCGCGCGCTCAGACCGTCCAGCAGTGCGGGCACGCCATCGAACAACGTCAATTCGTGGTCACGCGAAAGGTAGTGATAGCGGTAGCGCCCCGCCAGTTCCTGATGGCGTGATGACGGCAATTCGGGCACCACGCGTGCAAGTGCGTCGACCAGGCCGAGCCCGATTACAGAGCGGGCAGTGCGGTCGTCCGGCGTATCCAGCCCGAGATCTTCGCAGGCACGCTGTATGGCGTGGACGATGGCGGCGGCGGAATCGAGCAGCGTACCGTCCCAGTCGAAAACGATGAGGTCAAACTGTGCAGGCATGAGGATGTCAGTCGGGGTTTTCGGTCTGTAGAGGCAGATCGGCGTCTTTTCGTTCGAATTCGCGCATCTGCTGCTGATCGATGCGGCGAACGAAGCCAGCCAGATCGGCCGGCAGTGGCGCCGCCAGTTCCACCGGTTCGCCAGTCAGCGGATGTCTGAGCGCCAGACTGTGGGCATGCAGGAACATGCGCGGGAGGCCTTCCTTGCGCAAGGCCTTGTTGAGCGCGAAATCGCCGTATTTTTCGTCGCCGACAATGGGAAAACCGCTGGCCGACAGATGTACGCGTATCTGGTGCGTCCGGCCGGTCTTGATCCGGACGTCGAGCAGGCTGTAGCCGGGCCAGCGTACTTCGAGCCGGACGATGGAGTGCGCCGCCTTGCCTTCGCTGTCCACCGACACCCGACGCTCGCCGGATTCGGTCAGATATTTGGTCAGGGCCAGCTTGATGTGCTGCTGTGGATTCAACCAGCGCCCGCTGACCAGGGCGAAGTAATGCTTTTCCATACCGCCGTCGCGGAAGGCATCGTGCAGCGCCGTGAGCGCCGAACGCTTCTTGGCGATCAGCAGAATGCCCGAGGTTTCGCGATCCAGCCGGTGCGCCAATTCGAGCAGCCGTGCGTCCGGACGGGCGCGGCGCAGGCTTTCGATGACACCGAAACTGACGCCGCTGCCGCCATGCACCGCCATGCCGGCCGGCTTGTTCAGCGCGAGGAAGGCGTCGTCTTCGTACAGGATGTCGAAATCGCGCGACGGCACCGGCGCGGGCGCACCCGGCTCGGCCAGCCGCATCGGCGGAATGCGCACCTCGTCACTCTCCGCCAGGCGGTAGGTCTGGTCGACCCGCTTGCTGTTGACCCGCACTTCACCCGAACGCAGCACGCGATAGACGTGACTTTTCGGCACGCCCTTGCAGATACGGATCAGGAAATTGTCGATGCGCTGTCCGGCTTCCTCGATGTCCACGACATGCCGCACTACTTTCGGAGCTTTACCCAACTCCTTCATTTCAAATATACTGCATTGCGTTTTCGGTCTGTTTGCAAGTCAGGCGCAGTCCGGAGCACATCCAGCCCGAAGTGGTGGACGCCGGTATAAAAGTGTTCGGTGCAGTGCTTCATGCGGTCTTTCTTGGACAGACGAAAACCGGATCACGGGTTAATCCCGCTCACCCCAAGTAGCGAGTGTACTGAGTAGCGCGAGTACCGTACAGGCAGAATCCCCCAGGCAGTTGCGAGACCGCGGCTGCATTGAGAGTTGGCAAACCCCTCCACGTCCCCGTCCCGTCCTCATCGAGATAGAACCCGATTGCCGCCGAAACGATAGACGTTATTCATTTGACGAGCGGTTTGTCCTGCCCGTGTGCGGTGCGCGCGGGAGAAGTTGATGAAACGAATGCTCTTCAACGCGACGCAGGCAGAAGAACTGCGCGTTGCGATTGTTGATGGACAGAAACTTGTAGACCTCGACATCGAGTCATCCAGCAAGGAACAGCGAAAAAGCAATATATACAAGGCGGTCATCACCCGGATCGAACCCAGTCTCGAAGCCTGCTTCGTCGACTACGGCGCCGATCGTCACGGCTTCCTGCCGTTCAAGGAAGTTTCGAAGGTCTATTTCAAGGCTGATCTGGAGCCGGGCCGTGCCCGCATCCAGGACGCGCTGCACGTCGGCCAGGAACTGATCGTCCAGATCGACAAGGACGAGCGCGGCAGCAAGGGCGCCGCGCTCACCACCTTCATTTCGCTGGCTGGCCGCTACCTGGTTCTGATGCCGAACAATCCGCGCGGTGGCGGTGTGTCGCGCCGGGTCGAGGGTGATGATCGCGCCGAGCTTCGCGAAACGATGGATCAGCTCGAAGTGCCCGCCGGCATGAGCCTGATCGCCCGCACCGCCGGCATCGGCCGCAACGCCGAAGAGCTGCAGTGGGACCTGAATTACCTGCTGCAGTTGTGGACCGCTATCGAAGGAGCGGCGCAATCGCAGACCGGCGCCTTCCTGATCTATCAGGAAGGCAGTCTGGTGATCCGCGCGATCCGCGACTACTTCCAGCCCGACATCGGCGAAATCCTGATCGACACCGACGAGGTGTACGACCAGGCCTACACCTTCATGGAACACGTGATGCCCGGCAACGTGGCGCGCGTGAAGCGCTACCGCGACGACGTACCGCTGTTCTCGCGCTTCCAGATCGAGCACCAGATCGAATCCGCCTACTCGCGCCAGGTCATCCTGCCGTCGGGCGGTGCCATCGTGATCGACCACACCGAAGCGCTGGTGGCGGTGGACGTGAACTCCGGCCGTTCGACCAAGGGCAGCGACATCGAAGAAACCGCGCTGCGCACCAACTGCGAGGCGGCTGACGAAATCGCCCGCCAGCTGCGTCTGCGTGACCTCGGCGGCCTGATCGTCATCGACTTCATCGACATGGAAAACCCGCGCGCCCAGCGCGAGGTGGAAACCCGTCTGCGCGACGCGCTGCATCACGACCGCGCTCGCGTGCAGATGGGCAAGATCAGCCGCTTCGGCCTGCTCGAACTGTCGCGTCAACGGCTGCGTCCGGCGCTGGCCGAAACCAGCTACATCCCGTGCCCGCGCTGCAGCGGCACCGGCCACATCCGGTCGACCGAATCGGCCGCGCTGCACATCCTGCGCATCCTCGAAGAAGAGGCGATGAAGGAAAACACGGGCGCCGTGCATACCCAGGTCCCGGTCGATGTCGCCACCTTCCTGCTGAACGAGAAGCGCGCCGACATCAACGCCATCGAGCTGCGGCACAAGGTCAACATCGTGTTGATCCCGAACAAGCACCTCGAAACACCGGCGCACGAAATCATCCGCCTGCGCCACGACCAGCTGAATCTCGAAGGCATCGTTGCGCCGTCCTACCAGATGGCCGTGAATCCGCTGGCCGAAAGCTATCAGCCGCCGTCGACCATTCCGGCCGATGAACGTCCGAAGCGCATGGAAGCGGCGATCAAGCACCTCACGCCGGACCAGCCGGCGCCGATGGTGGCTGATCCGGTGCCGACCACGCCGGTCGCTGTCGCTCCCGTTGTTGCACCGGCTCCGGCACCACGTGGTCTGTTCGGCCTGATCGCATCGTGGTTCCGCGGTTCCGATCCGGCGCCTGCGCCCGTCGCAGCGCCGGTAGCCGAGCCGAAACCGGCCGGCAATCGCGAGCGCGGTCCGCGCTCCGGTGATTCGGGCGGCCGCAGCCGCGGTCGACGGGAAGGTCGCGAGGGCCGTGAAGGTCGTGAGGGTCGCGAACCGCGCGAAGGCCGCGAGCCGTCGAATCGCGCAGAGGGCCGCAGCGAAGGTCGTGGTGAAGCACGTCCGGAAGGCAATCGCGGTGAGGGGCAGCGCAAGCCGCGTGAGCCACGCACGCAGGACCAGGACAGCAACGTCGCCCAGGCCGAACGCGCCCCGCGCGAGCCGAAGCCGCCGCGTGAGCCGCGCGCGCCGCGTGAACGGGCCGCCAACGATGCGCGCGAACAGCAGCAGGTCGATCTGCCGCTGGGTGCCGATTCGACGCAGCCGGAAAATGGCGTTCCCACCGAGGGCGCGGACGGTGCAGCACCGCGCAGCCGCCGCCGCCGCGGTGGTCGCCGCGAACGTGGCGAACGTCGCCCCGAAGGCGCCGAAGCCGGTGCCATCGGTGATGTCGCCGCTGTCGAGGGAGATATCGAGGGGGTGACGGCTGCCGCCAACGAAGCGCCGGTCGATCTGACGGAGGCGCAGGCGCCGCTGGCGCTGGCGGCCACCGAGCCGGTCGTTGAAGCACCCGTGTCTGTGCCGGCTGCCGTACAGGATGCACCGGTCGACATCGTAGCCAGTGCGGAACCGGTGGTTGCGGTGATCGAGGAAGCGCCCGTGCCGGTCGAAGCACCGGTGCAGGCCGAAGTCCCGGCCCCGGCCGTGATGACGGTTGCCGAAGCCGATGCGGTGGAGCAGGTCAGCCCCGAACCCGTTCAGACTGCACCGGTCATCGACACGCCGGTCGTGGCTGATGTGCCGGTTGTGCGTGCTGCACCGCCGGTGTCCGACAGCGCCGAATCAACGCTGGTGCGTGCCATGGAAAGCATGGGTTCGTCACCGATCCTCGTTGCGCCGGCACCTGTGGCCGCGCCGGTTGACCTGCAGAGTTCGCTTGATGCGAGCGGCCTCGTCATGGTCGAAACACAACCTGGCAGCGGTGCAGGTCAGGCGCCGATCGAGCCCGAGCCGGTCCTGCTGGGACGTCGCCGTCGTCAGCCTCCGGTGATCGCCAGCGAGCCGATGCAGCAGGTGGAAACGCGCGGCGAGTAAGCTCGCGGCGCGTCAGCTGCAGTGAATGGGGCCCGGTGCAAACCGGGCCCTTTTCATGCCACCGGCGCAGCGCTATCGGGGTGTTTTTCCCGGGTCGGACAAACCGTTATCACCGACACTCGTCGCCTTTACAACTTTGACAGAGGAGAGATTCACATGCGTTTCCATGCTGCACTGATAGCCCTGCTTGCCAGCACGCTGGCGTTCGCCCATGGCCCGTCGCGGCTCAAGGCCAACGAAACCGTCACGCTGAAGGCCAGCCCGGACGTGGTGTGGGCCAAGGTGAAGGATTTCACCCAATTGCAGGCCTGGCATCCGGCCATCGAAAGCAGTACCGCCACCGCCGGCAGCGAAGTCGGTTCGGTGCGCACGCTGAAGGTTAAGGGTGGCGGTGAAGTGGTCGAAAAGCTGGAAAAGATATCCGATGAAGAGCGCAGCCTGATCTATACCGCACAGGACGGCGGCGCGCTGCCGGTCACCAAGTACAAAGCCTGGCTGACAGTGAAGCCGGCGGCCGATGGCGGCAGCGAAGTGGAATGGCGTTCGGTGTTTTTCCGCGTCGACCAGGGCGACTATCCGGCGGCCGGCAAGGACGATGACACGGCAACCAGCACGATCAGGAAGGTCTATACCGACGGTCTGACGAACCTGAAGGCGCTGCTGGACAAGTAACACCTGTCAAGCACGGCGATGCGGGCGGCTTCGGCCGCCCGTTTTCATTTCAGTTGCTGAACCAGATCACGGAGCAAGCCGTCGGCGGCGTCCTCGATCAGGTCGAGCACGCGTTCGAAGCCGGCCGGCCCGCCGTAGTAGGGGTCAGGCACTTCGTCCTCGTCGAAGGATTCTGCGTGCTGCAGGAACAGTGCGAGCTTGTGCTGCACGCCCTCGGGGCAGTTGCGCTGCAGATTGCGCAGATTGTCGCGGTCCATCGCGTAGATGCGGTCGTAGCGGAGGAAATCCTCCTCGGTGACACGCCGGGCGCGGATGCGCGACAGGTCGACACCGCGCGCTGCAGCCGCCGCCTGGGCGCGCGGGTCGGTGCGACTGCCGACATGACCCGCATGGGTCCCGGCCGAAGCCAGTTCGACACGATCCGCGAGCCCCGCGCTCTCAAGCCGCGCCCGCACGACGCCCTCGGCCGTCGGCGAGCGACAGATGTTGCCCATGCAGCAGAACAGGATGCGCACTTCGGCGTTGTCCGGGCCCTGCGGGCTGCGCCGCAACCAGCGCTCAAGCACAGCCGCCGCTCGCCGCGATATCCAGCCGGACCGGAATGCCGCCGACCGCTTCATCGTCCACCCAACTGCGCGCCGGCAGTTCGACCGGGTCGAAGGCCGTGTCGCCCTCGCCCACGTCGGTGCCCGGCTGCAGGCCGGCAAAATCGAACAGCTTCGAATCAGCCAGGTGGGAGGGCACCACATTGCGCATCGCGGTCGCCATCGATTCGATGCGTCCGGGATAGAGGCGCGCCCATTCCTGCAGCATGGCCTTCACCTGCCTGCGCTGCGCGTTCTCCTGCGAGCCGCAGAGGTTGCACGGAATGATCGGATAGGCCATGACGCGTGCAAAGCGCTCGATGTCGCGCTCGGTGCAATAGGCCAGCGGCCGGATGACGATGTGGCGACCGTCGTCGCTGACCAGCTTGGGTGGCATGGACTTGATCTTGCCGCCGAAGAACATGTTCAGGAACAGCGTCTCCAGCAGGTCATCGCGGTGATGTCCAAGCGCGATCTTGGTCGCGCCCATCTCGCCCGCCACGCGGTAGATGATGCCCCGGCGCAGTCGCGAGCACAGGCCGCAGGTGGTCTTGCCCTCGGGAATCTTGTCCTTGACGATGCTGTAGGTGTCTTCGGTTTCGATCCGGTATTCGACGCCGATCGATTCGAAATAGGCCGGCAGGATGTGATCGGGAAAGCCCGGCTGCTTCTGGTCGAGGTTGAACGCGATCAGGCGGAAGCGCACCGGCGCCCGCTGCTGCAGGCCGCGCAGCAGTTCCAGCATCGTGTACGAATCCTTGCCGCCGGACATGCACACCATGATCACGTCACCGTCCTCGATCATCGAATAATCGGCGATCGCCTGCCCTGTCGCGCGTTCGAGCCGCTTGCGGAACTTGAGGAAGGTATTGGACGGATGCGCCGCGTCGGACGACACCGGCACAGTGGAAAGGACTTGCGACATGGACACCCCGACAGCCGGTCTGGCACGCCGCAGCGCGCCGTCCGGCAACCCGATGTCGCCGGCACTGCCGCCGATTATATCGCGTGGGCCTGGCTGGCCGCGTTCAAGACCGGACGCCGGGCGCCGTAGAAAGCACGGTATCGCAAACTCATCCTGCCGAACCGGAGACCTCCACATGAGCACTCAGAAATTCCGCCTGGTCACCCGCAGCGATTTTGACGGACTGGTCTGCGCCGTGCTGCTGAACGAACTGGACCTGATCGACGAAATCAAGTTCGTGCACCCGAAGGACATGCAGGACGGCAAGATCGACATCACCGATCGCGACATCACGACCAACCTGCCCTATGTCGCCGGCGCCCACCTCGCCTTCGACCATCACCTGTCGGAGACGCTGCGCAACACCGGCGAACGACCCAATCACATCATTCACGCCGATGCGCCGTCCGCTGCGCGCGTTGTGTATGACTACTACGGCGGCCCGGCAGCCTTCCCGACCATCGCGATGGACATGATGGATGCCGTCGACAAGGCCGATTCGGCGCAGTTTTCGCGTAGCGAGATACTCGACCCGAAGGACTGGGTGCTGCTGAACTACCTGATGGACGCCCGCACCGGACTGGGCCGCTTCCGCGATTTCCGCATCAGCAACTACGCGCTGATGATGGATCTGATCCAGTACTGCCGCAATCACACGATCACCGACATCCTGCAACTGCCCGACGTGCAGGAGCGCGTCGAGCTCTACTTCGAACAGGCGGAAAAGGCGAAGGCGCAGATCCTGCGCTGCACGCGCCAGCACGGCAATCTTGCCGTGCTCGACCTGCGCAACGAGGAAACGATCTGGGCCACCAACCGCTTCATGATCTATGCGCTGTTCCCGGACACCAACATATCGATCCACATCATGTGGGGCGTGCAGAAGCAGAACACGGTGTTCGCCACCGGCAAGTCCATCCTCGACCGATCCAGCCGCACCAATGTCGGCGAACTGATGCTGGCCTACGGCGGCGGCGGCCACCAGGCTGCCGGCACCTGTCAGGTGGACAATGCCCAGGCTGACAACACGCTGCGCGCACTGATCGCGCGCATCAACGCCGACGGCTGACAGCGGGGCGTGGCTGGGCTAGGCTGAAGCTCGGGCGCAACTGGCCCCGGCGGATGCATCCGCCGGGGCCAGTTGCGCGTAGTAGCTGGACCATCCACCCCATCGCGCTGCCCGCCCGGGAGTCGACCATGAACCGCCTGAGCAAACGTCTGACACATGTCCTGTTCTTTGTGCTGCTGATGCTTTCACTGCCTGCGCAGGCGGGTGGCGCGGGCAAGTTCGATGCGGTCGAGGCGAAGGCGGTGCGTGCCGTCATCGAGGCCCAGCTCGCCGCCTTCGCGGCCGACGACGGTCCGCGCGCCCTGTCCTACGCCTTCCCGGATATCCGCAAGCGCTTCCCGGCGCCGGAAGGTTTCCTTGAAATGGTGCGCAAGAGCTACCCGGTCGTGTACCGGCCGCGTTCGGTCGGCTTTCTCGAGCCCGAACTTGAGGACGACGAAGTCTTCCAGGCGGTAGAAATGTCCGATGCCGACGGCGTGCTATGGATCGCGATCTACCGCATGGGACGTATCGAGGATGGCAGCTGGCGCATCATGGGCTGTCGCGTCGTACCGGGAGGCGGCAGCGCGATCTGAGCGCACCGGAACGGCGCTCACGCATTTTTTTCGCATAGAATCCGCGTCCCGGTCTTCGCCGTCGGCATGCTGTGATGTCGCGTTTTTCACTTCGCTCCGCTCTGCACCCTGTACTTTCGATTGCCGTCATGTTCCTGCTGTGCCTGGGCACCCGGCCAGCATGGTCGCAGGCCGCAATGGCGCCTGAATTCGGCCGGCTGCCGGACAGTGCGCGCATCGTGCTGATGCCACTCGATGTCGAGCTGTTTTCGGTCGGCGCCGGTGGCGTTGCCGAGCCACAGGCGCAATGGACCGATCAGGCCACGAGGCACCTGCGCGATTCGGTCCGGCGGCGAGAAGCGTCACTGGGCGTCACCTTGCTCGAAACCGACCTGAAGGACGCCGATGTGGTCGCGCTTAATCACCTGCACGGCACGGTCGCCACGGCTATTGCGCTGCACCACTACGTCGTCCCCTACGCGCTGCCGACCAAGGAAAAGCGCCTTGAGTGGCACATCGGCGCCGACACCACGCGACTGCGCGACGCCAGCGGTGCCGACTACGCCCTCTTCCTGTACATCCGCGACAGTTACGCCACCGCCGAGCGCAAAGTGGCCATCGTGCTGGCCGCCATGCTGAACGTGGCCATGCCGGGCGGCATCCAGACCGGCTACGCCTCGCTGGTCGATCTGCGAAGCGGTGACATCGTGTGGTTCAACCGCCTGCTGCGTGGTACCGGCGACCTGCGCGAAGCCGAACCGGCGGAAGAGTCGATCAGCGCCCTGCTCGACAGGTTTCCGCGCTGACATGCACCGTCGTGATCTGCTCTGCGGCTGTTGTGGCGGCGGACTTCTGACGCTCTGGCCCGGCCGCATCGCGGCGGGCATCGCCGACACACCACGCTTTGCGCGGCCGGATCTGGCGAGCGACGAAGGCGGCCTGTGGGCGTTGATGGACCGCGAGGAGGAACGGTTGCGCCGTTCGCGCTTCCTGCTCGGCGACGAAGCGCTGCAGCGCTATGTGTCCGACATCGCGTGCCGGCTGGCCGGCGATCACTGCCCCGACATGCGGGTCTATCTGGTGCGCACGCCCTACTTCAACGCCAGCATGGCCCCCAACGGCATGATGCAGGTATGGAGCGGCCTGCTGCTGCGCGCCGCCAATGAAGCGCAGCTCGCGGCCGTGCTGGCGCACGAGGTCGGTCACTATCTGAAACGGCACAGCCTGGAGCGCCTGCGCGACGCTCGCGCGAAGGCCGGTTTTGCGCAGTTCCTCGGCCTTGCGCTTGGCGCGGCCGGTGCCGGCAGCATCGGTCAGGTGGCGCAGCTGGGCGTGCTGGCCAGCGTCTATTCCTTTTCGCGCGACCACGAGCGCGAAGCCGACGCGATCGGGCTGGAACTGATGCATCGAGCCGGTTACGACGCCGGCGAAGCCGCAAAAGTATGGGCGCAGTTGATCGAGGAGAACGCGCGCGAGGACGGCGGCGGCACGCTGCTGTTCGCCACCCACCCGTCCGCTGACGAGCGTCGCGACACGCTGAGGGCCGCTGCCACGACACTGGCCGGAGACCGAGCTCCCGGCGAGACGCACGCAGAACGTTACCGTGCGCACATCGCGCCGCTGCGCCTGCAGATGCTGCAGGACGAACTGAGACGGCGCGTGCCGGACAGTTCGCTGCGCCTGTTCGACCGCCTGATGACCCACCACGGACGCGACGGACAGCTGCTGTATGCGCGGGCCGAAGCGCTGCGCTCGCGCGCCCGCGACGACGATCTCGATCAGGCGCTCGCCGCGCTCGACGAGGCCGACGGTCTTCCTGACCGGCCGGCCGAAGCGTTGCGGCTGCGCGGCCAGATCCTGCGCAGCCGCAACGACGCCGATGGCGCGCGCAACGCCTTCCGCAATTATCTTGAACTTCGGCCCGATGCACCTGATGCGCCGATGATCCGCAGCTATATCGAGACCCCCGCACCATGAAACTGTTCTGCCTGCTTTGCCTCACCCTTCTGCTGACCGGTTGCGGCGGCCAGTTCAAGCGGGTCGAATCGGCACCGGTACTGGTGCGCGGCAGCATGGAAGTGCAGGCCGGCGGTGACTGGAACCACTACACACCGTACGGATCCAGGCATCGCGAAATGTGGACCCAGCACGGTGTACCGATCGATCTGCTGGTGTTCTTCAGCGGGGTGGCCGATGGCGTGGCGCTGGACGACCTCGCGCCGCGCAACGCCAAACCACCGCTGTTTCGCAGCAGCATGTCGCCGGAAGACATGGTCGGTCTCGTGGAAACCATGCTGGCCGGCAATGGTGGCCAGTTCCAGTTGCAATCGCTGGCGCCCGACACGGTGTCGGGCAGTCCCGGTTTCCGCTTCGAGTATCTCTACACGGCGCGCAGTGAAGAGGTGGAGCGTGCCGGTTTCGGCCGTGGCGCCGTCGTCGGTGACCGGCTCTACCTGATGCTGTTCCACGCGCCGCGCGGTCGCTATTTCGATCGCGGCCGCCCGGGTGCAGAGCGCCTGATGGACAGCTTGCGCATCGTGCCGCAACGATGATCGCCCGTTGATGGTCATACGGGGTACCCACCGCGCGCAATCAAAGTTCACCCGCCAGATCGCGCGCGCGTAGTATTTTTCAAGCCATGCCTTTACCGCCGATACTTGCCAGACGCGCCTTCCTTGACCTGCTGCCCGACGCCATCTGCGTGGTCGACGAACACGGCCGTTTCGTTTTCGTCAGCGCGGCCTGCGAACGCATCTTCGGCTACACGCAGGAAGAGATGATCGGTCGCGCGATGATCGATCTGGTAGCGCCTGAAGATCGCGCGCGCACGCTGCAGGCGGCCGCCGACATCATGGCGGGCGAGCACAAGCTGAATTTCGAGAACAGCTATGTGCGCAAGGACGGCCGGCGCGTGCATATCCTGTGGTCGGCCCGCTGGTGGGAATCCGACCGGCTGCGCATTGCGGTTGCGCGCGACATCACGGAACGCAAACGCACGGACGCCACTCAGGCCGCGCTGTATGCGCTGTCCGAAGCCGCGCATGCAGCCAGCGACCTGCCGGCGCTGTGCGCCCACATCCGGCTGATCATCGACAGTCTGGTGCCGGCCAACAACTTCTTCGTCGCCACCGTTGACGGCGACGGCGTGCTCAGTTTTCCCTACAGTATCGACGAACATCGCGCGGCTCCGCCGCATGCGCTGTGCAGCGAAGTGGTGCGTACCGGGCAGCCGCAACTGCACACCGCCGCCACACCCGACGCCTGCAGCTGGCTGGCCGTGCCGCTGAAGGCCGAGGACCGCACGACCGGCGCACTGGTGCTCAAGAGCATGCCGGGCGAGGCTGGCTACACCGATCGCGACATGACACTGCTGCATTTTGTGTCCACCCAGGTCGCCACCGCGATAGAACGCATGCAGCTGCTGGCGCAGCTCAAGCGCATGGCCCAGTTCGATGAACTGACCGGCCTGCCCAACCGCGCGCTGCTGCGCGACCGCCTCGACACGGCGCTGTCGGCCGCGCGCCGGGAGCATGCTCACGTCGGTCTGCTTTATCTTGATCTCGACCGGTTCAAGGAAGTGAACGACACGCTGGGACATGCGACCGGTGATCGGCTGCTGCAGGAAACTGCGCAGCGGCTCAAGCGCTGTGTGCGCGATGCCGACACGGTGGCGCGCGTTGGCGGCGACGAATTCGTCGTGCTGCTCCCCGGCATTCTCCAGCCGGAAGACGCCCTGGTGGTCGCGCGCAAGATTCGCAGCACGCTCGGCCAGCCCGTCGCGCTGGGGGGGCGCCACCTCACGGTGTTGCCCAGCATCGGCATCGCGGTCTATCCGGATCACGGTGAAGACGCTCCAGCGCTGCTGGAAGCCGCCGATCAGGCAATGTATCGTGCCAAGCACAGCGGTGATGACTGTCGCTGGGCCGACACAGCAGACGAGCGTTAGCGCGTTTTCTTTCCGTCAGACGATGACGTAGCGGTTGCGACCGTGATTCTTCGCGGCGTAGAGGGCCCGATCGGTGCGCCGGAACAAGGTCTCAGGGGAGTCGTCAGGCCGGGCTGCAGTCACACCGGCGGAAAACGTGTACGCAGGCAAGTTCGATGTTGCAGATTCAGGCGCCTGCAGCCGGTTCAACAGCATGGCGACGCCCGAAACAGGCAGGTCGGGCATGATCAGCAGGAATTCCTCACCGCCGATGCGCGCCGCCACGTCGCTGGCGCGGATGCCGCTGCGCAGGCGCTCGGCGAAGTCACGCAGCACCTGGTCACCGACGTCGTGGCCATGCAGGTCGTTGCAGGCCTTGAATTGATCGATGTCGATCATGACCAGAATCAGTGTCGTGTTCCCGGTGACCGATGCCGCCACCGCTGCCTGCAGGTGCTCGAACGCGTAGCGCCGGTTGTACAGGCCGGTCAGCGCGTCGCGATGCGACACATGCAGCACATGGTCGTAGTTTTTCTGCAACACGACCTCGCGCTGCTTCAGGTCGGAAATGTCACTGGCCAGCGTCAGCACACCGCCGCCCGCGGCTATGGTTTCGACCACCCACACCCAGCGCCCGTCGGTCAGGTCGGATTCGAAACTGCGCGTCGGCCGGCTGCGTCGGCGCAGCTGCACGGCGGATATCCAGCCGTCGATGTCGTCCGTGTCGATCAGCACGCCCTGCCGCGTGGCGTGACAGTTGCGCATCATGTCTTCCCAGCTCGGATTGTCCGCCGCACGGACGTTGTAGCTCGACTCGAACCAGCGGTTGGCATAGCGCAGTACGTCGTCTGCATCAAACCACGCGATGCCGGCCGCTGCATGGTCGAACATGCCGCCCGGCTCGAGCGCAGCCGGTACGCCAGCCCGTCTTGCGGCAGCCCGGCTCATGAGGGCGTGAGGCGATCAGACGCGCGCCTGCGCGGCGGCAGCACGCGTGACGGATCAGGCCAGGCGAGCGGGTCTACCGTGGCAATCGAATTGAAAGCCGCTTTCGCGAACAGCCAGCCCTGCATCAGCCGCACACCGGAGTCGATCAGCACGTCGCGCTCGGCCACGGTTTCAACGCCTTCGGCGATGACGGTGATGCCCAGCTCCTCGCAGGTGCGCAACACGCCGCGCACGATGGCGCGGCTCGCGCGACGCTGGTCGATATTGCGGATCAGTTCCATGTCGATCTTGATGTAATCCGGCTGGAACAGCGCAAGCAGGTTCAGGCCGGAATAGCCGGCCCCGAAATCATCGATCGCGGTCTTGAATCCGAGGCGCTGATATTCAGTGAAGATTTCACTCAGCCAGCGCGCATCCCCCACCCGCTCGCCTTCGGTTGCTTCGAACAGGATCTGCTCGACCGGAAAGTTGAAGTCGCGCGCCGCGTCGAGCGTCGCCCGGATACACACCTCGGGCCGATAGATCGCATTGGGCAGAAAATTGATCGACAGCAATTCGGACATGCCGAGGCGTGCCGCGCCCTCGATGGCCGTGCGACGGCAGATCTGGTCGAACCAGTAGCGGTTCTTGTCATCCACCTTGTCGAGCACCGACGCGGCACCTTCGCCGGCCGGTCCGCGCACCAACGCCTCGTGGGCAAAAATCGTTCGAGCAAGGACGTCGACGATGGGCTGGTAGGCGAAGGCGATATTGAAGGAATGTTCGGCGGGAGTGCGGCAGCCCTCACAGCCGGCCCCTTCTTGCCGGACAGGAAGCGGACTTTTCATGGTCGGTCGATGGTTGCGGATTCAGACCTGTTCTAACGGCCCTGCCCTCTCGAACTTGATCGGTTGCACCGCGCGCGGCAACCGGTCAGGCACTCAGGGCTGGACCGCCATTTCCGGCTGGTCCATCAAGGCCTGCAGCGTGTGCCCGTCCTGCGTGCCGACAAAGCTGCATTCGGTGCTGTGGCCATCACACCGCCCCAGGATGGGACAGCGGCTGAACAGTTCGGCCGCCCAGTCCACAAACGCCCGCACCTTGGGCGACAGATGCCGGTTCTGCAGATAGACGACCGAAATCGGCATCGGTGACGGCTGCCACTGCGGCAGCACCTCGCGCAGCGCACCCGACTGAAGGTGCGCATGAACCATGAAGCGCGGTGGCTGGATCACGCCGAAGCCCTGCAGGCCGCAGGCCACGTAAGCGTCGGCATCGTTCACCGACACCTTGCCCGGCACCTTCACCTCGACCACCTTGTCGTCGACGACGAAATCGAGATCGATGACACGGCCGGTGCGGCTCGAAAAGTAATGCACCGCGCGGTGGTCCTGCAGGTCGTCGAGCGTGCCCGGTGCGCCATGGCGCTCCAGATAATCGGGCGCGGCGCAGGTGACTGTTTCCATCGTGCCGATGCGTCGCGCAACCAGCGTCGAATCCTGCAGTTCGCCGACCCGGATGACGCAATCGACACTTTCGCGCACCAGGTCGACCGGGCGGTCGCCCATGCCGATCACCAGTTCGATGTCCGGATAGCGGGTGTGGAACTCGCACAGGCGCGGGATCAGGAACAGCCGTCCGACCGGCGCCGGCACGTCGATGCGCAGGCGCCCCTTCGGACCGCGCGACACCTCGCGGAACGACGCTTCGGTCTCTTCGATGTCGGCCAGGATGCGCGCGCAGCGCTCGTAGTAGGCCGCACCGTCCGGCGTCAGGCTGATCCGGCGCGTGGTGCGGTTGAGCAGGCGCACGTGCAGCAGGTTTTCCAGGCTCTGCACCGCCGTCGTTACGGTGGCGCGCGGCAGGCCGAGACTGTCGGCCGCCCGCGTGAAGCTGTTGGAATCCACAACGCGGGTAAAGACCTGCATGGCCTGCAAACGATCCATGGCGCAACTCCATCGCAAGGGAAGGTCGGCCGCAGCCGATAGATTGTTCGGCGTGGGCAAACAGTGTTACTGGATTATCGCTATTTATCCGTATCAGGCCAACACCGACAATCCGGTCACGCCTCGCTTCCGGCCCCGCCGACAGGACTGACCGCATGAACCCGCAGCAACCCGACATTCTTCCGGACGCTTCAGTCAGAGCGGACTGGCGCGCTTTCGACACCGCCGGCCCTAATGGCCGCATTCCGCTGCGCCTGTACCGGCCCGCCTCCGACGGGCGGCTGCCGCTGGTGATCTATCTGCACGGCGGCGGCTTCGTCAGCGGTTCGCTCGACGACGCCGATGCCGCAGCGCACTTCATCGCCGCCGAACTGCCCGCTGTGGTGCTGTCGGTCGGTTATGCGCTGGCGCCGGCGCATCCCTTTCCGGCCGCGCCGGAAGACGCTTACGCCGCAACCCTGTGGGCAGTCGACAACGCGGCCAGCCTCGGTGCCGACCCGGAGCGCCTCGTTGTCGCCGGTGATGACGCCGGCGGCAATCTGGCCGCCAGCCTCGCCTTGATGGCGCGCGACCGGCAGGACTTCCGCATCGCGGTGCAGGTGCTGATCGGACCGATGCTCGACCCGAGCATGACGCGCACCGGCGATGCGCGGCGGCTGCAGTCCGACCTCAGCGTCGCCGAATGCACCGACTGCTACCGCCAGTACCTGCCACGCCTGTCGCAGCGTCTGCATCCGTATGCCGCGCCGCTTGAATCCTGCCGCCAGGCGGGTCTGCCGGCGGCCTATATCGCCACAGCGGAACACGACCTGCTGCACTGCGAAGCCGAAAAATACGGGGCGGCGCTGATTGCCGCCGGCGTGCACACCCAGGTCGAGCGCTTTGCCGGCGTCACCCACGCCGGTCTGCTGGCCCATGCGCCGGTGCTCGCCGGCGCGGTTCAGTTCATGCGGTGCCGACTCGGCCGTTGCGCGTCCGCCTCACCCGCCCTGAATTCCCCTTCAACCCTTGCATGAGGTCAGCCATGTCCATCCTGAACCGCCGTCATACGCTCACCTTTCTCGCGGCCACGCTGATCCTGATCGGCGGCGGTGCCGCCGTGTGGCACGCCCAGGCCAGCCCGCAGGAATCCCCGGCGACTGCGCCACCACCGGCCACTCTGGTCGAGGTGGCCGAAGTGTCCAGCCAGACCATCATCGACTGGCAGGACTATTCCGGCCGCCTCGAAGCGGTCGATCGGGTCGACATACGGCCGCTGGTGTCGGGCACGCTGACCGGGGTGCATTTCCGCGACGGCGCGCGGGTGAACAAGGGTGACCTGCTGTTCACCATCGACCCGCGCCCCTATGCTGCCGAGGTCGAGCGCGCGCAGGCCCAGCTTGCCGCCGCCGAAACGCGCGCTGCCTACACGGCCACCGACATGGCGCGCGGCCAGCGTCTGGCCGCCGACAACGCGATCGCGCAACGAGATCTCGACGAGAAACAGAACGCCGCACGCGAAGCGGCCGCCGAGGTTCAGGCGGCGCAGGCCGCGCTGACCTCGGCCCGACTGAATCTCGAATACACGCAGATCAAGGCGCCGGTGTCAGGCCGCATTTCGCGCGCCGAAGTGACGGTCGGCAACATTGTCGCCGCGGGCGCCGGCACCGTGCCGCTGACCACGCTGGTGTCGATGGACACCGTGTATGCCGCCTTCGATGTCGATGAAAAGAGCTTCCTGAAGTACGTCAATCCGGCGCGTGCCGCCGGCGGCGAGCCGGTCGCAGTGTTTCTCGGTCTGGCCGACGAAGACGGCCATTCGCGTCGCGGGCGCGTGTCGTCGGTGGATAACCGGCTCGACACCTCGTCCGGCACGATCCGCGTGCGCGCCGTGTTCGACAACGCCGACGGCCTGCTGCTGCCGGGGCTGTACGCGCGCATCCGGCTCGGTGGCGGCGCGCCGCGCGAAGCGCTGCTGATCGACGAGCGCGCCATCGGCACCGACCAGGACAAGCGCTTCGTGCTGGTGCTCGACCAGACCGACCGCACCGCCTACCGCGAAGTGCGGCTGGGCGCGCGCCAGAGCGGCCTGCGCATCGTCGAGAGCGGCCTGAGTGCCGGCGAACGCATCGTCGTCAATGGCCTGCAGCGCACCCGGCCGGGCGACACGGTGAGCCCGAAGACCGTGCCGATGAACCGCGAAGTGCTGGTCGACGCGCCCGCGCAGCCGGCCCGGCGCAGCCCGAACGTGAAGGTTTGAAACCATGAACATTTCCAGATTCTTCATCGACCGCCCGATCTTCGCCGGCGTGCTGTCGATGCTCATCCTGCTGGCTGGCGCGCTGTCGCTGTTCCAGCTGCCGATTTCCGAATACCCGGAAGTGGTGCCGCCGTCAGTCGTGGTGCGCGCGCAGTTCCCGGGCGCCAATCCCAAGGTGATCGCCGAAACCGTCGCCTCGCCGCTGGAAGAGTCGATCAACGGCGCTGAACAGATGCTGTACATGCAGTCGCAGGCCAACAGCGACGGCAACCTCACGCTGACCGTGTACTTCCGCCTCGGAATGGATCCGGACAAGGCGCAGCAACTCGTGCAGAACCGCGTTTCACAGGCGCTGCCGCGGCTGCCGGAAGACGTGCAGCGACTCGGCGTGACGACGATCAAGAGCTCGCCGACCATGACCATGGTGGTGCACCTGACGTCGCCGGACGACCGCTATGACATGACCTATCTGCGCAATTACGCCGTCATCAACGTGAAGGACCGGCTGGCGCGGCTGGAAGGCGTCGGCGAGGTCGGCCTGTTCGGCTCCGGCAACTATGCGATGCGCGTGTGGCTCGATCCGCAGAAGGTGGCCCAGCGCGGCCTGACCGCCAGCGACGCGGTGCGTGCGATCCGCGAACAGAACGTGCAGGTCGCCGCCGGCGTCATCGGCGGTTCGCCGAACGCGCGCGACGTGCCGCTGCAGCTGTCGATCAACGCCCAGGGTCGGCTGAAGACCGAAGCCGAATTCGCCGACATCATCCTGAAGTCGTCGCCGGACGGCGGCATCACGCGTCTGGGCGACGTGGCGCGCATCGAACTGGCGGCGTCCGAATACGGGCTGCGCTCGCTGCTCGACAACAAGCCGGCCGTCGCCATCCCGATCTTCCAGTCGCCCGGCGCCAACGCGCTGGCTGTGTCCGACCGCGTGCGCGCAACCATGGAAGAACTGGCGGCCGACTTCCCGGCGTCGGTCGAATACCGAATCGTGTATGACCCGACGCAGTTCGTGCGCGCCTCGATCAAGGCGGTCATCGTCACGCTGCTCGAAGCGGTGGCGCTGGTCGTGCTGGTGGTCATCCTGTTCCTGCAGACCTGGCGTGCGTCCATCATTCCGCTGCTGGCGGTGCCGGTGTCCATCGTCGGCACCTTCGCGCTGATGCTCGGCTTCGGCTACTCGATCAACGCGCTGTCGCTGTTCGGCATGGTGCTGGCCATCGGCATCGTGGTCGATGACGCCATCGTCGTGGTCGAGAACGTCGAGCGCAACATCAGCGAAGGTCTGAGCCCGCGCGATGCGACCTACCGCGCGATGCAGGAAGTCAGCGGGCCCATCATCGCCATCGCGCTGACGCTGGTCGCGGTATTCGTGCCACTGGCCTTCATGACCGGCCTGACCGGCCAGTTCTACAAGCAGTTCGCGATGACCATCGCGATCTCGACGGTGATTTCCGCCTTCAACTCGCTGACCCTGTCGCCGGCGCTGGCCGCGCTGCTGCTCAAGGGCCACGACGCGAAACCGGACGCGCTCACGCGCCTCATGAACCGCCTGTTCGGTCGCTTCTTCGCTGCCTTCAACCGCGTGTTCAGCCGCGCGTCGGACCGCTATTCGCGCGGCGTGTCGGGCGTGATTTCGCGCAAGGCCTCGGCCATGGGCGTCTATGGTGCGCTGCTCGCGGCCACCGTCGGCCTGTCGTATCTGGTGCCCGGCGGTTTCGTGCCGGCGCAGGACAAGCAGTACCTGATCAGTTTCGCGCAACTGCCGTCAGGCGCCTCGCTCGACCGCACTGAAGACGTGATCCGTCGCATGGGCGACATCGCGCTGGCCCAGCCGGGCGTGGAAAATGCGGTCGCCTTCCCCGGCCTGTCGATCAACGGCTTCACCAACAGTTCGAGCGCCGGCATCGTGTTCGCCACGCTGAAGCCCTTCGACGAGCGGAAAAGCGCGGACTTGTCGGCCGGCGCCATCGCCGCCTCGCTGAACCAGAAGTTCGCCGCGATCCAGGACGCCTACATCGCGGTGTTCCCGCCGCCGCCGGTCATGGGCCTGGGTACGCTGGGCGGTTTCAAGCTGCAGCTGCAGGACCGCGGATCGCTCGGCTACGCGGAACTGGATGCCGCCGCGCAGGCTTTCGTCGCCGCGGCCGCGAAGGCACCCGAACTGGGCCCGACCTTCTCCAGCTACCAGATCAACGTGCCGCAGCTCGACGTCGACCTGGACCGGGCGCGCGCCAAGCAGCTCGGCGTGCCGATCACCGACGTGTTCGACACCATGCAGATCTATCTCGGCTCGCTCTACGTGAACGACTTCAACCGCTTCGGCCGCGTCTATCAGGTGCGGGCCCAGGCCGACGCGCCGTTCCGCGCCCAGGCCGAGGACATCCTGCAGCTTAAGACGCGCAACACCAACGGCGACATGGTGCCGCTGTCTTCGCTGGTCACGGTCAGGCCATCGTTCGGACCGGAAATGGTGGTGCGCTACAACGGCTACACCGCAGCCGACATCAACGGCGGACCGGCGCCCGGCTATTCGTCCGATCAGGCACAGGCGGCGGCCGAGCGCATCGCGGCCGAAACGCTGCCGCGCGGCGTGAAGTTCGAATGGACCGACCTGACCTATCAGAAGATTCTGGCCGGCAACGCCGGTGTGTGGATTTTCCCGATCAGCGTGCTGCTCGTGTTCCTCGTGCTCGCCGCGCAGTACGAAAGCCTGACGCTGCCGCTGGCCGTCATCCTGATCGTGCCGATGAGCATCCTGGCGGCGCTGACTGGCGTGTGGCTCACCGCGGGTGACAACAACATCTTCACGCAGATCGGACTGATGGTGCTGGTCGGACTGTCGGCGAAGAACGCCATCCTGATCGTCGAGTTCGCGCGCGAACTGGAACTGCGCGGCCACGGTATCGTGCAGGCGGCGATCGACGCCAGCCGCATGCGCCTGCGCCCCATCCTGATGACCTCGATCGCCTTCATCATGGGCGTCGTGCCGCTGGTCATCTCGACCGGCGCCGGCTCGGAAATGCGTCATGCCATGGGCGTTGCGGTGTTCTCCGGCATGCTCGGCGTGACGCTGTTCGGCCTGTTCCTGACGCCGGTGTTCTACGTGCTGCTGCGCTCGCTGAGCGGGCGCCGCCTGACGCACGCCGGCCACACCCCCGACACCGCTGCCGCGCTTGCGCCGCAGGCTGGCCACTGATCAACGGGAGACCTACGCATGAACTTCATTCCCCGACCCCGCGCGCCGGCGTTGCTGCTGGCCAGCCTGCTGGTGCTCGCCGGCTGCTCGGTGGTGCAGCCCTACGAGCGCCCGACGGTCGACACACCGGCCGCGTTCAAGGAAGCGCCGGTGGACAACGCCGACTGGAAACCGGCGCAGCCGTCCGAACAGATTGCCCGCGGCGAGTGGTGGACGGTGTTCGGCGACGCCACGCTGAACGCGCTCGAAAAGCAGGCGCTGGACGCGAATCAGGACCTGAAGGCCGCCGCCGCCCGGCTGGCGCAGTCTCGGGCGCTGCTCAAGGACGCCCGCTCGCTGCGCGCGCCGCAGGTGAGCGCGGGCTTCGGCCCGACCCGCCAGCGCGCCTCCCCAGCGTCGCGCGGCCAGCAGGATGACGGCGACGCCAACGCGCTGACGCTGTGGCGCGCCCAGGCGACGGTGGGCTACGAGGTCGACCTGTTCGGCCGCGTAGCCGCCGGCGTCGATGCTGCGTCGGCCACGGCACAGCAGCGCGAGGCGCTGTTCCGCTCGGTGCAGCTCGCGCTGCAGGCCGACGTCGCCCAGGGCTATTTCCTGCTGCGCGAACTGGATGCCGAACAGGCGCTGTACGCCGGCACCGTGCAGTTGCGCACCGATGCACTGCGTCTGGTGCAGCGACGCTTCGACGAGGGTGACATCAGCGAACTCGATCTGGCACGCGCGAAGACCGAACTGGCGTCGGCGCAGTCGGAATCGTTCGGCGTCGCCCGCCGCCGCGCCAATGCCGAACATGCGCTGGCGCTGCTGCTCGGCCGCGCGCCGGCCGATTTCAGCCTGCCACCGAGCCCGCTGGAGCAGGTCAGCGTCAACGTGCCGCCCGGACTGCCATCGACGCTGCTGGAACGCAGGCCCGACATCGCCGCCGCCGAGCGCGCGATGGCAGCAGCGAATGCCCGGGTAGGCGTGGCGCAGACGGCGTGGTTCCCGCGCCTCAACCTGACCGGCGCGCTCGGTTACGAATCGTCCGAACTGGGCAATCTGTTCCAGTGGTCGAGCCGCAGCTTCCTGCTCGGTCCGCTGGTCGGCACCGCGCTCACGCTGCCCATCTTCGACGGCGGTGCGCGCGACGCCGGACTGGAGCGCGCCCGCGCCGCCTGGGAGGAAGATGTCGCCAACTATCGGCAGACCGTGCTGAATGCCTTCCGGGAAGTTGAGGACAATCTGGCCGGACTGCGCATACTGACGGATCAGACGCGCGCCCAGGACGAAGCGGTCCGCGCGGCGACGCGCGCGGCACGGCTGTCGCAGATCCAGTACCGCGAAGGTTCGGTCAGCTTTCTCGACGTGATCGACGCCGACCGCAGCGTGCTGCTGCAGCGGCGGGTCGCGTCGCAGCTCGAAGGCGAACGCGCACGTGCCGCCGTCGGTCTCATCCGTGCGCTCGGCGGCGGCTGGGACGACCCGGCCGAAGCCATCAATACATCCGACGCAGGGCCGGTTCAGCCCCTGCATGCCCGACATCATTGAGGAGATCCATCATGACCGTTACCCGTAAAGTCGCCTTCATCACCGGCGCCAACCGCGGCCTGGGCCTGGAAACCGCACGCGGCCTGGGCCAGCTCGGCATCGAAGTGGTGCTCGGTGTTCGCAATGCCGAACGCGCCGAAGAAGCCATCGCCGCATTGCGCGCCGATGGCATCACCGCCAGCGCGATCGCGTTCGACGCGAAGAAGCCGGCCACCTACGAGAACGCCTATGACCACCTCGCGCACCACTACGGCCAGCTCGACATCCTGGTCAACAACGCCGGCGTCGCGCTGGAAGACCTGTTCGCGCCGAACGCCAGCAGCGTGACGCCGGCCGTGCTGCGCGAAACCTTCGACGTCAATTTCTTCGCCGTGGTCGAGCTGACCCAGCTGCTGCTGCCGCTGATCCGCCTGTCGCCGGAAGGCCGCATCGTCAACCTGTCGAGCATCCTCGGCTCACTCACGCTGCAGAGCGATCCGAAGTCGCCGATCGCCGCGGCCAAGGCCTTCGCCTACAACGCCTCGAAAACTGCGCTGAACGCCTTCACCGTTCACCTGGCCGACGAACTGCGCGCAACGCCGATCAAGGTCAATTCGGCCCACCCGGGCTGGGTGAAGACCGACATGGGCGGCGAGAACGCGCCGATCGAAGTGTCGGAAGGCGGCCGCACCAGCGTGCTGCTGGCGACCCTGCCCGCCGATGGCCCGACCGGCACCTTCACGCACGTCGGCGAAACGCTGCCCTGGTGAGGCAGGCGCAAGGGGCAATGTACGGGGAGCAAAACCAAAGCCAGCCCCCTTGCCCCTTGCCCCTTGCCCCTTGCCCCTTGCCCCTTCCCCTTGCCCCTTCCCCTTGCCCCTTGCCCCTTCCCCCTGGAGTGATGATGACGATTTCCATGTATGAAACCTCGATACCCGTATTCGTGCGGGTGCTCCAGAACATGTCTGCCGTGCTCGACAAGGCCGCGGCGCATGCGGCCGCACGCAAGATCGATGAATCGGTGTTCATCCACGCGCGGCTTTCACCCGACATGTTCGCGCTGCCGCGCCAGGTGCAGATCGCGACCGACATCGCCAAGGGCGGCGCGGCGCGTCTGGCCGGTGCCGAGGTGCCGCGCTGGGAGGACAACGAAGCGACCTTCGCCGAACTGCAGGCCCGCATCGCCAAGGCCATCGACTTCGTGCAGGGCTTCGGCGCGGCGCAGATCGACGGCAGCGAGGAGCGCGACATCACGTTCCGGCTGGCCGGACACGATGCGCATTTCAAGGGCTTGCGCTATCTGCTCGATTTCGTGCTGCCCAATCTGTATTTCCACGCCACGACCACCTACGCCATCCTGCGCCACCTCGGCGTCGAGGTCGGCAAGATGGACTTTCTCGGCGCAGCGGCGCTCGGCGACGCGCCACGCGCCTGAAACGGCGGCGTTGAAATGACGGCGGCGCGACCCCAGCTTCTTCGAACCCCAACCGGCGAGATTGGCCAGACGTGCCGCTGCTCCTCTTCATCCTGCTGACGCTGATCCCGGCGGTCTGGCTGCTCGCCGAACCGCTGCGCATCGAATCGCGCCGCCGCTGGCTGCGCAGCCGGCCGTTCCCGCCGGACTGGCGGGCCACCCTGCGCCAGCGCGTGCCGCAGGTCCGGCTGCTGCCGGCCGACCTGCAAATCCAGCTCAAGAAGCACATCCAGGTGTTCGTCGCCGAAAAGACCTTTGTCGGCTGCGACGGACTGGAGGTGACCGACGACATGCGGGTGACCATCGCCGCCCAGGCCTGCCTGCTGCTGCTGAACCGGCGCAGCGGCTACTTCCCGGAACTGCGTGAAATCCTGATCTACCCGTCGGCTTTCTCCGTTCGGCGCCTGACCACCGACGCCGCCGGCGTCGTGCATGAAGGGCATGCGGTCCATCTGGGCGAGTCATCGGCGCGCGGGCATGTCGTCCTGTCGTGGGACGACGTCTTGCGCGGCGCCGCCGATGCGTCCGACGGCCACAACGTCGTCATCCACGAATTCGCGCATCAGCTGGATCAGGAGAACGGCGACGCCAATGGCGCCCCACCGCTGGTCGGCCGCCAACGCGTCGAGCGCTGGACGCGCGTGTTCGACGCCGCCTACGACCGGTTACGCCGCCAGTTGCAGGGCGAGTCTGCACCGGCACTCGATCCGTATGGCGCAAGCAGCCCGGCCGAGTTTTTTGCGGTGGCGTCGGAAGCCTTCTTCGAGCGGCCGCAGCATCTGGCCGCAAGCTTTCCCGACGTGTTCGACGAGCTGAGCCGCTACTACCGGGTCAATCCGCTCAGCTGGTGATGAAAGTGAGATCTACAGCCGCCCGTCGTGCAGCGCGCTCGCGACCAGCACCGCCGTGACGCCGATGCCGTCAAGCGCGCGCAGGTCCTCGCGGTTGCGCACACCGCCGGCGGCGATGACGTCCACGTCCGAACGCATCGACTGCAGCGTGCGGATCAGCTGCAGCGCGGGGCCGTCATCGGCCCCGACACGCCCCAGTTCCATCGCGAGCACCCGCGCCGGCCACTCGACCGGGTCGTAGGACCAGTCCGGGCCGAGCGGAACACCACGCCGGTAATCGAGCGACAGCACGGTGTCGATGCGCGCGTTGCGGAACTTGCGCAGCGCGCCATAGCTGCGCATCGACTCGGTGCCGAACACCGGCGTCACGCCGGCCGCACGATGCAGCGCCAGCGCAGGCGTGGCATCGACATAGCCGCCATCGACCCACCACTCTACATCGGGGTGTCGCGCCGCCAGTTCGGCGATCAGCGTCGTGTGGTCAGCCCTGGCAGCGCCCTCGCCACCATCCTTGCGGTCGCCCTTGCCGTTCGCCTTTCCAGCGCCCGGCGCGCGAATCGCATCGATGTCGGCCACATAGATCTGGCGCGCACCGGTCGCCTCGATCAGCGCCTGTGCCACCTCGTGCGGGTCGCAGCCATCGACCAGTGATGACTGCAGCGGCTGGTAAGCTTGCCGGTCGCCGCGGCGCGCATGCACGACCTGGCCGTTCATCAGATCGATGACGGGAATGATTTGAGGCACCACGAATCCTTATATGAAGCGTCGAATTTTCGTATTCGAGTTTATCACCGGCGGCGGACTGGCCGGCCAGCGCCATTTGCCGCCCTCGCTGCTGCGCGAAGGCCAGCTGATGCACGATGCCCTGCTGCGCGATGCGGCGGCGCTGCCCGATATCGAGATCATCCTGCTGCATGACGCCAGGCTGCCGCCGCCCGGCTTCCCGGCACACCTGATTGTGGTCACCGACGACGACGCCTTCGATGCCGGTTTTGCAGCGTGTTTCGACCGCGCGCTCGACGCGGCCGACGCGGTGCTCGTCGTCGCGCCTGAAACCGGCGGCGTGCTCGCCGCACTGACGTCCCGGGTCACGGGCGCCGGCAAGACGCTGCTTGGCTGCGACGCCGACGCCTGTCGCATCGGCGCATCCAAGTCGATGACTGCGACCTGTCTTGCCGGGGCCGGCATCAACGTGCTGCCGCATTTCACCGATGCCGCGACCTTGCCGGCGCTGCCCGGTCGCTGGGTCGTCAAGCCGGATGACGGCGCCGGCTGCGATGGCCTGCGGGTTTTCGATACCGTGCATCGGGCCGCGCAGGCACTGCACCCGGGCTTCGTGGCGCAGCCCTGGATGGCGGGCGAGGCGCGCAGCCTGAATCTGCTGTGCGGGCGCGGCGAAGCGGTGCTGCTGTCGATCAACCGCCAGCAGCTGGCGCTCGACGGCGAACGGGTGTCGCTCGCCGCATTGGCGGTCGGTGAGGTGCCGATCGACGAGACATACAGGGCGTTGGCAGGGCGCATCGCCGCCGCCCTGCCTGGTCTGCTCGGTCACGTCGGCGTCGACGTGCTGCACACCGCCGACGGCCCGGTCGTGGTCGAACTGAACCCGCGTCTGAGCACTTCGGCCTGCGCGCTGCATGACGCGCTGGGCTGCAACCTGCTCGCCGCCACACTGGCCGTGGCAGACGGCGGCCCGTTGTGGCGTGCGGCCGGCGTCGCGCAGCCGCAGCGCATCGATCTCACGCAGGCCGCCGATGTCGTCTGACTGCACCATCACCGGCTGGGACATCGGCGGCGCGCACGTGAAGGCAGCGCGCGTCGAGCGCGGCCGCGTCACCGGCGTCGTGCAGGTCGCCTGCCCGCTGTGGCAGGGACTGGACAAGCTGGATGCAGCCGTTGCGCAGGCGCGTGCAGCACTCGGCGACACCCGCCACCACGCCGTCACGATGACCGGTGAAATGGTGGACCTGTTCGATTCGCGCGCGGCCGGGGTGGTGGCCATCGTCGAGCGGCTGACCGCAGCACTTCCGGGCGAACTGCACTTGTATGCGGGGCGCAGCGGCTGGGTTGCACCGTCAGCCGCCGCCGCGCACGCCGACGACATCGCGTCGGCCAACTGGCTGGCGACTGCCGCCTGGGTCGCGAGCCGCTGCCCGCAGGCGCTGCTGGCCGACATCGGCAGCACCACGAGCGACCTCATCGTGATCGACCGCGGGGTGGCCAGCGCCAGCCGCAGCGACGCCGACCGGCTCATCAGCGGCGAGCTGGTGTATGCCGGCCTGGTCCGCACGCCGCTGATGGCGCTGGCCCCGGCCGTCGATTTCCGCGGCCGGCGGCACCGCGTGATGGCCGAACACTTTGCGACCACCGCCGACATCTGGCGCCTGCTCGGCGAGTTGCCGGAATACGCCGACCAGTATCCGGCGGCCGACGGCGGCGCCAAGACGCCGCAGGCCAGCGCCCGACGCCTCGCCCGCATGATCGGTCGCGATGTCGACGAAGGATCGATGGACGACTGGCGCACATTGGCCGCCACCTTCGCCGACGCCCAGCTCGCGACACTGGTCGACGCCAGCCGCGCCCTGCCGGGCATCGCCAACCTGCCCGCTGACGCACCGGTGGTGTGCGCCGGCGCCGGCTGCATGATCGCCGCCCGCCTTGCCGACGCGCTCGATCGCCGCGCGGTCACGCTCGCCAGCCTGCTGACCGACTGCGCACCGACCTGCCTTGATGACGCCACCACCTGCGCCCCTGCCGTCGCCACGGCGCTGCTGGCGGAGACTGCGCGATGAAGGCTTCCGGCCATGCCGCATTGGCGCCATTCGAGGCGGAGCAGCCCCTGTGGGAGCGGCGGCCCCGCCGCGATTGCACCGCGCTGGTCGCGTTGCAGCGTTCGAATCGCGGCGGGGCCGCCGCTCCCACAGTCCACAGCGACACTCGTCACGCCTACGGCTCAAGTCCGAAGCCGCACGCCCCAGACGCGTACAGCTCTTTGGAAGTGGCGACCATGGCTGACTCGCCATGAACGCGCCGCTTGTCATCAAGCTCGGCGGCAGCCTGCTGAGTGACCCTACGGACGGTCGGCTTCAGCGCTGGTGCGACTGGCTGACGGGTGCGGGCGCCGGGCGCAGCATCGTCGTGGCCGGTGGCGGCCCGTTTGCCGATGCGGTACGGGAGAGCCAGGCCCGCTGGGGCTTTCCGGATGAAGTTGCACACCGCATGGCGTTGCGCTCGATGGACCAGTACGCGCTGATGCTCGCCGGAACCCGCCCCGGTTTCGTCGCCACCGACGAGATTGCGCGGATGACCGATCTGTGCGCTGCCGGCCGCACCCCGGTGTGGATGCCCGCGCGCGAACTCGACACGCTGCTTGACCTGCCGCGCGACTGGCGCGTCACCTCCGACAGTCTCGCCGCATGGCTGACGCATCGACTTGGCCTGCCGCGCGCACTGCTGGTGAAGTCGTGCGCCATTCCGCAGGCGCCACTGACCGAACTGGCGCAATGCGGCGTCGTGGATGCCTGGCTGCCGACTTTCGCGGCAGGTCACGGCATCGAGATATGCCTCGTTCAGGCGGACGGCCCACTGCCTGAGTGAGCCGCGTTCGTGGGAGCTGTTCCTGTAGGAGCGGCGGCCTGTGGGAGCGGCGGCCCCGCCGCGATCGTGCCGCGACCATCGTTGTGCAGAGTGCGTATCGCGGCGAGGGCGGAGCGGGGGTTTCGGCGAGCACTGCTCGCCGCCCGCAGAGCCGGCCGGCCATGCAGGGCCGGCAGTGGATCGCCGCTCCCACAGGCCGGCTCACCCACAGTCGCTCCGGCGAGAAACCGCAATCGTCGAGGCGACGCCCGTGTGCGCCGACGATCAAGACACGCGTCCATCGGTCGACGCCTTGTCTGCCATCGCACCGCACAGCGCAGCGAATTCGCGTTCGATGTCCGGCAGCAGCTCGGCGTAGCGCTCGCGTACCGGCTCGGGGCGCTGGCTCACGTGACACACCGGGTCGCCGTATAACTCGGTTGCGCCGCCGGCCAGCACGTTGGCGAGAAACACCACGTCGGCGACGGTGTGCAATGAAACGGGCGCAGTGCGCGGCTGTTCGTGGTCGCGCATCGCATCGATCAGAACCGCCGGCAGGCCGAGCGATTGCAGCAGTGCCTCTCCGATCGTTTCATGCCATTCCAGAATGAGCGCCTCCACGCCACCCGGATCCTCAGCGACCCGAGGCTGACGGGCCAGCCGATCCAGCAGGTAGAAGGCGCCGATGTCGTGCAGCAGCGCCGCGGTCATCGCCTCATCAGGATCAAGCGATGTCAGGCGCTGCGCCATCACGTACGCCGATGCTGCGGTGCGCAGCGTGTGCAACCACAGACGGCGCGACAGCGCATCGACGTGGGTCAGCTGACGCGCACAACCGATCTGACAGCCTGACAACGTGCTCGCGATGTGCCGGCTGCGCTCGCCGCCCAGTTGTGCGATCGCATCACGCACGCCGGTCACCGGCACTGCCGGCCGCAGCCGGTTGGCGCGACGCAGTACCCGTGCGCACAGCAGCGGATCGACGCGTACCGCGCCGGCCAGCTGCTGCAGCGTCGCGTCCGGTGTGCGCAGCGTCTGGCGCACGCGCAGCAGCGCATCGAAGCAGATCGGAAAGATGACACCCGGCCGCAGTTCGCGTGCGATGTCTGCCAGCAGATCGAACGCGTGAGTGGCTCCAGGCAGCGCACCAGCGCTGCCACCGACGGCGGTGGGTGCGGCAAGCGCAGCTGACAGGGCGGGCGTTGCGGCTCGGCTCACATCGGTCTCCAGGCGGTCGACGATCACGCCCCGGAAGGACCGCCCAAGAGGGCGAACCATCCGGGTTGGTGGATGCCTCAACGCTTGACTACACACAAACGACGTACGTGGATGCAGCAGACTGCGCGACGCCAGCCGGACAAAGGTGCCTGAAACGGTGACGTCCTCCTCGGCACCATCATGCGCCACGCCGCGGACGTATGCGCGCGAAAAAACACGCCTTTCCCTGCACGCTTCCGGAAATCGCGAGGTGCGATGGCGTATCGATTTCCGTGTCGGTCCGCCCATTTGGACTTTGAACGCCGGCCATGCCGGTGGCCAGATCGCATCGCGGCGCCAACTATTCACGGTAACTTTTTGTCGCGGCGCGCGAATCCGCCCGGTTGATCCGGCATGCTGGCGCGCCCATCCGCCGTGATTCACCCGGACCCGACGTGCCGAACACCCTGGATGCACTGCGCAGCCGCCCCGACTGGCGGATCTTTCTGCTGTTGCCGCTGCTGCACTTTGCCAGCGTCAAGCTGACGTTCTCGACCGCGCTGTCGCCCGAGAACGAGGTGGTCATGTGGCTGCCGAACGCGGTGCTGCTCGCTGCGCTGCTGCACTACTGCGGCGAGCGTGCGATCACGCTCGCGCTGCTCGCGCTGGGTTCCGATGTGCTGGCCAACCTGCCGGTATTCCCGCCGCTGCAGGCCGTGCTGCTGAGCCTGTGCAATCTGGCCGAAGTCACGGTCACCTATCTGCTGATGCGCCGGCTCGGTGCTTCGCCCGGGCTCGAGCGCATCGGCGACTTCGGCCGCTTCCTGCTCGCCGGGCCGCTGCTCGGCGCGCTTGGCTGTGCGCTGCTGGCCAGCGCAGTGCTCTTGTTCACGCGTGAGAATGTGAGCGCGAATTACTCGACGCTGGTGCTGCTGTGGTGGTTCGGCGACGCATTGGGCCTGCTGATCTGGACGCCACTGCTGCTCGCACTGCTGCAACCCGAGCGCGACCCGCCGTTACTGGGCTGGCGCGACACGGCGGTCTTCGCGTTCACCGGGCTGCTGGCCGGCACTATTTTCCTGCAGGAGCACGCGGCCGACCCTGATACCCGGCTGGCGCTGACGCCTCACCTGCTGCTGCTGCCGGTGCTCTACATCGCCGCACGTTGCGGCCGCCGGCTCACGGCGCTGACTGTGGCCATGATCGCGCTGACCGCTGCGTGGTCGCAGACCACCGGATTCCGCCCGTTCGGCGACGCGACACCGCACGAAATGATCCTGCGCGCGCAGGAGTACATCCTGACGCTGAGCATCATCGGCATGGGGCTGGTCATTATGCTGGGCGAGCAGCGCGCGCTCGCGCATGAACTGGAAGACAAGGTGAACGAGCGCACCCGGGCCCTGGAAGCGTCGAACCGCCGGCTGGCCGAACTGAGCGCCACCGACAGCCTGACCGGCGTGGCCAACCGGCGCTGCTTCGACACCACGCTGGCGCTGGAATGGGCGCGGGCGCGGCGCAACGGAGAGCCACTGGCGCTGTGCATGCTCGATGTCGACCTGTTCAAGGACTACAACGACCACTACGGCCATCAGGCCGGCGACGATTGCCTTCGTCAGGTGGCTGAAGTGATCGGACTGCATGTGCGACGTTCGACCGATCTGGTTGCCCGCTATGGTGGCGAGGAATTCGCCTTCATCAGTCCGGGCGTCAATGAGGCGCACGCACTCGCCACAGCGCTGTCGGTCTGTGAGGCGCTGCGTGCTCGCGCGCAGCCGCACCAACGCTCACCCTTCGCCGTGCTGACGGCAAGCATCGGCGTGGCCGTCATCGTGCCAGGCGAGGACGACACTCCGGACGCGCTGGTGCGCCGGGCCGATGCGGCGCTTTACGAGGCCAAGCGGCGCGGCCGCAACCAGGTTGTTCTGGCGGGCGCGCCGAAGCAATCGGTGGCGTGACCGGCTGCGGCCTGCCGGACATCGGCCCGCTTCGGCGCGGGAGTCCTAATACCAAAGTCGTAATTTTCCTTGTCGAGTGGCCTTACATCGATCTCAAGGCAATCAACACAAGCAACGTAAAATCATGTACTTGGCCGCCGGGTATGCTTTTTGCGTTCCGATAACCAAAAATGCTCCGCCCACAGGGAGGAGGTCAGACTTTCAGGAGATTCGCAATGTTCGTCCGCCGTACGCTCGTCGTGCTCTGCCTGCTGTCGCAGGCATTGATCGTCGCGCCATCGAGTGCCGCGCCGGTCAGCTGGGTGGACTGGACCAGCGGCACCGCCGGCGCCAGCGGTTCGGCGAGCGGCCTGCTGAACATCGGCGAATCGACGGTCGATGTCGATTACGTCGGTGAAATTGAATTCATCCAGACCGCTGGCGGCGGCAACTACTGGAACCCCTCGTCGCCCTACATCAGCGCACTGGTCGACAACGCACCTGACACGACGGACATCATCGCGCTGTCGCGGGCCACATCGAAAACACTGACCTTCTCGGTGCCGGTGCAGGACCTTTTCTTCGCCGTGGTCAGCCTGAACGGCAACGGCTACCGTTTCGACCAGGATTTCGAGGTGGTCGGTTTCGGTCCGGGTTACTGGGGCAACGGCACGCTGACCCGCGTCGAACTCGGCGGCGGCCAGTTCCAGCTGAACGGCACCGGCGAGCCGCATGGCGTCATCCGCTTCACTGGCGCCGTCAGTTCGATTACCTGGACCAGCCTGACAAACGAAAACTGGAACGGCTTTACGGTGGGCACCTACGGCATTGCACCGCTGCCGATACCGGAACCCGAAACCTGGATGCTGATGCTGGCAGGCCTCGGCATCGCCCTGCTGGCGGGGCTGCGCCGCCGCTGAACGACGGCGGGTGCGAAGATCGGCCCGCGCGTCGGGCGACCGCCTTGCGGCTCCGTTGCGATACCTCCCGTCGCGACGCCCTCCCCCTCACGTTTCGGTCGTACTGCGCGAGCGCGCCTGATCCAGCCGCAGCAGCACGCGTGATCCGCTATGCTGTCGCGCGGATCGGCCCGACCTGCGGTGCAGAACAGGGGCCGGCCGTCCTTCCGCACCCGAAGTATCCGAGGCCTTTCCGTGATCGAAGAGTTCCAGAGTTATCTGCTGTTCTTCCTCGGCGCCTGGTGGATCGCGCTGATCGCGCTGGTCGCCGGCGCGTTCGGTGGCCGGCATTCGCAACGCCTGGTGGCCGGCCCGCTGGTCATGGCCATCATCTTCATCCAGGTATGGATCGTCGTCGCGCTGGCCAAGCTGGCGTTCGGCTATGTCGGCTATCTGATGGAACTGAGCAAGAACGTCCAGGCCATCTATCCGGAATTCGTCATGCCGCTGGCGGCCGGCATCTACGTGGCGCGCCAGCTGCTGCGGCTGGACGCCCAGAAGCACGGACGACTGCGTGCCGACACCGGTGTGCCACCGCCGCGGCGGCGCGCGCGTCGTCCCTACTGACTCGCCCGCCTGCGCAGGCTCAGCGCAGCCGCACCACGTGGTCCAGTTCGCCCTTCTTCACCTCCACCACGGCGTCGAGCGACTTCAGCATGTCGCTGAAATCGGTGTAGCCGTGGTCCTTGACGTCGAAGGTGGCGTCGAGCCGCTTGATCATCGGCCAGATCGACGCCTTGTTCACCCACGGTTCGCCCTGGGCACCGGACAGCAGACGCACGGCGCGGCGCAGGATGTCGGCCGCCGGGTCAGACGGCTGCACGGCGCTCGCGTCGGCCGGCGATGCCTCGTCGGACGGGCTCTTGCCGATCAGATTTTCGTAGTACCGGAACTCATGGCAGCTTTTCGCCCAGTGGCGATTGGTGGCCTTGCGCGTGCCGACACCGATCAACGTGCGCCCGGCCGCCTTGATCTTCTGCGCGACCGGCATGAAATCGCTGTCGCCACCGACGATGATCACCGTGCCGATGTGGCCGAAGCGGCTGATGTCTTCGGTCGCGTCCAGACACAGCTTGATGTCGGCACCGTTCTTGGCCGACGCACCCGGCGGAAACAGCTGGATCAGTTCCACTGCGCTCTGCAGCAGCACGTCGCGGTAGCGGCCGAAATACTGCCAGTTGCAATAGGCTCGATTGATCGCGATCGGTCCGAACGATGCACCGAGGCCGACGATGGCATCGATGTCGACCAGCGGTTCCTGCACCTTGAAGCGGGAATCCGGCTTGGCGTAATGGCCCTCGCCGTAGCGGTCCTCGACCAGACTGGCGTGCAGGTTCTCGAAATCCCAATATAGGGCGACCGACCGGGTCGGTTCGCTGTCACTGCGGCTCAATGTGTGCTCCCTGCGTGCTCGGATGGGGCCGTCATGATGCCTGCCGGCGCATGCATGCGCCTGAAAAAGGTGACCGGGCTGGCCCGGTCGCAGCGTTTGCAGTAAACTTTTCAGACACTTGGTGATTCCAGAGGCAGCGCTTTCCGAAGGCGCTGCCTTTTTGTTTTGGGGATTCACCAGCGAACGCCAGCCCGTGCGTTCGTTCAACCAGACATCCATCGAACATGAGGTGACCCGCATGCAACATTCGCCCCCCATCACCGTATCCAGCCTCGATACCGCGCGCCTTCACCGGCTACTGGATCGTGATGCCTACCGAAATCAGCCAGGCGCCGACGCCTTGCGCGATGAACTCGATCGAGCCACAACGGTGGCGCCGGCCGACATGCCGCCAGGCGTCGTGACGATGAATTCCACGGTGCGCTTCATCGACGACTCGAACGGCGCCACCTTCGAACTCAAGCTGGTGTATCCGGAAACCAGCGGCGTCTCCGGCACGGTGTCCGTGCTGGCGCCGATCGGCAGCGCACTGCTCGGCCTGTCGGTCGGCCAGGCCATCCCGTGGCAGGTGCCGGGCGGGCGGCAGATCACGGTGCGCGTGCTCGATGTGCTGATGCAGCCCGAAGCGATGGGTGACTACGTCAGCTGAACGCAGGCACGCCGCAAAGAAAAAGGCCGGCACATGTGCCGGCCTTTTTTGTCAGCGTCGCCGACTCAGCTGCGACGGTAGGCAATGGCGCCGATCAGGCCGAGACCGGCGATCAGCAGCGCCCAGGTTTCCGGTTCCGGCACCACGGCCACGCCGCTGAAGCTCACTTCCGACACCGAAAACGCGCTGTCGCCGCCGACGGCGTAGATGCGGGCGTAGCGCGCAACCGTGGTCGGGAAGTCGATGGTCGCCTGATACTCCGGATCACCCGCCACGCTGGAAATGATTTCGCTGCCGAAATTCGACTGGCCTTCGAACGAGAGGTTGGTGAACAGCGTGTTCCACACCGATCCGTCGAGCGAAACCTGCACCTGATAGAAATCGTTGTGATCAACGCCGATGAGCACATCGCTCAGCGTGTAGAGCTGACCGAAGTCGAAATCGAGCGTGACGCCGCTGCTGCCGACCTGACCGAACCAGGACACCGCATCCGTCTGGTACGGCGTGCCTTCCGGCGCGATGTAGCCATCGAACAGGATGGACAGATCGGCACCGTCGATCAGGACGATACCGTTGTTCGACGCCGACACCGGCGTGACGGGCGATGCCGCGAAGGCAGCCGGGGCGCTGATCAGCGAAGCAGCGATCAACAGGGATTTCAGCAGGTGATTCATGAGTGGTGTGTCCTTCTTGTGGGGGGGCGCTGCGACGCTACAAGCAAAACCCAAACCAGCTCCGCAAGCCATTGATTCGACTGGATCGGTTCATGCCGCGGCGACGTGCTGTCAATTTTTCCGACGATCAGGGGATCGGTTGCGACCGGATCGCCGCACCTTGGG
Organism: Methyloversatilis sp. RAC08; assembly: GCF_001713355.1. Taxonomy (NCBI): domain Bacteria; kingdom Pseudomonadati; phylum Pseudomonadota; class Betaproteobacteria; order Nitrosomonadales; family Sterolibacteriaceae; genus Methyloversatilis; species Methyloversatilis sp. RAC08. Next base: position 3,684,169 of record NZ_CP016448.1, on the reverse strand, counting down.
TCAGAACGCGCGCACCAGATCCATGCCGGTGTACAGCCCCGACACCGCATCGGCGTAGCCGTTGAACATCAGCGTGTCGCGCTTGGCCAGTTCGCCCAGACGACGTTCGCGACGCTGGTCGTAGCGCTCGCGGCTGACCAGCGGATTCACGTTGGAATAAAAACCGAAATCGTGCGGTGCCGAGCGATTCCATGACGTCAGCGGTTGCTCGTCGGTGAACCGGATGCGCACGATGGACTTCGCGCTCTTGAAACCGTATTTCCACGGCACGGCCAGCCTCAGCGGCGCGCCGTTCTGCTTCGGCAGCAGGTCGCCGTACAGGCCGACGACCAGCAGCGTCAGCGGATGCATCGCCTCGTCCAGGCGCAGTCCTTCGATGTATGGAAACACCAGCGGGTTGAAGATGGGCGACGACATGAGCTTTGCGTCGTGAAAGGATTCGAATTCGACGTACTTCGCACTGCCCAGTGGCTCGACCTGCTTCAGCAGTGCCGACAGCGGGATGCCGACCCAGGGCACGACCATGGACCAGCCTTCAACGCAGCGAAGGCGGTAGATGCGCTCTTCCAGTGGCGCGAGCTTCATGATCCGGTCGATGTCCAGCGTGCGCGGCGTGTGCACCAGGCCTTCGATGCTCACCGTCCAGGGGCGCACCGGCAGCTTGTGCGCATAGACCGCCGGGTCCTGCTTGCTGGTCCCGAATTCGTAGAAATTGTTGTAGCCGGTGACGTGTTCGAGTGGCGTCGTCCGATCGTTGATCGAATGCGGGCTGCGCTGCAGCGGGCCCAGTCCGGCGGCCGCATGCAGCGCACCCGGCGCCGCCCACGCGCCGAGCAAGGCGCCGCCGGCGCGCAGCGCGTCGCGGCGCGCCTCGAACACGGTGCGCGGGGTGATTTCCGAGGGCAGGATGCGGATGTGCGCTTGTTTCTGCATGCGATGACGCCGGACGGGTGGTGCTGCGACAGACCGGCGTGGCGTCCCCATCCTTACGGATCGGTCATCTGCCACTGCAGCGGCAGACCGCCCGGCACGCGCAGTGCGCCGGTCACTGCGATCGTGAGCAGGCGCTGCGCCCCCGGATGGGCGGCCAGTGCTTCATCTTCCCACACGATCTGCGCATGTCCGCTCACCTGCAGCAGATCGCCGCTGTCGAAATCGATGAACAGCAGACCGGCGCGTGGTTCGAGCAGCAGATTGCCCAGCGTGTTGAAGAAGAAGTTGCCGGCATAGTCGGGCAAGGTCAGCAGGTCACCCGGGCCGACCGTGACGAAGCCCGGTTCGCCGCCGCGGTGCGACACATCGACGCCGGCTGCATGCGCGCTGGCGATGAACAGCGTGTCGGCGCGCCTGATCAGTGCGCGCGCCGCGTCGTCGAGCGCCGGCAGCGGCTGCGCCATAGCGGGCGGCTCATCGTCGCCGAAGTAGAAGGCTTCGCGCGTGCGGATGTATTTCGGGCAGTTGCCGAAGCTCTGCTCCACCTCGACATCGAAACCGGCTTCGCCTGCCCGGATGACCGATCCATTCATCCTGTTGCGCCGCCGCGTGTGCGGCTGGATGCCGAGCAGACCGAGCGGCGCGCCGACGCGCAGGTGGGCCGCGAGCGGGCTGTCGGGATGCGCCCGGGCGGCGACCTGGAGGGTGCGTGGATCGGGCGACTGCACGAAGCCCGGCGGGCCGGACAGCACCGACGCCCAGGGCTGACCGTCGGCGTCGACGCTGCCGATGACGAGAAAGGGCAGCAGCGCGAAGAAGTCGCGATGCTGGTCCGGCATGTGGTCGCGGATGGCGCGCGGGCCGACTTCGGCCATGCGCGCCTGCATGCCGGCCTGCGCCTGCAGCGCGCGCTCGCCGTCGTGGAAGGGATCGCGTGGGGTGTCCATGGCGATCAGGCACGCAGGCCGACATGGCTCACCGGCATCGCGACGAAGCCGGGCAGCGCCTCGACGCGCGCCAGCCAGGCGCGCACGTTCGGGTAGTCGTCGAGCGACACGTTGCCTTCCGGCGCATGGGCGACGTAGGTGTACACCGCGACATCCGCCAGCGTCGGCGCCGTGCCCGCCAGCCAATCCTGCACACCCAGCTCGAGGTCCATCACGGCGATCAGGCGGTGCGAACGGGCGATCACCTCCTGCGTGTCGAAGCTGGCGCGGAACAGCGTCACCAGCCGTGCCGCCGCCGGACCGAAGGCGACCAGACCCGCCGCGACCGTGAGCCAGCGCTGCACCTTCGCCTGACCGACCGGGTCCAGCGGCAGCCAGCGGCCGGGCGCGTAGCGTTGCGCCAGATAGACGAGGATGGCATTCGAGTCGGCGATCACCGTGGCGCCATCCTCGATCACCGGTATCTGGCCGAAGCTGTTCTTCTGCAGAAAGGCCGGCGTCTTCTGTTCGCCGCCCGCCAGGTCGACCTCGCGAAATTCGTATGGGAGCCCCAGCAGTGCGAGCAACAGCTCGGCACGGTGGCTGTGGCCGGACAGCTTGTAGCCGTGCAGCACGATGGGGGCATCAGGACGGTGGATGGCGGTCAGGGACATGGCGGACTCCTCGTTTGGGTTCAGTGTCGCCGACGGGCGACGCAACACACTATCCACGATCCGGATCAGGCAATAAATGAGCGATATCGGATAACACTGCTCCACTTATCGCAGTAATATCCCGCATGGACACACTCAGGGCAATGCGCACCTTCGTCAATATCGCGGAGCATGGCAGTCTGACTGCGGCCGCGCGTGCGCTCGACAGTTCGCTGCCGGCCGTCGTGCGCACGCTGGCCGCACTCGAGGCGCATCTGGGTGTGCGGCTGATGAACCGCACGACGCGCCGCATCGCACTGACCGATGAAGGCCGCAGCTATCTCGAAAGCTGTCGTCAGGTGCTGTCGGCCGTGCAGGACGCAGAGGAGTCGCTGAAGGAAGGGGCGGCCGAACCCTCCGGACCGATCACGCTGACCGCGCCGGTGCAGTTCGGCCTGATGCACGTGGCACCTGTCGTCACCCGCTTCGCGCTCCAGTATCCGCAGGTGAAGCTGCGCGTGCTGCTGCACGACCGCGTGGTCAACATGCTGGAGGAAGGCATCGACGTCGGCGTGCGCATCGGCGCGCTCGACGACTCCGGCCTGATCGCGCGTCCGCTCGGCGCCATCCGCCGCGTCGTGGTCGCAAGCCCTGACCTGATCGCCGCCCACGGCGAGCCGGCACATCCGGACGCCCTGCGCGGCGTACCCTGCGTGCGCTTCACCGGCGCGTCGAGCCTGGCGTGGAGCTTTCACATCAACGGCCGCGCCGTCACGGTGCCGGTCGCCGGCAACCTCGAGTTCAACCACATTGCGCCCGCTGTCGACGCCTGTGCAGCCGGCGCCGGCTTCGGCCTCTTCCTGTGCTACCAGGTCAGGCCGCAACTTGAGTGCGGTACGCTACGCGTTGTGCTGCGTGAATTCGAGCCGCCGCCGCGGCCGGTTCACATCGTGTACCCGCACGCACGCCTGCTGCCCGGTCGCACCCGGCTGCTGGTGGACTGGCTGGCGCGCGAACTGGGTGGCGACACCGCTGCGTTTGCTCCGGATCCGGCGTGAAATACGCATGACCCGGTGGGCGCGGCACAATATCTGAACTTGTCGGCCCTGCCATGCGTCACACGCGCGGTCGCCGCCGGCGTCAGCGGATGATCGCGCCATGATCGCCGAATACCGGCTGCCCTTCCAACACCCGCATCCGCCGGAGTATTACAAGAACATGCAAGCCCATCAGGATACGATTTTCCTGCGCACGCCCCGCCTCGACGCGACCGACCCGGACGCGCTGCGCAGCACGCTGCGCGACTACTTTCACGCCACCTTCAGCCGCTACGAACAGCTGTTCGAGGTGCTGGCCTGTGACGACGCGTACTACAAGAAACCGATTTCGCTGCGCCATCCGCTCATCTTCTATCTCGGTCATACCGCGACCTTCTTCATCAACAAGCTGCTGCTCGCAGGTCTGATCGACGAGCGCATCAACCCGCGCTTCGAATCGATGTTCGCGGTCGGCGTCGATGAAATGAGCTGGGACGATCTGAACGAGTCGAATTACGACTGGCCGAGCGTGCAGGCGGTGCGCGACTACCGCAACACGGTGCGCAGCGTGGTGGACCGCGTGATCCACGCTGCCCCGCTCGCCCCGCCGATCGGCTGGAACAACCCGTGGTGGGTCGTCATCATGGGCATCGAGCACGAGCGCATCCATCTCGAAACCTCATCGGTACTGATCCGGCAGAGCCGGCTCGATTACGTGCGCCCTCACCCGGCCTGGGAACCCTGCCGCGACGTCGGCGATGCACCGGACAACGCGCTGCACCCGGTCTCTGCCGGCGTCACGCAACTGGGCCGGCGGCGCGATGACCCGATCTACGGCTGGGACAACGAATACGCGCAGCGTGAAGTCGCGGTCGATGCCTTCCAGGCCAGTCGTTTCGTCGTCAGCAACCGCGAATTCCTCGAGTTCGTGGATGACGGTGGCTACGCGAACGAAGCCTGGTGGGAAGACGAAGGTCGTGCCTGGCGCGCCTGGCGCACCGGCGATGGTCACCAGACCGCACACCCCGAGTTCTGGGTCCGCACGGCCGATGGCTGGCAACTGCGGCTCATGCTCGAACAGGTGCCGATGCCATGGAACTGGCCGGTGGAAACGAATTACCACGAAGCCAAGGCCTTCTGTAACTGGAAGGCCGCACGCAGCGGCGCGCCGGTGCGGCTGCCGACCGAGGACGAGTGGTACCGCCTGTATGACGTGGCCGGCGTGACCGAAGTACCGGCAAACGGCGCAGCCGGCGCCAACATCCATCTCGATCACTGGGCGTCGTCCTGCCCCGTCGATGTCCACGCGCACGGCGACTTCTTCGACGTGGTCGGCAATGTCTGGCAATGGACCGAAACGCCGATCTACCCGTTCGCCGGCTTCGATGTGCACCCGACGTATGACGATTTCTCGACACCGACCTTCGACGCGCGCCACAACCTGATCAAGGGTGGCTCGTGGATTTCCTGCGGCAACGAGGCCACGCGCGCATCGCGCTATGCCTTCCGCCGTCATTTCTTCCAGCATGCGGGGTTCCGATACGTGGTGAGCGATACACCGGCCACAGCGCCAAACGTCTATTACGAAAGCGACCGGCAGTTGTCCGAGTACGCCGAATTCCATTACGGCGACGAATACTTCGGCGTGCCCAACTTCCCGAAGGCCCTGGCGCAGATCGCCATCGACGCCATGGGCGGGCGCCCGGCCCGCCGCGCCCTCGATCTCGGCTGCGCCACCGGCCGTTCCACCTTCGAGCTGGCACGCCACTTCGAGCACGTGACCGGCGTCGATTTCTCGGCCCGCTTCATCAACGCCGGCGTCCATCTGGCCGAACAGGGCGAACTGCGCTACACGCTTCCGGACGAAGGCGAACTGGTGTCGTACAAGACCCGCCGCCTGGCCGATATGGGGCTGGACGCGGTGCGCGGCAAGGTCGACTTCCAGCAGGGCGACGCCTGCAACCTCAAATCCGTGCTGACCGGTTATGACTTCATGCTGGCCGCCAACCTGATCGACCGGCTGTACGATCCGGCGGCCTTCCTGAAGTCGGTGCATGAACGCCTCAATGTCGGTGGAGTGCTGATGATCAGCTCGCCCTACACCTGGCTGGAAGAGCACACGAAACGCGACGACTGGCTGGGCGGCTTCAAGAAGGACGGCGAAAGCTGGACCACGCTCGACGGCATGAAGGCGATTCTGGGCGAACGCTTCCGCCTGCTCGGCAGTCCGCGCGACGTGCCTTTCGTCATCCGCGAAACGCGTCGCAAGCACCAGCACACGGTGGCCGAGGTCACGCTGTGGGAGCGCGTGCGCTGAATGAGGTGACCCATGTGAGCGTCGATTTCGACCGCCTCATTGCGCGCGACGGCACGGCCAGCGTCAAGCATGACGGGCGCGGCAGCTACTTCGGTACGACGGCCGTGACCCCGCTCTGGGTGGCCGACATGGACTTCGCGGCGCCGCCCGCCGTGCTCGATGCGCTGGCGGCGCGCGCCGCGCACCCGGTATTCGGCTACTCGCTCTACCCGGACGGTGCCTTCGATGCGCTGACCGGCTGGCTCGCAACGCGGCACCGCTGGGCGGTGGGGCGGGAATCGGTACTGATGTGCCCGGGCGTCGTGCCCACGCTGTATGCCGCGGTACAGGCCTTCGCTGACGCAGGTGAAGGCGTCATCGTGCAGCCGCCGGTGTACCCGCCCTTCTTCTCGGCCATCCGCGACACGGGCCGGCGCGTGATCGAAAACCCGCTGCTCGAGCGCGACGGCCGCTGGACCGTCGATCTCGATCACCTCGAGCGCTGCGCCGCCGACGGCGCGAAGCTGCTGCTGCTGTGCTCGCCGCACAACCCGGTCGGCCGCGTGTGGTCGCACGACGAGCTGGAGGGCATGCTGGGCGTGGCGCGCCGCCACGGGCTGGTCGTGCTGGCCGACGAAATCCACCACGACCTGATCTACCCCGGCCACACGCACATTCCGCTGGCCACGCTCGCGCAGCCGGGCGACCGCATCGTCACCACGGTGGCACCGAGCAAAACCTTCAACATTCCGGGGCTGGGCCTGTCGGCGCTGATCGCGGACGACGCCGAGCGGCGCGCGATCGAAAAGGTGTTCGGGCAATTGCACGTCAGCGCGTCCAACCCGTTCAGCGTCGCCGCATTCGAAGCGGCCTACCGCGACGGCGGCCCGTGGCTCGATGCGCTGATGAGCTATCTGGCGGGCACGCGCGACGCCGTCATGCAGCTCGCCGCACAGCAGTTGCCGGGCATCCGCGCGGTGCCGCCTGAAGGCACCTACCTGATCTGGCTGGACTGTCGCGCACTCGGGCTGAACGACAGCGCACTGCGCGACTTCTTCGTCGGCGGCGCACAGGTCGGCATGAACCCCGGCATCACGTTCGGCACCGGCGGTCGCGGCCACATGCGGCTCAACCTGGCGTCGCCCCGTGCAGTCATTCTCGATGCGCTCGGGCGGATCGAACAGGCGCTGTCACGGCGCTGAGCGGCCCTTGTGGGAGCGAGGGAGTGGCGGCGTGTGTTGGACCTGCCCTGTGGGAGAGGCCATGTTGGAGAGGCCAGATGGCAGCTGCGACGGTTTTGTGGGAGCGGCGGCCTCGCCGCGATCGGCGCGTTGATCAACGATCATCGCGGCATCAATCGCGGCGAGGCCGCCGCTCCCACAGCTCGGCATGAACCCGGGCATCACCTTCGGCACCGGCGGCAGCGGTTTCATGCGGCTCAACCTGGGTTCGCCCCGTGCAGTCATTCTCGATGCGCTCGGGCGGATGGAGCAGGCGTTGTCACGGCGCTGAGCGGCCCTTGTGGGAGCGAGGGAGCGGCTGCCTGTGTTGGACCTGCCCTGTGGGAGAGGCCATGTTGGAGAGGCCATATGGCAGCTGCGACGGTTTTGTGGGAGCGGCGGCAGCGGTTTCATGCGCCTCAACCTCGTTTCGCCCCGTGCAGTCATTCTCGATGCGCTCGGGCGGATGGAGCAGGCGTTGTCACGGCGCTGAGCGGCCCTTGTGGGAGCGAGGGAGCGGCGGCGCTTTTGTGGGAGCGGCGGCCTGTGTTGGACCTGCCCTGTGGGAGAGGCCATATGGCAGCTGCGACGGTTTTGTGGGAGCGGCGGCCTCGCCGCGATCGGCGCGTTGATCAACGATCATCGCGGCATCAATCGCGGCGAGGCCGCCGCTCCCACAGGCGCCGCTTGTATGTTCTGCCTCGGCAAGCTGTAGTGAGAACTTGTCGGGGTGGAGGGACTAACGCCGCTTCTGGCTTTTGCACAGACCGTGGGAGATATCGTCCCGCCCCTCACCATCGAGCACCCATGAGGAATCCATCGACGCGGCCCTCGCCGGCCCTGATCGACCATATCCTGCAAGCGATTGCCTGGTGAGTCCCGACAAGTCCCTAAACCTTAGTCGGGAGCGCCTGTTCATGACAAGTCAGCCTGCGCCGATTTACATCGGCATCGACGTATCCAAAGCCAGCCTCGATATCGCACTGGGCGAGCACGGCCCGGTGCAGCGCATCGACAACACCCCTCTAGCCATCCGGGCCTGGCTGCGCACCTTGCCCAGCGGCCCGCTGCACATCGGCTGCGAGGCCACCGGCACCTACCACCTCGCGCTGCGCGACGCCGTGATCAAGGCCGGGCACCCGCTCTACCTGATCGACGGCTACCGCCTCTCGCGCTACCGCGGCGCCACCAGCGTGCGGGCCAAGACCGACCCGATCGACGCCCGGCTCATCGCCCGCTACGTCGCCAAAGAGGGCACGCACCTGCGCCCCTACACGCTGCCGCCCGAGGCCACGCAACGCGTGCAGCAACTGCTGCGTCGTCGCGCCACCCTGGTCCGGACCGCCGTCATCTTGCGCCAGAGCCTGTCCGATCTGCCCGGCTTCAAGCGCGAGGTGCGCGCCTTGCTGGCCCGGGCCGACCGGCTCGCCCAGCAGATTCAGGCCCAGATCGTGGAAAAGCTCAAAGCCAGCGACTGGATCGACGATCACCGCCGCTGCCAGGGCATCGAAGGCGTCGGCCCACTCACCGCCGCCGCCTTGTGCGCGACCTTCCATCGGGGCGCCTTCACCCGTGCAGACGCCTTCATCGCCTATCTCGGCCTCGATGTGTGCGTGCGCCAATCGGGCAACCAGCACGCCCGCGGCACCCTGAGCAAAAAGGGCGACCCCGAGCTACGCCGACTCCTGCACAACGCCGCCATGGCAGCCAGCCCATCCGACACCTGGAAGCCTACCTACCAAGCCTTCATCGCCCGCGGCTTCTCCCGCACCCAGGCCCTTGTCGCCCTGGCACGAAAGATCGCTCGCGTTGCCTTCTCTCTGATGAAAACCGGCACTCAATACCAACCCGGAGGGCTCAAAAACACTTGTGCTCAGACATAGAATCTCCCACAGGCGCCGCTCCCACAGGCGCCGCTCCCACAGGCGCCGCTCCCACAGGCCGCCGCTCCCACAGGCCGCTGATCCCACAGGCCGCCGTTCCAGCATTCAACCCTGCGCCGCGATGCTGCGCCGGAACATCAGCAGCGACGCAACGAAAAAGGCGAGTGCGATGGCGGCCATGGCCAGCAGGCTGGGCCACACCACGTCGAGCCCGGCGCCACGGTAGAGCACTGCCTGGGCCAGACTGACGAAATGCGTGGTGGGTGCGAACAGCATGATGTCCTGGACCACCTCCGGCATGCTTTCGCGCGGCGTCATGCCGCCGGACAGCAGTTGCAGCGGCAGCACGACGAGAATCATCATCAGGCCGAGCTGCGGCATGTTGCGCGACAGCGTGCCGATGAAGATGCCGAGCGAGGTGGTGGCCAGCAGCTGCACCAGCGTGCCGGCCATGAACAGCGGGATCGAGCCGGCGATCGGCACGTCGAGCACGCGGCCGACCACGAAATACAGCGACAGTCCGACCGCGATCCACACCACCAGCGCCATCGACCACACCTTGGCCAGCATGATTTCGAAGGCGCCGAGCGGCATCACCAGCAGGTGTTCCAGCGTGCCGTGCTCGCGCTCGCGGATCAGCGCGGCGCCGGTCAGGATGACCGACAGCATGGTCACGTTGTTGATGATTTCCATCACGCTGCCGAACCACGAACTGGTCATGTTCGGATTGAACATGACGGTCGGCGCCAGCGTGATCGGCGCGGCCGCCTCGCTGCGCCGGTGCTGCACGAACTCGCCCACTTCGCCCAGCACGATGTTCTGGATGTAGCCGGCGCCGATGAAGGCCTGGCTGACGCGCATCGCGTCGATGTTCACCTGGATCACCGGCTGCTGCCCGGCCAGCACGTCGCGCTCGAAATCGGGCGGGATGTTCAGCACGAAGGTGTAGATGCCGGCATCCAGCCCGGCGTCGACCTGCGATTCAGTGATCATGTCCGGCGGCTTGAAGTACGGCCCGTAGAACGACCCCGCGATGCGCGAGGACAGCACCGACTGGTCTTCGTCGACGATGGCGATCGGCGCGTTGTGCAGCTCCTGCGAGGTCGCCGTCGACGCGGTGTAGATGCCGCCGCTGAACGCCCAGACGATCATGATCAGCAGCACCTTGTCGTTCCACAGGCTCAGCAGCTCCTTCATGCCGAGCCGCCAGGCATTGAGCAGGCGCACCTTCATCACCGCTCCTGCTTCTTCAGCAACAGCACGCTGAGCAGCGTCAGCACCGGCACGAAGGCGAGCATCGCGAGAAAGTCCATGTAGACGTCGCGCAGGCCGAGCGCCTTGGTGAACAGGCCGCGGCTGATGTTCAGGAAGTAGGTCGCCGGAAAGAAGGTGCCTATCGTGCGCCCTGCCCCTTCGAGCGACGACACCGGGTGGGTCAGGCCGGAGAAGGTGACGGTGGCGAGCATGGTGACCACGGCCGTGGCGGCCAGCGCGGCGATCTGGGTGCGCGCGAAGGACGACATCAGCAGGCCGATGCCGGTGGTCGCCGTCACGAAGATGAGCGCCGCCACGCTCAGCGTGAACAGGCTGCCCTTGAGCGGCACCCCGAACACGTACACGGCCAGCGCGACCAGCCCGTAGAAGCTGATCATGCTGACGCCGATGTAGGGCAGTTGCTTGCCGAGCAGGAATTCGAGCCGGGTCACCGGCGTGGCGTACAGATTGGTGATCGACCCCAGCTCCTTCTCGCGCACCACGCCGACCGCCATCAGGATGGCCGGAATGAAGGTGAGCAGCAGCGGAATCACCGCCGGCACCATGGCATAGACGCTCTTGAAGTCCTGGTTGTAGCGGTAGCGCATGTCGAGCCGCGCCGGCGCCTCCTGCACCGCGCCGACCTGCCGGCGGGCCGCCTGCTGCAGGAAATCGGCATGCAGGCCCTGCACGTAGCCCAGCGTCGTTTCGGCACGGAAGGGCATGGCGCCATCGACCCAGACGCCGATTTCCGCCGCCTGTCCGCGGCGCAGGTCGCGTCCGAAATCGGGCGGGATTTCGAGCGCCACGCTCAGTTCGCCGGCCTTCATGCGCCGGTCGAGTTCGGCGCTGCCGGCCAGCGGCGGCTGTTCGAGAAAGTAGCGCGAGCCGGCCATGTTCTCCACATAGGCGCGGCTTTCCGGCGACTGGTCGCGGTCGAGCACGGCGAATTTCAGATCCTCGACATCCATCGAAATGCCGTAGCCGAGTATCAGCACGAGAATGACCGAACCGAGCAGCGCGAACGTGAGCCGCACCGGATCGCGCACCACTTCCAGCCACTCGCGGCGCGCGTAGGCGAACAGGCGCAGCAGGCTGAAGGCGCGGCGTTCGGTGCTCACCTTGCGGGTGGCGACGGCCGCGACGGACGCTGCGGCAGGCCGGTCCGCCTCGCCGGTGGCTTCTTCGAGACAGGCGATGAAGGCGTCTTCGAGCGACGCCGCATTGCGTTCGGCGACCAGCGCCGCCGGGCTGCCGCTGGCCAGCACGCGGCCGGCATGCATCAGCGATATCCGGTCGCAGCGTTCGCCTTCGTTCATGAAGTGGGTCGACACGAAGATCGTGACGCCGTCCTTGCGCGACAGATCGATCAGCAGGCGCCAGAAACCGTCGCGGGCGACCGGATCGACACCCGAGGTCGGTTCGTCGAGGATGAGCATTTCCGGCTTGTGGATGACCGCGACGGCCAGCGACAGGCGCTGGCGGATGCCCAGCGGCAGGCCGGCGGCCTGCGCATCGACGTAGCCCGCCAGTCCGAAGCGATCGACCATGTCCTGCACGCGCGGCGCCACGTCCGCCGCCGGCAGGTGGAACAGTTGCGCGTGCAGCACCAGGTTCTGGCGCACGCTCAGTTCGCCGTACAGTGAAAAACCCTGGGTCATGAAGCCGACGCGGCGGCGCGTGTCGAGATCGCCGGCATCGACTTCATGACCGAACAGCAGCGCCCTGCCCGAGGTGGGCGGCAACAGGCCGGTGAGCATTTTCATGGTCGTCGTCTTGCCGCAGCCGTTCGACCCGAGAAAGCCGAAGATTTCCCCGCGACCGATCTCGAAATCGACGTGATCGACCGCGGTGAAATCGCCGAACTGCATGGTCAGACCTTCGGCGACGATGGCCGGGCCGTCGCCCTGCACGACGCGCGGCGGCACGACCAGCGCGGCGTGGCCGCGGCGCTTGTCCGGCGGCAGCAGTTCGATGAAGGCAGCGTCGAGATCCGTCGTGCCGGTGCGCGTCAGCAGGTCGGCCGGACTGCCGGTGGCCAGCACGCGGCCGTCGTCCATCGCCACCAGCCAGTCGAAGCGCTCCGCCTCGGCCATGTAGGCGCTGGACACCAGCACGCTCATGCCGGGACGGCGCGCGCGCATGCGGTCGATCAGCTGCCAGAACTGGCGGCGCGACAGCGGATCGACGCCGGTGGTCGGCTCGTCGAGGATCAGCAGGTCGGGGTCGTGGATCAGCGCGCAGCACAGGCCGAGCTTCTGTTTCATGCCGCCGGACAGCTTGCCCGCCGGCCGGTCGCGGAAGGGCGTGAGCCCGGTGCTGTCGAGCAGCTCGGCGATGCGCGTCTCGCGCTCGGCCGATGACTGGCCGAACAGGCGGCCGAAGAAGTCGACGTTCTCGAACACCGACAGCGTCATGTAGAGGTTCTTGCCCAGCCCCTGCGGCATGTAGGCGATGCGCGGACACACGGCTTCCCGGTGAGGGCGGCTTCCCATGTCGCCGCCCAGCGTTTCGACCGTGCCCTGCTGGATGACGCGCACGCCGGCCACCAGCGCCATCAGGCTGGACTTGCCGACGCCATCCGGTCCGATCAGGCCGACCATGCAGGCCGACGGAATGTCCAGATCGATCGCGTCGAGCGCCACCGTGTCGCCATAGCGCAGGCCCACGCCGGCCAGCCGGGCGACGCCGGTTCCGGTCATGGCTGCGCGGGCATGGCCACCGGCGGCGGCACGGTCGCCGGCCACGGCGCGCCGGCGTCCAGCCTCACCCAGGCCACGCCGGGCAGACCGGTCTTGACCTGCTTGGCGTAGGCCCGAAGCAGTTCGGGCGGAATCTTCACGCGCACGCGGAACATCAGCTTTTCCCGCTCGGTGCGCGTCTCCACCGACTTCGGCGTGAATTGCGCCTGCGGCGACACGAAGCTCACGCTGGCCGGAATCGAAATGTCGGGCCGCACGTCGAGCACGATGCGCGCCTCGCTGCCGATGGCCACGCGCCCGGCCTGCGAGGTCGGCAGGAACAGCGTCAGGTAGACGTCGGTGATGTCGAGCAGCGTCAGCACCTTGCCACCGGCGGGCAGCACCTCGCCCGGCTCGGCGAGCCGGTACAGCACGCGGCCATCGGCCGGCGCGACCAGCACCGCGTCCTGCAGGTCCACGCGCATGCGCTCGACCCGCGCCTGCGCGGCCTCGACCGCTGCCGCCGCCTGCACCACCGCCGCACGGGCCACCTCGATCGACGACTGCGCGCCCTGCATCTGCGACACGGCGGCTCGGGTCACCTCTTGCGCCGTCTGTTTCGCGGTGCGGTCGACGTCGAGCTTCTGCGCTGAAATGAACCCCTTGTCGACCAGTTGCTGCGTGCGTTCGATGTCCTTTTCGGCCAGCGCCATCTGGCCCTGTCGCTGCGCCACCACCGCGCCGGCGGTGGCGACGTCGCTGCGCCGCTGGGCGACCGCCGCGATCGCCGCCACATGCGCCGCCTTCGCCTGCGCGACCTGGGCTTCGGCCATGTGCAGTTCGGCCTCGAGTGCGCGCACATCCATGCCGGCAAGGGTCTGCCCGGCGCTGACATCATCGCCTTCGCGCACCGTCACGCTGGCCAGGCGCCCGCCGGTCTTGCTGGCGACATCGATTTCGGTCGCTTCGATGCGACCGTTGCCCGAAGCGAAGGCGTCAATCGGCGGTGGCGACTGGAAGTGCTTCCACGCGAAGAAGGCTGCGATGGCCAGCAGCGCGATGGCGATCGGCACAAGCCAGGGGCGTGAACGGGGTTCTGACATTCGGGCGGTCCGGAAACAAGCGAGGGATCACTGCAGGCGGCCGGCATACGGCCTCGCCCCCATAGTGCGCGTCTCCGGCGCGCGTGTATTGACCTTCGGCAAGCCGGCGCGACGAATCGGGCGTCAGCCCGGCAGCGACAGCACGAACGACAGGATGATGAGCAGCGGGTAAGGGAAAGCCACCGTCGGCTTCAGCGCACTCTTCGCGTACTCCATCAGCAGCCCGACAGCGCCCGGGCGTGTGGCCTGCCATTCCGTGTGCAACTGGCACGCCGCGTACTCCGACGCGCCATCGGCGATCAGCGCTTCCACCTTCAGCAATCGCTGACCCAGGCGCGCCTGCACCGTGCGCAGCATCGCCTCGATCACCCAGACGATGGCGATCAGCGGTGCCGCCAGCTCGAACGGAAAACCGAACAGCGCGGCGCCTGCGGTCAGCGCCACCGCCGCGACCTTGATACCGACCGCGCAACGCTCGTGGCGCTCGTGGTCCTGCTGCAGCGTGGCCCATTCGGTCTGGAGGGGTGACAAGGTGGAAGCGTTCATATGTGCGGCAGCGAGACCGGAAAGAAGCAGGAAAGGCCGCAATCTATCCACTGACAGCGCGGCATGCCCGGGCATGCGTCAAGCTTCTGCTTCGAAAAGCAGCGAAGCATGTGACTACCATGGCCACGGCCCCAACCCTCGCCGCACAGGTGCGAAAGGGAGAAGTCACCCTAACGACCTTGCGCATTGGGGCGCGCCCCATCGCGTCACCACTCGGATAAATGACTGATGGAACAGACACCGTGGACATGCTCCACTTGCCTGACATACAAGGGGTGAGGTTTTTGTGTTCGTTTAACAGGTAGTTATCCGGCACACGGCGCGCCAACCCACTGAAAACAAAAGAAGTCCCCCATGAAAATCCTTTGTGTTTATCCGGCACCGTCCATAGCTGTGGCGCAAAACTGCGCCAGAAAACAACGTTAGGCCCCGCAAAATGCCGATTGAGCACGCCACCCTCCGAAAGACAACTCAGCGCTCGCCGCATGCGTTTACGGCGGTCGAAGACGTCGCCAAGAAACTGCTTGAATACCTGAACGAAATTGAAGTCCAGGAAAGAATCGCCCTTGTTCACAAGTTGGGCGCGTCAAGCGTCGAAGTTCAGCGAGCAGTATTGCCTGGTGTGCAAGCGCTAGGCTTCACTCCCGAGAAGAAGGGGCTATTTCAAACATATGCCGTTCCTGCTCTTCGTCCCGACTATTACTTGAAGATCGAAGACACCGGGATCTTGCTAGAAGTTGAACGCGGCAAGACGACGACAAATAATATGGACCTTCTTGATTTCTGGAAGTGCCATATCTGTGAACACGCCGAATATCTATTTCTTCTTGTTCCCCAAGCACGGCCGAGCGAAAGGGGAAGTGTTATGCGGCATTTCAAGCAAGCACAAAATCGCCTTAGCACATTCTTCATTCCAAAAAATTATGCAAACGTCGAAGCCGTATTTCTTTTCGGCTACTAGCGCGGCGGGGCCTAACCCCTCGCTCAACCGGAGCAGCTACGGCAAGCCACCTTGGCCCGAACTGAGGTACGCGGTACATTCTCGCAGCTCGGGCCAAGGCGTCCTGCCTCCACTGGCCGGTTAGCTCGAACGCTAGCCGTCGGGAGCGCCATGGGACATTTCTACTTCGACGAAACAATTCAGGAGCGGGGAGGTTTCATCATTGGAGCGTTTGTCTATTCGACAAACGACGTCACCCCGGAGGTCTATTCGGCTATTGAGAAAGTCGGATTGCGCCCTGGAGTGGACGAGTTCAAGAGCGGAACCCGCATGGATCGCAGTCCCAAACAGGCGGAACTGCGCAGCCGCCTTATGGAAATTCTAAGTAACACTCGCGTTGGCATAGTTGTTGTACCGACCACAGAGCGTGCATTGCTCGGCCATCACGCACTACTTGGGCTACGAAAGATCCTCTCCGCTAACGGCCTCGCAGATAAACCGCATAGTAAATCGGGGACAGACCACGATCCTTAGACTGTGAACTTTGATGATTAAAAATCGTGGTCTGTTCCCTATTTTCTGCTCACGCCATAGCGCGGTTCCACGCTAATCGAGTCATTGCCGCAGAGCAGAAGTGATCCGCTATGCACCGATCTACTGCAGCGACGAACTCTTGCATCTGATCCAGTCGGTCGCGAAAGTCACGCTTGCCGAACCCAGGTGGCACATGCCCGTCATGAGCAATTGCGGTGCGAAGATCGTTAAGTGAGGTCAAAGTCAACTCAGCATTGAAGCGCCCGGCCGCGCTAGCAACGGCCCACAGGTTTCGAACCCCAAGTCGTCGAAACAGTTGAGGCATGTTCCGAGGCGACGGATACTTCTTCTTATCCAAAAATGCTGAAGGATCCAGTTGTATTGCCAGGCCGCCTGCATGCCATGCAACAACCTTGCGCGCAACTCCGCCAACCTTTCCTAGAAGTGCCGCCTCATCTTCGCTCGTGGCGAATCGTCGGTACTCCGCTCCGACCTCATCACCGCGATGTATAAGGTACCCAACCATCAGATCAGGCAGGCTGTCCAGCGGCGGAGCCGCCGTCTGAACTGCCTGCAGAGCATCCTCAACTACGGTCTTAACGAATACCTCCATTTGGGCGAACGCAAAGACGTAGTAAGCCGCCAGCAGCCTGGAACCGCCAAAGCCAGGCAGCCTCGCAGCGGGAGGATAGAGTTGCGTGAGCTCAGCGCGCGTCTGACCAAGTTGCAGCTCAAACTCTCGCCGCGCGCGGCTGCGTCGATAGCTCATAAATTCTTCAGTAGCGCGCCGACCTTCTGAACTCGTCCTTGCAGCGCGGCTTTGTCACTAGTCGCTAAAGTCACGCTCTTACTGAACTCGTGATCTTTCTCGAGATCTGCGTAGGCTTTCTTTAGTTCGTCTTTCTTTCCCGTGAGGACTCCCACCCTTGTGTCGCTGACCTTGGCGCACGAGAGCATTTGTGCGTCGTAGACAGCAGCATTGAACTTCGAGCGGCCGTCGCGCGAGAACGAAAACGCCTGGGAACCAAACAACTGAACTACGCGTTTATGGGCCTTCCGAATCGTCGCGTCTAGCTCCTCGAGTTCCTCAGGCGCTATAAGCCTGTTGTCCTCTGCGAATACTGAGAGAAACGTTGCCAATGGCTTTTCGTACGACCCTAGCCCCTTGTTCAATGCCCAGAATCGTATGACAAGTTCCTCGGCCTTCATCCGTTTGTCCTTACGCATGCCGAGGTGCTTTTCCAATCCAAGGTCAGCCGCAACCTTTGAGGCGCGCTTGAGCAATGGACCATAGTAGAGGCCATGTCGAAGTTCTTGCCTCGTTAGTGCAACTGCTCCCGAATTTAGTCGCTCGAAAACATCAAACTTCACCTGCGGATGCGTATCTTTGAGGATTGCCGTACATCTGAGAACACGATTGCTAATATGCCGTTGAAACCGCTTATCCAACTCGGAGTACTTCAAGCCACTCAGCTCGGGGTAGCTGGTTAGCCCAATCAGTGCAAACTCATCGCCCACAAATCGATGCAAGCTTTTTAGGCGCTGGTTTCCATCAATCACGGAGAATGTTTCATCCTTCTCCTGATTAAGATAAATTACAGGGATTGGACATTGAATGATCAGTGATTCGATAAGTCGCGAAGCTTGACGATCGCTCCAGACATACCGACGCTGAAACTCAGGAATTACAACCTCATTTTTCGCCATCATCCCGAGAATCGTCGAAACAGAGAAGTCATACTGGTCGGTCCGAAGAATTCGACGCTCTGGAGGGATCTGTAGAATTGCTTCTTCAATCTCGTCGTCCGGCTCCTGCGGAAACAGAACATCGGCCAGCGCCTCTTGGTCTGCGGTGATCAATTTCTTGGTGACCATGCTTTTCCTTTAATGTATGCGCTACTGTAGCGTCACTCGAGAACGGCGGCTACGAGAATAAATGGGGTCAGACGTCATTTATTTCCCGGTACCACAATCGCCCACCCGAGCACGCGTCAGCCTTTCGCGACGACACCTCGCGACGTGATCCCGGCCTCGGCATCGTTCGCGACATCCGAGCCGCCTCGACGCCAGCCCGGCGTGCATGTTCGCAGGCGTAGCTGGCGACCCCGACGGGACGTCCTTGCCGAACCGAACCCACCTTCCTGTGTCGTCAAGACGCCCACAAGAAGCGCAGTTCTCCCGCACTGCTCGGTCGACTATAATATTCCCGATAGCAACCTTAATAATATATAAGAAGCCCTATCGGAATACTTAATATGGACTTCCCAGTGCCTCTGCCGGTCGAACGGGCGATCCGGAAGCTTGGCAGCGACATCTCCCTTGCCCGCCGTCGGCGGCACATTTCGCAGGCCTCGCTCGCCGAGCGCATGGGCGCGTCCCTGTCCACCGTGCGGCGCATGGAGCAAGGCGACCTGCGGGTTCCCATTCACTTCTTTGCCCGCGCGCTTCACGTCTTCGGCGAAATACAGTCGCTGGAAAACCTGCTGGACACGACGAAGGATGACATCGGCCTGACCCTGATGGACGAAAACCTGCCCAAGCGCGTGCGCAGCAAGGCCGGTACGTCGGGGGCGCTCTGATGACGGCGTCCACCCCGACCCGTCGGCAGATTCAGGTCTGCATCGGCAAAGCGGGTCTGCCCGTCGGCTCGCTCGTCTATGTGCGGCAAGGCCGGCGCGAGCACAGCACCTTTGCTTATGAGCCATCCTGGCTGGACACCCCGGCGCGCTTCAACGTGTCGGCCGACCTGCAACTGATGACGGGCTACCAGCCGCACAAGGCGCGCTCGCCGCACGACTCGGTCTTTCATGGCGCCGTCGCCGATACCGCGCCCGACGCCTGGGGGCGGCGCGTCATCGCCCGCGCCCACGCCAAGCGCCGCAAGGCCGATCCGCAACTGCCGGCCCTCACCGAACTGGATTACCTGCTGGCGGTGGATGACTTCAGCCGCGTCGGCGCGCTGCGCTTGCGCGATGCGGAGGGAGACTGGCACCGGACGACGCCCGAAGGACGGCGCAGTACTCCGCCCTTGATCGACCTGCAGCGCATTTACCAGGCCAGCCGCGCCGTCGAGCGCGGACAGGAGACGGCCGAGGACTTGCGCTACCTGCAGGGCAAGGGCACCTCGCTTGGCGGTATGCGACCCAAGTGCACCCTGGTGGACGAAGATGGCCGGCTCGCCATCGGCAAATTTCCCAGCGTGGGCGATACGCGCAGCGTCACCCGCGGCGAGGTGCTGGCGCTGAAGCTCGCAGCGCGCGCAGGCATCGAGGCCGCGCCCGCGCGCATCGTTCTGCTGGGCGACGAGGGAAACGAAGTGCCTGTGGCCGTGATCGGCCGCTTCGATCGCGATGACGCCGACGGCCGCATTCCCTACCAGTCGGCGGCATCGCTGCTGCAGGCCTCGCGCGAGGAGGATCGCAGTTACACCGAGATCGCCGACGCCCTCCGCACCCACGGCCACGCGCCCACGCAGGACGTGCAGCAGCTCTGGCGTCGCATGGCGTTCAATCTGCTGATCACCAACGTGGACGACCACCTGCAGAACCACGGCTTCCTGCACGTGGCCCACGGCCAATGGCGTCTCGCGCCTGCTTTCGACATCAACCCGTTTCCGGACAAGGACCGGGAATCCAAAACCTGGTTGTCGGAGCAGGACGGGCCGATCACCGACGTGCAGATGCTGCTGGCCCGCTCGTCGTACTTCGCACTGGGCAAGGAGCAGGCCTTGTCGGTGCTGAAAGAGGTCCACGCGGCGGTCTGTCGATGGAGGCAAGTCGCGCTGGCCCCGGAGGTCGGACTGCAGGCAGACGAGCTGGACGATTTCGCGCCGGCTTTCGAGCACGAACAGATGGAACAGACTGGCGCGCTACTCGGGCGGTAGACGCGGGCAAAGGGCACTTGCCTGCGGAAATCCTGCGCAACCGGGCGCGACACGGCACCCATCCAGAGTATCCGGAACGGGTGCCGCAGCGCTTACTTGCGCACGAAATCCAGCAAGTCCTGGTTGAGCCGATCCTTGTGCGTATCGGTGATGCCGTGCGGCGCACCCGGATAGACGATCAGTTCGGCGTTGCGGATCAGCGCCGCGGACGCCTTGCCGGACAGGTCGAGCGGCACGATCTGGTCGTCGTCGCCGTGGATCACCAGCGTCGGCACGTCGAACTTCTTCAGGTCGGCGCGGAAATCGGTGGCCGAGAACGCCGCGATCGAGTCGTAGGTGTTCTTGTGCCCCGCCTGCATACCCTGCGCCCAGAAGGACTGGATCAGCCCCTGCGACGGCTTGGCACCCGGACGGTTGTAGCCGTAGAACGGGCCCGATGCGATGTCCAGATAGAGCTGCGAGCGGTTTGCCTGCGAGCCCTTGCGGATGCCGTCGAACACCTCGATCGGCAGGCCGCCCGGGTTGTCGGCGGTCTTCAGCATCATCGGCGGCACCGAACTGACCAGCACCGCCTTCTTCACACGCAACGTACCGTGGCGACCGATGTAGCGCGCGACTTCGCCGCCACCGGTCGAGAAGCCGACCAGGGTCACGTCCTTCAGGTCGAGCGCCTTGATGACGGCGGCCAGATCGTCGGCATAGTGGTCCATGTCGTTGCCGTCCCACGGCTGGCTGGAGCGGCCGTGGCCGCGCCGGTCGTGGGCGACCACCCGGTAGCCCTGCGACGCGAGGAACAGCATCTGCGATTCCCAGCTGTCGGAACTGAGCGGCCAGCCGTGGCTGAAGGTGACGACCGGGCCGCTCTTCGGGCCCCAGTCCTTGTAATAGAGCTGCACGCCGTCGCGGGTGGTGACGTAGTTTTCGGTCTTCTTGACCACGGCAGCGGAGCGGGTCGCGGCCTTGACGGGCTCGGCGGCATGGGTCGGTGCTGCGAGGGCAGCGGCCAGCACGGTCAGTGCGAGGGCATGGCGAATGGCTTTCATGATGGATTCCTTTCTGTGTCGGGGACGATGTCTGTTCGGGAAGTTCAGTCGGCGATGACCAAGGTCACGTCGATGTTGCCGCGGGTGGCGTTCGAGTACGGGCACACGATGTGCGCCTTCGCGACCAGCGCTTCGACCTGCTCGCGCGGCAGGCCGGGCACGGCGATGGTCAGTTCGACCTCGATGCCGAAGCCGGTCGGGATGGCGCCGATGCCGACGCGGCCGGTGATCTGCGTGTCGGCCGGCAGCGCGACCTTGTTCTGGCCGGCGACGAACTTCAGCGCGCCAAGGAAGCAGGCCGAATAGCCGGCGGCGAACAGTTGCTCGGGATTGGTGCCGGCACCGCCGGCGCCGCCCAGTTCGCGCGGGGTCGACAACTGCAGGTCGAGCACGCCGTCTGACGATACGGCGCGGCCTTCGCGGCCTCCGGTGGCGGTGGCCTGAGCGGTGTAGAGGACTTTTTCGATGGACATGGCTGACTCCTGTGTATTGAGTGAATGAGGCAATGCCGGTTGGCAGGACGAACTTTGCGCCGGCGCTCGATACCAAACGCAACGTATAGTCCTGAAAACTTCACCTGGAGTATCGAAGCACCATGACCGACAGACTTGAAGCCTTGCTGGCGCACTTTTCGGTCAGCGCGCGCGTGTTCAACACCGGCGCGCTGTGCGGCCTCACCGAACTGGACGCCGGTGACAGCGGACGCATGCACCTGATCCGCGCGGGCGAAGTCGCCATTCATCACTCGGCAGGCATCGAGCACGTGACCCGGCCCAGCCTGCTGCTGTTTCCGCGACCGCTTGCCTACCGTTTCGTCACCGACCCGACACGGGGCGCCGACTTTGCGTGCGCGCGGATGCTCTTTTCCGGCGGCGCAGCCAACCCGATCGCCGCGGCGTTGCCGGACTTCACCTGTCTGGCGCTGGACGACATCCTCGGTGCGGGACCGGTGCTGGATCTGCTGTTCGACGAGGCGTCAAATCAGTACTGCGGCCGTCAGGCGGTGCTCGATCGATTGTTCGAAGTGGTGCTCGTGCAGGTGCTCAGACACCTGATGGAAGACGGCCAGACCGGCGCGGGCATGCTGGCCGGACTGTCGCACCCGCGCCTGCGCCTAGCACTGGTGGCGATGCACGAGAACCCGGCGCAGGACTGGTCGCTGGAGGCGCTCGCCGCGCGTGCCGGCATGTCGCGCAGCGTCTTTGCGAATGCTTTTCGCGACACCGTGGGCTGCACGCCGGGTGCCTATCTGCAGCGCTGGCGCATCGGCCTGGCCGAGCAGGCACTGCGTCGGGGGCGAACGCTGGCGCTGATCGCCGATGAAGTCGGTTACGGAGGAGAAGCCGCGCTGTCGCGTGCCTTCAAGGCACAGACCGGGCTGTCACCGCGGCAGTGGCGCGAGGCGCACAAGCGGTGACGAAGGGGGCGGGGCATGCGGCGGCGCAAGCCTTGATGCGGCATTCGCGACGCACCAAAGAAAAAAGCGGGCAATGCCCGCTTTTTCTTATCGCAACGCTGAGATCAGCGGTTGGCGATGTACATCGTGATTTCAAAGCCAAAACGCAGGTCGGTCGCCTTCGGGGTTTGCCAGTTCATGTGTGTCTCCTCGATGATTTCGCTTCGCTTCACAGCAACGCGCTGTGCATGAACTGAATAGTGCGCCGATGCCCGGCGCGTCACCTCGGGCCGGTCACGAAAGAAGGCTCAGGATTTTCATGAGAGCAAGGCGCGGAAGTCGTCCGGCAGCACGCAGGTCTGCAGGCTGCGCTGCGTGAACAGGAAGCGCCCGTCGCACACGAAGCCCAGTTCTTCCCAGTCGACCGCATCGTTGAGCAGGCTCGCGGCCCGCGCGATGTCGAGCGCCGGCGAGCGCGCGAACAGCGCGAGCACGGCACCGTCGTAATGCGGGCAGTCATGCAGGAAGAACGGACGCGGCTTGCGCGTCTTGCCATTCACGTAGATGCGCGCAGCGTCCGAGCGGTGATGCACCCTGCCCCAGCGCCACCAGTTGTGCTCGCCGAACGGCCGCACGCGGCGCGCCAGCAATCGGGCCTTGTGCTGTTCCAGCCAGTCGTTGCGCACATCGAAGAAGGCGCGCCGCGTCCGGCCGGTGTCGACGGTGCTGGAACAGACGAATTCCATATTGCCTTCCGGATGCACGAACACGTCGTCCGCACCGGACACGGCGCCCACGCGCACGTCGAACAGTGCCGACAGCGGCACGCCGTAGTCGCCGCGCAGGAACATGAGCTGCCCCTGTTCGCAGTGAAAGCGCCGGCCGTCGTGCATGCGCCGGTCCGCGCGTCCCTTCTCGAAGCGGAATACCGCGCAGTTCGGCACATAGGCGCCGAACACGCGCGAGTCGCCGGTTTCGATGAAGTCGGTGATGCTGCCCTGCTCGAACAGCCAGGCATTCAGCCGACGGGCCGCGGTCAGCTTGGTGAATTCGCGCGGCACGATGAAGATGAGTTCGCCGCCCGGATTCAGGTGGCGCACGCATTTCTCGATGAAGAACAGGTACAGGTTGCTGCGCAGGTCGAACAGCGCGCTGGCGAGCCGGGCACGCGTGGCCGGCAGGATGTCCTGGTGCCGCACATAGGGCGGATTGCCGATGATGGTGTCGAAGCGCTCGGCGGTCGGATAGTCGAAGAAATCCATGACCTGCGCGCCGGCCGGCGCCACCGACGGATCGAGCTCGATTGCGGTGCAGCCGGGCAGGCGCGACGAGAACGCGCCGTCGCCGGCCGAAGGCTCGAGCACCCGCCCGGCATTGCGACGCAGCGCGAGCATCTGCGCCACGACATCGTCGCGGGTGAACACCTGCCCGTACTGTTCCACCCGATGGTTGCGGTCGTCCATGGCGCGATTGTCACATGGCCGGTGTCGTGCAGGCATGCATGGGCTAACATCGACGCCCGACCGAACCGCCCGACCACGCGCCGCCCATGCTGCATCCTCCGATTGAACCGTACGACACCGGCTGGCTTGACGTCGGGCATGGCCATCGCCTGTACTACGAACAATGCGGCAATCCGGACGGCGGGCCCGCACTGTATGTACACGGCGGTCCGGGTTCGGGCTGCTCGCCGCGCCAGCGCCGCTTCTTCCATCCGGAGCGCGATCGCGTCGTGCTGTTCGACCAGCGTGGCTGCGGCCGCAGCACACCGGGCGGCGACATCGCCCACAACCACACCGATGCGCTGGTGGCCGACATCGAGGCGCTGCGCGCCCATCTGGGCATCGAACGCTGGCTGGTGTTCGGCGGTTCATGGGGCTCGACGCTTGCTGCCGTCTGGGCGGCGCGCCATCGCGCAGCGTGCAGCGGGCTCATCCTGCGCGGCATCTTCCTCGCCGGGCGCGCTGATCTCGACTGGTTTTTCCACGGCGCGGCGGCCCTCGCCCCCGAGGCGCACGGCGCGCTGATGCAGGCGGTGCCGGCGCGCTGGCGCGACCGCATCGTCGTGTGGCTCGACCGCGCGCTGTCGTCAGGCGATCAAGCGCGCGTCGATCACGCCGTGCTGGCCTGGCGCAACTGGGAACACGCCCTCGGCAGCTGGCCGCACACCGGACTGCCTGCTGCACCCACCGACGACGAATGGCCGGCACTGCGCACGCGCTACCGCGTGCAGGCGCACTACCTCGCCCACCGCTGCTTTCTCGGCGAAGCGAAGGTGCTCGATGCCATCGCGCATCTGCACGGACTGCCGGTGGCCATCGTGCATGGCAGCCACGATATGGTGTGCCGGCCACAGAACGCCTGGCGCGCGCACCTCACCGCACACGGCAGCAAACTGGCCTGGGCGCAGGGGGCTGGACACGACCCCTTCCATCCAGCCAGCGCAGCGCTGCTGGTGTCGGCCGTCGATGCCCATGCGCGCGCGGGCGACTTCGCGGACTGGCCGGGAGGATCCGCATGAGCCTGCGCCTGAAACTGAATCTGCTGATCGCGCTGGTCATCCTGACCTTTACCAGCACGATGCTGACGCTGGAACTGATGGGCACGCGACGCGCTGTCAGCGAAGAGATCGAGGCGGCGAACCGGGTAGCCACGCAACTGCTGTCGCGCGTCACGCTGGTCTATGCCAATACCGGCTCGCCCGCCCTGGTCGATTTCCTGCACCGGCTGGGCCGGGTGCGTGCAACCGAAATCCGCCTGGTCGACGGCAGCGGCACCGAACTGTATGCATCACCGCCGTCGCCCTACAAGGCGGGGCGTGAGGCGCCGGACTGGTATTCCGACACCATCCTTCCGCGCCGGCCGCGGCAGGAAATCACGCTGACCGATGGCGCAAAACTGGTGGTCGAGGCCGATGCCTCGCGCGCCATTCTCGACGGCTGGGACGAAGCCGTGCACCTGCTGATCGCGGGCACGATTGCGCTGGTATTGGGCAATGCGCTGGTGTTCTGGCTGGTCGGGCGGGCCACGCGGCCGTTCAACCGCATCGTGCGCGGGCTGGAACAGATGCGCGCGGGCGACTACCACACGCGACTCGAAGACCTGCCCGGACGCGAAGCCGGCTCGATGGCGCAGGCGTTCAACCGCATGGCGCAGTCGATCGAAGACAACATGACGGCGCGGCAGGAAGCGCTCGAGGCGCGCAGCCATCTGGAAGAAAACCGCGAACTGACGCAATTCATCCAGAGCCGCATCGAGGAAGAGCGACGCGACATCGCACGCGAGCTGCACGACGAAATGGGCCAGGCGGTCACGGCGATCAAGAGCATGGGTCTGTCGATCGCCCGGCGTGATGTGCAGAGCGATCCGCGCAGCGCCGAGGCGGCACAGCTCATCGTCGATACGGCCGATCATCTGTACGACGTCATGCACAGCATCATTCCGCGCCTGCGCCCGCTGGCGCTCGACAATCTCGGACTGGAAGATGCGCTGGACGACCTCGTTGCCGAATGGCGGCGCCATCACCCGCACATGCAGTTCGAACTGCAGATGTCCGATCTGCCGGACGCACCGGGCGATTCGTTCAAGCTGGCGGCCTACCGCATCGTGCAGGAAGCCGTGACCAATGCGCTGAAGCACGCCAGTGCAGGGAAAATCATGATTTCACTGCGCGGCACTGAACAGTTCCTGCATCTGACAGTCGAGGATGACGGGAGCGGGCTGGCCGAAGGCTGGGCACACAAGCGCGGCCACCACGGCGTGCGCGGCATGCGCGAACGTGCGCAGGCACTCGGCGGCGAACTGGAGGTGACGGCGCGTGATGGCGGCGGCACGCAGGTCGTGGCTCGACTGCCACTCGAATAAGACAGGGGAGACAACAGGATGGGCCCGATCAAGGTGATGCTGGTCGACGACCATGCGGTGGTGCGCATGGGCTTCAAGCTGCTGCTGGCCGCGTGCGAGGACATCGAGGTGGTCGGCGAGGCGGACAGCGGCGAAACCGCCTATGTGCGCTATGCCGAGCTTAAGCCGGACGTGGTGGTGATGGATCTGTCGATGCCCGGCATGGGCGGCATCGAGGCGGTGCGCCGCCTGACGGCGCGCGACAAGGGCGTGCGCATCCTGGCGCTGTCGGCACACGAAGACACGGCGCATCCCAAGCGCGTGCTCAAGGCAGGCGCCACCGGCTACCTGTCGAAGCGCGGTGCGCCGGAAGCGCTGATCGACGCGGTGCGCACGGTGGCCGCCGGGCGCATGTATCTGGACGCCGAGATTGCGCAGAAGCTGGCGATGCAGGACGTGACCGGTGCGCAGAACCCGGTCGAGGCGCTGTCGGAACGCGAATTCGAAGTGTTCATCCACCTCGCGCGCGGCCAGTCGGTGAACCAGATCGCGGAAACCCTTCATCTGTCGACCTCGACCATCGGCACCCATCTGTACAACGTGAAGCAGAAGCTCGGCGCATCCAATCAGGCCGAGCTGACGCTGATTGCGCTGCGCAACGGGCTGATCGAAGCCTGACTTCGGCCCGACGCGGCAACCGCACCACAACGGGGCACCCTGCATCACGGTGCAGCGTCCGCTGCACTGTTTACCCGCCCGTACCGAGTGGCAATTTGCAACGTCGGACGGTTGGGCGTCGCAGACTTCAACGCTCGCGCGACGCCCTCTTCATCCTTTGTCCCACACGTCAATCATGCGGCAACGCACAAAACCGGCTGCGTTGCGCCCTGTGACGTCATTTCTGCCATAAAGACCATGTTTACAGGACCCGGACGTGAGTGCCCTCCCGCACAGACACGAGGGCTTGGCACGATTTACGCTTAGTGTTGTGCACCGCACCAAGCTGAAAAAACCCACAAGGTTCCACCACATGTTCCGTTAGTCCATTCATCGCCGCCGGGCTTCATCCAATGCCAGACGGCTGCAAGGAGAATCATCATGCGCATCCCCGGATTGCTGTTGATGCTGTTGTTTGCCACCGGCGCCCAGGCGAGCGCCGAGCGCTACATACAGCTTTCGATGCACATGGTGAAAATCCTTGCCGCGGCACCCGACGGCCGCATCAACAGCGGCACCGGCGTGCAGCTCGATGCCAGACACGTGATCACCAACTGCCACGTGGTTGGCCGTGCGCAGAACGTCATCGTCGCGCGTGGCAGCACCGGCGTGCCGGCGCAGGCGCGTTCGGTCGATACGCGGCACGACCTGTGCCTGCTGAGCATCGCGCAGCCGATGGCGCGCCCGGTCGAAGTGTCGTCGTCGCGCACGCTGAAGATCGGCGACGAAGTGCATGCCATGGGATTTTCCGGCGGCAAGGCGCTGTCGATGAGCGTCGGAAAGGTCACTGCACTGCACGAAATGGACAACGCGGCGGTGATCGAAACAGACGCCCAATTCCAGCAAGGCGCATCCGGTGGCGCGCTGTTCGATTCAGAAGGCCGGCTGGTCGGCGTGCTGACCTTCTTCATCCCGGGCATGAAGCGTCACTTCGCGGTGCCGACCGAATGGATGCAGGCCGGGCTGGACAATGCACAGGACGTGGAAATGCCGGTCGCCGCCACGGCGCCGCCCTTCTGGGCGGCAGCCGAAGCGGACAAGCCGTTCTTCCTGCGCGCCATCCAGCACGAAAACGACCAGGAATGGGACCGCCTGCAGGCCGTCACCCAGGAATGGGTCGAAGCGGAGCCGCGCAATGGTGCGGCGATCGAAGCCGCCGTGCGCGCCAGCCGTCTGCCGCCGCGCTGAACGCATCCGAAAAAATCATCACGTGAACCGGGGAGAAACAGTGGTTGGCGATTCGGAGGCTGGCAGATTGGAAGCCGCCAAACAAACCTCAACCTCTTCGCTGTCATGCGGGATGCGATGCCGGACAAGTTATCCGGGAAAGCCTCACCAAAGCTGTCGAGCGACGCGACGTCCTGGAAGACCTTGGGCCCATCCGACTGTGCGGCGGCCAGGTGACATCGAGGCTGCACAAGCGCAAATGCCCGGTCAGGTGCGCATGAAGCGGCGACGGTGCATCGGGCCGCAGGCCTGCCCGACCTGACCGGCCCCGCCTCCTGAATCTGGCTCGAACGGCGGGTACTGACGATCAGCTCAATGCCGCCAGCGCTGCCTCCGGCGCCTTGTCGAGTACCTTCAGCAAGGCTTTCGCCGCTCCGGTGGGGCTGCGCTTGCCTTGCTCCCAGTTTCTTATCGTTTCGAGCGGCACATTGATGCTCGCGGAGAACTCGGCTTGGCTCAGCCCTAGACGTTTGCGCACGCGGCGGACGAACCTGCCAGCATCCTGCCGTGACAGCGCGTCGTCGACCGCAACCTGCGCAGCGATGTCGCCCTCGGTTGTTGCATCCACCCGCTCGGCATCAATGCGCCCCTGCTTCAGCGACTCAGGCTCGGCAGGGTCAATCGTCACTCGTATTGTCTTCATAACGTCGAACTTCCCTCTGATTGGCCTTGCGGGCGGAAATGATGCGGACTGCCGCGCCACGCGGCGTGTAGATGACGATGAAGAGGCGCGACCCGACCTTGCCCATCAACTGAAAGCGCGCCTCGCCATAGCTGTAGCGGATGTCAGCCTCGACCCTGCGATCCGGATCGAAAAATGCCCTCGCGGCGTAAGCAAAATCAAACCCGCGCTCTCGAAAGCAGGCATTGTTCTTGGCTTCGTCCCATTCGAACTCCATCGGCAAATGGTAGTTCATTGGCCGACCCGGGACAAGAACACTCAAGCCATGTCCGCTTTCCGGAAGTCAGCCGGCTGCGAGACGAACGTACTCAGGTCGTCACGCGCAAGTCAGCCGACAAATACTTCCGGTGAAAACGACTCGATCGTATGTGGATGCGCCCGGAATCAAGGCTGACCAATAACCAGGATGAACCAAAAAAAGGCCGTGCCGGAACTCCGGCACGGCCCTTTCAGTTCACGGAATGCTCAGCGCGCCTGTTCAACCTGCTGTACCTGAGCCACCGATACAGTCGGGTTGGCGGCACTGACCGCCGAGCCGGTGGCCGACGGCAGCAGCGGCACGATCAGCAGCGCCACGATGTTGATGATCTTGATCAGCGGATTGACCGCCGGACCCGCCGTGTCCTTGTACGGATCGCCCACGGTGTCGCCGGTCACCGCGGCCTTGTGCGCTTCGGAACCCTTGCCGCCGAAGTGACCGTCCTCGATGTACTTCTTCGCGTTGTCCCACGCACCGCCACCGGTGGTCATGGAAATCGCGACGAACAGGCCGGTCACGATGGTGCCCATCAGGAGGCCGCCGAGCGCCTGCACGCCAGCTTCAGGCCCCATCAGGAAGGCCATGCCGAAGGCCACGATGACCGGTACCAGCACCGGCAGCAGCGACGGAATCATCATTTCCTTGATCGCCGCCACGGTCAGCATGTCGACCGCCTTCGAGTAATCGGGCTTGGCCGTGCCTTCCATGATGCCGGGGATTTCCTTGAACTGCCGGCGCACTTCGACCACCACCGCGCCCGCCGAACGACCCACCGCCTCCATCGCCATGGCGCCGAACAGATAGGGGATCAGGCCACCGATGAACAGGCCGATGATGACCGCCGGGTTGGCCAGATCGAAGGTGACGCTGTGACCGACCGCTTCGAGCGCGTGCGTGTAGTCGGCGAACAGCACGAGTGCGGCCAGACCGGCCGAGCCGATGGCGTAACCCTTGGTGACGGCCTTGGTCGTGTTGCCCACGGCATCCAGCGGATCGGTCACCGCACGCACCGACGCAGGCAGATCGGACATTTCGGCAATGCCGCCGGCGTTGTCGGTGATCGGACCGTAGGCGTCGAGTGCCACGATGATGCCGGACATGCTGAGCATGGACGTCGCGGCGATCGCGATGCCGTACAGACCACCCAGCGTGTAGGCGGCCCAGATCGCGGCGCACACCGACAGCACCGGCCAGGCGCACGACTTCATCGACACGCCGAGGCCGGCGATGATGTTGGTGCCGTGACCCGTGGTCGACGCTTCGGCGATGTGGCGCACCGGCTTGAACTCGGTGCTGGTGTAGTACTCGGTGATCACCACCATCAGGCCGGTCAGCGCCAGACCCACCAGTGCCGCGAGGTAGAGCCGCATCTGCGCGCCACCGTCGATGCCCATGACGGCATTGAGCGCGTCGTCGGGAATCAGCGCCGTGGTTAGCGGATAGAAGGCGATGGTCGCCAGTACGCCGGCCACGATCAGGCCGCGGTACAGCGCGCCCATGATCTTCTGGCCCGGTTTCGCCTTGACGAAAATGCAGCCGATGATGGACGCGATGATCGAAAAGCCGCCCAGCGCCAGCGGGTAGATGACTGCCGCTTCGGCATTGGACTTGAGCAGCAGCGAGCCGAGCAGCATCGTGGCCACGATGGTCACCGCATAGGTTTCGAACAGGTCGGCTGCCATGCCTGCGCAGTCACCGACGTTGTCACCCACGTTGTCGGCGATCACCGCCGGGTTGCGCGGATCGTCTTCCGGGATGCCGGCTTCGACCTTGCCCACCAGGTCGGCACCGACGTCTGCACCCTTGGTGAAGATGCCGCCGCCGAGGCGCGCAAAGATCGAAATGAGCGACGAACCGAAGCCCAGGCCGATCAGCGGATGGATGATCTGATCGATCGTCGCGTCGTGCGCGGCAGAGCCTTTCAGGATCGCGTAATAGCCTGCCACCCCCAGCAGGCCCATGCCGACCACCAGCATGCCGGTGATCGCGCCGCCGCGGAAGGCGACGTCGAACGCTTCGGAAATGCCCTTGCGCGCGGCTTCTGCCGTGCGCACGTTGGCGCGTACCGATACGTTCATGCCGATGTAGCCGGCCGCCCCGGACAGCACCGCTCCGATGACGAAGCCGGCGGCGGTCGACGTGCCTAGCGTGAGCCACAGGACAACCGTAAGGATGACCCCGACGATGGCAATCGTCCGGTACTGCCGGTTCAGATAGGCCTGGGCGCCCACCTGCACTGCATCGGCAATTTCGCGCATGCGCTCATTGCCGCTGGGTTGAGCAAGAATCCACTTGCTGGATACGGCGCCATACGCGATGGCGACCACCGAACACACGAGTGCGAATATCAGACCGGACGACAACATCACCCCTCCCCCCTTGTTTTACTGCGCCAGATGGACACCCCGCGTGAGCAGGACGTCCGAAAGCTGCAGCGATCTTGTGGATCGCCGGGCGCCGCCTCCCCGGCTGCTGCCCTGGTAAATCGGCAGACCGCTGGAGAGCGGACTGCAACAAGCGGTTGCACGTGGTCTGTGTCAGCCTCCGAACGCGGGCAGCACGGCCGCCACACTTTCGTTCTTCAGACTCACGTAGGCCGGCAGGCCGTCGACATAGGGCGGATAGTCCTCGCCCGCAATCAGCGGCTGCAGGTATCTCCGGCAGGCATCGGTAATGCCGAAGCCGTCGTCGGAAATGAAATCTCTCGGCATCATCTTTTCGTGGTTCGCCACATCCGCCAGCTGCACGACGCCGATCTCCCATTGGTAGGGACTGTCGGCGGTACGCACGATGGCGGGCATCACGGCATTGCGTCCTTCGAGCGCCAGCTCGACCGCGCGGCGACCCAGCGCATGCGCCTGGGCGGCATCGGTCGCCGACGCGATGTGGCGACCGCTGCGCTGCAGGTAGTCGGGCAGCGCCCAGTGATACTTGTGACCGAGTTGCGCCTTGATCAATTCGGCCACCTGCTGGCCGACACCGCCAAGCTGGGCATGACCGAACGCGTCACGCGTGCCCGATTCGGCCAGCAGCTTGCCGTCGGGCCCACGCAGGCCTTCCGACACCGCGATGGCACAGAACTGGTGTTCGCGCACGCAGGCATCGACGCGCGCCATGAAGGCGGCCTGATCGAAGGGGATTTCGGGGAACAGCAGCAGGTGCGGCGCATCGCCCGCATTGCGCGCTGCCAGTCCGGCAGCCGCGGTGATCCAGCCGGCGTGCCGGCCCATCACTTCCATGACGAATATCTTCGTCGAGGTGCGCGCCATCGACGCGACATCGAGACCGGCTTCCATCATCGACACGGCGACGTATTTCGCCACCGAACCGAAGCCGGGGCAGTTGTCGGTGCCGACCAGATCGTTGTCGACCGTCTTCGGTACACCGACGCACACCAGCGGGTAGTTCAGACGCTCGGCGATCTGCGACACCTTCCATGCGGTGTCCATCGAGTCGTTGCCGCCGTTGTACAGGAAGTAGCGGATGTCATGCGCGCGGAACACGTCGATCAGCCGTTCGTAATGGGCGCGGCTTTCGTCCAGCCCCTTCAGCTTGTAGCGGCACGAGCCGAAGGCGCCGCCCGGCGTGTGACGCAGGGCGGCGATGGCTGCATCGCTTTCGAACGACGTGTCGATCAGGTCTTCATGCAGCGCACCGAGGATGCCGTTGCGCCCGGCAAACACCTTGCCGATGCGCCCGCCCTGCTCGCGTGCCGCCTGGATGACACCGCAGGCGGTGGCGTTGATCACCGCGGTGACGCCACCGGACTGCGCGTAGAACAGGTTTGCAGGCATCAGTGTCAGCGCAGTGCCTCGAGTGCGCGCTTCATCACCTCGTCGACCGGACCGACGCCCGAGATGGCGCGGTACTGCGGTGCGCCCGGCTCGCCGCGCTGTGCCCAGCCGGAGTAGTAATCGACCAGCGGACGGGTCTGCGAGTGATACACCTCGAGCCGCTTCTTCACCACTTCTTCGCGGTCGTCGTCGCGCTGTACCAGCGGTTCGCCGGTCACGTCATCGATGCCTTCGACCTTGGGCGGGTTGAACACCACATGATAGGTGCGACCCGACGCCAGATGGGCACGGCGGCCGCTCATGCGGGTGATGATGTCCGAATCGGGCACCTGGATTTCCAGCACGAAGTCGATCGCCACCTTGGCCTGCTTCATCGCGTCGGCTTGCGGAATGGTGCGCGGGAAGCCGTCGAACATGTAGCCGGCCTTGCAGTCGTCGGCCAGCAGGCGGTCCTTGACCAGTCCGATGATGAGGTCGTCCGACACCAGGCCGCCGGCGTCCATCACCTTCTTGGCTTCGATGCCGAGCGGGGTGCCGGCCTTCACCGCGGCACGCAGCATGTCACCGGTCGAAATCTGCGGAATGCTGAAGCGTTCCTTGATGAAGGTGGCCTGAGTACCTTTGCCGGCGCCCGGCGGGCCCAGAAGAATGAGGCGCATGTCCGCTCCTGATGTGGTGTTGTTGTCGGGGTTGATGTGATGTCCGGATTCTTCTTCTGCAGGCCGCACCGGCTTTGTTACCGTCCGGTGTCAGCGGGCGCGAACTTACCGCCAATGTGCGGCGCGGTCAAACCGCAGTGCGTCACGCGATGCCGTTCGCGAACAGCGCACGCATGCGCGCCAGATCGTCTTCGGTATCCACACCGGCGTGCGGCATGGCGACATTGCCGACAACGCGGATGCGGTGCCCGTGCCACAGCGCGCGCAGCTGTTCCAGCGCCTCGCACTGCTCAGCTGCCGCTGGCGAAAGACGGGCGTTCTTCTGCAGGAAGCGTACCCGGTAGGCGTAGATGCCGATGTGGCGCTGCGCATCCAGACCGGGCGGCAGCACGTCGCGCGTGACGGCAAAGTCGTCGCGCGCCCACGGGATCGGTGCGCGCGAAAAGTACATCGCGCGGCCCTGCGCATCGCACACCACCTTCACCACGCCGGGACTGAAGAAGTCAGCGGCCTCGGTGATGGCGCTGCTGGCGGTCGCGATCGACGATTCCGGATCCTGATCGAGCGCCAGCGCGACGGCACGGATCAGGTCCGGATCGATCAGCGGTTCATCACCCTGCACATTGACCACCACGGTCGCCGGCGACCAGCCCAGTTGCTCCGCGACTTCGGCAATGCGGTCGGTACCGGTCGAGTGGTCGGCGCGTGTCATCACCGCCTGGAAACCGTGCGCGGTGACCGCGGCGGCGATGCCTTCATGATCGGTCGCCACCACCAGCGCGTCGGCGCCGCTGCGCGCGGCCTGCTGAGCGACACGCACGACCATCGGCAGGCCACCGATGTCGATCAGGGGCTTGCCGGGCAGGCGCGTCGAGGCGAAGCGGGCGGGAATCACCACCTTGAACATGATGAGCGCCTCAGATGGACGCCGTACCGCGGCCCGGCACCGCGTCGCGCAATGCGGCCACTTCGGCCTCGGACATTTCGCGCGCCTCATCTTCCAGCATGACCGGAATGCCGTCGCGGATCGGGTAGGCCAGGCGGCTCGCCTTGCACTGCAGCTCGTTGCGTGCACGGTCAAGCACCAGGGGTCCCTTGGTGACCGGGCAGACGAGAATCTCAAGTAGTCGGGGGTCCATGCTTCAGCTCCGCAAGGCGGTCCGATACCCGGCCCGCCAGATCAGGATCGAGGTGTGCCTCGACCGGCAATACCCACACAGGGGTGTCCGACAATCCGTGACATTTTACCGCGTCCTTCTCGGTCAGCAGCAAGGCATCGCAGTCCTGAAACGTCAGGTCCCGCGCCGAATACGCGTGATGATCGGGAAACGGATGCGCCACGAACACCAGTCCGAGCGCCCGCAGGTGGTCGAAGAAGCGCGCCGGCTCGCCGATGCCGGCCACGGCGTGCAGGCGCAGACCCTGCAGGTCGGCGACGCCTGCACTGTCACCGGGCTGGTCGAGACGGCGGAAACGTTCACCCTGCAGACGCATCGAAAAACGCGGCGGGCCGCTCAGCGGTGCATCCGGCGTGCCATTGAGCACCTGCGCAAACACCTGTGCCAGACGCGACGGCGGCTCGCGCAGCGGGCCGGCCGGCAGATGAAATCCGTTCATGACACCGCGCCGGTCGAACACCGCAATTTCGATGTCGCGCGCCAGTGCGTAGTGCTGCAGACCGTCGTCGCACAGCACGACGTCGCACTGCGGGTGGCGGGCAAGTGCCGCGCGGGCGGCCTCCGCGCGGCGACGTCCGACCCACACCGGTACGCCGCTGCGTTGCGCCAGCAGCAGGGCTTCATCGCCGCACCGCGCCGGGTCATCGTCGACCGCGACCTCGTGCACACCGTGCACCGTGCCGCCGTAGCCGCGCGACACGATGAGCGGCCGGTGGCCGCGCGCGGTCAGCGTGCGGGCCAGATAGAGGGTAAGCGGGGTCTTGCCGGCGCCGCCGGCGATGATGTTGCCGATGACCACCACGGGCACTGGCAGCCGGTCGGCGCGCAATACGCCCGAACGAAAACCGGCACGGCGCAGCGTGGTGACCAGACGGTACAGCAGGGACAGCGGCCACAGCAGCCAAGCCAGCCAGCCGCGCCGGTGCCAGGCTTCGGGCAGCGCCCGCGCTGCGCTCATCGACCGGCCGGCGCGTCGGACTGGGTAGCGAAGGAAATGCCGGCGATGCCGGCTTTCTGCGCAGCCTGCATGACATCGATCGACGACTGCAGCCGGGCGTCGCGGTCGGATGAAATGATCACCACCGGGTCTTCCTTGCCCGACGCGGCGCCCGCCAGGGCACTGCGCAGCCGCTCGATGTCACCGGCCGGCACCGGCTGACGATCGACCAGAATGTCGCCACGGGCCGTGATCATCACGTTGATTTCGCGCGCCACCGGCTCGGCCTCCGGCGCCTGCGCGCTGGGCAGCGTGATTTCGAGGCCAGCCGTTTTCGAGTACGTGGTGGTCACCATCAGGAAGATGAGGATGACCAGCAGCACGTCGATCAGCGGAATCAGGTTGATTTCCAGCTCTTCGCGCCCACGTCCGCGTCGGAAGTTCATCTGGGCGCCCTACTTTGCCGAACGCTCGCCGTGTACGACTTCGACCAGCTTGATCGCAAGCTGCTCCATCTCGACCACGAAGTCATCGACCAGACCGCGAAAGTAGCGGTGGAAGATCAACGCCGGTATCGCCACCAGCAGACCGAAACCGGTGTTGTACAGCGCAATCGAAATGCCGCTCGCGAGCTGCTGCGGATTGCTGCCGGTCGCCGTCTGGGAACCGAAGATTTCGATCATGCCGACGACCGTCCCGAACAGTCCCATCAGCGGCGCGGCAGCGGCGATCGTGCCCAGCGTCGTCAGATAGCGCTCGAGGTAATGCACCACGGAACGCCCCTCTTCCTCGATCGCTTCCTTCATGATTTCGCGCGGATTGCGCACGTTGCGCAGACCGGCCGCCAGCACGCGGCCGAGCGGCGAGTGGGCGGCAACGCGGCGTATCATGTCGGCGTTCGGCAGACCGCCCTTCAGATCGGCGAGCACCGAATCAAGGAGTGCCGGCGGCACCACCTTGCTGCGTCGCAGGCTTGTCAGCCGTTCGAAAATGAGCGCCAGCGCAATGATGGACGCCGCGATCAGCGGCCAGATGGGCCAGCCGGCCGCCCGGATGATGTCAAACACGTGCGCTCCCCTCGTCAGCAAGCGGCGAACTGTAGCCTGCGACACCAGCCGGGGCAACCCTGAGCCGATGTGGTTGCGCACTGCAGCATGCCGCCGGGCGGGGTTATCCACAGAACTTGTGGATAACCGTGTGGGTAGCGGCCGGACGACAGCGGGAAATCGCGGCCGGCACAGGCGTTTTTCTTGCAGCGATCAAAAATTAAGCTTCGATGACAGCGTGGTGAACGATGGTCCCTGAATCACCGATGCCGGCCGGACCCGGCATGCCGGTATCCGAACTGGTACGACGCGCCCGGCTGACGCTGGAGCGCAGCTTTCCCGTGCTGTGGGTCAGCGGCGAATTGTCGGGCGTGACGCGCGCTGCGTCGGGCCACCTCTACTTTTCGCTGAAGGACGAGCTGGCGCAGGTGCGCTGCGTCATGTTCCGCAACCGCAGTCAGCTGCTGCCATTCGAAGTGCGCGCCGGCCTGCGCGTCGAGGTGCGCGCCCAGGTGTCGCTGTACGAGGCGCGCGGTGACTTCCAGCTGACCGTCGATGCGATGCGGCCGGCCGGCCAGGGCGCGCTGCACGACGCCTTTCTGCGGCTGAAGGCGAAGCTGGAACAGGAAGGCCTGTTCGATGCTGCGCGCAAGCGGCCGCTGCCGGCGCTGCCAGCCCGGCTGGCTGTGGTCACCTCAGCGTCGGGTGCCGCACTGCGTGACGTGCTGATCACGCTGGCACGACGCGCCCGTCACATCGAGGTGACCGTACTGCCCTGTCTCGTGCAGGGCGCGGATGCGCCGCCGCAGATCGCCGCCGCCGTCACGCGGGCCGGGCGCCTCGGCTGCGACGCGCTGCTGCTGGTGCGCGGCGGCGGATCGGCGGAAGACCTGGCCGCCTTCAACGACGAGGCGGTGGCACGCGCCATCGCAGCGAGCCCGGTTCCGGTGGTCACCGGCATCGGGCACGAAACGGATTTTTCGATCGCCGACTTCGTGGCCGACCTGCGCGCCGCGACGCCGACCGCCGCCGCCGAGCTGGTCAGTGCCGGCCATGTCGAGGCGGCTGCCAGGCTGATCGGGCTGGCGCGGCGGCTGGCCCGGGCCATGCGCGCCCGCGTCGAGCGGCGCGGCCAGCGGCTGGACGACCTGTCGTCGCGACTGCATGCGCCAGCACGACAGCTGACGCGGGCGGGCGAGCGGCTGCATGCGCTGCACGCGCGGATGCGGCGCGCCCGCGATGTCAGCCTGGCGCAGCAGCGCCGTCATGCCGACGCCCTGACCCAGCGCCTGCACGACAGACGCCCCGATCTTGCGCGCCGTCAGGTCGCATTGCAGCGCTTGACCGAGCGGCTGCGCACCTCGGCGCGCTGGCTGCTTGAAACTGCGCGCCACCGCAGTGGTCTCAATTCGGCCCAACTCGCGCAGCTCGATCCGGCGGCCGTGCTGGCGCGCGGCTTTTCCATCGTGCGTGACGGCGAAGGCCGCATCGTGCGTGACGCAGCGACGCTGTCGTCCGGACAGGAACTTGATCTGCAGTTCGCACGCGGCAGGGCCGGCGTGACGGTCGGGCGCGTCAGCGCAGCGGCCGCCACCGACGAAACACCCAGCAATTGAGGGGCCTTTGTGCCTGCACGCTTTGCCTTGTGCTCGGACTTGGGCAACCCTAAACTCGCATACCTGACTTTGAACCGACACGACTGGGAGACACCATGGAACACACGCTGCCCCCGCTGCCCTATGCGCTCGACGCTCTGGCTCCGCACATTTCGCGCGAAACCCTCGAATTTCACTACGGCAAGCACCACCAGACCTACGCCACCAACCTGAACAACCTGATCAAGGGCACCGAGTTCGAAAACCTCGATCTGGAAGCCATCGTCAAGAAGGCGCCGGCAGGCGGCGTGTTCAACAACTCCGCCCAGGTGTGGAACCACAGCTTCTTCTGGAGCAGCATGAAGCCCGCAGGCGGCGGCGCACCGACCGGCGCGCTGGCATCGGCGATCGATGCCAAGTGGGGCAGCTTCGACGAATTCAAGAAGGCGTTCAAGGCATCCGCGGTCGGCAACTTCGGCTCCGGCTGGACCTGGTTGGTCAGAAAGCCGGACGGCTCGCTGGACATCGTGAACACCAGCGGTGCCGGTACGCCGCTCAATTCCGACGCGAAGCCGCTGCTGACGCTCGACGTGTGGGAACACGCCTACTACATCGATTACCGCAACCGCCGTCCTGACTTCGTCGATACCTTCCTCGCCAGTCTCGCGAACTGGGACTTCGCGGCGAAGAACTTCGCGGCCTGACCGCCCGCCGGAGTTCGCCTCCGGCATGCGACGCCGATGCGCGCTGCCTCATCCGGCCCACGCCGGGCGGGACAGCGCGTTTTTCATGGCTTGACCGAACCACCCGAGGAGCAACGACATGACGCAGTGGAGAACAGCCGGGCCGAACGAGGCCTTCACACCGGAAGAGATCGACGCCCGCCTGAAGGGCGAACTGCCCAAGTGGTACTACGAGGACGGCTGGATCCGCCGCAAGTACAAGACCAGCGGCTGGAAGGGCACGCTGATGGTCGTGAACACGGTCGGTCATCTGGCCGAAGCGGCCTTTCACCACCCGGATCTCGCGGTGTCCTATGCTTTCGTGATCGTCAAGCTGATGAACCACGAAGCCAAGGGCGTGACCGAGCGTGACTTCCAGTTGGCGAAGAAGATCGAAGAGGTCGTCATGTGGCAGCCGGCACTGGCGGAAGGGTCGGCGCTGGCCGGCACGCCTGACGACCCGCGCTTCAAGTACATCAAGTACGACTGAGTGAGCGGACCGGTACTGCGCGTCGAGCGCCATGGCGCGATCGCCGATCTCGACGCCGCGCAGTGGAACGCACTCACCGGCGGTCAGGCCACACTGTCGCACGCGCTGCTGGATGCCTTCGAAAGTTCGGGCTGCGTCACCGAGGAATCCGGCTGGCAGCCGGATCACCTGTCCGTTCACGAAGACGGGCAGCTGATCGCCGCGCTGCCCGGCTACCGCAAGCTGCACAGCTATGGCGAGTACGTTTTCGACTGGTCATGGGCCGAGGCGCTAGAACGTACCGGGCGCTCCTACTACCCCAAGCTGCTGAGCGCCATTCCCTTCACGCCGGTGCCCGGCCCGCGGCTGCTGGCGCGCGACACGTCGGCCCGCACCGCACTGCTCGAAGCCTGGCTGGCGCATGCGCGCGACAGTGGCGTGTCGTCGGCCCACCTGCTGTTTCCGGACGCCGAATCGCTGGCTGCGCTCCAGCACTCGTCGCTGCTGCTGCGCCAGTCGGTGCAGTTCCACTGGTACAACGCGGGCTACGACAGCTACGAAACCTTCCTGTCATCGCTGGCGCGCGACAAGCGCAAGAAGATCCGTCAGGAGCGGCGGCGTGTGGCCGATGCAGGTGTTTCGCTGAGGCGCGTCGACGGACCGGACATCCGCGACGCCGATCTCGCCCTGTTCTTCAAGTGCTACAGCAATACCTATCGCGTGCGCGGTCAGCGCCCGTATCTGAACTTCCGATTTTTCGAACTGCTGCGCGAACATGTGCCGCACGCGCTGATGCTGGTCGTGGCATCGGTGGCCGGACGCGACATCGCCTGCGCGCTGAACCTGCGCGACGACAGGCGCCTTTACGGGCGTTACTGGGGCGAACTCGAACATGTTCCCTGCCTGCACTTCGAGGCCTGCTACCACCAGGGCATCGAATACGCGATCGAGCGCAAGCTCGCGGTGTTCGAAGGCGGTGCCCAGGGCGAGCACAAGATGGCGCGCGGTTTCGTGCCGGAAACGACCTGGTCCGCGCACTGGCTGCGCGACGCGGATTTTGCCGACGCCGTGGCGCGCTACCTTGAGCGGGAGCGCGCCGGCGTGGCGCTGCACATCGACGAACTGGAAGAGCGCACGCCTTACCGGCGGGCGGTTCAGGCGCTGACGACATCGAATCGCGAACCGGGCGCGATTGATGTCGACAGTCCGTGAGCGAGCGCCGAAAGGTCAGAACGCCGGCTTGTCGGCGGCTTTCTGGTAGGCCTCGACGCCCGACATGATTTCGCGCTTGGCATCTTCGATGTCGCCCCAGCCCTGAACCTTGACGAACTTGCCGGGTTCCAGATCCTTGTAGTGCTCGAAGAAGTGCGAAATCTGGTCCAGCAGGATCTGCGGCAGGTCGCGCGGGCTCTGCACCGAGCGGTACATCGGCGTGAGCTTGTCCACCGGCACGGCCAGCAGCTTGGCATCTTCGCCGGCTTCGTCGACCATCTTCAGCATGCCGATCGGACGGCAGCGAACCACCACGCCCGGCGGCAGTGCGAACTGCGCCAGCACGAGCACGTCGACCGGGTCGCCGTCACCGGCGATGGTGTGCGGGATGTAGCCGTAGTTGCACGGATAGTGCATCGCGGTCGACATGAAGCGATCGACGAAGACGGCACCGGACTCCTTGTCCACCTCGTACTTGACCGGGTCAGAATGCATCGGGATTTCGATGACCACGTTGAAATCGTTGGGCAGATCCTTGCCCGACGGAACTCGTTCCAGACCCATGTCTCGCTCCTTTTGAAAAGCCCGCGATTATAGCGATTGTTGCGGCGCAACAGAAGATGTCTCCGGCGACAGCACATCCAGTGTCACATGGGCCAGCGTCGCCATGGCACCCAGTTCATGCCGCAGACGGTCGGCATCCAGTTCCGGCGTCCCGGCGAGCGTGAGCAGCAGCGCATGGCGCCCGGGGGCAAGCAGCCACAGGTGCAGGTCGAGCGCGCGTACGCCGTGTCGTGCGAGGCAGTCGTGGATGTCGTGCAGCAGGTGACTGTCGATCTGGCGATCCAGCAGCACGCCGGCGCTGTCGCCGGCCAGTCGCCAGGCCCAGCGCAGGATGAGCACGCCGCCGAGCGCCGCCATCACCGGGTCGAGCCAGGCCATTCCGGCCCACTTCCCGGCGATCAGCGCCAGGATGGCGGCGACTGACGTGATCGCGTCGGCCAGCACGTGAACATAGGCGGCGCGCAGATTCTGGTCGGCGTGCCCGTTCGCATGTTCGTGCGCGTGCTCGTCTCCGTCATCGTCGTGATCGTGGCCGTGCAACAGCCACGCGCTGAGCAGATTGACGATCAGCCCCAGCACCGCGACCGCGAGCGCTTCGTCGTAATGGATGTCCTGAGGCGCCTGCAGCCGCGACGCCGCCTCGTACAGCATGGCCAGCGCGACGCCCGCGAGCAGCAGGCTGGACGAATAGGCCGCCAGATAGGACACCTTGCCCGGGCCGAAGCTGTAGTGCGCCTGCCCGGCGTGCCTGCGCACATACATGTAGGCAAATGCGCTGATGCCCATTGCCGCGACATGCGTCGCCATGTGCCAACCGTCGGCCAGCAGCGCCATCGACCCGGTCAGATGGCCGGCGACGATTTCCGTCAGCATGGCGATCGCACTCAGCCACAGCACATGGCCGACCGCCCTTTCAGCATGACGTTGCGACATCAGGAAGTCGGGCTGACGTGTCGGGCAGGACGACGCCTGCGTGTCTTCTGCGTCGCGGGGAGGTGTGTTCATGGGGCGATTGTAGGGTGCGGCGCTGACACCGTGACGTCACGCGGCCGCAAGCGCAGCCGGGAGGGACGTGCATACCGCACGAACCTGTCAGCAGCGGCTGTCTCCAGCCCGCGCAGCGAACGCTTGACACCGGCTCGGCCTTCTGTATTAATACGAACCATTCTCATTATTATTTGTTTGTTGGCACATGAATACGCCTGCACTGCCGCTGCCGCAGACACCCGCCAACGCTCCCGCCGCGTCACCCACTCCGTCGCCGACGCTTGATTCGGCGCAGTTGCTGGGTGGCCGCAAACAGGTCGCCATCAATCACGGTGGCGAACTTTACTCATTGCGCCTCACGCGCAATGGCAAGTTGATACTCACCAAATAGAGCTGCCATGTATATCTGTTTGTGCGAACCGGTCACCGACCGGGACATCAAGGCTGCGGTCAGCACCGGTTGCCGCAACGTGCGTGACGTGGCCGGT
Source organism: Methyloversatilis sp. RAC08 (assembly GCF_001713355.1). Classification (NCBI taxonomy): domain Bacteria; kingdom Pseudomonadati; phylum Pseudomonadota; class Betaproteobacteria; order Nitrosomonadales; family Sterolibacteriaceae; genus Methyloversatilis; species Methyloversatilis sp. RAC08. The sequence continues at coordinate 3,641,462 of NZ_CP016448.1, read as the reverse complement.
CAGCTCGGCTGCTGCCGGGATTGCGGCAAGTGCGTGCGCGCCGCAAAGGAAGTGATCGATGCAGCCCGGGCCGATCTGCGGGCACTCGTTGCGCACGCGCCGCTGGCGTCCGGCTGCGCCGCCTGAAATTGATGCTGTGCAACACAAGCCTTCGTGTGGCCTAGAATACGGTCAGGCGTCACGCAGTGACACCGCCTGAACAGGAGACGGCACATGAAGGGCGACAAGAAGGTTCTGCAGTATCTGAACAAGCAGCTGGTGAATGAACTGACCGCGATCAACCAGTACTTCCTGCACGCGAAGATGTACAAGAGCTGGGGCCTGAAGCAGCTGGGCGACCATGAGCACCACGAATCGATCGAGGAAATGAAGCATGCGGATGCGTTGATCGAACGCATCCTGCTGCTCGAAGGCCTGCCCAACCTGCAGGATCTGCACAAGCTGCTGATTGGCGAGAATGTGCCGGAAATGCTCGGCTGCGACCTGAAGATCGAGCACGTTTCGCACACGACGCTTAAGGAAGCGATCGCCTGCAGCGAAACAGCCGGCGACTATGTCTCGCGCGACCTGTTCCGTTCGATCCTGGCGGACACCGAAGAGCATATCGACTGGCTGGAAACCCAGATTGACCTGATCGACAAGATGGGGCTGCAGAATTACACGCAGGCCGCGATGGGAGAAATCGGCAGCTGAGCTGCCGGTCGGGGCAGGACCGGCAATCGGGTGCCGGCCGTCCCCTCACCGTCACGACCATGGTCCTCACCCGAAGTTGAAGTAGCACGGATGTTCCTCCCTACACTGCCTGCCGTGACGTTGTCCTCCTTCCCATCGATGCACCGCGTCCGCTTGCCGTCACCGGTATGGGCGTCATGAGCAGCGCAGCGCTGGCAGGCGGCGCCGGAACCCTGCCACCACAGCTGCCACCCGTCTTCCGCATTCAGGCCGCCCCGGCAACCTCATCGGGTCGATGGACCGGCCTGCCCGATGCCGGCGCGCCGGCGCGCATCTTTTCGCTCGGCACCGTGCTGCTGCTGCATGGCCTCGCACTTTTCTGGCTGATGCATGCCCAACTGCCACTGCCGAGCGCACCCGCCACTGTCATGCTGGCGACGCTGATTGCGCCCGAGCCGCTGCCGATGGCTGACATCGAACCGGTGCGCGAGCAGCCGAAGGTTGAGCCCGAGCCGCCGAAGCCGGTCACCAAACCGGTGCCCCGACGCAAGGAAGTCGTGTTGCCGAAGCTGACTGCGGCTGCCGATGCGCCCAGCGCGGAGAGCGCACCGGTACAGGAGCCTGCGCCGCCGGAACCGGTTGCAATCGATGTCGTACCGGCAACCGCTCCGGCACCTGCCGCGGTAACGGCAGCACCGGTCGCCGCCCCGCCGCCACTGGAACCACCCCGCTTCGACGCCGCCTACCTGTCGAACCCGAAACCGGCCTACCCGATGCTGTCGCGCCGTGCCGGCGAAGAAGGCCGGGTGATGCTGCGGGTGATGGTCGAGGCAAACGGCATGCCGTCGAAGGTCGATATCGAAAAGTCGAGCGGCTTCCCCCGACTCGACGAGGCTGCGCTGGATGCCGTGCGCAAATGGAAGTTCGTGCCGGCGCGGCGCGGTAACGAAGCGGTCGCCGAGTCGGTCATGGTCCCGCTCAGCTTCAGCCTGCCGCGATGATTTGACCGACGCAACCGCTGGCGTACACTGCGCGGCGATCCTTTTTTTGCACTATGGCTTTGATCTGGCTTCACATGGAGAGTCTTGATGAATGAATCACTGGGTTTTGCGCACTTCCTGTCGAATGCGGATGCTGTCGCAATCACCATCGTCGTGCTGATGGCGCTCGCGTCCATCGGCACCTGGTTCCTGATCGTGCTCAAGGGCATCGTTGCGCTGCGCCAGCGCAGTGCCAGCAGCCAGTTCATGGATCGCTTCTGGAACGCCTCGTCGCTGGAAGACGTTGCGCGCGACATGCGCTCCAACGGCGTCACCGACCCGTTCTCGCATCTGGTGCATGAAGGCTTCAGCGCGGTCGAAACGCTGCGCAACGGCAAGGCCGGCGCGCGTGGTTTGATCGCTACGGGCAGCGCCGACGAATTCCTGACCCGTGCATTGAAGCGTTCGATCGAACGTGACCGCAGCCGCATGGAGTACGGCCAGACCTTCCTCGCATCGGTTGCGTCCAGCGCACCGTTCATCGGCCTGCTCGGCACCGTGTGGGGCATCTACCACGCGCTGCTGGCGATCGGCATGTCCGGTCAGGGCACGCTGGACAAGGTGGCCGGCCCGGTCGGCGAGGCGCTGATCATGACCGCCATCGGCCTGGCCACCGCCATCCCGGCAGCGCTGGCATTCAACTTCTTCGCCCGCTCGACGCGCAACGTCATGGCCGAACTGAACAGCTTCGCGCACGACGTGTTCGTCATGCTGTCGACCGGCATCAAGGACGTCGGCACGAACGATCCGAAAGCCACCGGCGACCGCGTACTGTCACTGGTCGAGCACGGCCGCGACGCCGCGCGTCCGGCGCACTGAGCGGGAGCACATCAATGGCCTTCGCAAGTTTCGAACAGGACGATGATGGACCGATGGCGGAAATCAACATGATTCCGCTGATCGACGTGATGCTGGTGCTGCTGATCATCTTCATGGTGACCGCACCGCTGTTGACCCATGCGGTGAAGGTCGACCTGCCGAAGGAATCGACCTCCGCCAACGAGTTGCCCCCGGAGAACATCCAGATCGCGATCGGTGCCGACGAGCAGCTTTTCTGGTCGGGCGAGAAGATCGACAAGGAAACGCTGAAGCTGAAGCTGCAGGAAGCGGCCGCACGCGACAAGAGCGCCGAAATCCAGCTGCGGGCCGACCAGAACGTGCCCTACCGCTCGGTGGCGCACGTCATGAGCGAAGCGGCACGGCTTGGCCTGACCCGCATCGGGTTCGTGACTGATCCTTCCAGCGCGAAGTAAGTCGCCGGCAGCCTGAAGAAAACCGCCTTGACCGGCGGTTTTTTTTCGTCTCGCGTCGACGGGCGACCTCCGACACACTGCTTCACCTGCCGCGCACACGACGATGCTTGACAGACATTGACGCCCGTGTTTGAATGCGAATCATTCCCATTCACTTTTGAATAGGACATGCGCCAGCCCGCTGCTCCGGCAGCCATCCGCCAGCCATCCCGTGCCCCGCACGCCCACCGCTGGAGGATGCAGGTATGACGACCGAACACAGTGCCACTGGCGACGCCAGTCCGAACATGCTGGCCGCGGCCACGCTGTTCGTCATGACCCGGTTTGCGGAACGCCCGTGCCCGGAAGTCGCGCAGATGGTGATCCGCCATCTCGAAGTGGTCGCCGAGGACGAACGCGCCGATCCGCTGATGCGTGAGGTGTGCGACGCACTGATTGGCCGCTGGAGCCTGCATGCCGTCGGCAATGCGGGCCTGCGCGCCGCCCACTGATCCGGAGACCCCGAAGATGTCCCGCTACACCGGCCCCCGCCTGCGCGTGCTGCGCGCACTGGGCACCGACCTGCCCGGCCTGACCCGCAAGAACGTCGAAAACCGGACCTCGCCACCCGGTCAGCATGGCGCACGTCCGAACCGCCGCAAGTCCGAATTCGGCGCTCAGCTGATGGAGAAGCAGAAGCTGCGCTACAACTACGGCCTCAACGAAACCCAGCTGCGCGGCGTGTTCCGCGAAGCCGAACGCTCGAAACTGCCGACCGGCGAAAAACTGGTCGAACTGCTGGAGCGTCGGATCGACAACATCGTGTTCCGCGGCGGCCTGGCGCCGACGATTCCGGCGGCACGCCAGCTGGTGCGCCACAAGCACGTGCTGCTCAACGGACGGCGCGTGAACATTCCGTCGATCCGGCTGCGCGTCGGCGACACCATCACCCTGACCGACAAGGGTCGCAAGGTCCAGAGCGTGGTCGACGCACTGCAGACACCGCCACTCGAACGGGTTGAATGGCTGGCCTTCGACGCCGCGACGCTGAGCCTGCGCCTCGCCCACCTGCCGCCGGGTGACGCGACCCCTTTCGCGTTCGAAGCACAGAAAGTGGTCGAGTTCTACGCCCTGCGCGTCTGATCACCTGCCGGTACAAGGTCGATAGGGCGCCCTGCCCCGATCTGCCTGCTGTTGCTTTTTCACTTTTCCCCCGCCCGCGCTGCGGCCGGGGCTGCCAGCCAGATCCGCTCACGCGATCCAGCCAGTCAAGCATCCTCAGGAGACGCTGACATGTCGCTGTTCGCTTCATCTATCTGCATCACCGGTTCGCTTCACTGCCCTGCCTCCCCCGGGCGTGTCTCCTGTCCACGGCCGCGCAACCGCGCCGGCTCCACGCCTTCAACCCGCTTCGAGAGGTCAATCATGATCACGTCACGCCTGCCCAGCGCAGCCCTCACCACCGCCGCCTTGCTGTCCTTTGCCTTCGCCGGTCAGGCAATCGCCGCCACCGCGCATGAATCCTTCACCTCACCGGCAGATTCGGTCGCCAGCGACGGTTTCAACAACCTGACGGCGGGCCGCATCACGGCGGCACAACTGACCGCGGGCCTAGTTGCCAATGTCGACGGCAGCGCCGGCGACACGATCTTCCGCAAGATGTCGGGCGGCGCCTACCCGGCATCGGCCGGCCTGTATCAGTTCAGCGGTGCCGGCTCGACTTTCGAAATGGCGGTTGCCGACGCTGCCGACGGCCTGACCAGCATCGTGTTCCAGAGCTACATCAACATCAGCCGCGGTGCCAATGGCGTCGACGGGCTGTTCGAAACCGGTTACGAGCCCCGCCTGAGCTACAACAACGGCACGCAGTTCCTGACCGCGTCGCTGGTCGAGACCGAAAACCTAAGCTACACCGACTTCTTCACCGGTCAGGTCGTGGCGTCGGACCCGAACAACCCGAACCACGCCACCTTCACGTGGAATCTCGCGGCGCTCGCCATCACGGTGCCGGTCGACAGTTTCCGCATCACCTTCGGCACCGACACCCACTCGCAGACCGAGGCCTTCCAGCTGGACCAGCTGGTCGCGGCGCCGGTACCGGAACCGGAAACCTGGGCCCTGATGCTGGGCGGTCTGGGTCTGATCACGATGAGCGCGCGTCGTCGCATCACCAAGGGCTGATCAACGCCCGCCGCCGGACGACAAGGTCCGGCGGTCCACCCTGCAGCGCGCGCGGCGCGCTGCATCCGTTGCAGACTTCCCGTGACACCCCAGCCCTCCACCGTCGCAAGGCGTCCTGTCCGCCGTTCCGCCTGCTGGCCTGCCGCCGGACTTTGTGCGTTCGCCTGTTTCATCGCATCGGCAGCCGGTGCGCAAGGCACGAACACGCCTGAGCGCGGCACGCAGGCGCAGAACGCAGCATCGAGTTCGCCATCGGGTGCGCGACTCGATGCAATGAATGCCGACGAAACAATCGGTGATGACACCACCGTTCTGCCCGAAGTCGAGGTCACCGACGAACGCGATCTGCAGCGCCCGGTCGAGATCGAATTGCCGCCGGACCGCCCGGTCACCGTCATCAATGCCGCTGCCATCGCGCGGCGCCAGGCCAGCACCATTTTCGACATCCTGAAGGACATCCCCGGCGTGGCGGTCGATGGCGGACCGCGCGCCAGCGGCATGAAATTCAATCTGCGCGGTTTCTCCGACAACGAGGACGTGCTGTTCAAGGTCGACGGCGCGGTCAAGGGCTTCGAGAAGTACCGCTTCGGCAGCGGTGTGTTCATCGAGCCGGAACTGCTGAAGGCGCTGCAGGTCGAGCGCGGGCCGTCGGTCACCGCCGGGTCCGGTGCGCTCGGCGGCACCGTATCGGCCACAACCAAGTCGGCGGCCGACTTCCTGAAGCCGGGCCAGACCTTCGGCAGCGAGGTGAAATACGGCTACAACTGGAACAGCCGCGAGCGGCTGCGCATGGTCACCCTGTACGGCCGGCCGAATGCCCACCTCGACCTCATCGTGTCGGTCGCCCGGCGCGATTCCGATGACTTCCGCCTGCCCGATGGCGATCGCCTCGACCTGACCGCCACCGCGTCGGAAAGCCGCTTCGTCAAGGCAAGCTTCTACGCCACCGACGACCTGGTGATCGAACTGAGTCAGACGCGCTACACCGGCGGGCCCGAACGCGCACCGTATGACGCGACGGCGAGCGGTGCTGGCGGCTTCGGCATCGTCCAGCGCAGCATCGATGACACCACGACCAATCTGTCGCTGCGCTATCTGCCGCCGGATTCGTGGCTCGCGCTGCGCGGCACGCTGGCCTACGAAACGACCGAACTGGCCGATCTGCACCGCATTGGCCAGAGCCGCATATGCGTGTCACCGTCACCGCTGCTGCCGGCCGCCTTCCGGGTCGACCGCTGCAATGATGACTGGCGCTATGCCATCTGGACCGGCGAACTGTTCAACGACCTGCGCTACACCTTCGGCGAATTGCGCGGTGTGCTCACGGTGGGCTATCAGGGCATCCGCAACAGCCGCGACATCGTGCGCGTGACGTCGAACGCCAGTACCAATGCGAGCACCTATCCCGGCGGATTCAACGAAGCGCAGCCTCCGGGCGACAAGGTGTCCGACGCGCTGATTGTCGAAAACGCAATGACCTACGGCGCTTTCACATTGACGCCGGGCGCGCGCATCGACCGCTACCACGTGAGCGCCGAAGGCCAGACACGCAGCAACATGATTGCAGCCGGCCAGTCGCCCGACCTGCGCTTCGTCAAGGTGTCGCCGGCGCTGGCGCTGACCTGGCGCGTTCCGGCCAGCGATGTATCGCTCACTGCGCGCTACAACGAAGCGTTCCGGCCGCCGCTGGTCGACGAGTATTTCGCACGCGGCGGCTTCGCCAGTCGCTGCGCGAAAACCACCGGCAATCCGCTTGCTCCGGGCAATCTGGTCAGCGACGCCAATCCGCTGTACGACCCGTCAGGCATCGGCCTGCCGTATGACCCGGCACTCGATCTGGCACCGGACAACGAAATCTGCGGCGGGCTGTATCGGCCGCAGGAATCATCCAACCACGAACTGACCATCGCCTGGTCGCCGCAGCCGGCGAGCGCCGCCGACGGGCGCTGGCAGGCGCGCGCGACCTGGTACGACATCCACACCCGCCACCTGCTGCAGTCGATCTCCAACGTCGGCGGCAGCATCGCCCAGCCGGGTCGGGAACGGCGCAAGGGCACCGAACTGGAGCTGTCGTATGACGGGCTGCGCAGTTTCGCCACACTGGCGTGGTCGCAGATCGACGGCCGCATCACGAACCCGGTCGCCGGTACCGATTACGCGATCTACGGCGTACCGGGTGACACGCTGAGCGCCAGTGCCGGCGTGCGCGGCTTCGACGGGCGCATCGAAGCCGGTGTGCGCATGCGCGACATCGGCGAACGGCGCGCCAGCGCAGGCACCGAACCCACGGTGTGCTCGCGCCCGGGCACGCTGTTCATCGAAGGCGTCGGCCGCATCGGCACCCAGTTCGGTGCGCGGGTGTTCGATCTGTTCGCCAGCTGGCGCGTGACACCGGACGCCCTGCTGCGCCTGAACATCGACAACCTGACCGACGAGGTGTACTGCCTGCAGGACGGCTTTGCCGGCGCGGTCGGCGTACAGGCGCCGGGCCGCAGCGCGAAGCTGTCGCTGACGCTGCGCTTCTGAAAGTGCCGATGTCGTTCCGAGGCGCAAACCGGAAGCTTTCTTCATATTCCGGTCATGTTACCGGCCTGACAGATTCCGGCCGCAGCATGGCCACGCAGCAAGACGCCGTTCCAGCCATGGACAGTCCGGTGCACCGTTACTGGACACCGGACGCCAATGACCGCGCTGAGGAATGCGTACTTTTCCTTTGCCGCCCGTACCCTGCAGCGCATCGCCTGATATGGCGCGGGATTTGCTGATTCAACCGGGGTGTGCGCCGGCCTGCCGATGCGACGCACACGAACCATTGCACAGACCTACACGTCGCGCCCCGACATCCGCACATGCCACATTCATCCGATCCCGAATGCTCGCTCCATCGTACCGGCCACCGTCCGGCTGTCTCGCTGACCGCCAGCGTTGATGCCGTCATGCTCATCATCCGGCTGTCCGCGCGCTATGGCCCGCTGATGTTCCGCCACGGTGCAATGGCCGAAAGCGTGCAGCCGCTGTGCCGGCCCATCGGCTCGATTGCGCTCGGCGAGTCCGACGTCAAGCTGGGCGAGATCGCTGGCTGCGAATACTGGCTCGACGCATCCACTTTCGCGCAGCTGGGCGAAGGCGCATATCTGCTCGATGTGCTCAACCCCTCCGTCACGCCGCACGGCACGCCCGCCCTGACCGACCGCTTCGTGTTGCGACCGCAGGCAGGCTGAGCCTGAGCACGGCGCCCCAGCGGAATGAGGGCCCGCCTTCCTCCAGCTGTTTTTGCTTGACACCGAACTGAGAATCATTATTATTTGAACCGGTTCAACACAGCGCGGCCCTGCCGCGCCGGACACTCCGGTCACCATGCACGACGCCACTTCAGGTCTGAACGCTTCGTCGTCGGACGCCCTGAAATCCCGCCTTGCCGGCCTGCTCGACGAGCTGATACGGCATGACGGCTTCGGGTCGCTCAGCGTGGAAGTGCGTCTGCTCAAGCGAGGGCAGAAGGAAGTGATCATCGACTGCGGCAAGCAGTACCGCTACGTGATCGATTTCGCCGCCGGCTGAACCGGAACCGTTTTTGCAGCACCTTCCGGCGGCGCGGGGCCGCGGACTTACATCATCAGAAACAACATCTGAGCAGTCGCCTTCGCGGGGAAGGGATGCATGGCTCTGAACGAGGCCCATCATGTCTTTCCGTCGTCTGTGCTCGACCGGCGCGCTGTGCGTTCTGTCTTCTTCTTCCGTTTTCGCCGCCAGTGCGGTGTGGGACACCCCGCTCGCCGGTTTTGACGGCAACGGCGCCACGTCCGCCACGCCGTGGACCAGCGCATCCGTGTATGCCGAATGGAATGTGTTCGACAGCACCAGCCTCGATGCCACACCGGACATCGCCGGCAGCGGCTCGCTGAGTCAGACCAATCCGGCTGCTGGATCCTTCCTGACCGGCAGCGGGAACCTGTACAGCAGTGGCGGCGCTGCGAACTTCATCGTCGATCTCGCCGCACCTGCCGCAGGCACCTACGACGTCTGGCTGCGCATCGCCACCCAGGGCACGGCGGCCAATGACATCGCAACGCTCAACGGCGTCGCCGCCAGCAAGGTCGTGTCATTCACCGCCGCGCTGGGCGGCTTCGGTGGCAGTGAAGAGGAAGCCTGGTGGCGCTGGACGGTCACCGACCCGCTCGCGCTGCAGTTCGCCTTCGCCAGCCCGGCCGCCCACCTGAGCCTCGACCAGCTGGCCGTGCTCGCCGCGCCGGTACCCGAACCCGCCACCTGGCTGTCGCTGCTGGCCGGCCTCGGCCTGCTCGGCGTCATCGCACGCCGCCGCACCTGACACGCCCTGCCCACCCCGAGCCGGAGACTTCCATGACCCGCACTGCCGATCCCGAAAGCCTGTACCACACCTTCCACGCGCTGAAAGCCGAACGGCGCCTGCGCAACCGCGACGCCGCTGCCGCACTGGGCATCAGCGAAGGAGAAGCCATCGCCTGCGGCGTCGGCCGCGATGCCATACGCCTGCGCGGTCCGTTCGAGGCCCTGTTCCAGCGCATGCCGGAACTGGGCGAAGTGATGGTGCTGACCCGCAACGAAGCCGCGGTGCATGAAAAGACCGGCCAATTCGAAACGATGTCCGGCAACGCGCATGTGGGACTTGCGCTGGGCAGCGTGATCGACCTGCGCATCTTCTACGGTCAATGGATGCATGGCTATGCCGTGACCGACGAAACGCCGCGCGGCACGTCGCTCAGCTTCCAGTTCTACGACCGCCACGGCGACGCCGTGCACAAGGTGTTCTCGCGTGCCGGCACCAAGCTCGACGCCTGGCACGCACTGGTGGCCGCCTACACCGCCGAGCACCAGCAGCCGGGCGAACCGGTCGAACTGCGCAGCACGGAGCCGGAAGCGGAAACGCCGCTGGCCGCGATCGACGCCGACGCCTTCCGTCGCGACTGGCTGGCCATGCAGGACACGCATGACTTCTTCCCGCTGCTGCGCCGTCACAAGGTGTCGCGCCGACAGGCCATGCAGCTGGCGCCGGACGGCCATGCCGAACGGCTGGACAACGCGCTTTCGCGCCCGCTGCTGGAACAGGCGGCTGCGCAGTCCGTATCCATCATGTGCTTCGTCGGCAACCCCGGCATGATCCAGATCCACACCGGGCCGGTGCATCGCATCGAAGTCATGGGCAACTGGCTGAACGTGCTCGACCCCGGATTCAATCTGCATCTGCGGCACGATCTGGTGGCCGAAACCTGGCTGGTGCGCAAGCCGACTTCCGATGGCATCGTCACCTCGGTCGAATTGCTCGACGCCAGCGGCGAAACGATTGCGCTGTTCTTCGGCGAGCGCAAACCGGGCAAGCCGGAGCGCGAAGACTGGCGTGCGCTGGTGCGTCAGGTCTGCCAGTCAACCGACACCGTCGCCGCATGAAGCGTCTTGCCCTGCTGAGCGTTCTGGCCGCGCTGTGCGGCCCGGCGCTGGCCGACAGCGCACAGCGTCTGGTCACCGTCGGCGGCGCGGTCACCGAAATCGTCTATGCGCTCGGCGCCGGCGCCCGCGTGGTCGCGACCGACACCACGAGCACATGGCCTGCGGCAGCGCAGGCGCTGCCGCGGGTCGGCTACCAGCGTGCGCTGGCAGCCGAAGGCGTGCTGTCGATGCGGCCGACGCTGCTGATCGCCACCGCCGACGCCGGCCCGCCGGTTGCGCTGACCCAGTTGCAGGGCGCCGGCGTGCGCGTGCTGCAGCTCGACGCCGGCCATCGTGCCGATCAGGTCGGTGGCGCCATCCGCGCCATTGCGGCCTCGCTCGCGCTGGACGACGCCGGGCGCGCGCTGGCCGAGCGCTTCGACGCCGACTGGGCGACGGCGCGGCAACAGGTTGCGACCTTGCCAGGGCGCCCGCGTGCGCTGTTCATTCTCGATCATGGCGGTGCCAGCCCGATGGTCGCCGGCGACGACACCGCAGCTGCAGCCATGATCGACTATGCAGGCGCCATCAACGTCATGGCGGGCCGCTTCAACGGCTATCGCCCGCTGACGCTGGAAGCCGCCCTGGCGTCGGCACCCGACATCATCGTCACCACCGACGAGGCGATCGCCACCGCCGGCGGCCGCGCCGCCTTCCTCGCCCGACCCGGTCTGGCCGCCCTGCCCGCCGCGCGCGCCGGCCGGCTGGTGACGCTGGACGCGCTGCGTCTGCTTGGCTTCGGTCCGCGCCTGCCGGCGGCCGTCCTCGATCTGGCGCAGCGGATGCGCGCGCCATGAACCTGCGCAGTGTCGAATTGCCGCGCATCGGCCCGCCGGCCGGCATGACGCTGTGGCTGCTGGCAGCCGCGCTGATCTGCGCCGTCGTCCATGCGCTGGCCAGCGGTGCGGTGGACCTGCCGGCGGCCACCGTCGTCAGCGCGCTGCTCGGGCAGCAGGTCGGATCGGATGCCGATCTGGTGATCTGGACGCTGCGTCTGCCGCGCGTGCTGCTCGGGGTGATCGCCGGCGCCGGCATGGGCATCGCCGGTGCCGCCATGCAGGGCCTGATGCGCAACCCGCTCGCCGACCCCGGTCTGGTCGGCGTCAGCAGCGGCGCCGCACTGGCCGCGGCCGCCGTCGTCATCCTTGGCGAGCGCGCCATGAGCACGGGGGGCTGGGCCGCCAGTGCGCTGCTGCCGCTGACCGCCTTCGCCGGCGCCGCGCTGACCACGGCGCTGGTCTATGCAGCGTCGCGCCGCAATGGCCGAAGTTCGGTCACGCTGATGCTGCTGTCCGGCATCGCCATCAATGCGCTCGCGATGTCGGGCATCGGCTTGCTGCTGTTCATGGGCAGCGACGCCCAGGTCCGGCAGTTCACGTTCTGGACGCTGGGCAGCCTGGCTGGCGCCACCTGGCCGGGTGTCATCGCCGCCGCCGCTGCGGTCGGTGTGGCCCTCGCGCTGCTGCTGCGCAAGGCCGGGCCGCTCGATGCACTGGCGCTGGGCGAAGCGCAGGCGGCACACCTGGGCGTGGCGGTCGGTACGCTGAACCGCGCCTGCGTGGTGCTGATCGCGCTATCGGTCGGCGCCACCACGGCGCTGACCGGCACCATAGGTTTCATCGGCCTGATTGCCCCCCATCTGGCGCGCCGCCTCGCCGGGCCATCGCATCACCTGCTGCTGCCGGCCAGTGCGCTGGCCGGCGCCCTGCTGGTCGTGCTGGCCGACAGTGCGGCACGCACCTGGGTCAGTCCGGCCGAACTGCCGATCGGCGTGCTGACCGCGCTGTTCGGCGCTCCCTTCTTCATGCTGCTGCTGCGCCGGCGCGCCGCGCAGGAACACTGACATGCTGAGCGCCCGCCACCTCACCGTCATGGCCGGTCAGCGCCGGCTGATCGACGACGTGTCGATCGATGTGCGACCCGGCGAAATGCTGGCCCTGATCGGCCCCAATGGCGCTGGCAAGACCACGCTGCTGCGTGCGCTGTCCGGCGACATCGACGCCGCAAGCGATGCCGTGTCGTGCAACGGGCGCCCTTTGCGCCACATTCCCGCCGCCGAGCTGGCCACGCTGCGTGCGGTGCACGCCCAGCACCAGCGCAGCGATCTCGACTACTCGGTACAGCAGGTGGTCGCGCTCGGCCGTTTCCCGCATCACGGCGGCCGGCCGGGCGCCGACGATCGCGCCATCGCGCGTGCCGCGATGACGCTGACCGGCTGCGAGACCATGGCCGATCGGCTGTGCAGCACGCTGTCCGGCGGCGAGCAGGCGCGCGTGCATCTGGCGCGTGCACTGGCACAGATCTGGCGCGGCACGCCCGGCGAACATTTCCTGCTGCTCGATGAACCGGTCGCCGCCCTGGACATCGCCTGGCAGCACCGCGTGCTGGCCTGCGCGCGCGATCGCGCGCACAGCCGCATGACCGGCGTGCTGGCCATCGTGCATGACCTCAATCTCGCCGCCCGTTACGCCGACCGTCTGGTATTGCTGGCCGACGGCCGCATCCGGGCCGACGGCTCGCCGTTCGAAGTGCTGCAGTCGACCGCGCTGGCGGACGCCTTCGGACTGGAGTGCCGCGTCTGGGTAGACCCGCAGACCTCACGCCCGCTGCTGATGGCCGAGCCGGCCACCTGACGCGCGCTCAGCGCTCACCGGCGCGACGAGCGCCCCGGGCACTGACGGCAACCATTGCAGCCGTCATCGCCTCCATCGCTGCCCGCATCGGCATCCGACTTGCTACCCGACTCGGCAGGCGGACTCAGCCGCGCCCGGGCGACGCGCATCACCTTCCACGCCGCCAGACCGACGATGACCAGCGCCAGCAGATCGGTCACGGAAAGGCTCATGTGCAGCAGGCCAGCGCGATGCGGTAGGTGACGAACGAGGCCGCATACGCCAGCGCGAACAGATAGCCCGCCATCAGCAGCGGCGCGCTCCAGCCGCCGGTTTCGCGCCGCACCGTGGCGAGCGTCGACAGGCACTGCGGCGCGAATACATACCAGGCGAGCAGCGACAGCGCGGTCGGCAGACTCCAGCCGGCGACGATCAGCGGCACCAGCGCCTGCGCGGTATCGTCTGCCGTGGCCGACAGTGCATACACCGTGCCGAGCGCACTCACCGCGACTTCACGCGCCGCCATGCCGGGTACCAGCGCCACCGCGATCTGCCAGTTGAAGCCGATGGGCTCGAACAGCGGCAGCAGGAAATGACCGAGCCGGCCGGCGAAGCTGTATTCGATCGGCGCGCCTGCGAAGTCCGCCGGTGCGGCCGGAAAGCTGGCCAGAAACCACAGCAGCACGGTGAGCGCGAGAATGATGCCGCCGACCCGCTGCAGGAAAATGAGCACGCGCTGCCAAAGTCCGATCGCCAGATTGCGCAGCGACGGCCAGTGATAGTCCGGCAGCTCCATCAGCAGCGTGTGCTGCCGGTCTTTCGAGCCGAGCCGCTTGAGCAGCCAGGCCACCGCCACCGCCGACACGATGCCGGCGAGATAGAGCGCGAACAGCACCAGCCCCTGCAGTTCCAGTCCGCCGGCCACGCGGCGCGCCGGAATGAAGGCGCCGATCAGCAGCGCATACACCGGCAGCCGGGCGGAGCAGGTCATCAGCGGCGCAATCATGATGGTCACCCAGCGGTCGCGCGGATTCTGGATGGTGCGCGTGGCCATGATGCCGGGGATCGCACAGGCAAAGCTCGACAGCAGCGGAATGAAGGCACGCCCGGACAGGCCGACGCCGCCCATCAGCCGATCGAGCAGGAAGGCGGCGCGCGGCAGGTAGCCGGATTCCTCCAGCACCAGAATGAAGAAGAACAGGATGACGATCTGCGGCAGGAACACCAGCACGCCGCCCAGTCCTGCGATCAGTCCATCTGCCAGCAGGCTGCGCAGCAGGCCATCCGGCAGCACATGGGCGACGGCATCACCAAGCAGCGCCGTCGCCGCTTCGATCCAGCCCATCGGCGCCTCGGCCCACGCGAACACCGCCTGGAAGATCAGGAACAGCAGCGCGAACAGCAGCAGCGGACCGGCCAATGGATGCAGCAGCACTCGATCGACGCGATCGGTGAAGGCGTGCGCCGGCACGCGATCGAGACCCAGCGTCGTCAGGATGTCCTTCACCTGCCGGTAGTCATCCGCCACGCTGCCGGCGGAGGCTGCGGGCGCCGCCGAAGGCAGCGCTGCATCCAGCAACCTGAACAGCGCATCGGCGCCGCCGCCGCGCACCGCGACGGTCGATACGACCGGGACGCCCAGCGCGCGCGACAAGGCCTCGACATCGACATCGATACCGCGTGCCCGTGCGAGGTCGGTCATGTTGAGCACGACGACCAGCGGTCGACCGAGCCGTCGCAGGCCCAGCACCAGTCGCAGCTGGCGCGCCAGCTGGGTCGCATCGACCACCGCCAGTACCAGATCGGGGCGACGCTCACCCGGCAGCCGACCGGCGAGTACATCGCAGGTCACCTGTTCGTCCGGTGAATTCGGCGCCAGGCTATAGGTGCCAGGCAGGTCGAGCACAGCCAGGCGTCTGCCGGCCGGCGTGCGCAGCCAGCCTTCCTTGCGCTCGACCGTGACGCCGGCGTAATTGGCCACCTTCTGGTGACTGCCGGTCAGCAGATTGAACAGCGCCGTCTTGCCGCAATTCGGATTCCCCACCAGCGCCAGCATGGGCGGTGCCAGGCGGCTGCTGTCGATGGGAATCGCGGCTGTCATGTGACGAGCCTGGCGGCGACGCGCACGCAGGCGGCTTCGATGCGGCGCAGCGCAAAGGTCGACGCGCCGATGCGCACCGCCAGCGGCTCGCCGCCCGGCTGCCCGCGACGCAGCACGCACACCGGTTCGCCCTCCATGAAACCCAGCTCGCGCAGGCGCCTCTGCAGGTCCGGCAGTCCGGCACGGTCGTCAAGTCCGATTACCACCATGGGCGCGCCGGTTTCGGCATCGCTGAGCCGCATTTCAGTGTCAGGCAAGGTCATTCAAGGTGTCCGTGATCCGGTGGCAGACGCAAGGCGCGACTTGCGGAGTGTGCTGCGAAGCCCGCCATTCTGGCGCGATCCGGGCAAAAGAGATGAAGGGCGGCTGCCCATCCCGCGCAGGTCGGTCGCTGTTGCGTTCGCGCATCAATTGATTACAGCGCTAATTTTAACAAGAATCATTCTCGATTATAGTCCGCCCCGCGTCGCTGCCGGTGTACCCACCAGACAGACCGCGGACCAGCCAGCCTCTCTGCAAGCCAGTCCCGACAACTTCACTCCAGGACTGACTCAGATGACCCGCACTCCCCCGCAGCAGCCGCTGTCGCTGGCGGCCGCCATGCTGATGGCGCTGTCGACCGGCAATGTCGCCCAGGCACAACAGACCGCCCCCTCCGGCACGACCCCCGTACTGCCTGAAGTTCAGGTGAGCGACACGCGCGAGCGCCCGAATTCACCGAACAACGGCTACCAGTCGGGCATCGTCCGTTCGGCCAGGACGAATCAACTGGCCAAGGACATTCCGCAGGCGATCACCACGGTGACCGAACAGCTCATGCTGGACAGCAACTCCGACACGATGAAGAACGCGCTGCGCCATGTTGCCGGCCTCACCTTCAATTCCGGCGAAGGCGGCCGCATCGGCGACAACATCATGCTGCGCGGGTTCTATTCGTTCGGCGATCTGTATATGGACGGCATCCGCGACGTCGCCCAGTACAACCGCGAGGTGTTCCACGTCGAGCAGATCGACGTGCTGCGCGGCTCGGCCGCCATGCTGTTCGGCCGCGGTCAGGCGGGCGGCGTCATCAACCGGGTCAGCAAGCAGCCGGGCCTGGTCGATCGCACCGAAGTGTCGGCCACCGTCGGCAGCTATGAGTACGGTCGCGTCACCGCGGATGTGAACAAGGTGCTCGGTGAAAACATGGCACTGCGCATCAGCGCGATGAAGACCGACGCGGAAAGTTCGCGCAACGGTGTCGAATCGGACCGCGAAGGCATCGCGCCGACGCTGCGCTGGGGCATCGGCACCGCCGACGAATTCTCGATCGGCCATCTGTACTACACGACGAAGAACGTGCCGGACTACGGTGTGCCCTTCGTCGCCCGTCCGGGCGCGATCACGCGCTCCCAGGTCACACGCAAGCCACTCGACGTATCGGCCAGCCGCTTCTATGGCACGTCGTCCGATTACGAGCAGAACGACACCAACATCACGACCGGCATCTGGACGCATCGCTTCTCGCCCGACACCGAACTGCGCACCGTCGCCCGCTACGCCGACTACAAGCGCGACCTGTGGGCGGTGGCACCGCGTCTGCCGGGCGGCACGACCACGGCAACGGTGAACGACGCCACCGTCATCACGCGCGGCCGTCAGGCGCGCGGTGGTGAAGAAAGCACCTACACGCTGCAGAGCGACCTGACGACGAAGTTCGCGCTCGCCGGCATGAAGCACGAAGCCCTGTTCGGTCTCGAACTGCTGCGCGAAAAGGCCGATCGCTGGTCCTACACATCGGTCAACGTCACTGCGCCGACCACCACGGTCGGCAACCCGGATCCGGATGTCGCGGTCCCGGCCGCCTACGGCAACCGCGTCCGGTTCAACCCTGCGGGTTATGAAGGCGATTCGATCGGTGTCTATGCGCAGGACCAGATCGAATTCATGCCGCACTGGAAGCTGCTGCTCGGCCTGCGCCATGACCACATGGATGCCGATTACCACACGCTGAATTCGACCACGCTGGCGACGACCGCCTTCAACCTGAAGTACAGCGAGTGGAGCTATCGCAGCGGTCTGCTGTTCCAGCCCAGCGACGTGCAGACCTACTACTTCGCGTGGAGCGATTCGTTCAATCCGACCGCCGACCTGTACCAGTTGAACAACGGCATCCGCTACGACGCCGAGCGCAGCCGCACGGTGGAACTGGGCACCAAGTGGGAACTGTTCGACGGCGCGCTGTCGCTGCGTACCGCGTTGTACCGCGCCACCAAGTTCAACGAGCGCAATACCGATCTCGAACAGGCGAACACCGCCGTGCTGTCGAAGGAACGCCACACCGACGGTTTCGAAATCGAGGCGGCCGGCCGCATCACGCCGCAGTGGGATGTGTTCGGCGGTATTGCACTGATGCGGGCAGAAATCGACGAGGTGTTCGCGACAAACAACCCCAACATCGTGGGCCTGCGTCCTCGCAATACGCCGCGCTACACCGGTAATCTGTGGACCACCTATCGCATCACGCCGGCCTGGCGCGTCGGCGGCGGCCTCGAAGCCAAGGGCAATCGCCTCGCCTACGGTACCGGCGGCACCGCCCCGGTCGCCATCGCGCAGGCACCGAGCTTCGTGCGCGCCGACCTGATGCTGGCCTATGAACAGCGGCGCTACGATGTTCGTCTGAACGTGCTCAACCTGTTCAACAAACGCTACTACGAGGCGCTGTACGAAAACGGCGGCTTCGCCGTGCCGGGTACCGAGCGTGCCATTCAGCTGACGGTGGCGGTGAGGTACTGAGCTGCCGGCACAGTGAAGGCCGGGCCGGTGGTCTGCGGACTGCCGGCCCGGCTTTTTTTCGTTCAGCGACCGCTCAGCTTTCGCCAGCCCGCCATCGTTCGTTCGACCAGCGCCCATCCGGCGCTGCTCTCGCACAGCCCGTATCGGAACGGCAGGCTGTCGCGCCCGGGCGTCTCGAAGCGCAGATCGCGAAAGCTGACGCAGGCCCCGCCCGCCGCGCCGCCGACGCTGTCGAGCACCGGAAACATCGCGAACCAGCGGAAGAAGGCGAAATCCGGCGCCGACCAGACGGCGCGCACCTGTTCGCGCACCTCGCCATAGCCTCCGTTGCCGAAACGCTCGCGCACCTGCCAGTGCGCCATCGTCACCGGCCGGTAATGTGAAGACAGGCGACGGATCAGATTGTCGTCCGGCCCGGCCTCCATGACTTCGCTGCGCCGCGTATTTATGTGCGCGGTATGGAAGCGCTCTCCGTCGTCGATCACCGCGGTCCAGTTGAAGGGCGAAGCCGGACGGGGAATCGCGTCGAGCGCGACCGCGGTGATGCCCTGTTCCATCGCATGGCGCCGCGCAGCATCGATGGCTTCCGACTTTCCGACGGCGCCGACGCCCACCCATGCGCACACCGCCATCAGCCCGAATGCGGCCGGTGCGCGGCTGCGCCGCCACAGCGCGCTCGCCACCAGCCCCGCAACAAGCAGCCCGGTCAGCGGCAGGTCGATGATGAACGTGGTGCCCCAGCCAAAGCGACGATCGGAAAAAGGCGCCAGGATCATCGTGCCGAACTGCGTGATCAGGTCGCCGAGGATGTGGATGCCGATGCCGGCACACACCACGACGTAAAAGGCAGGCCAGTCGATGCCCGGCGCGCGCATCTTCGGCACCCGCGCCAGCAGCCAGGCGATCAGCAGCCCCCACAACGGCAGCAGCAGAACCGAATGCGTGACGCCTCTGTGGCCGCGCAGATAGGTCAGCTCCGACACATAGCCGAGCACGAAATCGAGATCGGGAAAGGTCGCGGCTGCTGCGCCGGCGACCACCATCTGCCAAGGTTTCGGCGCCGGCCTTGCCGGGTCGGGCGGGCGGGCAATCAAGCGTCCGAGCAGCGCGCCGGACAGGGCGTGAGTGAGGGTATCCAAAAGACATCCTGAAGTGGAGGTGAAGTGGCCGACGATCGAAAGTTCAGTCGAGCCGGGAATACGGACTGCCGGTGGACGGTTATCGGCGCATATCGTTTCCAGTCTGGCGCAGTGCACAACCAGCGGACGTATAATGCGTCCCCGAACCTCTACACGGCTTGTTGATGGAATCCGCCACCGCGCTCATCGATTTGCAAGCTTCGCGCGAACCTACCCGACTGCGCGAAATACCGTACAACTACACCTCGCTGTCCGATCGCGAAATCGTGATCCGGCTGCTCGGCGAGCCCATGTGGGACACGCTCGCCAGCCTGCGCGGCGAACGTCTGACCGGCCGTTCCGCGCGCATGCTGTACGAAGTGCTGGGCGACATCTGGGTCGTGCAGCGCAACCCCTACCTTGAAGACGACCTGCTCGACAATCCGAAGCGGCAGGCTGCGCTGGTCGGTGCGATGCACCATAGACTGGGCGAGATCGAGCAGCGGCGCCAGCGCAGCGGTGATGCTGCGACGCTGGAACGCGATCGCAAGGTGGGTGAGCTGCTGCTGGCCGCGCGCGCCGCGGTGGACGCCTTCGCGGCGCATTTTGCCACCGTGCGCGAGCTGCGCCGGCGCATCGTCAAGGTGCTCGGCCGCCACACGCGCGAAGCGAACATCGCCTTTGACGGTCTGGCCCGCGTGTCGCACGTGACCGACGCCACCGACTGGCGGGTCGAATACCCGATGGTCGTGCTGTATCCGGATACCGAAGACGAAATCGCGCCGCTGGTGCGCGGCTGCATCGAACTCGGGCTGACCATCATTCCGCGCGGCGGCGGCACCGGTTACACCGGCAGCGCCGTGCCGCTGACGGCGACGTCGGCGGTCATCAACACCGAAAAGCTGATCGACATCGGCCCGGTCGAATCGACCGTGCTGCCGGGGCTCGCGGCGCCCTACGCCACCATCCGCACCGGTGCCGGCGTGGTGACGCGGCGCGTGATGGATGCGGCGGAGCACGCCGGACTGGTGTTCGCCTGTGATCCGACGTCGGCCGACGCCTCGTGCATAGGCGGCAACATCGCGACCAATGCCGGCGGCAAGAAGGCCGTGCTGTGGGGTACGGCGCTCGACAATCTGGCCAGCTGGCGCATGGTCGATGCAGACGGCTTCCTGCTCGAAGTGACCCGGCTCGACCATAACCTCGGCAAGATCCACGACGCGGCGCGCGTGCGCTTCGCCATCCAGCACTTCGAGGCCGACGGCAGGACGCCGCGCGGCGACGCCGAAACGCTCGAAGTCCCGGGCGCCCGCTTTCGCAAGGAAGGCCTGGGCAAGGACGTCACCGACAAGTTCCTGTCCGGCCTGCCCGGCGTGCAGAAGGAAGGTTGCGACGGCCTGATCACCAGCGCGCGCTGGATCCTGCACAAGTTGCCGCCGGTCACCCGCACCGTCTGTCTGGAGTTTTTCGGCCAGGTACGCGAGGCGGTGCCGGCCATCGTCGAAATCAAGGACTACCTCGACGCCCTTCCGAAGGCAGGCAACGCGCGTGTGCTGCTTGCCGGCCTGGAGCATCTGGACGAGCGCTATGTGCGCGCGGTCGGCTACGCCACCAAGGCACGCCGCCACGGCCGGCCGAAGATGGTGCTGATCGGCGACATCGTCGGCGACGACGAAACGACCGTCATGGCCGCCGCGTCGGAAGTCGTGCGCCTGTGCAACCAGCGCGGCGCCGAAGGCTTCATCGCGGTGTCGGCCGAATCGCGCAAGACCTTCTGGCTCGACCGCGCCCGCACCGCCGCCATCGCGCGCCACACCAATGCCTTCAAGATCAACGAAGACGTGGTGATTCCGCTGCCGCGCATGGGCGACTACTGCGACGGCATCGAACGCATCAACATCGAACTGTCGATCGCCAGCAAGCTGCGCTTCTGCGATGCGCTGGTGACCGTGCTGCGCGGCGAGCTGCCGCTGCACGCCGGTGACGCCAACATCGACGCCGACCAGCTGCTCGGCGACCGGCGCACGCAGGCGCTGCAGCAGGTGGCCGCAGTGCGCGGTCGCTGGCAGTGGCTGCGCGACAACCTGGACATGCCGCTGGAGCGGGCCGAAGCGATCATTCTTTCGCTCGGCGTCGAGGTCGGTCCGCTGCTCAACCGCGCGGCGTCGCCGACGCTGTTCCACCGGCTGCAGGACTACTCGGTGCGCGTGTCGTGGAAGCGCGAACTGAAGCCGCTGCTGGAAGAGATTTTCGACGGTGCGATGTACCGGCCCATCCTCGAACGCATCGAGGCGGAGCAGAAAGCCGTTCTGCGCAGCCGGGTGTTCGTCGCGCTGCACATGCATGCCGGCGACGGCAATGTGCACACCAACATCCCGGTGAATTCCGACAACTACGACATGCTGCAGGAAGCCAATGCGGCGGTCGCCCGCATCATGGCGCTGGCGCGTTCGCTCGGCGGCGTCATTTCGGGCGAGCACGGCATCGGCATCACCAAGCTCGAATTCCTGACCGACGACGAACTGGCACCCTTCATCGACTACAAGCGGCGGGTCGATCCGGATGGCCACTTCAACGCCGGCAAGCTGCTGCCGGGTGGTGACCTGTCGCGCGCCTACACGCCCTCGTTCTCGCTGCTCGGCACCGAATCGCTGATCATGGAAATGAGCGACGTCGGCCAGATCGCCACATCGATCAAGGACTGCCTGCGCTGCGGCAAGTGCAAGCCGGTGTGTTCTACCCATGTGCCGCGCGCCAATCTGCTGTACTCGCCGCGCAACAAGATTCTCGCCACTTCGCTGCTGATCGAGGCCTTCCTGTACGAGGAACAGACGCGGCGCGGTGTGTCGCTTCGCCACTTCGACGAATTCAGCGACGTCGCCGACCACTGCACGGTGTGCCACAAGTGCGCCAATCCCTGTCCGGTGGACATCGACTTCGGCGACGTGTCGATCGCCATGCGCAACGCCTTGCGCAAGCAGGGCAAGCGCAAGTTCAACCCGGGCACGGCCGCATCGATGGCCTTCCTGAACGCGACCGATCCGGCCACCATCAAGGCGCTGCGCGTGGCGATGATGGGCGTCGGCTACAAGGCTCAACGGCTCGGCCACAAGGTTGGCAAGGCGCTCGGCCTGATCGACCGGCAGACGAAGAACCCGCCACCGACGCTCGGCCGCCCGCCGATCAAGGCGCAGGTGATCCATTTCATCAACAAGCCGATGCCGGGCAAGTTGCCGAAACGCACCTCGCGCGCACTGCTCGATATCGAAGACGCCGCCATCGTGCCGGTCATCCGCAACCCGAAGCGCGCGTCGGATGAGCAGGAAGCGGTGTTCTACTTTCCGGGCTGCGGTTCGGAACGTCTGTTTTCGCAGGTCGGGCTGGCCACACAGGCCATGCTGTACCACGTCGGCGCGCAGACCGTGCTGCCGCCAGGCTATCTGTGCTGCGGCTACCCGCAGACCGCTGGCGGCGAAGCCGAAAAGGGCCAGCAGATCAGCACCTCGAACCGGGTGCTGTTCCACCGCGTGGCCAACACGCTGAATTACCTCGACATCAAGACGGTCATCGTGTCCTGTGGGACCTGCATGGACCAGCTGCAGAAGTACGAGTTCGACAAGATATTCCCCGGCTGCCGACTGCTCGACATCCACGAATACCTGATGGAAAAGGGCGTGAAGCTCGAAGGCGTGGAAGGTGTGCGCTACATGTATCACGACCCTTGCCACACGCCGATGAAGACCCACGCACCGCTGAAGGTGGTCAATCAGCTGATCGGCACGGCGGACGGTTCGAAAGTCGCGCTGAATGACCGCTGCTGCGGCGAAAGCGGCACGCTGGCGGTCAGCCGGCCGGACATTTCCACCCAGGTGCGCTTCCGCAAGGAAGAAGAGATGCGCAAGGGTGCCGATGTGCAACGCGCGGACGGTTTCAAGGGCGAGGTGAAGATACTGACCTCCTGCCCGTCCTGCCTGCAGGGCCTGTCGCGCTATGACAACGACAGCGCAACGCAGGCCGACTACATCGTGGTCGAGATGGCGCGTCATCTGCTCGGCGCCGATTGGGCGGAGCGCTACATCGACCAGGCCAACAACGGCGGCATCGAGCGCGTGCTGCTGTGATGCCGCCGATCGACCGTCACCGGCGACGCGCCGGTGACGCGTCGCGCCGGTTCAGGTCCTGCATGAAGGCCTCCAGGGCCTGCTCGTCGCGCGGGCCCGCGGGCGCCATTTCCAGCTTCATGGTGCCGCTGCCGCCCGGCTGATCCGCCGCACACACGCGGTGGGCGAGCATGCCGCCATGCCGTTCCGGCCGCCCTTCCCTGTCGAGATAGACGTTCTGCACGCGGTAGGCTTCGCGCTCCGAACGCAGCGTGGCCGCGCAATCCTGCTGATACGCCGCACCCCTGTGGCGCGCTTCGAGCACATGAACGAATTCGTGCACCAGAAAGGAATTGTCGGCTGCGTCCTGCAGGTCGAGATCCGAGCGCATCAGCACCTGGTGGCGTTCGTGGTCGTACAGCGCCACCAGCTTCTCGCAGTCCGACGGTGCGTCCGGGCACACTTCCTCGACCAGCGCCGCGGGCGTCATCAATCTGAGCAGCGGTCGATCCGGTTCCGCTATCGCCGGGTAACCCGAGAGGGCTGCCGCCACGCTGAAAAGATGGGCGATGATTGCGCTGTCAACCATGTGTGTGTCCTTCGGGGCTCGGCAGGCGCCCGGTTTGGGCAGTCAGCGCCATGTCTGGAAAGATATCCGCGCATTTCGACATCGCCGCGCGAAATCGTTCCGTTCCGGAAGAACTCGGGCACGGGGCCCGTGTCGGACAAGGTGTCGATTGCCACAATGCGTCGTACAGCCGATCACTCACACGCCCCGCAACGGAGTCCGTCATGCCCTCACATTCATTGAAGTTCGCCTGCCTGCTGTCATTCAGCCTGCTTCTGGCACAGCACGCGCAGGCCGTACCGGCCGATGCCGAGCGCGCAGCTTCGCCCGTGCCGCAGCTCGCCGGTGCATGGAGCTGGACCGATCCGGCGCAGTGCAGCGAAACCTACGAGTACCGCGTCGATGGCAGCGGTTCGGTGCAGAGCGGCGAAGAGCGCAGCGAAATGGCCTATGTATTCGATCCGAAGGGTTCGGACACAGGCTTCTACAAGCTGGAGGCGACCATCCTGAAGGACCACGGCGGCACGGATTGCGCCGGTTCGAAGGAAGACGACACGAACAAGCTTTACACCGTGTACGTGAAGTTCAACCCGGAAGGCGACCAGCACGTCGTGTGCGTGGCGCCAGAACTGAAGCAGTGCTTCGGGCCGCTGCGCCGCACCGGCGCAGCGCGCTGACGGTCAACGCAGCAGCAGGTCGACGCGGTCGAATTCTTCCGGCGTGGCAACCAGCTTCACGACTTCACGCAGGTCGGCACGATCGATGAAGTGATGCGCGCGACGCGCCACGATGTCGCGCCGCACGACACCGCCGAAGCCGATCACCGTCGCGCCGGCGTCGCCGGCTTCCAGATCGGTGATGCCGTCACCCACCATGACGACGCTGTCGACCTCGCCCAGCACCACCCGGCACACCTCGGCCTTGCCGCCGCTGCGCGCCAGCGGCGATGAGCGGTCGAAACCGGCGTATGCACCCGCGGCGTCGAACTGCAGGTCGACCGCGTGCACGCGCTCGTCGGGCACGCCGAGATGGCGCGCCAGCGCCAGCACCGCCTGGCGAATGCCACCACTCACCACATGCACCTGCCAGCCCAGCGCACGCAGAGCGGCGACCGCCTTGCACGCGCCCTCCACCCGCGTATCGATGTAGCGCTGGCCGAGCGCCTCGATGGCAGCTGCGTCGGGCCGGATCAGGTCCAGCCGCGCTGCGTAGGCGTCTTCAAGCTTCAGTCGGCCGTCCATCGCCGCCGTGGTCAGCGGCACGACCTGATCGACCACGCCGGCCTGTTCGGCCAGCACATCGATGCCTTCTATCGTCGACAGCGTGCTGTCGCAGTCGAACAGGATGGCGCGGTTCATTCGGAGGATTCCTGCTTCACGGTTTCATAGGCCCAATCCAGCCAGGGCGTCAGGGCGACGACGTCTGTGACGTCAACGGTGGCGCCGCACCAGATGCGGAAGCCGGGTGGCGCATCGCGATAGGCCGCAACGTCGAACGCAGCCGCTTCCTGCTCGAGCAGTGCGCACATGCGGCGCACCCGTGCCCACTGCGCGGCCGTCGGCTGCGCAGCGAACCACGGGTCGACGATCTTCAGACAGACCGAGGTGTTCGAGCGGGTCGCCGGATCGTCGGCCAGGAAGGCCGCCCAGTGACTGCGATCGATCCAGCGCGCCAGCACGTCGAAGCTGGCCATGCTGCGCGCAATCAGGCCGGGCAGACCGCCGATGGACACCGCCCAGCGCAGCGCATCGATCTGGTCTTCGACGCACAGCATCGACGGCGTATTGATCGTGCTGCCGGCAAACAGGTCTTCGATCAGGCCCGCCTTGTTGGTCATGCGGAACAGCTTCGGCACCGGCCACGCGGGCGCATGGCGTTCGAGCCGCTCGACCGCGCGCGGGCTGAGCACGATCATGCCGTGTGCCGCCTCGCCGCCGAGCACCTTCTGCCATGACCAGGTGGTCACATCGAGTTTCGGCCACGGCAATTCCATCGCAAAGGCGGCCGACGTGGCGTCGCAGATGGACAGGCCGCTGCGGTCGTCGGCTATCCAGTCACCGTACGGCACGCGCACACCGCCGGTCGTGCCATTCCAGGTGAACACCACGTCGTGCGCCCAATTGACGGCGCTCAGGTCAGGCAGGCAGCCGAACGGCGCCGCAAACGTACGGGCGCCGGCCAGTTTCAGCACGCTGTCGACGTCGGTCACCCAGCTGTGACCGAAGGTTTCCCAGGCCAGACAATCGACGTCGCGCTCGCCAAGCAGCGACCACAGCGCCATTTCGACCGCCCCGGTATCCGAGCCCGGCACGATGGCAATCCGGTAGTCATCGGGCACACCGAGCACGGCGCGGCTCAGGTCGATGACCTCCTTCAGCTTGGCCAGGCCCTGCGGTGCGCGGTGCGAACGGCCGATGAAAGCGTCGTCCAGCGCCGCCAGCGTCCAGCCGGGACGCTTCACGCAAGGTCCGGAAGAAAAAGATGGCCGCAACGGACGGATCAAGGGCTTCTCGGGGGTCATGGCGTGACGGTCACTGGTCATTGAACGAAAAACTGGCACCGACACATGAGCCGGCATGGTGCCTGGATGCGCCAGACACGCGCAAATCGCGGCGAAGTATAGCGGCAGCGCTGCGGTGGCGCAGAACGGACCGGGCAAGCGCAGCGTGCAATGCCGACGGCGTGGGCGAGCATGCGCTGCATGCAGGGGCCTGGATCACCCCAAGGTGCGCCGAAAGGCCCGTTGTAACAATAATTGGCATTCCCGCAGGCCTGCATGAAAACGGCCGTGACAGGTGTCATGCCTGTCTGCAGACACATAACCTAGGTTGTATTACATAATCGCGGGAAAGCGCAGCCAGGATGCACGTCAGCATGCATCCTGAGCAGCAGGACTTCGCTCAATCCGGACACCACAGTCATGAAAAAGATGCTCTCGGCCTTGCTGGCGACGGTCATGGCGGCCCCCCTCGCCGCACTTGCCGTCGATCTGGCCCCTTCACTCCCCGGAAGCTACGGCACCGGTGGTGGCGCGGATGCGCTGTTCGTCAAGATCGATGAAAACTGGCAGGGCAGCACAGTACTGTGGGATGAAGCCACGCTCAGCTACGGCAGTGGACAACCGATTTCCGACTTTGCCTGGGGCACCGGCATCTGGGGCATCGCCGACTGGCATGCGCTGATCGACCAGCCGGTCGGCCAGTCCGGCGTCATCGAACGCTGGACCGGCATCGCGAGCCAGGTGAATTTCGGCAACACGCTCTACAACGCGATGTACGCCGCGCAATGGGGCACCACGCTGGAATTGCCGCTGAGCGCGCCACAGACCAACTGGCTGTCGCGCTTCGATGGCTACATCCGCATCACCGAAAAGAGCCTCTATAACTTCGGCGTACTGTACGACGACGGCTTCTTCTTCAACCTTTACGGCGCCGGCGGCGCGATGTTGTCGCTGGTCAAGGACGGCGTCAATCCGCGTGACCGGCTCGGCTTCGAGCAGGACATCCTGCTTGATGTCGGTCTGTATCGTTTTCAGCTGGGCGCCTACAACCGGCTCGAAGCCGGCGTCGTCGACCTGCGCTGGTCGCGCGAAGGGGCTACAGACTGGACGCTTGTGCCGACCGAAAACCTGCTCACCCTGTCCCAACCAATGCCGGTACCCGAACCTGCCACGTGGTGGATGCTGCTCGGCGGGCTGGGCCTGATCGCAGTCGCCGTCCGGCAACGTGCCTGATGCGCCGTGAGCCCCTGCGCAGCGCGGGTCAGCGGCTGGTGCATGTCTTCGTCGTTGGCGCAGGGTGGTTCCTGTTCGGCTGGGCCTGGCTGCTGGTCGGCCGCGACCTGCCCGACTATGGCGTACTGGCCTGGATGATTGTTGCCACACTGGTCATCAGCCCGGCGATAACGCTGTACTGGGTGCTGCACAATCTGGCGATTTTCAAGCTCAAGGGCCCCCGGCTCCGGTTGCCGGAAGCGAAGGCCGAATACCTGCAGGACTGGGCCGGGCGCCCGGTGGTGGCTGACTGGACCACGCTGCGCACCGCGCGCATCACGGTGATCGGCGTCGTCGATTCCCGAAAGCTGTACCGCTGTCTCGCGCCGCGCAGCGTCGATCCAGGAGTGTCCCGACTGTTCGGCAAGGGCTGACTTGCCGCCATGCACGCGCTTGAAAGCCTGCTGATCAGCTTTCAGTACACCGGGACCTACTCGGTTGCGCTGTTCTTCTTCGCTGCATACCCCATCATTTCCAGCCTGGTGTGGATCACTACATCACTGTTCTTCGTGTTCCGCTGGGAGCGCGACGAGCCGGGTGCCCTGCCATCCGACCGCAGCTTCTCGCCACCGGTCAGCATCCTGATTCCTGCGCACAACGAAGACGCGGTGATCGCGCGCTCGCTGGTCGCGGTATGTGCCGTCGATTACCCGGACTACGAAATCGTGGTGGTCAATGACGGCTCCAGCGACGGTACGGTGCGCCAGGTGCTGCCCTTCGTGCAGACAGGCCGGGTGCGCCTGATCGACAAGCGCATCAACGAAGGCAAGGCGATGGCGCTGAACGACGCGTTGCCGATGCTGCGCGGCGACATCGTGCTCATCATGGATGCCGATGCGGAGCCCGAGCCCGACATCCTGTGGCACCTGGTTCCGCACTTCATGAGCGCCCGCGTCGCAGCGGTCACCGGCAACCCGCGGGTGCGCAACGTCGATACCTTCCTGAGCCGGCTGCAGGCGATCGAATTCACGTCCATCGTCAGCCTGCTGCGACGTTCGCAGCGCATCTGGGGCCGCATCGTGACGGTGTCGGGCGTGGTGGCCGCCTTCCGCAAGAGCGCCGTGCAGTCGGTCGGCGGCTTTTCGCCCGACATGCCGACCGAAGACATCGAACTGACCTGGAAGCTGCAGCGCCACTTTCACGACATCCGTTACGAACCGCATGCCATCGTGTGGATGACGGTGCCGGTACACTTTCGAGCGCTTTTCCGGCAGCGGCTGCGCTGGGCGCGTGGCCTTATGCAGGTGCTGCGCCGCCATCGCGACGTCATCCTGCACTGGCGCTACCGCCGCATGTGGCCGATGTTCATCGAGTCGGTGCTGTCGATCTGCTGGGCCATTGTGTTCGTGGCAATGACCACGTTGTGGATCGCATCGTGGGCCATCGGCTTTCCGCCAGTCGGCGCCTCGCCGCTGCCCAATCTGTGGGGCATGGTGATCGCCACCCTGTGCCTGATGCAGCTCGCTCTGGGCACGCTGATCGACCACCGGTATGACCGAGGCATCTGGCGCTATTTCCCCTACGCAGTGTTCTATCGGCTTGTTTACTGGGCCTTCCTTGCGATCACCACCTGCATGTCGCTGCACCACCTGTTTGTTGCGCCTGCGCGACAGTCCATCACGTGGAACACGCCGCGGACCGGGCGCGAGGCCTGATACTTTTGCTACATGAATTGCTCGCAGCACTCCGCCCCATGACGCGCGCACTGCCTGCCCTGACGCTCGCTCTCGTACTGATGGTTCTGCTCACCGCAGTGAAGCCCGCTTTCGCGGTCCACCCGCAACGCGACGAAGCGCGCCTGCTCGTTGGCGCGCGTGACTATGCGCCGGCGATCGAGCTCTACCGCGTTCTGGTGAGCCAGTTTCCGGACGACACCGACCTGCTGATCGAAGCCGCCCGCGTCGAAGGATTTGCCGACCGCAACGAGGCTGCCGCCGACCTGTACGAGCGTGCACTGCGCGTGGCACCCACCCGGCAGGCAGACATTCTCCCGTCACTCGCCTGGCAATCGCTCTGGGCCGGCCGCTTCGAACGCGCGGCGGCGCTGTTCCAGCAGAGAATGAATGGCTGGTCGGACGCGGCATCGGTCAGCGACAGCCGGCGCGG
The DNA here is from genome assembly GCF_001713355.1 of Methyloversatilis sp. RAC08. Taxonomy (NCBI): domain Bacteria; kingdom Pseudomonadati; phylum Pseudomonadota; class Betaproteobacteria; order Nitrosomonadales; family Sterolibacteriaceae; genus Methyloversatilis; species Methyloversatilis sp. RAC08. The sequence continues at coordinate 3,611,719 of NZ_CP016448.1, read as the reverse complement.
CCTGATCGAATCCCTGCTCGGTCAGGCGCGCTCGCATACTGCGGCGCAGGACTACACTGGCGCACTCGACGCCTATGCACAGCTGGCACGCGTCGACCGCGCCGATGCCGAGCGCACCGCCGAGGTGGCGCGCGTGCTGGGTTATGCCGACCGCAACGCCGAGTCGGCGCTGGCATGGCGACAGGCACTGCAACTGGCGCCGGAACGACGCACCGACTGGTTGCTGCCGCTGGCCTGGCAGACTCTGTGGTCAGGTGATGCAGCGGCTGCCCGTTCGCTGTTCTCGGAAGCGCACGCCGAAGGCATCGGCCTGCCCGAAACCTGGCGCGGCCTCGCGCAGGCCTGTGCCGCGCTGGACCGCCACCCCTGCGCGGCCGAAGCATGGCGCAAGCTGCTCGCCGACCAGCCGGACGACCGCGCTGCACAGCGCGGTCTGGCGCGCGCGCTGCTGTGGTCGGACGATCCAGCCGGTGCGCGGGAAATTTATGCCACCCTGCTTCAGGCCGATCCAAGCGATGCCGATGCGCGACTCGGTCTGGCGCAATCCGATAATTTCGCCGGGCGGCATCGCGCAGCAGTCGGCGAATTCGACCGGCTGGATGCGTCTGCGGATCCGGGCCTGAACGTGGCAAAGGCGCGCGCCCTGTACTGGGCCGGCCACGCCGACGAAGCGATGCCGCTGCTCGCCGATGTCACCGACGAAGGCGCGCTGTGGCTGCGCGATTACCGGATCCGGCGCGACACGCAGCACTATGCCTCGGCCGGCATCGACTGGTCTGACGACGCCGACCGGTTGCGCATCGTCACGCCGTTCGCGCTGGCCGGCTGGCGACGCTCGCCGACCGATTTTTTCGAGGTCGGCGTACGCCTGCCGCAGATCAGCGGCTACGAAACCGGAACACGTTCGCCGCGCCGAACAGTCAGCGGCAGCGAAATCAGCGCGACCTACGGATTGCGTCTGGGCGATGTGCGCGGTGGCCGCGGCACGCTGTGGCCCAGCTTCACGCTCGGCCGACGCGATTACGACGGCTGGCAGAGCACGGTGTGGCGTGCGCGCCTGCGCTACGTCCCGGCTGATCTGTGGCGCATCGACGCGGAAACCGGCAGCGGCATCATCGACACCATCAGTGCGCTGCGCAACGAAGTGAATTTCCGCGACGTGTCGGTCGGTGTGACCTACACGCCGACACCGCGCTGGAGCTTCGCCGGCAGCGTCGCACGACTCGAATTCGACGACGACAACCAGCGCAATCGCGTCGCCTGGCGCGGGGACTACGCACTGTGGACGCGTCCGCAGATCCGGCTGGGCATCGAGGGCAACCGCTTCGAAAACAGCCGGCCGTGGGACATCAACCGCGCCAATCGCGGCTACTACAACCCGGACCGCTATCTCGAATACCGGGCCTTCATGTCGATCTATGACGACATCCGCCCGTGGAGCTACTACGCCAAGGCTGCATTTGGCCGCTACGACGAAACCGATGGCGACGGCAACGGCGCATCCGGCCGCAACTATCTGCTCGAAGGCTGGGTCGCCTACGATATCGGGCCCGGCTGGCAACTGCGGGCAGCAGCCGGCATTTCCGACAGCGAAGCCGGCTCGCCGGGCGGCGGCAGTGGTTACTGGCGCCGTTTCGGCAGCGTCACGCTCAACGCCTGGTTCTGATCAGACGATGCCCGGTCCGTAATCGGGCATTCGCGTTACCCGGTGGAGGTGCCGCCGACATTGGGTTGTCGCGCAAGCCGCGCCGATTGCGGCAGCGTTCGAATGCAGCTCGAATTCGGCCCACCGCAGCGACGGTGATCCGCCTGCCGCGGCAGGCTTGTGACGAGCTGCTGCGACATCTGCCCGCATCACGGTCACCCGGCACCCGAATCGCCGACGACCAGCACGTCGCAGTCGGATTCCGACAACAGGTGTCGGGTCACACTGCCGAGCAGCATTTCCTTAATGCGGTTGCGCCCCTGCTTGCCAAGCGCGATCAGGTCACAGTGTTCCTGCTGCTGTACCTCGCGGATCAGCGAACATGCATCGCCGTGGCGAACGATGATGCGCGACTGGTCGGCGATGCCGGCACTTGCCTGCAGTGCTTCGATCTGATGGCACGCCGAATTGCGCTCGGCAATCCGGAGCGCATGTATTGCCGCATCGTCGATGCCTGCATAGCGCAGCTTTCCTTCGAACGGCAGTTCGAAGGCGTGCAGCAATATGATTTCAGCGTGCGGAGCGAATGCGCGAACAGCCTGCAGCGACGGCTCCGACGCCATCGAGAAATCAACCGGCACGAGCACGCGCCGGTAGGGTGCATGAGGCGGCTGGCGTACCACCAGCACTGGCCTCGTCATCACTCCGAGCATGCGCTCTGCCGTTGAGCCCAGCATCAGGTGGCGCATGAAATCCTCGCCGCGCGCGCCCACCACCAGCAGATCGGCATCGAGCTGATCGGTCTGATCAACGATTTCCTGCACGACCGCACCGGTCAATACCCGCACTGCGGCGGATACTCCGTGCGTGTGCCCCAACTCTTCGGCAAGGTCACGCAGCGTTTTGCAGGCATCTTCGACGATGCCCTGCTCGACCGTCGACGCGCGGGTGCCGAGCAGCTCATGCAACGCCGCCATCGCCCCGCTGCTCACCGCATGCATCAGCGTCAGCTGCGCACCCGTTTCCGCAGCGAGCCGAAAGGCGCGCGCAAGCGCCTCCCGCGCCGGCGCCGACAGATCAGTTGCCGCGAGAATGTTACGGATTGGCTTCATGTCGCTCCTCCTTCTTGCGTATCAAATCGGACAGATGTTCCGCAACGTAATCCACCGCATTGCGGAACGGGTACAGCACGATCGGAGCACCCGCGCGCTTGAGCTGCTCACCCTGCACGTCATCACGGGCCACGATCGCCACCTCGCCGGCGAAGTTGCGCGCCCGCAGTGCCGCCAGCCATTCCCGGTTCGATTCGAAGTCAGGCAGGGTACTGATGGCCCACTGCACCGTATCGAGCGGCAGACTGTCGAGGAAGTGCGGATCCTGGGCATCGCCGAAATCCACCTTCACGCCGCGCCCGCGCAGCTCGAGCACCACTTCCGGATCGAAATCGATGCCGCGCACGGCCAACCCGGCGTCGGCAAGCTGCATTGCGAGCCGCTTGCCGTAGCGCCCGAGCCCGAACACCATCACGTCGGTCGAACTGGAACGCTCGACTCCGCTTTCGACCGTCACCTCGCGGTATGGATGCTTGCGCTCGAACATCGACAGCCATGGCGACAGCCTCTCGAACAGCGTCTGGGCGTGAATGATCATGTAGGTGGACAGCGCGATGGTGACGAGCCCGACCAGGGTCGTCAGTCCCAGTGCCTCGCGGCCTACATGACCAAGCGTGATGCCCATGGCAACGAACACGATGGAAAATTCGCTGATCTGTGCAACGGTCAGTCCGGCCAGAAAGCCGGTGCGCTTGCGATAGCCCATGTAACCCATGATGGCCATCACGATCAGCGGGTTGCCGATCAGTACGAAGGCGCTGAGCACGATCGCCGGCACGACTTCATCACCCAGCGTCGACAGATCGAGCCGGGCGCCGAGATCGATGAAGAAGAACAGCAGCAGGAAGTCACGCACACCGGTCAGGCGGGCGCTCATCGCTTCACGGTAAGGGGTCGATGCCAGGGAGAAACCGGCCACGAAGGCGCCGGCCTCTTTCGAGAAGCCGGCCCACTCGCCCAGTGCGGCAAGCCCGGTTCCCCAGGCAATCGCAAACAGCAGCAGCAGTTCCTGCGAGCGGGCCATGGTGTGCACCAGCGGCGGCAGGATGTAGCGCATCAGCAGGAAGATGATCAGCGCGGCACCCGACACCCGCGCGAGCAGCGACAGCACGACTTCCGTAGCGCCCGCATCGCCGGCACCGCGCAGCGCACTCATGGCCATCATGGCGAGCACGACCGCGATGTCCTGCACGATCAGGAAGCCGACCGCAATGCGTCCGTGCAGCGAATCGAGCTCCCGTTTGTCGGACAGCAGCTTGACGATGATGATGGTGCTGGAAAAGGTCAGTGCAACCGCGACATAAAGCGCTTCCATTGCGCCTCTGCCGAGCAGCAGCACCAGGATGAAACCGAAAAGTATCGTGAAGCACAGCTGACCCAGACCGGTTGCCAGCGCAACGGGACCGATGCGCCTGACGTGCGACAGATCCAGCTTGAGCCCGACCACGAACAGCAGCACGGCCACGCCTATCTGCGCCAGCAGGTCGACCTGGTCATGCGCCTGGACAAACCCGAAGGCAGCCGGCCCGGCAAGTATGCCCACCACGATGTAGGCGATCAGCACCGGCTGGCGCAGACGCACGGCCAGCGCACCGGCGGCCGTGGTCAGCCCGAGCAGCAGTGCCATTTCGGCGAACACGCTGGGTTGCATCCCTTCAGTCACCATGAAACATTTATCTCCCGCATCCTTGCCTCACTGTCGATCCCGCATCCGGCAGACGGGATCGCCGACGGAACCGACCGTCTTCGCCCCGCCGCGACGCCGCATGCATGCAGCCTCACTCTGCAATCAGATGCATCCGGCTTTCATCCGGACTCATCGCATCGTCATTCATTTCGATCCGGTGCAGCAGTTGCAGCGCCTTCCCGGCCTGCTCTGCAGCAAGACGCATCGCGCGCGCCCGCTCCAGCAGCGCATCCATGCGCGCGATATTCAGCGCGTCCGCAGCGGCAGCACGCAGAATTGCGTCCTTCAGGGCGGCATACGCGGTCACCAGCGCATCGGGCAGCACTGCGGCAGCGGGAAGAGCCACCGCATCCCCGGCTGGCAGCACCAACGCGAGCCAATCGCGAACTTGCTTGCGGAATCGCGTCTCGCAGCTCACCACGTCGTCCGGAAGCGGTCCCGAAGGAACCGGTTCGGCCATCACGGATGCCATGCGGGCGACCGTTTCGTAGTACCGCAACTCGCGCAGGACGCGCGGCAGGCGCTCGCCGCTGGCCGCACTCATCGTGCTGCGGTGGATGCTGACGACGAATCCGGCGACCGCCCGGGTGAGCCGGTCGAATGCGTCACGCTGATGCGCGAGCGAGGCGGGTGCGGCGCCATCCAGCGCCGACAGCACCATCGCTCCGGCCATCGCGCCGACCCTGCGCGCTTCCAGCGCCAGCGCATCCAGCGCCAGCGTCGGTACCGAAAGTACGTTCGCATCGAGGTGCTGCGGACGTCCGGCGTCTTCCTCGGGCGTGGCGAAGCGCGCCGACAGGGCGCGCTCCAGCCGCATGGACAGGGGCCACATCAGCAGCACGCCCAGCACATTGAACGTGGTGTGGAACGTCGCGAGAACGGTGGTCGCCGTCGGCTCGAGTTCCAGTACGTCCGTCATCCATGCGACCAGCGCAAGCAAGACCGGAAGACACAGCAGGGCAACGACCGCGGTGATCAGATTGAACGCCACATGCGCCGCGGCCGTGCGTCGGGCATTCGGTGTCGCGCCCAGTGCGGCGATGATCGCGGTGATGGTGGTACCGAGGTTCACCCCGATCACGCCGGCAGCGGCCACCGACAAGGGCACCACGCCGCCCGCCACGGCGGTCAGCACGACGGCCATCGCGGCACTCGATGACTGCATGAGTGTGGTCAGTACGATGCCGACGAGCACCGCAGACAGTACCGCCCCGGCTCCGCCGCCTGTCCAGGCGTCGAAACTGACAGCGGAGCCGATGTCTCCGAACGCCTCCCGCAGCACGTCGATGCCCAGGAACAGCGCACCGAAGCCGGCGATCGTCATGCCGATCGCCCCGCGGCGCGACCCTTCGCCGGTGAGGCGCAGCAGCATGCCGACACCGATGAGCGGCAACGCGAACAGCTCGATCGGCATCTTGAAGCCGACCAGCGCCACCAGCCAGCCGGTCATCGTGGTGCCCACATTGCTGCCGAAGATCACCCACATCGACTGGCCGAGTGTCAGCAGACCCGCATTGACGAAGCCGATGGTGGCGACCGTCACCGCACTCGACGACTGCACCAGACCGGTCACCAGCACGCCGGACAGCAGCGCGCGCAACCGGGTGCGCGTCCATTCGGACAGAATGCGCTCCAGCGCGGGGCCGGCAGCCAGTTTGAGTCCGTCCGTCATGAATCCCATGCCGAGCAGGAACAGGCCGAGCCCGCCAAGAAGGTGGAAGAGCGATTCCATGAGGTCAGCCGCTCTGCCGCCCGCGGCGTGCCCAGGAGCGCACCGCCAGTTTCTCGAGTTCGATGATGACCATCAGCAGTGCGCCGAACACCAGAACCGGCCACCAGTCGCTCATCTGCGGCGGAGCGGTGCCGAACAGCATCTGTGCAGCCGGCAGATAGTTGAACAGCCCCTGCAGCACCAGCAGCAAAAAAATGGCGAGCAGCACATAGCGGTTGCCCGTGATCCCCTCGAAGGTCAGCGAACTTGCGGTGAGGTGGCGCACATTGAACAGATAGACGATTTCTCCGAACACCAGCGTGTTCACGACAACCGTGCGCGCCAGTTCGAGCGAGCCGCCCTCTTCGAGAATGCGAAGGAACAGGAACAGACCGCCGGTCACCAGCAGCAGCGACACGAACACGATGCGCCACAGCAGGAATCCGGTCAGCAGCGGTTCGTCCGGGTTTCTCGGCGGGCGCTGCATGATGTCCGCTTCCGGTGTTTCGAATGCGAGCGCGAGCGACAGGGTGACGGCGGTCACCATGTTCACCCACAGGATCTGCGCCGGCGTGATCGGCAGCGTCAGGCCGAGCAGGATGGCCGCGACCAGGATGCCGGCTTCGCCGCCCCCGGTCGGCAGGATGAAGATGACCGATTTGCGGATATTGTCGAACACCGTGCGGCCCTCTTCCACCGCGGCGGCAATCGACGCGAAATTGTCGTCGGCCAGCACCATTTCGGCCGCCTCCTTGGCGGCTTCGGTGCCCTTGTCACCCATGGCCACGCCGACATCGGCACGTTTCAGGGCGGGTGCGTCATTGACGCCATCGCCGGTCATCGCCACCACCTCGCCATTCGCCTGCAATGCCTGAACGATGCGCAGCTTGTGTTCCGGACTGGCACGGGCAAATATTTCGGTGCCGCCGACCGCGGCGCGCAGTTGCCCGTCATCCATCTGTTCGATCTGCGGGCCGGAGAGTACGCGCACCGGGTCGCCCAGACCCAGTTGTTCGCCGATCGCGCGAGCCGTGACCGCATGATCGCCGGTGATCATGCGCACGGCGATGCCGGCACCGCGGCAGCGCGCGACCGCGGCGACCGCCTCCTCGCGCGGCGGATCGGCGAGCCCGAGCAGCGCAAGCAATGTGAAGCCGCCCGATTCGACATCGGCAAATGTCAGCGTGCGCACCGACGCATCCATCGGCTTGACGGCCAGCGCGATCAGGCGCATGCCCTCGCCTGCAATGGCTTCGCTGCAGGCATGCCAGTAGCCCGGATGTAGCGGCTTGGCATCACCGTCCTCGCGTTGTTCGCGGCAAAGTTCGAACACGCGCTCGGGCGCGCCCTTCAGCAGCATGAATGCATGACCCTGATGATCGTGATGCAGGGTCGCCATGAAGCGGTGTTCGGATTCGAACGGGATGGTGTCGATGCGCGGCAGCCTGTCCGCTTCGCGGCGGGCATCGAGGCCGGACTTGAGTGCCAGCGTGATCAGCGCACCTTCGGTCGGATCGCCTGCAAGTACCCATCTGCCCTCTCCATCCGGGTTCAGCGCGGCGTCATTGCACAGCAGCGCGGTGCGGCCGATCTCGACCAGTTCGGGACAGTCGATCAGTTCGCATTCACCGTCGCCGCGCGCAAACCCGCCTTGCGGCGCGTAGCCCGCACCACTCACCCGGAAGGTGTCGCGGGCCGTGACGACACGCTGCACGGTCATTTCATTTCGCGTCAGCGTACCGGTCTTGTCCGAACAGATGACCGTGACGGAGCCGAGCGCCTCGACCGCCGGCAGACGCCGGATGATCGCGTGACGCTTCGCCATGCGCTGGACGCCGATCGCCAGCGTCACGGTCATGATCGCGGGCAGCCCCTCCGGAATCGCAGCCACCGCCAGACCGACCGCGGCGAGAAACATGTCCGCCACCGAATAGTCATGGACAAGTATGCCGAAGCCGAACGCCAGTGCGGCAACCCCGAGGATGGTCCAGGTCAGCCATGCACTGAAGGCCGCCATCCTGCGCGTCAGCGGCGTGGCCAGTTCCTGCACGCCGGCAAGAAGCGCGCTGATGTGGCCGATCTGCGTGCGCGCGCCGGTTGCGACGACAACCCCCGTCCCCTGGCCATAGGTCACCAACGTGCCGGAAAAAGCCATCGACCGGCGATCGCCGAGCGCCGCGTCATCCGCACAGACCTCGGTGTACTTGTCGACCGCCACCGACTCGCCGGTCAGCGCGGATTCGTCGATGCGCAGGTTGCGCACGTCGAGCAGCCTCAGATCGGCGGGAACCCGGTCGCCGGACGCGAGAAACACGATGTCGCCCCGGACCAGTTCCGTTGCAGGCAGGTCGATCCGGCGTCCGCCGCGCAGCACCTGCGCGCGTGGGGAAAGCATCTTCCGTATGGCATCAAGCGCCGCTTCGGCCTTGCCCTCCTGCAGAAAGCCGATCAATGCGTTGATGAGCACCACGCCGGCGATGACTGCGCTGTCCAGCAGGTGCCCGAGCAGCGCCGTCACCACGGCAGCGACGATCAGCACACGGATGAGCACGTTCTCGAACTGCGAAAGCAGGCGTTGCACAACACCGCGCCCCGCCGGCACGGGCAGGCTGTTGGGGCCATCGACCGCGAGTCGGCGCGCCGCTTCGTCGGTCGTCAGTCCGGCCTCGCGCGCGCTGCCGACCGAAGTCAGTGTCGCTGCGCCGGTGAGCGTGTGCCAGTTTTCCGGCCGTACCGGCGTGTCTGTCGGCTGCCGCATTTCAAGGCTCCTTTGGGTTCAACCTGAAAACCTCAGTTGACCGCTTGCCATTGCGCTAAAAGCCCTGCGCATCAAGGAGATCGGCGCTTATTGCTCGCTTACCGTCCAGGCGACACCGCTTCGACCTCGCGTGCACGGCCGGCGGGGTGCCCGGCTGCGTTGCTCGTCCTTGCAGGGTGCCATCCTGCCGCGTCCTCGCGCCTTGCCGTACACCCCGCCAACCATGCCCACGAAGCCGATCAACTGAGGTTTTCAGGTTCAACACAATGCTAAACGCGCTGCGCGACGATTTCATTCGCGCGCTCAGCAGATGCAGGCAAGCTTGAGGGCGATCAAGAAAAGCTGAAAACCCGGAGGGATCAGGGAACAAACAGGGCGCCTGCGCCCGCCCGATGGACGTCAGTGTGTGCCTGTCAGCGGCAGGTTGAGCAGCAGATTCTGCGGCTTCATCTGCACCAGACCATTTTCATCCATGGCCAGCGCCAGCCAGACCGGCCGCGCCGCGCCGTCAGGTCGCAGTTCGGCACGCATGTCGCGGGCATCGAGAAAGTCGAGGCGGAGCAGCGCGACGATGCGCGACAGGCGGTCGGGTGCCAGTTCGCCCCCTTCGTACAGCGTGTTCAGCAGCTCCATCGACTCTCGGTCAAGTCCGATGTGCCAGGCCCAGTGTTCGTCGCGGATGTCCTGCTGCGGCGTGATACGGACGGCCGAACCGTAGAAGTGGGCAATCCAGCGCTCCATCACACGGCACAACGCCGCCAGCGCAGGCTGACCGAAGTTCAACGGCAGCACGGCGCGGCGCCCGGCGCGCGCATACAGTTCGGCGGCATTGCCGGCATCGAGCACGTCGAGTTCGGCCGCGCGCGGTATCGCCCCGGCCTGCCGGATCAGACGCCCGATATTCCCGAAACCGCCGGTTTCGGCGTAGTCGCCCAGCACTTCGGCATCGGCCATCAGGATGCGTCCGGCGTGCGGGGTTGCGCGCTGGCTGCGGAAGAACAGTTCGGCTGCGCGCCACATCAGCGCACCGTCATTGCCGGTGCAGCCTTCGAGCAGGCCATGCAGGATGAGCTGCGTGAGCTGCGGCACGAACAGCGGCGCGATGCCGCTCAGGCCATCGAGAAACAGTTCCAGCCAGGCCGATTCGATATCCGGCCGCGCGAGCACGCGGTCGCGAAAGGCGATGAAGGCGAACCAGTTGTCGCGCGCATCGGCGTCGGCAATCGATGCGATTTCCTCATGCGACACGATGCGCGCCGGCTCGCCGAGCAGGCTGGACACCAGCGCGCGCTCGGCGTCGCAACTGTCCTCGACGAGCGCCAGCTCAGGCCTTGCCAGCCAGTCGCGCAGCAGCGCGTCGGTCACGACCAGACGCCCGGCTGCGTTGCGCCTGACCCGCCCGAAGGCCGAGTCAGGCCACCAGCCCGCCGCCGTCATCAGCCGCGGACGAGCAGTTCGCCGCGTCCGCTGACCGCCATGTCGCCCATGTAGCGGCGCACCGTGCAGGCGCTGGCGTCGAGCGCACCGAACGGTCCGGGCAGGCCTTTCCAGCTGGCGTACAGCAGGCTGAGAAAGCCGAGCCGGTGCGCGCCGCAATCGACAACGGTGGGCAGCATCTGCGCCGGCAGTGCGTTGAGGATCAGCGTGCCGCGCTTCATGCCGTACGCCGGATAGGCGCCCAGCGTGCCGGCCACGGCGATGGTGCCGGCGATCATGCGGGTGCCGCAATAATCACCGGCGTTGCCGCTGACCAGTATCTGGCCGCGCCGCATGCGGTCGCCCAGCCGGTCGCCGGCATCGCCGCCGACCAGCAACAGGCCGCCGGCCATGCCCTTCATCTCGCCCGGAATGGCGCCGCCAGCCGATTCGCCAACGTTGCCGGCGATGTCGATGCGACCGCCCTTCATGCCGGTCGCGCAGAAGGCGCCGGCTGAACCGGCGACCGTGATCGTGCCGCCGAGCAGTCCCTGGCCGACATACGGTCCGGCGTCGCCCTCGACGTTGACGCGGCCGGACTTCATGCCGGCACCGATGCGTTCGAGCCTGCTGCAGTCGCCGCGGAACACGATGTCTGTCGTGTCGTCGCCTGAGATGTCGAACAGTTCGTCCGCGCGCACGACGCGCTTGCCGACGTTCAGCGCGATGGCCGCGATGTCGGACGCGGTCTGACCCGCCAGTGCAGAGGGGTTCAGCATGCCGACATCGACGCGCTGGGCCGGTGCGCTACGCAGCGTGAATGTCAGGGCGCTCATTTCAGGATCTCCCGCAGGTGGTACTGGAACTGGCCGAGCTTGCCGCCGTAATTGCCGGCCGACAGCCGGCGGATGCCGCCGGCGGCACCGATCTTGCACACCGCGCGCATGCCGACTTCCATCGCCTTCTTGACCGACGCATCGGTCAGACCGTCGATGACGATTTCCAGCACCGCACCGATGCGTTCGTCGAGTTCGGATTTCGTCGCGCCGCGCAGCGTCGGGCAGAAGGCGTCGTTGGTCGAGGCCGACAGCGCCTTGTACTTGGAGCCCACCTTGGAGCCGGAACGCACGACGCCACCCGGGAAGGGCATGACGATTTCACGCAGCTTGCGCATTTCGACGATGGCCGCCTCGCACGCTTCGAGCGCCTGCACCTGGGTGTCGGCGAGCACGAGGAAATTGCCGCCGCCGACCGCCTTCACCATGCGCGCCGTGTCCTGCACGAGAAACTCGCCGTCCATCACCGGAATGCGCCAGTAGCGCTTGCCGCCGATCTGCTTCGAAGTCTGGAAGCCGTCGCCGAAGTAACGCAGCGTCTTGCCCAGAGGCACCGGGTCGCCTTCGTCCAGACCGGCAAAGATGGCGCTGGTCGGGCTGGTCAGCACGCACTGGCCGACGCGCCGTTCGATCTGCTTGATCAGTTCCTTGCTCGACACGGCAAACACCAGCACCGACACGCCCGGACGGCCGTCCGGCGTTTCGTCCGGCGACATCATGCGCTCGATGCCCGCCTCGGCCCCGCAGGCGATGACCGAGGTCGCGAAGCCGGTCAGCGCATTGGCCGAATGCAGGGCCCAGGTTTCGTTGTAGGCCGTGATGATGAGGCGGATGCCCCGCATGCCGAACGCTTCGGCAAAGGTGTCGTCGATTGCTACGCCATTGATGATCATCGGTTCAACCCCGCTTCCGGCAGGCATGGGCGATCAGCTTCGAGCCGCCACCGCACTCGCACAGTTCGTCGTCACTGATCTTGAAATTGTTCATGCGCACCGAATGGAAACGTTCGAAATAGGGTTTGATCTTCTTTTCGATGCCGATGTCGAATTCGGGTTTAACGGCATGCGTGCCGCCGCGCACCACCTTGACGATGCGGCCGTCGCGCACCACCAGTTCGCCGTCCTTGAACACCAGTTCCGGCTTTTCGAACATGCGCTCGCGGTCGGCATCTTCCTTGTAGACGACGATGTCGGCCGCCGCACCCGGCGCCAGATGACCGCGATCGGCCAGGCCGATCAGCTTCGCCGGACCGGCGCGCGTCATGATCGCGATCTCGTACAGCGAATACTCGCGGTCGAGACCCGCCAGATTGCTCATCGCGCGCGCGTCCGGATTGATCGTGTCGAGCATCGCGTTGCGGAAGCTGCGGTCCATCAGCAGCTTGATCAGGTGCGGGTAGGTCGTGAACGGGGCGCCGTTCGGGTGATCGGTGGTCAGGAAAATGCGCCACGGGTCATCGACCATCAGGAAGATTTCCAGACCGATGGCCCACTGCAGCGCATTGACGAAGTTCTGGTCCTTGTACTTGAACGGCACCACACCGCAGCCGGCGTCGCACTCGATGTCCATGATGACCGACTTCTTCGGCGAGCCGTGACCGGCGTTGCGGTACTGCACCATGTTGTCGCCGGATGCCGTCACCGTCTGGCCGAACAGAATCTGCCCGACGTCGGCCGACACGTTCTTCTTCTGGTTGATCGCTTCGGCAATGCGGGCCGCAGCGCTCGAAAACTTGCGCTCGCCCTCGGTGCCGTAGCTGTGGAACTGGATGTGCGTCAGGTGGACCGGCAGGCCTTCGGCCGCGTCCATCGTGCCCAGCGTGGTGTCCACATTGCCCGGCACGCCCAGATTGCTGGCATGCACGTGCAAGGGCTTGGCCACCCCCAGGTCATGTACGGCGCGCGACAGTACCTTGACGATCTCGCGCGGCGTGATGCCGTAGAAGGCGTTCTGTTCGTCAAGGTCGAGCTTGCGCTGGTTGAACTTGAAGGCGGAAATCGCACCCGGATTCACCACCTTGATGCCGACCGTCTGCGTCGCGTGCAGCGTCCACGCCACGTAATCGTTAATCGCCTGCTGGTCTTCCTTCGCCGCCAGCATGCGCAGCAGGAAGTCGTCGCTGCCGAGCATGGCATAGCCGCCGGTGTCGAGCATCGGCGTGTCGCCCATTTCCATGTGGGCCTGGCGCGCGTTGACCGGCAGCAGCGCCGGCTCGAACGCCGCGGTGTAGCCCATCTCTGCATACCGGTAACCGGCGGCCAGCGTGCCGGGTGCGGCGTGGCCGCAGCTTGAACGCGTCAGTTCGGTGCGCTCGACCGGATCGCCGCGGTGGTCTTCCGGCAGCATTTCGCGCGCGATGTTCACCTTGCCGCCGCCGATGTGGCTGTGCATGTCGATCGCGCCCGACATGACGATGCGGCCGGAAATGTTGTATTCGGCGCTGATCCTGTCGTTCGCGTCCGGGGCTGAGATCAGCCGGCCATCGCGGATGTAGAGGTCGCGTACCTGGTCGTCGACACCATTTGCCGGATCGATCACCCGGCCGCCGGTCAGCTTGATGACGCTCACGACTGCACCTCCTTCAGGCGGTTGGCGATGGCCACCGCCACATCGCCGGCTGCCGGCAGCGCGCTCCGGCGCAAGGCCTGCAGCGGCAGTGTCACGACCTTGTCGGTACGCACGAAATGACCGGTGTGATGCATGCCTGGCGTGGCGACCGGAATGAAGACCTGCGGTTCGCTCGCCAGCTTCAGCGACGGCGGTGCGATCACGATGGTCGGCACGCCGGTGGCCGGCGGCGACTGCAGGTCGTTCAGGCTGGACAGCCACACCAGCGCATCGGCTTCACCGGTCGCGAGCAGGCGGTCGATGCCGTTGTGCAGCGGGTCGAACTTCGGTGCGCCGCTGGCGTAACTGGTGCGCATCGGATAGCCGGTCTGCCAGGTGTGTACGGCGCCCATCGACAGGTCGCCGTCGTTGCCGGCCAGCGGCAGGCTGTTGCAGCGGGTGGTGACATTGAGCCGACGGACCAGCGACACGATGGCGCCGACATTGAGGTCGAGTTGCGACACCTCGAACGCAGGCCCCGTCCACACGATCACGCTGTACTTGGCGCCCAGCAGCGCTTCGGCCAGCTCCTGCCAGCGCGCCAGTGCAATGCCCAGCGGGGCGTCACCGGCCACCGGCTGCTGCGCCGCCAGCGCGTTGAGCACCGACAGCGCTTCCGGCATGCGGCTGAGATCGAAGTCGAACACGTCGGGCGCTCGCCCGTCCGGCGAGTGGCCCGGCTGCGTATCGAGTCCGCCGCCGAGATAGACGATGCGCCGGCTGGCCGGCTGCAGGTCGAACATCGTTTCCTCCACCCACACGCAGCGCTCGAAGAAGCGTGGCTGCGCGCTGACCGCATCGGTGCCGACCAGCAGGATCAGGTCGGCACGATTCTTCACTTCGGCCAGCGTGGTGTTGATGCCGCCGCCGTCCTGTATCACGCGGCTGGCGCGCCAGCCGAATTCGTTGTTCATGTGGTCGATGACACCACCGGCCCGATCGACCAGTTCCATCGCACCGCGTGCGCCGCTGACATCAAGCGCCATGCCGCCGAATGCCGGCTGGGCCGACGCGGCGAGCAGGCGGGCTGCTTCGGCACAGGCTTCGTCCAGCGTGGCCGCACGCCCGGCAATGCGCGGCGTCGCGACGTTCGATCCGGCACCCAGGCGGGCAAATCCGCTTGTCGCCCGATCGCAGCCATGGGCCACCACCGCCAGTGCCGCGCCGGCGGTATCGACGCTCAGGTCGTCACAGGCGTGGCCGCACAGCGGACAGGCCACCTCGGTGACGACAGTCGAAATCGCTTCATGGGTCATGAATCATCCGTTTCATCAGTTGGGTCGCACACAGCTCCCGCCACGATACAACATGCAAAAAGTCGTTGCGGACCGACCTTCCGGTGCCGCAGTGCAGCATCGAAGCCGCGACCAACGCGTGAGATCAGTCTGTTTCACATGCGATACAGCACGATCCGAAAACGACGTCGCGCGGCAGCACCGGACTCCGCCGCTGCACCTCATCATCCAAGCCTTCCCTGTGTTGCGGGCGAATTTGGGATAATCGGCGCTCTTCGGACCACGATTGACGCGATGAACTTCAGACACGCAACCGCCGCCGCCCTGACCGTTCGGGCCCCCGCGCGTCTGCACCTGGGCTTCATCGACCTGGACGGCAGCATGGGTCGGCGCTTCGGCAGCGTCGGTCTGACCCTGAGCGGGTTGAGCACCGCGGTCGAGATAGAGCCATCCGACGTGCTCCAGGTCACCGGCCACGACGCCGAACGCGCCCACCGCTACGCCCTTGACCTGAGCACGCGCTTCGACCTGCCGCCGGCACGCATCACGCTGACCGATGCCATTCCGTCGCATTCGGGCCTGGGCTCCGGCACCCAGCTTGCCCTCGCCGTCGGCATGGCGCTGGCCCGGTTGTACGGACTCAACCTGGATTCGCGCGAAGTCGCCAGCCTGCTCGACCGGGGTGCCCGCTCCGGCATCGGCATCGGCAGTTTCGACGGTGGCGGCTTCATCGTCGATGGCGGTCGCGGCGCGCTCGATGCGCCACCGCCGATCATTGCGCAGATGCGTTTTCCAGCCGCCTGGCGCATGGTGCTGATTTTCGATCACGCCTGCAGCGGCCTGCACGGCAGCGCAGAGAAGGAAGCTTTTCGCGTGCTGCCGCCCTACGCTACGGGTGTGGCCGACCGGCTCAGCAGGCTGGTGCTGATGCGCGCATTGCCGGCGCTGGCCGAAGAAGACATCGACCTGTTCGGCGCTGCGATCAATGAATTGCAGCACTGCGTCGGCGACTATTTTTCGCCGGCACAGGGTGGCCGCTACACCAGCAAGCGGGTCGGCGAGGTTGCGCTCACGCTGCAGGAACTGGGCGCGGCCTGCATCGGCCAGAGTTCGTGGGGTCCGACCGGCTTCGCGCTGGCTGCATCGGAGACGGATGCGCAGGCCATGGTCCGGGCAGTGCGCGAGCGCTACGCGGATGCGGCGGGACTCGAACTGATGATTTGTGCTGCGCGCAACGAAGGCGCGCAGTGGACAGCGCGACAGACTTCAATTGTCGCCGCGACCAGCCGTGAATGAATACCGGGCCGGCCTGCCGTTGACGCAAGCACGCACCTGACAACGACGTAACCAGAGTACGCAGCCTTCGGGCGGAAAGAGTGAGACAGACCATGGAAAACCCATACATCCTTCACATGTTCAGCCCGACCAACAACATCAGCCCGTTCGACGTGAACATGGCGTGTGATGCGGGCTACCAGGTTCTGATGCCCTACTCCGGCGTCGGCCTCGACCAGATCTACGGCCTGACGCAGGACGCGATCTTTTCGCGCGGCCCCAATGGCGTGAAGCGTACCGGCCTGTTCATCGGCGGTCGCGACATCGGTCTGGCGGCCGACATGCTCGACGCCTGCCGCAATGCGATGGTGCCGCCGTTCGAAGTGTCGGTGTTCGCCGATCCGAGCGGAGCCTTCACCACCGCGGCCGCACTGGTCGCCTGTGTCGAACGCCAGCTGCGCAAGGCGCACAACACCGAACTCGAAGGCAAGACCGTGCTCGTGCTGGGCGGCACCGGCCCGGTGGGTACCGCCGCCGCCGTGCTCGCCTCGAGCGCCGGCGCCAAGGTGCTTGTGGGCAGCCATTCGAGCGCGATGCGCGCCCGCGTCGCGTCCGAAGTGGTGAACACCCGCTACGGCTCGTCGGTGCTGCCGGTCGAGGCAGGGTCGAACGAACAGAAGGAAAACCTGATGCCGCAGGCCAACATCATCCTGTGTACGGCCAAAGCCGGCATCCAGGTGCTGAGCAAGGCGCAGCTGATGTCCGCCACCTCCCTGCTGGTCGCTGCCGACGTGAACGCCGTGCCGCCGGCCGGGGTCGAAGGTCTGGGCGTGATGGACGACGGCAAGCCGCTGGAGGCCGGTTCGGGCAAGGCGGTCGGCATCGGCGCACTGGCCATCGGCAACGTGAAGTACCTGTGCCAGCGCGGACTTTTCCAGCGCATGATCAATACTGAAAAGCCGGTGTATCTCGACTTCCGCGACGCTTTCGCCACCGCCCGCGAGCTGGTGGCCTGACCGGAGCGGGCTGGAAACCACGGCGGTGCCGCACTGGCTCATCGTGTCGGGCAGCGCACGCGCGCTGGCGCAATCCTGCGTCGCAGCGGGCTGGACCTGCGATGTGATCGATCCATTTGCCGACACGGACACACAGGCAGTGGCCCGACGTACCGTCAGGGCGGACTTTCGCGATGGCGCCTTCGGTGATGAACTGCCAGCGCTGATCGCCGGGATGGCCGGTCGCTGGGACGGCATCGTCGACGGATCGGGTTTCGAGCCGCGGCCCGACCTGCTTTCCGCGCTGGACAGGGCATTTCACGCATCGGCGCCGCGCCGCGGCAATGCGGCGGCCACCGTACAGCAGTGCAAGACACCGGATGCGCTGGCTGCAGGCCTGCGCGAGGCCGGCGTGCGCCATGCGGCGATGCGCAGTGAAGGTCGGGCGCCGGACGGCTGGCTGATGAAGCAGACCGGAGCCTGCGGCGGCGCGCACGTGCGCCCGGCGCAAGGCGGCGAAACAATACCGACAGGCTGGCACGCGCAGGCCTGCGTGGCAGGTATTCCGGCGTCGGTGCTGTTTCTCGCCGATGGCCATCGCGGCCGCATCGTCGGCGTCAGCCGGCAGTTTCCCGGCGCGATCGCCGGGCCGTATGCCTGGTGCGAGGCGGTGAGTGACCTGCCGCTGGACGACGCGCAGCTGGCGTTGCTCGAACGCGATGTCGACGCCATCGTGCGGGCGTTCGGGCTGCGCGGACTGAATGGTGCCGATCTGGTGCTGGAGGGCGGCCGCCACGTGCTGCTGGAGATCAACCCCAGACCGACCGCAACGCTTGCGCTGTACGACGGCCGGGTGGCGGGCGGCCTGTTCGCGGCCCACATTGCCGCCTGTGCCGGGCAACTCGCCGACGTGGCGATGTCACCGGCGCGCGCCTTGCGCGGCCTGCGCGTGGTCTATGCGCCGCACGACCTGATCGTCGGCAACGGCGTCCGTTGGCCCGAGGGCTGCACCGACCTGCCGGCAGCCGGCAGCTTTGTCGCGAAAGCAGCACCTGTCTGCACCGCCCACGCAGCCGGCCAGGACGAAACCCGCGTTCGCGCGCAGTTGCAGCGACGCGAGACAGAAGTGCTGCACCTGATCGCTCCGTTCGCCGGAGCGGTCGCAACACACCATAACAACGAGCTTGAATTCCCGAGGAGAAGCGCATGAGCACAGCAGAACACGGACCGGTACTGACCGGCGCCCAGCCCAGCGTGGGCCGATACGTGATGGATCTGGTCGATGGCCTGGTGCGCGACGCCGACGCGCTGCGCGTCAGGGTGGATGCCCTGCCCGGCGGCGGCCGCGTCATCGACGCCGGCATCCATTGCCATGGCGGCATCGAGGCCGGTCGCCGCATCACCGAAATCTGCATGGGCGGTCTGGGCACCGCCACCTTCAACACACGCGATGCGCACTGGCCGCTGACCATCAATGTGCATTCGACCCACCCGGTCGTCGCCTGCCTGGCCAGTCAGTACGCCGGCTGGAGCCTGTCGCACGGTGAAGGCAAGGACGCGTTCCATGCGCTCGGTTCCGGTCCGGGCCGTGCGCTGGCCGTCAAGGAGCCGCTGTTTGCGGAGCTGGGCTACAAGGACGACGCGAAGCACGCCGTGCTGGTGCTGGAAGTCGATCGCCAGCCGCCGCCCGAAGTGCTGGCCAAGATCCGCCGCGACTGCGGGGTCGCCGACGACGCCGTGACGCTGATCCTGACGCCGACGCGCAGCCTGGCCGGCACGGTGCAGGTGGTCGGCCGCGTACTCGAAGTCGCGCTGCACAAGGTGCATGCGCTGGGCTTCCCGCTGAGCCAGGTGGTCGACGGGTCCGCCAGCGCGCCGGTTGCACCGCCGGCGCCCGACTTCCTGAACGCCATGGGTCGCACCAACGACGCCATCCTGTTCGGCGGCGTGGCACAGCTCTATGTGGACAGCGACGACGATTCGGCGGCCGATCTGGCGCACAAGCTGCCGTCTTCCTCGTCGCGCGACTATGGCCGGCCGTTCGCCGAAGTGTTCAAGGAAGTGAAGTACGACTTCTACAAGATCGACCCGATGCTGTTCGCCCCGGCGCGCGTCATCGTCAGCAATCTGCGCACCGGCAAGAGCTTCCGTGCCGGCCAGATCAATGCCGAACTGCTCGGCCGTTCGTTCGGCGAGGGCCAGTAAGCGCCATGGGTGCGCAGCAGGCCGACATCGCCATCGTGACCGACGAGCCGGGCTGGCACGGCAAACGCCTGGTCGAAGCCTTCCGGGCGCGCGGCCTGCTGGCGCGCTATGTCAGTCTGGGCGAGTGCCACATCGACCTGCAGCGCGGCGTATCGGGCGTGATGATGCCCGGCTTCGAACAGAAGCTGCCGCAGGCCGTTTTCGTGCGCGGCGTGGCCGGCGGCACGCTGCAGCAGGTGGTGCTGCGCATGGATTTCCTGCACTACCTGGGCGAACTGGGCATTCCTGTCTACAACCACGCGCGCGCCATCGAAAAGAGCGTGGACAAGGCGATGACCAGCGTGCTGCTGCACCACGCCGGCATTCCGACGCCGCCGACCTGGGTGGCCGAGAGCGAAAGCGAGGCGCGCGCCGTGCTGATGCGCGAATTCGCCGCTGGTCACGACGTGCTGGTCAAGCCGCTGTTCGGCTCGCAGGGTGAAGGCATCGTGCGCCTGACGGCTGGCGATGCGCTGCCCAACGCAGAAAGCGTCGGCCACGTCTGGTACATGCAGCGCTACAGCGCCCGCTCGCGCGACGCACTGGGCGAGTGGAGCGACTGGCGCGTCATGGTGATCGACGGCAAGCCGGTCGCGGGCATGCTGCGCAAGGGCCGCAGCTGGCTGAACAATGTGTCGCAGGGCGGGCGCTGCGAAGCCATTCCGCCTGACGAAGCACTGACCCGGCTGGCGGTCGATGCGGCCCGCGCCACCGGAATGGATTACGCCGGCGTCGACATCCTGCGCGACGATCACGGCCGGCTCACCGTGCTCGAAGTCAACAGCATTCCGGCCTGGAAGGGTCTGCAGGGCGTCACCAGCCTGAACATCGCTCAGGCGCTGGCGGACGACCTGCTGCGTCGCTGCCCCGCGGCGGGCGAGATCGCATGCTGATGACGCCGCCGCCCGACACCGGCCGGATCGCGCTGCAGGCTGCGCTGGAAACGGCCTTCCTGCACGCATGTCGGCTCGACGTCGAGGCGCTGAAACCGGGCAATGTCGGCCATCATGGCGATGGTCACCGCATGCAGGTGGCCGATTTCCTCGCCAGCGCCAAAGCCGCTGCCGGGCCGATCTGTCGCGCAGATGCGACAGTCGGCGAACGCATTGAACAGGCGATGCGTGCCACCTGGCAGGCGGTCGGATGCAACACCAATCTGGGCATCGTGCTGGGCTGCGCGCCGATCGCCCATGCTGCGCTGCACCGTCAGCCGGAAGAGAGCCTGTGCGCATCGTTGCAGCGCACACTGGCCGGGCTCACTGTCACCGACGCGTCACATGCCTATGCGGCAATCCGTCTGGCCCAGCCAGCCGGGCTGGGCCGGCGTGACGAGGACGACGTGGCGGGCGATGCACGGATCACGCTGCTGCAGGCCATGCAGCTTGCCGCGCACCGCGACAGCATCGCCTCGCTGTATGCAGCCCGCTACGAACTGGTGCTCAGGCACCTGCTGCCGGTCCATCTGGCGGCACGCGATCGATGGTGCAGTGAAGCATGGGCGGCGGCCACAGTGTTCATGTTCTGTCTCGCATTGATTCCTGACACCCACATCATGCGCAAACATGGTCCGGAAACGGCGCTATCGGTGCGCAACACGGCGATACGCCTGCTGGGCGGGTTTGAACGGGCGGTTGATCCGGTTATGATGCAAGACACGCTGATGGACTGGGACGAACGTCTGAAAACGGCGGGCATCAATCCCGGAACGAGCGCAGACCTGACGGTTGTGACGGCCTTCCTCGCCGGCGCGCTGGAAATAACCGGCGCATGACGAAGCCAGGATGCAACCAAATGCAGGAAAGCATCACAAACGCACCACAACGAAGTTTTTATCCTGTGTTTCGTACCCCGGAACGCGGGTTACCACAGGGGGTAAACCCCTACAACTTGCCTAGTAATGAGGAGATTCGATATGGCGAAGATTAATGGTCTGTGTGTTGGTGAATCCCTGGTTGGTGACGGCAATGAAGTCGCTCACATCGACCTGATCATGGGCCCGCGTGGCAGCGCTGCTGAATCCGCTTTCGCCAACGCCCTGGTCAACAACAAGGACGGCTTCACGTCCCTGCTGGCCGTCGTTGCACCGAACCTGCTGTGCAAGCCGGCAACGGTCATGTTCAACAAGGTCACCATCAAGGGCGCCAAGCAGGCTGTCCAGATGTTTGGCCCGGCACAGCGCGGCGTCGCGATGGCCGTCGCCGACAGCGTTGCTGACGGCACGATCCCGGCTGACGAAGCCGACAACCTGTTCATCTGCGTCGGCGTGTTCATCCACTGGATGGCCGAAGACGACGCAAAGATCCAGGATTACAACTACCGCGCGGTCAAGGAATCGATCGCACGCGCCGTCGCCGGCACCCCGACCGCTGCTGAAGTGGTTGCCAAGAAGGGTTCGGCCACGCACCCGTTCGCCGCAAACTAAGCCCCACGGCTTCGTTGCAGAAAAAGCCTCCGGCCATCTGGCCGGAGGCTTTTTTTTGGCCAATGCATGCGCGCGTCCGTACATTCGCCCCGACGCAACGTGGAGGCTACACTGCGGCGCTCAGGCGTCCGTCCGCAGACGAGCCGTTCCATCGAAGGGAGCATCATGATCGACCTCTACACCGCGGCTACACCGAACGGCCACAAGGTTTCCATCGCGCTGGAGGAACTCGCGCTGCCCTACACCGTGCATGCGCTGTCGCTGTCGGCACGCGACCAGAAGGAACCGTGGTTCCTCGCGATCAATCCGAACGGCCGCATTCCGGCCATCATCGATCGCGCGGAAGACGATTTCGCGGTCTTCGAATCCGGCGCCATCCTGATCTATCTGGCCGAAAAGACCGGCCGGCTGATGCCGTCGGACTTGAAGGGCCGCTCGCGCGTGCTGCAGTGGCTGATGTTCCAGATGGGCGGTGTCGGCCCGATGATGGGCCAGGCCAACGTGTTCTTCCGCTACTTCCCCGAGAAGCTGCCATCGGTCATCGACCGCTATCAGGGCGAATCGATGCGGCTGTTCCGCGTGCTGGACGGCCATCTGAAGGACCACGAATTCCTGGCCGGCGACTATTCGATCGCCGACATCGCGAACTGGGCATGGGTGCGCACCTATCCGTGGTCGGGCCTGAACATCGACGAACTGCCGCATCTGAAGCGCTGGCTCGATGTCATCGACGCGCGCCCCGCGGCGCGACGTGGCGTGGTGATTCCGCCGTCGGACATCGATCTCGCCAAGCCCGACGACGACAAGGCCCGGGCCTTCGTGGCCGGGGCACAGAAGATGGTGGAGACCGGCGGATCGAACAAGGGTGGCGTCTGACGAACGGCGTCAAGGAGGCTGCGTCACCTGATGGCCGGTCCTCCGCGGCGCTGCCGGCGGCCTCTGCTCGAGGACATGTGAACAAGCGTGACGAATCGCCGACCGGTGCAGATCGGCGCTCAGGCTTTACGCATTGCGACCGCTAATTGAATCAGGCCTGCCCTGATCCGGCAGGCCCGGATTCACCGGGCATCCGCCCGGGGCCTGACTTCAGCGGGGTCGAGCATGAGCCAGGCAAGACGTCACCCACCTGCACACACTGCACCGCGCGCAGCGTGCAACACCGAAAAACCGGGCCGCAACCGGCGCAAGGCGGACGGTCGCACGGCCACGGCTGACGCGACCCCGGACACCGAACTGATTGCTGCCATCGGTCTGCGCAGCGTCGCCCCTGACGACCGCGTCGTCGATGTCATGTCCGCAGCCCGGCGTGAGCACCTGATCATCGTGACCAACGGACAGCGTTTTGCGCTCTGTTCCGTCGTTCCGGCAGGGTGGCGCGCTTTCGGGGCGCGCGAGTTCGATAACGCCGCGCATTGACCTGGACGGGTCATTCACGGCTTTTCCTCCTTCTGCGCGACGATCGGTCCGCCGTTGCGCGCCACCATGTGCCGCGCCACGGTTTCATACAGCGGCTGGCTGAAGATGCGCGATACCCCCGACGACAGCAGCGATACCGCCATCAGGCCGATCACCACCGAATAGCCGTCGACCATTTCCATCACGATGATGAATGAGGTGATCGGCGACTGGGTCACCGCGGCGAGAAAGCCCGCCATGCACAGCACCAGCAGCATGCCCGGCGCGTCCTGCTGGCCGATCAGCGGCGCCAGGTCGTGGCCGATGCCAGCACCGATGGCGAGGCTGGGCGCAAAGATGCCGCCCGGCAGGCCGGACAGGTAGGCGATCAGCGTGGCCAGGAACTTGGCCGGACCGTAGTACCACTCGAGCGACGTGTCGCCTTCGAGCAGCGCACGGGTTTCACCGTAGCCGCTGCCGAAGCTGCTGCCGCCCGTGACGAAGCCCAATGCGGCGACCAGCACGCCGCAGGCGGCGGCAAAGTGGATCGGATGGTCGCGTCGATAATCCGCCATCCGTCCTTTCCACGACGTGGAACTGATGATGAGCATGCGCGAGAACAGGCCACCCGCGACACCGCACACCAGTGCGGTGATGGCCACGGCAAGCGCCATTTCGCGGTCGGTGCCGGCGATGGCGATCTGGCCGAAGTAGCTCGCCTTGCCAAGAAACGCCTGCGACACGATGCCGGCCAGCACGATGGCGGTGATGATGAGGCCGCTCATGCGCGATTCGACGTTGCGCGAAAGCGTTTCGATGGCGAACACGATGCCGGCCAGCGGTGTATTGAACGCCGCAGCAATGCCGGCCGCACCGCCGGCGACCAGCATGTGGGTGCGCGGAATATGCAGGCCGCCCGGCAGCAGCCGGTGCAGCGCATTGAGCATCGACGCCCCGATCTGCACGGTCGGGCCTTCCCGGCCAAGCGAAAATCCGCTTCCGACGGCGGCCGTGCCGATGACGATCTTGCCCATGATGATGCGCAGCGACAGCAACGGCTTCCAGCTCCGGTCCTCGGGTCGCGACATTTCGGCGATGGTCTGTGGAATGCCGCTGCCCTCGGCCCCCGGAAACCAGCGCCGCGTCGCCCACACGCACAGCGCGCCGCCAAGTGGCGTCAGCAGGAAGGGCCACCAGGGGTTCTCGCTTGCCATGGTGCGGAAGTGGTGAATGGCCAGGTCGGACAACTGCGCAAAACCGACCGCCAGCATGCCCACCACGACCGCACCGCCCCACAGCACGAGACGGCCAAGCCATACCTTGAAGTAGGCCTGGTTGCGCCGGCGCAGGGTCGGGTACTTGAGATCGAACCAGGCAAGCCGAAGTCGGGTACGCCAGGCAGACAGCGAATACTTGTTACGCATCGATTCATTCCGTAAGCGGATATGGCGCAGTACGCCGTCGAAGATGATTGCCGGACGCAAGATGCATGCCGCCAGCCGCGACGCCTGCATGGCGACTGTAACCGTGTTCAAGCAGCCGTTTGCCCGGGAAAATCACCGAAAGCCGCGCAGGCGATGCAGCTTGATGCACCATATGGGGGCATTCGAACCTGCCCGCGCGGCCGCCCATGGAGATGCCCCGATGAAACCCACTGCCCGCGGCATCGCGGTCGCCCCGCACCACCTGGCCAGCGAATCGGCGCGCGATGTGCTGCGCGAAGGTGGCAACGCGATCGAAGCCATGATCGCCGCCGCCGCGACGATCGCCGTCGTCTATCCGCACATGAACGCGCTCGGCGGTGACGGATTCTGGCTGATCGCCGAACCGGGCCAGCCCCCGCGCGCGATCGACGCCTGCGGCGCCGCAGCGGTGATCGCCAGCCGTACCTGGTACGCCGATCACGACGTGCGCAACCGCCTGCCGACACGGGGCCCGCTGGCTGCGCTGACGATGGCCGGCACGGTATCGGGCTGGCAGCTGGCGCTCGACGCGGCCGCGCAGGCGGGTGGACGCCTGCCGCTGTCGCGCCTGCTGCGCGATGCTGAACACCATGCGCGGACCGGCACGCCGGTTTCGCGCAGCCTGGCACGCGGCCTGCGCACGAAGCAGGACGAGCTGCGCCACCAACCCGGCTTCTCCGCGCATTTCATGCCGGCCCAAACGGTGCCGCAGGCCGGCGACGTGCTGTGTCAACCACGGCTGGCCGACACCCTCGCCCAACTGGCGCGCGCCGGACTCGAAGATTTCTACCGCGGCGACCTGGCGCGCCGCATGGCCACCGCGCTGGGATCCGCCGGCAGCCCGTTGCGCCTGTCCGATTTCCTGACGCACCGCGCACAGTGGCGCACGCCATTGAAGCTCGAGCACAGCCTGGGCCACGTCTACAACACGCCGCCGCCCACCCAGGGCCTGCTGTCGCTGCTGATACTCGGTCAGCTTGACCGCCTCGGGCTCGACGGCCTGCATGGCCAATCCGCCGAATTCATTCATCGCGCGGTCGAGGCGACGCGCCAGGCCTTCGTGATCCGCGACCGTCATCTGACCGATCCGGCACGCATGCGTACGGACGCACAGTCGCTGCTGTCGGACGAATGCCTCGACCTGCTGGCGGACGGCATCGATCTGCAGCGTGCCGGTGGCTGGGTCAGCGGCGCACCGGGCGATACGGTGTGGATGGGTGTGGTCGACGCCGAAGGCCGCGCAGTGAGCTTCATCCAGAGCATCTATCACGAGTTCGGCAGCGGCGTGATCGCCGGCGATACCGGCGTGCTGTGGCAGAACCGCGGCATCAGCTTTTCTCTGGCGACCGGCGCGCTCAACGCGCTGGAACCCTGCCGCAAGCCTTTCCACACGCTCAACCCGCCGATCGCCCAGCTGACTGACGGGCGCACGGTCGTCTATGGCTCGATGGGTGGCGACGGGCAGCCGCAGTTCCAGGCGGCTGTACTGCTGCGCCACCTGCTGTTCGGCGACAGCGTGACGGACGCAGTCGCGGCGCCGCGCTGGCTGCTCGGTCGCACGTGGGGCTCGGACAGCGACACCCTGAAACTGGAGTCGCGCTTTGCGCCGGAGGTGTTCGACGCGCTGCGCAATCGGGGTCATGTGGTCGAATCGCTGCTCGAGTTCGACGAAAGCGCCGGCCACGCCGGCCTGATCGTGCGTCACCCCGACGGCCGCGTTGAAGGCGCCTCCGACCCACGCTCGGATGGGTCGGTCGAGTACGCCTGAGACGTACGCCCGGTAAGGACGGCAGACCGGCACCGGTCATCTGCGCATCGCCAACTGCCGGAGTGCGTTCATGTCGCTGCGCCTTGCCACCCTCACCCTGCTCGTCGCCACCCTCGCACCGATCGCCCACGCCCTGACGACACCGGTTGCCCAGACCTGTCAAGGCACCCGCAGCTGGGTGCCGGTGGTCGAGCTCTACACTTCGCAGGGCTGCAGCAGTTGCCCGCCGGCCGACGACTGGCTGCGTTCGCTGACACAGGCCGCCGACGCGCAGCAGGTCGTGCCGCTCGCCTTCCATGTCGATTACTGGGACTACCTCGGCTGGCGTGACCCATTTTCGTCTGGCGCCCATTCGGCGCGACAGCGACGGTTGGCGCGGGCCGAAGGCGGCAGCGTGGTCTATACGCCGCAGGTCAGGCTGTCGGGCGACGACTTCCGCGGCTGGCGCTCGGCCGACACGGTGCGTGCAATGCTGGCGCGCAAGTCACCGAAGCCAGCCGGCGACGTGATGCTGTCGCTCGATGTGCGCAGCAATGTGCTCAAGGTCGATGCGCGCACCACGCTGCCCGGCGATGCGGTGGGTTATGTCGCCGTGTACGAACGCATGCTGGGGTCGAAGATTTCAGGTGGCGAAAATGCGGGACGCACGCTGGCACACGACTTCGTCGTGCGCACCCTGATCGGCCCGTTTGCACCCGACGCACAGGGCCGGTTCAACCTCATGCGCGAGATTGCGCTCGACCCGTCGTGGAAACGCGCCGACCTCGGCGTGGCACTGCTGCAGGCCGATGCCGATTCGGGCGCTGCACGGCTCGGCGCATCACTGGCCCTCTGCGTCGCACCCGAGCGCCTCAGCGCGCTGACTTCCAGCGCGCCACGCCGATGAGCGCCTGAAACAGCGCCTCGACCGACGCGCCGGACATGGTGTAAGGATCGAATTCCGGGCGCGGACAGTATTTCAGGAACAGCGCCCGGTTCTCGGCGGTGTAGCCGACATAGCCCATGCCCCACTCGGTGAAGTCGCGTTGTGCGATCTCCCTGAGCCCCAGCAGCAGCGGATCGCTGTGCCGCGCATCGGCGACGATGCGGTGATAGGCCGCATTCACCTGATCGCGGCCGCCTTCCAGACATTGCAGGAACACGCTGCCGGTGTAGCACAGCGCGCCGGTGATGCCGTCGCGTGCATTGTTCGCCTGCGACACCTGCAGGATCTGGTCGATGTCGCCTGGCCCGACGTCGGGCTGGACGCGGCTGGCGTAGATCAGTCGGACTAGCATGGTTCTCTCCCTGGCTCCATCGTCATTCGATCATGGTCGCCCCGGCGCTGCGACAAGGAATTGTGCGGCGCCACGTGCGCTGCCGGTCGACCGGTAGAATAGCGGCCTTATTCCGTTGTCTGTCTCACATGTCCATCCAGTGGTTCCCCGGTCACATGACCGCCGCGCGCAAGCACGCGACCGACGCGATGAAGTCGGTCGACGTGGTGGTCGAGGTGCTCGACGCCCGCCTACCCGACGCGAGCAGCAATCCGCTGATCCACGCCATCCGCACGCATCGCAACCGGCCTTGCCTGAAGCTGCTTAACAAGGCGGATCTGGCCGATCCGGAGGCGACGGCGGCCTGGCTGAAGCATTTCAACGCACAGCCGAACACGAAGGCGGTGTCGATTTCGGCGCGCAAGCCGGGCGACGCGAAACGCATCGAGCAGCTTGCGCAGTCGCTCGCACCGCACCGCGACGACAACCTCAAACCGCTGCGCCTCATCATCATGGGCATCCCCAACGTCGGCAAATCGACGCTGATGAATGCGCTGGTGAAGAAGCACGTGGCCGCGACCGGCGACGAGCCGGCCATCACCAAGAGCATCCAGCGCATCCACCTGACGCCGCGGCTGACGCTGTACGACACGCCAGGCCTGATGTGGCCGAAGATCGAACATGAAAGCGATGGCCTGATGCTGGCGGCCAGCCACGCCATCGGCCGCAACGCAATCATCGACGAAGAGGTCGCGACCTTTCTCGGCAACCTGCTGCAGGCGAAGTACCCGGCGCTGATGACTGCCCGATACGGCTGCACGCCGGACATGGATGGCGTGTCGGTCATCCAGCACATCGCGGCGCGGCGCGGCTACCGCATCAAGGGCGGCGCGCCGGATTACGAAAAGGCGTCGTTCACCCTGCTGCAGGACTACCGCGACGGCGCCATCGGCCGCGTCAGCCTGGAAACGCCCGAATCGCGCGCGAAGATGCTGGCCGCCGACCGCGCGGCCAAGGCAGAGAAGGCGCGCCAGAAGGCGCCGGACGACGACACCACGACTGCAGACTGACGGGAACGGGGGCTGCGAAGGGCACTGCAGGGTTCAGGGCTGTGCTCCAGGCCTGTGCTCCAGGCCTGTGCTCCAGGCCTGTGCTCCAGGCCTGTGCTCCAGGCCTGTGCTCCAGGCCTGTGGGAGCGGCGGCCTCGCCGCGATACGCACGCTGCACAACGACCATCGCGGCACTGATCGCGGCGAGGCCGCCGCTCCCACAGACCGCCGCTCCCACAAGCCGCCGCTTGTATGTTCTCCCACAGGGGCCGCTCCCACAGGGCGCACTGCATTGACTGATGTCGCAGCAGCAGGAAGGGCTGCAGCGAGCGAGCGTCAGAAGGTGCCTGTGTCAGTCCAGCGACTCGTCCAGCGTAGCGGCCGCACCCTGACACACGACGTGCGCCAGACCGGCGCACTGGCTCAGCACATGGTCGGCGTAGAAGCGGGCGCTGGCGATCTTGGCGCGATGGAAGGCTGCGTCGTCGCTGCCGCCGGCCAGATGACGGTGCGACAGCAGCGCCGCGCGCGCCATCTGCCAGCCGCCGGCGGCGCGGCCGAACAGGCCGAGCAGCGGCACCGCACCGGCCAGCACGGCGCGCACATCGCTGCGGAAGTGTTCGACGACGAAGCCCACGCCGCGCTCCAGCGCCTGCGCTGCGTCGCGCAGGGCGGCAGCGATCAAGGCAAGCGCCGCATCACCGGTCGCGTCCAGCGCAGCACACTGTGCATGCATGTCGGCGATCACCGCGCGGGCTGCGGCACCGCCGTCACGCGCAATCTTGCGGCCGACCAGATCGTTGGCCTGGATGGCGGTCGTGCCTTCGTAGATCGTGGTGATGCGCGCGTCGCGCAAGTACTGCGCGGCACCGGTTTCCTCGACATAGCCCATGCCGCCGTGCACCTGTATGCCCAGCGATGCGATGTCGATGGACGTTTCGGTGCTCCAGCCCTTGACCAGCGGAATCATCAGTTCGACGAAACCCTGAGCGCGAGCGCGCGCCTCCGGGTCGGGATCATGTTCGGCGCGGTCCAGTGCCGCCGCAGTCACGGCGGCGAGCGCGCGCATCGCCTCGACCTGCGACTTCATCAGCATCAACATGCGGCGCACATCCGGGTGGCGGATGATGGCCACGCGTTCGCCCGACTTCACACCGGCTTCGGTGCCCTGCACCCGCTCTCGCGCGTAGCCCAGCGCGGCCTGCAGGGCGCGCTCGGCCACCGCGATGCCCTGCAGGCCAACCGCGTAGCGCGCGGCATTCATCATGATGAACATGTACTCGATGCCGCGATTCTCGTCGCCGCACAGCCAGCCGATCGCACCGCCGTCGTCGCCGTAGGCCATGACACAGGTCGGACTGGCATGGATGCCCAGCTTGTGTTCCAGCGACACGCAGCGCACATCGTTGCGCGCGCCCGGCTTGCCGTCGGCATCCGGAACGAACTTGGGCACGATGAACAGCGAAATACCCTTCATGCCCTCGGGTGCACCCGGCGTGCGCGCCAGCACCAGATGCACGATGTTGTCGGCCAGTTCGTGCTCGCCGAAGGTGATGTAGATCTTCTGGCCGAAAACCCGATAGCTGCCGTCGGCCTGCGGCTCGGCGCGGGTGCGCACGGCGGCGAGGTCGGAGCCGGCCTGCGGCTCGGTCAGGTTCATGGTGCCGGTCCATTCGCCGCTCACCATCTTGTCCAGGTACAGGTGCTTCTGTGCGTCCGAGCCGCACAGCGACAGCGCTTCGATGGCGCCGGCGGTCAGCAGCGGACAGAGCGAAAACGCCATGTTCGCGCCCATCACCATTTCCTGGATCATCGCGACCACCACATGCGGCATGCCGGCGCCGCCGTGCGCCGGGTCGCAGCCCATGCCGTTCCAGCCGTTTTCCGCGTACTGCCGGTAGGCGCCGGTAAAGCCCTCCGGCAGCGTTACGCGCCCGTCTTCGCCCAGCGTGGCGCCGGCCCGGTCGCCGATCCAGTTCAGCGGCGACAGCACTTCGGAGGTGAAGCGCGCCGCCTCGTCGAGCACGGCATCGACCACGTCGGGGCTCGAATCCTCCAGCCCGGGCAGCGCCACCACTTCGGCCAGCCCGGCCAGTTCGAGCGCGAAACGCATGTCGCGCAGCGGGGCGATGTATTCACTCATGGCTCACTCCTCCGGGGCTCTGCCGGCCCGTTGATGCCGTGCCGCGGATCGCCGCGGCGACAACCCTGCAGCGACTGTCAGGCGCCGGCTACCCCAGCTCCGCAACCAGCTTGGGCACCAGTTCGAACAGGTCGCCCACCAGGCCGTAGTCGGCGACCTGGAAGATCGGCGCATCGGCGTCCTTGTTGATGGCGACGATGACTTTCGATTCCTTCATGCCGGCCAGATGCTGTATGGCACCCGAAAGACCGACGGCAATGTAGAGATCGGGTGCGACGATCTTGCCGGTCTGACCGACCTGATAGTCGTTGGGTGCATAGCCCGAATCGACCGCGGCGCGGCTGGCGCCGAGCGCGGCACCGAGCTTGTCGGCCAGCGGTTCGAGCACGCTGTGGTAGGCCTCGCCGCTGCCGAGCCCGCGTCCTCCTGATACGACGACCCGCGCCGATCCAAGTTCGGGGCGCGCCGACTGCGACAGTTCCTGCGACACGAAAGTCGCCAGCCCGGTCGCCGCCGGTGGCTGGATGGATTCGATCGCGGCGGCGCCGCCGGCAGCCGTCGCCGGGTCGAACGCGGTCGCGCGCACCGTGATGACCTTTATCGCGTCACGACTCTGCACCGTGGCCAGCGCATTGCCGGCGTAGATCGGGCGCACGAAGGTGTCGGCCGACTCGACCGCGACGATGTCGGACACCTGCGCCACATCGAGCAGCGCAGCGACGCGCGGCATGAAATTCTTGCCGAAGCTGCTAGCCGGCGCCAGCAGGTGGGTGTAGCCGGACGCCAGCGACAGCACCAGCGCGGCCACGTCTTCCGCCAGCGCGTGTTCGAATTGCGGCGCGTCGGCCGTCAGCACCTTCGTGACGCCAGCGACAGCCGCCGCGGCGCTCGCTGCGGCGGCGCAGCCCAGGCCGGCGACCAGCACGGTGATGTCCCCGCCGATCTTCGAGGCGGCAGCGATCGTGTTCAGCGTCGCCGGGCGCAGCGCGGCGTTGTCGTGTTCGGCAATGACCAGAATGTTCATGTCAGGGATTCCTCAGCGCAGCACTTTGGCTTCGTTGCGAAGCTTCGCGACCAGTTCGGCGACGTCGGCCACCTTCACACCGGCCTGCCGCTTGGGCGGTTCGGCAACGCGCAGCGTCGTCAGGCGCGGCGTCACGTCCACGCCCAGTTCGTCTGGCGTCAGCGTGTCGAGCGGCTTCTTCTTCGCCTTCATGATGTTGGGCAGACTGGCGTAGCGCGGCTCGTTCAGGCGCAGATCGGTGCTGATCAGCGCCGGCAGCGCAACGCTGACCGTTTCCAGCCCGCCGTCGATTTCGCGCGTCACCACGGCGCGACCGTCGGCCACCTGCACCTTCGACGCAAAGGTCGCCTGACCCCAGCCGAGCAGCGCGGCCAGCATCTGACCGGTCTGGTTCGCGTCGTCGTCGATGGCCTGCTTGCCGCAGAAGATCAACTGCGGCGCTTCGCGTTTCGCCACGGCGGCGAGCAGCTTGGCCACCGCCAGCGGCTGCAGTTCGACCTCCGTACCGACCAGAATGGCGCGGTCGGCGCCGATGGCCATCGCGGCACGCAAGGTGTCCTGGCAGGCCGCGATGCCGCAGGACACCGCGATGACTTCGGTCACCACGCCCGCCTCGCGCAGCCGCACCGCCTCTTCCACCGCGATTTCGTCGAACGGATTCATCGACATCTTCACATTGGCGGTTTCCACGCCGCTGCCGTCGGCTGCCACGCGAATCTTCACGTTGTAATCAATCACCCGCTTGACCGGAACCAGTACCTTCATCGCTCGCGCCTCCTCGGTGCTTCCGCATCCATACGGCTGCGTATGTTAAGGTCCATACGCTACCGTACGCAAGAATCCATGGTCAATAGCCGGAAGCGGAATAGCCTCATGCCCGAACCCGAAACCCTCGCTCCGCGCCCACAGATGGATCGCGATACCTGGCTGAGCGCCGCCACCCAGACGCTGGCCGACAGCGGTGTCGACGCAGTCAAGGTCGAAAGCCTTGCGCGCCAGCTCGGGCTGACCAAGGGCAGCTTCTACTGGCACTTCCGGGACCGGCGTGCCCTGCTCGACGCGCTGCTCGATCACTGGCGGGTCGGGCGCATCTACGACATCACGCAGCGCACGCAATGTGCGCCCGGGCACGAGATCGCGCAACTTCACCACGTGATCGACACCTACAGCCTGGCCCGCAACCAGCGCGGCATGCGCGTTGAGCTGGCGATCCGCGACTGGGCGCGCCACGACGCAGCGGCGCAGTCGGTGATCGACGCCGTCGACGCGGTGCGCCTCGACTGCGCCACCACCCTGTTCGTCGCCGCAGGGCACGACGCCGACGAAGCCGCCAGCCGCAGTCTGCTGCTGTACGCCTACGTGTTCGGCCTCGGCATGATGGACGGCGAACGCGAGGCGCTGCGCCCGGCCGTCTCGCGAACCTTCATCGCGCGCCTGATCACCGGCGGATGAGAGGTTGCGCACTGAAATACGCGCCAGACTGCGCAATGATGCGCGTCACCCTCGCGGCTGGCGACGGATAATTGCCGCGCTGCCGCATGGCACCCGATGCACCGTGCCGCCCGAATTCACAGAAAGGAAAACAGATGTCCTTCCCCGCACCAGAAATTTTCAAGGCCTACGACATCCGGGGCATCGTCGACAAGACGCTGACCGCGGAGGCGGTTCGCGCCATCGGCCACGCGCTCGGCTCCGAAGCCGTCAAGCGCGGCCAGCGCACGATCGCGGTCGGCCGTGACGGCCGGCTGTCGGGCCCCGAACTGGCGGGCGCACTGGCCGCCGGCATCAATGCCGCCGGCGTCGACGTGCTGGACATCGGCTGCGTGCCGACGCCGCTGTCGTACTTCGCCGCCTTTGATCTCGGCACCGACAGCGCGGTCAGCGTGACCGGCAGCCACAATCCGCCCGACTACAACGGCCTGAAAATGGTGCTCGGCGGCCAGACACTGTACGGCGACATGATCCAGGACCTGCGCCGGCGCATCATCGAGAACGATCTGGTGCATGGCGTGGGCACCACCCGCCATGCCGACGTTCGCGACGCCTACATCGCCCGCGTCACGTCCGACGTGAAGCTCAAGCGGCCGATGAAGATCGTCATCGACTGCGGCAACGGCGTGGCCGGCGACATCGGCCCGAAGCTGTTCGAAGCCCTGGGCTGCCAGGTGACGCCGCTGTTCTGCGAGGTCGACGGCCACTTCCCGAACCACCATCCGGATCCATCCAAGCCGGAAAACCTGGAAGACCTGATCCGCGTGCTGGCCGCGGGTGACGCCGAAATCGGCCTCGCCTTCGACGGCGACGGCGACCGCCTGGGCGTGGTCACGCGCGACGGCGAAATCATCTACCCCGACCGCCAGCTGATGCTGTTCGCGGCCGACGTGCTGTCCCGCCAGCCCGGTGCGCAGATCGTCTATGACGTTAAATGCACGCGCCTGCTCGCGCCCTGGGTGCGCGAACACGGCGGCGAGCCGGTCATGTGGAACACCGGTCACGCGCTGATCAAGGCCAAGCTCAAGCAGAGCGGCGCCGCACTTGCCGGCGAAATGAGCGGCCACATGTTCTTCAAGGAGCGCTGGTTCGGCTTCGACGATGGCCTGTACGCGGCCGCCCGACTGCTGGAAATCCTGTCTGCCTCGCCGGACGGCAACGCGGTGCTGAAGGCACTGCCGACCGCAATTTCGACGCCCGAGCTCAACCTCAAGATGAACGAGGGCGAGCCGCATGCGCTGATCGCCGAAATGCAGCAGTCGGCCGTGTTCGACGGCGCGCGCGAAATCATCAAGATCGACGGTCTGCGCGTCGAGTACGCCGACGGCTTCGGCCTGATGCGCGCCTCGAACACCACGCCAGTCGTCGTGCTGCGCTTCGAAGCCGACACCGACGCCGCGCTGGCCCGCATCCAGGCCGATTTCCGTGGCGTCCTGCTGCGCGCCCGACCGGAGCTGAAATTGCCGTTCTGACCCGACACTGCACCGACCACCGAGCTGCATCGTCGGCTGTCGGTGATGCAGTGGGCACCGGCGGAGAAAAATAAGATCAGGAAGTCCTCAATCTTGAGTACGGCATGCCGAAACCGGTACATGTCGAATAACAACACCACTTCCATCTTCGTCGGTCGCCAGCCCATCCTCGACCGGAGGGGCGCGCTGTACGCCTACGAACTGCTGTTCCGCTCAGGCCAGATGGATCATGCGGAATTCAGCAGCGACATGAGTGCAACCGCCCGCGTGATCACCACGGTGTTCAATGAGCTGGGTCTGGAAAATTCGCTCGGCAACGCCTTCGGTTTCATCAACGTCAGCGAAGAGATGCTGATGTCCGAAGCGATCGAGCTGCTGCCGCCGGACAAGATCGTCATCGAGCTTCTGGAAACGATCCCGCCGACACCAGTTGTTATCGAGCGCGCGCGCGACCTGGTGGCCAAGGGTTTCCGCCTGGCGCTCGACGACGTACTCAGCCTGGAAGACGACTTCCGGCCGCTGATCGAAATTGCGTCCTTCGTCAAGATCGACCTGCTGGGCGTCGATCCGGACACGCTGCCGGCCATCGTCAACAGCTTCAAACCCTACAAGGCGAAACTTCTGGCCGAAAAGGTCGACAGCGCCGAACAGGCCCAGCGCTGCAACGAACTGGGCTTTGCCTACTTCCAGGGTTACTTCTTCGCCCGCCCAAGCGTGCTGAGCACACGCGCGCTGAAATCGAGTGAAACGACGCTGCTGCGACTGCTTGGCCTGGTCATGGGCGACGCAGAAACAGTCGCAATGGAGCCGCTGATCAAGCAGGAACCGGCGCTGCTGGTGAACCTGATGCGGGTATCCAATTCTATCGGCAATGGCGGGCGCCAGATATCGTCCGCGCGCGAAGCCATCACGTTGCTTGGACGCACCCAATTGCAGCGCTGGCTGCAGCTGTTGCTGTTCTGCCCGCAAGGCGGCGAGCAGACCGGCGGCCCGCTGCTCGCCATGGTGGCCACCCGCGCCCGCACGATGGAGCTGCTGGCGGAAAGGTGCGACAGCCGTGACTGCGACCCCGAATGCGCCTTCCTGACCGGCATTCTTTCGCTGCTGCCGGCGCTGCTCGGCGTGCGGATGGACGAAATCCTGAAGACCCTGGCGGTGGCTCCCTCGATCCAGAATGCCCTGAATGATGGCTCGGGCAACCTCGGTGCGCTGCTCACGCTGATGCGCAACTGGGAGGACAACGCGCTGCACGAGTTCGCGCTTACGCTCAGTCGATTGCCGGCGCTTGGTCTGACCGATTTCACGAACGCCACCTCCGAATCCATGGCCTGGGCGGCAACGCTCGGCCAATGAACAGCACGCTCAAAGGAAGCCCGCATGAACGCAATGGAACGCATCTTCAGCGCCACCGCCCAACTCCCGGTCATTCCGCGGGTGGTGCAGAAGATGATCGACACCCTCAAGCATGAAGATGCCGACCTGCAGCCGCTGATCGCCGATATCCGGCTCGACCCGGTCATCAGCGCGCGCGTGCTGCGCATTGCCAATTCGGGCTTCTACGGCAGCCGCCGCACGGTGGGTTCGATCGACGATGCAGTCCGCCTGGTCGGTACGCGCGTGCTGCGCACGCTGGTCATTTCGGCCGGCGTCAGCAGCGCATTTCCCAAGGTACCCGGTGTCGACCTGAAGGACTTCTGGCGCCACGCGCTGATGACCGCCAGCGCCAACGCGCTGCTGGCACGCCATGCCGGCGAGAATGCCGACAACGCCTACGTCTCCGGCCTGATGCACCGGCTGGGCCAGCTGATGATCCACATCGCCTTTCCGCGTCTTGCCGAGGAAATCGCTCGTGACTGTGATGGTCTCAGTATCGGCGAGCGCGCGGCCGTCGAGCACCTCAAGCTGCACACCAACCATTGCGAAGTGGGTGCCGAACTTGCGGCGCGCTGGAATTTTCCGGATGACGTCGCCCTGGCGATGCAGTACTACTGCCAGCCGCATCACGACAGCGCCACGCGCCTCGCGCGACTGACCAATGTCGCGGCCCAGATCGCGACGGAAATCGATGACGACGTGAAGCCCGAGGACATCGCCGGGCACCTGAACCGCAGCATCACCGACCTGTGCGGCCTCGACCGCACGGCCATCCTGCCCGACATCGAGTACTGCGCGGAACACGCGGCGGAAGCAGAACTGGCGCTCTGACCGGCTGCCACCGGCGTGCCGGGTCAGCGCATCTTCGGGTTCAGCGTGCCGCGGTTGTAGTCCTTGTCGCCCGGCATGAGCACACGGGTGCCGAACCAGCCGCCCTGTGCGCCTTCCGGCCGCAGATGGTTTTCCGGATAGGTGTCGGCAATCTTCTTCGCCTCGACCTGCTTCGCCTGATCGACGAACTTCCAGCGGCCGTCCGGCATCAGCTGCACCTTCTCCCCGGCCGCTGTGGTCGCCTCGATCATCGTGCCCTCGCCGGCCTGCACCAGCCCGCCAGCGGCGAGCATCAGCGCCACGCACGTCATCCGTTTCATCACAGTCTGCCCTCCACCCATGTCGTGACGCCGGCCAGCGCAGCGGGCAGGTTTTCCGGCTGCGTTCCACCGGCCTGCGCCATGTCCGGCTTGCCGCCACCCTTGCCGCCGACCTGGGCGGCGACGAAATTGACCAATTCGCCGGCCTTCACCTTCGCCGTCAGATCCGGCGTGACGCCGGCGATCAGGCTCACCTTGCCGTCGTTGACCGCAGCCAGCACGATGGCGGCCGAACCGAGCTTGTCGCGCAGCTTGTCCAGCGTTTCGCGCAGCGCCGGCACATCGGCCCCTTCCATCACCGCGGCCAGCACCTTCGTGCTGCCGACGGTCACGGCCTGCGCCGCCAGATCGTCGCCCTGGCTCGACGCCAGCTTGCTCTTGAGCCGGGCCAGTTCCTTTTCCAGCGCGCGCACGTGATCCAGCGTCTGCGCGATCTTGGCCGGCAATTCCGCAGGTGGCGCCTTGAAGGCGGCTGCCGCCTGCGCCACCAGCCGGTCCTGTCCCTGCACGAAACCGACCGCGTTTTCGCCGGTGATGGCCTCGACCCGGCGCACGCCCGCCGCGACGCCGGCTTCGACCGTGATCTTGAACAACCCGATGTCGCCGGTGCGCGCCACATGCGTGCCGCCGCACAGTTCGCGCGATGAGCCGATGTCGAGCACGCGCACCTCGTCGCCGTACTTTTCGCCGAACAGCATCATCGCACCGGTCTTCTGCGCGTCCTCGATGCCCATCACGCGCGCCTGCGTCGCCGCGTTGGCGAGGATTTCCGTGTTCACGATGCGCTCGACGCGGGCGATCTGGTCGTCGGTCATCGGCGCGTGATGCACGAAGTCGAAGCGCGTCTTGTCGGCATCGACCAGCGAACCCTTCTGCGCCACATGGTCGCCCAGCACTTCGCGCAAGGCCTTGTGCATCAGGTGGGTGACCGAGTGGTTGCGCGCGGTCGCGGCGCGGGCGCGTACATCGACGCGTGCGCTGACCGTGTCGCCGACCGCCAGACGGCCGGTGCCAAGCACGCCGTGATGGCCGAACACTGCCGCCTGTATCTTCAGCGTGTCCTCGACCTTGAAAATGCCCTGCGCACCGCGCAGCTCGCCGCGGTCGCCGACCTGACCGCCGGATTCGGCATAGAACGGCGTGTCGTCGAGTACCACGACACCCAGTTCGCCCTCGTGCAGCGCATCGACCGGCGCGCCGTCGCGGTACAGCGCCAGCACCCTGCCCTGCTTGTCGAGCGTGTCGTAGCCGTGGAAGGCGGTCGCCGCGCCGTCGTAGTCAAGCGCCGTGGCCATGCGGAACTTGCCGGCGGCGCGCGCCTGGTCCTTCTGGCGGGCCATCGCGACATCGAACCCGGCGGTGTCCGCGGTCACGCCGCGCTCGCGACAGATGTCGGCGGTCAAGTCGAGCGGGAAGCCGTAGGTGTCGTGCAGCTTGAACGCGGTTTCGCCATCCAGCGGGGTACCCTCGGGCAGCGCGCTCAGCGCCGATTCGAGGATGGACATGCCGTTTTCGATCGTCGCGAAGAAGCGCTCCTCCTCCTGTCGCAGCACGTCCATCACCTTCTGCTGCGCCGCAGCCAGATCCGGGTAGGCGACGCCCATCTGCGAGATCAGGTCCGGCACCATGCGGTGGAAGAATGCGGCGCGCGCGCCCAGCTTGTAGCCGTGGCGGATGGCGCGGCGGATGATGCGGCGCAGTACATAGCCGCGGCCTTCATTACCCGGGATGACGCCGTCGGCGATCAGGAAGGAGCAGGCGCGGATGTGGTCGGCCAGCACCTTCAATGACGGATTGTCGAGATCGACGGTGTGCGTTTCGCGCGCAGCGGCGGCGATCAGCGCGACGAACAGATCGATTTCGTAATTGCTGTGCACGTGCTGCAGCACGGCGGCGATGCGCTCCAGACCCATGCCGGTGTCGACACTGGGCTTGGGCAGCGGATGCAGTACGCCCGCTTCGTCGCGGTTGTACTGCATGAACACGTTGTTCCAGATTTCGATGTAGCGGTCGCCGTCTTCATCGGGAGATCCCGGCGGGCCGCCCGGAATGTCTTCGCCGTGGTCGTAGAAGATTTCGGTGCACGGGCCGCAGGGGCCGGTATCGCCCATCATCCAGAAGTTGTCCGACGCGTAGCGCGCGCCCTTGTTGTCACCGATGCGCACGATGCGCTCGACCGGCACGCCGATCCGGTCGCGCCAGATCGCATAGGCTTCATCGTCCTCGGCATACACCGTGACCCACAGCTTGTCGGCCGGCAGCTTGAACACCCCGGTCAGCAGTTCCCAGGCGTAGTCGATCGCGTCCTGCTTGAAATAGTCGCCGAAGCTGAAGTTGCCCAGCATTTCGAAGAAGGTGTGGTGACGCGCGGTGTAGCCGACGTTTTCCAGGTCGTTGTGCTTGCCGCCCGCGCGCACGCATTTCTGCGACGTCGTCGCGCGGTTGTAGCTGCGCTTGTCGAAGCCGAGAAACACGTCCTTGAACTGGTTCATGCCGGCGTTGGTGAACAGCAACGTCGGGTCTTCGTGCGGCACCAGCGAACTGGACGCCACGATCTGGTGGCCCTTGGACGCGAAAAAATTCAGGAAGGCGGAGCGGATGTCGGCGCTGGTCATGGTCGGCAATGGAGAATCAGGAGAGCGCTAAACTGCGCGAAACAGCCGCGGATTCTAGCATTCCGCCCGCAGCGCCCGATGACTGCGCTGCCGTGGATACGACAGGCGGACGAGGAGAAC
Source organism: Methyloversatilis sp. RAC08 (assembly GCF_001713355.1). Classification (NCBI taxonomy): domain Bacteria; kingdom Pseudomonadati; phylum Pseudomonadota; class Betaproteobacteria; order Nitrosomonadales; family Sterolibacteriaceae; genus Methyloversatilis; species Methyloversatilis sp. RAC08. The sequence continues at coordinate 3,571,455 of NZ_CP016448.1, read as the reverse complement.
ACATGCGTCACATTCTTGCGCTCGACCAGGGCACGACCAGTTCGCGCGCGCTGGTGTTCGACACCGCCGGCGACATGGTTGCGATGGCGCAGCGCGAACTGCCGCAGCACTACCCGCAGCCCGGCTGGGTGGAACATGACGCCCGGCGCATCTGGACGGATACCGTCGACTGCGTGCGCGAGGTGCTGATGCGAGCCGCGTTGTCGCCCGCCGACATCGCGGCCATCGGCATCACCAACCAGCGCGAAACCGTTCTGCTGTGGGACCGCTCGACCGGCGAGCCGCTCGGGCCGGCCATCGTCTGGCAGGACCGACGTACGGCGGAGGTCTGCGCCCGCCTCAAGGCTGCAGGCCACGCAGACGCCGTGCGCGCAAAGACCGGTCTGGTGCTCGACCCCTATTTCTCGGCCAGCAAGATCGCCTGGCTGCTCGATCATGTGCCGGACGCCCGCGAACGCGCGCAGCGCGGCGAACTGGCCTGCGGCACGATGGACAGCTGGCTGGTGTGGCAGCTCACCGGCGGGTGCGCGCATCTGACCGACCTGACCAACGCCAGCCGCTCCCAGTTGCTCGACATCCACACCGGCCAGTGGGACGACTACCTGCTCGAACTGTTCGGGATTCCGCGCGCGCTGCTGCCGCGAGTGGTGGCATCCAGCGGCGCCCTGGCGGAAACCGGCGCAGCACTGTTCGGCCGCGCGCTGCCGATCACCGGCATCGCCGGCGACCAGCAGGCGGCGCTGTACGGCCAGGGCTGCACCGCGCCCGGACTGGCCAAGAACACCTACGGCACGGGCTGTTTCATGCTGATGCATACCGGTGACCGGGCCATCGAATCGCAGCACGGCCTGCTCACGACCTGTGCCGCGCAGACGTCGGAGCGCATCGAATACGCGCTCGAAGGCAGCGTGTTCGTGACCGGGGCGCTGGTGCAGTGGCTGCGCGACGGGCTGGGGCTGATCGCCCGCGCGGGGGATATCGAGGCGCTGGCGGCCAGCGTGCCGGACAGCGCCGGCGTCACCATCGTGCCGGCCTTCACCGGCCTCGGTGCGCCACACTGGTCATCCGGGGCGCGCGGTGCGATGTACGGGCTGACGCGCGGCACCACGCGCGCCCACATCGCCCGTGCCGCGCTCGAAGCGATCGCGCTGCAGACGCTGGACGTGATGCGGGCGATGGAAGCCGATGCCGGTGCGCCGCTGCGCGAACTGCGCGTCGACGGCGGCGGCACGGTCAATGCGCTGCTGATGCAGATGCAGGCAGACCTGCTCGGCTGCCCGGTGCGCGTCGCACCTGCGGCGGAAACCACGGCGCTGGGGGCGGCGCGACTGGCGGCGCTCGGCGCTGGCATCGCGATGCAGACAGCGGCGGACGACGGTCGGGTATTTCTGCCGTCGGAAGCGTCAGCCGATGCGCTGATTGAGCAATGGCGGGCCGCCCTGCATGCCACGCTCGATCATGTCGCGCAGCGCTGAGGCAGGTCGAGCGTGTCGGTAAACAGACCGGCCACACCGGCCGCGATCAGCTCTCGGGCGCGCGCAGCGTCGTTCACCGTGTAGCACAGCACCGGGACACCTGTTTCGCGCACGGCCCGAAGTTGCTGCAAATCGAGCGCCGCCTGGTCGCAGTGCACCGACACCGCGCCGTGTGCGCGCACCCGGGCGGCCCAGTCGTCCGGCAGCCGTTCGAACAGCAGACCGCGCGGCAAGTCGGGCGCCGCCTCGCGCGCCGCCTCGAGGGCGTCCATCGAGAACGAGGACAGCAGCGGCGCCCGCATGCCGGCATGCCAGCGTGCCGCGACCGCGAGCGCGACGACTTCGCCGGTGCGGCGCTCGAAGCCGGTGGCCGGCTTGATTTCGATGTTGGCGGTGATGTCCAGCGCCAGCAGGCAATCGAGGGCCTGATCCAGCGTCGGAATGCGTTCGCCGGCGAAGGTCGGGCCGTGCCAGCGCCCCGCATCGAGTTGCCGCAGCGCGTGGGCGCTGTGTGCGCTGACATTGCCCGTGCCGTCCGTCGTGCGCTCCAGCGTTTCGTCATGGATCAGCAGCGGCACGTCATCACCGCTCAGCATGACGTCGAATTCGACCATGCCGAAGCCGGCTGCCGCGCCGGCACGGATCGCTGCGAGCGTGTTTTCCGGCGCCGCCGAGCCACCGCCGCGATGGGCGATCCACAGCGGATAGGGCCAGGGCGACCGCCTGGACGTCATCGGGTCCGCTTCAGGCCGGATCGAGCAGTTCGCGCGCCTGACGCGCGATGTCGTCGTCGGTCAGCCAGGCGATGGCGGTCAGCATGTCCACCGACGTGCCGGCAGCCACGCCCTCGCGCACCCACTTCTCGATCGCCTTGACGCGCGCCGCGTCGTCGAGCGCGAGCAGCCGGCGCAGCGGCTCGCCAACCGTTGCGTCCTCGCGGGCCGAGCGGATCAGCAGGACGAGTTGATCGACGTCACACATGGGCCTGCCCTCAGGACTGCCGTGTCGAGCACGGCCTTGGCCGGCTTGCGGTCGGCCCACAGCTCTTCCAGTTCTTCGTCGAGCACCGCGCGCACGCGCGGATTGCTGGCCGCGTGGCTGGTCTGTTCGTCCTTCGCACCGGCGCGCCCGGCCAGCTGGCGCAGCGCCACCCGCGCGACGCTGTCGGCGGTCGGCGCATCGACCGGACTGATGGCCACCATGCCGGCGCGGTTCAGCGGGATGAAGCCGGTGGCAAGCGACCACTGGGCCTGGCGGTCCGGATCGAGCAGGAAGGTGACAAAGCGCGCGATGGTGCGCGTTTCCTCGGCACCACGCCCGGCGCTCACCCACAGGCTCGCGCCATCTGCCAGCGTGTGGCGCGGCGCATTGCGGATGTCTTCGTGGAAAGGCAGCGCCGCGACACCGATGTCGAACTTGGCGTCGCGCTTGATCTGCGGCCAGGCCGAGGAACGTGCCGTCAGCACCTGGCACTGGCCGCCGGCGAACATCGGCACCGCCTCGTCGGCGCGTCCGAAAATGTGCAGGTAGCGGCTCTTGTACCAGGAGGACATCATGGCCAGATGCTTCACCTGCACGAGGCCGTTGATCGCAAGCGCCTCGCCGGTCTTGCCCTGTTTGCGCGCGAACGGCTCGTTATGCCAGGCGCTGATGTTGTCCACGTGGATCTGCGTCGGGCGCGCGCTGGTGTAGGGGCAGGCGTAGCCGCCATCGCGCAGCGTGCCAAGCGCTTCCTGCAGTGAGAACCAGTGGGTCGGCGGCACGTTCGGGTCAAGCCCGACGCGGCTGAAGGCGTCGCGGTTGTAGAACATGACCGGCGTCGTGAGCCCGATCGGCAGCGCGTTCAGACGGCCTTTCGCGCCATTCAGATAGGGGGGCATCGGCGCAGGGATGGCTGCATGCGCGAACTTTTCCTTGGCGATCGTCATCACCTGATGCAGCGGGGTGTAGCGCGGCTTGCCGTCCAGAAAGCGCTGACGCGCGCCGTCGTCGAGCACCAGCATGGCCGGGAGCGTGGGAACCGCAGCGTCTGCGTCTTCCCAGTTGCGCGTGCTGAGCACGATCTTCTGCTTGGCCTTGCCGCCGGCATTGAAGTCATCAACCAGCGCCTGCAGGGCGAGTGCCGCGGCCTCATCCAGACCGTGGGCCAGTTCGACTTCGGCGGCTTCCTTCGGCGCGGCGACCTTGGTGCTTTTTGCGCTGGCCTTCGCAGCCGGCTTGCTTGCCTTGGCGCTGGCCGCCGGCTTGGGGTTTGCTGTGTTGGCGCCCGCCGACATCGGCGCGAGCATGACGCTGGCCGCGATCAACGCGGCTAACGGCTTGATGAACATCCGTAGATCTCCTCTGTACAACATGGCAGGGCGCCCGGTCACGGCGCCGGGTTGGTGTAGCGCAGGTGCAGCGCGTCGATGGCTTCGTTCAGCGCGTTCGACAGCGTTACGGTCCATGCATCGATATTTTCCCGCAACTGGGTGCGCGTGGTCACTCCTATCAGGGTACTCGCCACGGCGTGGCGCCGATAGCAGAACGCGAGCGCCAGCTGGGTCGGCGTCAGTCCGTGTTCATGCGCCAGCTGGGCATAGGCGCGCGAAGCGGGCGCCACGTTTTCCTTGAAGTAGCGCTGGCCGAACTGCGGAAATTCGGTGATGCGACCGGCCGCGTCGGCGCGTTCGGCGTACTTGCCGGTCAGGTGGCCGAAGCCAAGTGGCGAGTACGCCAGCAGCGACACCTGCTCGCGCGTACATACCTCGGACAGGCCGACGTCAAACGTGCGGTTCATCAGGTGGTAGGCGTTCTGGATGCTCACCACGCGCGGCAGACCTTCGTCGGCGAGGCGCAGGCAGGTCATCAGGCCCCACGGCGTTTCGTTCGACACGCCGACATGGCGGATCTTGCCTTCCTCGATCAGCCGGCCCAGCGCCTCGAGCTGGCTGCGCAGCGACTCCGCCTCGCGCTCGCCGCCCGGGTCGTACTCATACTGGCCGAACATCGGCACGTTGCGCGCCGGCCAGTGGATCTGGTACAGGTCAATGTAGTCAGTGCGCAGCCGCGCGAGCGATCCTTCGACCGCCTGCCGGATATTGCTTTCATCCAGCGCCAGCGGCCCGCCGCGTATCCATTCGATGCCGCGTGCCGGTCCGGCCACCTTGGTCGCGACGATGACCGACTCGCGCGGACGGCGCGCCAGCCAGCTGCCGACGATGCGTTCGGTGTCGCCGAAGGTTTGCGCGCGCGCCGGGACCGGGTACATTTCGGCCGCGTCGAGAAAGTCGATGCCGGCCTCGAAGGCTTCGTCCATGATGGCGTGGGCCGTGCGCTCGTCGACCTGCTGACCGAAGGTCATCGTGCCCAGCGCGATGGCCGGGACTTCAAGCGTCGAGCGGCCGAGACGTCGGCGCGCGATATCCTTCGTGCCGACATCCTTCATTCCGGTAACTTTCGTAAGATTCATGCGGCAGACCGGATTGCGTTCCCAAGAGCGCGACATGTATCACAGACCGGTCGGCCCGGCACGGATTCACCCTGAACGGACACACCTTGAAAACAAATCCCCTCGGCCTGCTGCTGTATTGCCGCGCCGGCTTCGAACGCGAATGCGCGCAGGAGATCATGGACCGCTGCGGCGACGCCGGCCAGATGATCGAACCGCAGGCCGAAGCCGGCAGTGGCTACGTAGAGGCGTTTGCCGATGCGCGCACGCTGAGCGCCTTGATGCGCAAGCTGAGCTGGCAGGACCTCACCTTTGCGCGCCAGCTGGTGTGGGCGGGCCGTACCGTCGAAGGCATGACACCGCGCGACCGCGTCACGCCGGTGGTCGAAGCCGCTCTCGAACTGGCGCCGGGCTTCAGCGACTTCCTGATCGAAACGCCGGACACCGACAAGGTGAAGGCGCTGTCCGGCCTCAGCCGCAAGCTGGAAGGCTTCGTCAGTCAGGCGCTCGAAACGGCCAACGCCTTCAGCGACGACCGCGATGCGCCGCGCCTGCACATCTTCTTCACCGCCGCCGACCGCGCCACCGTGGCGCTGTCCTGGCCGGGCCGGCGCAGCGAGTGGCCGGGTGGCATTCCGCGCCTGCGCATGCCGCGCGAGGCGCCGTCGCGCTCCACGCTGAAGCTGGCCGAAGCGTTTCACAGCCTGCTGACCGAAGACGAACAGGAACGGCTGATCAAGCCCGGCATGAGCGCCGTCGACCTCGGTGCTGCACCGGGAGGCTGGACCTGGCACCTCGTGTCGCGCCATTTCGAAGTGACTGCGGTAGACAACGGGCCGATGAAGCCCGAATTGCTCGAAACCGGCCAGGTGCGGCACAAGAAGGAAGATGGTTTCCGTTTTGTGCCGCGCAAGCCGGTCGACTGGCTGGTGTGCGACATGGTCGAACAGCCGCGCCGCGTCGCCGCACTGGTCGCGCGCTGGATCGCGCAGGGCCTGTGCCAGCACGCCATCTTCAACCTGAAGCTGCCGATGAAGCGGCGTTATGAAGAACTGCAGCTGTGCTCCGACCTGATCGCCGAGGCGCTGGAATCGGTCGACAAGAAGCACGAACTGCGTTTCCGCCAGCTCTACCACGACCGCGAGGAAGTCACCGGTTACCTGGGCGTGCCCGGCAAATCCGCATCCGCCCGGCGGCGGCACGGCTGAGGGGAGCGGCGGCTACAGGGCAGTTCCCGGTTGCGGGGGCTGCCCTTTGGGAACGGCCGGCGCCTGTGGGAGCGGCCCCTGTGGGAGCGGCGGCCTCGCCGCGATACGCACTCTGCACAATGATGGTCACGGCACTATCGCGGCGAGGCCGCCGCTGCAACAGGCCGCCGCTGCCATGGGCGGCGCTCCCGCAGCAAGCCCGCACGAGGTCGCGCTCGGGCTCCTGAACTGCGAATCAGCGCCACGCGGAGGCGCGACCCTGCACTGTGCGATAATGCGCGCGCAGTCGCCTCGCCGGTCATGGCGCGGCCCGGAGTTTCCGATCCGGCCGGATTGCCCGGCCAGATCCTCCACTTCTCCCGCCCAGGCGCCTGCGCCCCGGGCTCGATACCCGCGCCAAGCTTACGTTGGCGCGCACTCGCGCCGGGTTTTCCGGAACCGATTTCCCCAGCCTGAACCGGCATGCCAGGCGGAAGTCCTTACACAAAGAGCTTCGCATACATGTCGTTTGAAGAACTCGGGCTCATCCCCGAATTGCTGCGCGCTGTCGCAGACACCGGCTACACCGTGCCGACCCCCATTCAGGCCCAGGCCATTCCCATCGTGCTCGCGGGCCGCGACGTCATGGGCGGCGCCCAGACCGGCACTGGCAAGACCGCCAGTTTCACGCTGCCACTGCTGCAGCGCCTTGCGCCGCACGCCAGCAGCTCGCCATCGCCCGCACGCCACCCGGTACGCGCGCTGATCGTCTGCCCGACGCGCGAACTGGCGATGCAGGTGCACGAAAGCGTGCGCACCTATTCGAAGCACCTGCCGCTGCGTTCGGTCTGCATCTACGGCGGCGTGGACATGAAGGCACAAGTGAAGGAGTTGCGCGAAGGCCGCGAAATCGTCGTCGCCACGCCGGGTCGCCTGCTCGATCACGTCGAAGGCAAGAGCATCGCGCTCGGCCAGGTTCAGATGCTGGTGCTGGACGAAGCAGACCGCATGCTGGACATGGGTTTCATCCCGGACATCAAGCGCATCCTCGCACTGCTGCCCGCACAGCGGCAGAGCCTGCTGTTTTCGGCCACCTTCTCGGAAGAAATCAAGAAGCTTGCGCAGGCCATGTTGCGCGACCCGCAGCTGATCGAAGTCGCACGCCGCAATGCCACTGCCGAAACCGTCACGCACAAGGTGCACGCCTGCGCGACCGACGACAAGCGTGCGCTGCTGACGCACCTGCTGACGCAGCCCGACTACGTGTCGCGTCAGGCGCTGGTGTTCGTCAATACCAAGTTCGGCGCCAGCCGGCTGGCCGTACATCTGATCCGTCAGGGTGTTGCAGCCGACGCCATCCACGGCGACAAGAGCCAGCAGCAGCGCACCGAAGCGCTGGAGGCGTTCAAGAGCGGTGCCGTGCGCGTGCTGGTCGCGACCGACGTCGCAGCGCGCGGACTCGACATCGAGGACCTGCCCTTCGTCATCAATTTCGAGTTGCCGCACAACGCGGAAGATTATGTACACCGTATAGGCCGCACTGGCCGAGCCGGGCGCAGCGGCGAAGCGATCTCGCTGATGGCGCCGGAAGAGCGCGGCCGTGTGGCCGACATCGAAAAGCTCATCCGCAAGGAAATCGAACCGGCAACGCCGGAAGGCTTCGACCCCGGCCGCGCCCGACAGCGCGAAGCGCGCGAATCGAGTCCGCGCGAAGCGCGTGGTGGCGAGCGCCCGCGGGAGCGTGCCGTCAGCAGCGGTGAGCGGCCGGAACGGCCGGAAAGCGCAGCTCGCCGCAGCCGGTCGTCGCCGGGCGACGCAGTGCGTCCGCCGCGCAGTCCGCGTTCATCCGCCAGCCAGGTTGCGGCGGACGGTTTCGACTTCAGCAAGCCTTACGAATCACTGCCTTCCGGCGATGTCCCGGCCGCAACGTCCGACGGCACCGCAGGTGGCGCCCGGCGTGGCAAGCGACAGGTTGCCGCATTGCTGGGCGGCAACGGCAAGCGCTGACCGCCGGGGCAGCCTTGCCCCGGCAAACCAACGAGTACACGAACGCGAAGAGCGCATTCGACGAATGCTTCGTCGGGATTGCGTTCGCGCCGCGCATGCCCAGAACGTGCTGATGCGCCGGTGGCAGCGGTGAAGAAATCCCCGATGAATCGGGGCGTCACCCTGCCCTCGCCGGGACAACCCCTCTGGCGGACGTTCGATATCTGTACGAACGATTTGCATGAATCGGTTGAAATCCGGACGGGTCAGCCGCTTGTGCAACCGTCACCGGAAGTTGTCCGGCGCGAACGCGACCGCCCGTCTCGTTCCGTTATCCACGCCGCATCCGCACTCCGCCAGAAGACCTACCCACCGCAGGGCCTTTGTCCGCGCGGCTCAGGGAAGACATCCCTTCTCCCGGGCTTTGCCATGCCTGCCGGAACAGCCGCCCGCCTGGCGATCCCGAGCCGGAATTTTGGTGCAACCCCGATAAATGGCATGCGTTTTGCAACACTTGGGCGTCGCTCGTTGCGACGAAAAATCCGACAGTCAGACGACTGATCCAAATCAGAGGAGACCATCCATGAAAAGAACTGCTCTTGCAGCGCTCGTCCTCACCGCCTGCGCGCACAGCTCCATCGCGTATGCCGGTGTGACGGACGCCGACATCGTGAATGACGCCAAAACCACAGGTAACGTTCTTTCGTGGGGCATGGGAACCGAGGGTCAGCGTTTCAGCCCGCTCAAGCAGATCACTCCGAAGAATGTGAAGCGTCTGGTGCCCGCCTGGTCGTATTCGTATGGCGGCGAAAAGCAGCGCGGTCAGGAAGCGCAGCCGCTCATCATCGACGGCAAGATGTTCGTCACCGCCTCGTACTCCCGCGTGTTCGCGCTCGATGCCAAGACCGGCAAGCGCCTGTGGACCTACGAACACCGTCTGCCTGAAGGCATCATGCCCTGCTGCGACGTGATCAACCGCGGTGCTGCGGCCTTTGACAACCTCATCATCTACGCCACGCTCGACGCCCAGCTCATCGCGCTGGATCAGGCCACCGGCAAGGTCGTGTGGAAAGAAAAGATCGACGACTACCAGGCCGGCTATTCGTCGTCGGCAGCGCCCATCATCGCCGGCGGTCTGCTGCTGACCGGTGTGTCCGGTGGCGAGTTCGGCATCATCGGCCGCGTCGAGGCACGTGACCCGAAGACCGGCAAGATGGTCTGGATGCGCCCGACCATCGAAGGTCACATGGGCTACAGGTACGACGCCGACGGCAACAAGACCGAAGCCGGCATCAGCGGCACGACCAATGCCACGTGGCCGGGCGACCTGTGGAAGGTCGGCGGCGCTGCGACGTGGCTGGGCGGCACCTATGACGCGAAGACCGGCCTCGCCTACTTCGGCACCGGCAATCCTGCGCCGTGGAACAGCCACCTGCGCCCGGGCGACAACCTGTATTCATGCTCCACCGTCGCGATCGACGTCAAGACCGGCGAGATAAAGTGGCACTTCCAGAGCACACCGAACGACGGCTGGGACTACGACGGTGTGAATGAATTCGTCACCTTCGACATGAACGGCAAGCGCATGGGCGGCAAGGCCGACCGCAACGGGTTCTTCTACGTGCTGGACGCCAACACCGGCAAGTTCGAGCGCGGCTTCCCGTTCGTCAAGGCCCTGAATTGGGCCAAGGGTCTGGACGAAAACGGTCGCCCGATCTATGACCCGGCGAACCGCCCGGGCGACCCGAGCGCGGGCGCTGACGGCAAGAAGGGCAGTGTCGTGTTCGCCACACCTTCCTTCCTGGGCGGCAAGAACCAGATGCCGATGGCCTACAGCCCGGATACCGGTCTGTTCTACGTGCCGTCCAATGAGTGGGGCATGGAAATCTGGAACGAGCCGATCACCTACAAGAAGGGTGCGGCCTACCTGGGTGCCGGCTTCACGATCAAGACGCTGGACGCCAAGGAGATCGGCGGCGACTACATCGGCGCGCTGCGTGCCGTCGATCCGAAGACCGGCAAGATCGTATGGGAAGTCCGCAACAACGCCCCGCTGTGGGGTGGCGCGATGGTGACCCGCGGCGGCCTCGTGTTCTGGGGCACGCCCGAGGGCTACCTGAAGGCAGCGGATGCCAAGACCGGCAAGGAAGTGTGGTCCTTCCAGGTCGGCACCGGCATCGTGGCCCCCCCGATCACCTGGGATCAGGACGGCGAACAGTACATCGCCGTGACGGCCGGTTGGGGCGGCGCAGTCCCGCTGTGGGGCGGCGACGTCGCCAAGAAGGTTTCCTACCTGAACCAGGGCGGCTCGATGTGGGTGTTCAAGCTGCTGAAAGATTGATCAAGAAGATCTGAAGACTCCTCCTTGCGCCCCGTTATTGGGGCGACCGTAACCGGCGCCTTCTGGCGCCGGTTTTTTCTTTGCTGTCCGGTTCGTCGACGCGCGTGCGGACAGGATTGCCCGGCAGCGCCCCCGGTACCGTGCGCTGACACCTCGGGTTGCCATGGCGGTTGTTGCAACCGATTTCGGGCTGCTGTGCAAAAATGCGGCCTCGCGGTAAATCCTCCCCGCACACACAATATCTCTGGAGACCAGGAATGAAGAACAGATTAACCACGCTCATGCTGTGTGCCGTCATGTGGCTGGGCGGCTTCGCCGGCAGCGCATGGGCGCAAGGCCGCGACCTCGACGAAGTGATCAAGAGCGGTCAGATCAAGGTTGCGCTGTACAAGGAGTTCACCCCGTTCTCCGACGTGGACAAAGGCGGCATCGACGTCGACGTCGCCAGACTGCTGGCTGAACGGCTCGGCGTGAAGCTGGAAATCCTGTGGTTCTCGGCCGACGAAAACATGGACGATGACCTGCGCAACATGGTGTGGCGCGGCACCGTGCTCGGCTATGGCCCGGCCGATGTCATGCTGCACGTGCCCATCGACGCGACCTACACGGCTCGTAACGACAAGGCCATGTTCTTCGCACCCTACTACCGCGAAAAGTTTGCCATCGCCCGCAACGTCGACAAGCTCGACAAGCTCGAATCGCTCGATGCCTTCCGCACCCAGCGCATCGGCGTCGAAGTGGAAACCTACCCTGCCACGGTGCTCCTGTCCGCAGATGGGGGCGTCTACCGCAACAACGTCGGCAATTACAAATCGGCCAGCGAAGCACTGAGCGCGATGAAGAATGGCGAGGTCAGTGCCGTCATGGCCATGCAGAGCGAACTGGAGGCCGGTCTCGCAGGCACCAGCGGCTACGCCATCGCCGACGTGCCGCTTCCGCTGGTCAATCGCCGCCAGTGGGTCATCGGCCTCGCGGTGAAGTCAGGTAATGAAAAATTGGCCCAGTCGCTGCAGGCCGCGATGAACAGCATTGCCGAAAAGGGCGAGCTGAAGGACATCTTCAAGCGCCACGGTGTCGAGTATCGCGCCCCCTGACGCCCCGGTCGGGCCGGCTCAGTTTGTCGACGGCCCGGCGGACAGAAAAAAGCCCCGGATTTCCGGGGCTTTTTTTTACCCATCATCGGGTCACCACGGTGGTTCAGCTGTGCTTGTAGTGCTTGCGCAAGGGCTTCACCACTTCCCACATCGACTTCATGCCTTTCGGGAACACCACGAAATCGCCGGCCTTGATCACGACTTTTTCGCCACCCTGCGGCGTGACATGGATTTCGCCTTCCAGCAGATAGGCGCTTTCCGTCATGCCGAAATCTAGCGGAAATTTCGACACTTCCTTTTCCCAGATTTCCCAGCTCGACACGCCCAGTTGCTTGAGCTTGTCTTCCGACGGATTGTGTTCAACGATGATTTGAGACATGGTCATTCCCGGGTTGGTGATTCAAATAAGAGCAAAAAAAACTGGAGCGAAATTCAGGGCAATTGAGTTTTCCGGATAATCCGCGGCCCGCCTATAAAGATGCATCTGGGCCCTGCGCGATCGGTACGCGCGACGCATCGTCACCATCGCTGCCGTACGTGTCAAGGCAGTCCACGCGGGATCGCAGAAACGAACCACATCGCTACGGCGTGGCTGCATTTTCCGTTCGTGGATTCCCGCGAACGGAACAGGTCGGGATTTGATTCCGCCGATCGCGCCGCGCAACGGCAATCGACCTGCCTGGCGCAGACAACGTTCGCCAGCTGAGCCGACGGTGGGAGCTGTCCCTGTGGGAGCGGCGGCTCATCCAGCAAGGGGCCCGGCCGAAGCCGCTTGCGCCACCGGGGGTCAGCGCAGGACTCGACCATCAGCCGCCGGATCGAGCACGAATCTCAAGCTGTGATGGCGCCCCTCGCCGTCCATCACGGTCAGGCGATGCTCGCCAGGGTCATCGAGCAGCAGCTTGCCCCCGGCATCCGGCGTCACCCGTCGGCCATCGAGCAACCAATGCACCGTGCCCTGCGCGCCGCGCGCCGCGAGCTTGAGCGACACATGGCGCTGATGTGGCGCGGGGCGCAGGCGCAGGCCGTCGGTGAGGCCGACGATGCGCAGCGTGGCGGCCGGCGCGGTGTCCATCGGCGCGCAGCCGGGCTTCCAGTCGGGCGGGCGCTGGTGGGCGGGCAGCCAGCCGGCAAGCCACGGTTGCAGCAGCACCGGCCAGCGGGCGAATTCCTGCATCTGTCCATTGCCGCAGCCGGACACGGTGCGCAGACCGCTGGCCGGATCGATCCACAAGGCCTGCCGCAGACTGCTGCCATCGATGCGGTCCGGGCGCGTCGGCGGCACGGCGCCGGCGAGCGCCCACGCGCTGCGACGTCGATGGCACAGCGGTGCCGGGGTATCGGCTGTTGCCGTGCCGAGTGGCCAGCAGATGTCGACCGGCTGCACCGACGCCGGCCGGTCACGCGGCGCAGGCGCTGCCCGCGGCAGCGCCGCAGCGATATCCTTCAGCAGCGGCGCTGCCGCGTTGGCGCCGAAGAACCCCGGATTGGGCGTGCCGTCGGGCCGCCCTATCCACACGCCGAGCGCGTTGCGGCCCGCCACGCCGACCGCCCAGGCATCGCGAAAACCGAAGCTGGTGCCGGTCTTCCAGGCCAGCGGCGCGCTGCCGCCCGCTTCGATGAAGGGGCGATCCGGGTGGCCGCCGCCTTCCAGGATGTCGCGCACGATCCACGCTGCACCCTCGCTCATCAGACGCGATTCGACGCGCGGTGCATCCGGTGTGAGGCGCGGTGTGCCGGCCAGGCCGCCGGCAGCCAGTGCCCGATAGGCACCGACCAGTTCTTCCAGCGTGACCCCGGCGCCGCCCAGGATGAGGCTCAGATTGGGCTGCTCTCCAGTCGCGATGCGCAGCTTGAGGCCGCCCGTGGCGAGCCGGGCGGCGAAGCGCGGCGGCGTGATCTGGTCCAGCAGGTCGACGGCCGGCACGTTGAGCGAGCGCTGCAGCGCTTCAGCGGCACTGACCGGCCCCGAAAAATCGGCCTGGAAATTGCCCGGCTGATAGCCGCCGAAGGCCTGCGGCGCATCGATCAGCAGACTTTCGGAATGGATGAGGCCGTCATCCAGCGCCATCGCATAAAGAAAGGGCTTCAGTGTGGAGCCGGGCGAGCGGACGCCGCGCACCATGTCGACATGGGCGCTGCGTCCGGCGTCGGTGAAATCGGCTGAGCCGGCATAGGCGCGCACCTCCAGCGTGTCGACATCCATCACCAGCGCGGCGATCGACACCTTCGGCGGCAGCACCGAGGCGCGGTCAGCCAGCAGCCGCTCGACGGTGCTCTGCAGTTCGCGGTCCAGCGTGCTGGCGACGCGGGTCAGGCCGCGCCGGTCCGACCGGCGCACCTGCCCGCGCAGACGTTCAGCCGCCAGCGGGGCCAGCCAGCCGCCCTGCAGACGCTGTGCGATGACCGGTTCGATGCGCGCGTCGGCCACCACCTCGGGTGACCAGATGCCGAAGGTGGCCAGCCGCGTGAGCACCCGGTCGCGCGCGGCCTGCGCAGCCTGGGGCGCCCGGTCCGGGCGCAGGCGGCTGGGCGCACGCGGGAGGGTGGCGAGCAGCGCCGCTTCGGCATGGCTGAGAGCGCGCGACGGCTTGCCCAGGTAGGCACGACTGGCCATCTCGACACCTTCGACGATGCCACCCATCGGCGCGTGGTTCAGATACAGCGTGAGGATGTCGTCCTTCGACAGCCGCCACTCGAGCTGCAGCGCGCGCGCCATCTGGCGCAGCTTTCCGCGCGGCGTGCGCGGCACGGGTTCGAGAATGCGCGCGACCTGCATGGTGAGCGTGGAGCCGCCGGACACGATGCGCCCGCTGCCTGCCCACTGCCAGGCGGCGCGCGCCAGCGCAGCCGGATTGACGCCCGGGTGCCAGCGGAACCAGCGGTCTTCGTAACCCAGCAGTGCCTCGACATAGCGCGGCGACACGTCGGCCAGCGTGACCGGATAGCGCCACGCACCATCCGCACCCGGCCAGGCACGCAGCGGGCTGCCGTCGCGCGCCAGCACGATGAAGCCGTCGTCCGGACCGGGCAGCGGCGGCGGAAGAACGCGATCGAGCAGCCACAGCGCGCCGAGAAACAGCACTGCAATGAGGAGGACGCGGCTGAGCAGGCGCCCGGTGCGCGGCGGCGCCGGATCGGTGACAGCCGGCACGGACACTCAGCGCACGCGCAGCGCGGCGCTGTTTCCGGGTGAAGGCGGCTGCACCGGATGGCGCATGCCGGCGCTTGTCGAAAGCTCGGCGGTGCGGCTGTCGACGTCGACCACGTCAGCCAACTCAACCGCTTCGATCGCGCGCGCATACAGCCAGCAGGCGGTAGCGACCACGGCCACGGCGATCCACATGCCGAAGGGGTTGCGGCCGTCGCGCCGCCGCTGCGGAGGCGGGTGTGGCTGCCGATGCACGGACTGCTCGCCAGAGGGCGACGCCTCGTCCCGGGCCGAAGGACGTGGCACGTCCGGGATGTCGCTGACCGGGCTGGCTTCCCAGCGTTCAATGACCGCGCGCCCCGCGCCATAGTGGTGATCATCCACCATCAGCCGGACCAGGCCCGCAGCCGGCAATTCGCCCATGCCGCCCTGCAGGAACTCACCGTGAATCACCACGGGCACGCCTTCCTGTGCCAGCAGATCCTTCAGCAGATGGGCTTCCACGAGGCTGGCCGCTTCGTAAAGGGTTTTCATCGTGATCGGTGCACAGAGGATGAATGAAATGGAGGGTACATCACCGCCGCGGGCAGATCATGTTGCAGCGCTCACAGCGCATCCGCAGCGCGGTCATCAAGGATCCGGCCTCACATACTGCGCGCTCAAGCCGCGGTCGGTCGCGGTGAGGTCGACCGAAATCCGCAATGCGTTCACTGCGTCGCCCGAAGGCGTCGATGTCTTGAGTTCACCGCCGAGCAGACAGTCATGCGCGCGATCGAGGCTTGCCGGCAGCGCGCGGAAATAGCCGCTGGCGCCCGCCTGATCGCTGACGGTGACGAGGTCGCGCGGCAATGGCGCCGGCAGATCGACACCGCCGCCGCTACGCCAGCGCGGCTCGAAGTCCGCCGCCGACGGCAGCGCAACCGGATCGGCGGGCTGGAATTCGGTCAGCGCGGCGCCGGAGCCGTCACGCCAGTGCAGCCTGAGCCGCGGCACCGCACTGCCGGGCCGCCATGCGAAATGCAGGTCGTCGCCATCACGGCACATGTATGCATGCATCTGGGTCGCGGTGTCGGCCCAGTGACCGCCCGACATCGCTTCGACCCGCTCGACCGTCACATTCGCCGGCGCACGCAGCGACTGAACAAGGAGGTCGCCGGTCCCGCCACCGACTGCGGCCAGTCGGAAACGCAGCACCGGCCGTACGTCATGCGGCAGCGGCCGCTGACCCGTTGCGGCCACGCGGGCGCCGTCGATCAGGCGCACCAGATGGAAGTACGGCATTTGCAGAGCGCTGACGAGGCCGACCGGCAGCGCCAGCATCAGCAGACCACTGACCGCCAGCCACGCACTTTCACCCCGGTCCAGTCGCGGTGAGGCGAGCCACCCGGCCAGCCCGTGCAGACCGAACCACAACAGCGGCGCCAGCGTGAACAGCGCGCCATAGAACACCGCCAGACCTTCCATGCCCGACACGGTGCGCGCAACGAGCAGCACGACGGCCACGGTCAGCGCGAGGATGGGCAATGAGCACAGTCGCACGAACAGCGCACCGCCACCCTTGCCGCGCGCCCGGAACATGCGCTGTTCGATCACGATCAGCACGCCGATGGCGAACAGCAGCGCCAGCAGCACACTGCCCCAGAAGATCAGACCGAAGCTGCCCAGCGTATCAGGGAGGCGCGCGAGGGAGGCGAACATGGCGCGTGCTCGGTGCGACAGCCTTCAGCGGACGCGCCGCACGTTCAGCCCCGGCGAAGCGAGGTCCTGGAAACTATTGGTCAGCACCTCGGCCAGCCGGTCTTCGGCCAGCCCGCGCGGGAAGGACACGTCATAGTCGCGATGACGCATGCCGGGCCCCAACCGGTAGGCGACCCACGCCCCCGACTCCTCGCAAACCTCGACTTCGAATCGTCCGTAGACTTCGAAAACCATGTGCGTAACCCGTAGATTGACGCCTGAAAATCCGGATACCCCGTCCGGGGAGGACCGGATGCGTGTCTGCAGACCAGAATGCGGTTCTCGTGGTGACATCATTCACGAGAAATCGGGCCTCGACCGTGATGCAGCGCGGGCGGAGCACCCCACGCGAGTAAATGTTCGTTTCGCCGTGCCAACCTGCTCACCGGCTGCTCAAGCCGGATCGTTGCGCAGTCGTAAAAGCGGACTGGAGGACGTCGGCTGCGAGTCTGCGTCACCGGCTGAATGCTTCCGCGACTGCGTACAAGGATAACGCCAACATGATGAGCGAAAAGGCCACCGAACAAACCTATGTTGCGCTTCTGCAAAACTGGACCGCAAGTCTGCGGCAGCGCTTCAAGCTCAGCCCGTCGTGGACGGCCGCCATCGACAGGCTGGAGCGCCGCCTGGCCGAGCGCCCGCAATCGGTCACTGCACTCGATGTGGGCCGCCTGTTCCAGCCGCTCGAAAAGCATCGCGCCGTAACCGAGCAGACTCCCGGCGCCGACCGCGCGCTGCAGTACCTGATCGAGTCGGGCCGCCTGGGCGCCATCGACAAGGCCTCGGACGAGCTGTATGCGTGGTTCCGCAAACACTACCTGTGGGCTACCGGCAGCCTGTCGATCAACGTCAGCGAGCTGAACACCCACACCTCCGACGAGGCGATCCGCCAGTATTTCAATGCCGGTTGATGCGCAGCGTCAGTTGATGCGCCGATAGCCGCCGGGCACACCGGCTGGCGACAGCACCCACTGCCAGAGCTGGATGTCGCGTGCGCGGAAGGCGCCGGCACACGACAGCAGGTAATACCGCCACATGCGGCGAAAGCGCTCGCCGAGCCGGTCGGCCAGTTGCGGCCATGCGGCTTCGAAATTGGCATGCCAGGCCATCAGCGTGCGGTCGTAGTCCGCGCCGAAATTGTGCAGGTCTTCGACCACGAACAGATCGTCGACCGCACGGCCGATCTGACCGACCGCCGGCAGATCGCCGTTGGGGAAGATATAGCGGTCTATCCAGGGGTCGGTCGCGCCGCGCTGCGTGTTCTTGCCTATCGTGTGCAGCAGCAGCAGGCCGTCCGGATGCAGGCAGCGCCGCGCCACCTGCATGAAGGTGCGGAAGTTCTTGCGCCCGACATGTTCGAACATGCCGATGCTGGCCACACGGTCGAAGGCCTCGTCGACCTCGCGGTAGTCCTGCAGCCGGAATTCCACCGGCAGGCGGGCGTAGCGTGCGCGCGCCCACTCCACCTGCTCGCGCGACACGGTCACGCCGACGCATTCCACCCCATAGTGCTCGGCCGCATAGCCGATCAGGCTGCCCCAGCCGCAGCCGATGTCGAGCAGACGCATGCCGGGTTCGAGCTTGAGCTTGCGGCACACCAGATCGAGCTTGGCTTCCTGCGCGGACGCGAGGTCGTCGGCGTTCTTCCAGTAGGCGCAGGTGTAGGTCATGCGCGGATCGAGCATCGCAGCGTAGAAATCGTTGCCCAGATCGTAGTGACGCTCGCCGACCTGCCAGGCGCGGCGGCGTGTCTGGCGGTTGAAAATGTGCGCGCTGAGCGCATGCATGACGATGCGCGCCGGCTGAACGCGTTCGCCCAGTCGCGCACGCAGCAGCCGGGCGAAGAATTCGTCGAGCTGGTCGGCGTCCCATTCGCCATCCATATAGCTTTCGCCCAGACCAAGACTGCCCTGCGCAAGCAGGCGCGCCGGCAGGTCTGGTGAATGGATGCGCATGTCCCACGGTTCCGGTCCGTCCACTTCGATGCCGGCCTGCGCAAGCAGCCCCGACAGCACGCGGAATTTCGACGAACGGGTGTCGTCCTGCGGCGGTCCCCTGAAAAGTGCTTCGCGCAACATGGCGACACCTCCCGCACTTCGGAATCACGATTCTAGACCGAGTCCAGACTAGCGCGCGGAGCTTGGCGCGGATCGGGAAATCCACACCATCGCCGATCAGGAAAATCTCGAAGCTTTCAGCCGCCCAGGCTTTCGAGAAACTGCACCGCCACGTCTTCGCTGCGCGTGCGGCGCATAGGCGGCAAGCTGCGCCAGATGGTCTTGCCGTAGTGCTTGTCGATCAGGCGCGGGTCGCACACCACGAGTACGCCATGATCGCGCTCGTCTCGGATCAACCGGCCGGCGCCCTGCTTCATGCTGATCACCGCATGCGGCAGCTGGTAATCCATGAAGGCGTTGCGGCCTTCGCGCTTCATGTGTTCGATGCGCGCCGACAGCACCGGGTCGTCCGGCGGGGCAAACGGCAGCTTGTCGATGATGACCAGCTGCAGCGCGTCGCCACGCACATCGACACCTTCCCAGAAGCTCTGGCTGGCGACCAGCACCGCGTTACCGGCGGCGCGATGCCGCTCGAGCAGTTCGCTGCGCGTGGCCTGGCCCTGCATCAGCAGCGGCCGGTCAGGGTCATAGGCCGACAGCTTGTCCTCGATCAGTTCGTGGATGCGCTTCATCGCGCGCAGCGAGGTGCACAGCACGAATACGCCGCCGCGACAGGCCTTGATCAGCGGCCAGGCGGCGCGCGCCACCGCTTCGGCGTACGTGGGCGCCGACGGTTCGGGCATGTTTTCGGGCGCATAAAGCAGCGCCTGCTCACCGTAGTTGAACGGGCTGCCCCACTGCGCCGTCTCGGCGCCGGCCAGGCCCAGTTCGCCGCAGTAGTGGCCGAAATCGCCGCCGACCGCCAGCGTGGCCGACGTGAAAATCCATGCCCGCGGATTGTCTTCCATCTGGCGCCGGAAAATGTCGGCCACCGACAGCGGCGTGGCGTTCAGCGCCAGCGCCTGCGTGTACACCTCGGCCCAGCGCACGCGGTCGGCCTGCTCGGGCTGTTTCCTGTCGCCCGCCTGCCAGCGTTCGATGCGCGCCACCAGATCGAGCGCACGCTGCCAGCACTTTTCCAGCCCCTCGCTTCGCCCGGCCTGGGTTTCGAGCACGCCGGCCAGTTCGCGCAAGGCGTCGAGCACGGTCGCCAGTGCCGGCGCGAACGCGGCACGCTCGTCGATCTGCGCCGCCGACAGCCGCACGTTCTCTTCGCGGAACACCAGCCGCAGGTCGCGCGCCGTCTTGGACATGCGCTCGGCGGCTTCGGGCAATTGCTTGAAATCCTTGGCGTTGATGACCGCCTCGGCGCGCGTGTCGCGCGCCAGCTCCAGCATCTGCGAGGTCGACACCGACTCGCCGAAGAACAGGCTGGCGGTCTCGGCAAGCTGATGCGCTTCGTCGAACACCACCGCATTGCAGGCCGGCAGCAGTTCGGCCACGCCCTCGTCACGCAGCATCAGGTCGGCAAAGAACAGGTGGTGATTGACCACCACCACATCCGCCTCCATCGCCTCGCGCCGCGCCGCGGTCACGAAGCACTCCTTCGCGTTCGGGCAGTCCTGGCCCAGGCAGTTGTCGCGTGTCGAGGTGGCCAGCTGCCAGGCACCCGATTCTTCCGGCACCTCGGTGCACTGCGCCTTGTCACCGCTGCCCGTCACCTTGGCCCAGCGCGCGATGGCCTGCAGATGCCCCGCCTCTTCGCGCGACCCGAGCCGGCCATCGTGCAAGGAACGTTCGAGATGGTAGTGACACAGGTAATTGGCGCGCCCCTTCAGCAGTGCAATCGTCACCGGCACGCCGAGCGCGCCGCGCACCGTCGGCAGGTCGCGCTGGAAAAGCTGGTCCTGCAGCGTCTTGGTGCCGGTCGACACGATCACCTTGGTGCCTGACAGCAGCGCCGGCACGAGATAGGCGTAGGTCTTGCCCGTCCCGGTGCCCGCCTCGACCACCAGCACGCTGCGCTGTTCGATCGCCGCCGCCACCCGCTCGGCCATTTCCGTCTGCTGCGCACGCGGCGTGAACCCGTCGATCGCCCGGGCGAGCGGGCCGTCGACGGCAAAGGTGGTGGGAATGTCGGACACGGAGAAGCGATCGGAAGGAGGTTGGCGGAAGTGTACAGCACGCCCTGGCGCTGACCTGCATGGCAGCGCGGATTTCTCGCTCGAAATTTCCTTTTGTCATACTCCGGCACTGAACGGATCAATAGTCAGGCGAGTCCCGGCTACGCCCTCATTCAGTCCGTCACGTCCGTGAATCGTAACGGTATCGTCGTTGCAGCAAAGTCATTGCCTTGATCCGCTTCATCGGAACGACCAAAAGGCCGCGTCTTTCTGAAAGGACATAACCTTACAACCTGAACAGGACTTTTCTGAGGCATCGGAGCCCCGCCACGCTGAACAACTCGAGAGGCGGATCACGATCCGGCTCGACGCGGATTCGATTCAGTACCTCAAGTCATTTGCCACAGACACCGGCATTCCGTGGCAGAGCCTGCTCAACCTCTACCTGCGCGACTGCGCCGCATCGCGCAGTACGATTGATCTGAAAGGGAAGTAACTTCGCGGCGACGCTCCCCGGAATTGGCGCTGCATAACCGCTACCCTACACGTCCGATGGGAGGAGTCGCAGTCCAGAGCAGCTTGCATTCGATGCACAGAGGATCGCCGCACGCAGATCGGCTAGCATATCGGTGCAGCTGACCGACTGGAGATCGCAGCGTCCATGCCGACCAAACCGCTCGACCGCCTCC
Organism: Methyloversatilis sp. RAC08; assembly: GCF_001713355.1. Classification (NCBI taxonomy): domain Bacteria; kingdom Pseudomonadati; phylum Pseudomonadota; class Betaproteobacteria; order Nitrosomonadales; family Sterolibacteriaceae; genus Methyloversatilis; species Methyloversatilis sp. RAC08. The sequence goes on along the minus strand of NZ_CP016448.1, from coordinate 3,550,245 downwards.
TGTTCGTTCAGGGGGGCCTGTGCTTCTTCTGCAAACAGCCCCTGCCACGGGATGACGCGAGCGTTGAACATCTGATGGCCATTGCGAAGGGCGGCGCCAATGGCGACGACAACTGTGTGGCGTGCTGCAAGACGGTGAATACCTTGCTCGGCAGCATGTCGATCAAGCAGAAGTTCGAAGTCGTACTGAATCAGAAGGGGCACTTCAGATGCCCGAACAAAGCAAGTGCCCCAACACCGAAGCCGGTCGTATCTCCCGTAACAGTGGCGATCGCCGTTGCGCCGAAAGCGGTCGTCACCCCACCCGCAAAACCCACGCCGCCCAAACCCCCCGCAGCACCTGCCCCGAAAAAAGTCGACCGCTTCGCGATGGTGGTCAGTAACCTCAAAACGCGCGGCAATTCAAGGCCACGCACGCTGAAAACACTCACGACTACGGTTACTGCGCTTTTTCCGAAGGGTATTTCCAAGGCTGAGGTGGCTGCGATCGTCAGGCATCTGCAGGCGACCGGGAAGGTGAAGGTTGAGGGGGAGAAGGTGGCGTATCAGCTCTGAGCAAGCGCAATGCGCGGAAGATGTTGCTGCGTCTCCGTTGACGCTTGCGAAGGCGCCGAGCTGCACGCGGCGATGGGCCTGCTGGGTGGGCTGCTGAGGTAGCGGTCCGTTCTGGCGGCCGCCTCTTGGATCAATAAATCAGCGTCTCCCAAAACTACGCCGACGCATCAGCATTCCCATTACCCCAAGTCCCGCGAGCAGCATGGCGGCAATTTGCGGTTCAGGAATCGGCGCTGTGGTAGCGGTACTGGACATGAAGTAGCGGAAACCTGCGCCTTGTTCAATATCGCCGATCATCGTAAGTTGCAGCGAAAACTGAGCGGCCCCGGTGTATTCGCCGAGGAGCAGCGCATGATCCGAAAACCAGTTTGCTGCGTCGCTCAGATCGGTGAAGTTGTTTTCGAGGATGGTTCCGCCGAACGATGAGACTAGAAAGTGCAGGTTGAGCGTCTCGCCTCCGCTTTGGCCGCCGAAATCGATCAAGCTCAGGGTGACCTCGCTTGAATCGTCGAGTTTGAATTCGAAATCGACGCTGGCCCTGTAGATCTGAGTGCCTTGTGCAAACGATCCATAGCTGACGCCCATCATGCCGTAACCCATGACGACGTCTGAGGACGATTCTTCAAGAGACTTTCTTAACGAGCTGCCAGGGTCGACCGAATCCGCGATCAGCGACGCCGATGTCACGCCAGTCGCGAACGAAACGGCTTCGAGTCCAGTGCCGGCGCTGATGAAGTCGGGATAGCTTGGGAGCCCGGCAGCATGCGTGACCATCGACATGACTCGTGTCTGCCCAGATACCGTTGCCTGGGCCGATGTACTTACCCTGCTGCCCAAGAACTCACTAGCGGTCGCTTGAGCATGCACCTCGCCATTCCGGCCATCGCCCTCGGCTGATGCACTTGCCCAGCCACCCGCACGTGCCTCCGCGCGGGCGATCGCATCGGTCTGATTCGACGGGCTCGACCCCGCCGCACGGGCACTTGCAAAACCATTGTCGAGCGTCGTGACGGACACCGCCTCAGCTTTCGCCGCACCGGCCTGTCCCGCCGTATTCGCTCCTCCCCTGGCCTCAGCCACGCTATCTGTCCAACCGGCTCCAGTCGCGTAGCTGTCCGCTCGTGCGTCCCCTCCGCGACTCAGCGATCCGCTCACCCTTCCCCCTTGTGCTTCGCTCCTCGCGCTCGTGAAGGCGCCGATGCGCAAGGATGTAAGGGAGACCACGGCATGCGCATCGCCACCATCGGAAGTATTGCCCCCGGAGGACGTGCCGGCTTCTCCGCCTTTCGCGATGCTGACGCCAGTGAGTTGGATCGCATCGGTATCGTTGAACGACAGACTGGAGTAGCCCTTCGCACCGCGCCCGCTTGTTCCGCCGTCGGAAAATCCACCACTGCCGCCCTCGGCTCGTTGTTCGAGTGCAAGCACTCCGGTCGTGCTACCAGAGACGGCGTTGATCAATATCGCATCACCACCATGGCCAGCATATGCGCCCGCGCCGCCATTGCCGCCATTACCGCCTTGTGCGGAGGCGGTCACGGCAACACTTCCCGCGACCGAGTGACCTTCAGCCCGGGCATCTCCAGCAAACATGCCATCGCCGCCGCGAGTGCCCGTACTGCGGTTATGCCCCCCCCTACCAGCAGAGACACGTGCGCTGACGTCCACCGAATGCGTGCCGACGGTCTGGCCGTACACCCTTGCCGTAGCTTGGCCACCGACGGAGCCGCGTTCGCCGAATGATGCGTCGCCACCGTCACCGCCCGCAGCAGTGGAACTGGCCCAGACGGTCCCGCTACCGAAGACATTGAGTTCGGATAACGCATCCGCGCCATTGCTCGCAGGGCCACCTCGATAGATGGACACGTTCCCACCGTTTCCACCCATTGCGTATGCGTTCGCGCGTATGGAAGAAGCCCCGGAAGGCGTAGCAGCGGCGGCTGTCAGTCGGCTAGATGCGCTGCCGGCGACGCCGGCAAAGCTGCTGCTGTCGCCGCCGTCCCCGCCGACCGCGCCCTGGTTCAATGCAAGCATGCCGGATGTCTGGCCATTGACTACGTCGGTCAGCGAAACGGATGCGCCTGCGCCGCCGATGGCACCTGCACCGCCGTAGCCGCCCTTTCCGCCGTAAGCGGTTGCCGACAGACTGACGTTACCAGTGTCAGATTCCGCTGAGGCAAACAGGGCCACCGTTCCGCCGTCGCCTCCGCGCTGGCCCGTGCCGAGCGCCGTTCCGCCGAGACCACCCCGGCCAGTGATGCCTGCCGAGACGCCGCCGACAGCCGCCCCTTGAGCGGTCGCGTGTGCATGCCCGCCCGACACGCCGGGCACTACGTCGGACGCACTTCCAAAAACGCGCCCGCCATCGCCGGCAACAGCTTGCGACGTAATTGAAAGCAATCCGTTTGATGTTGCCGACGCGTGAGATCGGGAATTGCCGCCTCTGCCTGCGATACCAGAATCCGTGCTCCCCCCGGAGCCGCCGGTGCTAGCCGACTCGAGAAAGAGCTGAGTACCCGAGTGCATGCCCGAATCCAACTTGGATTCGGCCGTTCCGCCTGCGCCGGCTATGCCCTGCTGGGAATGACCACCACGACCGGCGACCGCCGTCTGCGTCAGGGAGAGGTTACCCGCGCTTGAACCACCAACCGCATTGGTCAGCGCAGCATGACCACCGCGCCCGCCGGATGCATTGCCGAGTGCGGCGCCGCCACGACCGGCGATGGCTGTAGCGATGGCCCCGGTGTTACCTGAATCCGCCTCCGCGTACGCTTTGACGTCGCTGACGTTTGCGCCATCACCTCCAACTGAACCGCTCCAACCCTCGCCACCCGCACCGCCCCGGACGCTGGCTTGAGCAAGAGATCCCGCCTGCGTTTCACGTGTGCTTGACTGTGCATGTGCCGAGCCCGTGCCGCCTTGGGCCCCGCGCGCGCTATCGCCGTGAGACCTGCCGCCGTCCCGACCCGTTGCCTGCGCGTCCGCTGCGGCACGAGCGTCGAATGGTCCCGACGCGGAGGCCAGCGCTGTCGCATGCGCGGTTCCCGCATTCCCTCCATGACTGTCGCCATTACCGGCACCGCCGTCGCCACCGCGACCGCTCGTCGCGTTCGCCGATGCAACGGCTGGCCCACCGCTCTGGACGCTCGTCGCCGAGGCGCTTGCATTGCCCCCGTCCCCTCCATTGCCACCTTTACCGCCAGCCACCTGTCCGGAACCAGTCGTACCGACTGCGCCGTTGCCGCCCGCGCCGCCCACTGCAAAGGCCTCATTGTTTGCGTCGGCCGGTGCGCTGGCATTCGCAACGGCGGCTCCACCGGATGTACCTGCTTCGCCAGGAGCTTCCGCTGTCAGACCGCCGGTTCCCGCGGAAAACACCGATTCAGCCTGCGCATAAGGAATCAAAGCCAAGAAAATCAGCGAAAGCAGCGCCGATGGAGATGAATCAGAAAGCCGCTTGTTTCGTACTGCGTGCGGAGCGCGTCCGGACATGACTTTTCCCCTAGTTCGTAGAACCTATCAAGCAATCACTTCACTCTATTGAATAAGCATTACAGCTTGCATCATGCGTATCCGTTTCACGTTGTGTAACGTTCTGGTCAAACGTGAACTCAGAAGCAGACATCCGGTGTCAGATGGACAACCGGGTTTGCCGGAGCGAGCTCTTCGACGGGAAATGGCATGTAGATTGGATAAGCGGTAAATTTACAAACCACGATTTGTCCGGTCTTTTGTGTAGGACTTGTTCTACAAACCCTCCGACGTGACCATTGCCAAACCAGCGCATGTGAGATGCAGTATCCCAACCGAGCTAGAGAGCACCACGACCGAGCCCCATGACTTGCTGTTTCGCGATGGCTGCCATCAGGCGGAGCGCATCCTGCATGAGTTCGAACTCGAAGGTGCCGGGGTGCTGAACCGCAAGGCGGGCGACAACCTCATCCTGACGCGCATCCGCACGAACCGTCTGCTGGACCTACAGGCCTCGTGGGAGCCGCTGGCCAAAGGGTTACCCGAGGTGGAAGACCTGCCAACCCAGTAGCGTGGGGCTCGTGATGGCGCAACCGATCTGGTTACTGGACACCAACGCGCTGTCCAAACTGATCGGAGACCCGCGCGGCCCGGTGATGCAGCATCCTGCCGGTGCGTCGCCCGATGCAGTGTAAACACGCATCGTGATGTCATTCGAGCGGCACACCCACATCAACAAGATCCATCAAGCGCGTCCGCTGGAAGCCCGTGCCACGCAAGCTGCCTTCCCCCGACTTCATCTGCATCCGGTCGGTCGTAACGCGGCCGCGCCCGATCAGGCGAGCGCTACTCGCCGCCGCCGAGCCGCTGGCGCCGACCGCTGGCGAGCAGCGCCGTCGCATCGGCGGCGGGCAGCGGGCGGCTGAACAGGAAACCCTGCATGACCTGACAGCCGTGCTCCTGCAGGAAGGCCAGCTGGGGCATCGTTTCGACGCCTTCGGCGACGACTTCCATGCGCAACGCGTGCGCCATGGCGAGGATGGAGGCGCAGATGGCAGCGTCGTCCTGATCGACCGAAATATCGCGCACGAAGGAGCGGTCGATCTTGATCACGTCGAGCGGAAAGCGCTTCAGGTAGGCGAGGCTGGAATAGCCGGTACCGAAGTCGTCGACTGCGATCGACACGCCCATATCCTTGATCTGGCGCAGCACGCGCACCGACTTGCCGGCATCCTGCATGAGCAGCGATTCGGTGATTTCGACTTCCAGATTGCCCGGATCGAGGCCGCTGTCGCGCAGCGCGCTGGTGACGGTTTCCACCAGGTCGCTGCCGGCGAACTGGCGGGCTGAGAGGTTCACCGCCATGCGCAAGTGCGGGCCGAACTCATTCACCCAGATGCGCGCCTGTGTGCAGGCCTGGCGCAGTACCCAGGTGCCGATCGGCACGATGAGGCCGGTCTCTTCGGCCAGCGGTATGAATTCCAGCGGCGACAGCAGGCCGCGGCTCGGGTGGCGCCAGCGCACCAGCGCCTCGAACCCGGCGATGCGTCCGTCGCATGTGAGATCGACCTTCGGCTGGTACTGCAGTACGAATTCGTCATTGACCAGCGCGGCACGCAGTTCGCGTTCCAGTTCAAGCCGGTTGTTGGCCGCACCCCCTTCTTCGGGATTGTAGAAACGCAACGTGTTGCGCCCTTCCTTCTTCGCCCGGTACATCGCGAGGTCGGCGTGCTTGAGCAATGTGCCCGCATCGTCGCCGTCCCTCGGGAACAGGGCTACACCCATGCTGGCGGTGCAGTAGATCGGATGGCCGAGCAGTTCGACCGGCGGCTCGATGGCGCGCATCAGGTTGCGGCACACCGTTTCGGCGTCGGCCACGCGATGCAGGTCGGGCAGCACGATGACGAATTCGTCGCCGCCAAGGCGGGCCAGCGTGTCGCTCGCGCGCAGGGCGAGCGACAGGCGTTCGGTGATCTGGCGCAGCAGTTCGTCGCCGGCATCGTGACCCATGCTGTCGTTGATCACCTTGAAGCGGTCGATGTCGACGAACAGCACTGCCAGCATGGTTTTCCCGTCGGCCTGGCGGACCAGCGCGCGGTTGAGGCGGTCGCTCAGCATGGCGCGGTTGGGCAGACCGGTCAGGGCGTCGAAGTTCGCCGCCTGGTAGAGCTTGGCTTCGCTGAACTTGTGTTCTGTCACGTCGCGGGCGATGCCGTCGACGCGCAGGCGCGCGCCCGAATCGTTGCAGACCACGCGCGCCCGGTCATGAATCCAGCGCACCTCGCCATCGGGCCGCACGATGCGGTATTCGCTCGACAGACTGCCGACCTTCGACACTTCCTTCAGCGAATGTCGCATGCGCTCGCGATCGTCCGGGTGCACCATGTCGAGCCAGTCGATGCGGCCGTCGAGGAATGCCTCCGCCGGTACGCCATAGATGTTGACCGCGGCCGGGTTGAGATACACCAGTCGCTGCGTTCTGAGGTCGATCGACCAGATGATGTCTTCCAGCGTGGCGAGAATGCTCTGCAGGCGCAGTTCGCTCTCGCGCAGCACCGCGTTCGCCGCCAGCTGCTCGCGCTGCGCCGCCGCCTTCTTCAGCTCTCGGTGGATGACGGCCGGCAGGCGCTGCAGGTTCTTCTTCAGCAGGTAATCCTGTGCGCCGGCCCGCATCGCTTCGACCGCGATGTCTTCGCCGATGCCGCCGGACACGATGATGAGCGGCAGATCGGGGTCGAAGCGCTTGACGATGTTCAGTGCGTCCAGACCATTGAAGGTCGGCAGCAGGTAGTCGCTGATGACAATGTCCCATCCCCCTCGCACCAGCGCATCGCGCAGCTCGCCCGGTGTTTCGACGCACACCGACGTGACGTCGTAGCCACCGGCCCTCAGGCGGACGAGCAGCACGCAAAGATCGACCGGATTGTCTTCGACGATCAGCGCGCGTAGTGCGACCGTGACCGCGGGAGAGGCCGATTGCTCGCGCGCCGCCAAGTCGCGGGGGGTGTCCTGCATTGGGTGTGGTCTCCTCGATGTCCTCATGTGCCGATCGGGACGTGGGTGAGTATCGGCAGCAAGGCGGCTTCACTTGAGCAGCCCGCTGCGCCAGGCCGCATCTGCGGGCGCTGATCAGCGCGTCGTAAGGTAAAGACACCCGGCGGCCAACGTCGTGCCGGTGGCGATGACGCATCGGCGCCATCCGGATGAACGCGAGGCCGGTCTGTTCGGGCACCGACTGGCTTTCTGGTTTCACATCACGAGGCGTCTGACATCAGCATAAGCCTTTGCGCCCGTCATGAGCCATGAATACCATTCGCGTGCCATGCGGATCCGGCCGGACGGTCATGACCCATGGCTCCGCCTTCACCAGCACGCACATCCCGGTCGTGCGCGCGGCCTGCCGGGTGCGCCAATCCTGCAGTTCAGCAGGCGCCCGCAGAAAAACCCTAAAATTATTGTGTGATTGGGGGCCATCGCTGCCGCTGACCCCAGTGACCGACGCGCACCGCGCGACGCCGCAGGGTAAATATCTTGTAGTCTTGCGCCCTGCAGGGTGTCCGGGCCACAAAACGAACAAGTCCGCAGCCGCTGCAGCCCACTTCATTCAAGCGATGACGCACTGGTTCCGCCCAAAGCATTCGACGAAGATTTGCCTGCCGGCGTCAAGTCTGCGCAGCAGCGGCCTTTTCCATTTCGCACTGCGCCTGCTGCTTGTCGTGACGCTCTGTTTCGGCACTTGCAGTGCGATATTGGCCGACACGCTGAGCTACGGTGGCGACCGCGATTTCCGACCCTTCGAGTTCATCGATGAAAGCGGTCAGCCACAGGGTTTCCAGATCGAACTGATCGCCGAACTGGCGCGCGTAACGGGCCTCGAGATCGTCCCGCGGCTGGACGACTGGTCAGCCATCGAAGCCGATTTCCAGGCCGGGCGGCTGGATCTGATTGCGATGTCGCGCACGCGCAGCCGCGAACAGTGGGCGGCGTTTGCCACCGCGCATGCCACACCCGCCATGTCCATCTATCACCGTCGCGACACCGATGCACCGGTTTCTCTGGCCGACCTGGCACATGGCACGATTGCCGTGCCCGACAGCGAACCGATGCGCGAAACGCGGGCAAATTTCTTCTCCGGCGAGCAGTACCGATTTCTGAACGTCGCCGATCACGCGGCCGCGCTCGCGGCTCTGCGCGACGGCGCAGCCGAGTTCGCATTGATGCCGCGCGCCTATGGCGACAAGCTGCTCGCAAGCGGTCAGTACGACGCGGTGGTGGCAAGCAACTTCATGCTGCGGCTGCAGGACTATGGCTTCGCGGTGGCGCCGGAGAATGAGGCGCTGCGCGAGGTGTTGAATGCTGCGCTCAAGTCACTCGAACGCTCCGGCCAGCTCGACGCACTGCGCATGAAGTGGCTCAGCAGCCACCGCGCGGCAGCCGATCAAGGCGTGCTCGAGGCGCGCGTGGTCACCCAGCGCATGGACCTGATGCTGCTCGCCGCAGGGGCGGCCGTCGTACTGGGCTGGCTGGCGCTGCGGCTGCGTCGCCGAGCGGCGCAGACCGCGCGCGAACGCAGCCGTCGAGCCGAAGCGGAACAGGCCCTGCAGCGGGCCGAAGACCGGCTGGCGTGTGCCTTCACCCATCACCCGGACGCCATGCTGATCAGCGACTACCACAGCGGCCGGGTACTCGACGTCAACGACGCACTGTGCCGGCTGGCGGGCGCCGAGGCGGACACGCTCGTCGGCCAGCCGATCGACGCGCTGCCGGCGCTCGTCGATCCGGATGGACTGCGCGCCCTGCGCGAACTGATGCGTACCGACGGCGAAGTGAGCAGCACGCCGGTGCGCCTGCGCAGGGCAGACGGCGACATGCGTGCCTGTCTGGTGTCGTCCGAGGAATTCCGGTCGGACGGCACACGCGAGGTGTTTTCCATCATCCGCGATGTCACCGACCTGCTGCGCGACAGCGATGCACTGCGTGCCGCCTACGATGCGCTGACCGAATCGGCGCACCGGCAGGCCGAAGCGCTGGCCCAGGCACGGGTGGCACTGGCCGGCACCCAGGATGAGCTGCAAACGCTGACCGCTTCGATCTCCCATGACCTGCGCGGGCCGCTGCGCATCATCCGCGGTTTCTCCCGCATGCTGCGTGGCGATCTGCAGGCGGGCAATTTCGACAAGGTGCTGAGGAATGCCGAACGCATCGAAAATGTCGCGCGTCGCATGGATGACATCATCGAGGCGCTGACCCGGCTCGCTGGCGCCGCGCCGCACCCGCTCGAACCGGTACGCATCGACATGGCGGCCAGCGCCGCCCGCGCGTGGGCGCTGCTGACCGACATGGGCGAGACCGGCCGCACCACGCTGCGCATCGGTGACCTGCCATGCGCCACCGGCGACGAAGCGATGCTGGCCCAGGTGTGGCAGAACCTGCTCGGCAACGCCTGCAAATACTCGGCGAAGGCGGCGGATCCGCGCGTGGCCATCGACGCCTTCGTCGAGGACGGACGTCAGTGGTACCGGGTAACCGACAACGGCGCCGGATTCGACATGGCTTACGCCCGGCATCTGTTCGAGCCCTTCCGCCGTCTGCACCTGGCGAGCGAATACGCCGGTTCCGGCGTCGGGCTGAGCATCGTGCAGCGCATCGTTCGCCATCATGGCGGTGAAATCCGGGCACGCGGCAGCGTAGGCGTCGGTGCGGTATTCGAGTTCACGCTGGAGCAGCCCGCCATCGAAACCGGGGGCCCGGCTGCGCCAACCGGCTGAGTCGCACACATCGCACACATCGCACGCGCGCTCCCCGCATTCACCCGCCTACACTTCTGCCCCGGGTCACGTCGTCATGATCGCCATCCTGAAGCACACCTTCCGCCTCGCGGCACCCTTCTGGCGCGAGGCGCCGGGGCGCTACCGGTACTGGCTGCTCGCGCTGATCCTGGTCGCACTGGTGGCCGCCAGCACCGCGCTCAATGTGTGGTTGAACGAGCTGCAGAAGGCGTTCTACGATGCGCTGCAGAAGCTCGATGCACCGGGCTTCAACAGCAGCATCACCCTGTTCTTCGTCGCCGTCGCCATTCTGGTGATCGTGACGACGCTGCTCGGTTATCTCGAACAGGCGCTGGAAATCCGCTGGCGGCGCAGCCTCACCGATTCGATGATGCGGCGCTGGCTGAAGGACGACACCTTCTACCGCATGGAGCGCGACGCGCAGTGCGACAACCCGGACCAGCGGCTGTCGCAGGACATCAGCGAATACGTGAAGCTGATGATCAGTCTGGGTCTCGGTTTCATCGCCAATCTGGGCACGCTCGGCTCCATGGGCTGGATATTGTGGCAAAGCGCCGGGCCGATGAGTTTCGATGTCGGGGGCACGGTGCTGACCGTTCCCGGCTACCTGTTCTGGCTGGCCATCGGCTGGGGTGTGTTGCAGACCGTGGTGACCCACTTCGCCGGCCATCGTCTGGCCGGCCTCACCGTGGTGCAGCAGACCTGCGAGGCCGATTTCCGCTTTGCGCTCGGCAGGGTGCGCGATGCGGCCGAACAGATCGCGCTGTACCGCGGCCAGGCGGTCGAGCAGACGAGGCTGCAGCAGCTGTTCGGTGAAATCCGCCGCAACTGGGCGCTGTTGATGCGGCACAACGTGTATCTGAACCTGACCACCACGACATTCTCCGTCATCGCGGTGCTGGTACCCATCATCGCCGTATCGCCCAAGGTGCTCACCGGCGAACTGTCTCTGGGTACGCTGATGCAGGACATCGCCGCCTTCGCCGCCACGACCTCGGCGGTGGCCTGGTTCGCACTGTCCTACCGCGACCTGTTCCAGCTTTCGGCGCGGGTACGTCGCCTGACCACGATGGAGGCAGTCATGGCGCAGCCCCCTGCCGATGGCATCGCACTCGAGCGCGACCCGGCCAGTCGGGCCATCACCGGCGAATCGATCGCGCTCGGTCTGCCGTCGGGACGCCTTCTGTCGACCATCCGCGGGTTCACCTTCGCGCCGGGCGAGCGCTGGCTGGTGCGTGGACCGTCGGGCGTCGGCAAGAGCACGCTGCTGCGTGCAATCGCCGGGCTGTGGCCCTTCGGCAGCGGTCGCATCACGCTGCCCGATGCGAAGCGCATCATGTTCATGCCGCAGAAGAACTATCTGGCCGACGGTCTGCTGAAAGACACCCTGGCCTATCCGGCATCGACCGACAGCGTTGACCCCGCGGCCATGGCTCAGGCACTGATCGACTGTCGCCTGCCCCATCTGGTGGCGCGGCTCGACGAATCGGCGCGCTGGAGTCACCAGCTGTCACCCGGCGAGCAGCAGCGGCTGGCGTTTGCCCGGGCGCTGCTGTACCGGCCGGATATCCTGTTCATGGACGAGTCGTCGAGCGCGCTCGACAATGCGACCGAAGCGCAGATGTACCAACTGATCGTCGAACGCCTGCCAGGCTGTACCGTGGTCAGCGTGGCGCATCGAACCACCCTGGAAGTGTTCCATGACAACTTCCTGAACATCGAGCCGCCGGGTCCGTTCGGCGCACAGGCCTGACACGTGACTGCACAGACTGACGCCGGCGGCGACGGCCGCATCCTGACCCGCTGCGACGGTGGCGTCGCCACGCTGACCATGTCGCGCCCGTCCCGGCGCAATGCCTACAGCACGGCGATGATGCGCGCATTGCGGATGGCGATCGGCGAAGTGCTCGCCGATCCTGCCTGCGAACTGCTCGTGCTGCGTGGCGAAGGTGCCAGTTTCAGTGCCGGCGGTGACGTGCATGAGTTCTCGCAAAGCCTCGCCCTCGGTCCGGCCGCGCGGCAGGCGTCGTTCGAGGCGCTGGTCGCCGACCAGGTCAATCCGGTCATCCTCGCACTGCGCGCGGCGCACCAGCCGGTGATCGCAGCAGTGCGCGGAGATTGCGTGGGCTATGGTCTGTCGCTGATGCTGGCGTCCGATTTCGCCGTGGCCGCCGACGACGCGCTGTTCAGCACTGCCGGCATCGCGCTGGCCCAGCCGGGTGCCGGCGGGCAGTCCGCCTTCCTGAGCCGCGCGCTGGGCGAGCGCCGTGCGCGCGAACTGATGTGGAGCGCGCGCCGCTTCGACGCGCACGAAGCGAAGGCGCTCGGTCTGGTCGAGCGTGTCGTGCCGGTGGCCGACTTCGAGCACGCACTCGACGCTGAAGTGACCCATATCGCCCACGGCCCGCGCCATGCGTACGCCGAAATCAAACGGCTGCTGAACGCCGCCGGCGAAGGCGCAGCGGGTCAGCCGCTGGCGGACCAGCTGGCCGCCGAGGCCGCCGCCTTCGGCCGCAGCGCCGCTGGCGCCGACTTCGCGGAAGCCGTTCAGGCCTTCGTCGCGCGGCGCAGGCCGCAGTTCGGTCAGGCCGGGTGAGCGCGGAGTGAGCGCGGAGTGAGCGTATTCATCGTGAAACTCGGCAGCCCGCGCCTGCCCGGTGAAGGACTGCGCCTGGGCACCGTGCGGCGGCCGCCGCGCGGTGTACCGAAAGCCGAGCTCGCCGAGCGCGACTGGTACGACCTGTGGTTTCCGAATCTGGCGCCCTCCGCGGACACGCTGAAGCGATGGAAGGCCGATCCATCGCCTGCGCACTGGCCTGCGTTCTCGAAACGCTATCTGGCCGAAATGGCGGCGCCCGAGGCGCGGCATACGATCGCGCTGCTCGCAGCGCTGTCGCACCGCACCGACTTTTCGGTCGGTTGCTACTGCACTGACGAGGCGCACTGTCACCGCTCGCTGCTGCGCACGCTGCTGGCCGATTGCGGTGCGCTGATCGGCTGACGGGCGGAGCACGCCGCAGGGAACGGACGGCAGCAGGTGTCTGTCCTGATCGCAGGTGCGACCTGACGCTACACTTCCACTCCGGCAGGCTCACCCGGGCCAAACCTTACTGTTACAGGAGATTCAAATGGGTCTGTTCGATTCGATCGCAGGTCAGGTGGCCGGTGCGCTGTCCGGCCAGAGTGGCGCGCAGGGTTCGGGACTGTTGCAACTGTTGATGGGCCTGATCAACAACCCGCAGACCGGCGGCCTGCAGGGGCTGGTCGCCGCCTTTCAGGACAAGGGCCTGGGCGACCTCGTATCGTCCTGGATCGGTACCGGACAGAACCTGCCGATTTCGGCCGAACAGCTGCAGTCGGTGCTCGGCAGCGGTCAGATCGGCCAGATCGCGCAGCAGCTCGGCCTGTCATCGCAGGAGGTGTCGGGCCAGCTGAGCACGCTGCTGCCGCAGGTGATCGACGGCATCACGCCGAATGGTCAGGTACCGGAAGGCGACGCCATGCAGAACGCGCTCGGCATGCTTAGTGGCCTGCTCAAGTAGGGCGGGCGGCGCGCATGTTCAAGCTGATCGGCGTCGCACTCGCGATCTACACGGTGTACGCCTTCGTGAAGGGCGAGGTGTATGCGCGATCTTTCGTGATGGGCCGCAAGGTCACGCGGGCGGAAGACGAAAACTACTTCCTGACCGTGATCGCGATCTACGGGCTGCTGAGCGTCGGGTTGATGACCTTCCTGTGATCGGCGGTGCGGCCCGGTTTTGCCACCATAACCGGTCGCAGCCGCGCACAGCAGCTTGAGTGCTGCGCTGCAGTAACGGATAATTCAACGGTTTCGCGGCGCGCTGTGTGCCGCGACGTGCCGCATACCTCTGGCGAACCTTCGCCCCGTCATGACGAGTTACCTCTATCTGCTGCTGGGTGCCGCGCTGGTCAATAACGTGGTGTTCGTGCGCATTCTCGGCCTGTGCCCCTTCATGGGCGTGTCGAAGAAGCTGGAAACCGCTGTGGGCATGGGTCTGGCGACCATGTTCGTGCTGACGCTGGCGTGCGGCACCAGCTACCTGATCGACACCTTCCTGCTGAAGCCCTTCGACCTCGGCTATCTATCGACGCTGAGCTTCATCGTGGTGATCGCCGCCATCGTACAGCTGACCGAACTGGTGATCCAGAAAACCAGCCCGCTGCTGCACCAGGTGCTGGGCATCTACCTGCCGCTGATCACCACCAATTGCGCCGTGCTCGGCGTGCCGCTGCTCAATGCCTCGATGGCTCACGACCTGCTCGAATCGCTGCTGTTCGGCTTCGCGTCGGCGGCCGGTTTCGTGCTGGCGCTGGTGTTGTTCGCCAGCATCCGCGAGCGGCTCGACGGTGCCGACATTCCCGCGCCCTTCCGCGGCAACGCCATCGCGATGATCACGGCCGGCCTGATGAGCCTTGCCTTCATGGGTTTTGCAGGGCTGGATTCGTGATCACCGCGCTGATCGTCATGGCCGGTCTGGCGCTGGTGCTCGGTGCGACGCTGGGCGCGGCATCGGTGCTGTTCAAGACACAGGGTGACCCGCTGGTCGACAAGATCGACGCCATCCTGCCGCAGACGCAGTGCGGCCAGTGCGGCTACCCCGGCTGCAAGCCCTACGCCACGGCGATCGCCGGCGGCGACGCAGACATCAACCAGTGCCCGCCGGGCGGCGACGAAGGCGTGCGCAAGCTGGCCGATCTGCTGGGCCGCGAATACAAGCCGCTGAATGCCGAACACGGCGTCGAAAAGCCGAAGTCGGTGGCGGTCATCGATGAGGCGACCTGCATCGGCTGCACCCTGTGCATCCAGGCCTGCCCGGTGGACGCCATCGTCGGTGCGGCCAAGCAGATGCACACCATCGTCGCCGACCTGTGCACCGGCTGCGAACTGTGCGTGCCGCCCTGCCCGGCCGACTGCATCGACATGGTGCCGGTGGCCGAAACGGTCGAGAACTGGAAGTGGCGCTACCCGGTGTTCGAACTGAAGGTGCAGCCGGCAACCCTGCCGGCGAAGGAAGCGGCCTGACATGCTGAGCAAGCTCTTTTCGTTCAACGGCGGCGTCAAGCCCGCCCCGAACAAGTCGCCATCGACGCGCGAACCGATCGCCCGCCTGGCGCTGCCGCCGCAGCTCGTCATTCCGCTGCACCAGCACATCGGCGGTACGCCGCGACCACTGGTGAGCGTGGGCGACACGGTGCTGCGCGGCCAGCGCATCGGCGCGGCCGACGGCAATGTGTCGAGCGCGGTGCATGCGCCCACGTCGGGACGCGTGGTCGCCATCGAGCCGCGGCCGATGCCGCATGCGTCGGGCCTGTCGTCGCCGGCCGTCGTGATCGAACCGGACGGGCTGGACGCGGCGATCGAGCGCGAGCCGTTCGACTGGCACGCTGCCGCGCCTGGCGAAATCCGCGATTTCCTGCGCGATGCCGGCGTGGTCGGTCTCGGCGGTGCGGTGTTTCCGAGCCATCTGAAGCTCAATCCCGGCAAGTCCGGTCACACCGACACGCTGGTGATCAACGGTGCCGAGTGCGAGCCCTTCATCACCTGCGACGACATGCTGATGCGTGCCGAGCCCGACAACATCCTGCGCGGCGCGCTGATCATGCAGCGCATGCTGGCCGCGAAGCAGGTGCTGGTGGCGCTGGAAGACAACAAGCCGGAAGCCGCTGCCGCACTGAAGGCCGCCGCACAGGCGCTGGGCCACGCCTCGCTCGAAGTCGTCGTGGTGCCGACGCGCTACCCGGCCGGCGGTGCCAAGCAGCTGATCCGCGTGCTGACCGGCATCGAGGTGCCACACGGCAGCCGCTCGACCGATTACGGCGTGCAGTGCTTCAACGTCGCCACCGCGCTCGCCGTGTGGCGCGCACTGGAGCATGGCGAACCGCTGACCCGGCGCATCGTCACTGTGGCCGGCAATGTCGAGCGGCCGCGCAATTTCGACGTCGCCATCGGCACGCCGATCGCGTACCTGTTCGCCGCCGCCGGCCTCAAGCCCGACACCGACAAGCTCATCATGGGTGGCCCGATGATGGGTATTCCATTGCCCAACATCGACGCCCCGGTGGTCAAGGCCACCAATTGCCTGCTCGCCTCGTCGCCGATGCTGTTCCCACCGCCGGAACCTGAATTGCCCTGCATACGGTGCGGCGAGTGCGCGCGCGCCTGCCCGGCCGACCTGCAACCATTCGAGCTTTACTGGCATTCGCGGGCGCGCAACTTCGGCCGGGCACAGGAATACAAGCTGTTCGACTGCATCGAATGCGGCTGCTGTGCCTACGTGTGCCCGTCGCACATCCCGCTGGTCGATTACTACCGCTACGCCAAGAGCGAAATCTGGGCGCGCGAACGCGACAAGGATGCCGCCGATTCGGCGCGCGAACGCTTCGAATTCCGCAACTGGCGGGCCGATCGCGAAAAGGAAGAGAAGGCCGCCAAGCTTGCGGCACGCAATGCCGTCAAGCCGGCGGTCAAGCCGACCGACGGTGTGGCCGACGCAGCACCAGCGCCCGCGGACGACCCGAAGAAAGCGCTGATCGAAGCAGCCATGGCGCGCGCCAGGGCGCAGAAGGAGGCGGTCGCGGCGAAGAATACCGATGCGCTGACGCCGGCCCAGCAGGCGCAGATCGACGCTGCCGAGGAACGGCGCAAGCGCGCATCGGAACTGAGCGGGAGCGACGCGCCCACCGAGTGAGCCCGGAATTGCCCGCCCCCCTGACCCGACCCCTTGAGCTGACCCGCGACTGCCCCGGGCAGTACCGAACCGACTGCCCTGCCGACCACCCCGGACTCCGATGTACAACTCGCCCTATCTCCGCCAGAACACCAGCGTGCGCCGCGTCATGGTGACCGTGCTCGTCGCCATGCTGCCGGCCATCGCGATGCAGGTGTGGCTGTTCGGCATCGGCCTGCTGCTGCAGATCGCGATCGCCAGCGCCACTGCGCTGGTTTGCGAAGCGGCCATGCTGTCGCTGCGCCGCCGCCCGGTGGCACGCGCACTGGGCGACGGCAGCGCGCTGGTCACGGCCTGGCTGATCGCGGTGTGTCTGCCGCCGCTGCTGCCCTGGTGGATGATCGTCATCGGCACGTCGTTCGCGATCGTCATCGGCAAGCACCTGTATGGCGGCCTCGGCCAGAACCCGTTCAACCCGGCCATGCTGGCCTACTGCGTGCTGATCATCAGCTTTCCGGCGCTGATGTCGCAGTGGCCCGGACTGCAGGGCAGCGACGCCGCCACACAGCTGCACTGGGTGTTCGGCGGCGAGCGCATGCTCGACGCGGTCACCGGCGCAACGCCGCTGGACGCGCTGCGCACCGGGCTGCTCGGCAACGCCGATGTCGCCGCGGTGATGCAGTCACCGGCTTTCGGCCACGTGGCCGGCGCCGGCTGGGAATGGGTCGCGCTGGCCTGGGGCGCCGGGGGCCTGCTGCTGCTCGCGCTGCGCATCATCACCTGGCACATACCGGTCGCCTTCCTCGGCGCCATGGCCATCGTGTCCGGCGTGGCCTGGCTGATCGACCCATCGCACCATGCCAGTCCGGCCTTCCACCTGCTGGCCGGAGGCACCATGCTGGGTGCCTTCTTCATTGCGACCGATCCGGTGTCGGGCGCCACGACGCCGCGCGGGAAACTGATCTTCGCTGCGGGCATCGCGCTCATCGCCTGGCTGATCCGCGCCTTCGGCGCCTACCCGGACGGCATCGCCTTCGCGGTGCTGCTGCTGAACATCTGCGTGCCGCTGATCGACATCAAGACCCAGCCGCCGGTGTTCGGCCACAAGGTCGAGCCTCCGGACGGAGGTGCGCGATGAGCGATGCGGAACGCGACATGCCGGCGACGTCACCGGCCGTCGATCCGGCACCGGCCGGGGCGGCACCGGGCGGGCGGGCGCCGCATGAACTGGCGCCACCGGCCAGTGCAGCAGGCACTGCCGCGCGATCGGCCTTGCTGCTCGGCACCTTCACGCTCATCTTCACCGCGCTGATGGCACTCACCTTCGAAGCCACTCGCGAGCCGATCCGCGCATCGGTCGAAGCACGCCGTCTGGAGCTGATCGCCCAGGTTCTGCCGCACGGCGACTACGACAACGCGCTGCTGACCGACACCGTGCAACTGCCGGCGCTGCCGGCGCTCGGCATTGCCGGCCCGGTCACGCTGCACCGCGCGCGGCGCGGCGCCGATCCGGTGGCGCTGGTGTTCGAGGCGCAGGCGCCCGACGGCTACAGCGGCGCGATCCGGCTGCTGATCTCGCTGCGCGCCGACGGCACGCTGGGCGGCGTGCGGGTCGTTGCGCATAAGGAGACGCCGGGTCTGGGCGACTATATCGACCCGGCCAAGGACCGCGCCACGCCGAAGTGGATCGCCCAGTTCGTCGGCCGTGACACCGCGCAGGCGGGCAACTGGACCGTGCGCAAGGACGGTGGCGACTTCGCCTACATGACGGGTGCGACGATTTCTCCGCGCGCCGTGATCCGTGCCACGGGGCGCGCCGTGGCGGCGATCGCCCCGGCGCGCGAGGCGCTGTTCGGCCTGCCGACTGGCGCCGACGCGGGCAAGGTGTTTGCGAAAAAGGGGGCGCCGCGGATGGACGCGGAAAATCCGGATAACGTTGAATGAAGGCTGTGGACGGCGGGCTCCGGACCGACCTTCACCGGCCCCGATCAGACCGCTCCGCGATAACCTGCGGTGCATGAAAGGATGTGCTCACGATGAATCCTGAAGAACGTACCGCTTATGGCGACATCGGTCGCAAGGGCCTGTGGGAGAACAACACCGCCCTGGTGCAGTTGCTTGGCCTGTGTCCGCTGCTGGCCGTCAGCAACACGCTGGTCAATGCCGTCAGCCTTGCGCTGGCGACCGTGCTGGTCATGGCGCTGGCCAGCGGCGCCGTGGCGGCGCTGCGTACGCTGATTCCGTACGATATCCGCATCCCGGTGTTCATCCTGATCATCGCGGCGCTGGTCACCTGCCTCGACCTCGCCTTCAATGCCTGGCTGCACGAGCTGTATCTGGTGTTGGGCATCTTCATTCCGCTGATCGTCACCAACTGCATCGTGCTGGCGCGGGTGGAAGCCTTCGCGGCAAAGAATTCGCCGCTGGCCGCCGCGTGGGATGGCGCCGCGATGGGTATCGGCCTGCTGTGGGTGCTGGCCCTGCTGGGCGGCGCACGCGAACTGATTGGCGCGGGCACGCTTTTTTCGGGCATCGACATGATCATTCCGGGCGCGCAGGCGCTCAAGCTTCTGGGGGACGACTACCAAGGCCTGCTGGTTGCCATCCTGCCGCCTGGCGCCTTCATCCTGCTCGGACTGCTGATCGCCGCGCGCAACGCCTGGGTGGCGCGCGCCGCGGCCGCCCGTCCGGCGGCGCCGCACGCACCGGCGGAAACGGCCTCTGCCTGATGGGGGCACGGGTCAGCAAGCTCGCGCGCGCCGACATCCAGACGATGTTCGAGCGCTGGCGCGCCGCCAACCCGCATCCGAAAAGCGATCTCGAGTACGGCTCGCCGTTCCAGCTGCTGGTCGCGGTGGTGCTGTCGGCGCAGGCGACCGACAAGGGCGTGAATGTCGCCACGCGCCGGCTGTTTCCTGCGGCGCCGACGCCGGAAGCGATGGTCAGCCTCGGTGTCGCGGGCGTCGAGGACTGCATCAGGACCATCGGTCTGTTCCGCGCCAAGGCGAAGAACGTCGTGTCGCTGTCGCATCAGTTGCTGGAGAAGCACGGTGGCGAAGTGCCGAATGACCGCGCCGCGCTCGAAGCGCTGCCCGGCGTCGGCCGCAAGACGGCCAATGTGGTGCTGAACATCGTGTTCGGCCAGCCGACCATGGCGGTAGACACGCACATCTTCCGCATTTCGAACCGCATCGGCCTCGCGCCCGGCAAGGACGTGGTCGCCGTCGAACAGGCGCTGCTCAAGGTGGTGCCGACGGAATTCATGGACCACGCCCACCACTGGCTCATCCTGCACGGCCGCTATACCTGCACCGCACGCAAGCCGCTGTGCGGCCAGTGCAACATCAACGACCTGTGCCGGTTCAAGGACAAGAACATCGCCGGGTGACCACCCACCACCCGGCAGGGCGGCCGCCCTGTGGGAGCTTGCCTGTGGGAGCTTGCCTGTGGGAGCTTCCTGTGGGAGCTTCCCTGTGGGAGCTTCCCTGTGGGAGCTTCCCTGTGGGAGCTTCCCTGTGGGAGCTTCCCTGTGGGAGCTTCCCTGTGGGAGCTTCCCTGTGGGAGCTTCCCTGTGGGAGCTTCCCTGTGGGAGCTTCCCTGTGGGAGCTTCCCTGTGGGAGCTTCCCTGTGGGAGCTTCCCTGTGGGAGCTTCCCTGTGGGAGCTTCCCTGTGGGAGCTTCCCTGTGGGAGCTTCCCTGTGGGAGCTTCCCTGTGGGAGCTTCCCTGTGGGAGCTTCCCTGTGGGAGCGGCGGCCTCGCCGCGATGTGCACGCTGATCATCGACCATCGCTGCTCGATCGCGGCGAGGCCGCCGCTCCCACAGGCCGTTGCTCCAACAGGCGCGCCACTAAGGCTTGCAGTCAGGTGCGATCAGCCCTGCAGGAAACGAAACGCGAATTCTTCGCCGGGCAGCGGTTTGCTGTACAGATAACCCTGCCAGGCATCGCAGTCGCGCTCCTTCAGGAACGCCAGCTGTTCGGGGGTTTCGACACCTTCGGCCACGACGCGCAGTTTCAGCGTGTGCGCCATGGCGATGATCGTGGCGGCGATTTCCATGTCATTGCGGTCGTGCGGGATGTCGCGCACGAAGCTCTGGTCGATCTTGAGCACGTCGATCGGAAAACGCTTCAGATAGGCCAGCGACGAATAGCCGGTGCCGAAATCATCGATCGACAGCGCAATGCCGAGCGCCTTGAGCTCGCGCAGCCGCAGTTCGGTCGAGGCCTGTTCGCCGGCCAGCATCGATTCGGTCAGTTCGAATTCGAGCCAGTCCGGACCGATGCCGAATTCCGCCATCAATGCGGCCACGCGCTGGGCGAGATCAGCCTGCTGCAGTTGGCGTGCCGACAGGTTGACCGCCACCGTCAGGACCTGACCGGCATCGCGCCACGCGCGCACCTGGGCACAGGCCGTGCGCAGCACCCACTCGCCGATCGGCACGATCAGACCGGTCTCTTCCGCCACCGGTATGAAGCGCGCCGGTGAAATGACGCCCTCTTCCGGATCGATCCAGCGCACCAGCGCTTCGGCACCGGTCAGCCGACCGGTGGCCATGTCGATCTGCGGCTGGTAGTGCAGCGTGAATTCGCCGCGCTCCAGCGCGCGGCGCAGCCGCGTGTCCAGATGCAGCCGGTCCTGCGCGGCGCGGCTCATCGCTTCGGTGTAGAAGCGGAACGCGCCGCGCCCGGCTTCCTTGGCCTGGTACATCGCCACATCGGAATGCTGGATCAGCTCCGTCACAGTGCGGCCGTCGTCCGGAAACACCGAAATGCCGATGCTCGCGCCGATGTAGATCTCGCGCCCCTGGGACAGACTGAACGGCGCCGTCAGCAGGTCGATCAGCATCTGCGCGACGATGGCGGCGTCTTCCGGCACCGTCATTTCCTCGATCAGCAGCACGAATTCGTCGCCACCGAGCCGGGCCAGCGTATCCACCTCGCGCAGCCGGCTGCGCAACCGCTTCGCAATCGCGGCCAGAAGTTCGTCGCCGGCCGGATGGCCCAGGCTGTCGTTCACGTTCTTGAAGCGGTCCAGATCGATGAACAGCAGCGCAAGATGGCAACGGCTGCGTGCGGCACGTTCGATGGCGTGCTGGATGCGCGATTGCATCAACAGTCGGTTCGGCAGATCGGTCAGCGGATCGTGGTGGGCCAGATAGTCGAGCTTGGCTTCCGAGCGCTTGAGCTGGCTGATGTCGGTCATGACGGCAACATAGTGACTGGGCGCGCCGGCTTCGTTGCGCACCGTGCTGATGGTGAGCAGCTGCTGGTAAAGCTCGCCATTCTTGCGCCGGTTCCATACTTCGCCCTGCCAGTTGCCGCTGGCCAGAACGGTCGACCACATGACCTGGTAGAACCGCTCGTCGTGGCGTCCCGACTGCAGCATGCGCGGTGTCTGGCCGATGGCTTCGAACTCGCTGTAGCCGCTGATATGGGTGAATGCTCGATTGACGGCGACGATCTGCGCCTCGAGATCGGTAATGAAGATGCCGTCACGCGTGCTTTCGAACACCGCTCCGGCCTGCCTGAGCGCGGTGGCTGCGCGCACCTTCTGAACCGCCAGGCCAGTGATGCGGCTGAAATCGTTGATCAGCTCAAGCTGCGCAGCGTCCGGCAGGCAGGGGGTGTCGTGATAGAGCGCAAAGGTACCGAGCACACGCCCGTCCTTGTCCTTGTAGGGGACCGACCAGCAGGCACTGAAGCCACCCAGCCGCGCCAGCTCGACATATGGCGCCCAGTACGGGTGCTCGAACACGTTCTCGACCAGCACAGTTTCGCCCGACCACGCCGACGTGCCGCAGGAGCCGGTGCCCGGGCCTGGCAGCACACCTTCTATCGCCTGCAGATAGCGCTCGGGCAGCGAGGGCGCAGCGCCATTCACCAGCCGGCCGCTCACTTCATGCAGCAGCTGGATCGATACGCGCGTTGCCGGCTCGATCGCCTGCATGCGCAGCGCAATCGCCTCGAGAATGACGGACAGCGGCTCGGCCGCAACGATGCGGTCGAGCACTTCGGCACGCGCCTCGCCGATCAGCGCGACGCGCTTGTCGGCGCTGACATCGGTCCAGGAGCCCACGAATTCGGCACCGGAATCACCGCTCTGGCCAACCCGTCGCAACTCGTCGCGGACCCAGATTTCGCTGCCGTCACGCCGCCGGAATCGATATTCGAGGCTGAGCTGTCCGTCCAGCAGGAGACCTTCGGAGCGCGCCAGCGCTGTATTCCGGTCCTGCGCATGAAGGCCGGCCTGCCACCAGCCTGGCGCCAGTACTTCGGCCACCGTATAGCCAAGAATGCGGGTCACGTTTTCGCTGACCCATGACGACTGGTACTCGCCGTCCTGCTCGCGCAGGCTGTAGACGATGGTCGGACTGGCCGCGAGCAGTTGCGACATGCGCTGGTTGGTGGCGTTGAGACGTTCGCTCTCAAGCACCAGCTCGGCCCGGCGATGGACTTTCTCCAGCGTGGCCGGCAGCTCGAACAGATAGCCGGGATGCTTGACCAGATAGTCGTCGACACCCAGATGCAAGGCGCTGGATGCCAGCTGCTCGCTGTCCTGACCCGCCAACATGACGATGGGGAGGGACAGCTGGCGCTCGCTGCGGATCAGCTTCACGAGGTCGAGCCCTGTCGTTTCATCGGGCAGCGCGTCGATCAGCAGCACGTCGAAAGTCGCTTCGGCTTCCGGGCCGGCTTGCAGCCGGCTGATCACCGCATCGGTGCCGCCGGTGCTTTCCAGCCGGATCTGCGGCGCATGCTTGAGGAGGTGACCGCGCATCAGTTCCACATCTTCAAGGCTCGATTCGGCGCACAGCACGCGGATCGGCCGGTCGCACCGCGCCGACATCGAACGGTGCCTGAGCAAGGCGGCGTCAAGCACGCGCGGCAACCGTTCGAGGTAGGAGCCGGACTTGATGAGGTAGTCGTCGGCACCCGCCTTCAGCGCGGCAATCGCCGAACTGCCGTCGCCCGACCCGGTCAGCACCACCACCGCGACCGGCAGGGCGTGTTCCCTGATGTGAGCCAGCAATTCGAGCCCGCTGCCGTCGGGCAGCTTGAGGTCGGTCAGCAGCAGGTCGACACCAGCCCGGGCGAGACGCTGACGCGCGTCCTCCAGCGTGGGCACGATTTCTATGTCAAGTACGCTGCCGCTGCGGCGCAGCGCACGCTGCGTCAGATCGGCATCAAATTCCGAATCTTCTGCGTAGAGGATGCGCATCAGATCGGCGGCTGGTTGAGTTCGAACCAGTATCGTCCGATCTGGCCCGCCGCTTCGACGAAACGATCAAAATCCACCGGCTTGACGATGAAGGAATTGACGCCCAGCGAATAGGCATCGAGCAGGTCACGGTGTTCCGCCGACGAACTCAGCATCACCACCGGAATGCTGCGATGCACCGGATGGCGCTTCAGCTGGCGCAGCACCTCGAAGCCATTGACGCCCGGCAGGTTGATGTCGAGCAGGATCAGCGCAGGCGGCGGCTCGCCCTTGTCCCAGCGCTGCATGAAATCGAGCGCCGTTTCGCCATCCCGCGCCACGCTGACCGGACCGGCCAGCGGGTCGCGCGCGAAGGCGCGGCAGGTCAGATCGATATCGACCGGGTTGTCTTCGACCAGCAGGATGGGCGGGGCCGCTGACGGCTGACGGGTCGCGAGATTCATGCCGGAAACTCCAGATGGAAGGTGGCACCCTCGCCCGGTGCGCTTTCTGCCCAGACGCGGCCGTCCATGCGCTGCATGGCCTTGCGCACCAGCGCAAGGCCCACCCCGGTGCCCGAGAAATCTTCGTTGCGGTGCAGGCGCTGGAAGATTTCGAATATCCGCTCGTGGTATTTCATGTCGAAGCCGATGCCGTTGTCGCGCATGCTCAGATGCGCGCGCCCGTCCTGCACGACCGCATGCAGCGTGACGATGGCCGGATCGGCATCGCGACTGAACTTCAGCGCGTTGTCCAGCAGGTTGCGAAGCACCATTTCGACTCCCTGATGATCGGCTCGTACGGTAATGGACGGTACCTCACCCACGATCTGCACCGAAGCCGCTGCGATTTCGTCGCTGCGACGGTTCAGCACACTGCGCATGACCTCGCCGAGGTCGACCCGGCTCGCCTCGAGCGAACGCCGCTCCATGCGCGAGTAGGCCAGCAGATCCTCGATCAGGGCATGCATCTGGCGTGTGCCGTTGCGAATGTTGGCGAGGAAGCGCTGCCCCTGTTCGTCCAGGCGGTCGCCGTAATCCTCGAGCAGGATCTTGCTGTAGCCATCGATGCCGCGCAAGGGCGCCTTCAGGTCATGCGACACGGCGTACGAGAAGGATTCCAGCTCCTTCATCGCATCGGACAGCGCCTGCGTGCGCTCGGCGACACGCTGTTCGAGGTCACGGTTGAGCTCGCGCAGGGTGTCCTGCGTTTGACGAAACTCGGTGATGTCGCGGGCGATGCCGAGCACACCGACCAACGTGCCGCCGGCATCGTGCATCGGCGTCTTGATGGTTTGCAGCAGCACCCGCTGCCCGGTGTCCTGCATGGTCACCCATTCTTCGTTCACGCTTTTCTGACCGGAGCGCATCGCGCGTTCGTCATGGCTGCGGAAGAAGTCGGCCTCTTCCTTGCTGAACACGTCGTAATCGGTCCGGCCGAGCAGTTCGGCTTCGGCCCGGCAGCACAGACGCTCGAACTGCCGATTGCAAGACAGAAAAATGCCCTCCGGAGATTTGAGCCACACCAGATCCGGCAGCGTGGCAAACAGCGTCCGCAGGTGGGTACGCTCCTGCTCGACCGCAAGTTCGGCCTTGCGGCGAGCGGTGATGTCGACGTCCATGCAGACCATGATCGGTTCCTTGTCCAGCCCGGGGATGCTGAACAGCGTCGCTTCGATCCAGCGCGGCGAGCCGTCGCGATGTCGGACCAGATACTCGGACGGTCCGATCGACTGTCCGCTGTGCACGATCTGCGCAAACGAGTCGCGGAAAGCGTCGGCCTCTTCCTGCGTGTGCATCAGGGTGTCGATGCCGCGCCCGATCGCCTCGTCCGGATGCCAGCCGTACAGCCGGGTCGACCCACTGTTCCAGTACAGCACACGGCCTTGTGCGTCGAACCACTGAACCGCCACATTCGGTGCCTGTTCCAGCGTCGCGCGCAGGCGCTCCTCGGACGCGCGCAAGGCCTGCTCGGCTTCGAACTGATACGTGACGTCGAGCAGCGTTCCGACGTACGTAATGACGCCTCCGTCATCGTCAGGCACCATTTGCACGCTGGGCCGCAGGTGGCGCACAGGCCCGATATCCGGCGAAGTGCGATAGACATGGAGCGGCACTTCGGTCGCGCCCTGTGCGAGCAGGCCCATCACGCCAGCCACCCGATCACGGTCATCCGGGTGCAGCCTGTTCAGGAACTGTTCGGGTTCGGGAACGCCATCAGCTGGATCGAGACCGAAAAACGCATGCATCTGCTCCGACCACCAGCCCCCGCCGCTGGCCACATGAAACTCCCAACTGCCCAGGCCCGCGATGTGCTCGGCTGCGCTCAGGCGGTTCCGCTCCAGCTTGAGCGCCTGTTCCGCCTCGCGCCGCGCCGTGATGTCCTGGATGACCGCGAGGTGGTAGTCCGGTTCGGCTCCGGGCGCCCACAGCGGCGACACGCTCAGCGCGACCCAGATGACGCGACCGTCCTTGTGGAACACCCGCTTCTCGATCGAGAACTCGCGGATCTCACCGCTCTTTAGCGAGTCGAGCAGCGCCAGATTGCGCGGGAGATCCTCCGGATGCGTGACACGCATGACATCCAGGCTACGCATTTCAGCGTCGTCGTAGCCCATGATTTCGCGGTATTTGCGGTTCGCCGACATGAAGTGGCCGAGACGGCTGTCGATGCGCGCCACACCCACGCCCACCTGTTCGTACATCGCGCGGAACAGCCGCTCGCTGTCCAGCAACGCAGCATGCTGCGCCTGCAGCCGCACCGCCATGTCATTGAATGCGGAACCGATCTCCGCAAGTTCGTCGCGCCCGCCGAGATCGACGCGGGTGTCGAGCCGGCCCTGTCCGAACGCCCGCGCAGCGTTGGTCAGCTGCGCAGCGCGACGGAACCAGATCAGGTGCAGGAACAGCGACAGCAGCAAGGACCAGCACAGGATCAGCACCGCATGCCGCCACAGTTCGACCCGGCTGGCATGCAGTCGCTGACTGAACGGCTGGGTGAGGTCCGACCGCACGAAAAGCTGGTGGCCGCCTTCAAGTGCCATCAGGCCGGTCAGCGCGGTGCGCGAGGCATCCACCTGCACCAGCAGCGAGTTGTCGGGCGCGCGCGGCGCATCCAGCAGCGCCGCGCCGCCGCGTGTGTCGGCCGCGAGGATGTCCGACAGCGACTGCCCCAGGTCGGCACGCGCAAGCGAGCCGATGACGCGCCCGCCCGGGGCGGTCAGGTAGGCGTGCGTCAGGTGTGGACGCAGGCCCAGTTCGGCGACGGCACGGCGCAGCTGCAACGGCCTGTTCTGCACGATGAGCTGATCCAGATTCGACTGTTCGATGCCCAGCCGCTCGACCAGCAGCTGTTGCTGCTCCTGTTCCACGCGCAGGCGGTAGTCCGCCCGCTGCAGCATGTGGTCGAGACCGACCATCACCAGCGCCACCACGGTGATGAGCAGCGGCACCAGCGTGCGGGCGGGCAGGCGCAGCGTCATGGCCGTTGCCTCGCCGCCAGAACATCCGCCGCAACGCGGCCGTCGAACAATTTTGTCCAGTCGGGCTCAGCCATCACGCGCTGACTGGCCTTCAGGTCGGCCATCAGCTGTCCGAGCGCCAGCACGCGGGCCTCGGGCACCGCATCGAACAGCACCACGCTGTCTTCCAGCGCCAGCAGGCGGACCTGGCCAAGTGCGCGAAGGTAGGACGACGTGTCCAGATCGGTGCCGGCCGCCAGCGTGCCCGCGGCCGCCTCCGGCTGCGCCAGCAGCGCCAGCCGGCCGTCCTCGAAGGCGCGCAGCAGGGCGCGTGCCTGGGCTGGCCGGGCACCCAGCGCGTCACTGCGGATCACCAGCACGTCGACCACCTCGCCCGGCATGTCGGCGCTGTCGAGCAGCACGCGGTAACCGGCTGCCACGAGGCTGGACAGGACTGGCTCGAAGGTGATGACCGCATCGACACGACCGCGTGTCAGCGCAGCCTCGTGTTCGACCACCGGCAGCATGAAGAGCGACAGCGCATCGCGCTGCAGGCCGCCCGCTTCGAGCAGGCGCTGCAACATGACGTCGGCCAGCGCGCCGTTTTCCATGCCGATGCGCGCACCTTTCAGTGCAGCAGCACTCGCGAAACCTGGCTGCGCGACCACCGCGTCGGCCCCCTTCGACAGGCTGAGGATGGCCATGACCTTGATGTCCACGCCCGAACTTGCCAGTTCGATCGCTTCCGCCAGCGTCAGGCCGGCCGCGTCAAGCAGCCCGTTGCGCAGCTGCCGCGCACTTTCGCTGCTCGATTCGAGTTCGACGATGCGCAGGTCGGCCGGATCGGTCAGACCGCGCTCGCGCGCCAGAATGAGCGGATCGTAGCCCAGCCATGGATTGAGGCCGACCCGCAACGGCAGGTCTGGCGGCCCGCTGCATGCAGCGAGCGCCATGCAGGCAACCAGCAGAATGATGGATCGAGACACTACGCGAAGGCGCATTTCGGAACGGGCAGTTTGCTGGCCAGGAAGAGAGGGATGGCTTACAAATTCTTACGTTGGACAGGTCACAGTGTGCCGCGTTTCCTGCAATTTGCCACTCAGGCCGGGTTGCGTTGGCTCAATTTCTGCGCCGTCAGCAATGCGGCGTCGTAATCGAACGCAGACAGCTCGCGCAGCAGGCGTCGTCCGGGCTCGCCCAGTGCATCGATCACCGACGACGATTCCCGCGCCAGCACGCGGGCTCGCGTGTCACCCGCTTCAAGCAAGGGCAGCAGAATCTCGAGCAGGCCGCGCAGCGCCTCCGGGTCGGGGTCGCCCGCCGATTCGACAGGTGCTGCAGGCGCACCGCGCGGCCCGCGCGCATCGAGCCAGCGCAGCAACATGCCGTAGAAATCGACCGGTTCGACCGGCTTGGAAATGAAATCGTCCATGCCGGCATCGGCACAGGTGCGCCGGTCTTCATCGAAGGCATTGGCGGTCATGGCGAGGATGGGCACAGCGCTCCAGCCGGGCAACCGGCGCAGGCGGCGCGTTGCCTCGACACCGTCCATGCGCGGCATCTGCATGTCCATCAGCACCAGGTCGTAGCGCGTTTCGCGCCCCCGCTCCACAGCCTGGACGCCGTCCTCGGCAATATCGGCGACCAGGCCGGCTTCCTCCAGCAGGGCCAGGGCCACCTCGCGATTGATGGGGTTGTCTTCGACCAGCAGGATGCGCGCATCGGCATAGCGCGTGCGCAAGCGTGCCGCGGCATCGTCCGGCTTTTCGCTCGCCGCGGGCGCAGAAGTCTGGCCGCGGTGCAGCGCCAGCCGGGCGGTGAACCAGAATGTGCTGCCCTGGCCCGGTTCGCTGGTCGCTCCGGCGTCGCCACCCATCAATCGGGCCAGCTGGCGCGTGATCGCAAGACCGAGGCCGGTGCCGCCGTAACGGCGGGTGGTGGATGCGTCGGCCTGTTCGAAAGTGCGGAACAGCCGTCCGAGCTCCGCCGGTGCAACGCCGACACCGGTATCGCTGACCTCGAACCGGATCATCACCGTGCCGTCGACCTGTTCGGCGCCCTCGTCCACCGGGTGGGCGGTCAGCGTGATGCCGCCACGCTCGGTGAACTTCACTGCATTGCTGAGATAGTTGAGCAGGGCCTGACGCAGGCGGATCACGTCGCCGACCAGCAGCGGCGGCACGCCTTCGCTGCTGACGTGCAGGTAAAGACCGCGTTCGAGCACGCGCTCGAGCAGCATGGAGCGCATCTGGTCGAGCAGCGAATCGATGCAGAACTCCACCGCTTCGAGCTTGAGCTTGTCGGCGTCGATCTTCGACAGATCGAGCACGTCGTCGATGATGTGGCGCAGATGGCTGGCCGCATCTTCGATCTTGGTCAGCCGCTCGCGCTGCACGGCATCGAGCCCGGAACGCGACACCAGATGGGCGAGGCCGATGATGGCGTTCATCGGCGTGCGGATTTCATGGCTCATGTTCGCGAAGAACAGGCTTTTCGACCGGTTGGCCGCTTCGGCAACCTCTTTCGCGAGCGCCAGTTCCGAAGTGCGGCTGAGCACCAGTTCCTCCAGCCGGTTGCGGTGGCGCTGCAGTTCTTCCTCCATGCGCTTGCGTTCGGAAATGTCCTGGGCGACGGTGACGTAGTGGCTGATGTGCCCGTCCGGCTGACGGATCGGCGTCATGCCCAGGAATTCGAGCGCTTCCCGTCCATCCGCGCGACGCACCGTGAATTCCCCCTGCCAGGCCCGCCCCTCGTCAAGTGCCAGCCACATCGCGCGCGTCTGGTGCGCGTCATCTTGATCGGACGGCAGGTACAGCGTACGCAGGTCGCGCCCGATCAACGCGCGGCGCCCGAGCCCTGACAGTTTCAGGTAGGCGTCATTCACATAGGTGACACGCCCGGCCGAATCGGTGATGACGATGCCGGCAGGATTCTGCTCGACCGCCTGCGACAGCATGTGGATCGACTGTTCTGCCTGCTTGCGGTCGGTCACGTCCTGCAGCGTGCCGCGCAGGCGAACCACCCGGCTGCCGTCGCTGACCGGGGAACCGACAGCCCGCACCCACTTGCGGCGACCGGTCGCGCTGGTCATTTCCAGTTCCAGATCATAGGGCTGCGCCGTGTCGATCGCCGAGCGGATGGCCGATTCGAGGCGGCGGCGATGCTCGCCGTCGAAGCGTTCAAGACCGTTCGCCAGCGTAGCTTCGTCGCCCGGAGCGATGTCGTGGATGCGCATCACCTCGTCGGTCGACGTGACCCGCCCGCTCGCCACGTCCAGTGACCAGGCACCGATATGTGCCATTTCGCCCATTTCGCGCAGCAGCTCCTCCCTCTCCTTGAGGGCGCTGGCAGCCACCGTGCGCTCGGTGATGTCGGCCAGGATGCAGTGCGTGCGCACGAAACGCTTCCTGGCATCTGTCTGCACCCGACCCACCAGCCACGCGACCACCTCATGGCCGTCCCGATGCTGCAGGTGCACTTCGCGCTGAACATGCCCCTGCTGCAGAAAGGCGGCGAAGCTGCGCGCGAAGCCGTCGCGTGCCGAGGGCGCCCAGAAATCACTGAAACACCGGCCCATCAGCGCCTCGGGCGCATGGCCGATCAGGTCGCACAGCACCGGATTGACATCGATGAAACGGCCTTCGCCGTCCAGTGACTGATAGGCTACCGGCGACTGTTCGAACAACGAGCGGAAGCGGTGTTCGCTGTCGCGCAGCGCGTCTTCGGTGCGGATGCGGTCGGTGATGTCGCGTGCCACACCATACAGCCCGATCACGCGGCCTTCGGCATCGTGCATCGGCCCCTTGGTGCTGAGGAAGACACGTTCGCCATCGGCGGTGAGCAGCCGCTCCTCGAATCGTATGACCCGATTTTCCTGCATCACCCGGCGGTCGTTCTCAATGACCTGACGCGCTTCGACCGGCGGGTGCACCGAATGGTCGTCGCGACCGAGCACGGCGGCTTCGGTCGTATTCAGCAGACGACAGGATTCCGGATTGAACAGCACATAGCGCCCGTCGGTGTCCTTGGCGAACATCGGGTCGGACGAACTGCTGACGAAGGAATCGAGCAGCGCCATGGCCTGCCGGCGCTCGGTCTGCAGCCGCATTTCGCGTTCGAGAACGTCCAAAGTCTGGCTGACCAGGCGGCGCATCAGCAGATACAGCGCCCCGGTCGTGACGGTGACGAAGAACCACCCCTTCAGAATGCTGAAGCGGGTGCGCACGGCGCCATCGGGCGTGACCATTTCAAGCGCCTGGTCGGACAGCAGTATCCACAGCCCCGACACGATCAGATAGCCGAGCACGACGTTGAGCACGCCCCGACTGGCGCGCTGTCGGGCCAGGGCCAGGTCCTGCCGCACCACCTGGTCAGCGACTGTCGGCATGACGCTGTGCGATGTCGACGAAGTCGTCGTAACGGGCGACGAAAGCGTCCGCTACGTCCGGATCGAAGTGGGTGCCGCGTCCGGCGACGATTTCGCGCTTCACCCGGTCGGCCGGGAAGGACGCCTTGTACACGCGACAGGTGCTCAGCGCATCGAATACATCGGCCAGCGCCATCAGGCGGGCCGATACCGGTATCGCCTCACCGGCCAGCGCGTCCGGATAGCCGCTGCCATCCCAGTGCTCGTGGTGCCAGTGCGCGATTTCCTTGGCCAGCGACAGAAAGCCGAGCGGTGCGTCGTCCGCTGACCCACTGCTTTCGCGCTCGGCCCGGTCGATCGCCTGCGCACCGAGCAGGGCGTGCGTCTTCATCACCGTCCATTCGTCCGCATCGAGCTTGCCGCGCTTGTGCAGGATATGGTCGGGAATGCCGACCTTGCCGATGTCGTGCAGCGGTGCCGAACGCGCCAGCAGATTGATGTAGGCCGGCGTCAGCGTGAGTGCGAAGCGGGGATGCGTGGAAAGCTGTTCGGCCAGAACGCGCACGTAGATCTGCGTGCGCAGGATGTGCGCACCGGTCTCCTGGTCGCGCGTTTCGGCCAGTTCGGCCAGCGCGCGGATGCTGACCGCCTGGATGCGGTCATTTTCGGTCATCCGCCGCGCAACCTCC
Organism: Methyloversatilis sp. RAC08; assembly: GCF_001713355.1. NCBI lineage: Bacteria > Pseudomonadati > Pseudomonadota > Betaproteobacteria > Nitrosomonadales > Sterolibacteriaceae > Methyloversatilis > Methyloversatilis sp. RAC08. The sequence continues at coordinate 3,518,031 of NZ_CP016448.1, read as the reverse complement.
TGCTCCAGCCAGGTGTTCTGGTCACGCAGCAGGTCGCGCGCCATCCTGGCCTGAAGCTGGGTGCGCACGCGTGCCAGCACGACCAGCGGCTTGAGCGGCTTGGCGATGTAGTCGACCGCACCGCGCGCCAGGCCGGCCTCTTCGTCGCCCGCGCCGGCAAGTGCGGTGACGAAAATGACCGGGATGTCGCGTGTTGCCGGGTCGGCACGCAGCGCGTCGAGCACGGCATAGCCATCCATGCCGGGCATCATGACGTCGAGCAGGATCAGTGATGGCGCATCCGCGTCCTGCGCAAGCCGCAGCGCCGAGCGCCCGTTGTTTGCCGCCTTCACGCGATACCCCGCCGAGCGCAGCAGGCCATCCAGCACTTCAAGGTTTTCCGGCATGTCGTCGACGATCAGGATGCTTTTCGCATCCGGTGCACCTGTTTCGCTCATGTGACAGGCAATGATGTGACAGGCTGGCTAGCTTGCACCGCGATGGCGCCGGTACGCAACCCGAAATCCGCCGGGAAACCCGTAGTTTTCCTTTTTTACAGAAAACGATTGCCCGACACGACAGCATGGCAGTGCCCTGCACGAGCCGGGCCGGGCCGACCGGTGCGCGGGGTGTCGGAACGCTTTACAGCGGACCGCCTGCTTGACGGCATTACAAATTCCCTCGTACGCAAAGCATTGAAAACCATGGCTGGCCGGCACGCCTGGCGCACATCTTGCTGCAGGGCGGACGTCGCCCGCAGATGCATGACTGCCGCGCCCAAGCCAGGTTTCTGCCCCCGCATGGATCAAACAAAAGGAGCTTTCCAATGGTTTCCCGACGCCCCTCCCTGCATCTGACCGGCCTGCTGATCGCGCTGGCCGTCATCCCGTTTTCCGCCAGTGCCGCAACGCTGGTGCAGCGCGGCCCTGACACGGCGCCCGGCACGGTCCAGACGGTGCTCGGCAGCGGACTGCAGTCGCTCAATCTCGACGGCACGCCATTCATGTCCGCAGGCGGGGTCACCATCGTGTCGAAGTCCCAGGCCAATGACAGCGACGGTGTCATCCGCGTATTCAGCGAAGTCGATTCGCGCGGTGTGCCGGGCATTCCGGATGCCCTGATCGGCAATGCCCTCGGTCAGGTGCAAACGACGGCAGCGGTGGTCGGCGATGTAGCGGGGGGCGCGGTCGATGTGACCTTCGTGTTCAACTTCGACGGCGCCTTTCACACCTACAGCGGCAATGTGTTTCACCTGCTGGGGGCGACGCTGACCGTCGCCCTGCCCTCTTCGACGGTGGCATTCACCAATGTCGAATACGCCGCAGCGATGGATTTCCGCACCGACCTGCTCGATGCCGAGGCGGTCAACGTGTCCGGCAGCACCGTCAAGCGCTACTTCGAGCCCGGCTTCGTGCAGGTGGTCGAGGATTACGACGGCGCGAGCTACACGGTCGGCAGCCAGGCCATGGACAACGTCGCAGGCGAACTGCGACTGACGATGAGCCTCCTTCCGGGCCAGAACTTCCAGCTGATCGCCAACCTGTTCACCCAGGTTTCGCCCGAGCCGCTGATTCCGGTCAGCGGACCGCTCGATTACAGCCAGTCGTGGGGCGCGGTCGACGGCTTCAATACCGGCACGCTGAGCATCCTGCTGCCGCAGGGCTATGCGCTGACCGGCGACGCCGGCCTGCTGACCAACCCCGCCGTCACGGCGCCGATCCCGGAGCCGGGCACCTGGGCGATGCTGCTGGCGGGACTGATGACGCTGTGGAGTGCGGGCGCGCTGCGCACGCGGTCACGGCGCTCCTTGAGCCCGGGCCATCGCTGAACCGGAGTCGCCGCACACAGGCCGGGTCTGCATTGCGCATCGATCGGCAACGAACGCTTTCTACGCTGGCGTCACCGGGTCAGCGCGCCCGCCGAGCGCTCAATGCGCCGTCCAGCCGCCATCCACGGGAAGCACAGCGCCGGTGATCGAGGCGGCATCGTCGCTGCACAGGAAGCACGTCAGCGCAGCGACCTGCTCGACCGTCACGAACTTCTTGGTCGGCTGTACCGCCAGCAGCACGTCGCGGACGACCGCCTCGACGCTGATGCCGCGAGCCTTGGCGGTGTCCGGGATCTGCGCGTCGATCAGCGGGGTCCGCACGTAGCCCGGGGCGACCGCATTGACGGTGATGCCTGCTTCGGCCACTTCGAGCGCCACCGACTTGGTGAGCCCGGCCACGCCGTGCTTGGCCGCGACGTAGGCCGACTTGTAAGGACTGGCCACCAGCGCATGCGCGGAGGCGATGTTGACGATGCGGCCGAAACCCCGGCTCTTCATGGCCGGCAATGCAAGCCGCGTGGTGTGGAAGACGGCCGTCAGGTTGATCGCGAGAATGGCATCCCACTGTTCGACCGGAAACTCATCCACCGGCGCCACATGCTGAACACCCGCATTGTTGATCAGCAGATCGATGCAGCCGAACTCCGCCAGCGCCCCGGCCATCATGGCCTCGATCGCTTCGGGCCAGCGCATGTCCGCACCGTCGTAGCGGACCCGGACGCCGTAACGCTCGGCGAATTCGTCCTTCAGACGGTCCATCGCGGCCGGATCGCCGAAGCCATGGAGAATCACGTTGGCGCCCTGCGCAGCCAGGCCGTGAGCGATGCCCAGGCCGATGCCCGAAGTGGAGCCGGTAACGAGTGCGGTCTTGTCCTTAAGCATGGCGTGGGTGTCCCGGTGAAGTGAAAGAAACGTGCGCCGGTCAGGCGACACTTGAGGCTACGCTGGCGCGTGCCTTCTGGGATACAAGTAAGTAGGAGGCCTGAGCTTCACGCTGGCCTGTCCGATCACCCTGTGCCGGTCGGCACAAGGCCATCATCCTGCAATCCATGTCTTGGTCTCCGATGCGAAATCGCGCCCTGGGACGCACCACCATGTTACGCACGGGATGCACCGAACCGCGCATGACCGGCGTTGTCTCGATCTGCACACGCGCACGACCGCGACTGGCCACCAGGCGCGTGACGCCTGCACCCTCGCCTGCTGACAACTGCACCTGCAATTGCAGGGGCCGAGCGCGCAGACTGTCGGCCAGCCGCCCGAGCGCTTCGGCGATCAGCATTGCGTCTTCGACATAGTCATTCACCGGCAACCAGGCCAGATCAATATCTACCGACAACCGCGGCAGGTCGTGCTCGAACAGATTGATGGCCGTACCGCCCTTGAGCGCGAATCGCGGCTCCTGTGCCAGCACCGGAAGGATTTCGACCAGCAACCGGACCCGGTCGTTATAGCGCCGGTCCCACCGATCAAGCCAGGTGCTCATCGAGATCTCCCGGCAAGGTGATGTGGTAGGTCGGATGCAGGCGACCGCCAGGCACCAGCGCGCGCTTTCCCCGGCCCAGATCGACGCCCTCCAGCGGCACATGCGGCAGCCACGCATGCCGATGGCGCTCGGCCAGCGCCAGGAAAACCCGTTTGGCCTTGATGCTGCGGCAGTGACGCAGCAGCAGACCAACCCGCTGCGGCCGCAGCGTAGTCATGGCCTGCATCAGCGCATCGGCCTCGTAGACCGACGTTGCATCCGCGATGCCATCGCACAGCTCCAGCATGGCGCGCTCGGGCGTAGAGCAGACGAGCGCGCCGGTGCCCGGTGCGGCCTGATGCCACGCCAGCCCCTGCCCGGACAGCGCCTCCTCGGACACTTGCGCTGCGAACGACACCAGCGGCAGATCGAACGCCCCCTTGCCCAGGAATTCGAAACGCTGCGCCAACGGCAGCTTGCCAAGCCAACCCGGTGGCCGCTCCGGCCCATACAGCGTGATTGTTCCGGCATCGCCCAGACGCAGGTAGTGCTCATGCCCCTGCAGGCTCAGCGCGAAGCGGCCGCCGACATGCAGCGGCATCTCCTCACCGACCTGCAAGCTGCGCACCACACCCTCCCACTGCAGGTGGCCGCCCTTGCGCAGGTAGACGCCGCGTACCGGCGACACCAGCCAGCCGCTGCCCACATAGCGCGCGACGAGGCTGTTGGAGTAGCCATGCGCCCGCAGCCAGCGACTCGATATCAGGCGCGTGTCGCTCAGTTCAGCCAGCAGGCGGTTCAATTTTCCTGACTTTTGATCACTCATGGTGCTCAAAATACAGGCTTAGTGAACTTTCGCCAATGCCTGAAGGTTTGGTCACTAGTAAAAATGATCACTCATAGTGATCTTTTTAAAACGACAATAAACCACACGCGGCGTATCGGTGGAGGCCTGACTTAACCCGACGGGCTCCGCGAAAAACGGGGCGATTCAGCTTGTCGCTGCCGGGCGGGAAGATGCCGGCTGGTTCACCCGCTCCGACCAGCAAGCCAATCCGTTTCCGCCCCTGGGCAATGATCTGCCGCAGACTGGCCATGTATTGATCGGGATTGTGGATGCTGACTGTCATGGGCTACTCCTCTTATGCGTTCTTCTACTTGATCGTTTATCCGATTCGAGCAAGGAGTTGCTCAATCAAATCGCTCGCCTGCCGCTGCCGCAACGCCCTCGCCTCACGCTGCTCCGGCTCATCGTCCTCACCCAGCTCGAACTTGGCTACCGATACTGGGCCGTCCTTTCGATAGCCCTCGGTCTTTTCGTCGCCCGCGAAGCGGCTGCGCAGGGTCGCCAGCGAGGCTTCGACCACGGCACTGTGTTTGCCTGCAACCTCCTGACGAAAAGCCGCGGCTGCCGCGTCCAACCCTTCGGGTGCGTGCTCGATGCAATAGATCAGGTCATGCGCATCCTTGCGCTCGAAGCGCTGATCGAACGCAAACGACTTCAAGCACGTAAAACTGACCAGGTTGGCGTGCTTGACCTTCTCGGTTGCCACGCCGTTGCCGCCAAGCAGTTCGGCCTGGATCTCGGTGACCTGATGGAGGTCAAAGACGATCGACGAATGCGGGATGTTTAACGCCGAGATCGTGCCCTCGGTCGGCAGCGGCTGCACCTTGCCGCCGGCGATATCAGGTGCATCTGCGAGCAACTCCAACACCATAAGTGCACCGTGTTCGGTGCGAGCTTGCCAACGCCAGGAGAGCTTCTTACCGGCGTCATTTTCGGCGCGCTCGAAGCCCATCTTCTTGAGGTTGTCCTCTAGCGTGTGATACGCCTCGGTGTCAGCGAGGATCTGCAGGTCGATCACGATGTCGACATCGAGGGTGCCCGCATGCGCTGGGACTGCGGGCGGTCGAGCGGCGACCAGGTACCTCGGGGTGAGGCCGCCGACCAGGTAGACCGAGTCCTTCCACGGCCCCAGTCCGCGCAGCAACGTCACGAGGACGCGTTCGCAATCGAGCGTGTACCGGTCGCTGTAGCCGTCGAGCGTTGCGGGTTTGGCCATCAGAAGCCGATCCTTTCCTTGCGTAGGTGCTCGGCCATTTCCTTGGAGCGGCCTTCACCGCGCAGCAGATCGAGATAGACCTGTACCGGGCTGGCCAGCCATATGCCGCCGACTCGTTCGCGAAAGAGCAAGTCGCCGGGCGACTTAGCTTCGATGATGGCCAGGTTGGCGCCTTCGTCGACCACACGTGCGCCCAGTTCACCCATGGCCGCATCGGCGTTGGAGCCGCTCAGCAGCCGGGCGCGCACCTGGGAAACGCCGGAGAGGAATGGGGAATAGCGCTGTGCCGCGGCTTCGTGACTGATCGCGTATCCGGCTTCATGGGCGTCGAAGACTTCGCCGACCCGCTCCAGCAACTGGTCCGCTTTAGTGCCCGGCACGTAATAGCGACGAAGGTTCGCGGGGCGGATCGATGCGAGTTGCTTCACCCAAGCATCCAGCAGAGCTGCGGGCTCGCGAAGATGGCGTTCCTTGCTCGGCCCTTGCCCGCGCGACACCAGCCAGTCGAAACGCTCAAGCTCCGTCAGCACCTGGGAGGCTGTGGCAGGTGACACCATTGCCCGTTGGGCCAGTTCCTTTACGCCGAACCAGTCCTGATGTTGGGCCAGCACGGCGTGAAGCACTTGCGCGCGTCGCCCGGAAAACAGGGACCGAACCGACTTTGCGAGGGTCTTTGGCGGAGGCTTGTCGATGTAGAAGTAGGCCCCCGGCGCAGGCAAATACATGCTGCCGCCGCTGTCGTAGTACCCGACGTGCTCATCTCTGAGCAGTTCCTTGGCGCCGGGGGAGATGGACTCGGCGACCAGTAGTGACAGTGGTTCCTTGCCGTGCCCCCTGAGCCGGCCGTAGCTGGCCTCTCGGAGCTGCCAGATCATCTGCCGAACGTCTCGCGGATACACAGCCTTCTTGGCCTCCACCAGCAGGATGAAGGACTTGCCCGCTACCTGCAGGTCGATCTGCGCGTCATGCCTGCGATCGGCGGTCGAACCGATAGGCTCCAAATGATCCAGGTCTGCATGCACCTCCGGCAGCTCTCGGAGGGCGTCGAGGAACTGCGTGATCAGCTGCCGTTCGGTCAGAGAAGACTCGAGCATCATGGGTCTAGCGGTTGTTTACTGTGCAGTAAATAAGCCGATTTTAGTGAACATTCGGCGTTTCGACAATATTTACTGCGCAGTGAATAAAGCGCTGCTGCTCTACGAGACCATGTCGAAGCGCCTGGACTTCCCCAAGCGTCACCCGGCATGGCCGGGTCGCGCTGTCGTGCTGCGCATCGAACCGCCCATGGCGTCTCGCCCCTTCGGCTCCCATCGCTGACGCCTTCGCGCGAGCCCGCGCTGCGCTTGCCAATCCGGCAACGGAGCGTGGCGGGTGGGCTAGCTTGCTGTTCCCTTCTACTTACCGAGTCGTGAAGGTCTGATACAGGCGCACGTCACTCCCATTCCATCATCAACAGGCCGTCCAAGCCCGCATGGTTAAAGGACTTGGCTGTGATCAACATGGGTCTGTACCGTCGCTTTTACCGTCAGGAACGCAGATCTTTTGCTGGCGCGGGAGATGGAGCGATTTGCGGGGAAGCGACGTTTTTGACTTCATCATCAATCCAGCCAAAAGATACCGAAGAACGTCGCAGCTTGTCATTACTAGGTGTCATTTTCTGCTCGAATCTCGCGTGTGGCGCCAGCGAGACCCAGGTAACTCAGGTAACGCGATCAACTGCCCTTGAACCAGATCCTCTGTTGACGTCGACGGCACCAGCTGCTCACATGGCGTCCGCCTAATCCATTGCCCTGTGCCGCTGGCCGTTCAAACCCTCCGAATCGCGCCGAGCCAGCGCTCCATCACGAAAATCACGACGGTGTGCGATGCATAGACAGCCAAACGCGCCTCAGACGCCACGATTCTGGGCGGCTCGACGCCGCGTCCATGTGCCGACCCAATGTGAGTCCTGTAAGCGCCAACGCCATCGACGATGGAAGCAAGGCCTTGCAAGATTCTTTTTTGGTCATCTTGCAGGGTGCGATCAATGTTCAGGCCAAGATGCTGCTGCACCACTTTCCAAAGCGGGCCGATGGTCTGAACGGTTGGCATGTCCAACTGGCGCGTCTCGATGTAGGTCTTGCACAGCGCTTCAATGATGGCACTGGATGCCGTGATCGCCGCGTGCGGATCGCGATCAACTTGGGAGATGGCACGTTCGAACTCTGCTTCGATGGACGAAAAGTCGCCCGCCTTGAAAAAATCTGCGAGTGACTTTGCAGCCGGGCTCGCCCCTCCCAGAGTGATGAACCCGTTCATCTGATAGGTCAACTGGTTCTTGGCCAAGCTGGCTCGGATGCGCTCCTGGCCGGGGCCAATCTTCTGATCCCAGTCGTTGGGCTCCAGGTCCATGAACTTCTGGATGACCTGGCCAAGCACTCGCATGGGATCGGCGGTGGGATCATCGTTGCAGCGTCGAAGCCAACTGCTGCACTTCGTTTCGCAGTTTCCTTCGGGCACGCCTCCCGGAGCACCACTCTCCATAAACAGGGAGTTCAGTGTCGAGTGGCTGTAGTAGTGCTCGGCGAGAACAGACGAAACGGCACCAATGACGGAGTTCGGAATCTTGGTCGTCATGCCTCTTCCCTACTTCTGGTCACGACGATGACCGTGGCAGCAAAGGCCAGTCTTCCGGTACCAGTGCTGGAGGCTTCGTCCAAGGCTGCTCAACCAAAGCATCCTGGAACCATTGATCTCGAAGGTTCGCGTGTTCGGTCACGATGAGTTGAAAGCCAGGCACGTCATCCTGCGTGAATTTCAGCAACAGTTCGAATAATCGGCGCACCGCCGCCAGATCGGCGTCCGCTTCCGTTTTCTGAACAGACCCATCTGCTTCCTGATAGACCTTCTCCGACGGGAAATAAACCTGGGTTGGCTGGTCAATGAGCAGAAACTGAGGAATCGGGCAGTTATTCTCCGCGGCGAAGAGATGCAGAGCCAACAATGCCGAGAGGTGATATGCCAGATGATTCTCACCGCCGCCGGTTCGACTCATCGGTACCGGACGATCTGGACGATCAAAGACGATGGTGAGATGGTTGAGATCGAGCCGTGCGGGGAAGGCACTGAACTCCGCTTCGAAGGTCTGGATGTAGCGTGACACCTGCGCCGAGATGTTGTTCAAGATGGAAATCAGTCGGTCATGGCTGTCGTCGGCGCCAACTTTTTTCTCCAGTTCTTCGACCTTGAACTTAAGGCGGCGCTGCTCTGCCTCACGCGAGGCAAGCTCCGCATTGGGGACGAGGTTCTCTAGAAACAGGCTAACGCGACCAACAACCCGTGCAGCCGCATTGTTGCGCGTCCCCATTTGCGCAATCACTTCATTCGCGGCGATCGCCGCTGATAGTTCGGCTTCCTTGCTCTTGATCGCGTCTACGACTTCTCGCACCTTGTCATCCTGTTCGGCCAGGTAAGCCTCCAGCTTGGGGCGTTGCCCGGCCACGATGCTCATCTCCTCATCGAGCGTCGTCAGTTCGTTGAGAAGCATTTTCGCGACAGGAGACTCCAAGGCCAAATTCGCTTCGCAGAATGGCCATTGCCATTCACCCGTCTCAGGGTTTTTGGGAAGAGCTTTGATGGAAGCGAGCCGATCTTTCTGCTCGAGCGCCTCGCTCTCAAAACCGCCGGCCTGCTTCGAAAACTGGCGAGCGGCATCAATCTTGGACTGAACCTCGCGTCGATCCTTGCGTAGCTGGCCGATCTCCTCTTCGAGCCGAGAAATTCGGTGACCGTCGTCCTCGGGAATCGAGGCTGGCTTCCATTCCAAGGCAGTACGCAAGGCGTCGATCACACCATCAGCCCCCGCCTGTTGGTTCTCCAGCCCAATGATGCCGACTGTCTTGGCCTCCGAGAAAAGACCGATGCCCTTTTGCTGGGACGTGTCTATGTCGTCGCGGGCTTGCTCCAGTAGCTTGGCGTTGAGCTTCAGTTCCCGCTGGGCAGCGCGCAGCTTGACTTCCAGTTCGTACCGATCACTGGAAGAAATGCCAAGAAGTATCGGCAACGTGTCGCGGATTGCCTGTGGCTGAAACCCTTCATTCTGGCGATAGAAAAGCTGATCCTTGTTCGCGACAATGCCTTGCTTCTGGAAGAGGTAGTAGTAGGTGTGTTTGACGTTCGCGTCATAGCTCTCTCGGCTATGCTCAATCGCGACATCGGTTCGATTTTCAGGAATGCCGAGCAACCGTGACAGCAGTGCAACCACCGCATCGTCATCGGTATTGACCACCAGATCCTTGAAATCAGGGGCTGCCAGCTGACTTCCCCGTCGCTGCATGGCGGTGCTACAACTCGTCCCACCAGCTGTTGGCGTGGGCTTCGCGATCAAAACCTGTTCCTGGGGGAACTGATAGATCACAGCGAACCAAGCCACTTTGTCGCGAATGATGCCTTCGGGGACATTGAAGGTCGAGCGCCCCATGCAGTATTCAACAATCTCAGAGAGTGCTGATTTTCCGGTGGAGGAGCGCCCGGTGATGACGTTCAGGCCATCCACCTTGAACTGAAGATCTCGACGCTGGCCGTCGTGGCTGTAGATATGAATCGACTTGATCTTCATGGGCGTATTCCAAAGGTCGTGTACACCGTCACGCGGTCTGCGATGCGGGCAAATTCTTTTCCAACGATGCGTGCCACACGCTGGCAGGAAACCGATTCGTCAGTCCCTGTCACCGACTTTCGAACCCGGCCCGGTACGGTCTTCAACCGGCCATCCTGCGATACGACAAAACATCCCCGCTCCATCAGCAAGCCGAAAGCCTCCAGTGCGAATGGCAACATGTCGCTGGTCCGCGCGGCGAAGCCGACCAGTAGCTGAGGATTCTTCTCGACGATTTTCAGCAGATAGCTGCGAGAGTTTCCCGCGATCACTTGACGAGCGTCTTTCTGCAGACACAGCGGTAACACGAGCAGTGCGAGAGAAAATGGCATGCCATCTGGGTTCTCTTCCTCATAGCCCAGCAATGCTCTGAACAACACAAGGCCACAGAAGGCGGGATTGAAAAGATTTCTGACTTCGAATGGCCGTTGATCCCATCGTTTCATTCCACAGCTCCCAACACCTGACGGACACGATCAAGGAAGCGGGGATGCCAGTACACCCTTGGAAGCGGCCGGCTGTTTGCAAGAATATGAAATCCTCCACGGACCACGTAGGGTTCCGTCACGCGCTCCCTGATGCGAAGGCTGCTGCTGTTGCCACTCTCCAGGTCAACCCAGCGATACAGTGCTTTGCCTGCGTCCAGAAGAACCGCATCGGCGCTTTCTTCATCGAGTTCTTCGAACACCACGTCCCGATAGCGGCTCCATTCATCGACAAGGCGGTCTTCGTACTCTTCCATTTCCCCCGAAATCAGGAGGCTCTCGCGAGCCCAGGAAGATCGCTGCTCGAAAGCCCGGTAGTAATCGAGGATAGCGTTGCGGATGCGGTTGGAGGCAACACCAATTTCTCGCAGTTGCACAACGAAAAGCCGTGGATCGTTGTCTGCGTCGATTTCTCCAGCCGGCACCTTCCCTCTGAATGTGATCGGGAGGTTGTCTGATTTGTACTCCTCGGCAAATGAGGAAAGCTTGTCTGAGACCTCGTAGCCGAAGATTGGCTCGGTGCGCTTTCCGACCAGCAGATTGACGATGGTGTCATTCCACCAACCTTCGAGACGCTCAAAGATGGCATCTCGGTTGTCACGTTGGATGCTTCGCATGTGCTGGTCTTTGATGATTGATGGCACATCCTCGATGCGAGGTCCGCCATCAAAGATCACGATGCGCGAGAGAAAATCTTCTTGCTCGTCGTCGTTGAGCTTGTGAAACTCTTCGGCGATTGAACTGATGAGTTTCGATTCGGTCTTGGCAAGGACATCGGACGCGATTTTTGACAGCGACGTAGCCTCGCTGCTTTCCGAAGGCGCTTCCAACAGGAAGCGCTGCAAGAAGGACGTGCTTGAAACAGTGCCGGTCGAAAACAAAAAGAAGCGAAGGCTGGCCTCGCTACGTCCATCGCGGTTGTAGCGGACCAGCCAGATACGGACGGACTTCCAGAAATCCGTGGACAGGTCCGTCAGGCGATCGCCGACCCCTTTGTGCTTGAGAGAGGCCAGGGTCTTGACACCATCCTTGTCGATGAAGTCAAGGTCATCGTCCTTTTCAATCAGGATCGACGTACTTTCCGGCAGTTGCAAAAGCTTCAGCAGACCGAAGCGAGGCTGATAGATGTATCCCAAGCCTTGCTCGCCCGCGGCGTATTGATCGGCGGAAGCCTCGGCCATACTCAAGTCCCCATGTCGATTTTTCTGTCAATTGAACTGCCGGTGGCACTTTCTCTAAGAGGGTAAGCCAGCCATCGACACATCCGTGATGTCTCGCTGAGCTGTCACTGACTGGGGCCTTGTCCCCTTACGCCGCATGCCCTGCGGCGACCCCTGAAGAATAGTAACAAAAAGATTTTTCGGTCCCCAGGCGCATCAGCTCGGGCACAGACAATTGAATTTGACGGAGCCGAACTGTGTACCCGAGCGGCGCGCCGTCGGGCTCGGGGGCTGCCGGGCTTTCATCGCGATGCAGCGCCAATAGAACTAAACCTTCCAGTGGGTCTGGTAGTTGGGGCCGTCAGAAAGAGGCTTCGCGCTCGGCGGGAAGACTTGAATGGTCAACGGGATGGGGAAATCGGCGCCGATGATCGCAGCCTCTCCGGGCTTCAGATTGGGCAGAAACGAAGATGCCGATCGGTCGATTTCGCCGCATGCGCGTTCGACAACCTCGCGGTCCCGATCATTTGTGAGGCGATGCACCACGAGTGTTCCCATCTGACTCAGAACACTATTGACGACCACCCAGAATTGACCCACTGGGGGGGCGGACGAATTCTTGGACTACCTTGGAGGGTAGTTCATGTATTCATACGAGGACCGGCTTCGGGCCGTGCAGCTCTACATCAAGCTGGGCAAGCGGGTCGGCTTGACCATTCATCAGCTCGGCTACCCGACGAAGAACGCGCTCAAGAGCTGGTATCGCGAGTACGAGCAGCGACTCGACTTGCCCGCCGGCTACGTTCGCCCGCCGAGATACTCGCAGGCGCACAAGGAGCGAGCCGTCGAGCACTACCTGGAGCACGGCGGCTGCATCGCGGCCACGATTAAGGCGCTGGGCTATCCCTCGAGGTCGTTGCTCTCTGCATGGCTCCAAGAAATGCATCCGCACAGTCGCACGCGCGCCGTTGGTCGATCCCCGGCGCTGACGCCTGAAGCGAAGCAGTCCGTTGTCATCGCCTTGTGTATGCGACCAGCAAGCGCACAGGCTGTGGCTGATGATCTAGGCGTGTCTCGGGGATCACTGTACAAGTGGGCGAATCAGTTACTCGGCCACGAAGCATCCGCACCCATGAAGCACCAGCAAGAAGCCCCGGCAGATTCTGATCGCACCGAACTGCAACAGCAGCTTGAGACGCTTCAGCGAGACATCAGGCGCCTGCAGTTCGAGAAGGACGTGCTGAAGAAGGCGAACGAACTCCTAAAAAAAGAACTGGGCATCGACCTGCAGCACCTGACGAATCGGGAGAAGACGCAGCTGGTTGATGCCTTGAAACAGGCCTACACGCTGTCTGAACTGCTCTGCGAAGTAGGCTTGCCACGCAGCTCCTACTTCTACCATCGGGCCCGCCTCCAGGTGGCCGACAAGTACGCCGAGGTACGTCAGTCCATGACGGACATCTTCGAGCGCAACTACCGCTGCTACGGATACCGGCGTATCAAGGCCTCCTTGAGCGTTCAGTCCGTCAACATCTCGGAGAAGGTCGTGCGGCGCCTGATGAAGCACGAGTGCCTGGTTGCCGCGACGAGCAAGCGTCGTCGATACGGCTCGTACATGGGCGAGATCAGTCCGGCACCCGAGAACCTGCTCAACCGCGACTTCAGCGCCGGTGCACCGAACGAGAAGTGGCTGACCGACATCACCGAGTTCCAGATCCCGGCGGGCAAGGTGTATCTGTCGCCAATCATCGATTGCTTCGATGGCATGGTCGTCAGTTGGTCCATCGGCACGCGACCGGACGCCGAATTGGTCAACACGATGCTGGACGCCGCCATCGAAAGGTTGCTGCCAGCGACGATCGCCCTCTGGTGCATTCCGATCGTGGCGGCCACTATCGGTGGCCAGGCTGGCTGAGCCGGATCGCTGAGGCGAAGCTGGTTCGCTCGATGTCGAGAAAGGGGGGGCTCGCCAGACAACGCCGCATGCGAGGGCTTCTTCGGTCGTATGAAGACCGAAATGTTCTTCCAGCGCGATTGATTATCGACGACCATCAACGAGTTCGTTGTGGCCTTGGACGCCTACATCCGTTGGTACAACGAAGCGCGGATCAAGATTTCACTCGGCGGCCTTAGCCCCGTCGGGTACCGCAGGAGCCTGGGGATCGCGGCTTAATCCGTCCAAGAATTCGTCCGCACCCCCCCCTGCCCTGCGGTCCTGGCGTCTCGCCCCCTTCGGGCTTCCATCGTTCCCTCGCTCCGCTCGGCTGACGCCTTCGGCCCGGCTTCCAGCTTCGGGCCTGCGCGCTTCGCTTGCGTGCGGTCGGCACAAGAGGATGGCCATTGCTAGTCCATCCGACTTCCCTGAACGCATCACCTTGCGCCCCTTCACCCGTGACTCCGAAATCGTCTAGGTCACGTTCTCGAAATCAACCTCGGTCCACCAAGTCGCTTCGATCAGTACGCTCTTGCGCACCAGCGTCAGCACGATCATGCGCAACGCCAGGCGGATGGTCGGATATATCACCACCGACTCCATCTGCCGATACAACAAGCGGATCTCCATCGGTGACATCCCCCGTTCCTTGAGCACGAAGGTCTCGATGGGAGCCGCGCCAATGCCGTCAGCCGGGTTGTCCTCCTCCTCGCCCCGCAGGATAGCGAAGGCATCGATCTGCTTCACGATGTCGCGGACATGCAAGACGGTGGCAGGTGCGCCAAGCGCCTTTCCCTTGCCACGCAAGGCGGGGAGGTCATCGGCGCCGGTATCGTTGAGCAGCCGGTTCTTGAACGCCGGCAGGATTTCCCGATCGAGGGTTCTCTTGCGCGTCGCGCGCGTATGTCGCCCATTTTTTCGCTGGCAAGCCATCGGGCGGTCATTCAGCCGAAGTTCTTGCAGCCGTCAACCGGCGATGCTCGCGTTGTTTCTCGTGCGCCGGGGACTTGCCTTGGGCGCCGGCCTTCTTGGCGTCGCCCAATTTTTCACGTGCCGAGGCCAGCGAGATGCCCGCTTTCCCTTAACGGCCGATGGTCAGAGTTTCCTGCCGGCCATTGAGACGACAATCGTAACGGAAGGCGACGGTACCGACGGGCGATACCGACTCGCACATGCCATCTCAGTCGGAATCCTAGCAAGTCAATGACTTAGGATTGAGGTCGCGTAACGCGATGTCGGTAAGCATCGAGGTTTTTCCCCCTGTTCCTGACGGCTTTTTCCGTCAAGTGCCAGGAGACCTGCTTATGGCTGGAAAGCCGCATGAAACAGGCTTTTCAGAGGAGATACATACCGTCGAAGACCTGTTTGGTCTCGATAGTAAACGGGAGATTCTTCATCCGACCGTCAGTTCTACCGCCAACCTGAGTGAGGTGCTGGCCGGCGATAGTTGACGATAGTCCCCAGAAAACGTCAATTCACTCCCACTCAATCGTCGCCGGCGGCTTGCCCGAAATGTCGTACACCACCCGATTGATGCCGCGCACCTCGTTGATGATGCGGTTGCTGGTGCGGCCGAGCAGGCTGTGCGGCAGCTCGGCCCAGTGGGCGGTCATGAAGTCCTGCGTCTGCACGGCGCGCAGCGCGACGACCCACTCGTAGGTGCGGCCGTCGCCCATGACGCCGACCGACTTCACCGGCAGGAACACCGCGAAGGCCTGGCTGGTGAGGTCGTACCAGCTCTTGCCGCTGGCCGGGTCGATGGTGTTGCGCAGTTCTTCGATGAAGATGGCGTCGGCGCGGCGCAGCAGGTCGGCGTACTCGCGGTGGATTTCGCCGAGTATGCGTACACCCAGGCCCGGGCCGGGGAAGGGGTGGCGATACACCATGTCGCGCGGCAAGCCGAGGGCCACGCCCAGTTCGCGCACTTCGTCCTTGAACAGTTCGCGCAGCGGCTCGAGCAGCTTGAGGCCGAGCTTTTCCGGCAGGCCGCCGACGTTGTGGTGCGACTTGATCACGGTCGCCTTCTTGCTCTTGGCGCCGCCGGACTCGATCACGTCCGGGTAGATGGTGCCCTGGGCGAGGAAGGACGCGCCTTTGTGTCCGTCGCCGCCCGCCTTCAGCTTCGCCGCCTCGGCCTTGAACACTTCGACGAATTCGCGGCCGATGATCTTGCGCTTGGCTTCCGGATCGCTGACGCCCTTCAGGTGACCGAGGAACTGGTCGGACGCATCGACGTGGATCACCCGTGCGTGCAGCCGGCCGACGAACATGTCCATCACCATCTGGCCTTCATTGAGGCGCAGCAGGCCGTGATCGACGAATACGCAGGTGAGCTGGTCGCCGATCGCGCGGTGGATCAGCGCCGCCGCGACCGATGAATCGACGCCGCCGGACAGGCCCAGGATGACTTCTTCGTCGCCGACCTGTTCGCGGATGCGCGCGACCGCCTCTTCGATGTAGTCGCCCATGATCCAGTCGGCGGCGCAGCCGCAGACGTCGATGACGAACTTGCGCAGGATGTCGGCGCCGCGCGCCGTGTGCGTCACTTCGGGGTGGAACTGCACGCCATAGAAACGGCGGTCTTCGTCGGCCATGCCGGCGATCGGGCAGCTGTCGGTGGACGCCATCAGCTTGAAGCCGGGCGGCAACTCGGTCACCTTGTCGCCGTGGCTCATCCACACCTTGAGCATGCCGTGGCCCTGCTCGGTGCGGAAATCCTCGATGCCGTCGAGCAACTTCGTGTGGCCGCGCGCGCGCACCTCGGCGTAGCCGAATTCGCGCACCGTGCCCGCCTCGACCCGCCCGCCCAGCTGCTGCGCCATGGTCTGCATGCCGTAGCAGATGCCCAGCACCGGCACGCCCAGCTCGAAAACCGCCTGCGGCGCGCGGTCGGTCTCTTCCTCATAGGCCGACATGTGGCTGCCGGACAGGATGACGCCCTGCGCACCGAAGCCGCGCACGAAGTCGTCGCTGACATCGGCCGGGTGGATTTCACAATAGACATGCGCTTCGCGCACACGGCGCGCGATGAGCTGGGTGACCTGGGAGCCGAAATCGAGGATGAGGATCTTGTTGTGCATTTCAGACCAGATGCAAGATTCAAGTGACAAGATTGAAGAAAAAACGGCAGGTCACGCGACCCGCCGGGAAATGGCACGACTCAGTTTGCAAGGCGCATCTTGCGACTTGCATCTTGAAACTTGCATCTATTCAACGTGATAGTTCGGCGCTTCCTTGGTGATCTGCACGTCGTGCACATGCGACTCGCGGATGCCGGCCGACGTGATTTCGACGAACTGCGCGGTGCTGCGCATCTGGTCAACCGTCGAGCAGCCGCAATAGCCCATCGACGCGCGCAGACCGCCCATCAGCTGGGTGATCACATTGACCACCGGGCCCTTGTAGGGCACACGGCCTTCGACGCCTTCGGGCACCAGCTTGTCGGCGTTCGACGCCGGATCCTGGAAGTAGCGGTCGGCTGCACCCTGCTGCATCGCGCCCAGCGAACCCATGCCACGGTAGGACTTGTACGAGCGGCCCTGGAACAGTTCGATTTCGCCCGGTGCCTCTTCGGTGCCGGCCAGCAGCCCGCCCAGCATGACTGCGTTGGCGCCGGCGGCGATGGCTTTCGAAATATCGCCGGAGTAGCGGATGCCGCCATCGGCGATCATCGGTACATCGGTCGACGCCAGCGCGGTCGCCACGTTGTCGATCGCGGTGATCTGCGGCACGCCGACACCGGCGACGATGCGCGTGGTGCAGATCGAGCCTGGGCCGATGCCGACCTTGACGCCGTCGGCCCCCGCGTCGACCAGCGCGCGAGCCGCGTCGGCTGTGGCGATGTTGCCGCCGATCACGTCCAGATGCGGAAAGGTGCGCTTGACCCAGCGCACGCGGTCGAGCACGCCCTGCGAGTGACCGTGCGCCGTATCGACGACGATCACGTCAACGCCGGCTTCGGCCAGCGCCGCAGCGCGCTCTTCGGTGCCTTCGCCGACGCCGATGGCCGCGCCGACGCGCAGCCGGCCATGCGGGTCTTTGGCGGCCAGCGGGTGTTCGGTCGACTTCAGCATGTCCTTGACCGTGATCAGGCCGCGCAGCGTGTCGTTTTCGCCCAGCACCAGCACGCGTTCGAGGCGGTTGCGGTGCATCAGCGTGCGCGCTTCGTCGAGCGAAGCGCCTTCATGCACGAAGATCAGGCGTTCGCGCGGCGTCATGATGCGCGCCACCGGCTGGTCGAGATTGGTTTCGAAACGCAGGTCGCGGTTGGTCACGATGCCCACCACACGCGGGCCGTCGAGCACCGGAAAACCGGAAATGCGGTGACTGCGTGTCAACCCGAGCAGCTCGCGAACCGTCATGTCCGGAGAGATGGTGATCGGATCCTTCAGCACGCCGGCTTCGAACCGTTTCACCTTCGACACTTCAGCCGCCTGCATTTTGGCCGTCATGTTCTTGTGAATGATGCCGAGGCCGCCTTCCTGTGCCAGCGCGATCGCAAGACGCGCTTCGCTGACGGTGTCCATCGCGGCCGACAGCAGGGGGAGATTGACGTGGATGTTGCGGGAAATACGGGTACTGAGGCTTACATCGCGTGGCAGAACACTCGAATGTGCCGGCACGAGCAGCACATCATCGAAGGTCAGCGCCTTCTGGATAACACGCATGACTACTTTCCAATCTGTCAAAAACGTATTATACGCCGCTCGACGCAGCTGGCTGCAGCAGGCGCCTGCGGCGATCACCGCATTGCCTTCACTCATTCCGGGCAGGAGTTTCTGACGTGTATTTCCGACTAGTCCTGATCGCCCTGACGTGCTTTCCGCTGCTCGCGACTGCACAGGTCTATCAATACAAGGATGCAAAAGGCAATCCGGTGTTTTCGGACAGCCCGCCGCCGGGTGCGAACGCGATCCGCAAGGACGTGAAGGTCGCACCTCCCTCAGCCGACACGTCCAACGGCAACCTGCAGGAAAAGCTGCAGGGCTTCCAGCAGCGACGCGAAGCCGCCGCGGCAGAGGAATCCAAGGCGGCCAAGGAAAGAGCAGAGAAGGAAAAGGCCGACGCCAACTGCACGCGCGCCCGCAACAAGCTGGCGGCGCTGCAATCCGGTCAGCGCATCGTGCGCTACAACGCGCAGGGCGAACGCGAATTCATCGACGACGCGACGCGGGCGACGGAAACCGCCGAAGCACAGCAGTCGGTGTCGGAGTGGTGCAGGTAGCGGTACAGGTCATGCGGCGTGCCGGAGGCGGCGCTCAGGCAGCCGGCTCTGCCTCGCCACCCCGCTCGCCACCGCCCTTCTTCAGCACCTTGCCTTCGGCTGCGCGCTGACGGCGCACTTCCTTCGGATCGGCGATCAGCGCGCGGTAGATTTCCACCCGGTCACGATCGCGCAGCAACTGATCCGGCTTGACCAGCTTCGCGAACACCCCCAGCTTGTTGCGCGCGAGATCGATGTCCGGATACTTCTGCAGCAGGCCGGACGCTTCGACCGCCTGCACGGCAGTGGCCCCTTCGGGCAATTCGATGGTCACGAGGTCCTGCCGCTCGGGCAAGGCGTAAATGACCTGGACGCGGATGCTTGCACTCACGTCAGGCCACCTTTCCGTAGATGCGGTCCGCCTGCTTCACGAAAGCCTCGACGAACGTATTGGCGATATGACTGAACACCGGGCCGACCACCTTTTCGATCAGGCGACTGGAAAACTCGTAACGCAGGTTGAATTCGATCTTGCATGCCGCATCGCCCAGCTGCGTGAAGGCCCAGGTGCCGTCGAGCGACTTGAAGGGCCCTTCGACCAGCCGTATGGTCATGCTGTGCGGGAAGATCTTGGCGTTGGCGGTCGCGAAATGCGCCTTCACGCCGTGGTAGTTGATGTCGATGCGCGCACGCGTCAGCGTATCGGTGCGTTCGATGACTTCACTGCCGCCGCACCAGGGCAGGAACTCGGGGTAATGCTCGACACCGTCGACCAGCCTGAACATCTGTTCCGCGCTGCGCTCGATGAGCACGGTTTTTCGGACTTCGGCCATGTCTTCAGAAGGTAAAATCGCAATTCTAGCTGTGCGGCGTCCTCTCGCGCAGCCTCTCGTTCAAGCCACTGCAGCAGATTCCCCGGTCACCGGTTACCCGACATGAGCATCGCCGAAAACAAGAAAGCGTTTCACGACTACTTCATCGAAGAACGCTTCGAGGCCGGACTGGTGCTGGAAGGCTGGGAGGTCAAGGCCATCCGCGCCGGCCGCACGCAGCTGAAGGAAGCCTATGTCGTGCTGAAGGGCGAAGAGGTGTTCGTGATCGGCATGCATGTATCGCCACTGCTGTCTGCGTCGACCCACATCCATCCGGACGCGACGCGCAGCCGCAAGCTGTTGCTGCACGCCGAACAGATCAGCAAGCTGATCGGCCTGGTCGAGCGCGCCGGCTACACGCTGGTGCCGCTGAACCTGCACTACACCCGCGGCCGCATCAAGCTGGAAATCGGGCTGGCCAAGGGCAAGAAGCAGTTCGACAAGCGCGAAACCGAGAAGGAACGCGACTGGGAGCGAGAAAAGGCGCGCCTGATGCGCTCGCGCGTGTGACACCACGGCGGCGGTGCGCCTGTTCGGTGGCAGGCTGATCCGCACGCCGGCTTCAGCGCCCCGGCGCCGGAGCAGCCTGGTGTCGCCGCGGGTGAGCCAGCCGGGCTGCAGCACGCAGCGGTGCTAAAGTCCGTCGATACGTTGAACCTGAAAAGAACACGCCATGAGCCGCGACAGCATTGCCCACATCGGTCTGGGCAGCAATCTCGCCGATCCGGAAGCGCAGGTGCTGGCCGCCTTCGATGAAATCGCCGCCACCCCCGGCATCACGCTGGAGCGTCGTTCGTCGCTGTACCGCACGGCGCCGATCGGCTACGACAACCAGCCCGACTTCATCAACGCCATTGCGCGTGTGCGCACGACACTCGAACCACAGGCGCTGCTGGATGCACTGCTCGGCATCGAACGCACGCACGGTCGCGTGCGTGAGTTCCTGAACGCGCCGCGCACCCTCGATCTGGACGTACTGCTGTACGACGACCGGCAGATCAGCACCGACACGCTGAACGTGCCGCATCCGCGCGCGCACCTGCGTGCCTTCGTACTGCTGCCGCTGCTGGAAGTGTCACCCGAGCTGGAGATTCCGGGACTGGGTCCGGCAAGTGCGTTTCTGGCGCACTGCCAGGATCAGCCGATATCGCGCATTGCCGATGCGATGATGGTGCGGCTTGCCGTCGGCAGCGTGGTGCCGACCGCCGCTCAGGGTTTCTGACCTCAGAACCCCTGCCTGAACACCCGCTGGGCCCAGATCAGGGCCGACAGCGTCTTGGCATCCGTCAGTTCGCCGCGCCAGACAGCCGACATCGCGGCTTCCAGCGACAGCGGAATCACTTCCAGAAACTCGCCTGCGTCAAGATTGGCGCCGACATGGCGCAGACCACGCGCGAGGAAGATTTCTATCCGTTCGTCCGAGTAGCCGATGCACGGATGCATCGTGCCCAGATGCGACCATTCGTCGGCTTCGTAACCGGTTTCCTCGCGCAGTTCGCGCACAGCCGTCTGCTCGGGCGGCTCGCCCGGATCGATCTTGCCGGCGGGAAATTCGATGAAGGTGCAGCGCGGGCCGTAGCGGAACTGGCGCTCGAACAGCATGTTGCCGTCCGGCAGCACCGCGATGATCACCACCGCCCCGGGGTGGCGGATGTATTCGCGCACCGCCTGCGTGCCATCCGGCAGCGCCACCTGATCCTGATAAACCTTGAGCAGCACGCCGTCGTACACCTGACGACTGTCCACCGTGGTTTCGATCAGGGGATCCTTCATTACTTCAGCGTCTGCCCCAGTGCGGAGGCACACAGCGAAAGCAGGGACTGCGGCATCAGGCCGATCAGCGCGATCGCGAGTGCATTGACCGACAGCAGCGCGCGCATTTCGGTCGATGCCACGATGGGTGCTTCATCCTGCGGCGCATCGAAGTACATCAGCTTGACGACGCGCAGATAGAAATAGGCACCGATCAGCGACATCATCACCGCGAACACGGCGACGTACAGATAACCCGCTGCGACGACCGCCTGCAGCACGGCCAGCTTGGCGAAGAAGCCGATGAAGAACGGGATGCCGGCCATCGAGAACATGACCATCATCATCACCGCGGCGAACCACGGGCTGCGCTTGTTCAGCCCCTTCAGGTCGTCCAGTTCCTCGGCTTCGACCCCGGCACGGGTCAGCAGCAGCAGCACGCCGAAGGCGGCGGCGCTCATCAGCACATAGGCGATGGTGTAGAACATCGCGCTGCCGAAGGCGTACGAAAGATGGATGTCGCCGGACGCGCGCAGCTCGATGACGCCGCTGACCAGACCGAGCAGCATGAAGCCCATGTGCGAAATGGTCGAATAGGCCAGCATGCGCTTCAGATTGGTCTGTGCGATGGCGACGATGTTGCCGAGCGCGATCGACAGCACCGCCAGCAGCATCAGCATCTGCTGCCATTCATCGGCCAGCGTCGGCAGTCCGTCGACCAGCAGGCGGATCGCCATCGCGAAACCGGCCAGCTTGGGCGCCGAACCGATCAGCAGCGTGATCGGCGTCGGCGCACCGTGATAGACGTCGGGAATCCACATGTGGAACGGCACGGCGCCGATCTTGAACGCGAGGCCGGCGACCAGGAACACGAGGCCGAAGCGCAGCACTTCCATATTGGTGGTCGGGTCGGACAGCTTGCGCGCGATGGCCGATATCTCGAGCGTGCCGGTCGCGCCATACACCATCGACATGCCGTAGAGCAGCAGGCCCGAAGACAGCGCACCGAGCACGAAGTACTTCATCGCCGCTTCGGTCGAACGCGCCGAGTCTCGATCAAGCGCCACCAGCGCATACAGCGCGAGCGACAGCAGTTCGAGGCCGAGATAGAGCGTCAGGAAGTGATTGGCGGAAATCATCACCTGCATGCCCAGCGTGGCGAACAGCACGAGCAGGTAGTACTCGCCGCGTTCCATGCCGCGCACTTCGAGGTAACCGCGGCTGTAGATGACGACTGCGAACACCGTCAGATACAGGCAGCTCTTCAGCACGTCGGACAGCCGATCGTCGACGAACATGCCGCTGAAGGTCAGCGTCGTGTCCGCTCCGGCCGTCGCGACCTGGATGACGAAGGCGCCGACCAGTGTGCTCAGCGTGAGGATGTAGGGCAGCCAGTTCTGGCGCTCGGACTTGAACAGGTCGGCGAGCAACACGACGCAGGCCATCACCAGCACGAAGATTTCGGCCGATGCGGGATAGAGGTCAGGCAGTGGGAAGTTCATTCTGTGTGTCCGTCAGAGCTTGCCAACGGCAACGTGTCCCAGCAGCTGGTTCACGGTCGCGTGCATGATTTCAGTCACCGGTTGCGGCCAGATGCCCATGGCCAGGGTGCATGCGGCAAGAACGCCGAGGATCAGCATTTCGCGGGCGTTGATGTCTTTCAGTTCGGCAACATGGCTGTTGGCGACCGCGCCGAAGATGACGCGCTTGTACATCCACAGCGTGTAGGCCGCGCCCAGGATCAGCGTGGTGGCGGCGGCGAAACCGGTCCAGAAGTTGAACTGCAGCGCGCCGAGCACCACCATGAATTCGCCGACGAAACCGGACGTCGCCGGCAGACCGGCGTTGGCCATCGCGAACAGCAGGAAGAAGGCGGCAAACTTGGGCATGGTGTTCACGACGCCGCCGTAGTCACCGATGTTGCGGGTGTGCATGCGGTCGTACAGCACGCCGATGCACAGGAACATCGCTGCCGAAACGAAGCCGTGCGAAATCATCTGCACCAGCGCGCCCTCTACACCAAGCGGATTGAAGATGAAAAAGCCCAGCGTGACGAAACCCATGTGCGAAATCGACGAGTACGCGACCAGCTTCTTCATGTCGGTCTGCGCCAGCGCAACCAGCCCGATGTAGATCACCGCGATCAGTGACAGACCGATGACGATGGGCGCGAAGTGGGTTGCTGCATCCGGCACGATGGGCAGCGAGAAGCGCAGGAAACCATAGGCGCCCAGCTTCAGGCCGATCGCCGCCAGCACCGCCGAACCGCCGGTCGGCGCCTCGACGTGGGCGTCCGGCAGCCAGGTATGCACCGGCCACATCGGCACCTTCACCGCAAAGCTCGCGAAGAAGGCCCAGAAGATCAGCGATTGCGCCGCCATCGCCAGCGGCTCGCGGTGCCAGTCGAGGATGCCGAAGCTGCCGCTCTTGTGGAACAGGTAGAGCAGTGCGATCAGCATCAGCAGCGAGCCGAGCAGCGTGTAGAGGAAGAACTTGAACGCGGCGTAGACGCGGTTCTTGCCGCCCCAGATGCCGATCACCAGGTAGAGCGGGATCAGCGACGATTCGAAGAAGACGTAGAACAGGATGCCGTCGAGCGACGAGAAGATGCCGTTCAGCAGGCCCGACATGATCAGGAAGGCCGCGTTGTACTGCGACACCTTGGTTTCGATCACCTGCCAGCCCGCCATGATCACCAGCAGCGTGATGAAGCTGTTCAGGATGACGAAAGGCATCGAAATGCCGTCGACACCGAGGTGGTAGTTGATGTTGTAGTCGCGCACCCACGGCATCAGCTCGACGAACTGCATCGACGCACTCGATGGATCGAAGCCGGTGTAGAGCGGAATCGTGATCAGGAAGCCGAAGATCGCGGTCACCAGCGCGATCAGCTTCGAGAACGCGACGTTGCGGCCATCGCCGCTGGCCAGCACCAGCAGGCCGCCAGCAATCGGCAACCAGATGGCGAGACTGAGAAGGGGAATATCGGTCATTTCTTTATTTGTCTGGCTTGCTCAACGACCGGTCCGGCCGGCTGTGCAGAAGCACTCCCTTGAATCACACGCAGCAGGCGGCAGCTGCACCGCCCGCACCCCATCACTTGAAGCCCAGCCTCCACAGCAGCAACAGGCAGACGCCGATCACCATTGCAAAAGCGTAGCGGTAGATGTAACCGGTCTGGATGCCACGCGCCAGGCGCGCGAAGGCGCCGACGGCCGAAGCGGAGCCATTGACCAGCACGCCGTCGATCACGGTGCGATCACCGGCGGCCCACAGTCCGCGGCCGAGCGCACGCGCGCCGCCGGCAAACACCACTTCGTTGAACTTGTCGAAGTAGTACTTGTTTTCGAGCAGCGTGTTGATCGGGCGGAAGATCGGCGCGACGCGACCCGGCAGCGACGGCATCGCGATGTACATGATCCAGGCCAGTACCACGCCACCCAGAGCCAGCCAGAAAGGCAGCGCGGTCACACCATGCAGTGCCATGCCGGTCGCGGTGGTGAAGTGCTTGCCAAGTTCGGCCAGCGTGTCGTGTTGCGGCAGCACTTCGACGACGCCGGAGAACCAGTCGCCGAACAGCATGGGCTGCACCGTCCAGAAGCCGATGCCGACCGACGGAATCGCCAGCAGCACCAGCGGCAGCCACACCACCCAGGGTGACTCGTGCGGCTTTTCGCCCGGTGCCAGGCCGTGGTGTTCATCGGCGTGATCGTCGTCGTGCGCCGCGTGATCGTCACCGTGAGCCGCATGGGCGTGATCATCCTTCGCGGCGTGCGCCGCCTTCGCGTCGTGCGCAGGCGCGTCGTGATGGTCGTGATGCGCCTTGCCGAAGTTTTCCGGACCGTGGAATACGCGGAAGTACATCCGGAACGAATAGAAGGCGGTCACGAACACACCGGCGACGACGCAGAAGTAGGCATAGCCCGCACCGGGGATGGTCGAGAAATGCACCGCCTCGATGATGGAATCCTTCGAGTAGAAGCCGGACAGGAAGGGCACGCCGATCAGCGCGAGCGAACCGAGCAGCGACGTGAACCAGGTGATCGGCATGTACTTCCACAGGCCGCCCATGTTGCGCATGTCCTGATCGTGGTGCATGCCCATGATGACCGAGCCGGCACCGAGGAACAGCAGCGCCTTGAAGAAGGCGTGCGTCATCAGGTGGAACACCGCCGCCGAGTAGGCCGACACACCGAGCGCCACCGTCATGTAGCCGAGCTGCGACAGCGTCGAGTACGCGACCACGCGCTTGATGTCGTTCTGGATGATGCCGAGGAAGCCCATGAACAGCGCCGTCGTCGCGCCGATCACCAGCACGAAGGACAGTGCGGTCTCCGACAGCTCGAACAGCGGCGACATGCGGGTCACCATGAAGATGCCGGCCGTCACCATCGTCGCCGCGTGGATCAGCGCGGAAATCGGCGTCGGGCCTTCCATCGAATCCGGCAGCCAGACGTGCAGCGGAACCTGGGCCGACTTGCCCATCGCGCCGATGAACAGGCAGATGCACACGGCCGTCAGCAGCGGCCAGTCGGTGCCGGCCACCGTCATCGCGACCAGTTCCTCGCGCTTGGCGAACACTTCGGCGTAGTTGAGCGTGCCGGCGTAGGCGGCGATCAGGCCGATGCCCAGCAGGAAGCCGAAATCGCCGACGCGATTCACCAGGAAGGCCTTCAGGTTGGCGTAGATCGCGGTCGGGCGCTTGAACCAGAAGCCGATCAGCAGGTAGGACACCAGACCGACCGCCTCCCAGCCGAAGAACAGCTGCACGAAGTTGTTGCTCATGACGAGCATCAGCATCGAGAAGGTGAACAGCGAAATGTAGGAGAAGAAGCGGTTGTAGCCGGGGTCTTCCGCCATGTAGCCGATGGTGTAGAGGTGCACCATCAGCGACACGAAATTGACGACCAGCATCATCATCACGGTGAGCTTGTCGATCTGGAAACCGATTTCCATCGTCAGGCTGCCGCTGGTCGCCCAGGTGTAGAGCGCACCGTTGAAACTGTTGCCGGCCTGCACGTCCTGGAAGATGACCCACGACGCGACCAGCGACACCGCGACGCCGAGGATGGTGACGCTGTGTGCCACCCAGCGCGGGATGACGCGGCAGAACAGACCGGCGATGATCGCGCCGATCAGCGGTGCGAGCGGGACGAGCAGATAGAGCTTTTGCATCGAGGTCATGTCGCTCAACCTTTCAGGCTGTCGAGATCATCGACGTGGATGGTGTTCAGGTTGCGGAACAGCACCACGAGGATGGCCAGCCCGATCGCGGATTCCGCGGCGGCTACGGTGAGGATGAAGAAAACGAAGATCTGGCCGGACGGGTCGCCCAGGTAATGCGAGAAGGCGACGAAATTCATGTTCACCGCCAGCAGCATCAGTTCGATCGCCATCAGCAGCACGATGAGGTTCTTCCGGTTCAGGAAGATGCCGACGACGCTGATCGCGAACAGCAGCGCACCGAGCACCAGGAAGTGGGACAGCGATAGGGAGAGCAGTGATGTCATGTCGTGCGCTTCGTTTCTCAGTCTTTTTCGGCCGGCATCGACACCAGGCGGATGCGGTCCTCGCGGCGCACCGCGATCTGCTTCGCCGGGTCCTGGAACTTGGTGTCCTTGCGCTTGCGCATCGTCAGCGCGATGGCGGCGATGATGGCCACCAGCAGGATGACCGCCGCCAGCTCGAACGGATACACGTACTCGGTATAGATGAGCCGGCCCAGTTCCTTGGTGTTGCTGTAGTCGGCCGCCGGGGCTTCCGGCGCCGGCGCTCCGGCCGCCGAGAAGTAGCGTGCGCCGAGCACCGCGACCATTTCGGCCAGCATCAGGCCGGCGACGATCAGGCCGGGCACCAGATTTGCCCAAAAGCCTTCGCGCAGGCGCTCGATGTTGATGTCCAGCATCATCACGACGAACAGGAACAGCACCATCACCGCACCTACATAGACCAGCACCAGCGCGATGGCGAGAAACTCGGCGCGCAGCAGCATCCACACGCCACCCGCCGTGAAGAAGGCCAGCACGAGATAGAGCGCCGCGTGCACCGGGTTGCGCGCGGTGATCACGCGCAGCGACGCCAGCACCAGAATCGTGGCGAGAAAGTAGAAGACTGCAGTATGGAAATCCATCATCTATATATGTCGTTTTTATCCGTTCCCTGAAGTACCGCCCGCGCAACGGCGCGCGGACCGGCACCCGTCAGCGGTATTTCGCGTCCGCTTCCCTGTCGCTGGCGATCTGGCCTTCATAGCGGTCACCGACCGCGAGCAGCATCTGCTTGGTGTAGTAAAGGTCGCCGCGCTTCTCGCCGTGGTACTCGAGCACGCGCGTTTCGACGATGGCATCGACCGGACAGGCTTCTTCGCAGAAACCGCAGAAGATGCACTTGGTCAGATCGATGTCGTAGCGCGTGGTACGACGCGTGCCGTCGTCGCGCTGGTCGGATTCGATCGTGATGGCCATTGCAGGGCACACCGCTTCGCACAGCTTGCACGCGATGCAGCGCTCTTCGCCGTTGGGGTAGCGGCGCAGAGCGTGCAGGCCGCGGAAACGCGGCGACTGCGGCGTCTTCTCTTCCGGAAACTGGATGGTGATCTTGCGTGCGAACAGGTGACGGCCGGTCAGCGCCATGCCCTTCAGCAGTTCGGTCAGCATCAGACCGCCAAACATGTCTTTCATCGATCCCATGACGCGTCCTTCACTTCCAGATCGACAGCGGGGACATCATCCAGCCGCCGATGAACACGAGCCACACGATGGTGACGGGAATGAACACCTTCCAGCCCAGACGCATGATCTGGTCGTAGCGATAGCGCGGAAACGTCGCACGCAGCCACAGGAAGAAGAACAGGCAGAACGAGGTCTTGGCGGCGAGCCAGAAGATGCCGTCAGGCAGGAAACCCACCGGCGACAGCCAGCCGCCAAGGAACATGATCGACGTGAGGCAGGCGATCAGGATCATGTTCGCGTATTCGGCCAGGAAGAACAGCGCGAACGCCATGCCCGAATACTCGATCATGTGACCGGCCACGATTTCCGACTCGCCTTCGACGACGTCGAACGGCGAGCGATTCGTTTCCGCCACGCCGGCAATGAAGTAGACGACGAACATCGGCAGCAGCGGCAGCCAGTTCCACGACAGCACACCGACACCCATGTCGGCGAACATGCCCTCGCCCTGCCCGCGCACGATGTCCGACAGGTTCAGGCTCTGCGACACCATCAGCACGGTCACCAGCGCAAAGCCCATGGCGATTTCGTAGCTGACGATCTGCGCGGCGGAACGCAGGCTGCCGAGGAAGGCGTACTTCGAATTCGACGCCCAGCCGGCGATGATGACGCCGTACACCCCCATCGACGTGATGGCCATGATGTACAGCAGGCCGGCATTGATGTCGGCCAGCACCATGCCTTCACTGAACGGAATCACCGCCCAGGCGGCCAGCGAAGGCGCAAGGGCGAGCACCGGAGCCAGCACGAACAGCATCTTGCTCGATGCCGACGGCAGCACGATTTCCTTGAACAGCAGCTTCAGGCCGTCGGCGATCGGCTGCGCCAGACCGCCCAGAAACTTGATGCCGAAGAAGGTGACGCGGTTCGGGCCGTTGCGCACCTGCATCCAGCCGATGATCTTGCGCTCGGCCAGCGTCAGGTAGGCGACACAGCCGAGCAGCGGCAGGATGATCGCGAAGATCTTGACCACGGTCCATACCGGCAGCCAGGCGGCGCCGAGCAGGTCCTGCACGGGTTGCAGCAGCGCGTCCATTACACGGCCTCCGCTGTCAGGGTGCCGGTCAGGCTGCCCAGTGCCGCCGTCTGCGGCCAGCCGGCCGCCACGCGGACGCAATCGGCCGGCACCGTGTCATCGAGCGCCAGATCCAGTTCGCAGGACGACGCCGCGCCGTGCAGGCGTACCCGCTTGCCTGGCGCCAGACCGAACTGCGCAGCCGTTGCGCTGTGCATGCGGGCAACCGGCACGGCGGAGTCGCGTGCGGCAGCCAGTGCGGGCGCACGACGCACCGTGGCGTCATTGCGGTAGATCGGGAAGTCAGCCACGCGCTGCAGCCCGTCCGGCGACGCGGTGCTCGCCAGACTGACGCCCGTCGCCACATTGCCCAGCGCCGCATCGGGCAGCCAGCCGGTTGCGCCGGACAGCGCCTTGTCGCGCACGGCTTCCGAGGTGTCGAAATCGAAACCCGGCAATTCGAGCAGGCTGCCGAGCACACGCAACACCTTCCACGCCGGACGGCTGTCGCCCCTGGGGCGCACGACGGCATGGAAACTCTGGATGCGGCCTTCGCAGCTCACGTAGGTGCCGGAGGTTTCGGTGAAGGGCGAAATCGGCAGCAGGCAGTCGGCGTAATCCAGGCCGGTCTTGAACGGCGACATCACGATCACCGTATCGGCTGCCCGCAGCGCGGCAAGTGCGGCGGGCGGATTCGCCGAATCCACTTCCGGTTCGGTATTGAGCAGCACCACGGCGTGCAGACCGGCCGCGAGCATGTCGTGCGCATTCAGGCCCGATTGCGCGCCCACTACCTGAGCGCCGACACTGTTGGCCGCTTCGACCAGATAGCCGAACTGTGCGCCGGTGATGTCGGCCAGTGCCTGCGCCAATATATGAAGCTCGGCGGCATTGCTCGCCTGCTGCACGACCGAGCCGAGGAAAATCGCGCGACCGCCCTCGCCTTCGTCAATGAGGCTTTGTGCAATGCGCAGCCCGCCATCCGTCACCGGGCCGGCTTCGACACCAGCCGGCACGGCAACGCTGCGGATCTGCGCTGCGGCGCGCACCAGCGCGGCCAGTTCGGCAGCCATCGCCGACGGCGCGACGGTGATGCGTTCGTACAGCGTCATCAGCCAGTCGCTGCCATCGACACCCAGTGCGCTGACGTGGGTACCGTGACGCGCGGCCTGACGCAGACGCTGGGCGATCAGCGGGTGATCCTTGCGCAGGAAGCTGCCGACCACCAGTGCGGCGTCGAGCTTCGACACGTCGGCGATCTTCATGCCCAGCCAGGGTGCGCCGGAAAGCTTGCCGTCGAGCGAAAAATCACTCTGGCGCAGGCGGTGATCGATGTTGCCCCCGAGCCCGCGTGCCAGCTGGCCGGCGAGATACAGTTCTTCGGTGGTCGAATACGGAGCGGCCAGCACGCCGATCTTGCCGGCGCCATGGTCGCGCGCCACACGACGCAGCCCGTTGGCAACGTATTCAAGCGCGGTCTGCCAATCGACTTCCAGCCACTGACCATCCTGCTTGATCATCGGCTTCGTCAGGCGCTGATCGCCGTTCAGCGCTTCATACGAGAAGCGGTCGCGATCGGAAATCCAGCACTCGTTGACCTCTTCGTTCTCCAGCGGCAGCACGCGCATGACCTGATCATGCTTGACCTGCACCACCAGATTGGTACCGAGGCTGTCGTGCGGACTCACCGTCTTGCGACGGGACAGTTCCCAGGTGCGGGCCGAATAGCGGAACGGCTTGGAGGTCAGCGCGCCGACCGGGCACAGATCGATCATGTTGCCGGACAGCTCGGAATCGACCGTGTGGCCGACGAAGGCCATGATTTCCGAATGCTCGCCGCGGTTCGCCATGCCCAGTTCCATGACACCGGCGATTTCCTGTCCGAAACGCACACAGCGCGTGCAGTGGATGCAGCGCGTCATGTCGGTCGAAATCAGCGGGCCGAGGTTCTTGTTGAACACGACGCGCTTTTCTTCCTGATAGCGCGACGCCGATGCGCCGTAGCCCACTGCCAGATCCTGCAACTGGCACTCGCCGCCCTGATCGCAGATCGGGCAGTCGAGCGGGTGGTTGATCAGCAGAAACTCCATCACGCCCTTCTGCGCGGTGATGGCCTGATCCGAATGCGTCTGCACCTTCATGCCGTTGGTGACCGGCGTGGCACACGCCGGCAGCGGCTTGGGCGCGCGCTCGACCTGCACCAGGCACATGCGGCAATTGGCGGCGATGGACAGCTTCTTGTGATAGCAGAAATGCGGGATGTGCACGCCCAGACGGTTGGCGGCGTCCATCACCGTGCTGCCGTCCGGCACTTCCAGCTTCTGGCCGTCGATTTCGATCTCTAGCATGCTGCGTGGTCCACGTAGATACGGCTGCCTTCGCGCTGCACGTCGACCGGGACGAGGCAGCGCTTGTGTTCGATGTGATATTCGAACTCGGAGCGGAAATGCTTGATGAAGCTCTTGACCGGCAGCGCCGCCGCGTCGCCCAGGGCGCAGATGGTGCGGCCGGCGATGTTGGTGGCGACGTTGTCGAGTACATCGAGGTCGTCCGGACGGCCCTGACCGTGCTCGATCCGGTGCACCATGCGGTACAGCCAGCCGGTGCCTTCGCGGCACGGCGTGCATTGGCCGCACGATTCCTCGTGATAGAAATAGGACAGGCGCTCGAGCGACTTCACCATGCAGGCACTTTCGTCGATCACGATGACCGCGCCTGAACCCAGCATCGAACCTGCCTTGGCGATGGCGTCGTAATCCATCGTGCAGTCCATCATGACGTCGGCCGGCAGCACCGGTGCGGATGAACCGCCCGGAATGACCGCCTTGAGCTTGCGCCCGCCGCGCATGCCGCCGCACATGTCGAGCAATGTGGCGAACGGCGTGCCGAGCGGAATCTCATACACGCCCGGACGATTGACGTGACCGGACACCGAGAATATCTTGGTGCCGCCGTTGTTCGGCTTGCCCAGCGCGAGGAAAGCCTCGCCGCTGTTCGCAATGATCCAGGGGATCGCGGCAAACGTTTCGGTGTTGTTGATCGTCGTCGGCTTGCCGTAAAGACCGTGACTGGCCGGGAACGGCGGCTTGAAACGCGGCTGCCCCTTCTTGCCTTCGATCGATTCGAGCAATGCGGTTTCTTCGCCGCAGATGTAGGCGCCCCAGCCGTGGTGCGCGAACAGCTCGAAGTCGAAGCCCTTGCCCATGATGTTCCTGCCGAGGAAACCGGCGGCGCGCGCTTCGGCCAGCGCCTCCTCGAAGCGGGTGTACAAGGTCCACACTTCGCCGTGGATGTAGTTGTAGCCGCGGCTGCAACCCATCGCGTATCCGGCGATGATCATGCCTTCGATGACCATGTGCGGGTTGTAGCGCAGCAGGTCGCGGTCCTTGAACGTTCCCGGTTCGCCCTCGTCGGAATTGCACACGACGTATTTGTCCATCGGGAACTGGCGCGGCATGAAGCTCCACTTCAGGCCCGTCGGGAAACCTGCGCCGCCGCGGCCGCGCAGGTCGGATTTCTTCACTTCGGCGATGACCTGTTCCTGCGTCATGCCGGTTTCGAGAATCTTGCGCAGGGCAGCGTAACCGCCGCGCTTCACGTAGTCGGCCAGACCCCAGGTCCGGTCGCCATCCAGCCCTGCGAGCAGGATCACGGGCAGTTCGGTCGCGGCATTCATTTGAGTTCGTCCAGCAGTGCGTCGATGCGTTCGCGGGTCATCCAGCTGCACAGGCGCGTGTTGTTGACGATGATGGCCGGCGCGTCACCGCAAACGCCCATGCACTCGCCTTCCTTCAGCGTGAAGCGGCCATCCGGTGTCGTTTCGTTGAAGCCGATGCCGAGCTTTTCCTTCACGTATTCGGCCGCCTGCTCGCCACCCGACAGCGCACAGGGCAGATTGGTGCAGACCGTGACCTTCCAGCGGCCGACCGGCTTGACGTCATACATGTTGTAGAAGGTCGCCACTTCCATCGCCGCCATCGGCGGGATGCGCAGATGCTGCGCCACCGCTTCGATCGCGTCCGGCGACAGCCAGCCGTTCTGTTCCTGCGCAATGCGCAGGCCGGCCATGACCGCCGAAATGGCCTGGCCTTCGGGGTACTTCGCGACTTCGCGGTCAATCGCCGCGCACGACGCTTCAGTCAGCGTGAAAGTCATTCTGTCCATGCTCATCGATCACTCATCGATCTCTTACCGGTCTATCTCGCCGAACACGATGTCCATCGTGCCGATGATGGCGACCACGTCGGAAATCATGTGGCCGCGCGACATTTCATCCATCGCGGCCAGATGCGCAAAACCGGGGGCGCGAATCTTCAGCCGGTAGGGTTTGTTCGCGCCGTCGGACACCGCATAGATGCCGAACTCGCCCTTCGGGTGTTCCACCGCCGCGTAGCATTCGCCTTCCGGTACGTGGATGCCTTCGGTGAACAACTTGAAGTGGTGGATCAGCTCTTCCATATTGCCCTTCATCGCTTCGCGCGACGGCGGTGCCACCTTGTGGTTCTCGGTGATGACCGGGCCGGGATTGACGCGCAGCCAGTCGATGCACTGACGGATGATGCGATTCGACTGGCGCATTTCCTCGATGCGCACCAGGTAGCGGTCGTAGCTGTCGCCATTGGTGCCGATCGGGATGTCGAAATCCATGCGGTCATACACTTCATACGGCTGCTTCTTGCGCAGATCCCAGGCGATGCCCGAACCACGCAGCATCGGGCCGGTGAAACCGAGTGCCTTGGCACGTTCCGGCGTCACGATGCCGATGTCGACCAGACGCTGCTTCCAGATGCGGTTGTCGGTCAGCAGGGTTTCGTACTCATCGACATAGCGCGGGAAGCGGTCGGTGAAGTCCTGCAGGAAGTCGAGCATCGAGCCGCTGCGGTTCTCGTTCAGCCGCTTGATGGCATCGGCATTCTTGAACTTGTTCAGTTCGTACTTCGGCATCGAATCCGGCAGATCGCGATAGACGCCGCCCGGCCGATAGTAGGCGGCATGCAGACGCGCGCCGGATACGGCCTCATAGGCGTCCATCAGGTCTTCGCGCTCGCGGAACGCGTACAGGAACACCGTCATCGCACCGACGTCGAGCGCATGCGCGCCCAGCCACAGCAGGTGGTTCAGGATGCGCGTGATTTCGTCGAACATGACGCGGATGTACTGCGCACGTTCCGGCACCTCGAGCTGCAGCAGCTTCTCGATCGCCATGCAGTAGGCGTGCTCGTTGCACATCATCGACACGTAGTCGAGCCGGTCCATGTACGGCACGCTCTGGATCCAGGTGCGCGTTTCGGCGAGCTTTTCGGTGCCGCGATGCAACAGGCCGATGTGCGGATCGGCGCGCTGCACGACTTCGCCGTCGAGTTCGAGCACCAGACGCAGCACACCGTGAGCCGCCGGATGCTGCGGCCCGAAATTCATCGTGTAGTTGCGGATTTCAGCCATGACCGACGTCCCCGTAATGCTCTTCGCGCACGACGCGCGGCGTGACTTCGCGCGGTGCGATGCTGACCGGCTGATAGATGACGCGCTTCTGGTCGGGGTCGTAGCGCATTTCGACATGACCGGAAATCGGGAAATCCTTGCGGAACGGATGGCCGACAAAACCGTAATCGGTCAGCAGGCGGCGCAGGTCGCCGTGGCCGGTGAACATGATGCCGAACAGGTCGAACGCCTCGCGCTCGAACCAGTTGGCCGCCGGCCAGATGTCGTTGACCGACGCGATCACCGGAAAATCTTCGTCCTGGATCAGCGCGCGCAGGCGCAGGCGCAGGTTGGACGCCACCGACATCAGGTGGCACACCACCGCATAGCGCGCACCTGAAGAGCGTGTCGCATGCGTCGAATAGTCGATGCCGCACAGGTCGATCAGTTGTTCGAACGGCACGTCTGCGTGGTCGCGCAGCGCAAGCGCCATGTCGTGATAGTCGGCGGAACCGACTTCCAGTGTCAGTTCGCCGAGCGCGGACGTCGTTGTCCGGATGCGTTCGCCGAACTGCGCGAGCAATGTCTCGCGCAGGGATTCAAGCCGTGAGCTCATGATGTTCAACGCGCGATCGTGCTGGTGCGGCGAATCTTGTTCTGCAGTTGCACCAGACCGTAAATCAACGCCTCGGCTGTCGGAGGACAGCCCGGCACATAGACATCCACCGGCACGATGCGATCACAGCCGCGCACCACGGAATAGGAGTAATGGTAGTAACCGCCACCGTTGGCGCATGACCCCATGGACAGCACCCAGCGCGGCTCGGGCATTTGGTCATACACACGACGCAGCGCCGGGGCCATCTTGTTGCACAGCGTGCCGGCGACGATCATCAGATCGGACTGGCGCGGGCTGGGACGGAACACGATGCCGAAGCGGTCAAGGTCGTAGCGCGACGCACCGGCCTGCATCATTTCGACGGCACAACAGGCCAGACCGAAGGTCATCGGCCACAGCGAGCCCGTGCGCGTCCAGTTGATCAGCTTGTCCAGCTGCGTCGTGACGAAGCCTTCCTGCAGTACACCTTCAATGCTCATCGCTCAATCCGTCGAAAAAACTGCAAGTACCGGGGGGAACAGCCAGCGTGTTCATTCCCAGTCTAGTGCGCCCTTCTTCCATTCGTAGACAAACCCCACAACGAGGATGCCGAGGAAGATCATCATCGCCACGAAACCGAACATGCCGATCTCTTCGAGCACGATGGCCCACGGGAAGAGAAAGGCGATTTCAAGGTCGAACAGGATGAACAGAATGGCCACGAGGTAATAGCGGACGTCGAACTTCATCCGCGTATCTTCGAACGCTTCGAAGCCACATTCGTAGGGGGACAGCTTTTCGGGGTCGGGGCGACTGGGCCCGACGAGCTTGCCGGCGAGCATCGGCACGAAACCGAAGGCGACGCCGATCAGGATGAACAGAAGGACCGGGAAATATTCGATCAACATGACGGGTTGTTCATGCGTAAAAACAGTTCCGGCGACACGGCGAGTAGTCCGGGGCCGGCATCGACACAGGGGCGGATGAACCCTGCATCACGTTGCACTGCAGCGTGAAACGCGCGGAGTATAGCGCGTTTCACATCAGCCGAAACCTACTTGGGAATATCGGCAGCCTTCGAATCGGGATTCTGCACTTCGGGCGCCTGAGGCGCGGCCGGCACGGCAGGAACCGTCACCCCCTTGGCTGCGTCGATGACCGAACTGGCGCCGGAGCGCGGCTGGTTGGTCGCAATGTAGCTCAAGCCGAGGCTGGTGCAGAAAAACACTGCCGCCAGCGCACCGGTGGCACGGCTGAGGAAGTTGGCCGAACCGGACGAGCCGAACAGGCTGCCCGACGCACCACCGCCGAACGCGGCCCCCATGTCTGCGCCCTTGCCATGCTGCAACAGCACAAGAACGATCACCGCAATGCCGACCAGAACGTGGACCGAAAGTACGACTGAAAAAACGATGCCCATCAAATCACCTCAGGATGCAGCAGCAGCTGCAACGATGGCGAGGAAATCCCCCGCCACCAGCGCCGCGCCGCCAATAAGACCGCCGTCAATATCAGGCTGGCTGAAAAGTTCGGCTGCGTTTTGCGGCTTGACACTGCCGCCATAAAGAATCGATGTGCGCGCTGCGACTGCCGAACCGCACAGTGCTTCAAGGCGCGCACGAATGAAGGCGTGTACCGCCTGCGCCTGCGCCGGCGTGGCCGTCACGCCGGTGCCGATGGCCCACACGGGCTCGTAGGCGATCACGCAGCGCGCCAGGGCCTCGCTTCCGATGCGCTCATGGACCGCAATGAGCTGCCGCTCGACCACCGACTCGGTCACGGCACGTTCGCGCTCGTCCAGTGTTTCGCCGACGCAAACAATCGGAATCAGGCCGGATGCCAGCGCGCTTTCTGTCTTGGCGGCGACCAGTTCGTCGCTCTCGCCGTACAGCGCACGCCGCTCGGAGTGGCCCACGAGTACGTATTGACAGTGGAAATCCGCCAGCATCGCGCCCGATACTTCGCCCGTGTAGGCGCCGTTTTTCAGATGCTCGCTCAGGTTCTGGGCACCCCAGCCGACATGGGACCCCGCAAGCAGTTCGGCCGCCTGTTGCAGATAGGGGTACGGCACGCAGACCACCACCGGGAAGCCCGGGGCCGGCGCATTGCGCAAGGCCTTGAGCAGATCG
Source organism: Methyloversatilis sp. RAC08 (assembly GCF_001713355.1). Classification (NCBI taxonomy): domain Bacteria; kingdom Pseudomonadati; phylum Pseudomonadota; class Betaproteobacteria; order Nitrosomonadales; family Sterolibacteriaceae; genus Methyloversatilis; species Methyloversatilis sp. RAC08. The sequence continues at coordinate 3,480,761 of NZ_CP016448.1, read as the reverse complement.
GCGTTCGCCGCCTGCGAGCCATGCATCTTCCAGTTGCCTACGACCAGTGTTCGCATCGCCGCCACAGTCACCTGCCAAAAGCAAAACCGCGGATTCTAGCGCATGGCCGCGCAAAAATCCGGGGTTCGCACGTCTGGCAGCAGCAGGTCAGCCGAATCGACCGGTGATGTAGTCCTCGGTTTCCTTGCGCTGCGGCTTGATGAATATCTGGTCGGTCAGGCCGAATTCCATCAGTTCGCCCATGAACATGTAGGCGGTGTAGTCGCTGACGCGCGCCGCCTGCTGCATGTTGTGCGTCACGATCAGGATGGTCACCTTGTCCTTCAGTTCGGTCACCAGTTCCTCGATGCTGGCGGTGGCGATCGGGTCCAGCGCCGATGTGGGTTCATCGAACAGGATGATTTCCGGGTCGGTCGCCAGTGCGCGCGCGATGCACAGCCGCTGCTGCTGACCACCGGACAGATTGGCGCCCAGCTCGTTCAGGCGGTTCTTGACCTCTTCCCACAGTGCCGCGCCGCGCAGCGCTTCTTCGACCCGCTCGTCGATCACCGAACGACGCTTTTCGCCGCGTACGCGCAGGCCGTAGGCGACATTCTCGTAAATCGACTTGGGAAACGGATTCGGCTTCTGGAACACCATGCTGATGCGCATGCGCACCTCGATCGGATCGACTTCCTGGTCGAGAAGATTGGTGTTGTCCGGATGCAGCAGGATCTTGCCGTCGTAGCGGTTGCCGGGATACAGGTCGTGCATGCGGTTGAAGCAGCGCAGCAGCGTCGACTTGCCGCAACCCGACGGGCCGATCAGCGCCGTCACCTTCTTTTCATGCACCGGCATGTTGATGCCCTTGAGGGCATGAAAGGCACCGTAGTGAAAATCGAGGTTCTGCACCTCGGCCTTGATGGCGATTTTTGCGTCGGTCACGGTATTCATGTCGGATCTCTCAGAATGCAGGGGGCGAAGCCGCTTACCACTTGATGTTGCGGCGCAGACGGTAGCGCAGCCAGATTGCAGTGCCGTTCATGGCCAGCGTCATCAGCACCAGCACGAATCCGGCGGCGGCTGCGTTGGCCTGGAAGGCGGCTTCCGGGCGCGATGTCCAGTTGAACATCTGGATCGGCATCACCGTGAAGGGTGCGAACAGCCAGTCGAAGTTGATGTAGGGCGCAACCTCGCCGATCGGCGACGGCGGCAGGAAAGCGATGAAGGTCAATGCGCCGATCGTGATGATGGGCGCGGTTTCACCGATCGCGCGCGCCATGCCGATGATGATGCCGGTCAGGATGCCGGCGCTCGAATACGGCAGGATGTGGTCCTTTACCGTCTGCCAGGTCGTCGCGCCGCAGGCATACGAGCCTTCACGCACCATCTGCGGAATGGCACGGATCGATTCGCGGGTTGCCACAATGACGACAGGCAGAATCAGCAAGCCCAATGTCAGGCCGGCCGACAGCACGCTCTGGCCAAAACCGAACTTGTAGACGAACAAGCCGAGCGCCAGCAGGCCATAGACGATGGACGGCACGCCGGCGAGGTTGGTCACATTGATTTCGATGATGTCGGTCACCCAGTTCTTCGGCGCGTACTCTTCCAGATAGATGCCGGCGGCGACTCCCAGCGGCACGGCAGACATCGCGGTCACGAGCATGACCAGGATGGTGCCGACCCACGCCGACAGGATGCCGGCGCTGCCCGCACGGCGCGACGGGAAGTTCGTCATGAAATCGTAGTCGAGGCGTTCCCACCCTTTCATCGCCATGTCCGCAAACAGCGCAGTGAAGGTGAGCACGCCGACCATCAGGGCGAGCACACCGATCAGCCCGAACAGCAGGTCCCAGCGCTTGTGGCGCGTGATGATGGCCCGGATGGCCTGGATATCCTGTTGATTCATCGCTCAGTACACCTCACGGAAGCGCTTGCGCAGGTAGTAGCCAAGCAGGTTGAAACACAGGGTCAGCAACATCAGCATCAGGCCGGCGGCAAAGATCGTCTGGTAGCCGATCGAGCCGTGCGGCAGGTCACCCAGCGCCACCTGCACGATGTAGGACGTGATGGTCGCGCCCGGTTCGGTCGGATTCAGCGTGAGATTCGGCTGCATGCCGGCCGCGACGGCAAGAATCATCGTTTCGCCAACCGCGCGCGAAATGCCGAGGATGTAGGCCGAAGCGATGCCGGACGTCGCCGCCGGCACCACGGTGCGCAGCGCAGTCTGCAGACGCGTGGCGCCCATGGCATACGAACCTTCGCGCAGGCTCATCGGTACCGCGCGCATCGCGTCTTCCGACAGCGAACTGACGTAGGGAATGATCATGATGCCCATGACCAGACCTGCCGACAGCAGGCTGAAGCCGGGAAGTTCCGGGAAGAATATCTGCAGTATCGGCGTGACCACGGTCAGCGCGAAGTAGCCATAGACGATGGTCGGAACGCCGCCGAGCAGTTCGAGGAAAGGCTTGGCTATTTCGCGCGTCCGGAATGACGCGAATTCAGACAGGTAGATCGCGATGATGGTACCCAGCGGCAAAGCCACCGCCAGGGCGACAAAAGAACTGGTGAGCGTGCCCGACAGCAGCACCATGATGCCGTAGTGGGCATCGTCGAACAGCGGGGTCCATTGCGTGTCGGTCAGGAAGTCCCACAGCGACACGTGTTCGAACAGCATCAGCGACTCGCTGACGAGCACATAGACGATGGCGATCGTCGTGATCACTGACACCGACGCGGCCGCGAACAGGACGAATTCGATCAGCCTTTCCTTGACGTGACGGGATGCGCGCTTGCGCAGGCGGTCGCTGACCGTATCGGGCGCACTCGACAAAGGTGCTGACATGGGCGGGGCGTTGGCGGACATTTGGGGCGCTCATTCTATCGGCCGCGGGCAGTTGCGGCGACTGGACAGCAAAAAGCCCCGGACTTGCGCCCGGGGCATCTCTGCGCCTGCTTTATTCCTTCGGATCGCGCTTGAGCAGTTCCGACACCGTTACGCCCACTTCGGCCACACCACCGAAGGCAGTGCCGGTGCGCTTCTTGGTGAAGTTGTCGAGCGCGTGCTTGTAGTCGGCCTTGGTCAGCGGCACGTACTTCACTTCCTTCACCAGTTCTTCGCTTTCGTTGAGGTAGAACTCGACGAATTCCTTGATCTCCGGGCGGCTGATTTCGGCCGCATTCACGTAGATGAAGATCGGGCGCGACAACGGCTGGTAATCACCGGCGATCACCGCTTCGAGTGACGGCAGAACCGGCTTGCCGGTCTTCGGATTGACGATGGGGACAGCCTTCAGCTTGTCCTGGTTTTCCGCGTAGTAGGCATAACCGAAGTAGCCGATCGCATTCACGTCGCGCGACACGCCCTGCACCAGCACATTGTCGTCTTCCGAGGCGGTGAAGTCGCCGCGGCTGGATTTCGACTTGCCGACGATGGCTTCAGTGAAGTAGTCGAAAGTACCCGAGTCGGCGCCCGCGCCGAACAGCTTCATCGGCGCATCCGGCCAGGCCGGATTGACCTGGTTCCACTTGGTGATCTTGCCCTGGGCAGACGGCTCCCACATCTTCTTCAGCTCTTCGACGGTCGCCTGCTTCAGGAAGGTGTTCTTCGGGTTCATCACGACAGTCAGCGCGTCGAAGGCGACCGGCAGTTCAACATACTTGATGCCGGCGGCCTTGCAGTCCGCCATTTCCTTTTCGAGGATCGGGCGCGACGCGTTCTGGATCGCGGTTTCGCCGCGGCAGAACTTCTTGAAACCGCCACCGGTGCCGGAAATGCCGACCGTGACTTGAACCTTGCCCTTCTTGGCCTTCTGGAATTCTTCGGCAACCGCTTCGGTCACCGGAAATACGGTGCTGGAACCGTCAATCTTGATCAACTCCTGAGCCAGAGCCGAGCCGGAAGCGAACAGAGCGCCAAGGGCGGCGGTCAGGGTGGCGATCTTGCGTACGTTCATCAGTAGTCTCCGTAGGGTGTCATCGTTTTCGATGCGACCTGCGCAGTCTATGAAGACTTTGTTACAGCCATGTGAAGGTGTAACAATTCATCGAACCACCCTTCCGACCGTCATCAGACCGTCTGCAGCGCCTGTTCCAGATCCTCCACGATGTCGTCGATGTGCTCGATGCCGATCGACAGGCGCACCATGTCTTCCGACACGCCAGCCCGCTTCAGTTCGTCCGGCGACAGCTGGCGATGAGTGGTCGAGGCCGGATGGCAGGCCAGCGATTTGGCGTCGCCGATATTGACCAGGCGGGTGATCAGCTTGAGCGCGTCCTGGAAGCGCGCGCCGGCCTCACGGCCTCCCTTGACGCCGAAGGTGAGCAGACCGGACGCCTTGCCACCGAAATAGCGCTGCACCAGACCATGGCTCGGATGCTCAGGCAGCCCCGCGTAATTGACCCATTCGACCTTGGGATGCGCCTGGAGATGACGGGCCACCGCGGTGGCGTTCTCGCAGTGTCGTTCCATGCGCAGACCCAGTGTTTCGAGTCCCTGCAGGATCAGAAAACTGTTGAATGGCGAGATCGCTGCGCCCATGTTGCGCAGCGGCACCGTGCGTGCCCGGCCGATGTAGGCCGCCGGCCCCAGCGCCTCGGTGTAGATCACGCCGTGATAGCTCACTTCCGGCTCGTTCAGCCGGCGAAAGCGCGCCTTGTGCTCGGTCCACGGGAAACGGCCGCCGTCGACGATGATGCCGCCGATGCTGGTGCCGTGACCGCCCATGTATTTGGTCAGTGAATGCACGACGATGTCGGCGCCGTGCTCGATCGGCCGTGTCAGCCAGGGCGACGGCACGGTGTTGTCGACGATCAGCGGCACGCCGGCGCGGTGCGCCACGTCGGCGAAGGCCGCGAAGTCGACCACGTTGCCGAGCGGATTGCCGATCGACTCGCAGAATACCGCCTTGGTGCGCGCATCGATCTTCGCCGCCGCCGAGGCCGGATCGGCCGCATCGACGAAGCGCACCTCGATGCCGTACTGCGGCAGCGTGTGCGCGAACAGATTGTAGGTGCCGCCATACAGCGCCGAGGTGGCGACGATGTTGTCGCCCGCTTCGGCGATGGTCATGATCGCGTAGGTGATCGCCGCCTGGCCTGAGGCCAGCGCCAGCGCCCCGATGCCGCCCTCGAGCGCGGCGACGCGCTGCTCCAGCACATCGCTGGTCGGGTTCATGATGCGGGTGTAGATGTTGCCCTTCACCTTGAGATCGAACAGGTCGGCCCCGTGCTGGGTGTCGTCAAAGGCGTAGCTGGTGGTCTGATAGATCGGCACCGCCACCGCCTTGGTGGTGGGGTCCGGCGAATAGCCGGCGTGAATGGCGAGCGTGTCGAGACGCATGGTCGTGTCCTCCCTGACGTTAAGGGCGGAAATCTACACGCGACGGGCATCATGCACAAAAGCGGTGCAGCAAAAACAAAATGCCGCCCCGCAGGAGCGGAGGCGGCATTTCCGGATGAAGACCGCTCTGCGTCGTCAGGCAGCCATCGCGGATCTGACGACTTCGGCCAGGCGCATCGCGAGCCGACCGACTTCCGCCGCATCCTGCCCTTCGACCATGACGCGCAACAATGGCTCGGTGCCCGACGGACGCAGCAGCACGCGACCACGCTGGGCCAGTTCACCTTCGACTTCGATGCGCGTCTGATCGATGATCGGCGCCTTGGACCAGTCGAATCCCGGGCGCAGCTTCACATTGACGAGCTTCTGCGGATAGAGCTTCAGTCCGGAGCAGGCCTGATCGAGACTCACGTCCTGCGAGCGCAGCGCCGCCAGCACCTGCAGTGCCGCGACGATGCCGTCACCCGTCGTATGGCGATCGAGGTCGATGATGTGACCCGAATTCTCGCCACCCAGGCGCCAGCCCTGCTTGTGCAGCGCTTCCAGCACGTAGCGGTCGCCGACCTTGGCGCGGGCCAGACCGACACCCATTTCGTGCAGTGCGTGCTCCAGCGCCAGATTGGTCATCAGCGTGCCGACCACACCGTTCAGCCGGCCTTCGCGCAGCCGCTGGCCGGCGATCACGTACAGCAGTTCGTCACCATCGTAGATGCGACCGGAAGCGTCGCACATCATCAGGCGGTCGGCGTCGCCGTCCAGCGCGATGCCGATATCCGCACCGAAAGTGCGGACCGCCTCCGACAGCGATGCCGGCGCCGTGGCACCCACGCCGTCATTGATGTTCATGCCGTTCGGGCTGCAGCCGACGCACACGACCTCGGCACCCAGTTCGTGGAACACCTTGGGCGCGATCGAATACGCTGCACCGTGCGCGCAGTCGAGCGCGATCTTCAGCCCGCGCAGATCGAGTTCGGTCGGGAAGGTGCTCTTGCAGAATTCGATGTAACGGCCCGGCGCATCCTCGATGCGGCGCGCCTTGCCCAGTCGCGACGACTCCATGCAGCCCATCGGTTCGTCGAGCAGTGCCTCGATCTGCAGTTCGACCTCGTCGGGCAACTTGGTGCCGCGCGCGGAGAAGAACTTGATTCCGTTATCTTCGAACGGGTTGTGCGAGGCGCTGATCACGACGCCTGCCTGCAGGCGCAGCGCACGTGTCAGATAGGCGACGGCCGGTGTCGGCACCACCTTGGCCAGCATGGTGTCGACCCCGGCTGCAGCAAAGCCTGCTTCCAGGGCGGCTTCGAGCATGTAGCCCGACACCCGCGTGTCCTTGCCGATCAGCACCGCCGGGTGCTCACCGGCTGGCAGGTGTTCGGTGGCCACCAGCACGCGTCCGGCTGCATAGCCAAGCCGCATCACGAAATCGGGGGTGATCGGCGCCTGACCGACACGGCCACGCACGCCATCAGTACCGAAATAACGTCTCGACATCTTGTTCGTCTCCTCAAGGGCGGTCCGGGAAAACCCCTGCGACCTGCCAGACAGCCAGCGCATCGCGCGTCGCCGCCACATCGTGTACCCGTACCATCCATGCACCCCGCGCAACGGACGCAAGCGCCGCCGCCACACTGGCAGCCACGCGATCCGTGACCGGACGCCCGGTCAGCCGCCCCAGCACGGATTTGCGGGACAGGCCGACCAGCAACGGGTAACCGCATCCGGCCAGATCGGTCAGCCCCCGGATCAATTCGAGGTTGTGCGCCGAGGTCTTGCCGAAACCGAAACCCGGATCGAGCATGATGCGCGACCGGTCAACGCCCGCATCCTGCGCCCGCCGGGCGCTTTGCAGAAGGAAATCAGTCACCTCACGGCATACATCGGCATAACTCGGCGAAAGCTGCATGGTTTGCGGCGTGCCCTGCATGTGCATGATGCAAACACCGGCATCGGTCGCCGCGACAACGTCCAGCGCGCCGGATGCGCGCAGGCCGTTGATGTCATTGACCAGCGACGCGCCCGCGGCCAGAGCCGCCCGCATCACCTCCGGTTTCCAGGTGTCGATCGACAGCGGCACGCCCAGGCCGGACAGCGCTTCGATGACCGGTACGACCCGACTCAGCTCTTCTTGCGCAGATACCGGATCGGAGCCCGGACGGGTGGATTCGCCACCGATATCCAGCACATCGGCGCCATCGGCGATGAACTGTCGAGCCTGCGCCACGGCGCGTTCAAGGTCGAAGGCCACGCCGTCGCCCGAGAATGAATCCGGCGTGGCATTGACGATGCCCATGATCAGCGGGCGGTCGAGCGGAAGGCGGTAGTCACCGCAGTGAAAGCTTCGGGCGGCAGAAGGTGCGTTCATGGCGCTCACAAAAGAAAACCGGAGGCATCAGCCTCCGGTCGGGGTTGCAGCGCAGCGCCGGTCAGGCCGGCGCGGCGGCACTCGGGGCAGCGCCCGGCGTATTGCTGTCGGCCGACGGCTTCGGCGGACGCGACGTGGGCTTCGGCGGGCGGACCGGCCGGCTGTTCATCACGTCATCGATCTGGTCGGCGTCGATGGTTTCGAAGTCCAGCAGCGCCTGGGTCATCGCCTCGACCTTGTCGCGGTTCTCCTCGAGCAGGCGTCGCGCTTCGGCGTAACGATCATCGATGATGCGGCGGATTTCGGCATCGACGCGCTGCATGGTCGTTTCCGACATATTGCGGTGGGTGGCCATCGAACGGCCTAGGAACACCTCGCCCTCTTCCTCGCCGTACACCATGGCGCCCATCAGATCCGACATGCCCCATTGCGTCACCATCCTGCGGGCCAGATCGGTCGCGCGCTGGAAGTCGTTCGCCGCCCCGTTGGTCATCTGGTGCATGAATATCTCTTCCGCGATGCGCCCCGCCAGCATCATCGAAATGAGCTGCAGGCAGTATTCCTTGTCGTAGCTGTAGCGGTCCTTTTCGGGCAGCGACATCGTCACGCCCAGCGCACGACCACGCGGGATGATCGTCACCTTGTGGACCGGATCGCACTTGGGCAGCAGCATGCCGACGACGGCGTGGCCGGACTCGTGATAGGCGGTGTTCCGCTTTTCTTCCTCGTCCATGACCATGGTGCGGCGCTCGGCACCCATGATGATCTTGTCCTTGGCGCGCTCGAAATCTTCCATGTCGACCACGCGCTTGTTGCCGCGCGCAGCGAACAGCGCCGCCTCATTGACAAGGTTGGCCAGGTCGGCGCCGGAGAAACCCGGCGTACCGCGGGCGATGATTTCCGCCTTGACGTCCGGTGCGAGCGGTACCTTGCGCATGTGCACCGCAAGAATCTGTTCGCGACCGCGGATATCCGGCAGCGGCACCACCACCTGACGGTCGAAGCGGCCCGGGCGCAGCAGCGCGGGATCGAGCACGTCCGGCCGGTTGGTCGCAGCGATCACGATGATGCCGGTCTGACCTTCGAAGCCGTCCATTTCGACCAGCAACTGGTTCAGCGTCTGTTCGCGCTCGTCGTTGCCGCCGCCCATGCCGGCACCGCGCTGACGACCGACCGCATCGATTTCATCGATGAAGATGATGCAGGGCGCCTGCTTCTTGGCCTGTTCGAACATGTCGCGTACGCGTGCCGCGCCCACGCCAACGAACATTTCAACGAAATCCGAACCGGAAATCGAGAAGAAGGGCACCTTCGCTTCTCCGGCGATCGCCTTCGCAAGCAATGTCTTGCCGGTACCCGGTGACCCCACGAGCAGGACGCCCTTCGGAATGCGGCCGCCCAGTTTCTGGAATTTCGACGGATCGCGCAGGAATTCGACCAGTTCGACCACTTCCTCCTTCGCCTCGTCGCAGCCCGCGACATCGACGAAAGTGATGGTATTGGTCGATTCATCGAGCAGCCTGGCCTTCGACTTGCCGAACGAGAACGCGCCACCACGGCCGCCACCCTGCATCTGACGCATGAAGAAGATCCAGACGCCGATCAGCAGCAGCATCGGGAACCACGACACGAAAATGCTCATCAGGAAGCTCTGTTCTTCCTCCGGCTTCGCGACCACCTTGACATTGCTCTTCAGCAGATCGCTGACCAGCCAGATGTCCTGCGGCGGTGCGTAGGAGGTGATGCGCTTGCCATCCACGGTCGCCGCATTCAGCGTCCGGCCCTGGATTTCAACCTTTGCAATGCGCCCTGCCTTGACCTCGTCAAGGAATTCGGAGTATTCGACCGTGCCCTGTGCAGTCTGGCGCTGGTTGAACTGGTTGAAAACCGTCATCAGCACGATGCCGATCACGAGCCAGATTGCTAGATTTTTGAACATGTTGTTCAAGGCAGTTCCTCAGTATCACGATGGCCGGGGAACCGGCCGGATCAATGCAGCAACAGACAGACCAGACAACGCGCTTTATGTTCCGGGTCCGGGGCACGACTTTTCAGGCAGACGGCTCGCCGCGCCTGCCGCGACACAGAAGATACACCTCTGCACTGCGGTCGCGCGAACTGTCAGGTTTTCGCACGGACACGGTATCGAAAAGCTGTTCCATGTCGCGCCGCAGCGCGTCGAAGCCGGTGCCCTGGAACACCTTGACGAGCATGTCACCGCCGCTCTTCAGGTACTCGCGCGAAAACTCCAGCGCCAGTTCCAGCAGGTGGATCGAACGGGCCTGATCGGTCAGCGCTATTCCGGTCAGATTGGGGGCCATGTCCGACAATACAAGCCCGACTGGCCGACCGTCCAGTGCAGTCACCAGCTGGCCGAGCGTATCGTCTTCGCGAAAGTCACCCTGGATGAAATGAACACCGGTCACGGGCTCCATCGGCAACAGGTCGAGCGCGATCACGCGACCACCCGGCAAGGTCTTCTTCGCCGCCACCTGCGACCAGCCGCCGGGCGTGCTGCCCAGATCGACCACCACCTTGCCGGGGCCGAGCAGGCGGTCGCGCTCATCGATCTGAAGCAGCTTGAAGGCGGCGCGCGAACGATAGCCCTGCGCCTGCGCCTGCTTGACGTAAGGATCGTTGATGTGGTCGTGCACCCACTGGCGGCTGGTTTTGTTCTTTGCCATGACTTAGACTTGCGCGCCTTTACGGATTAAGCACATGTTGACCCTTTCGCCTGACGAACGCCGCGCCCTTCGCGCCAGCGCCCATCCGCTCAAACCGGTCGTGATGATTGCCCAGAACGGGCTGACGGACGCCGTTCTGAAGGAGATCGAGCTCGCGCTGAATTCGCACGAACTGATCAAGGTGAGGGTGTTCGACGCCGGGCGCGAACAGCGCGACGCCTGGCTGACAGCGGCCTGCGAGGCGCTCGGCGCCGCCCCGATCCAGCGCATCGGCAACATTCTTGTGCTGTACCGTCCGAATCCGGCGCTGCATGTCGTGGCAGCACCGCCTGCCGCACCGGTGCGCAAGACACGCGCAAACGCGGGCGACAAACCTTCGGCCGGCAAGCCGGTACCGACACGCAGCAAGCCGGCCAAGCCGATCGCCGGCCGACGCGGTGTGGCGCGCAACGCCAAACCCGCCAGCACCTTCAAGGCGCGCGGCCGGTAAGCACCGGGCCGCGAAGGCGGTTTTTCAGACGTAGCGCACATCCACGATTTCGTACTCGCGCACGCCGCCCGGTGCCTGCACCTCGGCCATATCGCCTGCGTACTTGCCGATCAGCGCTCGGGCGATCGGCGAATTCACCGAAATCATGCCGGACTTCAGATCCGCCTCATCGTCACCGACGATCTGGTAGCTCACCGGCTTGCCGGCCCCTACATCTTCCAGATCGACCGTCGCGCCGAAGACCACGCGCCCTTCGGCATCCAGCGTCTTCGGATCGATGACCAGCGCGTTGGCGAGTTTGCCTTCGATTTCCTGAATGCGCCCCTCGACAAAACCCTGACGCTCCTTCGCCGCGTCGTACTCGGCGTTTTCGGACAGGTCGCCATGCGAGCGCGCTTCGGCGATCGCGGCGATCACGCCCGGGCGATCGACGGTTTTCAGGCGGTGCAGTTCCAGCTTCAGCTTTTCGGCACCCGCCACGGTAAGAGGTACGCTCATGTCAGTCCATCTGCGCATGCAGATCCTGCAGCGCGTAAGTTTCTAGTTCGGAAATGCGCATGCCGGCACACGCGGCACGCGCCCCTTCAACCGTCGTGAACAGGGTCACCCGGCTGGCCAGCGCACTGGTGCGGATGGAACGCGAGTCATTGATTGCACTGCGTTTTTCATCCACGGTATTCACGATGAAAGTAATTTCATCATTCTTGATCATATCGACGATGTGCGGGCGGCCTTCATTCACCTTGTTGACCGCGGTCACCGGCAGACCGGCGGCCGCAATCGCTGCCGCGGTGCCGCGTGTGGCAGCCAGCGTGAAGCCGAGTTCGTGCAGTTCGCGCGCCACATCGACCGCCTTGGGCTTGTCGGCCGGTCGCACCGAAATGAAGGCCTTGCCGCCGCGTGGCAGCTTGACGCCGGCCGCCAGCTGACTTTTGACGAAGGCTTCGCCGAAGGTGCGCCCCACGCCCATCACCTCACCGGTCGATTTCATCTCCGGACCGAGAATGGTGTCCACACCCGGGAACTTGACGAAGGGGAACACCGCTTCCTTGACCGAGAAGTACGGCGGCACGACTTCGCGCGTCACGCCCTGATCCGCCAGCGAACGGCCGGCCATGCAGCGCGCGGCGATCTTGGCCAGCGGCAGGCCGCAGGCCTTTGAAACGAATGGAACGGTACGCGAGGCGCGCGGATTGACTTCCAGCACATAAACCGTGTCACCCGACGCATCGCGCTGAATGGCGAACTGAACGTTCATCAGGCCGACCACGTTGAGGCCGCGCGCCATCAGTTCGGTCTGGCGGCGCAATTCGTCGCACAGTTCCGGCGTGAGCGAAAACGGCGGCAGCGAGCAGGCGGAGTCACCCGAGTGCACGCCCGCCTGTTCGATGTGCTCCATGATGCCGCCGATGATGACCTGGGTGCCATCTGAAAAAGCATCGACGTCGACTTCGGTCGCATCGTTCAGGAAGCGATCCAGAAGCACCGGCGAGTCATTGCTCACCTTGACCGCCTCGCGCATGTAGCGTTCGAGGTCAGACTGCTGATGCACGATTTCCATCGCCCGGCCGCCCAGCACATAGCTCGGACGCACCACCAGCGGGTAGCCGATCTCGGCCGCCAGGCGCACCGCCTGATCTTCGGCCCGCGCCGTGCGGTTCGGCGGCTGCCTGAGCCCCAGTTCATGCAGCAGCTTCTGGAAGCGTTCGCGGTCTTCCGCGGCATCGATCATGTCCGGGCTGGTGCCGATGATGGGCACGCCGTTGGCCTCCAGATCACGCGCCAGCTTCAGCGGCGTCTGGCCGCCGAACTGCACGATGACGCCGACCGGCTTTTCGATGGCGACGATTTCCAGCACGTCTTCCAGCGTCAGCGGCTCGAAATACAGACGATCCGAGGTGTCGTAGTCGGTCGATACGGTTTCCGGATTGCAATTGACCATGATGGTTTCGAATCCGTCCTCGCGCAGTGCGAGTGCCGCGTGCACGCAGCAATAGTCGAATTCGATGCCCTGGCCGATGCGGTTCGGCCCCCCGCCCAGCACCATGATCTTGCGCGCCGACGTGGGGTTGGATTCGCATTCGTCTTCATAGGTCGAATACATGTAGGCGGTATCGGTCGCGAATTCCGCCGCGCAGGTATCCACCCGCTTGTAGACAGGGCGCACACCCAGCGTCTGCCGGTGCAGGCGCAGCGCCGTTTCGTCGCACTGGAACAGCCGGGCCAGCCGGCGGTCGGCAAATCCCTTGCGCTTGAGGTCGCGCATCGTCGCGGCGTCGACGCTCTTCAGACTGCGGCCGAAGAAGGCGCGCTCGGTCAGGATGATGTCTTCGATCTGGGCCAGGAACCACGGGTCGATCTTGGTCAGCTGATGCACCGCATCCAGGCTCATGCCGTTGCGGAAGGCCTGGCCTACGTACCAGATCCGGTTCGGGCCGGGCAGTGCCAGTTCGCGCTCCATTTCGTCAGGATCGGATTCGATCTCGTCGAAACCATAGACGCCGACTTCCAGACCGCGCAGCGCCTTCTGCATCGATTCCTGGAAGCTGCGGCCCATCGCCATCACTTCACCGACCGACTTCATCTGCGTCGTCAGACGGTCATTGGCCTGTGGAAACTTCTCGAACGCGAAACGTGGAATCTTCGTGACCACATAGTCGATCGACGGCTCGAACGACGCCGGCGTGGCACCGCCGGTGATGTCGTTCTGCAGCTCGTCCAGCGTGAAGCCCACCGCCAGCTTGGCGGCGATCTTGGCGATCGGGAAACCGGTCGCCTTGGACGCCAGCGCAGACGAGCGCGATACGCGCGGGTTCATTTCGATGACGATCATGCGACCGTCTTCCGGATTGATCGAAAACTGGACATTCGATCCACCGGTATCGACGCCGATCTCGCGCAACACGGCGATCGAGGCGTTTCGCATGATCTGGTACTCGCGGTCGGTCAGCGTCTGCGCCGGCGCCACGGTGATCGAGTCGCCGGTGTGCACGCCCATCGGATCGAGGTTTTCGATCGAACACACGATGATGCAGTTGTCGGCGCTGTCGCGCACGACCTCCATCTCGAATTCCTTCCAGCCGAGCAGCGATTCCTCGATCAGCAGTTCGCTGGTCGGCGAGGCTTCGAGCCCGCGCTTGCAGATTTCGACGAACTCTTCGTGGTTGTAGGCGATGCCGCCGCCACTGCCGCCCATCGTGAAGGACGGGCGGATGATGGCCGGAAAGCCGATGCTGGCCTGCACCTGCAGGGCTTCTTCGAGCGAGTGCGCAATGCCTGAGCGGGCAGAACCCAGGCCGATCTTGGTCATTGCACGCTTGAACTTCTCGCGGTCCTCGGCCTTGTCGATCGCTTCCTGCTTGGCACCGATGAGTTCGACCTTGTACTTGTCGAGCACGCCGTGACGGGCCAGATCGAGCGCGCAATTCAGCGCGGTCTGACCGCCCATGGTCGGCAGCAGCGCGTCCGGGCGTTCCTTTTCGATGATCTTCTCGACCATCTGCCAGGTGATCGGCTCGATGTAGGTCACATCCGCCATGCCCGGGTCGGTCATGATGGTTGCCGGATTGCTGTTGACCAGCACGACGCGGTAACCCTCTTCGCGCAGGGCCTTGCAGGCCTGGGCGCCGGAATAGTCGAACTCACAGGCCTGGCCGATGACGATGGGGCCGGCGCCGATGATCAGGATGGTTTGAATGTCAGTACGTTTGGGCATTTGTCTGTGAGGGGCTGTGGATCAGGGATAAGGGATCAGGGTGGACTTTCCGGGCGGCTGCGCCGCCCGCGTGCATCCCCGGGCCCTAGCCTCTGTCCCCTGACCCCTCCTCCATCATCTTCACGAATCGGTCGAACAGGTAGGCCACGTCGTGTGGCCCCGGGCTGGCTTCCGGGTGGCCCTGGAAGCAGAAGGCCGGACGGTCGGTCCAGGCCATGCCTTGCAGGCTGCCGTCGAACAGCGATACATGGGTGACGCGCACATTGGCCGGCAGCGTCGCCGGATCCACCGCAAAACCATGATTCTGGCTGGTGATCAGCACACGGCCGGAATCGTTGTCCTTCACCGGATGGTTCGCACCATGGTGGCCGAACTTCATCTTCAACGTTCTGGCACCCGCAGCAAGGCCCATCAGCTGATGGCCGAGGCAGATGCCGAAGGTCGGAACCCTGCGATCGAGGAAGGTACGGATGGCGGACACCGCGTAATCACAAGGTTCCGGGTCTCCCGGGCCGTTCGACAGGAAAACGCCATCAGGTTTCATCGCCAGCACCACGTCCGCCGGCGTCTGCGCCGGCACTACGGTGAGCCGACAGCCGCGGCTGGCAAGCATGCGCAGAATGTTCCGCTTGACGCCGAAATCGTAGGCCACAACATGGCGCGGCATGGCCGCCGGCGTCACGAAACCGCGGCCGAGCTGCCACTCGCCCTCGGTCCATTCGTAAGCTTCCCTGGCACTGACGACTTTCGCCAGGTCCATGCCGGACAGGCCGGCGAACGCCCTTGCCTGGGCAACGGCCTCGGCCGCATCGACCTTGCCGGCCATCAGGCAACCGCTCTGCGCGCCCTTTTCGCGCAGCACGCGGGTCAGTTTGCGGGTATCGATATTGGCGATGCCGACAATGCCCTGCTCCCGCAGATAGGCGTCCAGCGTCTGGTGACTGCGGAAGTTCGATGAACGCAACGGCAGGTCGCGAATGACCAGACCGGCGGCAAATACGCGGCTGGCTTCGACGTCTTCGTGGTTGATGCCGGTGTTGCCGATGTGCGGATAGGTCAGCGTGACGATCTGGCGGGTGTAGCTCGGGTCGGTCAGGATTTCCTGATAGCCGGTCATCGCGGTGTTGAACACCACCTCGCCCGTGGTGATCGTTTCCGCTCCGATGCTTTTGCCGTGAAAGACAGATCCATCGGCGAGTGCGAGCAGCGCGGGCGCATGGGCGGACACGTATTTACTCCTGAAATCTGTTCGGGGGACGGCGGCGCACGCAAGCGCCACATATGCGAAGCGGGAGACGCCGGTCTGGGCGCTCCCGCTGATCGTCGAATTATACCTTGCCGGTGGTGCGCCGCGCAATTTCGCGGGCGCCCCGCTGGCAGGAGCCAGCCAGGAGTCTGCGCGGCAGGCTCCTAGGCCGCGGGCGCCATCACCGCATCGCGCGCGTCGAGCAGCGCTTCGGACAACCGGGCGAGATGGACATCCACCCGCTCGTGCTGGCCGACCAGCGCCGGCATGTCGCCCAACCGGGCGCTGTCCTCGAGCTTCGATACAGCCGCTTCGGCCCGCGCTGCGCCGAATACCGACAGGGAACCCCGGAGGCGATGACAGATGCGGGCGACGCCGGCACTGTCCTTCAGCTGGATGCACACATTGAGGCCGCTGCGCAGTTCCGGCAGCTCGCCGAGGAACACATCGATCACGCGCAAGGCCATCGCGCGGTCACCTTCAAGCGTTTCCAGCGTGTGCGAAATATCGATCACCGGCGGTTCGGCCGGCTCCGCATCGACGACCAAACCGTTGAAATCGGTATTGACCGGCGTGCCGTCGGATTCGCTGCGCGACAGCACACGCTCCAGCGTCGCCAGAAGTTCGTCCGCCTTGACCGGCTTGCTGATGTAATCGTCCATGCCCTCTTCCAGGCACAGCTCGCGGTCACCCTTCATTGCATTGGCGGTCATCGCGATGATGGGCATGTGCTGGACGTTATCGGTATCGACCACCCAGGAACGTCGCTGCTCGCGCGCACGGATGGCGCGCGTCGCCTCGATGCCGCCCATGACCGGCATCTGCACGTCCATCAGCACGACCTCGAAGTGGTCGCGCTCCAGAAGATCCAGCGCTTCCTGACCATTGGACGCGACCGTTACGACATATCCCGCGCGTTCCAGCGTCCGCACGGCAACCAGCTGATTGACCGGATTGTCTTCGGCCAGCAGCACACGCCGCTTGCGCGCCCTGCCGATACCTTCGTGCGCCAGCGAGCGCTCGATATCGAGGTCGCCAATGGCAAAAGCGAAGTCGTCCATTTCCGCTGCAAGGTCGTCCGGCTGGGTCGCGAGTGCCTCGGCCAGCGCGCCGGCAAGCTCGTTGGCCGAAAACGGCTTGTGCAGGCGGCCGCGCACACCTAGCGAGCGGGCGTGCGCGTTGTCGGCCGCCTGATTGGAACCGCTGAACATCATCACGACGCGGTTGAGCCGGTTCGGCCCCTCGCAGAAGGCGGAAATGAAATCGAAGGCGTCGGCATCCGGCAAGGTGCGGTCAACCAGCAGGATGTCAAAGGGGCGCCCTGATTCATGTGCCTGCTTGAGTGCCTGGCGCGCCGCCTGAACCGAGTTGACCGCCAGCGCCGAGGCGCCCATGTCGCCCAGCATGGCCGCCACGACGCCGCGTGATGGCAGGTGGTCTTCGATCAGCAGCACATGGCGACCCGCGAAGCGGCGAAAGTGCGCCGGCAGCGTGGCCTGTTCGATCACCGTGCCGCGCAGCGTGAAATGAAAGGTCGAACCCTGCCCGGGCACGCTGTCCAACCACAGACGCCCCCCCATCAGGGACACCAGACGGTTGCAGATGGCGAGTCCGAGCCCGGTGCCACCGAAACGCCGCGTGGTTGACGTGTCGGCCTGCGCAAACGCTTCGAACACCACGGACTGCTTCGCGGTGTCGATGCCGATCCCGGTATCGCGCACCCAGATGTGCAGTTCGACCTCGCTACCGCAGCCGACCGGTGTACCTGTCGTCTCGCAGCCGATCTCGATTTCACCGCGCGAAGTGAATTTGACGGCATTGCCGATCAGATTGACCAGAATCTGCCGCAGGCGCCCGGGGTCGCCGAGCATGCGCACCGGCAGATCGGGCGACAGGCGGCAGTACATCTCCAGCCCCTTGTGCTGCGCCGCGATGGCAAGGCCGCGCGCAGCGTCGCCGACCACTTCCCCGACCGAATGCTCGACCTGTTCGATGGCGAGCTTGCCGGCCTCGATCTTCGAAAAGTCGAGGATGTCGTTGATGATGACCAGCAGGGCATCCGCCGAGGTCTTGATGGCACGTACGTATTCGGCCTGTTCGCTGTCGAGCGAGGTATCGAGCATCAGTTCGGACATGCCCATGATGCCGTTCATCGGGGTACGGATTTCGTGGCTCATGTTGGCGAGGAAGTCGCTCTTTGCCCGACTGGCCGCTTCCGCCTTTTCCTTGGCCAGCAGCAGTTCTATTTCGGCCTGCCGGCGAGCGTCGAGCTGGCCGAGATAACCCGATACCCGGATGACGCGGCCGCGTTCGTCGCGCTCGGTTGCACCGGCTTCCAGCCTGACCCAGACCGTACGGCCGTCGGCATGGCGGACCCGGCAGTCCAGCGAGGCATCGTCCGCCATGCTGACCAGCCGGTCTTCGAGCCACTGGTCGAAGGCGGTGGTTTCGTCGGCATGCACGATGTCGCGCCATACCGGAAGCGAGTCCGGCAGATCGGTCGGCCCGTAACCCAGTGCTGCCTTGAACTCCGCCGAAACTTCGAAACGCGAGCTCGCGGGCGCCCACTGCCAGCGGTGGCGCGAGGCATCGGTCGTGTCACCCGCTTCGAGCAATTGGTCGATGCGCTGCAGCGACTCTGCCAGCGCAGCGGCAGACGGCGTGCCGGCAAGCCATTGCGCGATTGCGGCTTCATCGATCGATGGCAGACCGAGGTGCTGCAGCAACAGGGAGGACAGCGCTGGGTGCATGGAAATCCGGGGCAGGTGGAACCTGCTGAATTAACGGCCGTACAACGGCGGGCTGAAGAACCGGGGGGCGAACGGCTCGGTAGCCACTGCTCAGCGCAGTCCCAGCACGTCCTGCATGTCGTACAGACCGCTATCCCGGCTGACCAGCCAGCGCGCGGCGCGCAGGCTGCCCAGCGCATAGGGCATGCGACTGGCTGACTTGTGGGTGATTTCGATGCGCTCGCCAAGACCGGCGAACAGCACGGTGTGATCACCGACGATGTCGCCACCGCGTATCGTGGAAAACCCGATGGTCGTGTCCTGCCGCTCGCCGGTATGCCCTTCGCGGCCATAGATGGCGCAGTCGGCCAGCGAACGGCCAAGCGCATCGGCCACCACTTCGCCCATGCGAAGCGCGGTACCGGACGGCGCATCGACCTTCATGCGGTGATGCGCCTCGATCACTTCCACGTCGTAGCCGCTGTTCAGGATGCGCGCAGCCACGTCGAGCAGCCGGAACACCGCATTCACACCGACCGCCATGTTCGGCGCGAACACGATGGCGATGTCGCGCGATGCCTCGACCAGCCGCGCGCGCTGCACGTCGCTGAAGCCGGTCGTGCCGATGATCATCTTTACGTTGTGACGCCGGCAGGCATCGAGGTGGGCCAGCGTGGCTTCCGGACGGGTGAAGTCGATCAGGAAATCGGCCCCGGCCAGGGCCGCATCGACATCGCTGCTGATCGGCACGCCGGCCGGGCTGCCGAGGAAGGCGGCCGCGTCTTCGCCGATGGCGGCCGAGTCCGGACGGTCAAGGGCCGCGACCAGACGGGCGCCTTCATCACGCGACGTCGCTTCTATCAGCATGCGGCCCATGCGGCCGGATGCCCCGGCGATCGCTATGCGCATCGGTGACATGGAATCCTTTCAAACGTGAAATGTGCCGCGATGACTCCGCGTCGGGTCATTTCGGCGCAACGACCTCGCCCAGATCTATCGTGCGGGTACGCGGCGCCTCGGGCTGATTCAGATCGGCTTCTTCCGCACCCACCACGTCGCCACCGAGGCTGACCAGCTTGTCATCCTCGAAATAGACGATCAGGCGGCGCTGCTGGGTGTCTTCCGGCTTGTTGCCCGGCTTGAAGTAGTAAAGATAGTCCCAGCGGTCCGGATGGAATACGTCGGCCAGCATCGGCGACCCGAGCACGAAACGCACCTGGTCGCGCGACATGCCGGGCTTGAGCTGGAAAGCCATTTCCTGCGTCACCAGGTTGCCCTGTCGGATATCGATGCGGAACGGGTTAAGACGATTGGTCACATCGAGCGTCGACGGCACATTGGTGCATCCCGCGAGCACCGGTAAAAGGGCGGCAAGAACATAGCGGACAACTACCACGGGGGCGAAGGACATCGCTGGACGGGACTCGGTTAGGGCTTCGGGCAGATCAGCCCGTTCGCGGCGCGACGCCGGACGGGAGACGAAAGTCTATATTATAGCGACCTTGATATTGCCGTCAGCCTTGCCCATGAGCGCAAACTCGCACAACCTGAAGAACATCGGCCTGAAAGCCACCCTGCCGCGACTCAAGATCCTCGAGCTGTTCCAGCGCGCGGATGTGCGCCACATGAGCGCGGAAGACGTCTACAAGGCGCTGCTGCAGGAAGACATGGACATCGGTCTGGCCACCGTGTATCGCGTGCTGACCCAGTTCGAGCATGCCGGTCTGCTGGAACGCCACTTCTTCGAATCCGGCAAGGCGATGTTCGAGCTGAACGAAGGTCACCATCACGATCACCTCGTCTGCATCCAGTGCGGCAAGGTGGAAGAGTTCTACGATGCCGAAATCGAGCGCCGCCAGATCAAGGTCGCCAAGGACCACGGCTTCGCGGTGCACGACCACGCACTGACGATTTTCGCCAATTGCACGACCGAAGCCTGCCCGAACAAGAAGAAGCCGCAGCGCGAACCCGGCCGATCCGAACCGGGTTGATCAGTTCGCCGGGCGCTCGCCCAGCATTTCCTTCGCGTGCGCCCGCGTCGTTTCGGTGATGATCTCGCCGCCCAGCATGCGTGCGATTTCCTCGATCCGCGCCGCGGCATCGAGCGCGTTCACCGCACTGACTGTCTGACCCGCCAGGCTGCGCTTGGCAATTGACCATTGCCAGTCGGCGCGGGCTGCGACCTGGGGCAGATGGGTGACGCACAGCACCTGGCGCGCCTTGCCCAGCCGCGCCAGCTGACGCCCCACCACCTCGGCCACCCGGCCACCGATGCCGACATCGACCTCGTCGAACACCAGCGTCGGCGTTCCGCTGCGCGCGCTGGCGATCACCTGTATCGCCAGTCCGATGCGCGACAATTCACCGCCCGACGCGACTTTCGCCAGCGGTGCCAGCGGCTGCCCCGGATTGGCAGAAACACGGAACTCGATCTCTTCCAGTCCGGTGGCGGACGGTTCAGCCAGCGGTTGAAGTGCGACTTCGAAGCGGCCACCCTGCATCGCCAGTTCGGCCATGGCTGCAGTCACCTCGGCCGACAGGCGCGCGGCCACCGGCTTGCGCGCGGCTGACAGCCGTGTCGCCGCCTGCAGACAGGCGGAGCGCGCTGCATCGCGCGCCTGCTCGAGCCGGGCTGGATCTGCGTCGGCAGCCAGCCGGTCGAGCTGCAGCTGGCTGTCGGCCAGAAGCGACGGCAGATCGTCCGGTGCGCAGCGGTACTTGCGTGCCGCGCCGAGCACGGCCGCGATGCGATCGTCTGCACGTGCCAGCGCAGCCGGGTCCGCATCGAGCCGATGTGCATAGGCGCGCAGCGCGCGTGCGGCTTCGCCAACCTGGGCCGAGGCCGAATCAATCAGGCTGCAGCATTCGCCCAGCGCGGCATCGAAACCCTGCAATCGGCCCAGCACGGCAGCGATGTGAGCGAGTTGCGCATCCAGCGCCACCTCGCCTTCCTCCAGCAACGCGAGCGCCTCGGCACTGCCTTCGAGCAGTTGCGTGACATGTGCCAGCCGACTGTGTTCCTGCTGCAGCGCCGCCCAGGCGGCGGGTTCGAAAGCCAGTGCAGTGAGCTCATCGACCAGCCACTGCATGCGTTCGCGCTCGCGCAGCGCCGCATCACTGTCCTGCACGGCGCGCACCAGCGCTTGCTCGCGCGCCTGCCATTCCCGATAAAGCCTCGTGACTTCAGCGACTTCGGCCTGCAGTCCGGCATGCTGGTCGAACAACTCGCGCTGCGCCGATTCGCGCATAAGGGCCTGGTGCGCATGCTGGCCGTGGATGTCGACCAGCAGTCCGCCCAGTTCGCGCAGCTGGGCGATGCCGGCCGGCGCGCCGCCTATCCAGGCGCGCGAACGGCTGCCGCTGTCGATCACCCGTCGCACGATGACCCGGTCGCCGTCGCATTCGAAATCCTGCGCAGCCAGCCAGTCGCGCGCCGGACTGTCCGGTGCCAGCATGAATTCGGCCGACAGCTCCGCGCGCTCCCGTCCGAGCCGCACGACCGATGCGTCGGCGCGCGCGCCGAGCAGCAAGCCGAGCGCATCGACGAGGATGGACTTGCCGGCCCCGGTTTCACCGGTCAGCGCACCGAAGCCGGCCGAAAAATCGAGTTCGAGCTGGTCGACCAGGATGAAATCGCGGATGAAAAGGCGTTCGAGCATGCAGCGCAGTGAGGATTCGGATCGGTGATGTAAGTCGGGCGGAACGGGAGAAGCTCAGGCCTCTTTCGGCGCTTCGCTCCAGCGGAGCTTTTCGCGCAGCATGGCAAAGTAGCTGTAGCCGGGAGGATGCATCAGGGTCACGCAATGGGGTGATCGCTCGATGCGCAGACAGTCGCCACCCTGCAGATTGAAATGTTCCTGGCCGTCGAAATGGGCGCGCGCGTCATGCCGCAGAAACAGCCGGACATCGAGTACCGAACTGTCACTGAGCGCAATCGGTCGCGACGACAAGGCGTGCGGGCACAGCGGAACGATGAGCATGCTTCCGAGCGACGGATGCACGATCGGGCCGTTGGCCGACAGCGAATACGCAGTCGAACCGGTCGGCGTGGAAATGATCAGCCCGTCGGAGCGCTGGCTGTATACGAATTCGTCGTCCACCCGGACTTCGAACTCGATCATGCGGCCCAGGTCGCCCTTGGACAGCACGACATCATTGAGCGCCAGCGCCGAAAAAACCGACTCCCCGTCACGCAGCACGCCGGCCTGCAGCAGCGCACGGCGCTCGCGGGTGAATTGCCCTGCCATCAGGGCTTCCATCGCCGACAGCATGTTGGATCGGGCGACATCGGTCAGAAAACCCAGTCTGCCCTGATTGACGCCGACCAGCGGCACATCGTGCGGCGCCAGCTTGCGGGCCGCGCTGATCAGCGAACCATCGCCGCCGATCACCACCGCCAGCCCGGCGCGGCGGCCGATGCCGTCGAATGCAGCCGGCTCGAAATCGTTGCCGGACAAGGCATCTGCCGAATCCTGCTCGATCAGCACTTCGCGGCCGGAATCGCGCAGCCAGTGCGCGAGCGTGCGCATCGATTCGCCCACTTCCGCGCTCTGGTACTTGCCAATCAGGGCGACGCAGCCGAACGACGGTGGGGTTTTATCCATCGCCGAATTAAACCACAAAGGCCGCGATCGACCGCGAAGCCGACGAGAGCGGGCCGGCCTGTGTCAATATCCGGGCCTGACACCGTCGCACCCGCGGCACCGTTCTAGAATCTGAAGCCGGAAGCGTACCCAAACCGCGAAGTCATGCTCGAAGACCGCTCCAGACTGCTGCTCAAAACCCTGGTCGAACGCTACATCGCCGACGGCCAGCCAGTCGGCTCCCGCACGCTTTCAAAGTATTCGGGACTGGACCTGTCGCCGGCCACGATACGCAACGTGATGTCGGATCTGGAAGAACTGGGCTTCATCACCAGCCCGCACACCTCGGCCGGACGCGTTCCGACGCCGCGCGGCTACCGGTTCTTCGTCGACAGCCTGCTGTCGGTGCAGCCCCTGGAGCCCGGCCAGATCAGCGAATTGAAGGGCGAACTGCGCCCGGCCGATCCGCGCGTGCTGGTCGGTCAGGCCTCGCAACTGCTGTCGCAACTGACCCATTTCGCCGGCATTGTGGTGGCACCGCGCCGCCAGATGGTGCGCATCCGCCAGATCGAATTCCTCAGCCTGTCCGACAAGCGCATCCTGCTGATCATCGTGACGGATCAGGGCGAGGTGCAGAACCGCATCCTGCTGACCGAGCGCAATTTCTCGCCGGCCGAACTGGTCAGCGCGGCCAATTTCCTGAACCAGAATTATGTCGGTTTCGATTTCGAGGAAATCCGCGGCCGGCTGCAGGCGGAACTGAAAAAGCTGCATGGCGATCTGACGTCGCTGATGGCGGCTGCGCTGCAGGCGGGCAACGAGGCCTTTTCCGGCGACAAGGGCCAGTACGTCATTTCCGGCGAACGCAATCTGCTGGCGGTGGATGATCTGGCATCGAACATGTCCCGTCTGCGCGAGCTTTTTTCGCTGTTCGACCAGCGCACCCAGCTGGCCAGTCTGCTCGATCTGTCTCAGCAGGCAGAAGGCGTGCAACTTTTCATCGGCGGTGAATCCGGCCTGGCACCGCTCGACGAATGCAGCGTGGTCACCGCGCCCTACGAAATACAGGGTCAGGTGGTCGGCAGCGTCGGCGTGATCGGACCGACCCGCATGGCGTACGAGCGCGTCATTCCGATTGTCGACGTCACCGCCAAGCTGCTGTCGAGCGCGCTCAGCCAGACCTGACCCGAACCACCCGAACCGGGCGCGCCATGGATGCGCGCACCGCAACCCCAACGAGCCCATGTCACGATTCAACGCCGAACCGACCTACACCCATGGCCAGCCCGCGCGCACCGGCGTGTTGCTGGTAAACCTCGGCACGCCCGACAAGCCGGATGCCCCGTCGCTGCGGCGCTACCTGAAGCAGTTCCTGTCGGACGACCGCGTGGTCGAGATCCCGAAGGCCGTGTGGTGGTTCATCCTGAATGTCATCATCCTGAATGTGCGGCCGAAACAGTCAGCCGAAAAGTACGCCTCGGTGTGGACCGATGAAGGCTCGCCGCTGCGCGTGCATACCGAACGCCAGGCCAAGTTGCTGCGCGGCTGGATGATTGCCGAAGGTCAGCCCGACATCGATGTGCGATTTGCCATGCGCTACGGCAATCCGGCCATCGGCGACGTGCTGCAGCAGATGAAGATGGATGGCTGCACGCGCATCCTGATGCTGCCGATGTATCCGCAGGCGGCATCGAGCACGACCGGCTCGATGATCGACGAACTGGCGCATACGCTGCTGCGCTGGCGCAATCTGCCGGAGCTGCGCTATCTGCGTGCCTTCGCGGCAGACGCAGGTTACGTTGGCGCGCTCGCGGCCAGCGTGCGCGAACACTGGGCGAAGAACGGCCGGGCGGACAAGCTGGTCATGTCCTTCCACGGTGTGCCGCACTTCCATCTGGAACAGGGCGACCCCTACCACTGCGAGTGCCACAAGACCGGCCGCCTGCTGGCCGAGGCGCTCGGGCTGGCGAAGGATCAGTATCTGGTCACCTTCCAGTCGCGCTTCGGCAAGGCACGCTGGCTCGAACCGTACACGCAGCCGACGCTTGAGAAGCTCGCCGCGGAAGGCCTGCAGAGCGTGGACGTGATCTGCCCGGGTTTCGTCGCCGACTGCCTGGAAACACTGGAGGAGATCGCGGTGGAAAACCGCGAAGCCTTCATCGGCAAGGGCGGCAAGACCTTCCAGTACATTGCCTGCCTGAACGAGCGTGCCGACTGGATTGATGCACTGGGCCGCATCGTGCGACGCGAACTGGGTCACTGGTGGGACGAAGCGAGCCCGGTCGCCGATCAGCTGGCGCTGCAGGCCGAACGCGCGAAGTCTTTCGGTGCGCCGAAATAGCGGCGCACTGCCCGGCTGGAGACAAAGAAAAAGGCGACCCCCGGGTCGCCTTTTTCTTTCGCTGACCGAAGGTCACGCAGCGCGCGCTTCGGCCACCGGCGTTTCGTCGTTCTTGGCACGGCGCGGGCGACCGCGGCGCGATGCGCCGGGATCGAACTGGCCGTCGAGCTTCTTGAGCGCGTCCTTGCGCGCCTTCAGTGCCATCTTGAACGCACCTTCTTCGCCGTACTTGTTGACCGAGAATTTCACCCGCTTGCGCCGGCCCGACGGCAGTGGCCATGAAGCCACCCAGAACCAGCGCTGTTTTTCTTCCGGCATGTCGCGCGTTTCCGACGCACAGTAACGGCACACCCCGACGACGCCGGAGCGATTGTTCTTCTTGACGATGCTCGAATATTCCCGCAGCGAAAACGGCGGAAACTTTGCAATGATGTCGTCCCGGAACTGCTTGGCAGCGGTGAACGCCTTCTGCTTGCCGCCGAACACGCCATCGCTGAAGTGCTTGCGGTGTATCACGCCACGTCGCTGGATGGTCACGAGCCAGCCATGCGTCCGGCTGGCTTCGTTATCCACGCGGCTGATGCCATAAACTGAATTGCGGCTCAAGGTCGGTCTCCTTCCGATCAGCACCGGGTTGGCCGGGTGCCTGTGAGGAGAGTTTCGGCCTGCAGGATCGAAACTTTAGCGGCCTGAGCGGCTGCGTTTCACGATGAAACAGACAGGTCGTGACGTGGGTCCGGACCGCGAAGCGGCGTCGTTCAGCGACGGAGCGGCGGATCCGGTGCCAGTTCGAGATCAAGCCCCACACCAGCGACGCAGAAACCGGACTCTGTCGGCAGCATGACTTCCTCGCCCTGGGCGGCGAGGGCGGTATTGGCGCGGATCAGACGCTGCACGACGGTACTGATCAGCTGGCCGCGGAAATGTTCGAGACATTCCTCGGACGCGAGCGTCAGCGCCGACGGATTGATTTCGAGGAAGGTGATCTGGGTGGTGGCGATCACCGTGGCCGACCGGCTGACATGCTTCGGATCGAGATAGCCCATCTCGCCGACCACGTCGCCGGTACCCAGTTCGGCGAGCAGGCGGCCACCGACGCTGACCTGGACCTGCCCCGACACGATGAGGCCGAAGCGGTTGTCGGTGTCGCCTTCGCGCATCATCACGGCGTTCTCGGCAAACTGGCGCCAGCCGGAAAAACGCAGCACCTCCCACACCTCGACATCGTCGAATTCGGTGAAGAAAGCCATCTTGCGCAATATGGTGAAACGGGTGGTGTCTGGGGGCCGGTAGTTGTCGTCGAGCAGCTTGAAGCGTACCGACGACAGATCCTTCGCGAACTCGGCGCCGTTCTTGTAGCGCGAGTACAGATCCTTTTCGAGCGCCTTGCGGATCACCCGGTCCATGCCTTCGGGCACTTCCGGATTCAACTGCGACGCGGATGGCGGATCGGCGTTGATGATCTTGTAGATGAGCTGGGCCGGATGCTTGGCGCGGAAGGGCAGCCGCCCGGTCAGCAGGTGGAACAGCACCACGCCGAGCGAATACAGATCGGTCTTCTGGTTCAGCGGATAACCCTTCACCTGTTCCGGGCTCATGTAGGCCGGCGAGCCCACGCCCATGATGAAGGTCGAATCCTTGTCGTTTTCCTTTGCGACATTCAGCGCCAACCCGAAATCGGTCACCTTCACGAGGTCGTTGGCGCCGATCAGGATGTTGGCCGGCTTGATGTCGCGGTGCACGACGCCCTGCTTGAATGCGTAGTCGAGCGCCATGCAGCACTTGAACACGATGCTGACGGCGCGCGGCAGCGGCAGCATCTTGTTGAATTCGCAGTAGTGATCGAGTGCTTCGCCCTCGATGTACTCCATCACCAGATAGGCACGCCCCTCTTCCACCTGGGCGTCGAAAATGCGGATGATGTTCGGGTGGTTCAGCTTGGCGGCGATCGCCGCCTCGGTCAGGAACAGCTTGCGCATGCGGCGCGACCATTTGCCCTGATCGCGGTTCTTGTCGCCGAAATCGACCAGCTTCACGGCGACCAGCTCTTCGATGTCATCGGCCTTGCATAGGTATACGGTGGCCGTTGCGCCTTTGCCAATTTCCCGGATAACCCTGTATTTGCCGATGCGATCAAGCATGCTTGCAGTGCGATGGAGGCGTCATGAACAGCAGCAATGATAGGGCATCGGCCGTAAACGAACAAAAGCACTTCCCGGTACCGACCTGAACCGGTGCGCGGTCTGCGGCTTAATGGCAACAGATCCCGGGGCAGGAACCATGCGGATCGACAGGGCTTGAAAACGCCCGACGACGGCCCCAAGTGCATCGGGTCCGAAAGCCAGAGGAAATCGCTGCATGACCGATCAGACCCCGCAAGACCTGCCGAACACGTTGCCGGCCGATGCCGCAGCGGCCGCCGACACGCAGGCACCCGTTGCAGACCAGGCGCTCGCCGCAGCCGAACTGAAGGTGGCCGAACTGCAGGACGCCTTGCTGCGCGCCAAGGCCGAAACCGAAAACATGCGTCGCCGCGCAGCCGAGGATGTGCTGAAGGCAGGCAAATTCGGCGCCGAAAAGTTCGCCAACGCCATGGTGCCGGTCAAGGACAGCCTTGAGGCAGCGCTCGCCGACCACTCGTCCGACGTGGCCACGCTGCGCTCCGGTGTCGAACTGACGCTCAAGCAGCTGCAGCAGGCCTTCAGCGGTGCGGGCATCGAGGAAACCGATCCGCTGGGCGAGAAGTTCGATCCGCACCGTCATCAGGCGATCAGCCAGATCGAGGCGCCAGGCGAGCCGAATCACGTGGTCCAGGTGCTGCAGAAAGGTTATCTGCTGCATGAACGCGTGCTGCGCCCTGCTCTCGTGATCGTTTCCAGGGCGGCCAGCTGAAAGACCCCTTGAAATGTGGGCGAATGCGCCCACATTTCACGCCAGGCGGTCAATTCGCTCCCGACACACACACTTATATATAGAGGACCCCGAACATGGGAAAAATCATCGGCATCGATCTGGGCACCACCAATAGCTGCGTGTCCGTCATGGAAGGCGGCAAGCCCAAGGTGATCGAGAATTCGGAAGGCGCACGCACCACGCCGTCCATCGTGGCCTACACCGAAGACGGTGAAATCCTGGTTGGCGCCTCGGCCAAACGGCAGGCGGTCACCAATGCCGCGAACACGCTGTTCGCGGTCAAGCGCCTGATCGGTCGCCGCTTCGAAGAGAAGGAAGTCCAGAAGGACATCGCGCTGATGCCCTACAAGATTTCCAAGGCCGACAACGGCGATGCCTGGGTGGAAGTGCGCGGCAAGAAGATTGCACCGCCGCAGGTGTCGGCCGAAGTGCTGCGCAAGATGAAGAAGACCGCCGAAGACTATCTGGGTGAAGAGGTGACCGAAGCGGTCATCACGGTACCCGCCTACTTCAACGACAGCCAGCGCCAGGCCACGAAGGACGCGGGCCGCATCGCCGGTCTGGACGTCAAGCGCATCATCAACGAGCCGACCGCAGCGGCACTCGCCTTCGGCATGGACAAGAAGCCGGGTGATTCGAAGATCGCCGTGTATGACCTGGGCGGCGGCACGTTCGACGTGTCCATCATCGAAATCGCCGACGTCGATGGCGAACACCAGTTCGAAGTGCTGGCCACCAATGGCGACACTTTCCTCGGCGGCGAAGACTTCGACCAGCGCATCATCGATTACGTGATCGACGAATTCAAGAAGGATCAGGGCGTCGACCTGAAGAAGGACATCCTCGCGCTGCAGCGCCTGAAGGAAGCCGCCGAAAAGGCCAAGATCGAACTGTCGTCGGGCGCGCAGACCGAAATCAACCTGCCCTACATCACCGCCGATTCGACCGGCCCGAAGCACCTGGCGATCAAGATCACCCGCGCCAAGTTCGAGTCGCTGGTGGAAGAGCTGATCGAGCGCTCGATCGAGCCGTGCCGCATCGCGATCAAGGATTCGGGCGTCAAGGTCAGCGACATCGACGACGTCATCCTGGTCGGCGGCATGACCCGCATGCCCAAGGTGCAGGAACGCGTGAAGGAGTTCTTCGGCCGCGAACCGCGCAAGGACGTGAATCCTGACGAAGCCGTCGCAGTGGGTGCCTCGATCCAGGGCGGCGTGCTGCAGGGCGACGTCAAGGACGTGCTGCTGCTCGACGTGACCCCGCTGTCGCTGGGCATCGAAACGCTGGGCGGCGTCATGACCAAGATGATCCAGAAGAACACGACGGTGCCGACCAAGTTCTCGCAGACCTTCTCGACCGCCGACGACAACCAGCCGGCGGTGACCATCAAGGTCTATCAGGGCGAGCGCGAAATGGCCAGCGGCAACAAGTCGCTCGGCGAATTCAACCTCGAAGGCATCGCGCCGGCACCGCGCGGCCTGCCGCAGATCGAGGTGACCTTCGACATCGACGCCAACGGCATCCTGCACGTCGGCGCGAAGGACAAGGCGACCGGCAAGGAAAACAAGATCACCATCAAGGCGAATTCCGGACTGTCGGAAGACGAAATCCAGAAGATGGTGAAGGACGCTGAACTGCACGCCGAAGATGACCGTCGTGCCCGCGAGCTGGCTGACACCCGCAACCAGGCTGACGCGCTCGTGCATTCGACGCGCAAGGCGCTGACCGAGCACGGCGACAAGGTCGACGCCGGCGAAAAGGAAGCGATCGAAGCCGCGCTCAAGGAGACCGAAGACGCGATCCGGTCGGGCGACAAGGAAGCGATCGAAGCCAAGAGTGCCGCATTGTCGACCGCCGCGCAGAAGCTCGGCGAAGCGATGTACGCGCAGCAGCAGGCGGCAGCCGGTGAAGCCGGCGGCGCGCCGGGCAGCTCGGGCAAGGACGACGGCGACGTGGTCGATGCCGAGTACACCGAAGTGCACGACAAGAAGTAAGCTGCGCGACTTCCGGTTGCCGATGGCGACCTGACCGCCGGGGCACAGAGAGGCAGGGTCGCACCCTGCTCCTCTGTGCCTTGGCGTATCTGTGGTGATAACGAATGGCAAAACGCGATTTTTACGACATTCTCGGCGTCAATCGGGACGCATCCGACGACGAGATCAAGAAGTCCTACCGCAAGCTGGCGATGAAGTACCACCCGGACCGCAATCCGGACAGCAAGGAAGCGGAAGACAAGTTCAAGGAAGCCAAGGAGGCTTACGAAATCCTGTCGGATGGGCAGAAGCGCGCCGCCTATGACCAGTACGGCCACGCCGGTGTCGACCCCAACATGGGTGGCGGCGGTGGTGCAGGCCCCGGTTTCGGTGATGCCTTCGGCGACATCTTCGGCGAAATCTTCGGCAATGCGGCCGGACGCGGCCGCGCTGGCGGCGGTCGCAGCGGTGTCTATCGCGGTGCCGATCTGCGCTACAACCTGGAAATCACGCTCGAAGAAGCGGCCCGCGGCACCGACACGCGCATCCGCATTCCGACCATGGACGAATGCGGAACCTGCGATGGCACCGGTGCGAAGCCGGGCACCAAGCCGGTCACCTGCACGACCTGCAATGGCGTGGGACAAGTGCGCATGCAGCAGGGCTTCTTCTCGATCCAGCAGACCTGCCCGAAATGCCACGGCACCGGCAAAATGGTGAAGGACCCGTGCGGCACCTGCCATGGCGCAGGTCGCGTGAAGTCGAGCAAGACGCTGCAGGTGAAGATTCCGTCCGGCATCGACGAAGGCGACCGCATCCGGTTGGCTGGCGAAGGCGAACACGGCCAGGGTGGCGGCCCGGCCGGCGATCTGTACGTGCAGATCCACATCAAGCCGCACAGCGTGTTCCAGCGCGAAGGTGACGATCTGCACTGTGAAATGCCGATCGGCTTCGCCACCGCGGCACTGGGCGGCGAAATCGAGATTCCGACGCTGGAGGGCGCCGCCAAGATCAAGATTCCGTCGGAAACCCAGTCCGGCAAGGTGTTCCGCCTGCGCGGAAAGGGCATCAAGGGCGTGCGCAGCAGCACCCCGGGCGATCTGATGTGCCACGTGGTGGTCGAGACGCCGGTCAACCTCACGGCACGGCAGCGCGAACTGCTGAAGGAATTCGACGACATCAACCTGAGCGACGAAGCGAGCCACAGCCCGCGCGCCAAGTCGTGGATGGACAAGATGAAGAATTTCTTCGCCGGCTGAGCCCCGGCGCTGCCGTTTCGGGCAGCCGGAAATGAAAACGCCCGCGTCATGCGGGCGTTTTCATTTTGCTCGCGTCAAGGCGAGGCCCGGATCACGCGACCAGCTTTTTCTCGATCTGATCCTTGACCGCAGAAAGGGCCGGCGGCAAACGGTTCTGCAGGCGCGAGAACAGCTCGTTGTGCAGCTCGATCTCCTGCTGCCAGGCTGCGCGATCGATCGAGGTGATGCGTTCGAACAGTTCGCGGCTGAAATCGACCCCGGTCCAGCTCAGGTCGTCATAGCGCGGCGTGGTGCCGAACAGGTGCTCGATGCCGTTCGCCTGGCCCGCCACGCGGTCGAGCATCCACTTCAGCACACGCATGTTCTCGCCGAAGCCCGGCCACACGAACTTGCCGTTCTCGTCGGTACGGAACCAGTTCACGCAGAAAATGTGCGGCAGCGTCTGGCCGCTGGCTTCGATGCTCTGACCGAGCTTGAGCCAGTGACTGAAGTAGTCGCTCATGTTGTAGCCGCAGAACGGCAGCATCGCAAACGGATCGCGCCGAACCACGCCCTGCTGGCCAGCCGCCGCGGCGGTCGTTTCCGACCCCATCGTGGCCGCCATGTAGACGCCCTCGACCCAGTTGCGTGCCTCGGTCACCAGCGGCACCGTGGTCGACCGGCGGCCACCGAAGATGAAGGCCGAGATCGGCACGCCGGCCGGGTTGTCCCAGGCCGGGTCGATGACCGGGTTCTGCGTCGCCGCGACCGTGAAGCGCGCATTCGGATGCGCCGCCTTGGCACCGGTTTCCTTCGCGATGGCGGGCGTCCAGTCGCGGCCCTGCCAGTCGATCAGGTGCGCTGGCGGCTCCTTGGTCATGCCTTCCCACCACACGTCGCCGTCATCGGTCAGCGCGACATTGGTGAAGATGGTGTCGGACGCGAGCGACGCCATGCAGTTGGCGTTGGTGTTCTGGTTGGTGCCCGGTGCCACGCCGAAGTAGCCGGCTTCCGGGTTGATCGCGTACAGACGGCCGTCCTTGCCAGGCTTGATCCAGGCAATGTCGTCGCCGATGGTGGTGACCTTCCAGCCCTCGAAACCCTTGGGCGGAATCAGCATCGCGAAATTGGTCTTGCCGCAGGCGGACGGAAAAGCCGCCGCGACGTAGTGCTTCTCACCCTGCGGATTTTCCACGCCGAGGATGAGCATGTGTTCGGCCAGCCAGCCCTGGTCGCGGCCCATGGTCGATGCGATGCGCAGTGCAAAGCACTTCTTGCCGAGCAGTGCGTTGCCGCCGTAACCCGAGCCGAAACTCCAGATTTCCCGCGTTTCCGGGTAATGAACGATGTATTTGGTGGCGTTGCACGGCCACGGCACATCCTTCTCACCTGCCGCCAGCGGCTTGCCGACCGTGTGCACGCAGGGCACGAAGTCACCGTCGCTGCCCAGCACGTCGTACACCGCCTTGCCCATGCGGGTCATGATGCGCATGTTGACCGCCACATACGGCGAGTCGGACAGTTCGATGCCGATCTGCGAAATGTGCGAACCGAGCGGGCCCATCGAGAACGGCACGACGTACATCGTGCGCCCGCGCATGCAGCCGCGGAACAGGCCGGTCAGCGTTTCGCGCATCTGCGCCGGCGCCATCCAGTTGTTGGTCGGGCCGGCATCTTCCTCACGCGCCGAGCAGATATAGGTGCGGTCTTCGACGCGCGCGACGTCGGACGGGTCGGACAGTGCGAGATAGGAATTCGGGCGCTTGACCGGATCGAGGCGCTTCATCGTGCCCGATGCGACCATGTCGGCACACAGACGGTCGTACTCTTCTTCCGAACCGTCGCACCAGAAGATGGCATCGGGTTGGGTGAGCGCCGCCACTTCGGCGACCCATGTGACCAGCTTGCGGCTCTTGACCCATGCCGGAACGGGTATTTCGCCGGAGCGGATCTGCTCGGGCGACAAGACGACTTTCATGCGACGCTCTCCATAAACCACACTGGACGGTACGCGGCAGCTGCCGCGTACCGTCCGGTTCAACCGTTTGAACGAAACCCGCATCAGGCCGGGTAGGCCCATGCATCGGACAGGTACTGGCGCAGGCGGGGTGACCTGCGCCTTCCTTTCGGAGGTCGCACTTTATAGATAACGGCATCTTATGTCTGCTATAAGAATCACGAATGCTGCGATTCTCTTGGCGCCGGCAGGCGTGTGGCAGACGGCGCCGCAGCGCGGATCAGTCCTCTGCGGGTGGTGCGACGAGCGCTTTGAGTCCCGCCCGATCGATCAGCCAGTGGTAGCGGCTGTCAGGCGCGTCGGACAGAAGATTGCTGCGGCGCAGGATGCCGAGCGCGCGGCTTGCCGATTCCGGCGCAGCACCGAGAATGGCGCCGATGTCTTCCAGACTCAGTCGGATGGCCCGACCCGGTTCGACATCATCGGCAAGGCGCAGCAGCAGGCGCACGACCCGGGTTTTCACGTCGGCGTGACCTGCCGTCAGTTCGGCCAGCCAGGCGTCAGCTTCAGCCAGCGCGGCATGCCAGTGTTCAAGCAGGGGTTTCTGCAGGCGCGGCGTATCCCGGTTGAGCCGCTCGACGAGCACACGCGGAATGCGGCACAGCGCGACCGGTGACAGCGCAATCGAGGTGTGGTCATAGGCCGGACTCACCAGTGCTTCGAGACCGAACACGTCACCGCGACCCAGGATGCGCAGGATGCGCTGGGTGCCGTCCGCCCCGTAGCGCACCAGCTTGACTGCACCGCTGCGCACCGTGAACAGCCACTCTCCGTGCGCACCTGCGTGATAGATGACTGCGCCGGACGGGTAATCGAAGTCGTCGATCTGGTCGTGCAGAAGCGCGAAATCGGACTCGACAAGATCGGCAAACAGTGCGCTGCGGCGCACGCCGCATTTCTGGCAGTCGCTGTGGCCGTGCCAGGCCGACTTGATCGTGATCGCGCGCACCCTACCCCCGGTGAAATTCCGCTAAGCCCGTCGCCAGGTGGTACCGGCGGCAGAGTCTTCCAGTATGACGCCTTGTTGCTTCAATTCGTCCCGTACGCGGTCGGCAGTCGCAAAATCGCGCGCCTTCTTGGCTGCGATGCGCTGTTCGATGAGTGCATCGATCTGCGCATCGTCCAGTCCGCCTGCCTTCGCACGTCCTTGGAGGAACTCTTCCGCAGATCGTTCCAGCAGACCGAGCACGCCGGCCAGCGCACGCAGTTCGCCCGAAACGGCCGGGTCGCCGCTGCGATTGGCGTCATTCGACAGTTCGAACAGCACGGCCATCGCTTCCGGCGTATTGAAATCGTCGTCCATCGCATTGCGCAGTCGCTGACCGGCCGGCGTTGTCCAGTCCGGACGGGCATCGGCCGGCCGGTACGTTCTTCAGCGTCGTGTACAGGCGGCTCAGTGCGCCGCGGGCATCGTCGAGATGGGCGTCGGAGTAATTGAGCGGGCTGCGGTAGTGCGCGCGCCAAGATGAAGAAACGCACCACTTCGGGGTCGTACTGCTTCAGCACTTCGCGGATGGTGAAGAAATTGCCCAGCGACTTCGACATCTTCTCGTCGTCGACACGCACGAAACCGTTGTGCATCCAGTAATTGACGAAGGTGTGCCCATGCGCACCCTCACTCTGGGCAATCTCGTTCTCGTGGTGCGG
The DNA here is from genome assembly GCF_001713355.1 of Methyloversatilis sp. RAC08. NCBI lineage: Bacteria > Pseudomonadati > Pseudomonadota > Betaproteobacteria > Nitrosomonadales > Sterolibacteriaceae > Methyloversatilis > Methyloversatilis sp. RAC08. Next base: position 3,445,497 of record NZ_CP016448.1, on the reverse strand, counting down.
AAACTGCAGGTCGGCGCCACCGCCGTGGATGTCGAAATGATCGCCCAGCAACTGTGAGCTCATCGCAGAACATTCGATGTGCCAGCCGGGCCGGCCGTCTCCCCAGGGCGAAGACCATTTCGCGTCGGCGGGTTCCGCGGGTTTGGCGTGCTTCCACAGCACGAAATCCAGCGGGTCCTGCTTGCCGTCGATCACATCCACGCGTTCGCCGGCGCGCAATTCGTCTAGCGACTTGCCGGACAGCTTTCCGTAGCCATCGAACTTGCGCACGCTGTAATTGACGTCGCCGCTCGCCGCGCGATACGCCAGCCCCTTGTCCTGCAGCCGCTCGATCAACGACTGCATCTGCGGCACGAATTCGGTCGCACGCGGCTCGTGATCGGGACGCAGCACGCCGAGCGCATCGGCATCCTCGTGCATCGCCGCGATGAAGCGGTCGGTCAGCGCACGCATCGACTCGCCGTTTTCGGCCGCCCGCTTGATGATCTTGTCGTCGATGTCGGTGATGTTGCGGACATAGGTCACGGCATAGTCCGATGCACGCAGCCAGCGTGCCACCATGTCGAACACCACCATCACACGGGCATGCCCCAGATGGCAATAGTCATACACCGTCATGCCGCACACGTACATGCGCACGCGACCCGGCTCGATCGGAAGGAATGCCTGCTTTTCGCGGCCTATGGTGTTGTAGATCTTGAGCATTGGTGTGGGCCAAACGGAGGGTGCTTGGGGCACGCGCAGACCGCGCGGGCGGGTCGGTACGGAATTCAGGCGCAACAACAGGACGTCGGCACGCCTTCTTGATAAGATTCGGGTCTGTCAAACGACGGTTTCACGCCAAAAAGTCTAACACATGGCCTCTTCGACACGTTTTCGTCTGCCGCTCGCATCGCGCCTCGCAGCCGCCCTGATCATGCTCGGCGTATCGCTCCAGCCGGCCTTCGCCAACAGCGTGCAGGAAGCCGAAAAGCTGCTGCGACAAAAGCAGCCACAGCAGGCGCTGGAACAGATCGACCTGTTTCTTGCAAAGGTGCCACGCGATCCGCAGGGCCGTTTTTTCAAGGGACTGATCCTGACCGAACTGGGTCGCGTACCGGAAGCGACTTCGGTGTTCCAGAAGCTGACCGAGGACTACCCTGAACTGCCGGAGCCCTACAACAACCTGGCCGTGCTCTACGCTCAGCAGAAGCAGTTCGACAAGGCCAAGACGGCGCTCGAGATGGCCATCCGCACCCACCCGAGCTACGCGGTCGCACACGAAAATCTGGGCGACATCTACGCCCGCATGGCGACCCAGGCCTACGACCGGGCACTGCAGCTCGATTCTTCGAACATCGGTGCGCAGAGCAAACTGAACCTGATCCGCGAAATGGTGGGCAACACCCCGCGCAGCGGCAGCAAACCGGGGTCCACGAGCACGCTGGCGGCAACTCCGCCGGCGACTGTCGCAGCGGTCACGCCGCCGGTCGCCGTTACCCCGCCCAAGCCGCCGGAACCCGCAAAGACCGCACCGCCCGCTGCAACGGCAACGGAAACACCGGCAGCACCCCCGTCCGCTGCGGCTGCGATTTCACCGGCCGACGGCGCTGCCGGCCTGCCGGTGGCCGACATCACACGAACTGTCGAGGGCTGGGCCGCCGCCTGGGCGCGCAAGGACGTGAACGCCTACCTCGCGCACTACGACAGCTCTTTCGAAGTTCCCGGCAAGAAATCGCGCAAGGCGTGGGAGGCCGAACGCCGGGCACGCATCGACAAACCTGGCGCGATCGAGGTACGCGTCGAGAACGTGCAGGTCAGCCGAGACGGCGCCGATCGCGTCAAGGCGAGCTTCCGCCAGCACTACAAGGCCGTCGGCCTGAAAAGCTCCACCACCAAGACGCTCTTGCTGGTGAGCCGTGATGGTCGCTGGCTGATCCAGCGGGAGCGCGTCGGCGGATGACGGCGATGCGGTATTTTTCCGGACGCGCGGTGGCGCGCGTCCTGCGCAACGCACTGTGCCTGTCGTCGCTGATCGTCCCGCTCGCCATCGGCTCGGGTCAGTCCGGCGACGCTGTGCGCTACTCCGACAGCGGTCCGGAGCCGATGCTCGAACAGGTGTTCCGCCAGATCGAGCGCAACAAGCTTGGGCTCGCGCTCGAACAGGTCGATGCCCTGCTGCAGATCTGGCCCAACTTCCGGCTCGGCCACCTGATTCGCGGCGACCTGCTGATGGCCCGGTCGAGCGCGCTGACCACGATAGGCAATGCGCCAAACGCTCCTGAAGAGCGACTGGCCGACCTGCGCGATGAAGCCGTGGCGCGCATCCGCGCCTACCGCGACAAGCCACCGGTCGATCGCGTGCCGCGCTACCTGCTGCAATTGCAGGCGTCGCAACGTCATGCGGTGGTGGTGGATACTCGCCGCTCGCGGCTCTATCTGTACGAGAACGTCGCGGGTCAGCCACGCTTCATTGCCGACTATTACGTGTCGCATGGCCGGCTGGGCATCGAAAAGATGCGCGAAGGCGACAAGAAGACGCCGCTGGGGGTCTATCAGGTCACCGGTTTCCTGCCACCGGAACGCCTGACCGATTTCTATGGCGCCGGCGCGCTGCCGATCAATTACCCGAACGCGTGGGACCGCAGACAGGGCCGCAAGGGCCACGGCATCTGGCTGCACGGTACGCCATCCGATACCTTCTCGCGTCCGCCGCGCGCGTCCGACGGTTGCGTCGTGCTGGCCAATTCCGATTTCCTCGCGCTGAACAACCATCTGCAGGGTGCGTCGGTGCCGGTCATCATCAGCGACTCGGTGGAATGGCTGTCGCTGGACGACTGGCAGTCCGAACGCAGCGAATTCAACAAGGCGCACGAACAGTGGCGCAGCGACTGGGAAAGCCGTGACGTCGAGCGCTTCCTGTCGCATTATTCGGCGCGATTCAGCGCTGGCAAGAAGGATCTGGCAGCGTTTGCCGCGCAGAAGCGCGCCGTGAATGCCGGCAAGAAGTGGATCAAGGTCGGTGTGGACAAATTGAGCACCTTCCGCAACCCCGGTCGCGAAGACCTGGTCGTCGTCACTTTCGAACAGGACTACCGCAGCGACAATCTGTCGAACCGCATGATCAAGCAGCAGTATTGGCAGCGGGAAGACGGCCGCTGGCGCATCGTGTTCGAAGGCGAAGGCTGAACCCGGCCGCCCGCCATCGGTCTGTCCGGCTGACACGCCCGTTTGCATGCCCGCATGAATCCCCGATCACCCAACCCGGAGTCATCCTCATGAAGAAGTTTCTGCTCGCGCTGCTCGCCAGCCTTGTCCCGCTGGCCGCTGTCGCCGCCAATCCGCAGGTCGAACTCAAGACCAGCCAGGGTCCGATACTGATCGAGCTGTTCCCGGACGCCGCGCCGGCCACCGTTGCCAACTTCCTGCAGTACGCAAAGTCCGGTTTCTACGACGGCCTGATCTTTCACCGCGTGATGAACGGCTTCATGATCCAGGGCGGTGGGTTTGACGCGCAGATGAACCAGAAGGCAGCCGGCGCGCCGATCCGCAACGAAGCCGAAAAAGCCATGAGCAAGGGTGTGCGCAACGCACCGGGCTATCTGTCGATGGCGCGCACCAACGATCCGCATTCAGCCAGCGCCCAGTTCTTCATCAACCTGGTCGACAACCGCTCGCTCGACTACCCGTCGCGCGACGGCTTCGGTTACGCCGCGTTCGGCAAGGTGATCAAGGGCATGGAAGTGGTCAATGGCATCGCCAACGTCCGCACCGGCGACTTCGGCCCGCACCAGAACGTACCGCTGACGCCGGTGGTCATCCAGTCCGCGCGCGTCGTCGAAGCGCAGCCCTGAACCCGGGCGCGCAGTCGCCACGACTCGCTCCCACTCGCCCCCCACCCACGGCCGCCCCGCGCGGCCCCGCTTACGGAGATACACATGGTCAAGCTGCACACCAACCACGGCGTCATCACGCTCGAACTCGACGCTGAAAAGGCGCCGCAGACGGTCGCCAACTTCCTCGCCTATGTCGAGGCAGGTCACTACAACAACACCATATTCCACCGCGTCATCGGCAATTTCATGATCCAGGGCGGCGGCTTCGAACCCGGCATGAAGCAGAAGGACGCCCAGGCGCCGATCAAGAACGAGTCGGCCAATGGTCTTTCGAACACGGTCGGCACCGTCGCCATGGCGCGCACGTCGGACCCGCATTCGGCCAGCGCGCAGTTCTTCATCAATGTCGGCAACAACCTGTTCCTCGACAAGGACCAGGCGCAGGACGGCTGGGGCTACTGCGTGTTCGGCCGGGTCAGCGAAGGCATGGACGTGGTCGAAAAGATCAAGGCCGTGCGTACCGGTCGTTCGGGCTTCCACCAGGACGTGCCGGTCGAGGACGTACTGATCGAACGCGCCGAAGTGGCCTGAGCGCGCAGGCGCGACGACGCATGGACCTGTTCGCTTCCGATCTCCACCTGTCGTCCGCCACGCCAGACCTCAACGCGGCCTTCCTGCGCCTGCTCGAAGGCCGCGCGCGCAACGCCCGGCGGCTGTTCCTGCTGGGCGACCTTTTCGAGGTGTGGGTCGGCGACGAAGACGCCGGTCTGCCGGAACACCGCCCTATCATCGCGGCGCTGCGCGCGCTGAGCGAGGCCGGCACCGACATCCATGTGCTGCCGGGCAACCGTGACTTCCTGCTCGGCGCCGGCTTCACCGCCGCCACCGGCGCCACGCTGCATGGTGACTGGCTGCTGTGCGACATTGCCGGACGGCAGGCGCTGCTGATGCATGGCGACACGCTGTGCACCGACGACCTGCCGTATCAGCAGTTCCGCCGCATGGTGCGCAGTGCCGACTGGCAGAGCGCCTTTCTAGCCCGCCCGCTCGCCGAGCGCCACGCGATCGCCGCCGACCTGCGCCGGCGCAGCCAGCAGGCCGTCGCCGGCAAGGCCGAAGAATTGATGGATGCCAACGGCGAAGCCATCGCCGCCGTACTGCGCCACCATGACTGCACGTTGCTGATCCACGGCCACACGCATCGACCGGCTCATCACGCGCCCGAAGTGGATGGCGTCGCCTGCGACCGCTGGGTGATCGCCGACTGGCGCGACCGCGCCTGCTGGCTCGAAGCCGACGACCACGATCTGCGCGCCTTCACGACGGCCGACGACGGCCGCATCGTGCCCGACCCGCGCCACGCCTGAAGGATGAACACCATGAGCCTGTCCGACATTCCGGATGAACTGACGCTGCGCCTCGCTGCCGATGGCCGCATCGAATGCCGCCGTGGCACTGACGCGGCCGCGCCGGCGATCCGGTTCGACCCCGCATTCTTCGGCCAACCCGAGTCCGCCGACGCCCAGCGCGCCCTCGGCCGCTTCGTGTTTTCGCTGCTGCAGGGCATGGCCCCGGTTCCGGGTACCGAGGCCGGTCCGGCCGTCGATGGCCCGGCCGCGCTGTACGACAATTTCGTCACCCTGCAGAACCGGGCGATGAAGGAATACTCCGCCAGCCTGCTCGAATTGGCCGAGAAGTCCCTGCAGCAATCCGCCGCCGCCGGTTTCGGCCAGGCCATCGAAGCGATGAAGGACTGGCCGTCGGTGCGGACCGTCGCCGACATGCTGATCGCCCGCGGGCCCGAGCAGCCGCGCTGAGTGGCTCTGTCTCTCCGAGCGCCCGACCGGAAGTCGGCCCGCACGCACATGCCGCTGCAACACCTCCTTGCAACTGGCAACAGCCACTCACCGGCACGTCGCGTAGTGTCAGGGTGTCGCGACTGCTCCCGGGCAGTCAGGCCCTCTCCTTCCGCAAGCCCGCCCCGTGCGGGCTTTTTTTTCGGTCGGCCACGCAAACGGCCGCGTTGCAGCAAAAAGCACGGCCAAAAAAGGCACTCCCGCAAAGAAAAAAGCCAACTCACGGGAGTTGGCTTTGACCATCGAATTCATGGTGCCGCTTGTCGGAATCGAACTGACGACCTACCGCTTACAAGGCGGTTGCTCTACCAACTGAGCTAAAGCGGCGCGGGGCGGATTATATCTGCTGTCTGCCGGGCATGGCGCGCGCATCGGTGACTCAGGGCTTCCGGCATGGATTAAACTCGAATCATCATGAACATGTCTCCACATGTCAGCGCGGTGCAAGCGTTTGCCGCAGATGGAGACCCACCTGCCCGATGCCCGATACCGTCACGCCCGTGCCCGTTCCCGGTTCCTCTGCAAATCGTCTGGCCGGGACCGATGCCGCGCCGATGACGGCTCGTCCGCTGAATGTGCTGCTGATCGAGGATTCGGAGGACGACGCGCTGCTGCTGCTGCACCGCTTCCGGGCGGCCGGCTACCAGGTGTGGTCGCAACGGGTGGAAGACGAGCGCTCACTGCGCGAGGCGCTGGCGTCGCGCACCTGGGATCTGGTGCTGTCCGACCACAACATGCCGCGCTTCTCGGCGATGGCGGCGCTGTCCATCCTGCAGAAGCTGGAGCTCGACCTGCCCTTCATCATCGTGTCCGGAGTCATCGAGGAAGACATTGCGGTGTCGGCGATGCGGGCGGGCGCGCATGACTATCTCAGCAAGGGCAAGCTTGATCGGCTGATTCCGGCGGTCGAGCGCGAAATGCGCGAGGCGCGCAACCGGGCGGAACGGCACAGCGCGCTCGATGCCGTGCGCGACAGCGAGGCGCGCTTTCGCGCGCTGGCGGCCAACATTCCCGGCATGGTGTTCCAGCTGCTGCGCCATGAGGATGGCGGCTGGCGCTTCCTGTTCGTCAGCGAAGGCTGCCTGGCGCTGCTCGGTTTCAAGGCCGGCGAGCTGGTGGCCGCGCCGCGCCGCTTTCTCGACATGATCCTGCCGGACGACATGCCGGAACTCGACCGCGCGATGCACCTGTCGGCACACACCCATGCCACGGTGAATTGGGACGGTCGCATCCGCCTGCCCGATGAAGACATCAAGTGGGTGAACCTGCGCTCGTCGCCGCGCGTGCTCGCGTCCGGCGTGCTGATCTGGGAAGGCATCGTTTCCAACATCACGCAGAGCAAGCTGACCGAGCGCGAACTCCGCCAGTCGCGCGGCCAGCTGGCGGAGCTGTCGTCGCACCTGCAGATCGCCAAGGAAGAGGAACGCGAACGCATTGCGCGTGACATCCACGACGAACTCGGCGGCCTGCTGGTGGCGCTGAAGTTCGAAGTGTCGCTGCTGGCAAACAAGACGGCAGCGGATCTGGACGCGATCAAGGCCCGTTCGGTCAGCATGGGCAAGCTCGTGGATGACGCGATCACCACGGTCGGGCGCATCGCGCGCGAATTGCGCCCGGGCATCCTGAAGGAATTCGGCCTCGCTCCGGCTGTCGAAAGCCATGCGGAAGACTTCGCTGCCCGCACCGGCCTGAAGTGCGAGCTGCTGTGCATCGATCACGACATCGACCCGGACGAGGAAACCGCCATTGCGCTGTTCCGCGTGTTCCAGGAGGCGCTGACCAATGTATCCAAGCACGCGGGTGCCCACACCGTGGAGGTGCGGCTGACGCAGGAAGACGACGACATCGTGCTGGAGGTGGGCGACGATGGCCGCGGCCTGGCGCCGGAAGACCTGAACAAGCCGAAGTCATTCGGCCTGCGCGGCATCCGCGAGCGCGTGGTGCACCTGAACGGACGATTCGAAGCGAGCAGCCGCGAACACGGCGGTACCCGCCTGCTGCTGAGGGTGCCGGCCTGCCGCCGCACCGTACTGGAGTTTTCCCGATGAGCAGCATCCGTATACTTATTGCAGATGACCACGCCATCGTGCGTTCCGGGCTGCGCCAGATCCTGTCCGACAGCCCGGACCTCATCGTCACCGGTGAAGCGGAGAACGGTGTCGAAGCGATGCACAAGCTGCGCGACGGCAGTTTCGACCTCGTGCTGATGGATGTGTCGATGCCCGACCGCAACGGGATCGATACGCTCAAGCTCGTGCGCAAGGAATTTCCGCGCCTGCCGGTGCTGGTGCTGTCGATGCACCCGGAGGACCAGTATGCGATCCGCGCGCTGAAAGCCGGCGCCTCCGGCTATCTGACCAAGCAGAGCGCACCCGAACAGCTGGTCACCGCGATCCGTCAGGTCGCCAGCGGCAAGAAGTACGTCTCGCCCACGCTGGCCATGGAACTGGCCAATGCCATCACCGACGACGACGAGCGGCCGCCGCACGAGAAATTGTCGGATCGCGAGTACCAGACGCTGGTGATGATTGCCTCCGGCAAGACGCTGACGCAGATCGGCGAGGAGCTGAGCCTCAGCGTCAAGACGGTCAGCGTCTATCGCGCGCGGCTGCTTGAAAAGATGCGCATGAAGAACAATGCGGAGCTGACCCACTACGGCCTCAAACACGGGCTGACCGACTAGGGTGTGTCGGCCGCCCGGCCGCCCTTCCGAAATGTGGAATAACTTGCGGATCCGCCCTCAAGACCGTCGTCCGCGTGCCGTTGTAAGCATTCGTTACGGACTGTGAATTGCCACTGAAATGTCTGACGCCATGCAGCCGCTCGAAATCGCCCGTGAAGCCTTGCGACGTCTCGCCATGCGTCAGCTTCAGCCGACACCGGAAAATTACCGGTCGCTCTATCACGAAATCGCCGGTACCAAGGCCGACGACCTGTTCCCGGAACGCGCGCTGAAGCTGGTCTGCAGCACCCTGCCCCGCCTCAACCAATCGCAGATCGAATTCGTCGAACGGCTCGAAAGCGCTGTCGTCAGCCGCAGCTGGTCGGCGATCAGTGGATCGCTGGTCGGCCTGCTGCGTGCGCAGGCGGCGCCCCAGCGCAAATGGACGGCTCTGCTCAAGGACCTGTTCAAGCAGTTCGAACGCAATCACGACTCGCTGACTTATTCGCAGAAGCAGGTGGTGATCCAGCAGTTGCTGGATTCGTCGAGCGGCGAGCTCGACGTCCTCTACGCGCGGCTGAGCAAGCTTGCAGACAACTGGGAATCCTGCGAGAGCAGTGGTGCCGCCGCGGCGGAGCCTCATGGCCATGGCACCCACACTATCGTTCCCCGCGCTGGACAACAGTGACGCTGCGCTGCGCGACCTGTTCGCGAGCACGCTCGAAGGTGTGGTGGGCAGCCTGCTGATTTCGGCGCCTGAGCTGCGCGATGAAGCCCTCGTGCTGGGCCAGGCGTTGCGCGACGTGCGCGACATGCGCGGCGTCGATGATCTGGCGTCCAAGTTGCGCAACCTCGTCTACCGCCTGAATTGGGTGGTCGACGATCAGGCTGAAATCCGCGCCGGTCTGTTGTCGCTGCTTGACCTGCTGCTGAAGAATATCGGCGAACTGGTTCTGGACGACCGCTGGATGCGCGGTCAGATCGATTCGCTGCGCGCCTTGTGCGATCACCCGCTGAGCGCGCGCGAACTGGATGAAGTGGAGCGCCGGCTGCGCGAAGTGATCGAGCGTCAGGGCTCGCTGCGCGGCAACATCGACGACGCGAAGCACCAGATCAAGCTGATGCTGGCGGGTTTTGTCGAGCAGCTCGGCAGCTTCACCGAAGCCACATCGGGCTTCGGTGAAAAAATGGAAGGCTATGCGGAAACGATCGCTGCCCGCCGACGACATCGGTTCGCTGCAGGACGTCATCGCCGAAGTGATCGCCGCCACGCACTCCATGCGCGCAACGACCGAAAAGTCGCGAGCCGAGGTCGACAACATGCGTGACCGCGTGCGTGCGGCAGAAAACGAAATCCAGCGCCTGCAGGTCGAACTGGAACAGACCAGCGAAAAAATGCGTCACGACCCGCTGACCGGCGCACTCAACCGCAAGGGGCTGGAAGAGTCCTATGCCAAGGAAGTGTCGCGCGCCGCACGGCGCGGTTCGATGTTGTGCCTTGCCGTTCTCGACATCGACAACTTCAAGCGGCTCAACGATACCTACGGTCACAACACCGGCGACGAGGCGCTGCTGCACCTGGTCGGCACGGTACGCGACTGCCTGCGTCCGCACGACACGCTGTCGCGCTACGGCGGTGAGGAGTTCGTCATACTGCTGCCGGAGACCTCGGTCGAGGATTCGGTCATCGTGCTGCAGCGCCTGCAGCGCGAACTTACCAAGCGCTATTTCCTGGCCAACAACGACAAGCTGCTGATCACCTTCAGCGCCGGCGTCACCGTGGTCGGCCATGAAGAACCGCAGACGTCGGCCATCGAGCGCGCTGACGTGGCCATGTATCAGGCCAAGGCCACCGGCAAGAATCGCGTGGTCATCGCGCCCGAACAGCCGATCGCTGCGTGAGCCGGGCGCGGCAGTCGCCGCGCCCGTCGTTTGTTTCCCGTTGCCGACAACATTCAATCGTGATTCGCGCCGGGCTGCCTGTTCCGGGATGGCCATACGAAGCGCAGTGTAGTCACGCACCCAGTCAGAGATTGGCAGACATCGCTGCTACCAGCGCCTTCCATGCAGAAGTGATGCGGGATCGATGTTTGGTTGTTGGGCATCGCCTGCGGCTCACCCAAACCCCCAAGTGCTTTCCACGGCGGCGGTGCGGTCGGGTGTGCGTAGGTTGGGGTGAGCCGCAGGCGATGCCCAACGAAAGATTCCTGGTTGCGTCATGCATCACGGCGGACACTGAGCCGCCCGTCAGCAGCCCCTCAGCCGCGCTCCGCTGACATTCCGTAACAGTCCGGAGCAGGTCCGGCACGCTGTCCGGAGCACAAAACGGGCCGACCTTGCAGGCAAAAACGATTGCGGCGGCAACCTCACGTGAGCATGAACGCCCGTACATGCCGCAAGGGCAAGCCATTTCATATCGCCGGCCGCCTGAAAGCCAAGACGACAAAGGCTTTCATTAAGGTGCCCCGCTAAAGTTTGCAGCGGCAACTCCGTTACTTCAAACATCGGCGACATCAACAGCGGGCCATGCAGCCCGGAGCGCCGTAACTACACACCACTTCGTGACAGGAGAAACAAAATGCCGCAACTCATCAACACCAATGTGCCCTCGCTCACCGCACAGCGCAACCTGAACTCTTCGCAAAGTTCGCTCGCCACTTCGCTGCAGCGCCTGTCTTCGGGCCTGCGCATCAACAGCGCGAAGGACGACGCCGCCGGCCTCGCCATCTCGGAGCGTATGACCTCCCAGGTGCGCGGTCTGAACCAGGCTGTCCGCAACGCCAACGATGCCATCTCGCTGACGCAGACTGCCGAAGGCGCGATGGGTTCGATCACCGAAGGTCTGCAGCGCATGCGTGAATTGTCGGTTCAGGCCGCCAATGACTCGAACAGCGCCAGCGACCGTCAGGCCCTGCAGCAGGAAGTTTCGCAGCTGCAACAGGAAATCAACCGTGTTGCCTCGACGACCCAGTTCAACGGCAAGAACCTGCTCGACGGTTCGTTCTCCGGCCAGTACTTCCAGGTCGGCGCAAACGCCAACCAGTCGATCGGCATCAGCCTCAGCAACACCAAGGCCACCAATATCGGTGCCAATACCGTCAGCGCCAACGGCACGCTGAACAATGCAGCCGCCCTCGCCGCCGGTGCCGGCGCCCGTGTCGCCAACACCGTCGTCGCGGCCGAAGATCTGACCGTGACCGGTTCGCTCGGCACGGCAGCGGTTGCAGTGAATCTCGCCGATACGGCCAAGGCTGTCGCTGCGTCCGTCAATGCCCAGAGCGCCACCACCGGCGTGAGCGCAACGGCGGCGACCGAAGCCACGCTGAGCGGCCTGACCGCCACCGGCACCTACACCTTCACGCTGTTCGGCGAAAACACGACCGGTGTCGCCGTGTCGGCCACTATCGGCAATACCTCCGACCTGAGTTCGCTCTCGACCGCGATCAATAACTACGCGGCCACCACGGGCATCACCGCAACGGTCAGCGGCGGTTCGGTCACGCTGAAGTCGGAAAGCGGCGCGGACATCTCGCTCACAGACTTCGCTGGCGCTGGCGATATCAGCCTGCAGGGTCGCAATGCCTTCACCAGCGCAACGGCCGGTGCAGCAGTCGTCCTGACAGGCGCGACGGCGACCACCGACTCCTCGACGGTCGGCGGTACGTTGAAGTTCTCGTCGTCGGACGCCTTCTCGGTCACCAGCGCGTCGGCCGGCGGTCTTTTCACCGCCACCACGGCGAACGCCAGTGCGCTGTCGTCGGTTGCTTCGATCAGCGTTGGCACCCAGACCGGTGCCAATGCCGCGATCGACGTCATCGACGCTGCCCTGCAGTCGATCAATACGCAACGCGCTTCGCTGGGTGCCATCCAGAATCGCGTGCAGAACACGATCAGCAACCTGCAGACCACGTCGGAAAACGTCAGCGCAGCCCGCAGCCGCATTCAGGATGCCGACTTCGCGATGGAAACCGCCAATCTGACCCGCGCGCAGATCCTGCAGCAGGCCGGTACGGCGATGCTGGCGCAAGCCAACTCGCTGCCGCAGAACGTGCTCAGCCTGCTCCGCGGCTAAGCACAAGCAACTGAAAGAAACGGGGCACGGTTCGCCGTGCCCCGCTAACTGCAAGGGGAAATCGTCATGGCGATCCAGCCAGTCCCGAGTACCTCGCCACCGCTCACTCCGGCCCTCACGCAGAGCACCGGAGTGAATGTCGTGGTGCCCGCCAGTGTGCGTGAACAACCCGCGCAGAACACCCCGCTCACAACCGAACAGATCGAACAGACGGTGGATGAAATCCGCCGCCAGATTCAGCCGGTGGACCAGAATTTGCTCTTCACGATTGACAAGGAAACAGGGAAGACAATCGTGAGACTCATCGATTCAAGCACCAAGGAAATCCTGCGGCAGATCCCGTCTGAGGAACTGATCGCCATTGCGCGCGCGCTCGGCAAGGGCCAGAGCGGTCTGATCGAGCGCAAGGCCTGAGGGGCCCGTCACCATGGCCATCTCTTCCGCAGGAATCGGCTCCGGGCTTGACGTTTCAGGCCTCGTATCGCAGTTGATGTCGCTCGAACAGCGCCCGCTGACGCTGCTCGCGCAGAAGGAAGCCGGCGTACAGGCGAAGATTTCCGCCTACGGTTCCATCAAGGGTGCGTTGTCATCCATCCAGTCTGCCGCCACCGCCCTGTCGAATGCGGCAACTTTTACCGCACGCAAGGCAGCCATCGGCAATGCCGACGTGGCAACAGTTGCCGGTACGCAAACGGCGGTTGCCGGCAACTACACGCTTGAAGTCAATACGCTGGCTGAATCGCAAGTGGTTGCGTCCGGCCAGTTCGCGGGCAGCACAGCCAGCGTCGGCAGCGGCACGCTGACCATACAGCTGGGCAAGTACGACGCCGGCGCATTCACCGCCAACCCGGACAAGGCCGCCGTCAACATCACCATCGGCAGCGATGCGATGTCGCTGGCCGACGTGCGCGACGCCATCAACGACGCCGACGCGGGCGTCACCGCCTCGCTCGTCAATGACGGCACCGGCCATCGCCTGGTGCTGCGCTCGGTCGATGGCGGAACCGAAAACACGGTGAAGATCACCGCCACCGACGACGACGGCAACAACACCGACGACGCGGGACTGTCGCGCCTGATCTACGACGCATCGACCGGCGGCACCTCGCGCCTGTCGCAGATGATTCCGGCCTCCGACGCCACGCTGACGGTCAATGGCATCGCCATCACATCGAGTACGAACACGCTGACCGACGCGATCGAGGGTGTGACGCTGAGCCTGAAGAAGACCAACGTCGGCTCGCCTACCGTGGTCTCCGTCACCAATGACACGAGCGTCGCCCGCAGCGGCGTCGAGCGTCTCGTCAAGGCCTACAACGATGCACTCGGGATCATCAAGACGCAGACCAGCTACAACACGGAAACCGACCAAGCCGCCACGCTGAATGGCGAGAGCACGATGCTGGCATTGCGCAACCGCCTGAGTGCCCTGGTCGGCACCTCGATCGCCCCCGGCCTGAATCTGTCGTCCATCGGCGTATCGGTGGAGAAGGACGGCAAGCTGGCAATCGACTCGACCAAACTCACGACTGCGCTCGACAACGGAAACGTGGAAAAGCTGTTCCGCGGCTTCGATGACGTCAAGGGCATGGGCAGCCGGCTGACCGGCCTGATGGACGACATGATCGACGCTGGCGGCCTCATTTCCAGCCGCACCGAAGGGTTGACCGCAGCCGCCAAGTCGTTGGAGAAGCGCGCCGAAGCGATGTCCGACCGCCTGCTGACGATCGAGGCGCGCTACCGCAAGCAATTCAGCGCGCTCGACACACTGATCAGCAACATGACCGCCACCAGCAACTATCTGACGCAACAACTGGCCAATCTGCCGACGATATCGTCGAGCTGATGCACTCACCACGACCGGGGAAAAGGGACTTTCATGTTTGCTTCGCTTTCGAATCCGCACATGGCTTACGCACAGGTCGGAATGGAAACCCGGGTAGCCGGAGCCGATCCGCACCTGCTTATCCTGATGTTGTTCGACGGTGCGCTGATGTCGGTATCCACCGCGAGCCACCAGATGGAAATGGGTGAAACCGCGGGCAAGGGCCTGTCGATTTCGCGTGCCATCGACATCATCGGCAACGGCCTCAAGGTGAGTCTGGATCTGGACGCCGGCGGCGAACTGGCGCAGCGGCTGTATGCCCTGTACGACTACATGTGCGCGCGCCTGCTGCATGCCAATGCCCACAACGACCGCGCCGCACTGGAAGAAGTCAGCCACCTGCTGGGCGAATTGAAGGATGCCTGGGAAGAAATCAGGCAGAAGCTGTCGCAAGGCGCGCCCATGTAGGCAAAAGCGGAAATTGCACGGTAATTACCACTTACATGTGCGCCTCCGAACCGCTGCCCGCCTGTACGCTCATTGACTAACCGGTACCTCCTGCACGACGGCCCGACGACATGAATTCACTGCCCCTGCTCGAAGACATGCACCAGATCTCCAGTCACATGGTTGATGCCGCGCGCGCCAACGACTGGGACCGCCTGGTCACGCTCGAACTCGACGTGTCCGCGCTGCGCCAGCGCATCGCCGACAACGACGAAGAAGCGACTTCGCCCTCCGAGCGCGCCCGCAAGGTTGCGCTGATGAAACAGATACTCGCCCACGACGCCGAAGTGCGCCGCCACGTCGAGC
Source organism: Methyloversatilis sp. RAC08 (assembly GCF_001713355.1). NCBI lineage: Bacteria > Pseudomonadati > Pseudomonadota > Betaproteobacteria > Nitrosomonadales > Sterolibacteriaceae > Methyloversatilis > Methyloversatilis sp. RAC08. The sequence goes on along the minus strand of NZ_CP016448.1, from coordinate 3,430,454 downwards.
CTTGGATGGCACAGGTCAAGGTGTTCCTCGGCAAGCTGCCGGCAGGCCGGGCCGAAAACGGCTGAACGCATGAACAACCTGCTGCCGGGCATCTCGCAACGTCTTGCGGAACTGGCCCGCGGCTCGGTGCAGGTCGCCGGTCCGGTCAGCCCGATCGGCGAACAGCTGCCTGAATTCCAGCCCGGCGAACGCTACACCGCACAGATCATCCAGAACCTGCAGGACGGGCGCGCACGCGCCCAGGTGGCCGGTCAGATGGTCACGCTGCAGCTTCCGCAGGGCGCGCGCGAAGGCAGCACGGTCACCCTCACCCACGTTTCGCGCAATGCGCAGACACTGATTGCCACGCTGGTCCCGGATTCCGCGGCCGGCGAAACTGCCGATGTCAGCCTCAGCGAGCCGGCGCGTGCCATCAGCGCCCTGCTCGACCGCCCGGCGCCACCGCCGACCCGCCTGTCGGCCGGGCAGGCATTGATTGATCCGGCGATGCTGCGCGCGAGCGCCAACGTGACCGACGCCGCCGCGACACCACTGATTGCCGGCCGGCTGGCGAGCGCGATCGGCCAGAGCGGCCTGTTCTACGAGTCGCACCAGGCGCAGTGGGTCAGCGGCGAGCGCACGATCGAATCCACCGAGCGCGAACCGCAGCGTGCCTTTGATCCACACACCCGTGCAACGCCGGCCGCCGGGCAGCGCGCCGATACCGCAACGCTTGCGCGGGCCGGCGCCGAATTCGCACAGATCAGCGACGCAGCCGCCCCGGAAAAGGCCGAAGCCGCGCGCGCAGATTCCGCAACGCCAGCCGAATTGCGACCGCTGGTGCACAACCAGTTGCTGGGCCTGTCACAGCACTCGCTCGCCTGGGAAGGACTCGCCTGGCCCGGACAGATGATGAAGATCGAGATCGATGACCCGCGCGCCGACGGACGCGCCGACGAGGTCGCTGCAGAAGCAGACGCCGATGTACCCTGGACCTCGCGTCTGCGTCTGGTGCTGCCCGGTCTGGGGGAAATCGAAACATCCCTGACGCTGTGGCGCGACCATGGCATCGCACTCAGTTTTTCCAGTGATCCGGAGGCGCGGCTGCGCATGGGCGGCGCCCTGCTCGAGCTGCAGCAGCGCATGAGCGACGCCGGACTGCGTCTGGGTCAGGTGACCTTCGGCGATGCAGCACCGATTACCGAAGGTGAGCCGACCGAGGCGGCCGAGGACGACACGTCCGGTCCTGCTGGCGCGCAGGTGATGGCATGACGCAATCTGCCCGCGCCCAGGCGGTCGCCATGGCCTACGGTGCCGGTGATGCCGCGCCGCGCGTCGTGGCCAAGGGCCGCGGGCTGGTGGCCGACGAAATCATCCGGCGTGCGCGGGAGGCTGGCGTCTTCGTGCATGAATCGCGTGAAATGGTCGCCCTGCTGATGGGACTCGATCTCGACCAGCGCATCCCGCCCGAACTGTATGTCGCCGTAGCCGAACTGCTGGCGTGGATCTATCGTGTCGAAAAAGGCCTGAACGCCGCACCGCCATCGACCATCAGGGTGCCCGCCTGACCTTGCCCTCCAACGCACCGCCGCAGTCCTGCGCAATCAGGCGCGGCACACCGACAGGACGCATTCCATGACCGAGGACATCCGGTTCGATCTGCTAGAAGCCGACGACTTCGCCCGCTACGTGCTGGACGGCACGACCGACATCTTGTTCTACCTGCGCGCGATCAAGGACCAGAAGGCCAACATCTCGGTCTATGCCGGCCGTTCCAGCGAGCCCTTTCTGACCGCTCTACTGGACATCGACGAAGCGCGCGGCGCGGTGGTGCTCGATGCGCCGCGTGACGAGAAGCACCTCGAAAAGGCGCTCAAGTCCTCACCACTCGTCTGCCTCACCTCGCTGGAAAAGGTGAAGGTTCAATTCATGGTACCGCGCTGCCGCGGCGTCGAATTCGAGGGTGGCCAGGCGCTGGAGATTCCGCTGCCGACGCGCATGCTGCGCCTGCAGCGGCGTGACTACTATCGCCTCATCGTGCCGCCCAATCCGCGCCTGCGCTGCCTGATCCCGACCGGTGACGGCAACGGACGCATGACGGAGGCAAACATCGTGGATATTTCGGGTGGCGGACTGGCCGTGGTGGCGCCACCGAGCAGCCTGAACCTGTCGGTCGACAGCTTGATCGACCAGTGCCAGATCATGTTGCCCGAACTGGGCACCATCACCGCCACGCTGCAGGTGCGCAACATGTTCCGCGTCACCGAACGCGGCGGCAGCGAACTGCGTGCCGGTTGCCAGTTCATCGGCCTGCCGGCCACCGCCGATGCATTGATCCAGCGTTACATCCTGCGCATCGAGCAGGAACGTACAAGTGCGCGAGGCGTCGAGTAACCTGGTCTCGACATGTGAATTCACGCCGTATTGCAGGTCGTTAGGTTGCTGACGGCAACTAATGCGTGCGCTAAGGTCTTACGATGATGGCGGAGGCCGTGCCATCCACGATCGAGACCACGAGGCAATGAACATGGTGAACGACCTGCAGACGCTGTTGCCTCACGGCTACTGTTTTTCCTGGCAGAAGGATTTGCTGCTGCTGCACGTAGTGGCCAACGTGCTCATCGTCCTCGCCTACTTTTCGATACCCATCACGTTGTGGTCCTTCGTCCGCCGTCGCGAGGACCTGAGTTTCGGTCCGATCTTCGTGATGTTCGGCGTCTTCATCATGGCCTGCGGCCTGACCCATGTGATGGACATCTGGACGCTGTGGTATCCGGATTTCTGGCTGGACGGCTGGCTGCGTCTTTTCACCGCAGGCGTATCGATCGGAACGGCCATCATGCTGTGGCGGCTGATCCCGATCGCGCTGTCGCTGCCCAGTCCCGAGTCGCTCAGCCGGGCCAACATCGAACTGAAGGCTGAAATCACCCGCCGCAAGCAGTACGAAGCCGAACTGCGCGCGCTGAACAGCCAGATGAAGCAGCAGATCGACGAACTCGAATCGCTGTCGTACGCCATCTCGCATGACGTGCGCGGTCCGCTGCGGCACATAGAAGGATTCGCGCGCGCGCTGGCCGACAAGCACCCGGCACCGCCTGACCACCCGGCTCAGCGCTATATCGAGCGCATCCGGGCGTCAGTGCATCACCTGAGCGACATCGTCGAAGGTCTGCTCGCATTTTCACGCGCCAGCCGCACCGAAATGCGCCGGGAGCATTGCGACATGAACACGCTGATCGCCGAGGTGGCCGAAGAACTTGCCCCCGACATGGACAGCCATGTCGTTGAACTGAAAGTCGGCGCACTGCCGGACGTACAGGCCGATCCGAAGCTGCTCTACCAGGTTTTCTACAACCTTATGGCCAACGCAGTGAAGTATTCGCGCGACCGCGCACCCGCAGTGATCGAAGTCGATTGCATCGACGACAGCGGCGACGATCTCGTTTTCCGTATCCGTGACAACGGTGCCGGTTTCGACATGCAATATGCAGGCAAACTGTTCGGCGTGTTCCAGCGCCTGCATCATTCAAGCGAATTCGAAGGCACCGGTATCGGACTGGCGAACGTGAAACGCATCGTGGAGCGCCATGGTGGCCGCGTCTGGGCCACCGGCGAAACCAATGCAGGTGCCAGCTTCTTCGTCGCCTTGCCACGGCGGGTCCGTGCCGCGGTGGAGCGTTCTGCAGATCCCTTCACAGGAGCAAGCGATGTCCCTGCACTTGCGTGACATTCTGGTTGTCGAAGACAACGTCAACGATGTCGAACTGATGCTGCTCAGCCTTGGCGAACTCAAGCTCGCCAACGACATTGTCGTCGTTCGCGACGGGGTCGAGGGGCTGGACTACCTCTACAAGCGCGGCCGCTTCGCCACGCGCGAAGGTGGCCAACCGCTGTTCATGATGCTCGACCTGAACATGCCGCGCATGGGCGGCATCGACATGCTGGTCGAAATGCGTCGTGACGACAGCCTGCGCACCCTTCCAGTGGTGATCATGACCTCTTCGCGCGAAGATCCGGACCTTCGCCGCTGCTACGACCTGGGCATCAACGCCTACGTCGTGAAACCGGTGGATTTCGACCAGTTTTCGCGCACGGTAACCAGCCTGGGCATTTTCTGGGCGCTGATCAATGAGCCGCCACCGCGAATCTGAACGCTCAGATGAAAATACAACTATCTGATGTAAAAAGTTTTTTTACTCCGATTCGAATTTTTCTGCCTCGAAACATGAAAGTTCGGTGATACCTGCATCCGTTTGAGCCTCTGCCGAGTAGTGGGAATGACGACGCGCTTTCGAGTTGCGGTCTCGTCCATTTCCCCAACCATTTTCTTCGGAGAGGTCAGACATGTACGAAAAAACCCTGTTGGCAGCGGCATCCACCCTCGCGCTCGCCCTCGCAACCCCGGCCGGCGCTGCCGATTTCATCGGTCTGACGACCGGAAACGAAATCGGCATGATCAGCAGCAGCAACACTTCGGCGGCCACTTTCACGTCGATCACCGGCCTGGGCGCCGGCGAACGCATCCTCGGCATCGATCTGCGCCCGAGCAACAACATGGTGTATGGCGTCAGCAGCCTGAATCGCATCTACACGCTTGACGTGTCGAGCGGCATGGCCACCTTCATGGCGGCACTCGACACCCCGCTGGTCAATCCCTCGCTGTCCTACGGCATCGACTTCAATCCGGTTGCCGATTTCGCCGGTGCGGCGTCGCTGCGTTACGTGAGCAATGTCGGTCAGAACCTGGCGATCAACGTCAATACGGGCGTCGTCGGCAATGCTGCCAGCGTCATCCCGTCCGGCTTCAGCGCTGTCGCCTACACCAACTCGGACGCGTCCGCGATGAGCGGCCCGGCATCGACCGCGCTGTACTACCTCAACACCACGACCGATACGCTGCACGTCGCACCGACCGCCTTCAATGCCCCGACCATCACGACGGTCGGATCACTCGGCATTTCGGGCAACGTGATCGGCGCCAACGGTTTCGAAATCGACGCCAGCGGCATGGGCTGGGCAGCCCTGACGCTGGACAACGGCGACAGCGGGCTTTATTCGATTGACCTGGGCACCGGTCTGGCCACGTTCAACGGCGCGCTGAACGCCAACCTGCGCGGTTTCACATCGGCATCCTTCATGGCACCGGTGCCGGAACCCGAAACCTGGGGCATGCTGCTGTCGGGTCTCGGTCTGATCGGCATGATGGCGCGTCGTCGCATGAGCAAGGCCTGAGCACGTAGCGCGAGCTTCGGTTCGCGCTAACTTCAGAGGCTTCGCGCCGCAGGGTGCGAAGCCTTTTTTTGCTCTTGCTCGACGATGCGTGCCAACAGCCCGGATCAGCCGAGCAGCAGGTTGAAATAATCCACCGGAACGACCTTGCGCGCCACCGGTGCCGGCGGGCGTGGCCAGGGTCGCAGCAAGGCGCCCCGATCGGGCGTGAGACGCTGTTCGAATTGCACGAAGTCCCTGCCAATGATCCGGTTGTATTCCCCCTGGAAGGCGACGAGATAGGCATCTGGCGTCAGTCCGCGCGTATTGCCGAGCAGCAGGTTTTCGATGCACAGCGCAGACAGCCGCGCGAATGCGGTCAGCTTGCCGACCTCGGCAGCCGCGTCCAGATGGCCGTCGGCATCGAGCGTCCATTGCTTGCGCTCGAGCAGCTGGGCGTACGCGAGCGCGGCGTCGCGCACCGGTTGCAGTCCGGTGGCGGCTGTCGGGTAGGCATCGTTGTGCAGGCGCGCCTGGGCGATGTCGATCAGCGTTTCGCGGAATCGCCTGTAGCGGTCGAACACCACCGTCACGTAGAGCGACAGCAGCGTACCGAACAGGATGCCGAGCAGCGCGCCGGCTGCATCCTTGCCCCATCGGGCCCAGACAGGTTCATCTGGTGGCGGGTCGGGAGGCAGATCGGACGGCGAGACACAGACGATCTGCGGCTGAGGACAGGCCGGGCAGCCGTCGGTCGGCGGACAGACCGCGCCGGGATCGGCCACGGAATCGGTCGCAGCGGACGCCACGACAACCTCTGCGACCGGTATCGTCGGCGCGCCATCGGTCGCGTGCACGGGCACTTCGAACGCAAGCCACAGCGCGCCGATCACCGCCCCTGCACGAAACACGCGCAGCAGCGTCAAGCCACCGGCCACCGGGTCCATGCGCCCACAGCCCGGTCGTCAGTCGAGCACATAAGTTTCATCCTGTTCGGGCACCACGGCAGACCAGCCCAGCTCGTGTTCCAGCTTCTGGCGCAGGCTGTCCGCCGCGGCAGCCTCGCCATGCGTCACGAATACACGGCGCGGCGCACGCCCGACCGGGCGCAGCCATTCAAGAATCTCGCGGTAGTCGGCGTGCGCCGACAGGCCGTCGACCTTGGCCACCTCGCAGCTGATCGGCGCATCGCGGCCGAAGATGCGCAGGCTGCGCGTGCCCTTGAGCAGGGCATCGCCGCGCGTGCCTTCAGCCTGGTAGCCGGCGATCACGATCGTGTTGCGCGGGTCGGCGCCAAACGCCAGCAGGTGATGCAGGATGCGCCCGCCATTGAGCATGCCGGCGCCGGCGATGATCACCTTGGGGTAGCGATTGCCCGACAGCGCTTCCGACTCTTCCGGCGTGCGGGTGAAGGTGACCGCGTCACGCATGCGGTCGCACGCCTGCTGGCTGAGCCGGTGCTCGTGCCGGTACTGTCGGAACACACCGGTGACGTCGATCGCCATCGGGCTGTCTAGAAACACCGGCAGGTCGGGAATGCGCCGTTCGTCGATCAGCGTGGCCAGCAGATGCATCAGCGTCTGGGCGCGGCCGACCGCGAACGACGGCAACAGCACCGTGCCACCGCGTGCCGCGGTGCGGCTGACGATGTCGGCCAGCGTGGCAAACGGGTCATGTTCAGGATGCAGGCGATCGCCATAGGTCGACTCGACCACCAGCCAGTCGGTTTCGGGGAGTGGCTCGGGAGCGTGCATCACCGGATCGTCCGGTCGCCCGAGATCGCCGCTGAAGGTGATGCGCTGCCCGGCACATTCGATGCAGACGCTGGCCGCGCCGAGGATGTGCCCGGCGCGCTGGAAGGTGACGCGATACGGGCCGATCGCAAACGGTTCGCCGAAGCCTGTGCTGCGCAGATGCTTCATCGCGTGGCGCGCGTCATCGGCCGTGTACAGCGGCTCGGCCGGATGGTGCTTGCTGTAGCCGTACTTGTTGGCGTGGCGCGCGTCTTCTTCCTGCAGGTGGGCACTGTCCTCGAGCAGGATGTCGACCAGTTCGCGCGTGGCGGATGTCGCCCACACCGGTCCGTCGAAGCCTTCGCGCATCAGCCGCGGCAGATAGCCGGAGTGATCGAGATGGGCGTGCGTCAGCACGACCGCAGACAGCCCGGCCGCATCGACCGGAAACGGTTTCCAGTTGCGGCTGCGGATGTTCTTCACGCCCTGGAACAGGCCGCAGTCCACGAGCAGCGAGTGCCCCTCGTGCGTCAGCAGGTAACGCGAGCCGGTCACCGTGCCGGCGGCGCCCAGAAATCGAATCTTCATCGTTGTCGTCCTCCCGCCACGAGTGTAGGCCGCGATGGCGTCAAGCGACAGGCATGACCGTCAGCCCGCTTGCGGGAGATTCTGCGCGATGCGCCAAAGCACGCCGGCCGGATCGAACAGAACGAAATCCCTCATTCCCCAGGGACGGTCTTCCGGCGGACCGACAGACACGCCGAAGCGGCGGGCGATATCGGCCGACACGACGTGCGCGTGCCAGGCATTCACGTCGGCCACCAGCAGATGCATCTGGAACTGCCGGGCGAACACCGGCTCGTCGGACGCCTGAAGCAGGAAGCTCACGTGGCCGTGGCGCACGTACGCGAGCCGGTGGTCCGCCCACGGCACTTCGAAGCCGAGCGCCAGGTAGAACCTGCGCGAAAGTTCGAAGTCGGTGGCCGGCACGAAGGCCTTGATTTCGACCGGATCCAGATTCATCGCGTGTCGCTCCGGTGAACGCCGGCGCGACTCGCCCGCCGACCGATCAGGGCCAGGCCGGCCAGCAGCGTCAAGGCACTTTCCGGCTCCGGCACCGACGACACCTGCCACCCCATGTCGGCAAAGCCCGCGTAGTCGAGCGCGGTGGGCAACTGGCGTTCGCCGAAGGGGGTACTCGGATCCATCATCGTCTCCTGCATCTGGCCATCGCGCTCGCTCATCGTGCCCTCCGCCCAGTGACTGCCGTAGCGGTCGACCGGCACGCCGCCGCCGTACGCCGCCAGCGACGCGGTGCCGGTGAACAGACCGGTGCCGGCATCGATCTGCGCCAGCCAGGAATCGGCTTCGCCAAAGCCGAGGATGTGACCGATTTCGTGCGTGGCTGTGGTCAGGAAGTCAGGGCTGCCGGGCGACAGACCCGCGGCATCGGCACCGAAGTACCAGTCATTGCTGGCGTTGAACCAGATGTAGCCGCCCCAGGTGGCGTAGTCGCTCGCGTGCGGGCCGGTGGTATTGAGCTGGCCGCGCGTCATGACGGCGTCGACAAAGGCGGCACTGCCGGTGGCCTGCAGGTTGACGCCGGTACCGGCGAAGCCCAGCACCCCCGGCGCGGAGGGCGAGCCGCCGACGTAGATGCGCAAGGTGTCGGCTTCGATGGCGACGTCGTTCAGCGTCACGCCGGGCCCGCCCAGGCTCGGATGCAGGAAGGAGACCGACCACTGGTCACCCTCAGCCGGCATGATCGCACTCAGCGTGTCGGTGAAGCCGCGGTAATGGGAGGCGGCCATGTCGAGCAAGGCGCGGCGGTCGACCCGCGGCGCACCGGTCGCCAGGTCGGTAAAGAATCCGCGTGTGTCGTAGGTGTAGTCGAACTCGATCTCGAGTGCCAGGACCGGTGGCGCTGCTGCGCTCAGCAGCCATGCGAAGATTGGCATCGCAACGGAGTGACGTCGTGATGTCGATGTGCGATCACGCATCAGCGGTCTCCCGGTATCGAACAGGGTGTGCGGCACGACGTGCCAGCGCGGCGACCAGGCAGAGGCCGCCCAGCACCGAGGCCCAGGCTTGCGGTTCGGGCACCGCCGACAGCGGTGTGACCGAACCCCTGCCGCCGCCGTAGACGCCCTGCAGCGCAACGACCATTTCGCCGTCGAGCGCAAACACCGGCCCTTCGTAGACAGAGAACTGCGATGACGCTGCCACCGTCGCATCGCCACTGTCGTAATGCCCCATGCCGAGCGAATGCCCGAGTTCGTGCTGGGCCACCGCGTAGAACCACAGTGGCGTCCAGCCGGCGCCGAAGCGCCCGGCGTTGAACACGATGTCGCCCGCCAGGCCGCTGGCGGCCGAAAACGGAAAGTAGGCGTAGGCGTTCGCATCGCTGATGTCGGCGACCAGACCGACGCGGATGTCGGCCAGACCGGTCGGGTCGTACTCGCCTGTTTCCGGCAGCGGCCCGCTATCGGCCAGTTCGACAAAATGGATGGGCAGCACTGCCGCGTAATCCGACAGCGCCTGCTCGAAGGCGCTGCGCAGCAGCGACGCCGGCAGCGCCACGCCGGCGGCATCGCGCAGCCCTCCGTCGAGCAGATTGCTGAAGCTGTAGCTCAACGTGAGGTCGCTGCCCGGCCCGTCCGGCTGGTCCCAGCTTGCATACATCGGGTAGTGGCCGGCCTGTGCGGGTGCCGCAGCAAACAGTCCGGCGAGGCTCAGCGCGCCGACCAACCTTCGTACCGGAACGATCATGCCGCTCACCGCTTGCCCCCGGCGACGCGCTGAGCGCGACGCGCCACACCCAGCAGACCAAGTCCCGCGAGCAACATTGCGTAGGTCTGGGGTTCCGGCACCGCGGAAACGGTCAGGAAGACCGAACCGGGCGCTTCGGTGTTGTTCAGGAAACCGTGCAGGAACTCGTTGCCCGAATTGTCGTTGAGGCCGGTCAATGCCACTACCTGCACTGCATTGCTTCCGCTGACCCAGCCATTGACGAGGGCCGATACATCGAAGGTGACCGCGCCCGACCCGGTCACGACGCTGCGCGCTGCGAGGTCGGCCGGCAGGATGCTCTGGTTGTAGAAGTTGAGCCAGCTCACGCTGCCGCCCGGATTCGTGTCATCGGTGATGGCCGTGAGCGGATTCGCGGCCAGGCCATGTGCCGACACGGTGAAGGGGCTGTCGGCGCTCGCATCGGCGCCGAATCCGCCGTTCGTTGCCTGCACCGTCAGCACGGCGCTGACCGGACCGGTGAAGGACGAGAAGTCGTAATCGAATGCGAGATAGATGGTTTCGGCGCCGACCGTGCCGAACGGGTTGCCGGTCGATACGCGAAACACCGGCCGGTTGTCACCCGCGTAGCCGCGCACGGCGTTTGCGCCCTGGAAGAAGGAAGACGTCATCACGTCCTCGGTCACGTCTATCGTCACGGCGTGCGCCGGAGCCGCGGTCAGCAGGACTCCCAGCATCAGGGCTGCAGCTGCAGACGGGGCATGTTTGCGCATGGTCATGGTGTCACCTCATTGAGCTTGATGGTTTTCTGCACTTCGCTGCCCGCCATGCAATGGCGGTGCGGCGCGACGAGGCGTGCAGTCGGAGGCTGGCGGACCGATGCGGTCGCGGCTGGCGGGTCGGGCGCGTGCGGCGGAACGGACGGCTTGCGCGCCCGTGCGGTTCGGGCGGTGGCTGGCGAAGGACTCGCTGGGTGACGGACGGGGTTGTCGACGCCTGGCTAGCGGGTGCCGCGTGACTGCTCCAACGAAGCTCGTGGGCAGTAGCGCGGGCGACCGAAGAATCTGTTAAATGAGAATCATTGTCAACTGTGACATCCGCAGATTTGATCTGGACGCTTGCAGTCGGCGCCAGAACGCATCACGGTCTTGGCGCAACGACTCAGTCGTTTCGCCTGGCCCGATGAGTGCGGCACGCTTGGGGGCTTGAATGACATCGTTCTCCGCTCTCGTTCCGGAACGGGCGGCCCGTGTTCTCGATCCCGATTCCGCAGGCGTGCACGTGCCGACTCGGCTGCGCAATGGTCGCCTGCGCGCTGGGCAGCACAGGTGTCCACGCCGCCTGCTGCTCAACCGGTACGACAAGTTCGTCGCTTTCGAGATTTGCCGACGGGCCGAACGAACCGCCACGCCCGGCGGTTCGGCGGCCCGCTCAACGACCGGGCGCCAGGCAGCAGCGCCCCCCCCGTCGTGTTGCTGACAAAGGCCGAAGGCGCACCGATCAATGCTTACTCTTACTCCGCACTCGGCGATTCCGGCTTCGACTGCCGTCAGGCCTATGTCCGCGTCGTACCGGAACCTGCCCCGTCGGTGCTGCTCGCCGGCGGCCTGTTTGCGCTGCTGGCACTGCGCCGCTGCTGACAGGCGAAAAAAAACCGGCCAACAGCCGGTTTTGCCTGCGCGATCCGATCGATCAGACCGGCATGTTCATGATGTCCTGGTAGGCATTCACCAGCTTGTTGCGCACCTGCACCATCTGCTGGAAGGACAGGCTGGCCTTCTGCGACGCGATCATCACGTCCTGCAGATTGGCTTCCGAAGTGCCGGTGATGAAACCTTCCGACATCTGCCTGGCTTGCGCCTGAGCCGCATTAACCTGCTCGATCGCATTCTTCAGCGCATCACCGAAGTCAGCGCCCGAATCGGCGCCCGCCTGAGCGGCAGGCTTGCCGGCAGCGACCTGCGCGGTGGAGCGCAGTTCGGTGATCATCTGGTTCAGGCTGGTATTCATGACTTTCCTCCATTGCAGTTCGGCTTGACTGCCCTGCGCTGCGCCGCAAGGCGGCAAAAAATGCCGCCCGCGGACCACCCATTCAGGGGATTCGACCCGGTTGATGATTCATTAGCAATTCCCGCGCCAACACACTGCAAGGAATCTTCAACCTTCCCGCAGCAATCCATCCGCCTTGTAGCGCGCCAGTTTATACCGCAGCGTGCGCTCGGAAATACCCAGTTTCTCGATCGCCTTCTTGCGCGATCCGCCGACCGCGGCGAGGGTTTCCAGTATCAGGTCGCGTTCCATGTCGCGCACCGACCTGACCTTAAGGGGCGCGTCGGGCGTGGCGCTGGGCGGTGCATCGTTGGCCGCGGGCGTCGGCATGACCGACTCCACGGCGGGAGCGGGCACCGCGACCGGGCGCGACAGACCACGCTGGCCGCCAAGGATGATGTGCTCGGCTTCGATCAGGTCATCAGGCGCCATGATGGCCGCGCGCTGTACGGTGTTTTCCAGTTCACGCACATTGCCGGGCCAGTCGTGACCGGCAAGGATTGCCGCCGCCGAATTGCCGAGCCGCAGCACGCGGCCCTGCGCCTTCGCGCATCCGGCAAGGAAGTGGCGCGCCAGCGGCACGATGTCGCCCGGCCGTTCGCGCAGCGACGGAATACCGATCGGGAACACGTTCAAGCGGTAGTACAGGTCTTCGCGGAAGCGGCCGGCGCGCGCTTCGGCTTCCATATCGCGGTTGCTGGTGGCCAGCACGCGGATGTCGAGCGGAATCGGCTTCTTGCCGCCGACCCGCTCCACCTCGCGCTCCTGCAGCACGCGCAGCATCTTGGCCTGCAGCGCCAGCGGCATTTCGGAAATTTCATCCAGCAGCAGCGTACCGCCATTGGCCTGTTCGAACTTGCCGGCCTGCGCGGCGGCGGCCCCGGTGAACGCGCCCTTCTCGTAGCCGAACAGCGTCGCTTCGAGCAGGTTGTCGGGAATGGCGGCGCAGTTGATCGCGATGAAAGGCATCGCGGCACGCGCCGACTGCTGGTGGATGTAGCGCGCAAATACTTCCTTGCCGGTGCCGGATTCGCCAGTCAGCAGTACGGTGGCTTCGGAGCGGGCGACCCGCGCGGCGAGACCGAGCACCTGCCGGGTGCGCGCGTCCTCGGCCACCATGTCGGCCGGCGTCACCACCGGTGCGGCATAGCGATCGATGTGGGCGAGCAGCACGTCCGGTTCGAAAGGCTTGAGCAGGAAGTCGCAGGCGCCGGCGCGCATCGCGGCAACCGCCTTCTCGACATCGCCGAAGGCCGTCATCAACAGCACCGGCAGCGCCGCTTCGCGCGCGCGGATTTCGCGCAGCAGCGTCAGCCCATCCATCGGCTGCATCTTCAGGTCGGTGATGACCAGATTCAGCGCGTGCTCGCCGGTGTTGCGCTCGATCATGCGCAACGCCTGCGGGCCGTCCGCCGCACCGATCACGCGGTGGCCGGCGCATTCGATAGCCAGACACAGCGCATCGCGCAGATTCGGTTCGTCCTCGACCACCAGGATGTTCAGCTTTTCGCTCATTGCACCTTCTCCAGCATGTCTTCCGGGGCACCGCTACCGGCCGTGATCGGCAGGCGCAGCGTGAATTGACTGCCCGCGCCGGGCGCGGACACGCATTCGATGTCGCCGCCGTGCACGCGCGCCACACCGCGTGCAATCGCCAGCCCGAGTCCGGTTCCTTCATCACGGGTCGTGAAGAAGGGCTCGAACAGTCTTTCCTGAATCTCCGGCGCGATGCCGCGCCCGGTGTCGCGCACGGTGAAACCGAGGCGGTTGCCGTCGATGCCGACCGACAGGCCGACTTCACCCTCCGTGCCGCAGGCCTGCACCGCGTTTTCGAGCAGGCTGACCAGCGCGCTGGCAATCGCCTTGCGATCGCCCGACACCGTGCCTGCTGCCGATGCGTCATCGACCATCAGTTCGACACCGGCCGCGCGCGCCACCGGCTCGACCGTGTGGCGCAATTCCTCGAGCAGGCCGGCGACGTCTATCGCCTCGCGGCCAAGCACTTCGCCGCGTGCGAACATCAAGGTGTCGCGGATCAGCCGCTCGAGATGGCGCAACCTGTCCTGCGCGCGCGACGCAATCGAACGCATGTCGGCCGGCGGCAGTTCGCGGCCGATCAGCGTGCCGACGTACAGCGTGGCGGCGGCCAGCGGTGTGCGCAGCTGATGCGCCAATGACGCGGCCATTTCACCCATCGCGGCCAGACGTTCGTTGCGCGCGGCGGCAATCTTCAGCGCGTGCTGGCGCGTCATGTCGTGCAGCAGCACGATGCGGGCGTTCTCGCCGGTCAGCGGCGCGTCGCTGACCGACAGCCGGCGATGCGCACCTTCGCTGTCGGTGCAGTCCCATTCAGCGGGGGCATCGGCCTGAACCAGCCGGCCAGTACACGACGACCACGACTGACCTGCCTGAGCACCCACCATGTCGAACGCCACCGGATTGGCCTGTTCGATTCCGCCAGCACCGTCGACCACGACGACGCCCGCCGGCAACTGGTTCAGCAGGGTGGTCAGGCGGTCGGTCAGGCGCGCCTTCTGTTCGTACTGGCGACGCAACTCGCCATTCGCCTCAGCCAGCTCTTCGGTCAGGCTGGCGACCTGTCGTTCCAGCGTGCCGTAGGCTTCCGACAGCTCGGCCGATGCGGCATTGAACAGGCGGAAGGCTTCGGCCAGGCGTGCTGCTTCCTCCGGCGCAATGCGCGGCGCGTCCGCGGCAGTGGCGGCGGTGACGGCAGCAGTGGCAGCAGCGGGTTCGGCCATGTACGGAACGCCGGCAGGCGCAGGAATTGATCGACCGTGCCAGCGTAGCAAGGCGCAGGCCACGTTTTCGGGCGGATCAGCCGCCCAAAAACCCGCCTTATCCGCGGAACGGCTCGCGCGAGGCACGCCGACAATCCGTCTCATCCTGCAAGGTCTGCCTGCCGCAGACCCCTCATCCGTCACCTGCGCGAGACGAAACATGGCCGCTGCAAACGCCGTACTTGATCCGAACACCGCCCTCGCCGGGGAGTCCAGCCCGCTTGCGCTCGCCCAGCAGCGGCTGGCTGCCCTGCCGATGCAGAAGAAGATGGGACTGGCCGGCGGTCTCGCAATGGCGATCGCGCTGCTGGTCGGCCTCACGCTGTGGAGTAGCAGCCCCAATTACGAAGTGCTGTTCTCCAACATCAACGACAAGGACGGCGGCGCCATTGTCGCGATGCTGCAGCAGCAGAACGTGCCGTACAAATTTTCCGAAGGTGGTCACGCCATTCTGGTGCCGTCGCAGTTCGTCCACGATGCACGGTTGAAGCTCGCCGCCCAGGGCCTTCCGCGCGGTGGTTCGATCGGCTTCGAGCTGATGGAAAAGCAGAAGATGGGGCAGTCGCAGTTTTCCGAGCAGGTGACCTATCAACGTGCGCTGGAAGGCGAGCTGGCGCAGACGATCGGCACCCTGGCGGCAGTGGACAACGCTCGCGTGCATCTGGCCATTCCGAAGCAGAGCGCCTTCCTGCGCGACGACCAGAAGCCGTCGGCATCAGTGGTGCTCGGTCTGCTCGGCGGTCGCACGCTGAGTCCGGAGCAGGTCGGCGGCATCGTGCATCTGGTGGCATCGAGCGTGCCGCAGCTGGCCACCGAAAACGTGTCGGTACTCGACCAGAACGGCAACCTCCTGTCCGGCAACCGCGACATGAAGGATGGCGCAACGCTCAACCCGACCCAGCTGAAATATGTGAACGAGATCGAGGCATCCACCATCCGGCGCATCGAAGCCATGCTGGAGCCACTGATGGGACGCGGCAACTACCGCGTGCAGACCGCCGCCGACATCGACTTCAGCCAGACCGAACAGACGGCCGAAACCTACAAGCCGAACCCGACGCCGGACGCCGCAATCCGCAGCCAGCAGATGAGCGAATCGATCAGCAACCAGCCGGCCGCCGGTGGCGTGCCTGGCGCGCTGACCAATCAGCCGCCGACCCCGGCCACCGCACCGATCACCACCCCGCCGGCACCGGGAACGCCGGCAGCCGAAGGCGCCCCTGGCGCCCCGCCGATGGTACCGATCAACACGCGCAAGGATTCGACGACCAATTTCGAGCTGGACAAGACGGTGCAGCACGTGCGCCAGCCGACCGGCCAGATCCGCCGGCTTTCGGTGGCCGTGCTGGTGGCGCAGAAGGTAAAGACCGATGACAAGGGAAACGCCACGCCCGTGGCGCTGACCGACGCCGAACTCAAGCGCATCAACGACCTGACGCGCGAGGCGATGGGCTTCAGCGAAGCGCGCGGCGATACGCTGAACGTGGCATCTGCCCCCTTCACCGAAATACAGCAGGAAGTGATCGATACGCCGATCTGGAAGGACCCGGAACTGACGGCCATGGCGGGTGACCTGCTGAAGTACCTGCTGGTCGCCGGCGTCGCCGCCTACCTGCTGTTCGGTGTGCTCAAGCCGCTGGTGCGCACCCTGACCGAACCGGTCGAGCGCGACGAGGACGACGTGCGCGACGTCACGCTGGATGCCGATGGCCAGCCGATAGCCCTGCCCGGCAGCGCGGCAGCGCAGCTCGAACTGTCACCGGAGGCGCGCGCAGCACTGGAGTTCGAAACCAAGCTCGAAGCCGCCCGCACGATGGCGAAGAATGATCCGAAGGCGATCGCGGAAGTGATCAAGCACTGGGTGAATGGCGATGAATGATGCTGGAATCGAACGCAGCGCGCTGCTTCTGGTAACGCTGGGCGAGGATGCCGCGGCCGAGGTGCTCAAGCATCTCGGGCCGCGCGAGGTGCAGAAGATCGGCACCGCGATGGCTGGGTTGCGCAATGTGCCGCGCGAACGGGTGACCGAAGTGCTCGACCTGTTCGACGAAGCCACGTCGGCCGGCAGCCGCGTGTCGGCCGACGAAACGCTGATCCGCAACATGCTGACGAAGGCGCTCGGCGAAGAACGCGCCGGCCACCTGCTGTCGCGCATCCTGAACGACTCGGACACTGCCGGCATCGAAGGCCTGAAGTGGCTGGACGCCGCCACCATCGCCAACCTGATCAAGAACGAACACCCGCAGATCATCGCCACCATCCTGACTCACCTGGAGTTCGACCAGGCCGCCGAGGTGCTGAAACTGTTTGCGGAACGGCTTCGCAACGACGTCATCCTGCGCATCGCGACGCTGGACGGCGTGCAACCGGTGGCATTGAAGGAACTGAACGACGCGATGTCGCGCGTGCTGGCGGGCTCGGCCAAGATGAAGAAGACCGCGCTCGGCGGCATCAAGGCGACCGCCGAAATACTGGGTTTTGTCGGCAGCGCGAATGAATCGGCCATCCTTGATGCGGTCAAGGAATACGACGCGGAACTGGCGCAGAAGATCGTCGATGAAATGTTCGTGTTCGAGAACCTGCTCGACATCGACGACCGCGGCATCCAGACCTTGCTGCGCGAAGTCAGCGGCGACCAGTTGGTACTGGCACTGAAAGGCGCCTCGCCCGAGTTGCGCGAGAAGATTTTCAAGAACATGTCGTCGCGCGCCGCCGAATCCCTGCGCGAAGACCTCGAGGGCCGTGGCCCGGTCAAACTGTCCGAGGTCGAGGGCGAACAGAAGGAAATCCTGAAGATCGCACGTCGTCTGGCAGAAGAAGGCCAGATCGTCATGGGCGGCAAGGGCGGCGAGGAAATGCTGTGATCCGGTTCAATGCGGACGACAAAGGCAGGTGCAGCCGATGACATCGGACGGCGCACTCGCTTTCACGCACTGGAAGCTCGAAGTGTTCGACCAGGGCATCGCGCCGACTGCGGGCATTGAGGATGCTCCGGGCGGGTCGCGGGGCCGCGCATCCGCAACGCCGGCACCGACAACAGACGCGATAGCCGAAGCGGACAGCGAGACGCAACCCGACTTCAAGCTGCCCACGGCCGACGAGCTAGAGAAGCTGCAGGCCGACGCCCACCGCGAAGGCTATGCCGCCGGCTACGAAGAAGGTACGGCGCGCGTGCGCATGGAGGCAATGCGCCTGCACAGCGTCATCGAACAGCTCGACGAAGCACTGGCGTCGCTCGACACCGAGGTGGCGCAGGGCGTACTGCACCTGGGCGTGGAAATTGCCCGCCAGGTGGTACGGCAGGCGATCGCGGTCAAACCGGAAGTGATCGTCGGGGTTGTACGCGAAGCGATCAACCAGCTGCCGCATCAGCACACGGCGGTTTATCTGAACCCGGACGACGCATCACTCGTGCGCTCGCATGCCGGTGACCAGCTGGCACACGCCGGCCACCGCATATTCGAAGACACCGCGATCGCGCGCGGCGGCTGCAAGATCGAAGCCGGTGGCAGCCACATAGACGCCACGCTGGCCACGCGCTGGACGCGCATCGTCGAGGCGCTGATCGATGACGCGGACTGGATAGAACATGACTGACGCGCTGGATACCGCGCCCGACGAGGCCTCGCTCGACGATACGCCGGACACCGCGTCGCCGGAGGCGACCGCACCGGCGGTATCGAACCCGCACGTCGCGAAGTGGTCGGGTTTCATGACCGACTGCGGCACGCTGGCCGGACGCGTCAACCCGTACCTGCACGCGGGGCGGCTGACCCGCATCAACGGTCTGGTGATGGAAGCTGCCGGACTGAAGCTACCGCTGGGCTCCGGCTGCCGCATCATGGTGCCGGGCGGCAACAGTTGCGAAGCCGAAGTGGTCGGTTTCCACGGTGACAAGCTGTTCATGATGCCAACCGATGACGTGGTCGGGCTTGCGCCCGGCGCGCAAGTGATTCCGCTCGAAGCGGTACCGCAGCGCCCCACACCGACTGAAAGGCTCGAGCCGCGCCGGCGTGCATCCGACCGTGCCAAGCACCTGCCGGTCGGTGACGCCCTGCTCGGCCGCGTGGTCGATGGCGCTGGCCGGCCGCTCGACGGTCTCGGCCCCGTCATTACGCGGCATTCGCGTTCGGTGGCCAGTCGCGCGGTGAATCCGCTGCTGCGCGAGCCTATACGCCGCACGATGGACACCGGCATCCGCTCGATCAATTCGCTGCTCACGGTCGGCCGCGGCCAGCGCATCGGCCTGTTCGCAGGTTCCGGCGTCGGCAAGTCGGTGCTGCTGGGCATGATGGCGCGCTTCACGTCGGCCGAAGTGGTCGTGGTCGGGCTGATCGGCGAACGGGGCCGCGAAGTGAAGGAGTTCATCGAGCAGATTCTCGGCGCCGCCGGACTGAAACGATCAGTCGTGGTCGCCGCGCCGGCAGATACCAGCCCGCTGATGCGGCTGCAGGGCGCCGCCTATGCCACCACTGTCGCCGAGTGGTTCCGCGACCAAGGCCGCCATGTGCTGCTCATCATGGATTCGCTGACCCGCTACGCCATGGCGCAACGCGAGATCGCGCTTGCCATCGGCGAGCCGCCAGTCACCCGCGGCTACCCGCCAAGCGTGTTCGCCCGCCTGCCGCAGCTGGTCGAACGGGCCGGCAACGGGCCGGAGGGTGGCGGCTCGATCACCGCCTTCTACACCGTGCTGGCGGAAGGAGACGACCAGCAGGACCCGATCGCCGACTCGGCGCGCGCCATTCTCGACGGTCACTTCGTGTTGACCCGCCAGCTGGCCGATGCGGGCCACTATCCGGCCATCGACATCGAACAGTCGGTGTCGCGCGCCATGCACGGGCTCGTGAAACCCAGCCATTTCGATCTGGTACGCCGCTTCAAGGGTCTGTGGTCGCGCTACCAGCGCGCGCGCGACCTCATTTCGGTCGGCGCCTATTCGCCGGGCGCGGACCCGCAGCTCGATCTTGCGGTGAACATGTTTCCGACGCTGGAAGCATTTCTGCAGCAAGCCATGGATGAACGTGAAGGGTTTGAGGACGCAGTGATGAAGCTGCACCAGATTTTCGGTCTGAATCCCTGATTGCAAAAATCGGTGACACGAGTGGCGGCCGTGACCGGCCGCACGCAAAGTGCGCCGTCGAAGAGAGACCTTTGAATCATGGCTGAACCCTTTCGACTGCAGACCATTCTCGACCTGAGCCAGACGCGCATGGACGAGTCGGCTCGCGCGCTGGCGGCACTGATCGCCAGCGAGCACGACCAGTCGCGCAAGCTCACGATGCTCGAGGACTACCGCAAGGAATATCAGGACCAGTTCATGGCCGCTGCGCGCAACGGCATGACACCGGGCCAGTGGAGCAATTACTCCGCCTTCCTCGCCCGCATCGACGACGCCATCGGTCACCAGCAGCAGCAGGTCGAACAATCGCGCGACCGCGCCCAAGCCGGCCAGCGCGTGTGGCTCGACACCCGCACCCGCGTAAAGGCCTTCGAAACCCTGTCCGACCGTCATCAGGCCACGCTGGTCAAGCGTGAAGCCAAGGCCGAGCAGCGCGTGGCGGACGACCGTTCGGGTCGCCTGGTTGCAGACGACTGACTCTGCACCTCCGCGCAGCTCCGCGGCTGGCACGCTAGCTGCTTATACCCCTCCATCAACGGAGGATTTCCCATGTCAGACATCAAGCTCAGCCTGCCCTCGTCCGCCACGCCGCTCGCGTCAAGCGGCCCGGTAGGCGAAGCGCGCGGCATCGGTGCCGATGCGTCGCCCGAAGACGCCGCGACGGCATTTGCAAACTTGCTGCAGGACTCTTTGAAGAACGCGCCCGAAGACCCGCGCGCCGCCTTGCTGGCGAAGCTGCTCGATGATGGCAGCGGTGCGCCGGACGACGAGAAGGTCGATCTGCTGGATGCGCTGAGCGCCGATCCGGCCCGCATCGCGACCGAGCTGCTGCCGGTGGGCCTGCTCGTTCCGGCCGCCCTGTCCGTCGTCGAACGGCTTTCGGGCCGGGGAGATGCGCCGGTCGAACAGTCCGACCTGGATCTCGATCTGACCGGCCAAGGCGGCCGGAAAGCAGGGCGCGAGGCGTCGGGCGACTTGCCGGCGGCAGCGATTGCCGCCGCAACAGACGGCACCGGCGAAGCGAACGGCAAGAATCTGCCGGACGCACTGCTGGCGGGCGACTCCCGGATGGACGTTGGTCAGCCAGCGACGCCGCAGCTCGCCCAGGGCGATTTCCGCGCCCATTTGAGCACGGCACAAAAGCCCGCCACCGAAATGGCCGTTGCCACCCCGATCACGCATCCTGGCTGGGCGGACGACATCGGCCACCAGGTGACCTGGCTGGCCGAAAACGGCAACAGCCGCGCAGAACTGATCCTGACGCCACCGCACCTGGGTCGGATCGAAATTTCGTTGCAGATCGGCGGCGATCTGAGCACGGCACAGTTCGTATCGGCCAACCCGCAAGTGCGGGAAGCGCTGGAGCAGGCCATGCCCCGATTGCGTGAAATGCTCGCGGAAGGCGGCATTTCGCTCGGCGACACCAATGTGAGCGGCGAACAGCGCTCCGGCGAGCAGGGCCAGGGCGGCCAGCGCGGCGAGCGCGGGCGCGATGGGAATGGCGAGGGCGAACTGCTGATCGCACCGGCAGCACGGCGCGGCAGCGGCCTTGTTGATCTGTTCGCCTAGCACCCAGGAAGCAGGATGAAAACGCGCTCCTGATGGCGCCGCCTGTATCGGCGCTAAAAAAACGGGACATTCGGCCGTTATTCGATCATTGAAAGGCGTCAGTACCCGCCGACAATCCCGATCCATACAGGAGCGCACAACATGGCAAAAGCCGCCACCGCAGACGACGTCGCCGCCGACGCCCCCAAGAAGAGCAAGAAAATGCTCTTCATCATCCTTGCCGTCGTGCTGCTGGTCGTCGTCGGCGGTGCCGCCGCCATGTTCATGATGTCCGGCAGTCATGCCGAAGAGGGCGACGACGAGCACGCCGACGAAATGAGCGAGGAAGACCCGGACGCCAAGGCCCTCGCCGCCAAAAAAGCCAAGCTCAAGAAGAAGAAGGAAGCGGAAGCCAAGGGCCTGCCCCCCGTGTTCGTGGAACTCGACCCCTTCACGGTCAATCTGGCGCCGGAAACGCAGGTCGATCAATACCTGCAGGTCAAGGCCTCGGTCAAGGTCGAAGAACAGCCTGCCGCCGACAACCTGAAGGCGTACATGCCGGAGATCCGCCACCATGTGCTGATGCTGCTGTCCGGCAAGAAGGCGTCGGAGCTGGGTACGACAGCAGGCCGGGAAGCACTTGCAGGCGAAATGAGGAATTCCATCAACGCCATCGTTGGCGAAGTACCGACCAACAAGAAGGGCGAACCGGAAGAGCCTGTCGGACCCGTGGAGGCCGTGTTGTTCACGTCCTTCATCGTCCAGTAGGCCCAGGCCGGTCGCCGCGAGGAAACGCGATGTCCGATTTTCTTTCCCAGGAGGAGGTTGATGCCCTGCTCAAGGGCGTCACTGGCGAAGCCGACGATGTAGCCGAAGTCGAAGACACGAGCGGCGTACGCCCGTACAACCTCGGCACCCAGGAAAGAATCGTGCGCGGGCGTATGCCCACGCTGGAGCTGATACACGAGCGTTTTGCCCGCTATCTGCGCATCGGCCTGTTCAATTTCATGCAGCGCAGCGCCGAAATTTCGCTCGGCCCGATCCGGCTGCAAAAGTATTCCGAATTCATCCGCAACCTGGTCGTGCCGACCAATCTGAATCTGGTACAGGTCAAACCGCTGCGCGGCACGGGGCTGGTGGTGTTCGATCCGAACCTCGTCTTTCTGGTCATCGACAACATGTTCGGCGGTGACGGGCGATTCCACACCCGGGTCGAGGGGCGTGACTTCACGCCAACCGAACAACGCATCATCCAGGGTCTGCTGGAAGTGTTCTTCGCCGAGTACGAACGGTCGTGGGAGCCTGTTTTCAAGATCAATTTCGAGTACGTGCGCTCGGAAATGAATTCGCAGTTCGCCAATATCGCCACGCCGTCGGAAATCGTCGTGGCGGCGACCTTCACGCTGGAACTCGGCGGTGTGTCGGCGGAAATGCACATCTGCCTGCCATATTCGATGGTCGAGCCGCTGCGCGACACGCTGAATTCATCGATGCAGAGCGACAGCGTCAGTTCGGACAACCGGTGGATCAACCTGCTCACCCGTCAGGTACAGGATGCCGCGGTGGAACTGAACGTCCAGCTGGGCGGCGGCTCTCTGACCCTGGGCGGCCTGAACAACCTAAAGGTTGGCGACATCATTCCGATAACCATTTCAGACACCGTGCAGGCCGAGGTCGATGGCATTCCGGTTCTGGAATGCAAGTACGGCATACAGGGCGGCCGTTATGCGCTGAAGATCGAGCGCTTCATGGCCGGCGAGGAAGAATTGATCGAACACGCCCTGAACGTGCAGGGCAAGAAAAAGGGTGAGGAACCATCATGAGTGATCTGGCTGAAGCCGAAGAGCAGGTCAGCGAGGACGACTGGGCCGCTGCAATGTCCGAGCAGACCACGGCCGACGATGCGCTTGCCGCACTCGACGGAGAAGCGGCCAAGGATGTCCAGCCAGCCAACATCTTCCAGCAGTTCGGTGATGCGGCGAACAAGTCATCCGAAGGGCTGCGCGACTTCGAAATGATTCTCGACATCCCGGTCCAGCTGACGGTGGAACTGGGACGCACCAAGATTTCGATCCGGAATCTGCTGCAACTGGGCCACGGTTCGGTGGTGGAACTGGACGGCATGGCCGGCGAGCCGATGGACGTGCTGGTCAACGGGACGCTGATCGCGCAGGGCGAAGTGGTGGTGGTGAACGAAAAGTTCGGCATTCGCCTGACCGACATCATCACGCCAGCCGAACGGATGAAGAAACTGAAGCGCTGACGAATGCTCCCGCTCGAACCGGAGATCGGTCCGAATCCGGCTGGAGAATGAAAAAGAGCGATGCCTTGGCGTCGCTCTTTTTTTGTCGGTGCCCACCGTCACGGCAAGTACGGGAGGCTGACGCCGCGGCGATTCGCGGGCTGCACAACGGATGGTATCGTTAGCCGTCCCCTCTTTTCACGGAGCCGTCATGCGACTGCTGCTCGCCATCTTTCTGCCCTTCATGGTCTTCTTCACCATCGGTCGCCCGATCGCCGGCGTGGTTTGCCTCATCCTGCAGCTGACGCTGATCGGCTGGATACCGGCTGCGCTGTGGGCGGTCTATGCGCTGAGTCAATACAAGACCGACAAGCGCATCGAAGAAGCGCTCGGCAAACGGTAACCGGCACAGTCGGTTCGGGGCACACGCGCCAGCGCAAGGAAAGCTCCGCCGGACAGCGGCCTGCGCGCGCTCGTCGGGGAATGCCTACTACTGCCCGGCGGCGTCGGCGATCGCAAAGCCGCTCCCTGTCCGCTTTGCCCGATACATGGCGGCATCGGCAAGCCGGATCAATTGCTCAGGGGTTCCGCCATGCTCCGGATAGAGCGCAATCCCGATGCTCGGCGTGATGATCAGCTGCAGGTCATCCATGTCGATCGGAGCGCCCAGATTCGCCAGTACCATGCTGGCCACGCGCTCGATGTTTTCCCGGCCCTGGGGGTTCATGAGCAGATAGAGGAACTCATCCCCCCCGTTGCGGCATACCGAGTCTTCATCGCGACAGTGTTCGATCAGCCGACGCGCGATCTCCTCCAGCACGCGGTCGCCAGCGGCGTGCCCGTGCGCGTCATTCACAGCCTTGAAATGGTCAAGATCGAGAAACATGACGGCCAGGGTCCAGCCATGGCGTTCGGCGAGCGAAATGGCCTGCGCAAGGCGGTCATCGAACAGAGTGCGGTTAGGCAAGCCCGTCCGCGGGTCGTGCATCCCCTCGAACCTCGCCTTCTTTTCACCCTGCTGCGAAACGGCCAGGGCGGCTTCCGACTCGATCAACGCTTCCCTGGACTGCATCAACGCGGCTTCGACATCCTTCAGGTCATCGATGCCCTGGGCCAGCGTATCCGTCACTTCATGAAGGTCACCCGCGAACGCCTGTACCTTGATTTCGACTGTCTGGCTGTCCTCCAGCGCCTCGCGGGCCGGCAAAGTCGTTGCGCCGCCTGCGATCTTCGCCTTGACGGCCTGATTCGCCGTGCCGAGCTCATCAGCACAGACTTCGACTTTTTCCTTCACCTCATGGCTCTGCTCAAGCGCTCGCATCAAAGTCTGCGGGGCGAGCACGGGGCGATCCGGGCCGGAGTGGTCTGACGTCATGGGAGGGTATTACCGGTATGGTCCGGAGCAGTGTCTGCAGCCGTCGAGATCGTGATCAACATGTCTTCACTTGCTGAATTTCAAGATTTTTGGCACCAGCATTGGCGATACGTTCAACGACTGGCGGGCAATGCGTAACGATGCTGCCGTGCTGCGCACGAAGCCGGATGTCGTGCGGCAGAAATTGCCGCCCTAAAACCGATCTATTCCCGCGCTGAACGAGTGCTGCCGGGCGCTAGCCTTGGCGCATGAAAACTTGGCTCTCGCTTTTGCTTCTTTGTTCCACCGGCCTGCTTCAGGCTGCGGAGCCGGCGGCCACTGCGGCGCCGGCCAGCGGCGCCGGTGCAGTCATGCAGATGGTCGGCGCGCTCGGTGTCGTGCTGGCGACACTGTTCGCCGTGCTGTGGCTGCTGCGCCGCCTGTCCGGCGGTCGCCTGACCGGCAGCGCACCGATCCGCACCGTTGGAGGCATCGCGGTGGGATCGCGCGAACGCGTGGTCCTGCTGGAAATCGGCGAACACTGGCTGGTGGTCGGCGTGGCACCTGGCTCGGTTACCGGCATCGCAACGCTGCCGCGCGGAGAAATCAGTCCGGCCGGTACCGATGCAAAGCCGGTCGCTGCAGACTTCGGTGCCCTGCTGGCGAAGTTGAAAGCAGGTCGATCATGACGCGACGCCTGCTTCCGGCACTGGGGCTTGCCGCACTGGGCGGCATCGCGGCCCCGGATACGTGGGCACAAGCCCTGCCCGCACTGACCAGTACGCCGGCAGATGGCGGCGGCACCAACTGGTCACTATCCATCCAGACCCTGCTGCTGCTGACCAGCCTGTCCTTCCTGCCGGCGGTCATGCTGATGATGACCAGCTTCACCCGCATCATCATCGTGCTGTCGCTGTTGCGTCAGGCCATGGGCACGCAGACCAGTCCGCCCAACCAGGTGCTGATCGGGCTGGCGCTGTTCCTGAGCTTTTTCATCATGGCGCCGGTCGGCGAAAAGATCTACGCCGAGGCCTATCTGCCGCTGAGCGAGAACCGCATCGGCTTCGAACAGGCGCTGGACGCGGGCGCCAAACCGCTGAAAACCTTCATGCTGAAGCAGGTGCGCGAGCCGGACATCGAGCTGTTCATGCGCCTGTCGAACACACCCAAGGTCGCCAATTCGGAGCAGCTGCCGATGCGCGTGGTCGTGCCCGCCTACGTCACGTCAGAGTTGAAGACGGCCTTCCAGATCGGCTTCATCATTTTCATCCCCTTCATCATCATCGACATGGTGGTCGCCTCGGTGCTGATGTCGATGGGCATGATGATGATGTCGCCGGTCATCGTGTCGCTGCCGTTCAAGCTCATGCTGTTCGTGCTGGTGGATGGCTGGAACCTCATCCTCGGCACGCTTGTTTCCAGTTTCGGCCAGATATGAAGGACTGCGCACCATGACGCCCACCACCGTCGTCGACATCGGCCGTCACGCCGTCGAAACCCTGCTCCTCGTGTCCGCACCGATGCTGGGCGCGGCACTGATCACCGGCCTGATCGTCAGCATCTTCCAGGCTGCGACGCAAGTAAACGAAATGACGCTTTCGTTCATCCCTAAGCTGATCGCGGTATTCGCCGTGCTGGTGATCGGCGGCCCGTGGATGATCACCATCATGACCGACTACATGCGCCGGCTGTATTCGTCGATCCCGTCGCTGCTCGGCTAATTACTGAATGATTTCGGTCACCGCCGCCCAGCTCGACCTGTGGATGGCGAGTTTCCTGTTTCCGCTGGCGCGGGTGATGGGGCTCATCGCCGCGGCACCGGTTTTCAGCAATCGCGCCTTCGTCATGCGCGCCCGACTCGCGCTCGGCCTGCTGATCACCTTCGCGATCGTGCCCACTCTTCCGCCGTCCGGGCTCAGTGTAGGAACATGGCCGGGCACGATGGCGCTGGTGCAACAGATGCTGATCGGCATCGCGCTCGGCTTCACGATACGCATCGTGTTCGCGGCGGTCGATCTGGCTGGCGAGCTGATCGGCCTGCAGATGGGTCTGGGCTTTGCGATGTTCTACGACCCGGACAATGCGTCGCAGTCACCGATCATCGCGGAATTCCTCGGTCTGATGGCGACACTGATCTTCCTGTCGATCAATGGCCATCTGATGCTGCTGGCTGTGCTGGGCAACAGCTTCGAGTGGTGGCCGGTCGGTGCCGACCTCTTCCCGGCCAATGGCTGGCTGGCCATCGCGCGCTGGGGCAGCACGGTGTTTTCCGCCGGCCTGATGCTGGCGCTGCCGTTGATCGCGGCGCTGCTGGTGGTGAATATCGCACTGGCCGTGCTCACGCGCGCCGCACCGGCGCTGAACCTGTTCGCCATCGGCTTTCCGGTGACGCTGATCGCCGGCTTCGTGATGCTGATGTTGTCACTGTCCTTCATCGCACCGGCGATGCAGCGCATGTTCGAGTACGGACTCGAAACAGTAGCCCAACTCGCAATGGGGTGAAGCAGGGGTTTCGCAGCGCATTGCGCTGCGCCTGCTGAACGGGCTGGCTGTGCAAAGCCAGCCTCCCAAGCTCTGGGGTTTCGCAGCGCATTGCGCTGCGCCTGCTGAACGGGCCGGCTGTGCAAAGCCAGCCTCCCGAGCTCTGGGGTTTCGCAGCGCATTGCGCTGCGCCTGCTGAACGGGCCGGCTATGCAAAGCCGGCAGCGCGGACAGACGCCGAGGTCGACGTCTACAGCAGCACGTCGCGCGACACACCCGCCCGACGCAGGATCTTGCGCAGCTGGGCG
This sequence comes from Methyloversatilis sp. RAC08, assembly GCF_001713355.1. Lineage (NCBI taxonomy): Bacteria > Pseudomonadati > Pseudomonadota > Betaproteobacteria > Nitrosomonadales > Sterolibacteriaceae > Methyloversatilis > Methyloversatilis sp. RAC08. The sequence goes on along the minus strand of NZ_CP016448.1, from coordinate 3,402,884 downwards.
AGCGCCTCGAGCTGGATCTGGCGCACCCGCTCGCGCGTCAGGCTCAGCTGGTCTGCCAGTTCTTCCAGGGTGGCGATCTCGCGGTTGTTGATGCCGTAGCGATACTCGATCACCGTGCGCTGCTTGTCGTTGAGCTGGGCGATCCAGGCCTGCACCAGGCTGCCGATCTCTGCGTTCTGGATCTGCTCCTCAGGCCCTTCCTGATTGTCGTCGGCGAGCGACTCGCCGATCGAAAGCGACGGATCGATGTCGAGCGGTGCATCGAGCGAAGCCGTGTGCTCGTTCAACGACAGAATGTGCCGCACGTCCTCGACCGGCTTGGCGAGCAAGGTTGCGATGTCCTCGGCACAGCAATCGCCACCGCTGCGCGCCTCCAGATTGCGCATGGCGCGCAGCACCTGGTTCAGTTCCTTCACCACGTGTACCGGCAGCCGGATGGTGCGCGACTGGTTCATGATCGCGCGCTCGATGTTCTGCCGTATCCACCACGTGGCGTAGGTGGAGAAGCGGAAACCGCGTTCCGGATCGAACTTTTCCAGCGCGTGGATCAGGCCGAGATTGCCCTCTTCCACGAGGTCGAGCAGCGGCATGCCGCGGTTCAGATAGTGCTTTGCGATGTTCACGACCAGGCGCAGGTTGCGCTCGATCATGGTCTGGCGCGCTTCGAAATCACCCAGGCGCACGCGGCGCGACAGGGCGAGTTCTTCCTCCGGCGTCAGCAGCGGGTTGGCACCTATCTCGTTCAGGTAGAGCTGGGTGGCATCGCCGAGGAATTCCGCCTCGGGCGCTTCGACCGGCTCGGACGCGACCTCGACGCCATCCAGCTCGCCCGCGACGGCATCGTCGTCGACGGGCTCAGCCGGTTCGGCGTCTTCGGGTTGCGAAAGATCGGACATGGATTATCTCGGTGGCAGATACTTCATCGGATCGACGGGCTTGCCCTGGCGCCGTATTTCAAAGTGCAGACGGGGCTTGCCGGCTTCGGTGTCGCTGTCGCCCAGCTCGGCGATACGCTGACCGCGCTTTACCGTGTCGCGTTCCTGAACCAGTATCTTGCTGTTGTGCGCGTAAGCGGACAAAAACGTATTGTCGTGCTTGACGATGACCAGTTTGCCATAACCGCGCATGGCATCGCCGGCGTACACCACGCGACCGCCGGCAGCTGCCAGAACCGGGTCGCCGGTACGACCCGAAACATCGACGCCCTTGTTGCTGCCTTCGCCAAAGCGTCCGATGATGCGGCCGCTCGCCGGCCAGCTCCACTCGACGCCGTCTTCCGTACGTACGGCGTCCGGCGGTGTCACGATGGCGGGTGCGCCGGCCCCTGCAGCACCGGCTGTTGACGCCGGCGCAGCGGGCATTGTGGCCGCGACGGCTGCAACCGGCGGCTGAGGCGTTATCCCGGCCGAACGAATGCGGTCGAGTGTCGCTTCAGAATACGGTTCAACGCCGCCGCGCGGCTCGCGCTTGAGCATCGCGTCCGCTGCCGCGGGAAGCGGCTCGGTCACTGCCGGCGCGCTCGGAGCAGGCGTGTCCAGGGGTCGCGATTCAACGCCCGGCGCGGCGATCGGGCGGGTTTCCATGCCACCCTCCGGCGCAGCAACACGCAGTTCCTGCCCGAGCCTGATCAGATTGGGGTTTTCGAGTCGATTCCAGATCACCAGATCGCGCCAGTCCTGACCATATTCGAGCGCGATGCTGAACAGCGTGTCGCCCTTGGCGACGATGTGTACGCCGGGGCGTTGTGCGGAGGCGGCCGCAGCGGGGGGCGTGGCCGGTACCGCGGCGGGTGGCGCACCCACCGGCGGACGGACCTCAACCGGCGCCGGCCGCGTGCCTGCGCATGACGCAAGCAGCAGACACAACACCGGCACCGCGAACAACGATCTATTCATTCAACCCCCGGCAACAGCGGCACGAAGCGCACCGCGTCCAGTTTCGATTCGACATAGCGCTGCGGCTGTCTTTCGATCAATCTCAGCGATTGGTCGGTGGTACCGACGGGAATCACGAGTCGCCCGCCTTCAGCCAACTGATCGAGCAAGGCCTTGGGCACCGCCGCCGCCGCCGCCGCTACGATGATTGTATCGAACGGCGCCTCGGCAGCCAGGCCGATCATGCCATCTGCGTGTTTCAGGCGAACATTCGGCAGCCGCAAAGGACGCAGGTTGCGCTTGGCACGTTCCAGCAGTGGCGCAATGCGCTCGATGGCATACACGTCACTGGCGAGCTTCGACAATACGGCCGCCTGATATCCACACCCGGCTCCGACTTCAAGCGTCTTTCCGAGAGGACGTCCGCCAGCGCGCAGAAGTTCAATCATCCGTGCGACGACAAAGGGCTGCGAAATGGTCTGCTGGAAGCCGAGCGGCAGCGCAGTGTCCTCGTAGGCGCGCGTGCCGAGTGCCTCTTCGATGAACTGATGACGCGGTATGGACTGCATTGCAGCCAGAACGCCTTCGTCGCGGATGCCGGAAACACGCAGCCGTTCAACCATCCGGGCGCGCGCACGCGTCAGGCTCAGACTTGCGTCCGCTGCCGTCATGCGCCCAGCCAGTCGCGCACCTGCCCCATCTGGGCCATGTGGGTCAGGTCAATCTGCAGCGGCGTGATCGATGCGAATCCATTGGCCGTGGCGTGAAAATCGGTGCCTTCGCCGGCATCCTGAGCCGCACCTGCAGCGCCGACCCAGTAGACGGTTTCATTGCGCGGATTGGTGGTCCGCACTACGGGCTCGGCCTTGTGTCGCCGGCCAAGCCGCGTCACCTGTACGCCTTTGAGCGCATCGAATGAAAGATCAGGCACATTGACGTTGAGCAATACCGGTGTTGCAAAGGGACGGTCGGTCAGCCGGCGCACCAGATCGCACGCAATGCGGGCAGCGGTATCGTAATGCGCGCTGCCCTTGCGCGTCATCGACATGGCGATCGCCGGCACACCGAGCAGGAACCCTTCGGTCGCCGCCGCAACGGTACCCGAATAGATCGTGTCGTCGCCCATGTTGGCGCCGTCATTGATGCCCGACACGACGATGTCGGGAAGGTGATCGAGCATGCCCGTCACAGCGAGATGAACGCAGTCTGTCGGCGTGCCATTGACATAATGGAAACCGTTGCGCGCACGCCGCAGGATGAGCGGACGGTCAAGTGTCAGGGAGTTGCTGGCGCCGCTGCGGTCAGCCTCGGGAGCCACGACGGTCACGTCTCCAACCTCGCCGAGAGCCCGTGCAAGCGCCTCGAGGCCGGGAGCAAAGTAACCGTCGTCGTTGGACAACAGAATGCGCATGGGAAACGGAGGGCGAATGTTGCGGCGCGATGTTGCAACCGATGTCGCAACGAATGAGCCACAGCAGATTGAAGCAAGAAGAATTGGTCGGGGCGGTGGGATTCGAACTCACGACCCCTTGCACCCCATGCAAGTGCGCTACCAGGCTGCGCTACGCCCCGACTCAGCTCAAAATTATATCAGGGGCAGGCTGACTTGAGCCGAAAGCCCCGCAAAAATCGGCAAGCTCGCGTCACGCGAGCAGATCGAGAATTTCCTGAAGTGCCGCACGCAACTCTGCCACGTCGACGTGGTTCGCCGTTGAAACCGGCGCAGCCCCCGCGCGAGGATCGGAATCGTCGAGACGGTTGCGTGCACCGCTGATGGTGAAGCCTTCTTCGTAGAGGAGCTGGCGGATACGGCGAACCAGCAGCACTTCGTGATGCTGGTAGTAACGCCGGTTGCCGCGTCGCTTCACCGGCTTGAGCTGTGTGAATTCCTGCTCCCAGTAGCGAAGCACGTGCGGCTTGACGCCGCACAGCTCGCTCACCTCGCCGATCGTGAAGTAACGCTTGGCGGGAATCGCTGGCAGGACCAGCGGTTCCTTACTCGTCGTTTCCATCGTAATCGATGCCCTCGACGGCCGCCTTCAGCTTCTGGCTCGCATGAAAAGTGACAACCCGGCGCGCGGTGATCGGAATTTCCTCACCGGTTTTGGGGTTGCGCCCCGGGCGCTGCGGCTTGTCGCGCAACTGGAAGTTGCCGAAGCCAGACAGCTTGACGCCGTCGCCGCTTTCGAGCGCGTCACGGATCTCGTCGAAGAATGCTTCGACCATATCCTTCGCCTCGCGTTTGTTCAGTCCTACCTGTTCGAACAGCATTTCCGCCAGTTCGGCTTTGGTCAGTGTGGTCATGCGGCTTCCTCGTAACCCTGTCGCCCTGCCGCCTCAGGCGCGCAGCTTTGCACCGAACTCACGCTGTGCATACATCACCAGTTGATCAACGGTCGCATCGACTTCAGCGTCCGCCAAAGTACGTTGAGTATCTTGCATAACTATACGGAAAGCAAAGCTTTTTTCGTTCTCTGATATGCCTTTACCCTGATACACATCGAACAGGGCGATGTCCTGCACGATGGCCGGCGAAGCGCTGCGAAGGCCTTCCAGTACCTGCGAAAGCGGAGTCGAACGCGGCACAAGCAGCGCCAGATCGCGTCTTACCGCAGGCTGCCTGGACACGGTCTGATACGCCGGTACTGCACTGCCGAGCAATGGTTCGAGCTCGCATTCGAATACCAGCGGTGCACTCACCAACTCGTAGCGCTGCACCAGCTCCGGATGCAATTCACCGATGAACCCGATCACGTGTCCGTCCAGGCTGATAGATGCCGAGCGCCCTGGATGCAGCGCCGCATGGCGCGCAGGAGCGAACGCTGCCAGACGAGGCAGCACCAGCGCTTCGACATCGCCCTTCACATCGAAGAAGTCGGTCAGACGCGACGCGGTACCCCACTGTTCCGCTTGCACCGCCCCCCAGGCCAGTCCGGCGATGCGCAGCGTCTGTGCGAAACCCGGGACCGGCACCGCCTGCGCGTCGTGTGCGAAGCAGCGACCGATTTCAAACACCCTCACGCGATCGAGCTGACGACGACGGTTTGTCACCACGTTGTCGACCAGACCACCGATCAGCGTCGAGCGCATGACCGACATCTGGCTCGCGATCGGGTTGGCCAGCACAACCGGCGTGTCGTTGCCGGCGAAATCCTGTTCCCAGCGCCGCTCGACGAATGCGAAGTTGATCACTTCCTGATAGTCGCGATCGGCCAGCAGGTGACGCACATTTGATGCGCTTCGACGTCCTTCGGACAACTCCGGCATGGCCAGTCGGCCGACCGGCGGGTGGGTCGGGATGTTGTCGTAGCCGTGCAGACGGGCAAGTTCCTCTATCAGGTCTTCCTCGATGCACAGATCGAAGCGCCAGGTCGGTGGCTGAACGATGAAATCGTTGCCATCGCGTACAAAAGGCAGCGTCATGCGCTGAAGACAGGTTTCGATGGCGTCGTCGCCAAACGGCAGGCCGAGCACACGGGACACGCGCGACGGGCGCAGACGTACCGGCTCGCGCAACGGCAGCAGGGTGATGCGGTCATCGATCGGGCCGGCTTCGCCACCGCACAGGTCGAGAATCAGTTGCGTGACGCGCTCGACGCCCGCCACTGTATCGGCAAAATCGACGCCACGTTCGAACCGGTGAGCAGCCTCGCTGGAGAATGCATAGCGGCGGGCACGACCCTGTATGGCATCGGGTTGCCAGAACGCGGCCTCGACATAGACGTTGCGCGTATCGAGCGAGCACGCGGTCGATGCGCCGCCCATGATGCCGGCGAAGCTTTCGACACCGGTTTCGTCGGCGATGACGCCGCAGTCCGGTGTCAGCGTGATGGTCTGCTCGTTCAGCAACACGAGTTGTTCGCCCTCGCGCGCCCAGCGCACGGTCAGACCGCCCTGCACGCGATCGAGATCGAACACGTGATTCGGACGGTTCAGTTCCAGCATGACGTAATTGGAAATGTCGACCAGCACGGATATCGAACGCATGCCGGCGCGTTCCAGCCGGCGCTGCATCCACTCCGGCGTCGCTGCGCGGGCATTTACCCCGCGGACGATACGGCCCGAAAAACGGCCGCACAGATCCGGTGCCTCAATGCTGACCGGCAGCACCTCGGTCAGCGAGACGGGCGCAGCGACGATCTCCGGCACGCACAACGGCGCACCGGTAAGCGCCGACACTTCGCGCGCGATGCCCAGCATGCCGAAACAGTCTGCGCGGTTCGGTGTGAGCTTGATGACGAAAGCGTTGTCATCCAGATCGAGGTAATGCCGGATGTCGCTACCCACCGGCGCATCGTCGGGCAGTGCGAGCAGGCCGCCATGATCCTCCGACAGCCCGAGTTCGCGCGCCGAGCACAGCATGCCGTTGCTTTCGACACCGCGCAGTTTCGCCCTCTTGATGTCGATACCCGGCAGACTGGCCCCCACTGTGGCGCATGGCACCTTCATGCCAGCGGCAACGTTGGGGGCACCGCACACGATCTGCAGTGGCTCGCCGCCCGCATTCACGCTGCAAACCCGCAAACGATCGGCGTCCGGATGCGGTGCAACGGACAACACTTCGGCCACGACAACGCCGTGAAAGGCGGCTGCCACCGGATCAAGCTCCTCGACTTCGAGCCCCGCCATGGTCAGCAGGTGCGACAGCGCCTGCGTATCGATGGCCGGGTCAACGAACTCGCGCAACCATTTTTCTGAAAATTTCATCGGGCTAAAACCTCAGCGGAACTGGCTCAGGAAACGCACATCGCCGTCATAGAACAGGCGCAGGTCATTGATGCCATAACGCAGCATGGTCAAGCGGTCGGGCCCGAAGCCGAACGCAAAGCCGGTATGACGTTCGGCGTCGATGCCACAATGGCGCAGCACATTCGGATGAACCATGCCGCAGCCGGCGATTTCCAGCCAGCGACCCGCCAGCGGACCACTCGGAAATGCGACGTCGATTTCTGCTGACGGCTCGGTGAATGGGAAGAAGGACGGCCGGAAGCGCACGTCGAGCCGATCGGCTTCGAAGAAACGATGCAGGAAATCGCTAACCACGCCCTTCAGGTCGGCGAAGCTCACCGACTCGCCAACCCAAAGGCCCTCGACCTGGTGGAACATCGGCGAGTGGGTGGCATCGGAATCGACGCGATAGACGCGACCGGGTGCAATGATGCGGATTTCCGGCATCGTTGCCGCGCCTGCATGGCGCGCGACATGCGCCTGCATGTAGCGCACCTGGATCGGGCTGGTATGGGTGCGCAGCATCACGTCACTCGCCCCCTCCAGATAGAAGGTGTCGTGCATGGACCGCGCAGGATGGTTTTCCGGCGTGTTCAGCGCAGTGAAGTTATGAAAGTCGGTCTCGATCTCCGGGCCATCCGCCACATCGAAACCGATGCCGCGGAACAGGGCTTCGATGCGTTCGAGCGTGCGGGTAACGGGATGCAGACCCCCCTTCGCATGGCCGCGTCCCGGCAGGGTCACGTCGAGGGACTCTTCCGCCAGGCGGGCCTCGAGAGCCGCGTGGCGCAATGCCTCGCGGCGCGCTTCAAGGGCTGCCTCTACCTTCTGCTTGGCGATGTTGATTGCCGCACCGGCGGTCTTGCGGGCGTCGGGGTCGAGCTTGCCGAGGCCTTTGAGCAGTTCGGTCAGGCTGCCGGACTTGCCGAGAAAACGCGCCTTGACCTGTTCCAGCGCCACGGCATCCGCCGCCGCAGAAAAATCGTTTTCCGCTTGTGAAACAAGCGCTTCCAGATCACTCATCGACTTGAATCCGAACAATATGGGGACAAAAAAAGGAGGCCAGGCCTCCTTTTTCTGCGTGCAACACGCTTAGCCGAGCTGAGCCTTGGCCTGATTCGCGATGGCGGCGAACGCAGCCTTGTCGAATACGGCGAGATCTGCCAGAACCTTGCGATCAACCTGGATCGACGCCTTGTTCAGGCCGTTGATCAGCTTCGAGTAGGTCAGGCCGACTTCACGGGCAGCGGCGTTGATACGCACGATCCACAGCGCGCGGAACTGACGCTTCTTCTGACGGCGGTCGCGATAGGCGTACTGGCCCGCCTTCATCACCGCTTCCTTGGCGATGCGATAGACGCTATGGCGACGGCCGCGGTAACCCTTGGCCTTATCAAGTACCTTCTTGTGACGGGCGCGTGCCGTTACACCACGTTTGACTCTTGGCATCTCGTGGGCTCCTTATGCGTAGGGCAGCATGTTGCGAACGCGAGCGTCGTCCGTCGCATGCACCGCCGTCATACCGCGAAGCTGGCGCTTCGACTTGGTGGTTTTCTTCGTCAGGATGTGGCGCTTGAACGCCTGCGAACGCTTGATGCTGCCGCTCGCCCTGACCTTGAAGCGCTTTGCAGCGCCCTTCTTGGTCTTCATCTTGGGCATGACAAAACTCCATTTATGTCATCTTCACAGGTGGCCGCGAACCTTTCGCAGCACTTTCGTACCCGTGAACACTTGTTGTGCCGCGATTTTTCAATCGCGGCGACGCGAGGCAAAACCTCGCGCATCACCGGACTTCAAGTCCGGCAAATTCTTCTTCAGGCTGAGTGAATCAGACCTTCTTCTTGCTCGGTGCCAGCACCATGATTAGCTGACGGCCTTCAAGCTTCGGAAACTGTTCAACCACCGCCACCGCTTCAAGATCGGCCTTCACACGTTCCAGCAGGCGGATGCCGAACTCCTGGTGCGCCATTTCGCGGCCACGGAAGCGAAGAGTGACCTTTGCCTTGTCGCCGTCCTGCAGGAATCGCGACAGGTTGCGCAACTTGATCTGGTAGTCGCCTTCGTCCGTACCCGGACGGAACTTCACTTCCTTGATCTGTATCTGCTTCTGCTTCGATTTCGCCTCGGCAGCGCGCTTCGCTTCCTGGTACTTGAACTTGCCGAAGTCCATCAGACGACAGACCGGTGGCTTGGCGAGCGGTGCAATCTCGACCAGATCCACACCGGCTTCTTCTGCCAACGTCAATGCCTGACGGGCCGACATGATACCCAGTTGCTCACCCTCTTCGCCAACAAGACGTATTTCCGGGGCGTTGATCTCCGAATTGAGGCGCTGCGATTTTTGCTGACTGATGCTCGTACTCCCGAGGCGAAAAAAATCAGGCCGTGCGATCGATTCCCCGCGTGGCGATTTCATCAGCAAGACGCTGCATGAAGTCGCTCAGGGTCATCTGCCCGAGATCAGTATTTCCCCGGGCACGCACGGCCACCATTTTTGCCGCCTTTTCCTTGTCGCCAACGACGACCTGGTAAGGCAGCTTCTGCAGACTATGTTCGCGGATTTTATAGTTAATTTTCTCCCCGCGCAAATCGCATTCGACGCGCAGACCCGCGGCGCGCAAAGCATTCGTGACTTCCTGTGCGTAATCCGCCTGCGCCTCCGTGATACCCATCACGACGACCTGGACCGGCGCCAGCCACAGCGGAAAGTTGCCGGCATGGTTTTCGATCAGAATGCCGATGAAGCGCTCGAGCGAACCGAGCACTGCCCGATGCAGCATCACGGGCCGGTAACGGCCGTTGTCCTCCGCGACGTATTCGGCGTCCAGACGCTCCGGCAGCACGAAATCGAGCTGCAGCGTACCGCACTGCCACGAGCGTCCGATGGCGTCCTTGATGTGATATTCGATCTTTGGGCCGTAGAAAGCGCCTTCACCCGGCAGTTCTTCCCACTGCATGCCTGATGCGGCCAAGGCATCGCGCAAACCCGCTTCAGCACGGTCCCACACATCATCGGAACCCGCGCGCTTGGCCGGACGCAGCGAAAGCTTCACCGCCAGATCATGGAAGCCGAAATCGCGGTAGACGCGCAGCAGCAATTCATTAAAGGCTGTCACTTCCGACGTGATCTGCGCCTCGGTGCAGAAGATGTGCGCATCGTCCTGCACGAAGCCGCGCACCCGCATCAAGCCATGCAGCGCACCGGATGGCTCATTTCGGTGGCAGGAGCCGAACTCGGCGATGCGCAACGGCAGGTCGCGATAGGAATGCATCGTGTTGTTGAATATCTGCACGTGACCCGGGCAGTTCATCGGCTTCACCGCGTAGTCGCGCTTTTCCGACTCGGTGGTGAACATGTTCTCGCGGTAGTTCTCCCAATGACCGGATTTCTCCCACAGCACGCGGTCCATCATCAGCGGCGTCTTCACCTCGCGATAGCCCGCTTCGTCGAGCACATGGCGCATGTACTGCTCGATCTGCTGCCACACAACCCAGCCCTTGGGGTGCCAGAACACCATGCCAGGCGCTTCTTCCTGCATGTGAAACAGGTCAAGCTGCTTGCCCAGTCGCCGGTGGTCGCGCTTTTCCGCCTCTTCGAGCATGTGCAGGTAGGCGTCCTGCTCGTCCTTCTTGGCCCAGGCGGTGCCGTAAATGCGCTGCAGCATTTCGTTCTTCGCATCGCCGCGCCAGTAGGCTCCGGCTACCTTCATCAGCTTGAACACCTTGAGTTTGCCGGTCGACGGCACGTGCGGGCCGCGGCACAGATCGATGAATTCGCCCTCTCGATACAGCGACACATCCTGATCGGCCGGAATCGACGCGATGATTTCCGCCTTGTAGTGTTCGCCGATGGACTTGAAGAAATCGACCGCCTTGTCGCGCTGCCATACCTCGCGCGACACCGGAATGTCCTTCTTCGAAAGCTCAGTCATGCGCTGTTCGATCGCCGCCAGATCTTCCGGCGTGAACGGGCGCTTGTAGGAAAAATCGTAATAGAAGCCGTTGTCGATCACCGGACCGATGGTCACCTGGGCGTCCGGAAACAGTTCCTTCACCGCATACGCCAGCAGGTGCGCCGTTGAATGGCGGATCATGTCCAGCCCGTCGACATCGCGGTCGGTGACGATGGCCAGCTGCGCGTCGCCTTCGATCAGGAATGAGGTATCGACCAGCTTGCCATCGACACGGCCGGCGAGCGCCGCCTTGGCCAGACCGGCGCCGATGGACGCCGCGACGTCGCGCACGGTGACTGCAGCGTCAAAGCTGCGGACCGATCCATCCGGCAGGGTGATATTGACCATTGGCGATGCTCCGGAAAACGGTAACGGGGATGTAACGAATACTCGGGACGAAAAAAAAGTGCGGCCTGAGCCGCACTTTTCATTTGCACACGCTTGAACGACATCGTTCCGTGCGTCTTGATCTGCAGGCCTCAGACAGCGATGGATACCGGAGTGAAACGCGTTCGCGGTGTCATAACGCAACCTTTCGAAACCTGCAGCTAATGTTGGTAGGCGCGATTGGACTCGAACCAACGACCCCCACCATGTCAAGGTGGTGCTCTAACCAGCTGAGCTACGCGCCTAAAAGAGCGCGCAAGTATAGCCGGAATCCGGCGCGACTCAACACAATTTTCGCGCGGCGATTCACGGCGCCTGCCAGGCGGCCAGATACTCCTTCCAGTGCGCGCCCGGCTGAGCGGCCAGCCATTCGCGCACGAAGTCGATTTCGGCATCGTACTGCGCGCGGTCCAGCACGCCGCGCATCAACTGGAAGCGCTGGAATACGAGGAAGGTGTTGAGCACATCGGTTTCACAGTAATCACGGATCTGCGCAATCTCGCCGCGCTGCCAGGCACCCCACACAGCCGAGCCGTCCATGCCGAGCTTGCCCGGAAAACCGATCAGCTTGGCCAGTTCGTCCAGCGGCGCATTGCCGCGGCCCTGATACAGCGCCAGAAGATCCATCAGGTCCAGATGACGCGAGTGGTAGCGACTGATGTAGTTGTTCCACTTGAATTCACGGGCGTCCGGGCCATCGCCCTCGCCCATTTCCCAGTAGCGCGGCGCGGTGACGCCGTGGATCAGGCCACGATAGTGCAGCACCGGCAGATCGAAGCCGGCGCCGTTCCACGACACGATCTGCGGCGTCAGCCGCTCGATGCCTTCGTAGAAGCGCTGGATGATCTGCCCTTCGCCGTTTTCCGGCTCGGCCAGCGACCACACCTTGAGCGACCGCGCATCGCGCAGCGCGCACGATATGACGACGACGCGCTGCAGGTGCAGCGGCAGGAAATCGTGGCCGACGCTGGCCCGGCGCTGCTGAAAGGCGAACTCCGCCACTTCCGTGTCGGACAGTTCGTCCGGCAGCTGATGCAGCCGGCGGATGCCGGCGATGTCCGGAATGCTTTCGATGTCGAATACGAGTACGGCGGCCATGTCTGTCCCGTGAGGATTGAAATTACTTGCGCGACCACTGCCCGCCGGACTGAACATACCAGCCACTCTGGGCGCGCCCGATCCAGCGCTGCGCGAAGGTGGAGCGGATATCCGCCTCCCACTCGGGATGCCCGTTGGCGCGCGCGATTTCGCGGTACAACGCATCGCGGTCGCCATTTTCCTGTGCCACCAGACCCTGTACCGCCTGGCGCTGTGCCAGCGGCACCGCATTGGCATCGCGCAGCGCGATCCGGCCATCGGCGGTGAGACCCAATGCGCCGGATGCGTAGTGCGGCGCAAGCTGCGCGTGACGTGCCTGCATTGCGTCACGCAACTGGCTGATCGCCGGCGTATTGATTTCCAGATTGCCCTGCGCCCAGACGGCGCCCGCGTACAAAAGGCAAAGCAGAACGATGCGGTGCACTGTCTTCATGGTTGTTTCCCTTCCGGTATCGCCGGCGTCTGGCTGCCGTTCTTCAGTTGCCAGACTTCGTCGATTATTCGATCGGCCGCCTTTTCCGCCGCCGCGGCGGGAAAGTAGATGTTGATGGTGACGCAGCCTGCAAGCAGAGCAGATGCAGCCAGCGCGAGGACCATCGATCTGTGCGTGAGTGACCGGCGTGTGAGCGCCTTGCATTTATGCGACCTGTTCATGACCACCTCATTGAATCACCGGTTTCGTTTCGGTCACGCGCGCCAGCCGTTCCAGCAACACCTGCCAGTCGACACGCCGATTGTAGCCAACCACGCTGAGCGCCGGCACTCCGCCGCCTTCGATCAGCACGAATCCTCCGTTCCGGTCGCTCAGCCCATCCATCTCGCACACACCATTGCGCAGGCGGCACGACACACCGATGCGCCGATATCCGAAGCGCTCGAACACGCCGAGAAAAGTCCGCTGGATCGCCGCAGTCGCGCCTGGTCCGCCCAGCGCAGTGATGCTGTCGACAGCGCGCTGGCTGATCGTCCTCGGATAGTCACCCTCGCTCGAGCGCACCCGCGCGTCAAACGCCAGTGGCACCCAGCGCGACAGTTCCAGTCCGCTGACGTCGCCGTCGAGCCGACCGGTGATACGGCCGAACTTGAAGGTTTCGGTCAGCGCTTCCAGATCGATATAACGCATCTGCAGGTCGGAAAGAACACGCGGCGTCGTGCCGAACGGCTCGATAACCTGCAGACCGCTCGCGGCCATGTAGCCGCCGAACACCTGGATCAGCAGTTGGCCGTCCAGTGACAGCACGCCATCGCGCCAGCGTACATGCGGCACGCTGGCGCCGACACTTCCCGCCATGCGCGGCCAGCCTAGTGCCTGCGTCAGTTCCGGCATCGATAGCGGCTCAAGGTCGGCCGACAGGTCACCGGTCCACCGGCCGTCCGCGCGCTCGAAGCGCAGCATATTCAGCTGCAGGCCCGCATCGAGCAGCGGAATGCGCACCGGCTGAACCGCCACATTATCAGGTGCCGCGTCGACGTCGAGTTCGAAGCGGCCGACAGGCACGCGGCCGAGGCGACCTTCACCCACAGTGATGCGCATGCGTGTCGCACCGGCTCGCTGCCAGGGCAGGTTGGCGTCCATTTGCTGCAGCGAATACCGTCCGGCCATGTCATTCACGTGCGCACCGCGTACGATCAGTTTCGCACTGTGCAACCCGACAGGATCAAGCCGGGCCGCAACATCCGCATCCCCCTGCATGACGAATGCCGGCCAGCCCCGTGCAGCAAACAGCGGTTGGACAAAGCGGTCGTTGAGCACCTTAAGGTCGAGTTCGGCGCCCTGCACGCGCGCCGCGCGCAGTGAGGCACTTGCGCGATCCAGTGTGGCGTCGCCGGTCAGACGCCCGATACCGGCAAGGTCAAGCGCGAGCGACGTCAGATCCAGAGCAGACTGCGACAACCTGAAATCCACCGACAGCACGCTGCCGCCGCCGGTCAGATAGACGCTGTCCCACAGCAGTTCGCCGCCGCGCCAGTCGGTGACAAGCTTTCCACGCCAGTCCGGGCCGTCGCGCTGCACGTCGATGTCGATGACTGCAGACAGCGAATCCGCAGCACGCAGACCATCTGCCGAGCCGAAATGTCCGTCCCGCGCGGTGAGCGTCGCACGCACACGAGGCGACCGTGCGGCTCCGGCCAGCGTCAATGTGGCGTCCACATCAACCTGGCCGCCCGGCACGTACGGTTTCAACGCTGGAAGCTTGCCGAGCAGGTATGTCATCGGTACGCCGGACGACACCAGCCGCAGTTGCGGCGCATCGCCGGCGAGCGCGCCTGTGATCGTTGCCGTGACGTCGGCGTTCAGGCGGACGTCGGCGCGCAGTGCGCGCTGAGGTCCGCCGAGACTGAACTCGACTGACCACGGACCGTAACCGTCGGCACTGAGCCGTCCATCCCTGCAGCGCACTTCGGGCAGCACTGCGAAGTCACCGCATTCGAGCCTGACATGCTGCAGCGCTCGCCCCGACACGAGCGCGCGCGCCGCGGTGATGCGCGCGCGGCCACCGCCCAGACCGGCCGCAGCGATGCGTACATCGTTCAGCTCGACGGCAGGTGCCGACAGTGACTCGAAGCGCAGTTCGATGGCCGCCTGCGGCGAGGAATGCAGACCAAGCAGAATCAGCGCGGCAACGCAGCGGCGCAGCGGCCGCAACAGCCGTTCAGGAGGGAAATACACCCGTCGACAGATAGCGGTCACCGCGGTCGCAGACGATGGTGACGATGGTCGCATTCTCGACTTCTGCCGCTATGCGCAACGCGACGACCAGCGCACCGCCGGAACTGATGCCGGCGCAAATACCCTCCTCCGCGGCCAGACGGCGCGTCATGTCCTCGGCAGCAGCCTGACCGACATACTCCAGCCGGTCGACGCGCGCGCCGTCGTAGATCTTCGGCAGATAGGCTTGCGGCCACTTGCGTATCCCTGGAATCTGCGAACCTTCTTCGGGCTGGCAGCCGACGATCTGGATGTCCGGATTTTTCGACTTCAGAAAGGTCGAGGTACCCATGATGGTGCCGGTGGTGCCCATCGAACTGACGAAATGGGTGACGCGACCTTCGGTATCGCGCCAGATCTCCGGGCCCGTACCTTCGATGTGGGCGCGCGGATTATCCGGATTGGCGAACTGGTCGAGGATGACGCCGCGACCTTCATCGCGCAGCTTCTCGGCGACATCGCGCGCCAGTTCCATGCTGCCCGCCTTGCTCGTCAGCACCAGTTCGGCACCGTAGGCGGCCATGCTCTGGCGGCGCTCGATACTCTGATTCTCGGGCATGACCAGAATCATCTTGTAGCCGCGCATCGCCGCCACCATGGCGAGCGCGATACCGGTGTTGCCGCTGGTCGCCTCGATCAGCGTGTCACCCGGCTTGATGTCGCCGCGTTCTTCGGCGCGGCGGATCATCGACAGCGCCGGTCTGTCCTTGACCGAGCCGGCCGGATTGTTGCCTTCCAGCTTGCCGAGGATGACGTTGCCGCGACGCGCGTTGTCCGCGCCCGGAATGCGCTGCAGCCGAACCAGCGGTGTGTTGCCGACGAAGTCTTCGAGTGTCTTGTAAAGCATGGATCTGCCTTGAAGTCTGTAGGGTCGATTCAGCGCGAGCCGGCCGGTTTGGGGGGAGCGCCTGCCGGCTTGGGCGGCGCAGCCGACGCTGCAGTCGCAGCATCTGCCGACGGCTGGGCGGGAGGACTGCCTGCGGGTCGCGGCGGCGCGCCAGCCGGTCGCACAGGCTGACCCGGCTGCATACCCGTGGTACCACCACCTGCCGGACGCGGCGGTGGCGATGCGGTGGATCGCACCGGCGGTGCTGCTGGCACCGGTGCCGCCGGTGCCGCAGCGGGCGTCGGTACCGCTGAAGGTGCGGCGCGGCGGCGCATCACCACGACGCCGATCACTGCGACAAGCACGATCACCCCGACAATCCACCAGGGAAAGCCGTCGGAGGCCGGTACGGCAGAGGGCGGGCTCGCGGTCGCGCCAGAGCTCGATGCACCGGCTACGGGTCCGACGGTGAGCAGCGGCCTGAGTTCGGCCAAGGTCTTGTCGCCGATGCCCTTCACATTGCGCAGGTCATCCACCGAGGCGAACGGGCCGTTCTTCGCGCGGTGCTCGATGATGGCCTGGGCGCGGCTCGGGCCGACGCCGGGCAATGCATCGAGTTCAGCTTCGGTGGCGGTATTCAGATCGAGCGCGGCAAGCGCCCAGGGAGCGGCGAGGCAAAGCAGCAGACAACAGATCAGGCGACGCATGGCGCAACACTCCACAGGCAGACGAAAAACGGACGTCGCGCGACCGTCGGATCAGGTGTGACGCAGATCGGCCGCCAGTTCGTCGAGCGAGCATACCGCAGTGCCGAGCTTCGCAACGACGATGCCCGCTGCGCGGTTCGCCAGCCGCATCGCATCGGGCATCGAACTGCCTGCCGCCAGCATCACGGCCATCGTGGCGATCACCGTGTCGCCCGCGCCGCTCACGTCGTACACCTCGCGTGCGAGCGCGGGCTCGTGAATGACACCACCCGCGTCGTACAGGCTCATGCCGGCGTCCGAGCGAGTCAGCAGCAGGGCGCCGAGATTCAGCTCGTCGCGCAGCGTGCGCGCACGGCGCGCCAGATCGTCGTCATCCGCCCAGCGCCCGACAACCTCGCGCAACTCGTTGCGATTCGGCTTCAGCAGCGTGGCGCCGACGTAGCGCGAATAGTCGTCGCCCTTGGGATCGACCAGTACGCGTTTGCCGGCGGCTCGGGCAATATCCATCATGTCGCGGATGTTCGACAGTGCGCCCTTGCCGTAATCGGACAGGATCACCAGATCCGCGTCGCTCACCCGGCGAGCAAACTCATCAAGCTTGGCGCGCAATACTTCATGCGTCGGCATGTTCTCGAAATCGATGCGCAGCAGTTGCTGCTGGCGGCCGATCACGCGCAGCTTGATGGTGGTCGATAGCGCGGCGTCCTCGTGCAGGCTGGCGTCGATGCCCGCCGCCTGCATCTGGGTACGCAGCGTACGGCCGGCGTCGTCGGCACCCACCACCGACAACAGGCTGACGTGCGCGCCAAGTGCGGCACAGTTGCGCGCGACATTGGCCGCACCACCCGGCCGCTCCTCGACCCGGTCGATCTTTACCACCGGCACCGGCGCCTCCGGCGAGATGCGCTGCACGTCGCCGAACCAGTAGCGGTCGAGCATCACGTCGCCGGCGACGAGGATGCGTGCGCGCGAGGTGTCAGGCAACGACAAACTGGATGTCGGCAAGCTCATCGATCAGGGCGTGAGGTCGAATTCTTCGGTACGTTTGGGCGGATAGGTTTCCCAGCCGCCGCAGGCCGGACAGCGCCAGTGAAACTGGCGCGCCTTGAAGCCGCAGGTATCGCAACGGTAACGCGCCACACGGCGCGTGTGCGCATGAATGATGCCCTTCATCAGGTCGGAATCGGTGCGCGATTCCGGCGGCAGTGTCTGCATCTGCGCTTCAAGCAGCTTGTCGAGCCCGAGCAACGTCGGATTGCGGCGCAGCTCGTCGCGCACCAGCGCTAGCGCGCCGGCCGGCCCTTCCGTATCGAGCTCTTCCTTGAACACCACGTCGAGCAAGTCGAGCGACGTGTGGCGTTCCAGATAGCTCTTCAGCAACGTGATGCCCTGACGTTCGCGCCCGAGCTTGCGATAGGCGTCGGCGAGACGGCCGGCGACCAGGGCGAGGTAGACGGGATTCTGCTGCTCGACCCGCTGCCACTGTTCGATTGCCAGTTCCCATTGCTGCTCGGCGGCGTGCAGGTCGCCCATCAGTACCAGCGCACGGACACACTTGCGGTGCGTGGCCAGCGCGTCTTCGAGCAGTGGCCGGGCATCGTTGTAACGCGACTGCGCGAGCGCATGGGTCGCCAGTTCGCACAGGAACTGGGCGATGTCCTTCTGCGCGCGATGTGATTCGTCCGGCGGCAAGGCGCGTGCAATCTCTATCGCCTTCGCCCACTCCTTTTCCTGCTGGTAGATGTCCAGCAGGTGGTGCAGGGCCGCCATGTCGAGCGGCGTATTGCGAAGTCCGACGAACACTTCTTCGGCGCGATCGAGCAGACCGGCCTTCAGATAGTCCTGACCCAGTTCCAGCCGGGCATTCAGGCGCAACTCCGGCTTGATGTCCTCTCGCTTCACCAACGCCTGATGAATCTGGATGGCACGGTCCGTCTCGCCGCGGCGACGGAACAGATTGCCAAGCGCGAACTGCAGTTCGGTGGTTTGCGGATCGCTGCGGGTCGCCTCGATGAAGGACTCGATGGCGCGATCCGGCTGTTCGTTAAGCAGAAAGTTCAGACCGGCAAAATAGGAACGCGGCAGCGCTCTGGACTCGCTGACCAGGTGGCGAATGTCGATGCGCGCAGCCAGCCAGCCAAGCCCGAAGAAGAGCGGCAGCGCGAGCAACCACCAGAGTTCGATGTCCATGTTCAGTGGGTAGCCGACTCAGTCAGCCGAAGTGGGCGTCGGGCCCGACTGCTTGCGCGCATGCGTCCAGCCGGCAAACGCACCCAGCAGCACGCCCAGCACGAACAACGCGAGCAGCAAGACCGAAAGTTCGATGCGCCACTCGTGGCCGAAGAACCAGCGCACGGTGACCGGATCGCTGTTGCGCGCAGCAAGGCCCAGCAGCAGCAGGAAGACAACGATGCGCAGCAGCCAGTTGAGTATGGCCATGGGTGGTTGAATCAGGATACCGGCGTTGCGGCAGCCAGTGCCTGATCGACCCGTTCGCGCAGTTCCTTGCCCGCCTTGAAATGCGGCACGCGCTTCTCGGGCACCAGAACCTTTTCGCCGGACTTCGGGTTGCGACCTACGCGCGGCGGCCGGTGATTCAGCGAAAAACTGCCGAAACCACGAATTTCGATGCGGTCGCCGCGCGCCAGTGCGGCCGTCATTTCATCAAGAATCATCTTGACTGCGTAGTCGGCATCCTTCGCCACCAATTGCGGGAAGCGGGTAGCCAGCCGGGTGATCAGTTCGGATTTTGTCATGACAGATCGATTGAGCAGGTGCAAGGAACCGGATGATGACAAGACAACGCCGCCCGCAGGCGGCGCTGTCTCCAAGCCTCAATCGCAAGCCGCGATCAGGAGGGGTTCTTCAGCTTCGCCTTGAGCAGTGCACCCAGATTGGTGGTGCCGCTGCTGGCCGACGACCCTTCAGACTGAATCTTCTGGATCGCGTCGTTCTGGTCCGCCTGATCCTTCGCACGCACAGAGAGCGTGATCGAACGGGTCTTGCGGTCGAGATTGACGATCATCGTTTCGATCTCGTCGCCGACGTTCAGCACGGTGGTCAGGTCATCAACGCGATCACGCGAAGCTTCCGAGGCGCGCAGATAACCTTCAACGTCGTCGTTAAGCGCGATCACCGCGCCCTTGGCATCGACCGACTTCACGTTTCCGCGCACAACGCTGTTCTTGTCGTGGGTGGCGATGAAGTTGGTGAAGGGATCCCCATCCATCTGCTTGACGCCGAGCGAAATACGCTCGCGCTCGACATCGATCGACAGCACGATGGCCTCGACTTCGTCACCCTTCTTGTAATTGCGGACGGCTTCTTCGCCGGTCAGCGACCACGAAAGGTCGGACAGATGAACCAGACCGTCGATCGCGCCGGTCAGTCCGATGAACACGCCGAAGTCTGTGATCGACTTGATCTGGCCACGGACCTTGTCGCCCTTCTTGTGGTTCATCGAGAAATCTTCCCACGGGTTCGCCTGGCACTGCTTCATGCCCAGCGAAATGCGGCGACGATCTTCGTCGATTTCGAGAATCATCACTTCGACTTCGTCGCCCAGCTGGACAACCTTGGTCGGGTGGATGTTCTTGTTGGTCCAGTCCATTTCGGACACGTGAACCAGGCCTTCGATGCCCTGTTCGATTTCGACGAATGCGCCGTAGTCGGTCAGGTTGGTCACCTTGCCGAACAGGCGGGTGCCCTGCGGGTAGCGGCGCGAAATGCCCACCCACGGGTCTTCGCCCAGCTGCTTGAGGCCCAGCGACACGCGGTTCTTCTCCGCGTCGAACTTGAGCACCTTCGCTTCGACTTCGTCACCGACCGCCAGCACTTCCGACGGATGACGCACGCGACGCCAGGCCAGATCGGTGATGTGCAGCAGGCCGTCGATGCCACCAAGGTCAACGAATGCGCCGTAATCGGTGATGTTCTTGACGATACCCTTGACGATCGTGCCTTCCTTCAGATTCTCGAGCAGCTTCTCGCGCTCTTCGCCTGCGGTCAGTTCGAGCACTGCGCGACGCGAGACGACCACGTTGTTGCGCTTGCGGTCGAGCTTGATGACCTTGAATTCGAATTCCTTGTTCTCGTACGGCGCGGTGTCCTTGACCGGACGCAGATCGACCAGCGAGCCCGGCAGGAAGGCGCGGATGCCGTTGGTCATGACGGTCAGACCGCCCTTGACCTTGCCCGACACCAGACCCTTGACGATGGTGCCGTCGCCGAGCGCCTTTTCGAGTTCGTTCCACGCA
This sequence comes from Methyloversatilis sp. RAC08, assembly GCF_001713355.1. Classification (NCBI taxonomy): domain Bacteria; kingdom Pseudomonadati; phylum Pseudomonadota; class Betaproteobacteria; order Nitrosomonadales; family Sterolibacteriaceae; genus Methyloversatilis; species Methyloversatilis sp. RAC08. The sequence continues at coordinate 3,382,345 of NZ_CP016448.1, read as the reverse complement.
GCGATGCGCTTCGCCTTGTCGCGCGACAGCCGGGTTTCACCGTAACCGTCTTCGAGCATTTCGATCGCAACGCTGACGTAATCGCCAGGCGCAACCGTGAGCTCGCCGCGATCGGTGCGGAATTCTTCGATCGCGATGTAGCTTTCCGACTTCAGGCCGGCATTCACGACAACGAAATTGTTGTCGACGCGCATCACTTCGGCGGTAATGACCTCACCGGCGCGCATTTCCTGGCGCTGGAGGCTTTCCTCGAACAACGCGGCAAAACTTTCCATGGAATCCATGGATTCGGACGACTGGGCAACTTGGGACATTGGCAAAAAGCCGCTTTCGCGGCAACGGGTTAGGGGTTAACACAACAACCTGCGAACATTCGGAGGCTGCACTTCCGGGACAACAGCGCATCAGGTATCAGCGACGCACCGGCTGCCCTGCTTTCACTTGCTCCCACGCGTCAAGAACCATCCTGACGGCGGCGTCTGCGGACATCGAACTCGTATCTAGCGGAATCGCATCGGCCACGCGCACCAGCGGCGCGTTGGCTCGTTTGCTGTCCCGTTCGTCGCGTTCACGCAAATCCTGAGAAAGACTTTCGAGGTTAGCAGAAACACCTTTTTCGATCAACTGCTTATAGCGCCTCTGCGCTCTGACCTCGACGCTGGCGGTGAGGAACACCTTGAGTGCAGCGTCAGGGAACACCACGGAGGCCATGTCACGACCGTCGGCCACCAGTCCGGGCAGCTGGCGGAAGGCGCGTTGCCGCGCAAGCAGGGCCTGCCGCACGCCCTGATGCACGGCAACCTTCGACGCCCCGACCGATGCGTCCTCGCTGCGCATCGCGTCCGACACTTCCTCGCCGGCAAGCCAGGTCGAATCGTCGGCGAAGCGCACATCCAGTGCGCGGGCAATGGCTTCAAGTTGCTTTCCATCGTCCAGTGACGCGCCACGGCGCAGTGCAGCGACAGCAGTCAGCCGGTAAAGGGCGCCGCTGTCGAGCAGATGAAAGCCCAGCGCCGCCGCGACGCGGGCTGCGACCGTACCCTTGCCGGATGCGGATGGTCCGTCTATCGCGATGACTGGCGCCCGGACGTCGCTGCTCATCGCGCCACCTCGGCCCAGCGAGTGAAGTAGTCGGGGAAGGTCTTCGCGACGCAGCCCGGATCCATGATGCGCAGCGGAACGCCACCCAGCGTTGCCAGAGAGAAGCACATGGCCATGCGGTGATCGTCATAGGTATCGATCGATGCACCGGCGATGAAGGCCTTGGGCGGGGTGATCGTCAGATAGTCGGCGCCCTCTTCCACCGTGGCACCGACCTTGCGCAGTTCGATCGCCATCGCAGCGATGCGGTCGGTTTCCTTGACCCGCCAGCTGGCGATGTTGCGCAGCCGGCTCGGACCGTCGGCAAACAGCGCGCAGATCGCCAGCGTCATCGCCGCGTCCGGAATGTGGTTCAGGTCGAGATCGAAAGCACGCAGTCGCCCGCTTGCCGGAGCGGATGCCTCCATCCAGTTCGGCCCCATGCGAATGACCGCGCCCAGCTGTTCGAGCGCCTGGGCGAAAGCGACATCGCCCTGAACCGAATCGCGGCCCACGCCTTCGACCCGTACCGGGCCGCCGCCGATCGCGCCGGCCGCGAGGAAGTAGGACGCCGAAGATGCATCGCCCTCAACGAAGCATTCGCCGGGTGACAAATACTCCGCCGCAGCCGGCAGGCTGATCGACGACCAGCCATCGCGACGGGCGTCGACGCCGAACTGGCGCATCAGGGCAAGCGTGATGTCGACATAGGGCTTGGAGATCAGCTCACCATCGATGTCGATGCGCACGGCGCGCCTCGTCAGCGGCAGCGCCATCAACAGCCCGGTCAGGAACTGGCTCGACACGTCACCGCGTACGCTGACGGCTTCCACCTGCCGCAACCGCGCCGGGTGGATGCGCAGTGGCGGAAATCCGGTCCGGCCCTCGTAATCGATCTGCGCGCCGACCTGGTGCAGTGCGTCCACCAGATCGCCGATGGGTCTTTCATGCATGCGCGGTACACCGTGCAGGCGGTACTCGCCCCCCATGAGCGCCAGCACCGCGGTCAGCGGACGAAAGGCCGTGCCGGCGTTGCCGAGGAACAAGTCCGCTTCGCGTACCGCGAACTGCCCGCCGGTACCGCGAACGCGATAGTCGTTGCCGCCCGCATGCTGCCATTCCACGGCGAGACTGCGCAGGGCATCGAGCATGCGGTCTACGTCGTCGGAGGACAGCAGGTCGTGCAGCAGCGTGTCGCCGCGCGCGAGCGCAGCGAGCAGCAGCACGCGATTCGAAATGCTTTTCGAGCCCGGCAACCGCAACGTACCGCGGGCAGTCGAGGCAGCAGGAAGATCGAGAAATTCTGTTTTCATGATTGCGGGAAGCTCCGCCGGCACCGTTTAATGAGGATGGGCCCGGCTGTCGGATCAGCTCTGGCGCTGCGCCCAGGCGACGCGCGCTTCTCGGGCGATGCCGAGCAGCTTTTCGATGCCCGCCGCGTCGCCTTGCTCGATCAGCGTGCGATAGCGCGCGAGTTCTTCTTCATAGGCGGTCAATTCGGAAAGCAAGGCGTCGCGATTGGCAAAGAAGATGTCGCGCCACATTTCGGGGTGGCTCGCTGCGATGCGGGTGAAATCGCGAAAGCCGCCGCCGGCAAGGCTGAATATCTCGTCGGCGTTCGACCGCGCAGCCAGTTCGGATACCAATGCGAACGACAGCAGATGTGGCAGGTGACTGACCGACGCCAGCCATCGGTCATGGTGTTCGGGCGAAGTGGTCGACACCTGGGCACCGCACACCTGCCAGGCCTTGCGGACCAGATCGATCGCGGCATCATCGTTCTCGACCAGCGGCGTCAGCACGACCCGGCGCTTGTCGTACAACTCGGCGCGCGCCGCCTGCGGGCCGCTCTTTTCGGCACCGGCGATCGGATGCCCGGGCACGAACTGACCGATGCGGGAGCCGAATTTGGCTCGAGCGACAGCTACGACATCGGCCTTGGTACTGCCGGCGTCCGTGACCACGGTATCGAGTGACAGATGCGGCATCAGGTGCGACATCACGACATCCATCTGGCCCACCGGCATCGCAAGCAACACCAGATCAACGCCTGGCAGGGCAGTTCGCCAGTCTGTCTCGACGCGGTCGACGAGGCCTAGCGACAGCGCTTCCTGCATGCTTTCGGCAGTGCGGCCGATGCCGACGACCTCACCAACCTGTTTCGCCTGCTTCAACGCCGCAGCAAATGAGCCACCGATCAGACCGACGCCGCAGACCAGCAGACGTCCGACCAGCGGCTTCGTCATGACGCCGGTCACGTCCGCGCCCTTGTCAGGGCATCGATGAAGCGCGCGTTCTCCGACTCGAGGCCGATCGACACGCGCAGCCACTCCGGCATTGCGTAGCCGGCGACAGGACGCACGATGACGCCCTGCTCGAGCAATCGGCGGTTGATGCGCGCCGCATCACCCGCACGGAAGGCGATGAAATTGGCACAGGAGCGGATGTACTCGATGTCCTGCGCGTCGAAGAACGCTTCCAGCTGGCGCAGCCCCGCTGCATTGGCGGCAGCCGATGCACGGACGAAGTCCTGATCGGCCAGCGCAGCCGCTGCTGCGGCAAGACCTACGTTCGACACATTGAACGGCTGCCGCACTCGATTGAGCAGATCGATCACCGGCGGCTGACCGATGCCGTAACCGACGCGCAGGCCACCCAGTCCGTACGCCTTCGAAAAGGTGCGCGACACCAGCAGGTTGGGGTAGCGCGCCAGCCAGCGTGCGCTGTCGTAGGCAAGGTGTGCCGGCAGATATTCGCTGTATGCCTCATCGAGAACGACCAGCACATCCGCCGGCACCGAAGCAACAAAACGCTCGAGTGCCGCAGCTTCGACGAATGTGCCGGTCGGATTGTTCGGATTGGCGATGAACACGACACGCGTGTCGTCGCGGATGGCGTCACGCATTGCGTCGGGATCGCAGCCGAAATTGCGTGCAGGCACCTCGATGCCGAAAGCCCCCGCAGCGAGCGTCGCCAGCGGATAGACCGCGAAGGCGTGCTTCGAATACACCGCACTGCACCCCGGACCCAGAAGCGCGCGCGCCACCATTTCGAGCACGTCGTTCGAACCATTGCCGAGCACGATCTGATCCATCCCGATGTCGTGATGGCGCATCAGCGCCTGCTTCAGTTCAAAGCCGTTGCCATCGGGGTAGCGCGGCACCTCGTCGATCGCTGCCAGCGCGGCCGCACGCGCATGCGGACTCATGCCCAGCGGGTTCTCGTTGGACGCCAGCTTGACGATGGAGGACTCTTCCAGCCCCATTTCGCGGGCCAGCTCGGAAATCGGCTTGCCCGGCTGATACGGGGAAATGGAACGGATATGCGCCGCAGCACGGTCGAACACACTCATGAATTGCTCACCGAAACCGGATAGGAACCGAGCACCTTGAGCGAACCTGCTTCGCCGCGGATGCGGGCGATTGCCTTGCTGACGGCCGGCTCACTCAGATGACCTTCGATATCGACATAGAAAACATACTGCCAGCCGCCACTGCCGAAGCCACGTACCGGTCGCGACTGCAACTTCGTCATGCTGACCCCCTCGTCGGCCAGTGGCTGCAGCAGACGCACCACTGAGCCGGAACGATTCTGGACCGTGAAGATCATCGAGGTCTTGTCGCGGCCCGAAGGACCGGCGTCATGCTCGCCGAGCACCAGAAAACGGGTGGTGTTCGCCGGATCATCCTCGATGTTGGCGGCAAGGATGTGCAGATCGTAGGCACGCGCCGCCGCCTCACCGGCAATCGCCGCAGCGCGCTCTTCCTCGGATGCACGACGCGCCGCCTCGGCGTTGCTGGCCACCGCCACCGTCGGTACGCCCGGCAGGTTGCGGTTGAGCCATTCGTGACACTGCGCAAGCGATTGCGAATGGGAGTAAACGCAACGCACCTGATTCAGTGGCGTATCGCGACTCATCAGATTCTGTTCGACGCGCAGCATGACCTCGCCGCACACCATCTGCGTCGTGCTGAGCAGCATGTCCAGCGTTCGTCCGACCGCGCCCTCGGTCGAATTCTCGACCGGCACGATGCCGTACGCCGCGTTGCCGGCTTCCACGGCACGGAACACCTCATCTATTGTGGCCAGTGGCAGCAGTGCCGGCGCCGAACCGAAATGCCGACGTGCCGCACTTTCGGAAAAGGTACCCGCCGGACCGAGGAAGGCGACCGTCAGCGGCTGTTCCAGCGCAAGACAGTGCGACATGATTTCGCGGAACACCGTCTTGACCGCGTGACCGGGCAGCGGGCCTGGATTGTTCTCCTCAAGCCGGCGCAGCACCTGCGCTTCGCGCTCCGGGCGATAGATGTTGCCCTGCTTGATTTCGCCGATGCGGTGCGCGACGCGCGCCCGTTCGGAAATGAGCTGGAGCACGCGCTGATCGATGTCGTCGATCGCGTCGCGCAACTTCAGCAATTCTTCCAGCTCGGAGGTGGAGTTCGGGGGAGTCGGATCGGATGCCATCGTTCAACCGTACCTGCGTTCGAATTCAGTCATGTAGTCGGCCAGTGCCCGCGCACCGTCGAGCGGCATCGCGTTGTAAAGCGAGGCGCGCACACCGCCCACTGCGCGATGCCCCTTGAGGTTGATCAGCCCGCGCCGGCGCGCGCCATCAAGAAAGCGTGTTTCCAGCCGCGGCTCGCGAAGGAAGAAAGGAATGTTCATGCGCGAACGGGAACCCTTCTGGATGCGGTTCGTGTACAGCTTCGAGCCGTCGAGCACGTTGTAGATCAGCGTCGACTTGGCAGCGCTCTCCCGCTGCATCGCCGCAACGCCACCTGCCTTCCTCACATGCTCGAACACCAGCCCGGCAACCCAGATCATGAACGCCGCGGGAGTGTTGTACATCGAATCCCACTCGACGTGGCGCGCATAGTTCATCACCGACGGCACCGCAGCGCGTGCGCGATGCAGCAGGTCGTCGCGGACGATCACGATCGCCAGTCCGGCCGGGCCGATGTTCTTCTGTGCCCCGGCGTAGATCAGGCCGAAGCGCGACACATCCAGCGGCCGCGACAGGATGTTCGACGACATGTCAGCCACCAGCGGAACGCTGCCGGTATCCGGATAGTCGGCAAATTCGACGCCACCTATCGTTTCATTGGCGCAGATGTGCACGTACGCGGCCTGCGGATCCAGTTGCCAGTTCGCCGCCTCGGGTACGCGATCGAATTCGCTTGCGGCTGCGCTGGCGGCGATGCGTACATTGACCAGAGATGCGGCTTCAGCCATCGCCTTGTCAGACCAGTAACCGGTATGGATGTAATCCGCGCTCTGCCCCTCGCGCGCCAGATTCAGCGGCACCATTGCGAAATGCGGCGTGGCACCGCCGTGCAGGAACAGCACGTGGTGAGAATCCGGGATCGCGAGCAGTTCGCGCAGATCGGCTTTGGCGCGGGCGAGAATATCGGCGAACGGTTCACTGCGGTGCCCCAGTTCGAGCGCCGAGTACCCGCCTCCATCAAAATCCTGCCACTCGCGCGCAATCCGCTCGATCACCGGGTCCGGCATCATCGCCGGCCCAGCCCCGAAGTTGTACGCGCGCTCGCCCATGTCAGAACTATTCCGCGTCCTCGCCCCCGGCATCAGCTTCACCGGCCGACTCCGACTCGCCGTCGGAATCGATATCGGCTTCGCTGTCGCTTTCGATCACCTTTTCGACGCCCGCGAGACGGGTGCCACCATCGAGGTTGATCAGCGTCACGCCCTGGGTCGAACGGCCCATTTCCCGGATGTCTTCCACCCGCGTGCGGATCAGCACGCCGCCGGTCGAAATCAGCATGATTTCATCCCGGGTATCGACCAGTACGGCACCGACCACCGCGCCATTGCGCTCGCTTGACGCGATCGCCATGACGCCCTTGGTGCCGCGACCATGCTTCGGATACTCGGTCACCCGGGTGCGCTTGCCATAACCGTTCTCGGTTGCGGTCAGCACACTCAGTTCATCGTTCTTGGACACCAGCATGCAGATCACGCTCTGGCCGCCTTCGATCATCATGCCGCGTACGCCGCGCGCAGTGCGGCCCATCGGACGCACGTCAGCCTCGGCGAATCGCACCGCCTTGCCGGCGTCAGAGAACAGCATGATGTCGTCGGTTCCATCGGTGATCGCGACGCCGATCAGTACGTCGCCTTCGTCCAGATCAACGGCGATGATGCCGGCCTTGCGAGGATTGCCGAAATCCGACAACGGCGTCTTCTTGACCGTGCCGCGGCCGGTGGCCATGAAGATGTAGTGGTTCTCGTCGAATTCCTTCACCGGCAGCACGGCCGTGATCTTCTCGCCTTCCATCAGCGGGAACAGGTTCACGATGGGCTTGCCGCGCGAGTTGCGCGAGCCTTCCGGCGCTTCGTACACCTTGAGCCAGTAGACGCGACCGCGGCTGGAGAAGCACAGGATGTAGTCGTGCGTGTTGGCGATGAACAGCTGGTCGACGAAGTCGTCTTCCTTCACCGCCGCCGCCTGCTTGCCGCGTCCGCCGCGGCGCTGCGAGCGGTAGTCGGCCAGCGGCTGGCGCTTGAAGTAGCCGCCGTGCGACAGCGTCACGACCATGTCCTGCTGGGCGATCAGATCCTCGATGCCCAGATCCTGGGTGTGCGTGACGATTTCCGAGCGGCGGCCGTCGGCGAACTGGTCGCGGATCTGGCGCAGCTCGTCGGAAATGATCCAGTTGATGCGTTCCGGACGGGCCAGGATGTCGAGCAGGTCGATGATCTGCGCGATCACCTCCTTGTACTCGGACATGATCTTTTCCTGCTCCAGGCCGGTCAGGCGGGCCAATTGCATGTCCAGAATGGCCTTTGCCTGCGCATCCGACATGCGGTAGCCGTCGGCGAACGAACCGAATGCAGCGTCAAGACCATCCGGCCGGAAAGCGTCGGCGCCGGCACGGGCAAGCATTTCGTCGACCAGCGGCGACTTCCACGGGCGCGACATCAGCCCGACCTGCGCTTCGGCGCGCGACGCCGAGGCCTTGATCAGCGCAATGATTTCGTCGATGTTCGACAGGGCAACCGCCAGACCTTCCAGCACGTGGCCGCGTTCGCGCGCCTTGCGCAGCTCGAACACGGTGCGACGGGTGATCACCTCGCGCCGGTGCGACAGGAAGCAGTCCAGCATTTCGCGCAGGTTCAGAAGGCGCGGCCGACCATCGACCAGCGCCACCATGTTCATGCCGAAGGTGTCCTGCAGCTGCGTGAGCTTGTACAGGTTGTTCAGGATGACTTCCGGCACTTCGTTGCGCTTGAGTTCGACCACCACGCGCATGCCGGACTTGTCGGACTCGTCGCGGATGTCGGAAATGCCCTCGATCCGCTTTTCGTTCACGAGCTCGGCGATGCGCTCGAGCAGGGTCTTCTTGTTAACCTGGTACGGCAGTTCGTCGACGATGATGGCCTGCCGACTGCCGCGATCGATGTCCTCGAAGTGCGTGCGGGCACGCATGACGACGCGGCCGCGGCCGGTCAGGTAGCCCTCGCGCACGCCGGTCAGACCATAGATGAAGCCGCTGGTCGGGAAATCGGGCGCCTGCACGATATCGATCAGTTGTTCAATCGTCGTATCCGGCTCTTTCAGCAGCAACTGGCAGGCGTCGAGCACTTCGCCAAGATTGTGCGGTGGAATGTTGGTCGCCATGCCGACCGCGATGCCCGCACTGCCGTTGATCAGCAGGTTGGGGATGCGGCTGGGCAGCACCAGCGGCTCCTGCTCCTTGCCGTCGTAGTTCGGTCCGAAATCGACGGTTTCCTTGTCGATGTCGGCCAGCAGTTCAGCGGCAATCTTGTCCAGACGGCACTCGGTGTAGCGCATGGCCGCCGCGTTGTCGCCGTCTACCGAACCGAAATTGCCCTGGCCGTCGATCAGCGTGTAGCGCAACGAGAAGTCCTGCGCCATGCGCACCAGGGTGTCGTATATCGCCGAATCGCCGTGCGGATGGTATTTACCCATCACGTCGCCGACGACGCGCGCGCACTTCACATAGGGCCGGTTCCACTGGATGTTCGCTTCGTGCATCGCGAACAGCACCCGGCGATGCACCGGCTTGAGGCCGTCGCGCACATCGGGCAGCGCGCGGCCGACGATCACGCTCATCGCGTAATCGAGGTAGGAATGCCGCATTTCGTCTTCGAGCGAAATGGGCAGCGTTTCCTTGGCAAAAGAAATGGTCATCTGAGGGCGGGAGGCGGACGGCGGCTGTCGTTGTATGAAACCAGTCAGACGGCTTGCTGTCTGTGCGGGCGGTTTGTGCAGCCAAACCGCAAGTTTAACATGCGCTTGCACTCGCCCCGGGGCCGCCGCACCTCACCCGGACAGACTAGACTTCGCCGAATCGCACTGACCTCGCCACCGCCCGACATCCATGCAGACAGCGCAAGCGCCCGTTGCCATCGACCTGTTGATCGAAGCCCGCTGGATCATCCCGGTCGAACCGGCCGGGGTGGTACTGGAACATCACGCCGTTGCAGTCAGCAACGGCCGCATCGTTGACCTGCTGCCAGCGGAAGAAGCGCGCCAGCGCTACGCGCCGGTTGAACTCCGGTTGCTGGACGAGCATGTGCTGATTCCGGGTCTGGTCAATGCGCACAGCCACGCCGCGATGAATCTGCTGCGAGGCTACGCGGACGACCTGCCGCTGATGCGCTGGCTGAGCGAGCACATCTGGCCGGCCGAGCAGGAACATGTGAGCCATGATTTCGTCCGCGACGGCACCGCGCTGGCCTGCGCTGAAATGCTGCGCGGCGGCATCACCTGCTTCAACGACATGTACTTCTTTCCGGATGCCGCTGCCGAAGCCGCGATCGATCTGGGCATGCGCGCGGTGCTGGGCATTGTGGTGATCGAGTTTCCCAGCGCCTGGGCCAGCGACGCCGATCAGTACATCAGCCGGGGGCTCGCAGTGAGGGATCGCCATAAATCCCATCCGCTGCTTCACTTCACGCTGTCGCCACATGCACCGTATACGGTTTCCGACGCCACGTTCGAGCGCATCCGCACACTTGCCGAGCAACTTGATCTGCCCATCCACACCCATGTGCACGAGACGCAGAGCGAAATCGAGCAGAGCATTGCGCAATATGGAGTAAGGCCGCTTGAACGTCTGCACCGGATCGGTCTGGTCGGTCCCGGACTGATTGCAGTGCATGCAGTGCATCTGGATGCTGACGAAATTGCGCTGCTGGGCCGCGAAGGCTCGAGCGTGGCGCACTGCCCCAGTTCCAACATGAAACTAGCGAGCGGCGCAGCGCCAGTAACGGCGCTGATGGCGGCAGGCGTCAATGTCGGACTGGGCAGCGACGGGGCTGCCAGCAACAATCGGCTCGACCTGTTCCAGGAAATGCGCCAGGCCGGGCTTCTTGCCAAGCTGACGACCGGCGACGCCGCTGCGCTGCCGGCAGCTCAGTTGTTGCATATGGCAACACTGGGGGGCGCACGCGCGCTCGGTCTCGATCACCTCATCGGCTCCATTCGCCCGGGCAAGTCGGCAGATCTCTGCGCCGTGGCGTTCGACGCGTTCGAAACACGTCCCTGTTACGCGCCGATGTCGCACATTGTGTATGCCGCAGGGCGGGAACATGTCAGCGAAGTATGGGTCGCAGGACAAGCGCTTGTCAGCCGTGGCATCATGTTGCACCCGCACAACAACGAATTGAAGGCGCGCGGGCGGCTGTGGCAAAATAAGGTAATCAAATAACGGCTTGCCGCTGCCGTCCTGGCGGATTTCGCTGGTAATCGTGGCTCCAGCAAAGACTTTGCGGGCGTTTGCTCCGGAATCTTGCGGATCCATGGAAGGTCCGATTTACAACCGATTCAAGTCTCATACGAGGGGATCATGCTAAAACAACTGACGCAAAAACCGCTGCTCATCGCTCTGCTTGCTGCTTCCGCCGGCTTTGCTTCGAACGCATCCGCGGCTGAAGACATCAAGGTCGACCCGAAGATCCAGGCCCACGTCCCGTATGTGATCGACAGCCGCGGCGTTGTCGTTCGCAGCGCGACCGGACTGTGCTGGAGAACCGGTTTCTGGACCCCGGCCTACGCAGCGTCAGTGCCTGCAGTCGGCTGCGCATGCGACAAGGACCTGCTGCCGAAGGACGTTTGTGAGCCGCCCGCTCCGGCTGCTGCCGCCCCCGCACCGAAGGCAGAACCCGCACCGGCGCCGGCACCGGCACCCAAGCCCGCCGCACAGAAGATCACCCTGTCGGCTGACGCCCTGTTCGATTTCGACAAGGCCGTGCTTCGCCAGGAAGGCAAGGACAAGATTGACGACGTGGTCAGCAAGCTCGGTTCGATCGACCTCGAAGTGATCATCGCTGTCGGCCACGCCGATCGCATCGGCAAGGAAAAGTACAACCAGACGCTGTCCGAGAAGCGCGCAGCTGCGGTCAAGGAATACATCGTCAGCAAGGGCGTCGAAGCCAACCGTGTCTACACGGAAGGCAAGGGCGAATCGCAGCCGGTCACGGGCGATGCCTGCATGAAGATGGGCGCAGAGAACTTCCGCAACAAGAAGCTGGTGAATTGCCTCCAGCCTGACCGTCGCGTGGATATCGAAATCATCGGCACCCAGAAGTAAGCGGGTCCCTTGATCTGAAAAGCCCTGCACTCGTGCAGGGCTTTTTTTCGTCCGACTTTTCCCGAGGCTGCGTATACCATCGACTGCAACCGATGAACGTCCTGCCCTGTCCATACGCACATGACTACTCAACAGAACGCTGATCCGCTCGAGCTGGAGAAGTTTTCCGAACTCGCGCACCGCTGGTGGGACCCGGAATCCGAATTTCGCCCGCTGCATGAAATCAACCCGCTGCGCCTCGACTGGATAGACGGCTGCATCGGCATCGCCGGCAAGCGCGTACTCGACGTCGGTTGCGGTGGCGGTATCCTGTCGGAAAGCATGGCGGCGCGCGGCGCCGACGTAACCGGCATCGATCTCAGCGAAAAGGCACTGTCGGTCGCGCGCCTGCACCTGCTGGAAAGCGGCCGGAAGGTGCGGTATGTACTCCAGTCAGCGGAAGACCACGCGCGCGAAAGCGCTGATCAGTACGACGTGGTGACCTGCATGGAAATGCTGGAACACGTACCCGATCCCGCGAGCACGATACGCGCATGCGCCACAATGGTGCGCCCGGGCGGTACGGTTTTCTTCTCGACGCTGAACCGTAATCCGAAGTCCTGGCTGTTTGCCATCGTCGGCGCGGAATACATATTGCGCTTGCTGCCGCGAGGCACGCACGAATACGAAAAGTTCATCAAACCGTCTGAACTCGCACAGGACGCGCGAGCGGCAGGCCTGCGCGAAGCCGAATTGATGGGGATGAGTTACAACCCACTGACCAAGGTCTATTCGCTCGGCCGCGACACAACGGTCAACTACCTGATGCGATGCCTGCGCGATGAATGAATTGCACACACGTGGCGTGCTGTTCGACCTTGACGGTACGCTCGCCGATACGGCTCCGGACCTCGGCGATGCGCTGAACCGACTGCGCACCGAGTCGGGCCTGCCCGAACTGCCGGCAGACGTGCTGCGGCCACACACTTCGGCCGGCGCACGCGGCCTGATTGGCGCCGGTTTCGGGATCACCCCCGACGACGAGCGCTATACCGCGCTCGCCAGTCGCTTCCTGGCGATCTACGAAACCGCCCTGTGCGTGCAAACCCGCTTGTTCGAAGGCATGGGTGAAGTGCTGACCCGGCTCGAACTCGCCAGCCTGCCCTGGGGCGTCGTCACGAACAAGGCAGCGCGCTTCACGCTGCCACTGATGCGCGAACTCGGTCTGCACGAACGCGCGTCCAGCATCATCAGCGGTGACAGCGTCCCGGTACCGAAGCCGGATCCTGCAGGCCTGAAGCTGGCGGCCGAACAGATGGCGGTCGCCCCGGCACGTTGCATCTACGTCGGAGATGACCTGCGCGATATCGAAGCCGGCCGGGCCGCCGGCATGCGCACCGTTACGGCAGCCTTCGGCTACCTCGGCACCGGCACGCACTACCGTGACTGGGGCGCCGATCACATCATCCACCACCCGCTCGAACTGCTCACCCTCTTGTAATCACCTTCGGGTGGTACCATGTAGCTGCTGAGGGGGCGACCTGGTCTCGACGTGGGTCGCGAAGCAGCGCAGGGCATACCGAGGGTCGGAGCACCTCGTAAATCCAACCGAAAATTAGATAGTCGCCAACGACGAATCTTACGCTCTGGCCGCTTAAGGCCGGACGCTGCACCGACTGATTAGCGGGTCGGGCCGGGCAACCGGTCGCAGCGCCATTAACAGCTAAAGTAAGGATGCACTCCGCCGCGTGGTGCATCACGAAAACCTAGCGGATCGCCTTTCATCAGCCTGCCGGGTCGGCGGGTGACGGGTTAGACCAAATGGCCAGGCTAAGTATGTAGAACTGTCTGTGTAGGGCTTGCGGACGCGGGTTCGATTCCCGCCGCCTCCACCATCATTGAGTCGAAGGCAGTACCAAGAAAGCCGAGATCTTTTAATTTATAAGGGATTTCGGCTTTTTTCCGTCCACGGTCGGGCTGGATCGCTTGCTGTATTCCTTGTCTGTCAGGCAACACGACAAACTGACCCCCTGACGACACGAGGAATTGACCCTCTTCGTGGAAGCAGGTCGAAGCGGAAGACGTTACCGAGCACTCTCTCCGGTCCGACTGGACCGAAGGGAGGCGGGCGATGCTCAAGCTGGCATCGCTGGCCTCGGCACTTTTTCGTGACGTTGTGATTCTCATTGTGCCCGGCGCTGCCATTCGTGGATCGCTTGTCGCCACTGCACGGGTGAGTGCGCACGCCGGGAGCATCGTGGCAGGCAGTCTGACCGATGCCGCGCTCCCCAGCTTCGTCATTTCAAGCTCATCGTGGCAGTCGGCCGTGCCCCTTGCCGGCGCCAATGGCTGGCTGCAGTAGGATCGTCATCAGGCCGCCTGCAGTACCAGCCCGACCGGACCGGCAAGTTGCACCGGCGACGAGCCAGGGTCGGTAAATATGGTCTTCCAGATTCCAAACGGACTACCGCTTGTCATCGAGATGCGGCGACGCTCCGATCGTTCACAGGCGCTCTGTTGTTCGGCCTGGGCGGGCACCACAGCGCAGGCCCGTCTGTCGACAGGGGCCACACGCTGGCCTGTAGCGGTCTCCTGGACATAGGTGACGGCAGCCGCCGGCCACCTCGTCCCGGACTACTCGCTGATCGGCCAAGGCCGCGGCTACGATTTCCGGCAGGCTGTCGCCGCACCCGTACCCGAACCTGCGAGCAAGGCGCTCATGCATGGCGGACTGTTACTCATATCTGGCCGGCAGCGTGTGCATCGCCGGTTTCGACCGGCCTGAGCGTCCCCCTCGATCGCATGCCCCTTGGATACTTCCCAAGGGTGCCAGATGCGAGTCAGCGCAGGCAGTTTCGGGGTAACGGAAAACCGAAATCATTCATGCGCACCTTTCAGCTCCCGCGAACCATCGCCATCACGCGCCCCATGTCCAGTGTTTCAGCCTGCTGCCGGATCTGTGGCACGTACTGCGCCTGCATCTGCTTTGCTGGCGCGAGCAGGTTCTGGAAGGTGTCACGCAGCATCGCGGCATTCATCACGCGACCGCCGGCGTAGTAGCGCTTCGCCAGTTGGCCGAGCGCATAGGTGGTGGCGAACGAGAACGCCATGCCGGTCGCCGCGCCGCCCAGCTTGCCGAAGGTCTTGCCGGCCGCCTTGCCGAGCAGGCCGCCGAGCAGCTTGCGACCGAACTGTTCGAGATATTGCGACGTAAGCCCGACGCCCGCCGCGGCGATAAATTCCTTGATGTGGCCCTGATCGAGCGCAACGCCGTGGGCTTTGCCGATGCCATAGACCATCTTGACCTGCAGCGGAATGATGGCCATGGACGCCCAGGACTGCGGCAGCAGTTCAAGCGCACCGTTGACAAGCGCGTAGTTGAGAATGGACTTGTCGAGTTCGGCCTCCGGCACGGACGACTGAAACACGGTGGCCGCCGCGGCAGCAGGTACCGCTGCCACCGGGCGCGATGACTCACCGGCGGACACCGGCACGGCCACCTCGCTCGATGCCACGATGGCATCCGCTTCGGCATCGAAAGTGGCCGCCTGCTGAACGTCGATCTGCAGACGTGTCTTCAGGTCACCCAGAAAACGCAGTTCCGCTTCGCTCTGCCGGCCGTCTGCATCGCAGACGCACACCGCCATTTCGTAAGCGAGCTGGCGCTGGCCCGCGTCGGTCAGCGCGGCGATGCGCGCATCGAGCGACACGCGCCTGAGCAGCACATCCTGATAGACGCGCCCCAGGTCGGCACCGCCCGCATCGTCCGAAATGGATTCGGCGATGCGGCGGATTTCGTCGCGCTCGCGGTCATGCTTGCTACCGTCGGTGAGCGCCGCATGCAGCACGATGGCCAGCAGGGCGCTCTGTTCTTCGGGCTTCATGTCGTCACTCCGGTTCGGTTGCTCGACTGCATCGCTGACGCAGTCATTGCGCGGCCTTCAGGGCAGCGATGCGTTCTTCCAGCGGCGGGTGCGTCATGAACAGGCGCTTGAGGCCGCCATTGCCGCCGCCCGCGATGCCGAACGCTGCCATCTTGTCGGGCAGCGGCTGCGGATGCAGCGAGTTCAGGCGCTCCAGCGCGGCGATCATGTTGCTGCGGCTGGCCAGTCGTGCGCCACCGGTATCGGCACGGAACTCTCGCTGGCGCGAGAACCACATGACGATGATGGACGCGAGCACGCCGAGGATCAGTTCGGCCACGATCATCGTGACAAAGAAGGCCGGGCCATGACCGTCTTCATTCTTGAATATGACCCGGTCGACCGTGTGGCCGATGATGCGCGAAAGGAACATCACGAAGGTGTTCACGACACCCTGGATCAGCGCCAGCGTCACCATGTCGCCATTGGCGGCGTGCGCCACCTCGTGGCCGATGACCGCTTCGGCTTCGGCACGGGTCATCTGCTGCAGCAGGCCGCTCGACACCGCGATGAGCGAACTGTTCTTGCTCATTCCCGTGGCAAACGCATTCACGTCCGGCGCATCGTAAATACCGACTTCGGGCATCTTGATGCCGGCCTCGGCAGAATACTTTCGCACGGTTTCGTAAAGCCAGAACTCGGTCGAGTTGGCCGGCGTTTCGATGACTCGCACGCCCATCGCGCGCTTTGCGGTCCATTTGGAAATCGCCAGCGAAATGAGCGAGCCGCCGAAACCCATCACGGCGGCGAAGATGAGCAACGAGCCCAGATTGAGGCCGTTCTCGTTCAGGTAGGGCTCGACGCCCAGCAAGCGCATGGTGATGGACAGCACCAGCACGATGGCCATATTGGTGGCAAGGAACAGCAGGACGCGTTTCATGACGTGAATCTCCTTTTTCTTGGGCGGGCAAAGCGAACTGCCCTCGGTGAATCGGCGTGCCGCACAAAGGCGCAACACATGTCAGTGTCCGATACTAGTGCGGCATCAAACATCGAACAATACGAACTCGACTACGCATAACTTCCATATTTCAGAAGTTTTGGCAGCTTGAAAAAATCGTTGCATACTCCAAGATGAACCGGCGCGACAGCCAACCCGCATCCGCTGACCGTCGCTCATCCGCCACAGCCCGATTTTGCACTGCAGCATCCGCGTGCGCATACTGTGACCTGAACGAAGCCGGAGCGTTTTCATGCCTGTCACTGCTGTCCAGATCCGGGTGCTCGGAGCACTCGTCGCACTTCTTCTCTCACCGCTCGCACCGGCGCTTGACTCACCGCCGGCGCTGAACCTCGACCCGCGGACTTTCACGGTGTCCGGCCTGTCGTCCGGTGCCGCCATGGCGGTGCAGGTGGGCGTTGCGCATTCGTCGCGGGTGCGCGGCATCGGTATCGTGTCCGGGCCGCCCTATCTGTGCGCCCAGGGTTTCGTCACCAAGGCGACCAATGACTGTCTGACGCTGGGTCGCACCTGGCTGCGCGAACTTTTCGGACCGATGTTCGGGCTGTCGTTGTTCAGTTCGGGCGAGCGCGACATCGAAGTAATGGACCTGATCGCCGACACGAAGAAGCTGGCGCAGCGCGACCGCATCGACCCGGTCGCCCACATGGCCGGCCAGCGCATCTGGGAGTACCGCGGCAGCGAAGACCGCGTGGTCGGCGCCAAGGCGTCGGCGGCTCAGCATACCTTCTTCCTGCATTTCAACGGCCTGATCGTGCGCGGAGAGCCGCGCGCGACGCCACATACCTTGCCGACCAACGATCCGTCCCAGGGCGCGTGCGACACCAGCGACGAGGATTTTGTCAGTGGCTGCGATTTCGATGCCGCCGGCTTCATGCTGCGCAGCCTGTACAAGAAGCCGCGCGCCAGGGCGGATGACGGCGCCGGCCAGTGGTACGCGCTGCGCCAGGCGGACTACGTGCCGGTCACACCCGGTATGGCCGATCCCGAAGCTGCGATGCGCATGCTGGGTCTGGCCGAATCGGCGCACGTATTCGTGCCAGAGCGTTGCCGGGACGAAAAGTGTGGTGTCCACGTTGCCCTGCATGGCTGCCAGCAAGGCATGACGGATGAAGCGTTCCAGGCATTCAGCGAAGGCGGGGGCTACACGCGGTGGGCCGGGCCGCTCCGGCTCGTGATGCTGTTTCCGCGCGTCGGCGCGATCAAGCCGCTGGAACGCGGCAATTGGGACAGCGTCGGCAATCCGATGGGCTGCTGGGACTGGTGGGGCTACACCACGCCGACCGATCTGCACGGCTACGCCACGCGCGATGCCCCGCAGATCCGAACGCTGATGAATATGGTCGACAGTCTCGGGAAGACTGAATAGACAACGCCGCAGCGCCGGATGAAGCTCACGCCGCGAGCGCCTGCACCGGCGCCACGGCGGCCAGCAGGATGCGCTCGATGTCATCGTTGGCGCGCACCGGCCGCAGTTGCTGGTAGAGCCCCTCAGCCTGCGGGTAGGTGCGCCGCAGCAGGTTCAGCCACTGCTTGAGCCGACCCGCCGCGTGCCGCGCTTCCACGTGGCCGAGCACGCGCCGCCAGTATTCCGCGAGCAGTGGCGCGAGATGCAGCCAGTCCTGGGCCGGGGCGGTCGCCGCCTCACCCCGAAGGTGCCGTCGGATGCGTTCGGCCAGCAGCGGATCGGCCACCGCGCCGCGGCCGAGCATCACGTCACCCAGACCGCTTTCCGCCCGGCAACGCAGGTAATCCGCCACCGTCCAGATTTCGCCATTGGCGATCACCGGCACCTTCACCGATTCGGCAATGCGCGCGATCCACGGCCAGTGTGCAGGCGGGCGGTAGCCATCTGCCTTGGTGCGGGCATGCACGACGATCATCTGCGCGCCGCCGTCAGCCAGTGCCTGCGCCGCCTCGATGGCGCGCGCGGTGTCCTTCACGCCGAGCCGCATCTTGGCGGTGAAGGGTACGCGGCCGGCCAGCGCGCGGCTCACCGTCTGCACGATGTCGTACAGCAGTTCCGGCTCGTCGAGCAGCACCGCGCCGCCGCGATGACGGTTCACCGTCGGCGCGGGGCAGCCGAAATTCAGATCGATGCCCGCCGGATGAAGCTGCGCCAGCAGATCGGCGTTGTCGGCGAGACAGGCAGGGTCCGAACCGAGCAACTGGACGCGCAGCGGCACGCCACCCGCCGTCTTCGACTGCGTGTGCAGTTCGGGCGCGACCCGCGTATAGACGCGTGCCGGCAGCAGCATGTTGGTGACGCGGACGAATTCGGTCACGCACCAGTCATAGTGAGTCGCCTGCGTGACGACGGCACGCAGGCGTGCATCGAGCAGGCCTTCCATCGGCGCGAGCAGCAAACGGGGTGACGCAGGCGACGGGACGGACATGCGGGCCGATGGCGCCGGCAGGGCGCGGGACACTGGAAGGAACACGATTATCGCCGCATCGGGCTGCCGTTGCGTGAGATGAAGCGGTCGGGGATCAGAAGGTGACGCGAACAGTCACGCGTAATCTGTGGTGCCCGGAGCGGGAATCGAACCCGCATGACTTGCGTCGAGGGATTTTAAGTCCCTTGTGTCTACCAGTTTCACCATCCGGGCCAAGACGCGCGTGCCTGCATATGCAACAGCATGCCGCTCGGAAAATAGCATGTGCGCGCGCCTGACGGCGCGCCGGCCGATCAGCGCTGAAGCACGCTCAGTCGCGGTGCAGCGCACGCGCTGCCCACCTCTCCGATGACCGCCGGAGCGGAAAAGCCATGACGCTCGAACACGGCGAGAACGGCAGCCAGGCTGTCCGCCGCACACGACACGAGCAGACCGCCGCTGGTCTGCGGATCGGTCAGCAGGGCGCGATCTTCGGCGGCGAAGCCATCCGGCAGCAGCACTTCACCGCCGTAGCCGCCCCAGTTGCGACCCGAGGCACCGGTTACGCAGCCCGCGACTGCAAGCGCCCGTACGCCTTCGAGCAGGGGCACCTGCGCCCAGTCGATGCGCACTTCGCAGCCGGCACCGCGCGCCAGTTCAAGCGCATGGCCGGCGAGTCCGAAGCCGGTCACGTCGGTCATCGCATGCACGCCCGGCAGCGCAGCAAGATCAGGCCCGGGCGTATTCAGTTTCGTCGTCGTGGCGATCATGCGAGCGTAGCCGGCGTCATCGAGTACGCCCTTCTTGAGCGCCGCTGAAAGAATGCCTACGCCGAGCGGCTTGCCGAGCACCAGCAGATCGCCCGGCCGCGCATCGGCGTTGCGGCGCACCTGTGCCGGGTGCACCAGGCCCATGGCGACCAGACCATAGATCGCTTCGACCGAATCGATCGTATGGCCGCCTGCCACCGGAATTCCGGCATCGCGGCACACGCTGGCGCCGCCTTCCAGGATGCGGCCGATGGTCGCGACCGACAATACGTTGATCGGCATGCCGACCAGCGCCAGCGCCATGATGGGCCGCCCGCCCATGGCATAGACGTCACTCAGTGCGTTGGTCGCCGCGATGCGCCCGAAGTCATACGGGTCGTCGACGATGGGCATGAAGAAATCGGTGGTGGCGACCAGCGCCTGCTCATCGTTCAAACGATAGACGGCCGCGTCATCCGCCGTTTCGATGCCCACCATCAGTTCGGGTGGCATCGGCATGGCCGGCATGCCCTTCAGGATGTCGGACAGCACGCCCGGCGCGATCTTGCAGCCGCACCCACCGCCGTGCGACAGCGAAGTGAGGCGGGGTTCGGAGGCGGATTGTGGTGCGCTGCTCATGATCGAGTCCAGGGTGAGGCGATTCAGGTAGACGGCGGCACCGTCGGGCATGCGCCGAAGGATGCCAGACATTCGTCGATCAGCGCATGCAGCGATGACTGTTCGTGTTCGGCCGAAAAAAGGCCTGCCTTCGCATCGCACTGACGCGCCAGATGCGCGAGCCAGTCTGCGTCGTCGCGCGCGCGCTCGATCAGCCCGGCCAGCGCGTGTGCGTCGCCCGGCGCACAGTAACCGTCGTAATCCTCGCCCAGCAGGCCGACATTGCCGTCGATATGCGACGCCAGCACGGGCACGCCGGTGCGGACTGCCTCGATCACCGTATGCGCACCGCCTTCCATGCGGCTCGGGTGCACCAGGACACTGGCCCGCTGCAGGTGACGACGTGTGGCGTCGTGCGACAGCCCGCCCAACCAGCGATAACCCGGACAATGCGCCGTCAGACTGCGGGCCGCTTCGCCCAGTTCCGCGTCCAGTGCGCGGCCGATGTGATCGATGCGGATATCCCGCCGCGCTGCCAGTTCGCGTACTGCATCGAACAGGACATCGGGTGCCTTTTCGTCTCTCAGGTGACCTATCATCAGCGCGCGCAGATATCGCGCGGGTGCTGCCAGCCGCACGCGCGACGGACAGGACTGCAGCACGACACGGCAGCGCGGCTGCAGCGCCTGCGGAAGCGAACGCGGGCCGAGGGTGTTCAGCGTGACCAGCAGGTCCGCGATGTCGAGCGAGTGACGGGCCGCGGCATCGGTCGCGATGTCGCGATAAAGATCGGTGCCGGTCAGCACGACGATCAGCGGCCGCGCCGGATATCGCGCGCGCCAGGCGTCGACTGACGCGGCGGATCGACGGGCGTGCAGCGCGATCATCACGCTTTCGTCGCCGCGGTGCCACGCTGCCGCCAGGCGCACATCGCAGCGGCCGCGCAGCATCGAGGCCCAGCGCTGCGCGGTACGCCAGTTGCCGTTGTTGGCGTCGGCCAGCGCCGGCGTGACGATGACCACCTTGGGACGGGATAGGGAGCGTGCTGTCATGAATGTCTTGCAGTCATCGGCCGATGCCCGCAGCGGCGGCAGGGCCTTGCTGATCCAGGCCCTGCGGGACAGCCGCGCCGACACGCTGGCGCGCTTTGCCGATTACCGGCGAGCCTTTCCGGCGCTGCGCATCCCGTATCACGAAACCTTGAACCCGCCGCTGTGGGAACTGGGGCATATCGGATGGTTCCAGACCTGGTGGACGGTGCGCAACCCGCAGCGCGCGCTCGGCCGACACGCCGATCCGGACGCTGCAAGGTTGCCGGCCGCACGCGCCGATGCCGATGCCCTGTTCGACTCGAGCCGTGTGGCGCATGCGCTGCGGCAAGACCTTGCGCTGCCCGACGCAGCCGTCCTGCTCGATGAAATGCGGACGCAGCTCGAGGCCGTGATCGCACAGCTCGAACGGTCGCCGGAGCACGACGATGACCTGTACTTCTTTCGCCTCGCGCTGCTGCACGAAGACATGCATCACGAAGCTGCGCTGTACATGGCACAGCAGCTCGGCATCCAGATCGACGATGCGCGCTGGCGACCTACATCCATCGCACGCTGGCCGACGCGCGACACGCTGCACTGCCCGGCCGGATCCTGCACGCTCGGGCATTCCGGCTCGGGTTTTGCGTTCGACAACGAATGTGCGGCCCACCCGATCGACCTGCCCGGCTGCGACATCGACCGGCAGGTCGTCACCTGGCGTGACTATCTGCCTTTTGTCGACAGCGGCGCGCATGAAGACGAGCTCTGGTGGAGCGCTGCCGGCTGGCGCTGGAAAGTGGCTCAGGCGCGCCACCATCCGCGCTATCTCCGCCGTCATGCCGATGGCTGGTCGCAGCAGCGCTACGGCGTCTGGTTCGAACTCGATCCCGACCACGCGGCCTGTCATCTCAGTGCGCACGAAGCCGAAGCGTGGTGCAGATGGGCCGGGCGGCGGCTGCCCACCGAAGCGGAGTGGGAGCATGCCGCTGTCGCATGGCCCGAAGCGTTCGAGTGGGGGCAGGTGTGGGAATGGACAGCCAGCACCTTCCTGCCCTACCCCGGCTTCACGCCGCATCCCTATCGGGACTATTCCGCGCCCTGGTTCGGCGACCGGCGCGTGCTGCGCGGCGCGTCGTTCATGACGCAGCCGCGCATGCATCACCCTCGCTACCGGAATTTCTTCCGCCCGGAGCGCGACGATGTACCGGCCGGCTTCAGGACGTGCGCGGCAGGCTGAGTGCATGGCTCACGCCGGCAGCGCCAGAAAGACGCCGAACCAGCCCTGTGCATCCATCCAGCACGACACCTCGCCGAAACCGGCTTCGCGCAGAAGCGCTTCGAACGCAGTCGGCGTCCATTTATAGGAATTTTCGGTGTGGATGCGTTCGCCTTCCGAAAAACGCCGCTCGCCGCCCGACCAGCGTACGGTCACCGGACGACGCGCCTCCAGATGCATTTCGATGCGTGACGATGCACCATCGAAATGCGCGACGTGCCGCCAGTCGGACACGTCGAAGTCGGTGCCCGCGACGCGATTCAGGTGACGCAGCACGTTCAGGTTGAAAGCCGCCGTCACGCCCAGCGCGTCGTCATACGCCGCTTCGAGCACAGCGGTGTCCTTGACCAGATCGACTCCGATCAGCAAACCGCCGCCGCGTGCCGCCGCACGCGCTTCGGCAAGCAGGCGACAGGCATCCGGCGGCGCAAAGTTGCCGATGCTCGAACCCGGATAGAACACCAGCACAGGTCCGTCGTACAGGGTGTGCGGCAGTTCCAGGCGGGCGGAAAAATCGCATCCGATGCCCAGCATGTCCATCGCTGGATGCGCACGCTGCAGACAGTCGATCGACTGCCTGAGAAAATCGGCGGAAATGTCGACCGCGATGTAACGACGCGGCCCGAAGGCCTCGAACAGTGCTGCAGCCTTGGCACAATTGCCGGCGCCCAGATCGATCAGGTCGAAACCGCTGCCGGCATGTGCCCGGAAACGTCGCGCCATGTCAGGTGCGTGCGATCCGAATATCGTCGCCTCCGTGCGTGTCGGGTAGTACTCGTCGAGCGCGGTGATCGCGTCGAACAGCCGCGAGCCCTGGTCGTCGTAGAAGTACTTCGGCGAGACCGATGCCACGGGCTGCATCAGTCCGGCCAGCAGGTCATCCAGCCGCAGGGTATCGTCGATCGGGTGCAACTGGATGAAACGTGGCTTGCGCGTCATGGTCCTATCGCCGAGGAAACGTTTGTCCGACGAGCGCAGCATATCGTACGCTGCGCCCTCATCATTGCCTGCGCAACCGCCCGGCGGCCGGGTTGCCCGCGCTGGCGCCACTGGATGATTCATGCCCGCTCCCCGCCGTGTCGGTCTGCTGTTCGCCCATGACTGGGATCGCATCGGTTTCGACCGCCATGCCTCGCGCCACCGCTTCGACCGCGCAGGCTTCGATCTGTTTTCCTTTCCGGACAATCTGCGGCTGATCGGTTTCGATCTCGAGCGCTTCGCCGCGCTTACGGCTGCCAGCGCAAGACGCCGCGCCTGGTCGGCCGTGCTGTCGCATCACGAAGCGTTCGGTGCGCTCGCGGCCGCCCTGGTGGCCGAGCGACTCGGCCTGCCCGGTGCGCCGCCGGAGGCGATTCTGGCCGCGCAGCACAAGCTGCACGCCCGACGGGTGCTGGCAAGCGTGGCGCCCGAGGCCTGCCTGGCATTTGCCGAGCTTGAACTCGATTACGGAGAACCGGTGCCGGAGCGGCTGCCCGCAGGGTTCGACTACCCCGTCTATGTGAAACCGGTCAAGGCGGCCTTTTCCGTGCTGGCGCGCGAGGTCGGCAGCCGGGCAGCCCTGCAGGCGCACATCCGCTTCGACTGGCGGGAACTGTGGGTGATCCGGCATCTGGTCGAGCCGTTCGATCGCGTGTGCCGCGCGCGCTTGCCGCAGGCCGGCAGCGCGCACCGTCTGCTGCTCGAAGCACCGGTCGATCCGGCCACACCGCAGTTCAACCTCGACGGCTGGGTATTCGACGGCCAGGTGCATGCGCTGGGTGTGGTCGATGCGATCGTGTATCCCGGCACCCAGGCCTTCATGCGCTGGGACGTGCCAAGCCGCCTGCCGGCGTCCGTTCAGACGCGCGCGCTCGACATCGCGCGGCGCTTTCTCGGCGCAATCGGCTATTCGCTCGGCTTCTTCAATCTGGAATTCTTCTACGATGCGGTCACCGATCGCCTGAGCGTCATCGAATGCAATCCGCGTCTGGCCTCGCAGTTTTCGGACCTTTACCGGCGCGTGCAGGGCGTCGACGCGCACGCCTGGTCACTGGCGCTGGCACTCGGCGAAGACCCGCGGCGCCTGCAGCGCGAAGAGCCGACCGCCCGGATGGCCTCCAGCCTGGTCTATCGCGCCTTCGACGCGACCGGCCTGCCGGCCATGCCGGACCGGACCCTGCAAGGCGCCTGGCAACGACGGTTTCCCGATGGACTGCTGTTCGCGTTCGGGCGCCGCGGATACAGCCTGCGACGCGATCTGAAATGGACCGGCAGTCACCGCTACGGCATCGTGCATCTCGGTGCTCAGGATGCCACGCAGCTCAGGGCGCGGGCCGAAGCAGCCAGCCGCATGCTGGGCTGGCCGGTGCCCTACGCCGACGACGCCGGTCTGTTGCGTGACGGCAGCACGGCCGTACGCGAGGTGGCCTGACCGCCTGCGCTGACCCAACAAAGATTGCGCGTGCCGTGTAAGCAACGCACAGGTGCGGCGGTCTGTGTCCGATGTTCGACCCAACCGATGGAGACCCTCATGAAACTGACGAACCGCCTCATCCGCCTCACTGCATTGACCGCCTTTTCGCTGTTGACCAGCCTGGCCCACGCGCTGGATATCCAGCCCTACACGGCGGCTGCGCTCGGCGCCGCACAGCAGGCCGGCAAGCCGGTGGCCGTGCACTTCCACGCGGAGTGGTGCTCGACCTGCAAGACGCAGGAAAAGGCCCTCAATGCGCTGAAAGCCGAAAAGGGTCTGGACATGACCGTGCTCATCGCCAATTACGACGAAGAGAAGGAACTGAAGAAGCAGTACAAGGTGCGCAGCCAGTCCGTGCTGATCGTCTTCAAGGGGGAACAGGAAAAAGCCCGCCTCGCCGGTGACACGGACATCGAGAAGATCCGCACCGCGCTGCAGGCAGGTCTGTGAGTTCGGCTGCAGAGCTCGGACTGGCGCTTGCCGCCGGCAGCCTTACGACCTTGTCGCCCTGTGTGTTCCCCATCCTGCCGCTGGTGGTGGGCGGTGCCGTGCAGGCGAACCGTCTGGCACCGGTGGCGATGGGTCTTGGCATGGTCGCGTCGTTCGCGTTGCTCGGTGTGCTGGTCGGCGTGCTCGGCGATGCGCTGGGTCTGGACGGCGATCTGAT
Organism: Methyloversatilis sp. RAC08; assembly: GCF_001713355.1. Classification (NCBI taxonomy): domain Bacteria; kingdom Pseudomonadati; phylum Pseudomonadota; class Betaproteobacteria; order Nitrosomonadales; family Sterolibacteriaceae; genus Methyloversatilis; species Methyloversatilis sp. RAC08. The sequence goes on along the minus strand of NZ_CP016448.1, from coordinate 3,356,657 downwards.
ACGCGCTGCCGGCGCCTGGCTGCTGATCGCCTTCGGCATCGTCATGCTGGTACCGGCGCTGAGTGACCGCTTCAGTCTGCTGATGAGCCCGATTGCCGCCACCGCGCAGCAGGCGAGCAATCGTGTCGATGCCGGCTCGCTGCGCGGAAGCTTTCTACTCGGCGCGGTACTCGGCATGGTGTGGAGCCCCTGTTCCGGACCGCTGCTTGCCTCGGCGCTGACGCTGGTTGCCAGTGAGGGCGGTGCCGCACGCGGCGCGCTGATACTGGGATTGTTCGGCCTCGGTGCCGCGACACCTCTTGTAGGCTTCGCCTACGCGTCGCGCGCCGGTTTCATGCGGTCGCGCAACTGGGTTCTGGCACATATCGACCGCATCAAGAAGGGTTTCGGTCTGCTCATCCTGCTGGCGGGTCTGGCGGTGCTGATGGGCTGGGACAAGCAGCTCGAAGCTGCGGTACTGAATCTGCTGCCGGACGGCTGGGTCCGGACGACCGTGATGTTCTGATCAGGGCTGCGCAAACGCGCGCAGCATCATCGTGGTCAGATCATGCAAACCGCCGCGCGCCTCGCGCGGCGGTTCCAGACCGGCATGAAAACCCTGCGCGGTGAAGCGCGCCAGCAGTTCCGGATCGCGCGACACGATGTGCACCGGCACGTCCCACGAAGCACCTTCGCCACTCACATTGGCCGCCGGCTGGTGATCGCCGACCAGAATGTAGATCGTGTCGCGCTGCTGCGGCTGGCGCAGATAGTCACCGAGCCAGCGATAGGTGTATTCGACAATCGCCAGGTAATCCGGAAACATGTTCAGCCAGTCCGGCTTCACGGCCAGCGCGCGTGCGCTGTCGGCCGGATCGAACGGGGTGTCGCCGAGCAGTTTCTGCGGGTCTGCCTGGTAGGGCGGTACCGGGCTGAACGGCAGATGACAGGTGATCGTCGGGAAGAACACGAAACGAGGGGGTGAATCGACGCGCCGCGGGAACAGCTGCTCGAAGCGCGCCGCAGCGTACTGGTCGGGAATCTTCCAGTAGCCGAATTCAGGGCCGGGGTAATCGAGGTCGCGGCCGTCAACGAAGTGGTCGTACCCGTAGAACACGCGCTCCGGCCAGTCCCAGAACAGCGCCGGGTAGAAGCCGAACGTGCGGTAACCGTTGGCGCGGAACAGCGTGATCAGTGTCGGCCGGTCGGTGGTGAGCAGCAGATCGTGACGCAGCGGGTCGGTCAGATCCAGCCCCGACAGCATGCCCAGCTGCGCGAGATCCGACGCGCCGCCGAACGTCGGCGAGCGCATGAAGGCAGACACCACACTGAAGCCGCCAGCCGCCAGGTCGGCCGCCAGCCGCTCGCGCGCCGGACGCAGGCGCGCGGCCGCCTCGGGATTGTCGTAAGCCACGGCACCGTAGGATTCGAGCGGCATCAGATAGACATCGCTGCCGCGCAGTCCGGCCAGCGCACTGCCGGGTGGCGCGGCAAGCGCAGCATCGAGCGCGTCGGCGCGCGGCAGGATCTGCGCGACACCCTGCCCGGTGAAGATGGTCGTCAGCAGCGTCGCCTGCCGCCAGTAGGTCGGGACGATGGGACGCGACACCACGGGCCAGGTGGCACGAACACCGGCAATGTTGGCCGCGACCAGCAGGACGGCCAGCACCGTGACGACCTGCGCCCAGCGGGTGCGCAGCGCGTACGGGGCGGCGTCGCGCGCGGCGATCCGGATGAGCATCCCGAACAGCCGGTAGATCGCATACGCCAGCAGCACGACGGCTGCGACGGCTGCCGCGCTCATCCAGGCGGGCAGGCTCTGCGCCGACACCCACAGGAAGCGCGGGATCTGCTGCCCGTCCCAGTACAGATTCACCGGCCGCCCGAACAGCGCCGGCACGGTGACGTCGCCGTAGCGCCCGAGCACCAGCAGCATGAACACCACCGTGAATCCGGCGAGCACGCGCGGCGAAGGCGCCCCTCTGGCGGCTGCGATCAGCAGCCCGAGCCACAGGCCGACGAATTCCGGCGCCAGCCGGTGGTCGGGCATGATGGCCGGCGTAGGCCACACGTTGTTGAAACCGAGCAGGCCGTTCAGCAGCAGCAGCGCAAGGGCGGCCGGCGCCACACGACGCCACGGCGGGACCGCGCGCGCGCTCACGCCCGGACGCGTCCGGACGCGATGTAACCCATGCCGAACTGCGTCGGCGTCAGCCGCCAGCCGTCGAGTCGGGGTGCGATGCGGTCCCACGGCGAGCGCAACTCGCCCGGTGCCCCGTTGTAGCCGCGGTTCTTGAAATAGACCCAGATGTTCAGCGGCGCCAGCCAGAACGGAAAGTACTTGATGCCGGCGATAGCGACCGCCGCACCCGGGCGGGCGCAGGCCAGAAGGCGCTCGACGGCTGATGCGGAGCGCAGCACATCATGCGTGTAATGGAACAGCAGCGCGTCGACCGGCGCGGGCAGCACCAGCCCTTGAGCCGGGGTTTCGTACAGCTGAACATTCTGCCAGCCGGCACTTGCCACGCGTGCGCGTGCCTGTTCCAGCATGTCCGGGCTCTGGTCGAAACCGTAGACACGACCCGTTTCGCCCACACGCTCGCGCAGCCTCGCCAGGCTCAGGCCGGTTCCGCAGCCGACGTCCAGAACCGCCTGTCCGGGCTGCAGATCAAGAAGGTCTATCGCGCGCTCCCGGATAGGCCAGGTCGGACCGCAGCTTGCGTCATAGCCAGCCGCCCGATGGCGATACTTTTCGATCGAGGCGGTACGAATCGCCTCGTCAGGCAGGCTGGCAGGTGATCGGGCATTCATCGCGTATCCCGTAGCGCTGAAGAGGAAGGCCCGGGCAACGCTGGCTGCCCGGGCAGTTTCAATTCAGACGTCCGGCGCGGCGCAGGGTTTCGACGATCTGTTCGACTTGCTCTTCCTGCGCGCCTGCAGCCAGCGTCAGTGCGCTGCCGGCGGCGTCGAGAAGCGCAGGCCCGTGATCGCCAGCGACTCGCAATTCGACGCATTCGCCTGCAGGCAGGGCCGCAGCCAGGCTAGGGGGCTGGGCGGAATCCGCATCCACCACCACCACGAGACCGGCATCGAGCAGGATGCCTGCGATGCGCAGGAAATCTGCCGTCGCCGCTGGCAGCAGGATGGTGTGCCGCCCGAGCGACATGAGCTTCTGCTCCAGCCGCATCGCGTCGATGCCTTCGCCGGCCCACAGCAGCAGCGGCGACTGCTGCTTGAGCGCGGCCCGTGCGGCGCGGCCGGTGTCGAGCTGCGTCCAGCCGAGATCCCGCGGCTTGCTGCGCGCGCCATGCAGCAGACCGGCGCCGACCGTGTTGTTGCTCAGCCGGTCGATCAGGATGAAGCTGCCGGTGTCGCGCACCGTTTCGTAGGGATCGAAAGCGATCAGGCGGTCGGTCACCAGCGCGACGCGGCCGATCTCGTTCAGCGCCAGCGACGCGGCGTCGCCGCGCTCCATGGTGTTCACATTGACGCGGTATTCGATCGAGTTGATCGTGGCGCCGACCGTGCGCGTACCGCTCTTCATCAGATAGCTGCGGCCGGTGGCGAGCGCTTCGTCACTCATCCACACCAGCGTGGCGTCGAAACTGTCGCCCGCGCCGGACGGTTGCGCCGCCGTGACGATGACGTCGCCGCGACTGCAGTCGATCTCGTCGGTCAGCGTCAGCGTGACCGACTGACCCGCCACCGCTTCCGGCAGATCGCCGCCCGACACGACGATGCGCTCGACCGTACTGTCGCGTCCGGAGGGCTGCACGCGGATGCGGTCACCCGGGCGCACCGTACCGGAGGCGATCAGGCCGGAAAAGCCGCGGAAGTCGAGGTTGGGTCGATTGACCCACTGCACCGGCAGACGGAACGGACCGCTCGTCTGGACGTCATCGATCGGCACCGTTTCGAGATGCTCCATCAGCGTCGGGCCGGCATACCAGGGCGTGCGGTCGCTCTTGTCGATGATGTTGTCGCCGCGCAGCGCCGACATCGGAATACACAGGATGTCGTTCAGGCCGATCTGCGCCGCGAAGGCGCGGTAGTCGCGTTCGATGCGGTCATACACGTCCTGCGAAAAGCCAACCAGATCCATCTTGTTGATCGCCACGACCACGCGCCTGATGCCGATCAACGACACCAGGAAGCTATGCCGGCGCGTCTGCGTCTGCACGCCGTGACGGGCATCGACCAGGATGATGGCCAGGTCGGCGGTCGAGGCACCGGTCACCATGTTCCGCGTGTATTGCTCGTGGCCCGGCGTGTCGGCGACGATGAACTTGCGCCGGTCGGTCGAGAAGAAACGGTAGGCCACGTCGATCGTGATGCCCTGTTCGCGTTCGGCCGACAGGCCATCGACCAGCAGCGCGAAGTCGAGGTCGCCGCCCTGCGTGCCGACCTTCTTCGAGTCGGCTTCGAGTGCGGCCAGCTGGTCTTCGAACAGCATTTTCGATTCGTACAGCAGGCGGCCGATCAGCGTGCTCTTGCCGTCGTCCACGCTGCCGCAGGTGATGAAGCGCAGCAGGCTCTTGTGCTCGTGCTGCTTCAGGTAGGCACCGATGTCTTCGGCGATCAGGTCGGAAACGTGTGCCATTTAGAAATACCCTTCCTGCTTCTTCTTTTCCATCGAACCGGTCGAGTCGTGGTCGATCACGCGGCCCTGCCGCTCCGAGGTCGTCGTCAGCAGCATTTCCTGGATGATGTCGGTCAGCGTTGCGGCGGTCGATTCGACCGCGCCGGTCAGCGGATAGCAGCCCAGCGTGCGGAAGCGCACGCTTTTCATCTGCGGCACCTCGCCCGGGCGCAGCGGCATGCGGTCGTCGTCGACCATGATCAGCGTGCCGTCGCGTTCAACCACCGGACGCTCGGCAGCGAAATACAGCGGCACGATGGGAATGTTCTCCAGATGGATGTATTGCCAGATGTCGAGTTCGGTCCAGTTCGAGATCGGGAACACGCGGATCGACTCGCCGGGGTGCTTGCGCGCGTTGTACAGCTTCCACAGTTCCGGCCGCTGGCTCTTCGGGTCCCAGCGATGCTGCGCGGTGCGGAAGGAAAAGATGCGTTCCTTGGCGCGCGACTTCTCTTCGTCGCGGCGGGCGCCGCCAAAGGCAGCGTCGAACTTGTACTTGTCGAGCGCCTGCTTCAGGCCTTCGGTCTTCCACAGGTCGGTGTGCAGTGCCGAGCCGTGGTCGAACGGGTTGATGTTGCGCGATTTGGCATCGGGATTGATATGCACGAGCAGGTCCATGCCCAGCTTGCGTGCCATCGCATCGCGGAACTCGTACATCGCCTTGAATTTCCACGTGGTATCCACGTGCAGCAGCGGAAACGGTGGCACCGACGGGTAGAAGGCCTTGGCCGCGAGGTGCAGCATGACCGCGCTGTCCTTGCCGACCGAATAGAGCATGACCGGGTTTTCGGCCTCGGCCACCACCTCGCGCATGATGTGGATGCTCTCGGCTTCCAGCCGTTGCAGGTGGGTCAATGTAGTCATCGTGATGAAAACCGGGGGGCTGGGTTGCGCGCTGGACGGAGATTGCGGGCCGCGAACGCGAGTGAACAGAAGCGAAAGAGCCGATATTTTACAGCGCCGGGGCGTTTGTGGATCACGTGAACCCGGCGCTTGCGGCCGTGGCAAAACAAAAAGCCCCCGCCGCTCCGGGTGAAAACGGGAACGGCAGGGGCCAGCAATCATGTGGTGGAGAGGAGGAGGATCGAACTCCCGACCTTCGCATTGCGAACGCGACGCTCTCCCAGCTGAGCTACCCCCCCAACGAGCGCGCAGTATAGTGCGCAGCACGTGGCTTGTGAAGGAACACGCGACGCCGCAAAAGGTCAGACCAAGATGAAAAATTCCTTCTGGAGCAAACGATGAAGCCTGGCGACAAGCCCGAGCTCGAACGGCGCGTATTCATGCGCAATGGCATCGCGTTGCTGGCGGCCGGTTCAGTGCCGGCGATGCTGTCGGGCTGCGCAACGGCCGGCCTGTATTCGAGCGCCGGCGATCACGATGCATCGGCGATCACGGCGGGCGATGAATGGGCTTACGACGAGCTCAACGGTTACAACCGCGAACGCCAGGCACAGATTCGCTACGTGGCAGAAGCAGGGGCTTCGCCGGTACTGCGGCTTGAGGTCGAAGGCAAACCGCTGAGCGGCCTGCGCCACGACCAGCGCGAGGAATACGACGCGCCATGGGTCGTCACGCGCGATTCGGTCTACGACTACGACAACCTGTACAACCCGCCGCTGCCGCTGCTGCCCGCCTTGCTCGAACCTGGGGCGCGAGAAAGCTGGCAGTCGATGGTGGTGCATGACGCCAAGTCGCGTGCCAGGCGCTGGCATGTGCAGATCGACGCCCTGCGCACCGAGTCGGTCACGGTGCCGGCAGGCACGTTCGAGGCGCTGAACGTGCGCCGGCTGATCAAGTTCGAGCACCCGGATTTCTTCCGCAGCCACTCCGAACGGGTCGAAAACCTGTGGTACGCGCCTGAGGTGAAGCGCTGGGTGAAGCGCGAATGGCGCGGGCAGTACCTGCAGAAGATGCGCGCCCGCATGCCCTACTTTCGCGAAGACTGGATCGTCTGGGAACTGACGTCATTCAAAGTGGCGTAATGCCGGCCCCGGCAAGCGCACGCGTAAGCCGGTCATTCACCGCTGCCCAAGTGACGCCTTCGGGCGTCGCCTCGATCACTATCATCGCGCCGCCACTGGCATCGGCCTCGCGCAGCGCGGCATACAGGCCTCGCGCATAGCCTTCGGGATCTGCCGGCAGCATGCTCCATTGATGCGGGCAGTCGGCCAGCGGCGGCTGCGAGTGGGCAATCACCGCACAGCGGCGCCCGCTGTGGCGGAAGGCATTCAGGAAATCCCGCAAGCGTTCGCCGGCGACCTTCTTCATCGGCGTGCGCGGCGCGTAATGCGCTGCCAGCGTGCCGGACGCGCGTGGCGCGCCCTGCCCGGCCGTCGTTGCAAGCTTGCGACCGATCACCGCCTCTATCTGAGCAGCCGATATCGCACCCGGACGCAGGATGCGCGGCGCTTCACCCGACAGATCGAGAATGGTCGATTCGATGCCGACTTCGCAGGCGCCGCCGTCAAGAACGGTGATCGCGTCGCCGAATTCATCGCGTACATGCGCAGCGGTGGTCGGGCTGATTCGGCCGTAGCGATTCGCCGATGGCGCAGCCACGCCGCTACCAAACGCGCGCAACAGCTGCAGCGCGACCGGATGCGCAGGCACCCTCAGGCCAACCGTATCCTGACCACCGGTGACTTCATCCGGCACGTCGGCGTCGCGTTTCAGGATCAGCGTCAGCGGCCCTGGCCAGAAAGCGTTGGCCAGCGCAATGGCCTCTCGCGGAATGTCGCGCGCCCAGTCGACGATCCGCGCCGTCTCGGGCAGGTGGACGATGAGCGGATGATCGGCCGGCCGGCCCTTTGCAGCAAAGATCCGGCGCACCGCATCAGGGTTCAGCGCATCGGCGCCAAGGCCATAAACGGTTTCGGTCGGAAAGGCGACCAGTTCGCCGGCACGCAGCCGCTCGGCTGCCACGTCGATGTCCGTGCTGCCCGCCGTCACGATGCTCAGTCTTCAATGCCAAGCGACTGGCGGGCATTCATTGCCAGATCAATGACCGGTTCGCCGTGCTCGCCCAGCACCGTGAAATGCCCCATCTTGCGGCCATGGCGCGCGTGGTGCTTGCGATACAGATGCAGTTTCAGCCCGGGGATGCGCAGCAGGCGCGACCACTCGGGCTCATACGCGTGGTGCGGATCACGTTCGTACCAGAGATCACCCAGCAGATTCACCATCACGGCGCGCGAATGCTGCCGTGCGTCCCCCAGCGGCAGGCCGCACAGGATGCGCACCTGCTGCTCGAACTGGCTGGTGATGCAGGCATCAATCGTGTAGTGCCCGCTGTTGTGCGGTCGCGGCGCCATTTCATTGACCAGCAGACGACCTTCCGAAATGAAGAATTCGACGCCGAGCACGCCGACGTAACCCAGTTCGGCGGCGATGCCGATCGCCATTTCGGTCGCTTCTGCGGCCAGCGCACCGCTGATGCGTGCCGGCGCGATGCTCACGTCCAGGATGCCGTTGCGATGGCTGTTTTCCGCAATCGGAAAGGGTTCGACGCGGCCGGCCGCATCGCGCGCCAGCACGCACGACACTTCCATGTCGAGCGTCAACATCTTTTCCAGCACGCAGGCTTCGCCGCGGAAGCTTTCGAAAGCCGCCTTGGCTTCCGCCACGTTGGCGACCCGCGCCTGGCCCTTGCCGTCATAACCGAAGCGCGCCACCTTCAGCACAGCCGGAAACAGCGCCGGATCGACCGACTCGATCTGCACGGCGCTGGTGACCGCGGCGAACGGCCCGACCGCGAAACCGCGATCCGACAGGAAGGTTTTTTCGGCGATGCGGTTCTGCGCCACGGCAACGCACTCGGCGTTCGGACGGGTCGGAATGAACTTGGCGAGATGGTCAAGCGTGTCAGCCGGAACATTCTCGAATTCGGTGGTTACCGCCGCACAGCTTTGCGCCAGGCGCTCCAGCGCATCCGCGTCATCGTAGGCGGCACACAGGTGCTCATCGGCCGTCCGCCCGGCCGGACTGTTGCGATCCGGATCGAGCACGACCACCCGATAGCCCATCTCATGAGCGGCCAGTACGAAGAAGCGGCCCAGTTGGCCGCCTCCCAGCATGCCCAGTGTCGCGGGAGGAAGAATCATGTGTTGCGACTCCGATGAAAGCGCTCGGTACCTGCATCGTCCATATGCGGCGAAGCATTGCCCGAAGAGCGATTAAATTCCGCGAATACAATAACCTGCATGACGGGAGCCTGCATTGCACCTGCCGGACAAATGGCCGCTTCTGGCAGGCGGCACCTGAACGCGTGGTCAGCCGTCAAGCTTCATGTCGAGCACGGTCTGGGTCTGCCGGGCGCGGAAGGCATCCAGCGCCCGGGCCAGCGCCACATCTTCGCCCGCCAGAAGTGCGATCGCAAACAGCGCCGCATTGGCGGCGCCGGCCTCGCCGATTGCAAAGGTGGCGACCGGAATACCTTTGGGCATCTGCACGATGGACAGCAATGAATCCATGCCATTGAGTGCCTTCGACTGCACCGGCACACCCAGCACCGGTACGGTGGTCTTCGCCGCCAGCATACCGGGCAGATGCGCCGCGCCGCCGGCTCCGGCGATGATGGCGCGCAGACCGCGCGCGCGCGCCTCCTCGGCATACGCGAACAGCAGGTCCGGCGTGCGGTGCGCCGACACGACGCGCGCCTCGAAAGGCACGCCGAACTGCTCGAGCAGCGCTGTCGCCGCGCGCAGTGTGTCCCAGTCGGAATTCGACCCCATCACCACGCCAACCCGGGGCGCTCGCGCTGCTTCAGAAGCACTCATCGTCAAGGTCCTCCGGCAGCCCGCGCCGCCCGGAAAAAGGTGCGAACTTTACACCCGTAGAGCAATAAATGAAAAAGCGAAGGGGCACCGGTTCCCCGATGCCCCTTCGCCCGTGTCAGGCTGCTTCAGCGATCAGTCCGGGCGGCGTGCCCGGTCTGTGCGGCCACCGCCTGCGCCACCACGATAACCTCCTTCGCGGCGCGGTGCGCCACCCGGCTTGGCACCCCAGCCGCCCGGACGTGCCGAACCGCCAGGACGAGCGCTGCGCGGCGCCGTGCTGCGCGGTTGCACGCGCGGCTCCAGACCCGGAATCGTGTGCACCGGAATCACGTGGCGGATGAAGCGCTCGATTGTCTTCACGCGGCGCACGTCGTCGCCGGACGCCAGGCTGACCGCAATGCCGCTGCGGCCGGCACGACCCGTGCGGCCGATACGGTGCACATAATCTTCCGCCGACTTCGGCAGGTCGAAATTGATCACGTGACTGATACCGGCCACGTCGATGCCGCGCGCAGCGACATCGGTCGCCACCAGCACGCGCAGCGCACCGCGACGCAGATGACCCAGCGTGCGGTTGCGTTCGCCCTGATGCATGTCGCCATGCAACGCAGCTGCGAGGAAACCGTTTTCGCCGAGCGTTTCTGCGATCTGGTCCGCATCGCGCTTGGTCGCCGTGAACACGATGGCCTGTTCGACGTCTTCACCACGCAGCAGGTGGTCGAGCAGACGCTGCTTGTGACCCATGCCGTCGGCGAACAGCAGACGCTGTTCGATCTTCTCGTGCTGTGCTGCGGTGGCGACGATTTCGATGCGCTGCGCATCGCGCGTCAGGCGCTCGGCCAGACGGCAGACACGCGGTTCGAAGGTGGCCGAGAACAACAGCGTCTGGCGATTCTGCGGCAGGCGCTCGACGATCGCTTCGATGTCTTCGATGAAACCCATGTCGAGCATGCGGTCGGCCTCGTCGAGTACCAGCATTTCGAGGCGGCCGAAATCGATGCGGCCGCTGTCCATCTGGTCGATCAGGCGACCGGGCGTGGCGACCAGCACTTCGTACGGCTGGGCCAGCAGCTTGTTCTGCATGACATAGGATGTACCGCCGACCACGCTGACAGCCTTGGCGTAGCGCATGCCCTTGCCGTACTTGCGGCAGGCTTCGGTCACCTGGATCGCCAGTTCGCGGGTCGGGGTCAGCACCAGCACGCGGGGACCGCGCGCCTTCACCGGCGACTCCTGCATCAGGCGATTCAGCGCCGGCCACATGAATGCAGCGGTTTTGCCGGAGCCGGTTTGCGACGACACCATCAGGTCACGACCGGCCAGAGCGGCAGGCACTGCCTTCTGCTGGACGTCCGTAGGATTGGGATAGCCGGCCTCGACGATTGCGCCAAGAAGGTTTTCGTTGAGACCGAGTTCTGAGAATTCCATGAGTTTTTTCCACACGATGGCCACCCGCCGTGCTGCGCTAGGCAGAACGGAAGGAGCGGGTTGGTCGGGCGAAGTCCCGACGATCTATCGGCACTAACCGATCAACCACGCATGACCAAACAGGCGGGAGAAAAAGACAGGCCAGGGACGATAACTTGCTGTGCACGCACCGGAATGACCCGGAAGCCGATCGGAAATCGGCCGCTCTGCACTGAGGGACGGACTTTACAGACACCGGCGTATGTTTGCAAGTGCTTTTTCGCATTGCAACATTTGGCGCGGCACTCACCCGCCCGCACATGTTGTGCTGCATCCGTCCTGTCCGGTTTCGGGTAGCTGAAACACAAACCATGTGCCGGGGGCTGTTCGCATCGGATTCTTACATCACGCGTGCAGCCAACCCAAGGACGACGTGACGCACGAATCCGATGCGAACAGCCCCTGGCACGATCGGCGAGCTTGCTGACATACTTCGGCGGGTTCGCTCCTTCCTCCGGATGACTTGATGAGCTCACTGACGGACGACTTTGACTTCGAAGCCGCCCTCGCTGCATGCGTAAAGGGCGAGCGCAGCGCACTCCATCGCATATATCAGCTTGAAGGCGGTCGGCTGCTTGGCGTCGCAATCCGCATCGTACGCCGGCGCGACATTGCCGAAGATGTCCTGCACGACGCCTTCGTTCGCATCTGGGACAAGGCGGCGAGCTTTGACCCCAGCCGCGGTTCGGCGCGTGGCTGGATCTACAGCATCGTTCGCCACGGCGCGTTGAACCATATCCGTGACCACGCACGGGAGGTGTCGGTTGATGCCACGCCGGAGACCGAATTCGCAGATGAGGCAGGCTCCAGCGCTGCCGACCCGTACGAACAGGTGTTGCTGTCGTCCGAATCGGGGCAACTGTACGAATGTCTGGAAAAACTTGATGTTGCGAAGCGTTCAAGTATTTTGCTGGCCTATCTGGAAGGTTGCACGCACACGGAAATTGCGAGCCGAATGAACACACCGCTGGGAACGGTCAAGGCCTGGATACGTCGCGGGCTGCAGGCACTGAAGGAGTGTCTTGCATGAATGAGCCCATGGACAACAGTGAACTCGCCGGCCTCTATGTGCTCGGCCTGCTCGACGAAGACGAGCGTGCGCAGGTCAGCCGGCAGGTCGCAGCCGACCCGGCTCTCGCCGCAGAAGTGACCTTTTGGGAGGAGCGCCTGCTTCCGCTCGCTGCGATGGTTGAACCAGAGGCCCTGCCCCCGGCGCTGTGGTCGCGCATAGAACGCAGCATTGCACCGGCTGCGCGCAAGGTGCCGCCCGCCGAGCCTTCAGCATGGAGCCGTCTGTGGGACAACCTGGCGTTCTGGCGCTCCCTTGCGGCTACCGGATTTGCCGCCGCAACGATATTGGCGGTTGCCGGCTTGTCCGGTGCGCCGCGCGATGACACACCGCGCTACATGGTGGTGCTGGTGGCGCCTGACGACAAGGCACCTGGCTGGGTGATCCAGGCCAGCACCGAACAGTCCCTCAAACTGATCCCGCTGGGCAGCAGCGAAGTGCCGCCGGCCAAGGCTTTCCAGTTCTGGACCAAGGCAGACAAGTGGAAAGGCCCTGTTTCGCTCGGGCTGGTTCAGCCGGGCCGCACGCTGGATGTGAAACTGGACAGGCTGCCGCCGCTGGAAAACAACCAACTGTTCGAAATCACGCTGGAACCGGAAAAGGGCTCGCCGATCGATCGTCCGACAGGCCCCATCCTTTTCATCGGTCGGGCCGTCAAGGTCATGTAAAGAACTTGGGACAAAAAAAGGGAGGCCGGCGAGTTCGGCCTCCCTTTTTCAAGCGTTCGATCAATGGCCTTTGGCGTGAACCTCTCGGGCCCGTTCAACCAGCGCATCCAGCCCGAACTTCTTCAGTTTCAGATAGAGCGTGCTCTTGGCGATGCCAAGCGAACGCGCTGCCAGCGCCATGTTTCCATGGCTTCCGTCGATCGCGCTAAGGATGGCTTCGCGCTCGGCTTCTTCAAGACGACGGCTGTCGCGCACTTCGCCGATGCCGAACATGTGCTGCTCTCCGCCATGCATCGGCGCATCAAACGGACGAATACCGCGAACCTGCGGCTCATCGGTGTGGATGATCGCGCGCGGACGCTCTCCGGTCAGCAGCATCGATTCCAGCACATTGCGCAATTCACGCACATTGCCGGGCCACGAGTAGGACGCCAGGTCACCAAGGTCGGCCGCACTCAGTTGCGGGGCCGCCACACCGTGGTGCAGCGCGAGTTTTTCTATCAGCGCGCGAGACAGCACCGGAATGTCGCTCAGACGGTCGCGCAGCGGCGGGATGCGGATGCTGGTCACGGCGACGCGGTAATAAAGATCCATGCGGAATCGACCGTCAGTCACCTCCTTGCGCAGGTCGCGGTTGGTCGCGGTGATGAGCCGGAACTTGACCTTGCGCGGCGCGTTTTCACCGAGCCGGTAGATTTCGCCCTCTTCGAGCACGCGCAGCAGGTGCGGTTGCATGTCGAGCGGCATTTCGCCCAATTCGTCCAGAAACAGCGTGCCACCGTTGGCTGCTTCGATCTTGCCCATCATGCCGCCGCGTCGTGCGCCGGTGAACGAGCCTTCCGCGTAGCCGAACAATTCCGTCGCCAGCAATTCGCGCGACAGGCCGCCGCAATTGACGACGACGAAAGGCGCCGACTTCGCGCTGCCGCAATCGTGAATGCCTTTGGCAAACACCTCTTTGCCGACACCGGTTTCGCCGAGAAGCAGCACCGGTACATTCGATTTGGACAGCTGACGCGCACGCTCGACCGATTCGACCAGCGCCGGATCCTTGCCCACGACGCAGTCAAGCTTGCTCGGCTCCTGTGCTGCGCTCTCCGCAACCAGCGTCGCAGCGCTGCTGTGAGCCGCGCGAGGACGGAAGATCGGAATCGTCTGCAAGGTGCCGATACGCTGGCCGTTGTCGAATACCGGTTCCAGCCATTCGGGTGCAATCCAGCCCTGCAGGCCGGCAGGCAGCCCGTCGTCGGTAGCATGGCCGAGCGAGATCGACGCAATATCGAGCCTGCGCGAGCCGATGCGGCCAACCGCGAGTTGATTGAGCGCTTCTTCTGCCCGCTCGTTGGTCTTGACCGGGTTGCCTCGGCGATCGAAAACCACGACGCCGTCACCACTGGAATGCGTCAGTCTGTGCATGCAGCGCTCAAGCAGGCGGAAACGGATGCCCATTTCATGCTTGGCCAGACGCCCCTCGATCTTGCTGGCAGTCGCCACCACCAGCGCAAGGCTGTGACGGTTGTAGGTCTGGTGCAGTCCGGACACGTCGATCGCGCCCAGCACCGAACTGTCGTAGGGATCAAGGATGACGGTCGATGAGCAGGTCCAGCGCTTGATGCCGGCGCAGTAATGCTCGGCTGAATGGATCTGAACCGGATGACGCACGGCGATCGCCGTGCCGATTGCATTCGTGCCACAGGCGGTTTCGCTCCAGCTTGCGCCGGGCGTCATGTTCATGCTTTCGCCTTCTTCGCGCGTCGCATGGTCGCCTTCGAGACTGAGGATGGTACCGCTGTGGTCCGTAAGCACCATGATGGTGCCTGTTTCGGCCAGAAAATCACGCGCCATCGCCATGACAGGCGTGCTGGCGCTGAGCAGATCACCGTGCTTCTGTTGCAGGGAATAGAGCGAATTCTCGCTCAGGGGAGGCGGGGCTTGGTACTTGCCCGGATCAACGTGCGCGTTCAGGCAACGGCGCCAGGAATCGTCGATCAGCCGGCGCAGCGCATCGGAACTGCACTCTTCACCGTTGAGCACTCGCTCCCAGTGTTTCATGACGTCCCGGTCACGCTCAGGGCGGGAAAACATCTGGCTTTGATCGTCGTCCCTTACATCCATGGCCACCTCCTTTTTTGCACGGAGGCAGACGGATGCCCGGTACGACACAACATCGCGTTGCGAAGCACTGGGTCCGGCTCCTCCAGGACCTGCGTAGCGATGTACTTCGAGGTACACCGTCTCGCGGGCTGAATTTAAATCTTCTGCGCCGACGAAGGGAAATTCGCCGGAAGTACTGCAGCGATCAATGCAGGGCCCTCTCGGGCGATAAATCGCTGGCGTATCCGAAACTTACGCAAAGCTTACTCCTGCCACAACTCAAGCGCTACTGCCGTGGCTTCACCGCCACCGATGCACAAGCTTGCCACACCGCGACGGCCGCCTGCACGGCGCAGTGCACCAAGAAGCGTAACGATCAGGCGCGCACCCGTGGCGCCGATCGGGTGGCCCATCGCACAGGCACCACCATGGGGGTTGACCTGATCCGCGTCCAGACCGAGGTCACGAATTGCAGCGAGCGTCACCACTGCAAATGCCTCGTTGATCTCAAATAGATCGACATCAGCCATCCTCCAGCCGCTGCGTTCGATCGCACCGCGGATCGAAAACGCGGGGGCCATCGGGAAACGCCGCGGTTCGCCTGCATAGGACGCGTGGGCAACGATACGGGCAAGCGGTGTCAAGCCCAGTGCCGACGCACGCGAGGCGCGCATCATGAGCACGACCGCCGCACCATCCGAGATCGAACTCGAATTCGCGGCCGTGACGGTTCCATCCGCTCTGAACGCGGGCTTGAGGGCAGGAATTTTTTCCGGTTTGGCCGACTGCGGCTGCTCATCGCGCGCAATGACCGTGGCTGGCGCGCCGCGTCCCTTGCCGGCAACCGTTACCGGCGCGATTTCCCAGTCAAAGGCGCCAGCTGCTGCTGCGTCACGCGAGCGCGTCAGCGAGCGCAGCGCCCAGGCATCCTGGTCCTCACGCGAAAAACCGTACTCGTCAGCGCATTGCTCGGCGAACACGCCCATCAACGAGCCACGATCGTTGTAGGCATCTTCCAGGCCGTCGAAAAACATGTGATCGATGACCCGATCGTGGCCAAGCCGATAGCCGCTGCGTGCGCGCGAAAGGAGGTAAGGCGCGTTGCTCATCGATTCCATGCCCCCCGCAGCAACAATGCCTGCGGAGCCGGCGACGATTGAATCATGTGCCAGCATGACCGCTTTCATGCCCGACCCGCACACCTTGCTGACCGTCGTGCACGCACAGGAATAAGGGAGGCCAGCGCCAAGGGCCGCCTGGCGGGCGGGCGCCTGTCCGATACCCGCTGGCAGTACGCAGCCCATGTAGAGCTCTTCGATGTCTGACGCCTGGACACCCGCTTGCTGCACCGCAGCCGCAAGCGCAATGGAACCGAGTTGCGGGGCGGCGAGAGACGACAACTCACCCAGGAAGCCACCGAGTGGCGTACGCCGGGCGGCAACGATGACTACAGGATCCTGGGCTGAATTCAATTCATGCTCCTGAAGGGTTGCACACGAAGAAGTGAAGGGCTGACGCACCGCAGGATGCTGCTTCTCGCAACACACTCACGCTCGTTCGCAACTGTGCACCGGAACCAGCTGTCGCAGACCGGACTTCCCACACGTTGATCACGACGTCGTGAGAGGTTTTCATGTGTTCGATATTAGGACGCACCCACTTCGGACAGTCAAGCCCAGGCGTTGCGCAGGCTGAGCACTTCGTCAATGGAACGCGGATCTTCCATGCACGAAAGGTCGCCGACAGGTCGACCGATGTAGGCACTTCGAAGCACCCGGCGCAACACCTTGCCATTGCGCATCTTCGGAATCTGCCCGAGGACATGAATACGTGCCGGACGCAAAGGCTTGCCGAGCAACCGCGCCACGTGATCCGACAGTTCGGACTCCCATACGCTCCAGCCGGTATCTGAATCGGTCCGGGCGTCATGCAGGCGGACGAAACACACCACGGCCTCCCCCTTCACCGCGTCAGGAACACCTACTGCAACCGCCTCGGCGACGAGCGGATGCGACACGAGCGCCGATTCGAATTCGATCGGACCAAGGCGCTTGCCCGCCACGCGGATCGTGTCATCGCTGCGGCCATGCACGAACCAGTAGCCGTCACTGTCCATGCTCGCCCAGTCACCATGCAGCCAGGCGTCCGGAAGGCGCGACCAGTAAGTTTCTTCGTAGCGCGCGCAGTCCTTCCAGAAACCGCGCGCCATGCCGGGCCACGGCTGTCGCACGACCAGTTCGCCGACGGTCCCGCGAACCGGCCGGCCTGCGGCATCGACGATGTCTGCTGCCATACCCGGTATCGGGCCATTGAACCCACATGCCACCTGGGGCAGCCCGGGGAAGCAGGTCAGTATTCCGCCCCCCACCTCCGTGCCGCCAGAGTAGTTGATGATGGGCCGCCTGCGCTTGCCGACGGTTTCGAACAGCCAAAGCCAGGGCGTTTCGTTCCATGCCTCGCCGGTCGACCCGAACACCTTGAGCGTATCAAGCATGCCGGGCGGGGGTACCGCGTCGTGACTGCCCATCAGGCTGCGCACCAGACTGGGTGAAAAGCCCAGATGGGTCACGCCGTGGGACTTGACCACACGCCACAGGCGACCCGGATCCGGATGGTCAGGCGGCGCTTCGCACAAGACGATCGTGCTGCCAAGCATAAGCCCGCCAAACACCATCCACGGGCCCATCAGCCAGCCCATGTCGGTCACCCACATCAAGGTGTCGTCGGCCTTCAGGTCAAACGCCATCGCGAGATCCTGCGCCGCCTTGACCGGAAATCCGGCATGGGTATGGATGACTGCCCTGGGGCGTCCTGCAGTACCCGATGTGTAGATCAGCATCAAGGTCTGATCGGGTGGGAAGCTCTGCGCACCGGAACCGTGCGACGGAAGGGACTTCAATGCTTCGTAGCCCAGCACGCCAAAGCTGAATTCATCTTGATCACGCCCATACGAACCTGCCGACGGCTTTCGGTCCACCACGATGACATGGCGGATAGACGCACATTGAGATGCCGCACTCAGCGCAACGGGGAGCATGCGTATCGGCTGACCCCGGCGGTCATGGCTGTTGGCACAGATCAGCACCGTAGCGCCCGAATCGGCCAGACATTTGGCCATGGCATCGGACGAGAGGCCTGAAAAGAGTGGGACTGAAACGACCCCTATACTGGCTGCAGCAAGCATGACCACCGCAGCTTCGGGAATCATCGGAAGGTAGATTGCAAGCCGGTCACCTGCTCGCATGTCGATGGCCTGCAGCCCTGATGCGACACGGGCCACCTCATCCGCAAGGTCACCGTAGGTCAGACTGCGGAACTCTCCCGCATCGCCTTCCCACCGGATCGCGACCTTTTCGCCGTTTCGCCTGGCATGCTTGCCGACGAGATTGTCGACCAGATCCAGTCGGCCGCCGACGAACCAGTCCGGCCACATGATTCCACCCGACAGATCGAGCGTCTGCCGATACGGGACCTGCCATTCCAGTCCGATTTCCTGCAACACCCGATCCCAGAACGTCGCGGGATCACGTTCTGCATCTTCCTGCAGTTGATCCAGCGTTCCATATCCATGACGTTCGATGAACAGGGCAAGCCGGGTGCCCTTCCACTCGTAATCAGAGGGCGTGAATACCTTCATTGTTGAACCTTGTGATCATGCAATCACGCAAACGTGGGTTCCTGGTCACTTCCTGAGCTCCGCCAGACATGAGAAAAAAGCCCGACCCCGCTGAATGCGGGGGCGGGCGAACATGCCGGGAGGAGGTACCAGCAATACTTGCAAAAGCGCTTACTTGCCGGTTGCGACTTCTTCCAGCACGTTGAGCGAAACGTCGGTTTCCTTGACGCCCGCCGGATTGGACTTCATGTTCGACGACCAGTTGGTGGCGTGGCCACGCTTGACGTCGATGATGTGTCCGATCACGGGCATGACTGCCTTGTAGCCGTCGTCGCCGGTGTCAGGCCGGTTCTGGAAAATGAACATCTTCCAGAATTCGCCCTTGCGATCAAGCGCGAAGCCGAGGTACGGACGCGGGAAATCCACTTCCATGTACACGGTCTTCTTGCTGTACGGATGCTCGTCAGGGCACACGCCTTCGACCACATACACTTCACGCGGCTCCCAGCCGATGTCCGGCGCCGGGTTGAAGTGCGGCGGGATTTCGATGCCGATGCGCGGGAAGCGCTTGGCCGGTTCGGTGTAGGGCTGCTTCACGTCCACACTGATTTCCGGGCTGTGAGCGATCGCCAGCACCCAGCGCTTTTCCAGCAGCTTGTTCGACTTGTACTTCGTCGGGGCGGCATCCCAGATGTCCCAGTCGTCATACAGCTGGTCGGTACCGCCGATCGGGTCCATCCACGCGCCACCCGACAGGCGACGCACGCGACGCACCGACTTCAGGTAGGCGTAGGAGTCATCCGGCACCTTCGAGTCGGCCTGGTTGTAACGGACCGAGAACAGACCCAGACCGCGGATGTCCTGCGGGTAGGTCGCCACGAAGTAGGTCTTCTGCGAAATGTCGCCCTTGCCCACGGTGATCGGGCCGCCGTCAAGACGCCCTTCCATGTAGTAGCGGCGCGACTGGAAGGCCTGCACCCGCTCGTAACCCTTCTTCGCGTCCAGGAAGGCCCAGGCGATGTCGCGCAGGTCCATCGTGGCGCCGTACGTGGCGGCACGCAGGTTCCAGATCACCTTGTCGCCGGCGTGCGGGTCGTCCATCTTGATGGTTTCCGGCGGGAACAGCATGCCGGCTTCCCATCCCGACACCGTACGGTCAGCGGTGTTGAACTTGACGTTGTTGATGTTCTTCTTCGACCATTCAACATACTTCGGATCCATCTCGATCTTCTTCGAGTTCGCGAGCTTGATGGTCGTGTTGTAGTTCTTGATCATCCACTCGAGCTTCTCCGGGACCATGCTGGCGATGGTCTTGTTCTCGAAGGTGTCGTTCTTGATGCTGTCGTAGTTTTCCTTGTTGATCACGAAGCCTGCGGCCAGTTCCTTTGCGAAGGCCTGTCCGGCACCTGCTGCGAGCATCAGCGCGATCGCGCCGGCTACGCCGGTGCGGGCAAGGTTGCTACGGGTTTGGGTACTCATCTTCATCATGTCTTCTTTCCTTTGATCAGAACTGACGGGTCACACGAAGCACGAGCTGGCTGGCACGGCTGAAATAGCCGAACAGCTGGGATTCGCCACCGCTGAACTGCTGACGATTGCTCTTGCCACCATCCCAGAAAATGTCCGCTTCAGCCTTGGCCACCCACTTGTCGTCGAACACGACGGACACGCTCGGGATTGCGAAGCCACCACCGTTGGACAGATCGAAGCCCACTGCAAGACCCGGGTTGATCGTGTCGTTCTTGTAGTTCAGGCCAGTGAACAACGTCAGGATGGTGTTGTGCTCGTTCAGCGGAGTGCCATAGGCAAACAGGCGAACAAGCTGTTCGTTGCCGTCATAGTTCAGCACTTGCGTATTGAACAGCTGGATCGACGAGAACGACGGACGCGACGTGCCGAGCAGGTCCTGGAAGTTCAGGTCCTTGTCGATACGAAGCATCGTACGCAAGGTGTCCTTCTTCACGATTTCGCAAAGACCGAGACCCGCGGTACACACACCACCACCACGCGTGATGTAGTTGCCTTCCCCGAAACCGCCCACGCCTGCGTTGTAGGGCTGGTCCTTCGTGTAGGCCACTTCAGCGCTCAGCACCGCATCAAGCGTTTCGCTGTATCCGCTGACCGTCACACCGAGAACATCGATCTTCGGGTGAATGCGCTGGAACAGCTGATTGCCGTGGGTAACCCCCTGGTGCGCAACCGCGCCGAACAGGCTCGGGACCACGCCGGCACTCGCAACCGGATCGGCAGCGAAGGTCGTCAGGTAGGCAATGGAGTAGTTCAGGCCATATGCCTCGCCGTTCCAGCGGATACCGCCCGTCACGTCGTCCTGATCGCCATCCTTGTGATCGCAGTTCTTGCTCGTGCCCGAGCTCAGGTCAAAGCCGCGATACGGCTGGAAGAACCAGCGGCCGCCGTTGATGTCGTAAGTGTTGCCGATGTCTTCGCAACGATCCCAGCCCGGACGGATGTAGGCTGCGATCAAGCCCTTTGCTTCAGGAATGCGGATTTTTGTCGACAGCAGAATCAACGGCTTGCGCCATTCTTCATTCTCGCCTTCGAAGAACAGACGCCAGCTGTAGTCGTAACCGTGCACCAGATCCATTGCCTGGAAGAAGTCGGATTCGCCCCATACCAGCTGCTGCTTGCCGAATTTGACCGTCACACGCTCGCCGATGGGTACTTCAGCCCAGAACTCACGGATATCGCCGTTGTTGTAGTTCTCGGTGATGCTTTTGGGGTCACGATTGCTGTTGACGCCGAACGCGTTCGCGGAACCGTCGGCGCGCAACTCTTCCAGATCTGACAGGTAGTTTGTCTTGTACTCGCGGTCAAGACGGCCAATGGCCTTCCACTTCACCGGGCCGGTCTTGACGTCGAGGTCAAGCAGCAACGAACCGCGCAGCATCGAAAGCTTGCCGAAGCTGTCCTTGCCAACGCGGCTCAGCTCGGGTTGATCTTCCAGGTTCATCGAAGCCCAGGCGCGCACATAGCCGCTCAGTGCCCAGGTAAAGTCGTCACGACCTGCCCATGTTCCCTCGAGGCCAGCGGCATTCGCGACGGGCATGCCCATCCCGGCCAGCACAGCTGCAACAGCCAGACCCGGTCCGGTCTGCCTGAAGATTTTGCTTCTTCTCATGTCTCCATTCCCTCCGTTTTGGCACTACCCATGAGTCATCTGCTCACGCCCGGCATCGTGTGATACCGGGCGAGGCAAGCGACCCTCACACAACTACTGCAGATCCCTCGGCGCGCTCGATCGGGCGCTCTTTGCTCCCCACGACGAACGCGGGGCGGAACACATATACGATTGCGGGCATGATGAACAACGCGCTGAAGGCCGAAATGAAGAGCCACAGAGCGATCAGCAGGCCCATGTCTGCCTGAAGCCTGAGTGAAGAGAAGCTCCACAGGCCCACGCTGGTAATCAGCGTCAGCGCGGTAAGCAGCACGCCACGCCCCTGACTTGTCAGACAGTTCAGGATGGCCTTTTCCACGTTGTCATGCAGGTGCAGTTCCTCGCGGATGCCATCAACGATGTAGAAGGTGTAATCCACCCCCAGACCGATACCCAGCGCCACCACAGGCAAGGTGTTGATGTTCATGCCGATGTCGTTGTACGCCATGTAGCTGAAGGTGATCGTGTTCGACAGCATCACCGGAATCATGAAGAACACCCCGGCGACCATCGAATGGAAGGTCACGGTGCAGCACACCACCAGCACGAGGAGCGCCAGCGCGATGGCTTCGATCTGTCCTGCGAGAATGACCTCATTGACCGCGGCCAGCACCCCGACAAGACCGCCGGCGAGCAGGTATTCGGCGTTTTCGATCGGATTCTGCTTCACGTAATCCTGCACACGTGCCACGGCGGTACGGATCGTTTCGCCCTGGTGATCGCGGAAGAACAGCGTGACGGCCCCGTTCAGCGCATCGCTGTCGGCGTAGCGATCCATGTCGCCCGGGTCGGAACCCGACACGAACATGTAGGTCAGCTCGCCGTTCTCGCCCGCATCGTTGCCGAGCTCTCCGTACATCGGATTGCCTTCGCGCAGCACACGACGCACCTGCGGCAGGATGTCGGCCAGCGAAATGCTGCCGCCGACTTCAGGCTGGGCTTCCATGTAGCGCTGGAAGTTGGCCATGCTCTGCAGCACCTCCGGTTCGCGCAGCGAACCTTTTTCCTTGCCTGCGACCACAACGAACATGCGGTCCGAACCCTGGAACTGGCGGTTGATGTCAGCCGCATCGGTGTTGTACTGCGAATCCGGCCACAGAATCGGCGACCCGGGATTCGCGTCACCCACCTTCAGGTTGAACGAATACCAGAAGGACACTGCGAATACCGCCAGTGCCACACCCAGCACAACGAACCGTGCCTTGGTGACCACGATGCTTGAAGCAAGATTCAGAATGACCATCAACACCGGACGGATATTGATCGGATGCACGAATCGGTGGCTGTATGAACCATCGGCGTTCTTGCGCGGGTTGAACCACGACAGCAACACCGGCGTCATGATCAGCGCACCGATGAAGATCGCGAAAATCCAGACCGTACCGATGTAGGAAATCTTCTCGAGCATCGGAATCGGAGTCAGCGCCACGACCAGCACACACCCTGCATCGGCAACGATCGCAAGCAGACTGGGCTTGAACAGGTGCTTGGCGCTCGCCACCGCTGCGTCGGAAGCTTTGGCCGTTCCGTGCGCGATCTCATCGTCGAAGCGTGAGATCAGCTGCACCGAATTCGAGATCGCCTGAGCCGTGATCAGGAAAGCCACCACGATGACCAGCGGATCGAGGTGGAATCCCATCAGCTTTGCGGCACCCAGCGCCCAGCAGGCGCTGATGATGGCTGCGATCAGCGGAATGATCGTGCCATGCACGGTACGCGTGATCAGCAGCAGGATCAGCACGAGCGACGCGATCGCTGCGAAGAAGATCTGGATCGTTTCGTCGAGGTAGAAATTCACCCAGCCATACAGCACCGGTTCACCGACGACGCGAACGAGCACGCCATCGCCTTCGGCTTCCTTCACCAGGCCCATGATCTGATCAAAGGCCTTGCTGTAGTTGATTTCCGTATCGAGGAAGTCTGCCGTGATCAGCGTCGCCTTCAGGTCGATCGACACATACGGGCCGTAGATCAGCGGATTGTTCAGCACAGCCTCGCGCAGGATGGCCATTTCCTTGTCATCCGCAGGCAGTCGCGGCCACATGATCGGGCGCGACTCGACCCCCTCGGTGGATGCGCGAACTTCCTTCGTCTTCTTGGAGGCGATGGACACGATCTGATAGGTATCGACCGCATCCACCTGCTGCAGACCGACCGTCAGCTTCTGGACCTTTTCAAGCACTTCCTTCTTGAAAATATCGCCGTCCTTGACTTCGACCATGATGCTGACCATGTTCGAGCCGCCGAAGGTGGACTTGAATTTCTGATTGACCTCTACGTAAGGGTGGTTTTTCGGAAGCAGATCGCTGAACACCGTCTTCACCTCAACGAACGAGGCGAGATAGGCCATGACGACCGTGGCAATCAGGACCGCGAGTACGACCGGTATCCGATTCTTGATCAGCAACGCGAACGCATGTTCGACCTTGCTGAAAGTAGTATTTTTCACGCGATTCTCCTTGCCTACTATCGACCGACGACGGTGATCTTTCCGTCTTCGAGAATTCCGAGATTTGCGCCGGCCACAAAGTACTTCGAGCCGGCCCGGACGATCTGGGTGCGCCACGCGACGTCACCTTCGGCAAGACGCCCGGCAGTCCACTCGGTGGCGTCCGCGTTCGACGTGACCTTCACACCCTTGTCGCCGACTGCAATCCAGCTGTTTTCATCCCAGATGACATCGAGCAAGTGTTCGCGCGTGAGGCCGGGTACCGAGCGCCAGGTCACGCCCGCGTCGTCAGTTACCAGCAGCGTTCCGGTCAGGCCCACGGCGACGCCATGCGTCGCGTCACGGAAGGTGACTGCCATCAGACTGGACTGATTGTCGGTTTCGACCGGCGTCCAAGTCTCTCCGCCGTCTTCGGTACGCATGATCGAACCGATCTCGCCTACCGCCCAGCCTGACTGACCGACGAAGTAGATGGCGTTCAGTGCACGGTCATCTTCCGGAAGCAGCCGCGTCCAGTTCGCACCCTTGTCGGTTGATTTGTAGAGCCCGGAAAACTCGCCAACGGCCCACGCCGTGTCGCCGAATACACGCACACGGAACAGCTTGTTGGGATTTTCGGACTTCGGAGTGTTTGCAAGCTTCCAGCTCGCGCCGCCATCCGTGGTGTGCAGGATCGTGCCTTCGTTGCCCGCTGCGACCGCGGTCTGTGCATCCCAGGCTGCTATGCCTTGAAGATTCACAAGCGTGGGAGTGGGCTGTCTAAGCCAGGTCTTGCCGCCGTCGTCGGAACGGACGATCTTGCCTGCCGTACCCGCTGCCCAGGCAATCTGCTCGGTGGGGGTGATGATGCTGAAGAAGTTGTCGCGCCGTTCGATCGGCTTCGGTTCAACCTTGGTGATGACTGCTTCCGCCTTGACGAAGAAGCCGGCGTAAAGCAGACCGCCAATAATGATGATCGGGAGTAATTGAGTAATGATGCTCAGTATCTTCTGAACACCACCGCCAGAGTCTCTTGCCTGTTGCATCTTCAGTCTCCTTCACGCGTCATTTCGTGCTCTGCGCGCGACGCTTTTCATGACCTGTCTTCGAAGTTCGGCACGACCGTTCCCTACGGCGGTGTAGAGCGCTTCGGCTCTGCCGGCATCAAGTACAGGGTGTTTGGAGGAACGCAGCCGGCTGTAGCCGGCTGCGAACTGGCCCCTGACCTCCTCCGGTCAGGGGCCACGCGTACCTTGTTTAGGCAGCGCGTTCGGGTACGGGCAAGCCCACCCACTCCTTGTAGAACGTTTCGATGTCCGGCTCGAAGTCATGGATCACCGGGTACCACGGGGTCGGAGCTTCGACGTCGTGCATCGTGCCGCAGCTCGGGCAGTAGTACTCGCGATAAACCTGCCACTTCGTGTCCGGAGCCATCAGCGCCGGATAAACGTCGGCCATCGCTTCTGGCGTGTCACGCACGTAGATGTTCGCGAACAGCTTCCAGTTTTCCTTGTAGCCGCAAAACTCGTGGCCACAATCGCACTTGACGATCCACTGCTTGTTCTTGGCCGACTGCACGATGTACAGATGCGGGCCCAGCGGAAGGACGATGCGATCCGGAAACGTCACCTTCGCCTGCAGTGCTTCCACGTACATGCCGAAGCGTGCCTTGTCCTTCGGCATCGACAGCATGCGGAACGTCGTATCCCAGTCGAGGGTGCCCGCGGCCAGGTGTGCTACTTGCTCTTTGTTGTAAGTCGACATTTGCTACTCCTAGATTCGCTTAACGTTCAGGTCGGAAATTATTCTTCGACCTGGACGATGGTACGGACGTCCGGCATCAACGACAGGTCCATACGGAACTTGGACCCGTACGACGGAACACCCAGCTCGGTTTCCAGAACATCCCAGTCAGCCGGCAGGTTCCAGAACGTCTTGAATTCGTTCTTGAACTTTTCCGACAGTGCGAAGCTGGTAGCAAACATGTGCTGAACCGGCGTGGATGCGTGCTTGTTGATGATGCGGGCACGCTCTTCCTTCATCCACTCGCGGGTCGGCACCGAGCGTGCGATACGTTCCTTGCGGAATTCGGCACGACGGGCAGCGGTCTTTGCAGCATCAACCGTGTAGACACCCTTGGCGTTCTGCGTAACGACGGCAGCGTAGACCTTGGCAGCGAATTCCGGCAGCAGGAACAGCTCATTCAGGTCCTTCTCGATCGACTTGACGTCGCGATCCAGCGGATCGCCGAAGCCCGGGCCACCACGCAGGTAGTTCAGGTACAGATCGTGGTTGGCGTAGCAGTCTTCCGTCGTCATGCACTGCTTGTCGCGCTTGACGAGCGACGTTGCATCGATGCTCTGCTCGTAGATGTGCAGGCCCGGATCCAGATCGGCGCCCAGCGGGATCGCTTCGCCGTTGGCGATGCGGCGCTCGAGGCCCGTGTTGTGGGCTTCGAAACGGTAGCCGGTTGCCGACGGGTAACCACCCATCAGACCCCAGTCACTGTTCATGTAGCCGTTGCCCATGAAGAACATCGACCAGTCCTGGGAATTCCACACCATACGCAGGGTTTCGAAGCCGCAGCCGCCACGGTACTTGCCGTAGCCGCCGGAATTGGCCTTGACGTTGCGACCCAGGTACAGCAGCGGTTCTGCCATTTCCCAGATTTCGATGTCGCCCATGTCGCCTTCCGGATTCCAGATGGCGGCAGCGTGGTTCAGACCGTCCTTGACAGCGCAGGCACCGGTGCCGCACGACGACGCTTCGAAGCTGTTGACCGCGTGGATTTCGCCGTCCTGGTTGATACCGCCACCTTGCAGCCAGTTCGACGTGTTGGCGTTGCCGGCATTGACTTCTTCGAGGTAGCCGCGGCTGAAGTAAGCCTGCGACAGACCGCGCCACAGAGCCGACCAACCCGACACCAGGAAGTGCCATGCGTAAGCGTGGCCGGTGCGGCGGTCATCCGGGTTGCACCATGCGCCCTTCGGCAGGTGGAACTCGGTCGCGTAGTAGGCACCGTCATTGATACGCTGCGTCGGAACGAGGGTCTGGCACATCATCACCCAGATGCCGCTGGTGAAGGCGACCTGGTGGGCGTTGAAGGTATGCCAGCCCCAACGGCTTGCACCTTCGAAGTCGAGGCGCCACTTGCCGTTCTCCTTGATCGTCATCTTGCACGGCGAGTGCATGATCGAATCAAGCTTGGCAAACTTGCTCGACACACCGATGTCTTCGTGAGCGTACGGCACATCGACGAAAGCGACCTTGCGATAAACGCCCGGGATCGTCATGTCCTTGATACGCATCATCAGGCCGCGACGACCTTCTTCGATGACTTCGTAGGCGAACTTTTCGTACGCTTCGATGCCGTCAGCCGCGATCACTTCTTCAACCAGTTCGCGGATCATGTGGCAGCCGGCGATACGGGTCTTTTCGTCAAGGATCCAGTACTTCGGCGTACGGACCGAACGCTGCGACTCATGCAGCCAGTCGCGCAGCGGGGTGTCATTCACACCGGTCTTGCGGCAGGTGATCATGTAGCCGTCGCCGAAACGCGAAGTCTGGCCCGTCGACATCGAACCCGGCGTCACGGCACCGGTGTCGATCACGTGCGTCACACCACCCACCCAGCCGATCAGACGGCCGTCGTGGAAGATCGGGACGATGGTCGCGATGTCGCACGGGTGGACGTTGCCGATGGCGCAGTCGTTGTTGGTGAACATGTCACCCGGGGCGATACCGGGATTGGCTTCCCAGTTGTTCTCGATCATGTACTTGATCGCAGCGCCCATCGTGCCGACGTGGATGATGATGCCGGTCGAGGTCAGAACGCAGTCGCCGACTGCGTTGTACAGCGTGAAGCACAGCTCGCCTTCCTGCTCGACGATCGGGCTGGCCGCAATCTTCTTTGCGGTTTCACGAGCGTGAACCAGGCCGCCGCGCAGCTTCGAGAACAGCTTCTCGTAGCCGATCGGATCGCGTTCGCGCAGTTCGAGGGTTTCCAGTCCGTTGTAGCAGCCGGTTGCTGCGGTGCGCTCCATGATGCCGGCGCGGAACTGGGACAACGTCTGGCCGTTCTTCAGCAGATCGGCAAAACCGGTTTCAGTGTTGCTGAGCATATTCATAGTTGTTTCTCCTCACTTGACTTCTTTGAGATGGAACAGGCGATGCTTGTCGACCGTGGTCTCGAAGCCATTCGGCACGACGAACGTGGTAGCGTCCGACTCGATGATCGCGGGTCCGACGATGTGGTTGCCGGCCTTCAGCAACTCCATCTTGTACAGCTTCGCATCGACCCACTTCTTGTGACGGTAGAACGGACGCGTACCGAGGAAGGCTTCGGCCGGCGGCGTCGGGCCACCATCCGGATCTTCCGGCAGCACCGGCTTCTGCGTCACGACGGTACCGCGCATGATCGCGCCGGTAGCCGAGTTGCCCAGTTCCGGCGAACGTGCCGAATTGGCATACACGCGGCCGTAGGTGGTTTCGAAGGCTTCGACGATCTTGTCCCAGTCCGCTGCAGTCGATGCATTGGTGATCGGGGAAATGATTTCGAGGTCGTTCAGCTGGCCCGTGTATTGCATCTTGTAACCCGGGATCAGCAGCACGTCTTCCGGCTTGTAGCCATTGATGACGAACTCTTCGACCACCTTGGAGGCCAGTTCGGCCCAGGCGCTCTGCAGCACTTCGCACGCCGCGATCTTGGCTGCATCGGTGCCATGCTGCGGCACAGCCAGGTCAACCGACTTGTCGTAGCGGTATTCGAAGTCTGCGCAGGCGCAACCGAAGGCTGAGAAGCCAGCGGCCCATGCCGGAACGACGACGTCCTTGAAGCCCACGCCTGCGGTGTAGCCGTAGGTGTGAACCGGACCGGCGCCGCCGTACGAGAAGCAGGTGAATTCCGTCGGGTTGTAACCACGGGCGCTGATGTTGGCGCGCAGGTATTCCGACAGCGTCAGGTCAAGCAGTTCGATCACGCCGGCTGCTGCGTCTTCGACCGACAGGCCCAGCGGGTCAGCGATCTGTGCCTTGATGTGGTCACGTGCGCGCTGTACGTCGAGCTTGATCAGGCCGCCGAGGAAGTTGTTCGGGTTCAGGTAACCCAGCACAACGTGGCAGTCCGAAACCGACACCGTATCCAGACCGCTTTCCGGCCAGCAGGTGCCGACACGGTAACCGGCGCTGTCCGGGCCCAGCTTGATCGACTTCGAGTACGGATCGATACGAACGAACGAACCTGCACCGGCACCGACCGAGTCCATCGCCACCAGCGGCAGCGACAGCACGAGGCGCGCCATGTCCGGGTCGGACTTGATCGCAAACGAACCCTTGGTGATCAGTGCCACGTCGAACGACGTGCCGCCGATGTCCGAGCACGCGATGTTTTCGTCACCGAGGCACTCGCCGAGCATCTTCGAACCGATCACGCCGCCGATCGGGCCGGACACGATGGTACGGGCCAGTTCCTTGGCCTTCCAGCTGATCGTGCCGCCGTGCGTAGCCATCACGCGCAGGTCGAACTTGGCACCATGCTTCTTGAAACGATCGCTCACCAGCTTCAGGGTCGCACGCGACGGTTCTGCGCCGTAGGCTTCCAGAATCGTGGTGTTCATGCGGTGACTTTCCTTGCGCTGCGGGTAGTAGTCCACCGAGGCGAAAACAGGAATGTCTGCACCGAGCTTCTTCAGCTCTTCCTTGCAGGCGTCGCGAGCCAGCTTTTCGCTGTCTTCATTCTTGTGCGACTGAAGCAGGCAGATCACGATGGCCTTGGAACCGGCTTCAACCAGTTCGCGCGTGGCCTGACGGACTTCTTCGACCCGCAGCGGGATCACGATCTTGCCTTGAACGTCCGTACGCTCGGTCACGCCACGGGTGCGCGAAATCGGCACCAGCGGCTCGTCGTAGCGGTGGGTGTTCAGGTGAATGCGGTCTTCGAGGGCGTAGCCGAGGTAGCTCTGCAGTGCGCGGCCCATCGAGTGAACCTGCTCGAAACCCTTGTTGCAGATCAGGCCGACATCGAGGCCCTTGCGCTGCAGTACGCGGTTCAGCATGGCGGTACCCGAATACACGCAGGTCACCAGCTCCGGATACACATCGTCAACTTCGCGGCCCCAATGCGCCAATGCATCGACCGAAGAGTTGTAGATCGCCAAGGATTCATCCTCGGGATTGCTTTGTGCTTTGCCGACCACGAAGCGGCCGTCAGCACGGACAAAAAAGGTGTCAGTCATGGTGCCGCCTGCGTCAATCCCCAGCACCTGAACCGACGAGTTTTCGATCGTCATCTCCACGTCTCCATTTAATTAACCTGCCTGTGTTTGCTTCCGGCCCGCCCGAACGGACCGGCCTTTATTGATCGACCGTCGTGCAATCGAACACTTCTTCTCTGCAAGGAAGGTGCCAGCGTGCATTCGATCACGCAAAACAAGCCCAAGCATTTGTTTTGTAATAACTAAAGTCCAATACCCGTCGCCGGCGCCCTGAACCGTACGACCGTCCGGACGGATGGAATTCGGACGGCTTGCTCGAAGCGGACCGTCTGTCGGTCGGACAGTCCGTCCGGACGCATGCAGAACAGGGGACTGGCGAGGACAGCCGGATGTTGCGACGCAACATGTCAAATCGCTTGAAACGGCTTGCCGCCGCCACGGGCGCGGAATGGGCCATCGTGACGATGCGATGCGGCCGACATGAATGCACGCTCGACGCACAGCGAAATGATTCAACGGATGTTCATTCGAACGGCGTTCCGATGGGCGAACAGGAGGCGAAAACGCGGGCACTTCCGCGTAGCAGACCGCGCTTCGCGAGCCTCGGGAAAAGCGTCGAATGGAAGTCCGGATGCGCGTGCTCAGCGCAAGAGGATGGATTTGACGCGATACACCTGCTCGGCCGGTTCGAACGGCCGTGGCACGGATACACCACGTCGACATGCTTCGCGCGCGGATATCCTTTCGATCCAGCGCGCCAGCGCGCGGTAGGGCGTCATGTCGATGCCGGACCAGGCATGCATGCGTACGCACGCCCACTGGGCGATATCGGCGATGCTGAAATCCCCGGCGAGGTATTCATCTGCCTGCAGTTGCGCATCAAGGCGGGCAAACAGCGCGCGCAGTTCGCTGCGCGAGGCGCCGCCATTGCCTGCTGGGTCGGACGTGACGCGTCGTGTCAGAGCGGAAACGCCGCCGGACACCGGGTTGGCAAAATCCGTGGCGAGCCATTGCTCGACCCGGGCCCGCCCGGCTTCGTCGCGCGGCATCAGGCGTCCGGTCTTGTCCGCCAGATAGAGCAGGATGGCCCGTGACTCGATCACTGCGTGATCACCGGCCGTGCGATCAACGATGGCCGGCACGCAACCGCACGGGCGGATGCGCAGAAAATCCGGCGCGAGCTGCGGATCGCTGCAGGCGTCTACGGGATGAACGATGTAGGGGAGGCGCAACTCCTCGAGCGCGATCGACACCTTCCAGCCATCGGGTGTCGGTGCGGTGTAAAGATCAATCACCTGCGCGTCCCCTGAATCGTCAGCCCGGCGTCAGGCCTTGGCGCTCGGACGGGCGCTGACTTCGTCGAACCAGCGCTGCAGGTTCTTGCAATCGGCCGGAATCTTGATGTCGGACCAGAACGCAAATTCGACGCTGCAGAACAATGTGCAGTCGGCGATCGAGAACATGTCCCCCGCGATGAAGCGGTTGTTGGCAAGTTGCTCGTCGAACTTCCGGAAGAACAGCTCCAGGCGCATGCGGCCGCGATCGACCAGCGCGGGAATCTGCGGCACCGGCACGGCGAATCCGGGCAGGCCACGGTCGATGAAGGCTTCGTGCGTGTTGCGGAACACCTCGCCGGCGGCCATCATGCCTTCGTCGAAGGCACGGCGCTCCCACATTTCGACGACGCCGCGCTCGTAGGCATTGCGGCCGAACATAGGGGGCGACGGATACATCTCGTCGATGTAGCGCGCGATGGCAATCGATTCACCCAGTTGACGGCCATCATCGAGTTCCAGCATCGGCACCATGGCCTGCGGAAACTTCGCGATGTAGTCGGGGCGCAGTTTCAGGTCGTCACCGCCGACCTCGATGATTTCGATGTCGAGTCCCTTTTCCGCGATGCACATGCGGGCGCGTTTCGGATTGGGTGCTGCGTGCCAGTCGTACAGTTTCATCGGGGCGATCCTCCTTGTTGTCACAACATGTCCGAATGTTCGGCGAGGTACTTGGCCACACCACGGTCTGTCGGCATTACGCCGACCCTGCCTTTCTGCCATCCCGCCGGACACACCTCACCGTTGCGCTCGGTGTGCTGCAGCGCATCGATGACGCGCAGAAGTTCATCGATGTCCCGCCCGATGGCGAGACTGTTGACGATCTGGTGCTGCACGATACCGTCCCTGTCGATCAGGAAGGTGGCGCGCAATGCCACGCCGGTCGGGCCTTCGACGTCGAAGGCCCGAACCACCGCGTGGGTCACGTCGCCGATCAGCGGATAGCTCAACTGACCGACTCCGCCCTCTTCCCGCGGCGTCTTTTTCCACGCAAGGTGGGAGAAGGTCGAGTCGATCGAGCACCCGACCACATCGACCTGGCGCCGCGAGAACTCGGCCATGCGGTGTTCGAACGCAATCAGTTCCGACGGACAGACGTAAGTGAAGTCGAGCGGGTAGAAGAACAGCACCACATAGCGCCCCCGATAGTCGGCGAGACGAAACGGCCGGAAATCGTTGTCCGGCCAGACCGCACTCTCCGTGAATTCGGGGGCGATGCGCCCGACCAGCGCACTCACGCCCGGCCCTTTCCCGACTCGCCAAAACCGAATTGTTCGGCACGGAAGGGGCGACGCGCCAGGCTCGCCAGCGTGTCCGGATCACAGCCTTCCGGATGCCGCCACGCCATCAGGCGCTGGTAGCTCGCGAGCAGCTTCATGAAACGCGGCAGGGCGCGATCCGGCAAGGCCGTATTGTCGTAAAGCTCCATCAGCTCGCCCAGCTCGCGTTGGTCGAAGCCGAGCTGCACGGCCGCGGCAGCAATGATCAGACGATCATCGTCGTCGCAGCGGAAGCCGTCGTCGCCCTCGGGCACGATGATGCCGAGCGTTTCGAAAACACCGAAACGGCTCAGTGGCAGACCGTAGCCTTCGACCAGCTGTTCGCGGCTGAGAGTGCGCCCCGCATCTGCAGGCCGCGCGGCCGACTTCGCTGAAGCGGCCGCGGGTTTCATCGCATCACCACCGGAGCGGTATGGATCGGAGCGCCGGTCTTTTCCTGCACCTCTTCCAGGCTGACGCCCGGTGCGAGTTCGCGCAGTTCCAGTCCGTCCGGCGTCACCACGAGCACGCACAGATCGGAAATGATCATGTTGACCACGCCGACGCCGGTCAGCGGCAGATCGCAGTTCCTGAGGATCTTGTGCTCACCCGCCTTGCTGCAGTGGTCCATCAGCACGATCACGCGCTGCACGCCGGCCACCAGATCCATCGCGCCGCCCATGCCCTTGACCAGCTTGCCCGGAATCATCCAGTTCGCCAGGTCACCGTGTTCGCTGACCTGCATCGCGCCCAGGATGGCCAGATTGATGTGCCCGCCGCGGATCATTCCGAACGAATCGGCGCTGCTGAAGAAGCTGCTGCCCGGGATGGTGCTGACCGTCTGCTTGCCGGCATTGATCAGGTCCGCGTCGACTTCGCTTTCGAGCGGAAAGGGGCCGATGCCGAGCAGGCCGTTTTCCGACTGCAGCCAGACATCCATACCGTCCGGGATGTGGTTGGCCACCAGCGTGGGCATGCCGATGCCCAGATTCACGTAATAGCCGTCTTTCAGTTCGCGCGCGGCGCGCCGCGCCATGTCGTCTCGTGTCCAGGCCATGTCATTGCTGCCTTGTGGTGAGTTTTTCGATGCGCTTCAGCGGTGCGGTATTCACGATGATGCGATGCACGAAGATGCCGGGCGTGTGGATCTGATCCGGATCCAGCGCGCCGGTCGGCACGAGCTCCTCGACTTCGACCACGGTTACCTTGCCGGCCGTCGCCACCATCGGATTGAAGTTGCGCGCGGTCTTGCGGTAGATCAGGTTGCCCGATTCGTCCGCTTTCCACGCCTTCACCAGCGATACGTCGGCGCGCAGGGCATGTTCGAGCAGATAGCGCTGACCGCCGAACTCGCGCGTTTCCTTGCCGTCCGCCACCGGCGTACCGACGCCGGTGCGCGTGTAGAAAGCCGGAATGCCGGCGCCGCCGGCACGCAGCTTCTCGGCCAGACTGCCCTGTGGCGTCAGTTCGACTTCCAGTTCGCCGGACAGCAGCTGACGCTCGAACTCCTCGTTCTCGCCGACGTATGAAGCGATCATGCGATGCACCTGGCGGTTGCCGAGCAAGCGCCCGAGACCGACGCCATCGATGCCCGCGTTGTTGCTGATCACCGTCAGATTCTTCACGCCGCTGTCTGCCACGGCGTTGATCAGCAGTTCCGGAATGCCGCACAGACCGAAACCGCCCACCGCGAGCGTATGGCCGTCGGTGATCAATCCCTTGAGCGCGGTGACCGCGTCCGGGTAAAGCTTTTTCATCTGCCTCCTCCTTGTGCCTGCACGCACTTTTGGTCGCAACACTCCATGTCGGTGTGCCGCCGACCAGCAGTAGCGGCCAGCAAAGCCTGTGCCTGCGCGGGCATGCTGCACTGCACTCATTCCAAACCCTTGTTTTTGAATCCCAAAAATCCGGGTGTCCGAACCATGACGACATGTCCGGACGGTGGGCAGTCCGGAAATCGTCCGTCGCCATCAGTCCGGGGTTCGACTTTCAGCCGACCGACTGCATCCGGATGGCAACGCACGTCGTAGAGACGTCACGAATGATGAATGCCTGCGAACGCCCGCGCGGCAGCGCGAAGAACGTTGTCGACGAGGAACATGTTGCGCACTAAGGAATCTGATGCTAAATCTTAGGTCTGTCGAAAGCTCTGGCAAAAAGCGCTGTCATGCCCTCGTGCTGGCAGCGTTTTCCGTCAGGGCACGCACGATGACCGCATCCGCGAACAGCAAGCCGATGCGACACAAGAGTTTTCCGGTTTCCGAAGGCATGTACGAGATTCCTGAGTCACCGCAATGCCGTGTCAGCGTGGGGCCGCGTGCCGCGTTTCTTGCCTCGACACACCTCACTCTGCGCAATGCACCACGATTCTCGTCCCGTGCAGGACACCCACCCCATGCAAGGCTGGCGGACGGCTCTGACCTCGCCGTCATGACAGCGCAACGCCGCATAGTCCGCCCCCGGTCCGGGAGGCGGACATGTAGGGAGGTCGCGGGCGACACACGTCGCCCTTCAGTCAGACATCGGCCATGACGGAATTCAACAGCCCTCCCCGCTGACGGATTCGCCGGACGCCGATCTTTCGTTTGATCCTGAACCACAGACCAAAGGAGTAGGAGACGATGCAAAACCAAGGCAACCAGACGCGACGTCGCAGTGCGCTGCGAACAGGCGTGGCAGGCGCAATCACACTCGCGATCGGATTGGGCGCGAGCCCGGCATTCGCGAAGGAGCTTCCAGCAGGCTTCGTGATCAACAAGGAAAACTACGAAAGCATCAAGAACGACACCTTCGAGAACAAGACCATCGCCAGCATGGTCCCGGAAAAGCTCGAGTGGATGATCAAGAACTACAACCTGACCATCAAGCTCGCCAACTCGAAGAAGATCGAGATGGATCCGAAGTATGTTGAATGGTCAAAGAAGAACATCAACACGGTGAAGTTCAATCCGGCCGACCGTACGGTGTCCGGATGGCAGGCCGGCATGCTGTTCCCGCCGGAAACCATCAAGATGGACGACCCGCACGCCGGCGACAAGGTGATCTGGAACCTGCGTGCCGCCACGTACGGCGCCACGATGGACCTGCGCGACATCGCCTGGGCCTTCCTGGACGCGAAGAAGGGTTACGAGCGGGTGCAGGCCTTCCAGTCGCGCCGCTACTACATGGAAGGGCGTCTTGACGGCGGCCCGATCACCGTGGGCAAGGGCGACATTTCGCAGAAGACCTACTTCGTGGCGACCTACCCGCAGGACATCCGCGGTCTGGGTCTGTTCTCGGTCCGTTACAACCAGGCCGACTCGAAGGTGCCGGACGACTCCTACGCCTACCTGAAGTCGGTGCGTCGCGTGCGTCGCCTGTCGGGTGGCGCGTGGATGGACCCGATCGGCGGCACTGACCAGCTGTATGACGACTGGGACATCTGGGATGCCGCCCCGACCAAGTATGTGTCGAACAAGCTGATCGAGAAGCGCTGGGTGCTGGCCATTGCTCACAGCCCGGAAATCAGTGTGGACGTGAAGCAGCCCTACACCGAACCGGCCAAGCGCTTCCCGCGCATCGGCATCGACATTCCGCCGCATTTCAACCCGGCGCCGGACATCGGCTGGGAGCCGCGTGAAGTCTACGTCGTCGAAGGCATCCCGCCCCCGGAACACCCCTACAGCAAGAAGGTGGTGTACATGGAAGTCGACTTCCCGCGCCCGTATCTGGGCTATGCGGAAGACCGCAAGGGCGAGTTCTGGAAGATGTTCATCTTCCAGAACCGGCCTGACATCGGCGACGACGGCTACAAGGCAGTCATGCCCGTGATCGGACACATCATCGACGTCAAGCGTGGCCACGCCACCAACTGGTCGTCGAACATGAAGTCCAATCCGGCGGGCGTCAAGGAAACCGACGTGTCGCTCAACGTGCTGGAAGAAGTCGCAACCGGCAAATAAGTCGTCCTGACACCAACCGAGGGCCTGCCCGTGCTGCGCGCGGACAGGCCTTCTCTTTTGACGGCCATGAATGTGCGTCAGCACATTCATCGTCGAAGGATTCGCGCGCCGCCCGCAATTCAATGTCAACGCTCTGGCGGCATCACAGCGCCGCCCGCTCATGACGCATGCCTCTGGAATGAATGATGCAGCGGTCCGGAAATCGGTCACTGCGGTCGGACAGGGTCCGACTTTCATCCCCGGATACGAGCCGTCATCGCGGCAGACGGCGTGCAGCCGTAACGCAAAGCGTGGCATGGCCCGTGCTTCGTTGTTTGACCACTAATGTATTGAACCCGGCACATACCGGGCACCCAGGAGACTCTGCATGTATACGAAGGAATTTCACGCCGATTCGCTCGCATGGCAGCCCAGCGGCATCGATGGCGTGCACTTCAAGGTGATCGACGGCGAAGTCGCGACGACGGCGTCTAC
Organism: Methyloversatilis sp. RAC08; assembly: GCF_001713355.1. Classification (NCBI taxonomy): domain Bacteria; kingdom Pseudomonadati; phylum Pseudomonadota; class Betaproteobacteria; order Nitrosomonadales; family Sterolibacteriaceae; genus Methyloversatilis; species Methyloversatilis sp. RAC08. The sequence goes on along the minus strand of NZ_CP016448.1, from coordinate 3,319,521 downwards.
CGTGCTGTACAAGTTCGACGCGGGATCGTGCGTGCAGTCGCACCTGCATACGCAGGCCGATGAAGTGGCCTACGTGCTTGAAGGCCAGTTCATCGAGAACGGCAAGACCTACGGTCCGGGTTCGGTGTTCACCGCGCCGGCCGGCACGGCACATGGGCCGCACACGACCGACACCGGCTGTACGGTGATGTTCGTACTGTCGAAGGGCCTGGATTTCATTCCGGCCGAATGATCCCTCCGCGCTGCCGGTGGCGGTAACGGTCCTCGTTGCCGGCAGCGCACCCCTCCCGCCTTCGTTTTTCCGGTCTTCGTTTTTCCGCTTCGTTCTGCCCGCCTGATCCGTCCTTCGCCCGCCTTGCGCGGCGCGGTCAGAACACCTGTGCGACGACCTGCACATGCACGTAGTAGCCGCGCGGCTCCTGCGGCCGGTCGCGGATCGGCAGCCCCAGCGTCACCCGCGCCGATATGTTCTGATTGATGTTCGCGTTCAGACCCCAGCCGTAGCTCGCCATCGTGTCGCTGCCGCGCGTCGATTCCGGCGGTCGGAACGGCTCCACCGCGCCGTAGTCCAGAAACAGGAACCCGCTCGTCCTGATCGGCGCCACCGGCGCCTGCGGCAGCGGGTGGTGCAGCTCCACCGACGCGATCAGCCCCTTGTCGCCGCTGAACAGACCCGTCTGGTAACCGCGCACACTCCCCTCGCCGCCGATCAGGAATTGCTCGCTCGAGGTCAGGTTCTCGTCGCGCGTGTATTGAAACGCCACCGTGTTGTGCACCGACCACCCCTCACCCAGCTCCTGCACCCGGCGCACCGAGCCGCGCCAGATCTTGAACGACTCCGACACCACGTCGTCTATCGGGTCCGCATCCCCCGCCGAGTAGGTCAGCGATCCGGTCCAGATCCGGTCGCTTTCCCACCACTGCGCATCCACGCCCGCCGACACGTCCTCGATGTCCGTCGACTGGAACTTGCGACCCTCGATCCAGCTTTCCGTCTTGCGCTTCTTCGCCCCGCCCAGCACATCGAGCTGGTAGTTCTTCCCGATCAGCAGCGGGTGGCGCAGCAGCGCCGTCCAGGCCGTCGATTCACCGCGGATGCGCAGCGGCGCGAACGGGCCGTTCCTGATCCGCGTGTGGTCTTCGAACCAGGACAGCGTGAGCCGCGTGCCCAGCGTGCCCAGCGGTATGCTGTACGACAGCGCGCGCCCCTCGTGACCGCCCGTCTCCGCGCCGATCAGCGACGCGCTCAACGCGTCCCGAAAGCCGAACAGGCTGCGGTTCTGGTAGAACACGCCGGCCCGATACACCCCGGTCGCGTAGCTGCCGCTGGTGTCGGCGAACACGCGCATTTCGTGCTTCGGCGGCTCCACCGCCGTCAGCGCCACATCGGTTTCGCCGAACTTGGCGCCCGGCTTCAGTTCGGCGCGCAGCTGCACGTCCTGGCTGCGGTTGAAGCGCATCATGCTGCGCTCGAGTGCGCCCACGTCCGCCAGCTCACCCTTCGTCTGTCCCAGCCGCGACAGGATGAAGCTGTCCGCCGTGCTCGCGTTCCCTTCGAGCAGAATGTCACCCACACGCCCTTCGACCAGTTTGATCGTCACGTTGCCGTCGGCCACTTCCTGCGCCGGCAGCACCGCCTGCGCGGTCGGGATGCCGCGCTCCCGGTACAGCGTGTTGATCCGCTCGACCACCTCGACCACCTCGGCCAGCGTGACTTCGCGCCCTTCCACCGTCGCGGCCAGCCCGCGCAGCGTCTCCTCCGACAGCAGCTCCGACTTCGTGAAGTCGATGCGCTTGAGCAGGAACTTCGACGTCACCGTCGGCTTCTTCGCCGGCGCAGGCTTGAGCCCTTCGCGGTCGATCGACGGCTCCGACTCCGGCCGGCGTTCGCGCTCTTCGCGCAGCCGCCGCTCAAGCTCCAGCGAGCGCTGCTGGATGCTGCCCGGGTCGGCCGCCGGCGGCAGCTGCGGCGCAACCTGCGCCTGCGCCGGCAACACAGCGCCCAGCGCGCACGTCAGTGCGGCCACGGCCAGCGGGGTCCTGCGGGACTGCCTGCTGAACAACCTGGGTGTGCGCCTCACTGTGCCGTCTCCTTCGGGGTGTCATTCTCTGCCTCGTCCTCGGCCTGGCGGCGGGCCTCGGCTTCCTCTTCCGTCTCTTCCTCGCCCGAATTCACGGCCGGGATGTCCAGCGGAATGTTGATCGCGATCTGCGACAGCGCCGGCACCACATTGACCGCCTGCGGGCGCGTCGGATTCGGCACCCGTCCTTCGATCGCGTTGCGCGACTCCTCACGACCGCTGTTGTCCGGGTCCGTCGCATTGACCACTTCGTGCAGCGGGCTGCGCGTCAGCGCGGTCTCGTCCGTCACCAGACGGTAGCGCTCCAGGCGCAGCGCAAACCGCCCGTCCGGCGCATTGAGCTGGATGTCCGCCGGCTCGATCACCGTCGTCACGTTGTCCATGTACACATTGCTCTGCGGGTTGATGAAGCGCGCCTGATTGTCGATCCGTCCGTCCAGCACCTCCAGCCAGCCACGCTCCGTCTCGATCCGCGCGTCCTGCGAGTACAGCCGCTCAAACCGCGTGCCGATCGGACTGTCGAACGTCAGATCAACCCAGCGCGCCATGCCGCCCTGCGGTCCCGTTACATTCATCAGCAGCGGACCCGCCGTGCCGGTTTGAACGATTCTCGCAGTAATCGAACCGACGCCTATCGACAGCTGCGAGTCCACCTTCAGCGTGCCTGCCTCGATGTCGCCATCGGTGATGATTTCGATGGTGTCACCACTCAGCCGCTTCACGCTGACCCGACCGTTGACGCTTTCCAGTCGCACGCCCTGCCCGGCGGTCACCGCATCCATCAGGATGTCCTGCTCGGCGAACACACTTGCGTTGCCCGCATCCGCCGTGGCTTCCAGCACCGTCACGCTGTGGCCTGCCCGCAGATCGAGATTGCCGCGCACAGCACGGACGCTGCTGCCGCTGACCGTGCCGATGGCCATGACCGTCGCGTCACCGCCTGCATTGACGTTCCCCAGTTCAAGGTCGGACGAGAAATCCGGATCGGCTGCAGTGATGCCGGACAGATGCACGTCTTCCGCCGCCTCTGCGTTGACCACGTGGCCGCTGCCCGGCGCAACGACCAATGCTTCGCCGGGCGCACCGATGCTGCCCGCAAGCGAACGCAGATCGATGTCGCCTTCCGCGGTCTGCAGCGCCACGACACGCTGCGTGCCGCGGGCATCCAGAATGCTGCCGGCGCTGGTCAGGTGAATGCCGCCGGCGCTGGCGAACATTTCGGCCACGCGCATCGGTCCGCTCAGTTCATTCAGCCAGATGCCACTTGCCGCACGCGCCGTGAGCGTCGCAGCCGTGCCCAGATCGAGGCTGACCGGCCGCGCCGCGCTGCCGATGCTGCCGTGGCTCGCTTCAAGAATGGTGCTGCCGCCGCGCAGATTCGGAACGGCGCCCGCGCCGGCATCGATGATGCCGCCCGACACCTTGAGCCGTATCGTCCTGCTGTAATCGACGCCGCCGCCGCTGGCGTCGAGCGACACCAGATTGATGTCGCCAGGCAGCGCCGTGCCGTTGCGCTCGTAGTCGTCGGCCCCGAGGAATACGTGGCCGCGCGCATTCACCGTCACGCTGCCGTCCGCTGTCGTCGCCACATCGACGTCGTCACGCTTGAGCACGGTGGCAGTCTTCGCAACCGTGTCCACCGCCACGTCATCGGCTTCGGCCGCTGCCAGCGCTCGCCGCTCGTCGGGGCTCAGCGTCGCCAGTGCAGCGATGCTGACGGTGAATTGCCCCTCGTCGCGTCCGACGCCTCCAGCCGTGCCGGAGGCATTGAGCACGATGTGACGCCCGACCACATTGGGCTGTTCGATGCGAGTTTCGGTGTCCGACACCGACTTGTTGTAGATCGCCGCGCTGACGCCGTAGCGCACCTGGTTGTCGGTCCACACGTGGGTGCCGTTCGAAATATCGGCCAGCGTATGGTCCGTGTCGGCCGACCCGACATAGCGGAAATCGGCGTCGTAGTCGGGCACTGATCCGGTGGCCAGCGCCACGCCCAGACCACCCAGCTTCTGATGCAGCTCGCGCAGCCGTTGCGGCGCCGCCGCCGCATCGTAGGCGTCGGCGCGGTAGACGAAGCTGTCCGCATTGGCCGGGTCTTCGATCAGCTGAACATTGCGCAATGACCAGTACTCGCGGTACTCGCGATCAATGCCTGCACGATGCGCCTTGAGCGCATCGGCCAGACTGTCGGCCGCGCCATCGGATTCGCGCAGCCGCAGGCTCTGCCAAACGGCATCCAGCTCGGCTTCGGCACGCGTATCGCGCGTCTCGTTGCGGTTGCCATCGACGATGCGGCCGTTGCGGGCGGTCAGCGTCACGTCTCCGGTGAGCGATTCGACCTTGTCCAGCTGCAGGTCGCCGTCCGGCTGCAGCACATGGATGTCACCCATCGCCGTGACGTCGAGGCCACCCTGCAGCGTGGCCTGCGTCTGCACCACGAGCGCCTGCGCATCACTGCCGATGCGCCCGTTCAGCGACACCAGTTCGACGCCACCGCCCTGCACGCGCACGGCATCGCCGGCGCCGGCCGACACGATGTCAGCATCGGCCTGCAGGAACACGCGACCGTCGGCACCGGTGATCGCCTGCGCCACCCGCATGTCGCCCGACACCGCCAGCAGACCCACGTCGCCGGCCGCACTCACCGCATCGATGCTGCCATTGCCCAGCAGATTGAGCGACAACGGCGAAGTCGCGCTGCCTATGCCACTGGCGGCCCGCATCGTCAGGCTTTCCGTCATGACGGTACCGCGCGCACTTTCCGATGCGATGGCACCGCCCGGCAGCCCGTTGCCGGCAGTCGCATCGAGCGAAATCAGACCGGTCCGGTTGGTCAGGCTACCGGCGAGGATGATGCCGCCGCGACTGGCGATGTCGATGCCGCCGGTGTCATGGCCGATGAAACTGATCGGAATCAGGTGGTCGGCCTTGACCGTGTGCGTGTTGTAGCGCTTGGTGCCGAAATCGCTCCAGACCTCGTAAGTGTGCCACTTCCAGATGCAGAAGAACCAGGAGCACTTCGACCGTTCCGTCGACCACTGCCGGAAGGACGTGGTGACATCGCGACGCTGGTAGCGATAGGCATCGTCGCCCAGGGTCTGATCGAGTCGCGTGTATTCGCCTTCCATCAGGGGTGTCGTGTCCGGATACTCGACGTAGGCCGTGCGATCCGCGATCGACCAGCTGCCCGGGAAGAACCAGAACTTGGTCTCCTTCTCGTAGCGCGCGTAGGTGTTCGTGGTGCTGCGCTGACCGGTCACCCAGGTGTAGGTCTGGTCCTCGACCGGCGCGTAACCGGTGCTGCGCGTATCGGTCAGGTCCTCGTAGGCCTTCACCAGACGCTCGACCAGCTTGTCGCCGGCCGGTGTGCTTTCGGTCGTGACGATGACGTCCGAGGTCTGCACATCGGCGCCCAGACGCGTGACGATGCGGGTGACCGGCGTCAGGCTGTTGTAGTAGGCGGTGGTCTGCGTGCTCGACTGCAGCGGGCTGCTGACGATGGCACCGAGGCCGCCGTTCGCGGCCGGGTCCCAGCGGCGCAGGTAGTCGGTGATGCGCACGCGGCCTTCGATGTCATTGCCGGTGTCCAGCCCGGTGATGACGATATCGTAGCCGGTGAGATTGTCGATATCGAAGCGGCCGTAGCCGTCCATGGCCGCGATGCGGCCACCGCCGGTGTTCAGGATTTCACCCAGCAGTTCGAGCTTGCCGCCTTCGACCTTCACCGGCTCCAGTTCGATGCGGTTCAGTTCCGCATTGAAGAACGCGACGATGTTGCCGTCGGTGCCGGTGATGCGGAAACGCGGATCCGCCGGCTTCATGCCGCCGGCCACCAGCGCGTCGTAATTCGTCTTCGCCTGCGCCAGCGTGGTCGCGGTCTTGTAAGGACCGATGTTGAGATTGACGCGCGCGTCGGCGTCGATCGTGATCGAACGGTCGGGAATGCCGCTCTGCAGCAGGCCGTTGATGTTGAGGTAGCGGGCGCTGATGAAGATGTTGTTGCCGGCGATGGTCGGCGCACCGTTTCCGATGCGCACGTCATCAGCCGCACCGCTGAACAGGCTGCTGTCCTCGAAGTTGTTGGCGGTTCCGCCACTGCCGCCGCTGAGCGTGCGCGTGCCGCCCCACAGGTCGCGCGCGGCGCCGGCGGTGTGATAGAAGGCCGACGGCGAACTGAACACGAAATCACGCCCCGCCGTGATGTTGATCGTTGCCGCCTGGATATTCGGTGCGGTCAGCGGATTCGACGGATCCTTCGGCTGCACCAGCACGCTGCCGCGTTCGCTTTCCAGCGTGACGGTGCCGAGCAGGTTGCTGATGTCGCCCACCACTTCGATGTCCGGCGCGCGGGTATCCGCGTCGAGCGGAATGTGGGTGTTCCTGACCTCGATCAGCGGCACAGCCGAATCCGGCGCGATGTCGACGCTGCCGAAGCCGGCCGAACCACCCTTGTTGCGGGCATTCAGTGCGGCGTTGATGTCGGCTGTCGTCGGGCTGGTGCCCGGCGTGTTCAGGATGGCGACGCTGTTCAGCACGAGCCGTCCGGTCGCATCTTCCGGAATGGTCAGTGCATCGGTGCGCAGAAATGCCGAGCTGTTGTTGATGATCTGTATCTTCGCGTCGCCGCGCGCCACCAGCTGACCGCTGCCGGCGAGGTAATCGCCCATCACGTTGATGTTGCCGCCGCGTGCGCTCAACTCGGGCAGGACGATGAAGGCGGCGTCGGACACCGAAGCCGTCGCGCCGCCCGCGGGGAACAGATCGGCGAGCTGCTGCTCGAGGAAGTTGATTTCGGCCGTCAGCGCCGCCACCGTTTCCGGGCTGCTGGCGTCGGCGCCGGTGCTGGTCACGCCCTGATACTGGCCGCGGATGTTCTTCAGCGAGTCGATGCGCGTCTGCAGATTGTCCTGCAGGTTTTCGATGCGCGCGACCGGCATGTCGAGGCCGTCGGAACGCGATATCCAGTACTGCTTCGAATAGGTGTCATAGACGCAGCCAGCAACGCCGGGCGCCTGGCACTTCGCCTCCTGGCCGTCGCGCGGCACCTGCGTGCTGAGTGTGACCGGCAGTGCACCGCCACCGGAATCCGTCTCGCTGATGGTCATCCAGCGCTGATTGTGGATGCCGGCGTCGATGAAGCCATTCACCGTCGCGCCGGCCTGAGACAGTTCGATGCTGCGTCCGCTGTTCTGCTCGATCGACACGTCGCCACCGCCGAACAGGTTGCTGATGCCGCTGGCGATGGCGCTCGCCGCCTGGCTGTACAGATCGCGCGCGACGCCATGTCCATTGACGATATGTCCGAAGCCCTTGTCAGCAATCAGGCTCACGTCCTTGACGCTGCGCAGGCTGCCGTCGACGATGATGCGGTTGGTCTGGGTGAGCAGGCCGTCCGCGCCCCAGTCCAGACCGGGTATCGGAACCAGCGAATTGTTGTACAGATCGGTGTGCGCGACCGACGAGAACCGGTTGCGCACGCCACCCGCATCACGCCCGGCACCCAGGTTGATGAAGCCGTCCGCGCGAATGTCCGATCCGGCGCCGATCGATGTGGTCGACCGGCTGTGGATGTCCGATTTCGAATAGCCGTCGGCATAGGCAGCCAGACCCCAGGTCTTGGAACTGGCGCGCGCTTCGACATCGACGTTTTCCCGCGCCGCGAGATTGAAATCGCCCACGGTATCGATGACGACATTGCTGCCGACGCGCGCTTCGGTACGTCCGACATCCCCGGCCGCGGTGGTCAGCGGGTTGATGTTCACTTCGATGATGGATTCGGCATCGGCCGCACTGATGGCGCCGCCGGCTTCCAGCTTGGCGCGGTCGCGCAGCATCACCTCGGACACCGCATTGAAACTGGTGCGTCCCGCGTCATCCGGATCGCCGAGCACGCGCACCCGCGCGTTGTCGCCGACCTCGACCCGGGTGATGTTGTCCACCCGCGTTTCGCCGGAGCCGGCCGCGCCGCCGGCCAGACCCCCGGCACCCGCGACGACGTTGAATTGGGCGAGCCAGGGCTTGCGCGACTGGTTCAGCGCATGCACATCCAGATCCCAGGTGTTCAGGTGCGCACCGGCGCGAATCCCGGCCACCACCCTGGCATCGATGTCATTGCGCGCCTGTGCGCCGCTGGCACCGACCACGCCGGCAGACAGCGAATCGACGCGGGCATTGAAAGTTGCCGTGTGATCGGCGCTGACTTCCATGCGCCCGCCGGTGTCGGTCACCAGTGCATCACCCGCCGTGCCGCCACCGAGCAGCGCCTGCGTATCCGAAAGATTGCGCGTGGACGCCAGCGCGGCAGCCCCCGCGATGATGCCGCCGGAACCGGCTGCGGCATCGGCCGACGTTTCGTCGTGACCGGTCGCGACCACGCTGAGCGCGTCGCCCACCGTGCCGGTGTTGCCGTTGTCGATGGACGCTAGCGTGACCGAGCCGGCGACGGCGTACGCCTGGTTGCCCCCGAGCGCAAGCAGCCCGCCCAGGGTGACGCCACTGGTGACGGCCGTCTGGCGCGTCAGGTTCGACGCCGTCAGCGATGTGCTGTCGGTGATCGCGAGCGCATTGCCCGTACCCATCGTTGCGTTGACCAGCGCGTTGCCGCGCGCGCGGGAATCACTGCCGTTGGCGCTGACCAGCAGCGAGCCGCCGGTCGCGTTGGCGTATGAGTAGGCGCTGTTGCCGACGCCGTTGCCGACTATCGGCAGCAACGTCGCTGCATTCAGCGACAGCGCACCGGCCGTGATGCTGTTGTAGCGACCCACCGTTGCGAAGGACTGCGTCGACGCCGACGCTTCAGCCAGCGACACGCCGATCGACACGGCGAGCGAGCCGTTGTAGCCCCGGGCGACCGCACTGACCTGCGGCGTGCTGTTGGCGGTGACCGACACGGCCGAACCGGCGCCGTTGATGGTCACACGGTCAGCGACAGCTGCATTTGCCGTTCCCAGCGCGCCGGCGCGCGACTCCGAGCCGGACCCGGCGGCCACGCCGCCGGCACCGGCTTTCGACTCGGCAGCCACCGTGTCTTCACGCGTCGCCCGCACATCAAGCAGCCCGCCCGCCAGCGTGACGCCGGTGGCTGCGGTCTGCGCCGTCGCCGTGTCGCTGCCGCCGATCTGCGCGGTCGTGCTGCCGGTCTTGTCGGCGCGCGCGATCACGATGCCGGCCGCCACCACACCGACGGCATAGCCTTCGGCTCTGGAGCGGGCATCCAGCGTGTCATTCGCGGTCACGCGCACGTCGCCCGCCGCACTGCTGACGGTCGCCAGGGCGCCTGCTCCCAGACCGGCGCGCACCGTATTGTTCAGATCGACTGTCGCCACCGCTGCACCGACACCCACCAGACCGCCAGCAGCCTGGAAACTGTCGACCTGCAGCGCCGGTTCGGCCTGGACGAGCGGATCGCTGTCCGGCAATTCGCCTGCTTCGGCGCTCAGTTCGATGTCGCCGGTATCGGCCTGCAGTGAAATGGCGCCGACCGTGGTCGCGCCGACATTGTGGCGCACGTCGAGCACGCTCACCGAGGCGCCGACGCCGGCCAGGCCGCCCAGCGCGATGCCGCCGGCCCCGACTTCGATGCGGTCGATTTCCGACGCACCGATGCGGATGTTGCCGCCGGCGACCAGCGTGTCGCGCGTGCCGTCGCTATCGACCACGGTGGCCAGCGTGGCGCCCAGCGGCGACGCGTTGACCTGATCCTTCGTCGCGACCTTGCCCGCCGCGTTGACGCGCTCGATGTCGGTCTCCGAGAAGCTGTCCGCCGTGCGGACATTGCCTTCGTCTTCGTCGGTGGACAGCAGGTCGCGGCTGGAGAAGGCCTGTGCAGAACTGAGGGTGCCCTCGTTGTCGCCGTCGGTGTTGTCCAGTTCGCCGGATGCGTCGGCGTTCATCGTTGCATTGAGCAGCGTGACCGCGGCCGAGCCACCGATGCCGAGCGTTCCGCCGGCCGCCGCAGCGGCTGCCAGGTTGGACAGCTTGCGCTCGGCCTGCGACGTGACGTCGATGTCGCCACTGACGTGAACATTGCTGTCCCGGATGGTCGCCGATGTCGTGTTGTCGACCTTGGTCACCGACGCACCCGCGCCCACGCCTGCCATGCCGCCGAGTGCTGCCGCACCGGCCCGGCTTTCGGTCACGACCTTGTCGCTGGCGCTGACGAGCAGGCTGGCGGCGCGATCATCGCTGCTGCCGATGCCGCTGTCGATCACCGAAGCTTCGGTGGTGCTGCTGATGATGCCGACCGCCACTGCACCGGCCACGCCGGCGAAGCCGCCCCCAGCACCGCCGACCGCCCAGGTACGCATTTCGGTCGTGTTGCCTGCAGTGACATTCACGGCGCCGGCGGTGTCGACGGTGACGTCTTCAATGCGCGCACGTGTGGTGCTGTCATCGAGGCCGACGGCAAAGGTGCCGGCGCCCGCGGCACCGCCCACTGCAAGTCCGCCACCGGCCACAAGGAAGGTCGAGTAGTGATTCGACGTGACGTCCAGCGAGCCGACTTCGAAATCCGCCTGCTGCGCAGATGCTTCCGTGGTGCTGGTGAACTTCGCCACCGAGCCGCTGCCCACTACGGCAACCACGCCGCCCGACGCACCGACCACCACGGATGCCACACCCTGGGCCGACAGCGCATCGATGTCCGCACCGCCTTTCGCACGGATGTCGGCACGACGGGTGTCACCGCCGGTGACCCTGGCGACGGTGTTGCGCTGGAACACATTGACGTCGGCCGACGCGCCGATGCCGGCCGCACCGATGGCAATGGAGCCGATGAAGGTGTTGCCGTAGGCGTGGTCGGCGGCCCGGATGCTGACCGCCTGCGCATCCGACGCGCCCGTGTTGTCACCGCCGTTCAGAACCGAATCGGTCACGGTGGCCAGTGTCTCGCCGCCGATCAGGCTCACGCTGGCGGTCACGGCGACACCGGCATACAGGCCGCCCCCGACATTCGCGACACCGGTCGTGGTGTGATGCGTGGCCAGTGCGTTGACCGCGATGCCGCGCACATTTTCCTTGCCGCGCGAGGCGGTCAGGTCGGGCGCGACGAAGGGGTTGGAGGACGAATAGCCGCCGCCCTCGGTATTCATCTCGTCGATGCTGTCGCGCAGGTTCACACCCGCCACCTCACCGGTGTTCACGCTCACGCCCTCGCCCTGCTGCGCACGTGCGGCGACCTCGCTGCCCTTGATCGCGGCTTCGGTCGTGCCGGTGATTTCATTCACCGTCACCGCCGCACCCACGCCGGCGGCGGTCAGGCCGATGCCGGCAGCGCCCGCCAGCACGGAAATCCTGTCATCCGCCTCGGCCAGCACCGCAACGTCATCGCGCGCTTCGATCACTGCACCGTTCTCGATCAGCGCACGTGTGTCGGAGCCGATCAGGTTCACCGCGACCGATCCGCCGACGCCCACCTTGACGCCGGCACCGACGCCCGCCGATGCGGTCTTGATGGTGGCCAGCGAATCGGCGCTGATGACGAGGCTCGCAAGGTCCAGACCATCGGCCGTCTTCTTGCCGGACACGCGGGCGAGCGTCACGTTGCCGATGTCGTTCACCGCGACGGCAGCACCGAATCCGGCCGACAGGCCCAGCCCGACACCGCCGGCCAGCGATTCGATGAGGGAGGTGTCGGTCGCCGTGACCGTGACGTCCGCCGCGCTGGCATCGACATCCGAATCGACGATTTCGGCCGTCGTGCGGGTCTGATCGCTGAAGTTGGTCGACGCGGAAGCGGCGCCACCGAAGGTCGACGCGAGGCCGCCGGCCACGGACGCCGACTTGATGGTCGAGGTATTGGTCGCCGTCAGCGCCAGCGAATCCACGGTCTCGCCGGTCTGGTCCTCGACCGACGAGTCCTCGAGCGCTGCCCGCGTCGTGTTGCCGATCTCGTTGTAGGCCACGGCCACGCCGACGCCCGCGGTGCTGAGCGAAAACCCGACTGCGCCGGCGAGCGATTCGATCGTCGACAGGTCGCTGGCCGACAGCGCGATCGCGCCGCCCGACTTCAGCACCACGCCGTCGGCCAAGGCCCGCGTTTCGTTGGTGATCGTATTGACGGTGACAGCACCGCTGAGCGACACGCCATTCGACGCGCTCAGTGCGGCCGCGACCGACACGATGTCGTTGTCGCTGGTCGCGCTCGCCGAAATGCCCGCGGCGCCGCGCACCACCTCGTCGTCGATGTCCATGCCGGTATCCGCTTCGTCGCCGACCAGTTCGGCAACGGTGTCGGAATCGACCGTGGAAATCGCCACCGCTGCACCGAAGCCGGCCTTGCCGCCATAGCTTGCCGCACCGGCCACGCTGCGGATGTCCGAACTGTCACTGGCGATCAGCGACACCGAGCCGCCGGTATCCACACCTGCCCCGCTGATGGACACCAGCGTGCTGTTGTCCACATTGCTGTAGGCAACGGAACCGGCAACGCCGAACTTCTGACCACCGGCGACGCCAGCGGAAATCGACCACATCGGACCGCCGTTCCAGGCGTCGAGCACGACATTGCCTGATCCACCGAGCGTCAGCGCCGTACGGGCAATGGTGACCTGCGTGATCTTCTCCAGCTGATTCCAGGTGAAGGCTCCGCCCAGGCCTGCGCTCTTGCCGGTGGCGATGGTCAGCGCACCGGCACCGGCCAGCGCCAGCGCGTCGTTGCGCGCGCCGGCGTTGAGCCCGTGCGTCAGCGACACCGACAGGTCGGTCACGCCATCGGCATCGGTATTGATATCCAGCGTGGAGGCCGCCGTACCGGCCACCGACATGCTCGCAAGATCGGCCACGGTTGCCCGGGTCGTGTCACTGACCAGATTGATCGACACGGCGGCAGAAATGCCGATGCCGGATTTGCCCTGTTCGCCCTTGTCCTTGACATTGGTTTTCGAGCCGTCTCCACCGGGCTTGCCGTCCGTGCTTTCATCGCCACCACCGGGCAGCGAGCCGGCCACGGCGAAGGCGCCTTGCGTGGCGCCGGCACGCGCCTTCAGGAAGATGTTGCCGCTCGCCGCGAGCGTGCCGCCGGTTCCCGTCTCGTCTGCACGATTGCCTATCAGTGCATGCGTGTCGCGGTCGAGGTCGTTGAGCGCGATGGAAAAGCCGATGCCGATGCTGCCCGATCGCGCCACGCCGCCGGCGACATTGATCGACATGCTGTTGTCGATCGCCTGCAGCACGACGTCGCGCGCACTGACCGTGGTGCCCGACGCAATCTGCGCAATCGTGTGCAGATCGCTGTCGATCAGCGAGAACGCCCCCTGGACCGACACCTTTCCGGCCTTGCCGGCCGCTTCGGCGATGGTCACCTGGTCGAAATCGGTTTCGGCCAGCAGCGCCAGTCCGTCGGCGCGCACCGTGGCGCCGCGCGCAATGGTCGCGTCCGATCCGCCGGTCAGCGTCAGGTGATGGTAGGTGCCGCCAAAGCCCGCCGAGGCGCTGTTCGCCCCGCCCTCCGGCAGCGTGGTCAGATCGATTTCCGGCACGCCCGCCAGATTCAGCAACCCGTGCGAGGCACGCGCGGACAGGGTGACATCCTGCGCTGCCGACAGCGGTGCGGTGCCGGCGTTGATCTGCGCCGAACCGATCTTCGCGTTGGCCTGGCTGTCGAGGGTGAAGTGGTCGACCGCTCCGGCGAAGGACAGCCGCTCGCTCTCGACGCCACTCTGCACCCACGAAGTCGCATTGATCGGCTGGCCGATCAGGTCGAACAGGTTGCCGCCCAGATTGGTCCACGCGTCGGGGTCGGCCCAGTCCATCGTGTCGAGGGTGTCGTAGGCGTCGACCCATTGCGTCCAGAACGGCGTCAGCTTCGTGTCGGCGGCGACCGTGATGGCACCGCCCGCATTCACCGTCGCACCATCGCCGATCAGCGCATCGGTGCGATGCGTCACGTCGATCACCGCGATCGAACCGGAGATCGCGATCTTCTTCTTTTCTTCCGTCTTCTTTTTCTGTTCGTCGGGCGGCAGCGGATGATCGGGATCGGGCGCTTCGAGCGAGCGCTCGTCGACGGCGGCCGACGTTTCGAAAGACAGCGATTCCTCTGCATTCGCGAACACGTCGACCCGGCCGCGCGAAGTCACATTCGCACCGGCGGCGATTTCGGCCTTCACCGCATTGCTGTTGTCGACCCATGCGAAGGACGCCGACAGGCCGAAGTTGCCGCTCGACCCGGCGCGCGCATCCTTGTTCGGCACATCGGCGACGAAGGCAGTCAGCTTCTCGAACAGCGCCACATCGATCGGGCGGGCGTTGCTGAAACCCTCTTCGGGATTGGGATCGCCCGCGGTGCCGGCCGATGCACTCACCTCGGTCTGCGCGTCGTCGGCCAGCGAAGCCGTCACGCTCACGCGGCCGGCATCGGTCACCGTGGCGCCGAGCGAGGCGGTCATCGTGGTGGTGTTCACCAGCACGGCAATGCCGGACGACGCCATGCCATCCTTGAACGAACTGCCGGTGGCCGACACCTCGATCGACTTCGCACCGGTCGCCTCGACATCGAGCGATGCCGCCCTTTCGATCACCGCCGCGCTGCCGACCGTCGTTTCGGACCGCTGGTTCGCGATACCGACGGCGAAGGCGAAGTTGGCGTACTCGCTCGCCGTCGACAGCATGTTGTTGTAGTGGCCGGTGTTGATCGTGTCGACCTTGACCAGCATCGTGCTGTCGGCCTGCGAGCGCAGCGTCATCGCGCCGCCGGACGACAATGTGGCGCGCCTGATGTCCACGGTGGCCAGCGCGTCGGTTTCGCCGTAGCCGATGCCGAGCACGGACCCGACCACCCGCATCGACGCATCGGTCACCGCCACCGATTCGATCTTCAGATCACCACTCGCTTCGATGCGCGCGCCGCCATCGACATCTATCGTGGCGTGGGCAACCGACACGGTGGCATCGACCACCAGCGCCAGATCGTCGAGAAATTCCAGCAGCGCGTCGGTGTATTCCTCGCCCGTCCACACCCACTTGTCGTTCGCGTCGGCCTTCAGCGTGACGTCGCGCCCCGTGACGGTGGCGTTGTTGACGGTGATGGACGCGATGGAATCGTCGACCGAGCCCAGCACCGGCGTCGACTGGTTGTCCGTGGCCAGCAACTGGATGTCGCCTCCGAAAGGGGCGAAATCGCCGTCGGCGTGCGCCAGCACCTTGCTGCCGGACTTCAGGTCGATGTGCTTCGCTTCGAAGGTGATGTCGCCGGACGGCCCGACCGAAGCGCCGGTCGCGTGACTTGCCGCGTCGGTTCCGGCGACGCGGCGGCTGGATACCGTCACGTTTTCGTTCACCGTGATCCTGTTGTCCGCCTGCAGCAGCAGGTTGGCGGCCGTCACCGTAACGCCATTGTCCGGCCCCGCCGGAATGCCGGTGTAGCCGCCCGCACCGCGCAGCAGGTTCGCACTGAGCACGATGTTCAGCGGATCGATCAGCACCAGACCGGCTGCGCCGCCCGCCCGCCCGTCAGCCAGAAACTGCCCGCCGGCCAGCTCCACCGTATCCTTCGCCGAAAACTCGACGAAGCCGCCATCGCCGCTCGCCCCCGCACTCGCGTCCATCACCGCACCGCTGCGAATCACTGCGCTGCGCTCGGCCATCGAATACACGCGCCCGCCGTCCGAGCCCTCACCATCGCCCGCCGCCGTCACCATCGCGTCGATGTCGACCACGATGTCGCGCCCGGCCCGCAGATCGATGTCGCCCCCGTCGGTGCCGCCGCCGCCGCGCGCATCCAGCGTGCCGGCAATCTCGATGTCCTCGTCCGCCGCGATGTAGATGCGCCCCGCCCGCTCGACCAGCCGGCTGCCCGCGCTCACACCCTGCGTATTCACGATGTCGGTGAAGTCCGGCGCGCGACCTTCGAAGCGCGCACCCGTCAGCACCGCTCCGGCCACGCTCACCGTGCCCGCCGCCAGCGTCACCCCGTCTGCCGCATTGATCTGCCCGTCGATGCGGATCGCCGCGCTCGACAGCGGCGCCGTGCCATTGAGCAACTGGCCCACCGATCCGGCGTCCGGCTGACCATTGACGAAGAAGCGGTCCGCGAAGCGCTGCGTCGGCGTGCTCACCGACAGCGAACCCACATTCACCACGCCACCCGCGCCGACGACAAATCCGTGCGGGTTGGCAAAGAACACATTGCCGCCGATGCGCCCGTCGCGGATCGCGTTCAGCGTGCCGTGGATGTCGCTGCGCGCATCGCGCACGATGTTCACCAGATTCACCGCCCCGCTCGGCACGTGCAGATTCGCCGTGTGCCCCGAATTGACGCTGAACGTGTTGAACGAGTTAAAACCGGCGTTGCCCGCGATCGTCCCGGTCCGGATGTCCGTCACCGCACCGACCGTGCTCACCGTCGTCAGCGTCCGGCCATCCGCCTGGATCGCCTGCGCCCACGCCGCCGGCGACATCAGCAGCGGCAGACTCGCCATGCCGGCCAGGGTGCAGAACGAGGGCGCGAGCGCCGCCGATAGCGTGCGCAAGCCGGGCAGACTTGAAGTGGAGCGCGTCGGTTTCATTGCCTGATCCTTTTCGATCACCAAAGAAACCAATGTGCGCGTGTAGGACAAACTCCTACTTGATCTTGCGCAATGTCACGAGATGTGACGTGTCACGACCGGATCCGCGGTGATCCGGGAACACAAGATGCGCCGAGCCTTGCCGGAAGACGGCCGGATCGCTTCAACTCAAAACGCTGTTCCAGAAAGGATTTTCATCAATTTCCCGCCGCTGCAAAAGCTGGGCGCCGCGCCGGCACCACCCGACGGGTCGGGCGTGCCGGGCAATCCCGGGCCTTGCGCGGCGCGGTCAGAACACCTGTGCGACGACCTGCACATGCACGTAGTAGCCGCGCGGCTCCTGCGGCCGGTCGCGGATCGGCAGCCCCAGCGTCACCCGCGCCGATATGTTCTGATTGATGTTCGCGTTCAGACCCCAGCCGTAGCTCGCCATCGTGTCGCTGCCGCGCGTCGATTCCGGCGGTCGGAACGGCTCCACCGCGCCGTAGTCCAGAAACAGGAACCCGCTCGTCCTGATCGGCGCCACCGGCGCCTGCGGCAGCGGGTGGTGCAGCTCCACCGACGCGATCAGCCCCTTGTCGCCGCTGAACAGACCCGTCTGGTAACCGCGCACACTCCCCTCGCCGCCGATCAGGAATTGCTCGCTCGAGGTCAGGTTCTCGTCGCGCGTGTATTGAAACGCCACCGTGTTGTGCACCGACCACCCCTCACCCAGCTCCTGCACCCGGCGCACCGAGCCGCGCCAGATCTTGAACGACTCCGACACCACGTCGTCTATCGGGTCCGCATCCCCCGCCGAGTAGGTCAGCGATCCGGTCCAGATCCGGTCGCTTTCCCACCACTGCGCATCCACGCCCGCCGACACGTCCTCGATGTCCGTCGACTGGAACTTGCGACCCTCGATCCAGCTTTCCGTCTTGCGCTTCTTCGCCCCGCCCAGCACATCGAGCTGGTAGTTCTTCCCGATCAGCAGCGGGTGGCGCAGCAGCGCCGTCCAGGCCGTCGATTCACCGCGGATGCGCAGCGGCGCGAACGGGCCGTTCCTGATCCGCGTGTGGTCTTCGAACCAGGACAGCGTGAGCCGCGTGCCCAGCGTGCCCAGCGGTATGCTGTACGACAGCGCGCGCCCCTCGTGACCGCCCGTCTCCGCGCCGATCAGCGACGCGCTCAACGCGTCCCGAAAGCCGAACAGGCTGCGGTTCTGGTAGAACACGCCGGCCCGATACACCCCGGTCGCGTAGCTGCCGCTGGTGTCGGCGAACACGCGCATTTCGTGCTTCGGCGGCTCCACCGCCGTCAGCGCCACATCGGTTTCGCCGAACTTGGCGCCCGGCTTCAGTTCGGCGCGCAGCTGCACGTCCTGGCTGCGGTTGAAGCGCATCATGCTGCGCTCGAGTGCGCCCACGTCCGCCAGCTCACCCTTCGTCTGTCCCAGCCGCGACAGGATGAAGCTGTCCGCCGTGCTCGCGTTCCCTTCGAGCAGAATGTCACCCACACGCCCTTCGACCAGTTTGATCGTCACGTTGCCGTCGGCCACTTCCTGCGCCGGCAGCACCGCCTGCGCGGTCGGGATGCCGCGCTCCCGGTACAGCGTGTTGATCCGCTCGACCACCTCGACCACCTCGGCCAGCGTGACTTCGCGCCCTTCCACCGTCGCGGCCAGCCCGCGCAGCGTCTCCTCCGACAGCAGCTCCGACTTCGTGAAGTCGATGCGCTTGAGCAGGAACTTCGACGTCACCGTCGGCTTCTTCGCCGGCGCAGGCTTGAGCCCTTCGCGGTCGATCGACGGCTCCGACTCCGGCCGGCGTTCGCGCTCTTCGCGCAGCCGCCGCTCAAGCTCCAGCGAGCGCTGCTGGATGCTGCCCGGGTCGGCCGCCGGCGGCAGCTGCGGCGCAACCTGCGCCTGCGCCGGCAACACAGCGCCCAGCGCGCACGTCAGTGCGGCCACGGCCAGCGGGGTCCTGCGGGACTGCCTGCTGAACAACCTGGGTGTGCGCCTCACTGTGCCGTCTCCTTCGGGGTGTCATTCTCTGCCTCGTCCTCGGCCTGGCGGCGGGCCTCGGCTTCCTCTTCCGTCTCTTCCTCGCCCGAATTCACGGCCGGGATGTCCAGCGGAATGTTGATCGCGATCTGCGACAGCGCCGGCACCACATTGACCGCCTGCGGGCGCGTCGGATTCGGCACCCGTCCTTCGATCGCGTTGCGCGACTCCTCACGACCGCTGTTGTCCGGGTCCGTCGCATTGACCACTTCGTGCAGCGGGCTGCGCGTCAGCGCGGTCTCGTCCGTCACCAGACGGTAGCGCTCCAGGCGCAGCGCAAACCGCCCGTCCGGCGCATTGAGCTGGATGTCCGCCGGCTCGATCACCGTCGTCACGTTGTCCATGTACACATTGCTCTGCGGGTTGATGAAGCGCGCCTGATTGTCGATCCGTCCGTCCAGCACCTCCAGCCAGCCACGCTCCGTCTCGATCCGCGCGTCCTGCGAGTACAGCCGCTCAAACCGCGTGCCGATCGGACTGTCGAACGTCAGATCAACCCAGCGCGCCATGCCGCCCTGCGGTCCCGTTACATTCATCAGCAGCGGACCCGCCGTGCCGGTGTGAATGACCCGGGCGGTGATCGATTCGGTGCTGAAGCTCATCTTCGACTTCACGCTGAGCGTACCGAGATCGATGTCGCCCTTGCCGGAAATGTCCAGCGTATCGCCGGCGAGCCGCTTCACGCTGACGCGGCCGTTGATCGCCTCCAGCTTCACGCCCTGCCCGGCGGTCACCGAATCCATGATGATGTCCTGTTCGGCGATCACCGTCGCGTTGCCGGCCTCCGCCGTCGCTTCCAGCACGGTCACGCTGTTGCCGGACAGCAGGTCGAGGTTGCCGCGCGCGGTGTAGGCACTGTTGCCGCTGATCGTACCGCCGGCCTTGATCGACAGATCGCCGTCGGCGTTGATCGCGCCGATCTCGACATCGTCCTTCTCGTCGATCTGCACGCCGCCGGCGGTCGACATCGCGTCGAGCAGCGCGATGTCGGTTTCCAGTGCATCGGCCGCCGGCAGCGGCGTCCCGTTGTTCCAGGTCGCGCTGCCGATGCCGTCGGGGGCTTCAAGCACCACACCGGCCCCCGGCGTGGCGGCGACCAGATCGTAGGTGCCGATGTCGCCGCCATCGTAAATGCCGCCGCCGGCGACGATGCGCAGTGCCTGGGCAGTGGCGTTGTTCGTCGCCTCGATGCGGCCGACCACGACATCGCCGGTGGTCGCAATGTCGATGCCGCCGTCGCGGGCGCGCAGCGTCGCCCCGTCGGCCATGATGTAGCGCGCGGCCGACAGGTCGATGTTGCCGACCGCCGCCACCGTCTGCGCCGACTGCATCAGGTCACCCGCGGCGTCGAGCATCAGATTGCCGCCCGCTTCGATGGTGCCGATGTTCAGGTCGCCGGGCGAACGCAGCGTGACGTCACCGGCGCTGGCCAGCGCGCTGCGTACGTCGAGCGCACCATCGACGGCACGTACGTGGATGCCGTCGGCAGCTTCGAGTTCGACCCAGCCGTCAGGCGACGCGCCCAGATCCAGCGCGTCCAGTTCGCTGCTGCCGGCGCCGCCGATGGTGGTGGCGGCGAACAGGCTGAGGTAGCGCGCCTGGATGTCGCGCTGCAGATCGGACGACACTTCGACCAGCGCACCCGCCGAGCGGATGCGTGCAAGGCTCGGTGTGTAGATCTGGTCGATGCGCAGGTCACCCGCCAGATTCGACAGGAACAGATCGCCCCCGGCGCGTGCCGTCACGGTCGCGTTGTTGGCCACCTGCACGATCAGGTCCAGCGTGTCCTGGCCGAGGTTGCCGCTGCCGGCTTCGAGCGTCACGTTGCGTGACTGCACGGCAGCCTGCCCGATCGTCGCGGCACTCAGCAAGGCACCGGCGGTCTTCATCCGCACGTCGGCCGGGGTGGCGATCAAGGCCACCCGGACGTCTTCTTCCGAACCGAGGTAGATGCTGTCGGTCGCCGTTGCGGTGATCGTGCCGTTGTTCTGCGCAGTGAAATCGACATCGTCCTTGCGCAGGATGGTGATGGTCTTCGCATCGGTGTCGATGCGCACGTCAGCGCGCTCGGCGGCGATCAGTGCGAGCTGTTCGTCTTCGCTCCACGCGGTCGGGTTGGTACCGATGACCAGCGCCGTGCTTTCCTTGCCGATGCCGCGGGCGGCGATCAGCTGGATGTTCTCGCCGATGACGTTGGCTTCCTCGATCAGCACTTCGGTATCCGAGGTGTCCTTGAACAGGCCGGCTGCGATGCGGTTGGTGACTTCGGCTTCAGTCCAGGCGCCGCCGTCGCGCAGCGCATCGGCGCGCGTGGCGTCCTGCGTGGCGACGTTGTAGCTGAAGTTCTTGTTGAACGTGGAAGCGCTGCCGGTGCCGAATTCGGCCGCCGCCTGATGGAAGAAGGCGGTACGCTGGTTCTGGTAGGCGGCGATTTCGGCGTCACCCCAGCCATTGGCGGTGCGCAGCGCCTGTGCGGTCTGCGCATCGAGCACGAAGGTGTAGCCGGCGTCGTAGGCGGCCGCGGTGAAGCCGGTGGATACACCCGTGGCGTCGAAGTTTTCCTTCAGGCCGCGCATCTGCCAGTACTGCAGGTAATCCTGCTCCTTCTGATCGTTGTACGCCTTGAGCGTGTTGTCGATGCTCTGGTTCGCACCCGCCGACGCGGTCAGCCGCGCACGCTGTGCCACCTGCAGCAACTGCGTACGGGTTTCCACATCGACCTGCTGGGCGTCATTGACGTCGAGTATCGAGCCATTGACCGACTCGAGCCGCACGTCGCCACCATTGGCCGACACCGCGAGCAGTCTCATGTCGCCGTCGGTTTCGGTCAGCCCGGTGTCGCCAGCGGCACTGGTTTCGATCCAGCCATTCGACGAGCGGACATCGATCTCGAGCGGATCGGCAATGCTGCCGATGCCCGCGTTCTCCGATGTGAGCCGTACGAAACCACCCGCGACGTTGTTCGCCGTGCCATTGGCGTCGACCAGATTGGCGTCCGCCTTCAGGTCAACCAGGCTGCCATTGCCACCGGTGACATTGACGAGGCGCAGGTCGCCCTTGGTTTCCCACAGTGCCACGCCGCCGGTCGCCGTCGCGGTCAGCGCGCCCGTGCCCTGCAGGTCGAGCTTGATGTGATTGCTGCCGGCCAGGGCCGGGCCGCCGATCGAGCCGTTGGTCGCGGTCATCGTCAGGTTGCCGGCGATGATCTGGGCGACGTCACCCGCCACAATGCCGGTGCCGGACAGCGACGTGTTTCCGGTGAGATTGCGTACAGCCCCCTGCAACGCCAGCGCGCCGTTGCTGCTGACGTTCAGCAGCCCCGTGTCGTGACCGATGAACTGGATGTTGATGGACTTCGATGCATTCAGGCTGTGAACATAGTAATTGCGCTCGGTCCACTCCCATTCCTTGCGCGACACATACGTTTTCGAGACGCACAGATCACCGGCGCAGTCCGAACCGTAGCTGTCGACAATCCAAAGCGAGTCGACGCCCTTGGTCGCGACGCCGGTTCGCGTCTTGGTGAAATCCATGATGTAGTCAGCCGTGCGGTTGTCCTGCGCCAGCCAGTCACCGCTGATGCGTTCCGTCCGCGTCGTCGTGGTGTCACCGCCGGACCGGCCGCCCGGATCCTTGGACAGTGCATCCAGAAACGCGGCATCGAACAGCAGGCTCTTCGAATAGGTTTCCCATTTGTAGACGTCGTAGGTTTCCGCATTGATCCACTTGAACCGGCGCTCGCCACGCGGGTTGTACGTCGCGAGCCTGCCGGAGGCATCGCCGAGCACATTGACCGTCGGGCGGAGGCCGTCGGACGACGCATTCGTCTGCGTGTAGGTCACCTGTCCGTTCAGACGCGTGATCACGGTTTCCAGCGGCTTGCCGTTGAGCTTGGTGCTGGTGTCGATGATCTTGATCGTGCCGGCCGCTGCCGAACCGGTATCGAGCCTGTTCAGCGCCAGACTTGCGCCGGAGGTGTTGTTGACCTCGATCCGCCCGTAGCCGTCGCGCACCTTCAATTGACCGTTGCCGGTGCTGAAGATGTCGCCGTAGAACTGCATGTAGCCGCCCTCGACCTGGATCGAGCCCAGCTCGAGGGTGTTGCTGGCGCTGTCCCAGCGCACCTTGGGTCGGAACACATCAGCCAGCGTGCTGCCGGCCGATGGCAGTTCGAGCGCGACCCAGCCGCCGTTCGCCGCCCTCGCCTGATTCAGCACGGTCGAATTGATCGTCAGGTTGTAGTCGGTCAGCCCGCTCTGGATCAAGCCGTTGATGTTCAGCTTCTCGCCGCTGATGAACACATTGTTCCCGGCGATGGTGCTGCCTTCGGACGTCAGGCCGGCATTGGCGACCGAATACGCCTTGTAGGTGTTGTACCAGGGGGTGGTCGAAAAGGCACTGGTGGCGACACCGAACTCCGACTTTGCGATCGCCTCGTAGTGCTGCTGGAAGCCGTTGAAGAAATTGCCTGCACTGTTGATGTAGCCCGCGACAACGTCGTACAGCGAAGGGTCGCCCGCGAGGTGGCTGAAGCCGAGCGAGAAGGTCTTGATGAAATCGCCCTTCGTCGCGATGTCTATCGTCTGGGCGATGACATTCGACGCCACCAGCACGGAACCGGTGCTTTCGATCTTGACGATGCCGCGCGCGTTGGACAGGTCACCATCGACATGTATTTCCGGCCTCAGTGCATTCAGGTTGACCGGATCTTCATAGGTGTTCTTCAGCAGTATCTTCGGGTCGGGCGAATTGGTGCGATCGACCACATTGCCGGCGCCGAAGCTCGCCACCTGACCATACTGGTTGCGGGCGTTGATTTCGGCCGTCGAACTGACCCGCACCCCGTTGAGCGTGACCAGACCGCCGGCCTCGCCCGGGATGCACAGCGCCGCCATGCAGTCGAGCGCTGCGACACCCGGCTTGATGCGCAGGAACTGGTTGCCGTTGTTGATCACTTCGATGATCGAATCGCCCGGCGCGATCAATTCCGCCGACGAGGCTCCCGTGAGCCAGTCACCGGTGATGCTGATGTTGCCGGTGTAGGCGGCAGCCGGGTCCACATCGACGAAATTCACGGTCGCGCCGACACCCAGCTGCGTCTGACGCGCCTGCAGTATCTGGATGTCGTTCAGGAAACCGTTGGCGATATCCGGATTGTCATTGATGTACTCGTTGTAGAGCAGTTGCAGCGCGTCGATCCGGCTCTGGATTTCACGCGCGAGCGACACATTGTTGCGCCGGCTGAAGCTCATGTTCTCCGACTGGCGCACCATCTGGCCGTTGGCGCCGAACTCCAGGTACTGGTGGTGGCGCGTACCGGCGAATACCGTGCCATTGACGTTGACGCCGGAACGCGAGTCGGTGAATTGCGAACCGCCCTTGATGTCGAGGCTGATGTCGTCGTCGAAAATCCTGCCCAGCGCTTCCAGCGCCTCGCGGTACAGGTCGGTGCCGCTGCCATAGCCGCGCGTGGTGTGGCTGCCTTCGCCCGCCTTCAGGTCGATGTCCTTGACCGAGGCGACCGCCGCACGTGCGATCTGCTGTTCGCGGATGCCGGTGATGCCGGTCAGGTCGGCGCTGTAGGCGGCAATGCTGATGCGATTGTCCTGGCGGATTTCACCGTGTGCGTCCGGCACGCTGTTGATCGGGATGACCGTCTTGTTCCACAGCCGGGTTTCGGCGTCGGCAACGAGGTTGTTGTTGTGGCCGGCCAGCAGGCGGATGTTCTCTTCCGATTCGAGCCGCGCACCGTTCAGGTGGATGTCGTTGCTGGTGATCAGGCGCGACAGCGACTCGCCGGACGGCGCACCCGCCAGGCCGTAGGTCTTGCTCTGCGCCTCGGTATCGATGATGGCTTCGGTGCGCGCATCGAGCACGATGTCGCCGTCGCTCTGCACCAGCGTGCCGGCACCGACCGTGATGTCGGCGTCGTTCTTGTCGGCCATGATGTACGACTCGGTGTGCGCGATCGCGATCGCGCCGCCGGTGTCGAGCAGCACCGCGTCGTACACATCGACATCGTTCTTTGCACCGATGCGTATCGCACCGGCGTTGAGACCGGCCACCCGTGCATCGATGAAGGCATTGCTGCCGATCAGCACGTCGGTGTCGTTGCGTATCGTCGAGTAGCTGGCGCCGGATGCGCCGGACAGGATGCCACCGGACGCCGCCTGCACCGTCCAGTCGGCACCGGCCGAGCCCTTGATGACTCGCGTTTCGGCGTCGATGTCGACCGTCTGCGCATTCTCGATGCGGGTGCCGTTCAGCAGTTCGACCTTGGTCGTGTTGTCTACCGTGTTGGTGACCCAGGCGCCCGAGTAGCCGGCGACCGACGCCGACGTGCTGTCGGCGGTGCCCTGGAAGTCGGTGGTGTGCTTGGCGTCGATGTCTACGGTGGCCGCACGCAGCGTGCCCGCGACCTGCGTCGTGGTGGTCGCGTCGGCGTCATTGACCACGCTGGCCGCCAGCAGCACGCCGAGGCCGCCGGCCCCCGATTCCGATTCGGCATCCAGCGTGTCGCTGCTTTCGCTGCGGATGACGATGCTGCCGGCGTTGATCGTGCCTGCACCGATCAGCGCTTCGGTCGTGCTGTCCACCGTCGTTTCCGCGCTGTTGCCACCGGCTGCGATGAAGCCGATCGCGATGCCGCTCACATCGCTCAGCCCACTCACTATCGATTTCGACAGCGTGTTGAACACGCCGTTGCCGAGCTTGATGTCGTGACCGGCACCCATCTGGACACGCGTGATCGATTCGACCGTGGCGACGGCTTCGGTCGCGGTTGCGCCCAGCAGCAGACCGCCGCCGGCTGCCAGCGCGTCGGCGTTTGCCGTTTCGCGCCCGGAGCGCGGCAGGGTTTGCGCCTTCAGCGTGAGGTTTCCGGCCGTCACGTCGAAGTCGGTGCCGATGGTGACGAGAGAATCGGTATCGACGGTGGCTTCGGCCAGCGACACGCCGATCGACAGCCCGGCCGACACGGCGATGCCGACGGTGATCGCTTCCGCCACCGGGTCACTGTCGGCGCGGATCTGCGTCAGGCCGCCGACGGTCGTCACCTTCACGTTGTTGCCGACAGTCGCCCGGGCGGCTGATTCGTCGCTCACATTGGCATCGGCGCCCGCACCGGCCACGATGCCGCCTGCGGCCGCTTCCACCTCGCCCTTCGAAGTCGTGCGCGACTGTCCGTACACGTCGAGCGACTCGGCGGTGATATCGGCGCCGTTCAGCAGTTGTGCTTCGGCGGAACTGGTTTCATCGACGTAGGCGATCGCGGCACCGATACCGACGACACCCAGGGCGGCCGCCCCGCCTTCGGCATCGAGGTTGTGATCGACCTTTGCATTGACCGTCACGCTGCCGGTGCTCGCCGTCACGATGCCACCCAGACTGGCCGTCGCGGTCGAGGACTTTTCGTGCCACGCGAAGCTGGCAGCCAGCCCGGCCAGACCGGCACCGCCGGCGTAGGTGCGCAACTTGGAAACGTCCGGCTGATCATCGGTCGCCCGCACGGTCACGTCACCGCTTGCCGTGGTCGAGCCGGCCAGACTGGCCACCGTGCGATCTTCGACCATCGAAATCGCGATGCCGCCGCCCAGCGACACGCCACCGGAAATGGCCGCACCGATCGCCGTGGCGTCGGTGTCGCTGCGCGTGTGTGCAAGCACTTCGACATTGCCGCCTGCGTTCAGCGTGGCGCCGCTGGCCACGATGGCGGCGGCGGACGTATTGCTCGGCGTCGCGTTGAAATCGGACGACGCATTGATGCCCGCACGCGCCGCGTTCGCGCGCGCTGCCGACGCGTCGGCGGCATCGGTGTCGCTGTCGATCTGGTTGCCGGTGGCGCTGCGCGACGCCAGTTCGGTCGCCTTGCTGACCGATCCAGTGGTGTTGTCGCTGGCGTCGCCATCCGGCCGGGTGCCGATGGAAATGACCGATACCGCGCCGGCGATACCGGCACTCAGCCCCCCCGCCGCAGCGGCGGTGGTTGAGTCGATATCGCGCACGCTGTCGGCAGTGACGGAAATGTCGCCGTCAGCAGTGATCTTCGCGCCGGTCGCCACCGTAGCCGACGAACCGCTGCGTACCAGCACGACATCGACCGCGGCACCGACGCCGGCGCCGCCGATGCCCACGCCCAGACTGCCCACACCGCTCTCGACCTTGATGAGGTCGTCCGCCTCGATGAATACATCCTGCGCATCGGTACCGCCGAATGCGGTGTCCGAATTGATCTCCACACCGGTGCCGACCTGCGCATCGGTCGTGCCCTTGGCCAATACGACGTTGATGGTGCCCGCCACCCCGACGCCGCCAGCCGCCGCCGCCGTGGCGGCAAGCACTTCCTGATCGAAGTGCGAATCGGCGCGGATGGTCGTTGCGCCATCTGCATCCAGTCGGCTTTCGCGGCTGCTGTCGCCACTGACCCGGGCCAGCGTGGTCTGCTCGATAACGGTCACGGCGGCCGTGATGCCGACACCGGCCACGCCGCTGACCGCCAGCGCACCGGCGTCGATGTCGACTTCGGTGTCCGATGTGGCCTCGACCTTGATCGTGCCCTGCGACTCGAGATCGCTTTTGTGGACCAGCGCCTGCGTCGTGCCATCGACCAGCAGCACACCGATCGTGCCGGCCAGGCCTGCATAGGTACCGCCGCCGACCGCCAGGATGGCCTGTTCGAACTTGCTGGTCGAACCGGCATCGACGGTCACCGCCTTGTTCGCCTTCAGCGTGGCGTTGTCGACGTTCGCCGTCGTCACATGCGACACCACGGCCGTATCGGCTGCACCGCCGATGCCGGCGTCGCCGCCGATGGCCGCGCCACCCGTGGCCGACCCGATCTGGTCATGGTGATAGGCCGCGACGCGTGCTTCCTGATCGCCGCTGCCCAGACTGGCGTTGAGCGTGGCCCCGCTGGTGACCTGGGCCGTCGTGCTGCCGCCCATCATCGCGATGCCGACTGTCGCGGCAACGCCGGCGTTGCCGCCGCCGGCCGCGCTGAGCGCAATGTTCTCGACCATTGCGGTGGACGACGCGACCACGCTGACACCCTTGACGCTGTCCTTCTGCTGGCGACCGGACAGCGGCTGCTGCGACGGCAGCTGGTTGTTGTTGTAGGCGCTCAGTGCGCCGCTATCGATCAGGTCAGCCAGCCCGTTGCCCAGCGCCGTCACCGAAGTGTTGGCGCCGGTCACCTCGGCCGTTGTCGTCGACTGGATGTCGTTGAACGCGATGCCGCCGGCTGCGCCGATACTGCCGCCGAAGGCCACGCTGCCGGCACGCGACTTGATGAAGTCATCCGCCTCGGCCGTGACCACCGCATTGCCGGTCGCATTGACGATGGCACCGTCGTCGATGCGCGCGGTCGTGCCGCCGCCGGCGTTGTTCAGCGCGATCGAGCCGGCGAAACCGGCGGTGCCTGCGGCCGAGCCGGCAATGGCCCACACGTCGAGCGTGCCCTGACGCTCGGCGTCGATCCGCACGTTGGCGCCATCGGCGCTGCCGCCCGACATTTCGGCACGCACTTCGCCACCGATCGAGTTGTACGAACCGGCAGCGCCCACCGCTGCCGTACCGGCGCCGCTCGCCGCGCCGGAAATCGACAGGATTTCCGATTCGTCGCGCGCCTTGATCATGATGTCGCCGCTGGCGTCGAGGTCGGAACCCGATGCATGGGCCACGGTGCTGTTGCTGATTGTGTTGATGCCCAGCGAACCGGTCACCGCCACCTTGGCCGAACCACCGCCGCCTGCAGCGACCGCCTCGATCTCGGCGTTCTCGGTGGCTTCGAGCCGGATGCTCGTGCCATCCACATCTGAATTGGTCACCAGCGCTTCGGTGGTGTTGTCGATGACGTTATAGGCGATGCCGACCCCGATGGCCGCGCCGCCAAGCGACAGCGCCGCGCTGCCGGCGATCGACAGCATGCCGGAGGTGTCGCGCGCCGTGACGATGACAGCGTTGTTGTCCGCCTGAACCTTCGATCCGATGATGCTGGCGCTGACGGTATTGTCCGTTTCGACCGACGAGAACGACCCGGATACCGCCACCTTGTCTGCCACGCCTCCGGCCACCGCCGTGGCATCGATCCGCGTGTCGGCGGCTGCATCCACCTTCAGTTCGCCATTCGTCGTGCGCACGTCGGCACCACCGGCAATGGTGGCTTTGACCGTATTGCCGACCTCGCTCCAGGCGACCGAAGCACCGATGCCCGCGTTGCCCGACGTGGCACCGATGGCACCCGCGAGTGCGAAGATTTCGGAATCGTCCTTTGCCAGCAAACTGATGCCGGTCCCGGCGTCCATGCCAAGTGCGGTCTTCTTGCCACTTACCCGAGCTTCGGTCGTGTTGTGGATGGTATTGATCGCTACCGCACCGGAACCCGCCAACGGCCCCTTGCTCAGACCGAGCGAAGCCGAAATGGTGTCGATGTCGTTGTCGGTCTGCGCATCCAGCGTGATGCTGCCGCTGGCCTGCAGATCGGAATCATCGACATACACGAGGGTATCGTTGTCGAGCTTGTTCCAGGCGAACGAAAGGCCGATGCCGGCCTTGCCGCCGAAGGCGATCGCACCGGCCACCGACTGTATGCCTGACAGATCGCTGGCGTTGATGAACGCATTGCTGACACCGCTCAGCGACGAACGTGCGATGTAGGCGTGCGTGGTGTTGCTGATTTCGTTGATCGACACCGAACCGGCGACACCCGCCTTGCCCTTGGCACCTGCCAGCGTGGCCGACAGGGTCTTGATGTTGCCATCGACGTCGGCAGAGATTGTCAGCGTGCCATTCTGCGTGACGCTCGCGTCGGCGATGTAGGCGCTGGTGGTGCCGGCAAGCGTGTTCTGCGCGTACGAGCCGGCGATGCTGTTGCCGTCCTGCTGGGTTGAGATCGTGACGGCACCGGACAGTGCGTTGATGTCCAGCGTGTTGTCTGCGGTGACCGACACGTTGTCAGCCTGCTGGATCTGCACGCCGCTGGAAATGTAGGCCAGCGTGTCGGCTTCGATGTCGTTGACCGATGCGTCACCCGATACCGCGATGCCGAACTTGCCCTTGCCGGTGCCCGACCCTGCGCCGCCGCCCGACGAACCGGAGCCGGCGGAACCGCCGCTCGACGAACCCGATCCGGCGACGGCTGCACTCGAGCCGCCGTCCTGCGTTTCGCCTGCATCGGCCGGCACGTCGGTCTGCGACTTGCTGCTGGTGGCGACCGCGCCGGCCAGCGAGTAGGCCCCGATTTCCGTGTCAGCCGTGGCATTCAGCGTCAGGTTGTCGCCCACCTTGATGACGCCGGTGGACGGTGCCAGATCGACGAGCGGTGAGCGATTGCCGATGAAGGCGCGCACGTCGGCGTCCAGCGTGTTCAGCGATACCGACAGGCCGATGCCGACCGGCCCCTTGGTGACGACGATGCCGCCCGCCACCGAAATCGTGCGGATTTCGCTGTCCGCCTCGATGGTCAGGTTCTTTCCCGCATCGACCTTCGCCTTGTCGTCGATGTAGGCAATGGTGTCGGTGCGCACCGTATTCATCGACAGCGTGCCCTGGATACCGACCTGATCGGAACTGCCGCCCGCCTCGGTGACGGTGACCATCTGGTTGTTGCTTTCGGC
Source organism: Methyloversatilis sp. RAC08 (assembly GCF_001713355.1). NCBI lineage: Bacteria > Pseudomonadati > Pseudomonadota > Betaproteobacteria > Nitrosomonadales > Sterolibacteriaceae > Methyloversatilis > Methyloversatilis sp. RAC08. Next base: position 3,289,283 of record NZ_CP016448.1, on the reverse strand, counting down.
CTTCACCTCGACATCCTGCTCGGCGCGCACATCGGCGCCATCGCGGATGCCCGCCACCGCTTCGCCGCTGACGGTCAATACGTTTGCCGAACCGCCGATCGCCGCCTTGCCGCCACCGCTGCCGAGGAATTTCTTCGACAGGATGCCGGCTGCATTGACCGTGTTGACGTCGTTCTTCGCATACACGGTGACCGACTGGCCACTCAGATCGAGCGCCGCATCGACCGCGTTGTCATAGATCGTGTTGAGCTTGGCGCCCTCGCCGACCCAGGCGTTCGAGTTGTTCTCGAGCGTGAATACGGTGACTGCTGCTGCGAGGCCGACGCCACTCTTGCCGCTGGCCGAATTCAACGCGAACGTCGTCAGCACGAGGTCGAGCAGATTGCCCTGCAGATGATTCAGGATGACGGCCGGCGAACTCCAGTCGATCTGCCAGGGATATGGAATGTGCGTCTGTGCATCGACCCGGATCGCGCCTCGCGCATCGACCTCGGCCAGATCGCCGATCCAGGCGTCGCTGTTGTTCAGGAAATTGGCAATCACCACCGAGCCGCCGATGGCGGTGCCGGTCGAGGTGGCCTTGGCGTCCGCACTGGCGCTCGGACGATCGTTGATCAGGGACACCACATCGACCTTGCCGTGCGCCTTGACGCTCGCACCTGCTGCAATGCTCGCGCTCGCGTTGTTTTCCGAGTCGGTGTAGGACACGGCACCGGCGGCGTTGAACTTGCCCTCCTTGATGCCGGGGAACATGAAGTCGGTGATCTTGCTGGCCGTGCCGGAGCTGACCAGTCCGGTGGCGCCCAGTATCGAACTGCCGACATTGCGCTGGATGCCGGCGGTGAAATTCGTCATCTTCGCCGACAGCGTGTTCGGGTTGCCCAGCGTCGCCGCTTCGGCAGCGCTGCTGTTCTTGGCGATGTCGGTCGTCGCGTCGACCTTGACGTCGCCGTTGGTGGTCGTGACATCGCCGCCCAGCGTGGCGGTGGTGTTCGTGGTCGAGGTGGTGACTGCAACGGAAATGCCCAGTCCGCTGCCGCCGGTGTTCGATGCGATCGCGCCAGCCGAAATATCGGCCTTGGTGTTCGCTTCGACCGCGACGGAGCCGGCGTTGGTTGTGGTGTCGTCACCGATGATGGCGCTGGTGGTGGCGTTGTTTGACGCGCGCACGAAGGTCGCGTCGATCGGCTTGTTGGTCGAATTGACACTGGCAGTCACGTTCAGCTCGGTGTCGGTCACAGCCTTGACCGATGTGGCATTGCCGCTGGAGAGCTGGGTCGTACCCTGAACCTTGGTTTCCGCGATCGCCGTGGACTCGCCCCATGCCACCGAAAAGACGACCAGCCCGGCGAACGTGGGCTTGGCGGCCGATGTGGCAGACGAGGACAGCGTCAGCGTATCGGTCGCCGCCAGTTCGGTCGCGCCCGTGACGGTGACCCGGGCGGTGGATTCCGACAGCGACACCAGCGGGATGCTGGAAAAATCGAACAGCTGATCGTTCAGCAGTTGCACTTCGCCGCTGTCTTCGGCCGGCAGCCAGCTCTGGTCGGCCAGCCGCAGCGCATTGCCCAGCACGTTGAAGGTGAGCGAGGTGTCCGACGTCGCTGCGACATCGACCTTGCGACCGCTGATTTCGCTGGCGACACCGTTGTGGTCGCCGATGGTCACATCCGCCGTGGCGATCTTTTCGAAGCCGGCGCGCGCGCCGGCATGCGCCTTGATCGTCACGTCACCGCTGCCACTGATCGATGAGCCCTTGATTTCGGTCAGCGCGGTGGCATCGGTCGTGATGGCGAGGTATTCGCCGCCGGGTCCGTCGGAAATGTCGTCCATTTCCGTGTCAAGAAAGGTCTGCGCCTGCGACAGCGAGATATTCGGCGCGGTTTCCAGCAACTGGACGATCTGCGAGGTATCCGCCAGCGCCGACAGCTTGATGTTCGCGCCGCGTATGGTCGCGTTCTCGACCTTGATCCGAGCATCGGCCGAGCGGACTGCGCCGATGGCGTTGATGTCACTTGCCAGCAGGCTGACATCGCCGGCACTGAAGGCGCCGGTCGCATGGGCAAGCACCTTGCTGCCGGACTTCAGTTCAATCTCGCGCGCCTCGAAGGTGATGCTGCCGGAGTGGCCGATCGACGCACCATCGACGTGATCGCTGTCGACCAGACGGCTGGATACGACGATGTTTTCATTGACCGTGATCTTGTTGGTCGCCTGCAGCAGCAGGTTGGCGCCGGTGACGCTGACGCCGCTGTCCGGCCCCGCCGGAATGCCGGTGTAGCCGCCCGCACCGCGCAGCAGGTTCGCACTGAGCACGATGTTCAGCGGATCGATCAGCACCAGACCGGCTGCGCCGCCCGCCCGCCCGTCGGCCAGAAACTGCCCGCCGGCCAGCTCCACCGTATCCTTCGCCGAAAACTCGACGAAGCCGCCATCGCCGCTCGCCCCCGCACTCGCGTCCATCACCGCACCGCTGCGAATCACTGCGCTGCGCTCGGCCATCGAATACACGCGCCCGCCGTCCGACCCCTCACCATCGCCCGCCGCCGTCACCATCGCGTCGATGTCGACCACGATGTCGCGCCCGGCCCGCAGATCGATGTCGCCCCCGTCGGTGCCGCCGCCGCCGCGCGCATCCAGCGTGCCGGCAATCTCGATGTCCTCGTCCGCCGCGATGTAGATGCGCCCCGCCCGCTCGACCAGCCGGCTGCCCGCGCTCACACCCTGCGTATTCACGATGTCGGTGAAGTCCGGCGCGCGACCTTCGAAGCGCGCACCCGTCAGCACCGCTCCGGCCACGCTCACCGTGCCCGCCGCCAGCGTCACCCCGTCTGCCGCATTGATCTGCCCGTCGATGCGGATCGCCGCGCTCGACAGCGGCGCCGTGCCATTGAGCAACTGGCCCACCGATCCGGCGTCCGGCTGACCATTGACGAAGAAGCGGTCCGCGAAGCGCTGCGTCGGCGTGCTCACCGACAGCGAACCCACATTCACCACGCCACCCGCGCCGACGACAAATCCGTGCGGGTTGGCAAAGAACACATTGCCGCCGATGCGCCCGTCGCGGATCGCGTTCAGCGTGCCGTGGATGTCGCTGCGCGCATCGCGCACGATGTTCACCAGATTCACCGCCCCGCTCGGCACGTGCAGATTCGCCGTGTGCCCCGAATTGACGCTGAACGTGTTGAACGAGTTAAAACCGGCGTTGCCCGCGATCGTCCCGGTCCGGATGTCCGTCACCGCACCGACCGTGCTCACCGTCGTCAGCGTCCGGCCATCCGCCTGGATCGCCTGCGCCCACGCCGCCGGCGACATCAGCAGCGGCAGACTCGCCATGCCGATCGCCAGTCCGTGCGGGCGATGCAGATTGGCCACCAGGGTACGCAGCCGGGGCAGGCTGCGACGACGTTGCGTGCTCTTCATGGTGTGACTCCCGGTTACTGCCACGACCGTGCTTTGCGGTCGTTCGTAGGAATTATTCCTACATGATTGTAAGCTGATGTGACAAGGGTGTTGTTCAATGCATCACGTCCGGATGCCGTCGAATCCGCATCCGGACGCTTCATGTGTCAATTTCTGCAAAGCGGGGCCGCCCGGCGGCGGCGCATCGCCTGCAGCGCGACGAAAGCGAGCCCCGTCAATGCCAGGGAGCCCGGTTCTGGCACGGTCGTCACGAGCGGATCGGCCAGCTCGAAGGTCGCGCGTACATCGCGAAAGTGGTACAGGGGCGTATTGGCCAGGAACTGCACCGATTGGGTGCGGTTTGCATCCGGTGTCACAGTCAGCACGCCGGTCGCGCCCAGGTCGAACGTCAGCGTCGGCAGATCGAAGCGATAGAGCTGGTACTGGCCGTTGGCGATTTCCTGCATGCCGATGTCGACCTCGAACGATCGGGTGACACCCATGACGGTCATGCTCAGCGCGTGGGTCCGGTACTGGATGCCGCTCATGCCGGATTCGTCTGCCGGCCCGGTGCCCGCAAACAGCTTGAAGTAGTTGGCCAGCACCGGAGCGTCGCGCGTGAGGTCCAGCGCGCCGCTCAATCCGTCAATGCGGGACCGCGCGCTCGCCAGCGGCTGCCCCTCGAAATAGGTCTGTACGGACGAGCCGGTCGTCTGGAAGGTGATCGGCACGGCGCACGCTGCACCCGCCCACAGGCACACGGAGAAAACAGCGCAGCGCAGCGCCCCGCCAGCGGGAATGTTCATCTGAACCTCCTTGTTGTGGATCGCGGCGGGCGCCTGCCCGCTCGCGACTTCCGGACCGTGCCCGCTTCGAATCCCGCGCCCGGGAAACGCACAGGGGGCGGAATCCGGCACACGTACAGCCGGAAATTTCAGGAGGGAATTAGGCGCGCCGCCTGTTGGGCGGTAAATACGAACAAGCGCGTAGCGCGCGGCCAGAAATGTCGGCGGCCAGGAACTGGATCACGGCCGGATCAAGCCAGGGGCAGGCGCTGGCGGATCGACCACGCCACCAGTTCGGCCGCATTGCGCAGGCCGAGCTTGCGGGCGATGTTTTCGCGGTGCTTGCGTACGGTGTGCTCGGAAATGCCCAGTTCGGCGCCGATCTGCTTGCTCGACAGGCCGCGTCCGACATGGCTGGCGATGTCCATTTCGCGGCTGGTCAGGCTTTCTTGTTCTGTCGTCGCGCCATGACCGAACAAGGTCGCCAGTTCCGGGCTGACGTGGTAGCCGCCGTCGCCGACGGTGTGGATGGCCGACACCAGCGCGTCGGCGTCGTCGGTCTTCAGCATGTAGCCATGAGCGCCGAAGGACAGCGCGGCCTGCACGGTGGCGGCATCCTGACGCGCCGTCACGACCAGCACGCGGGTCGTCAGATGGGCGGCAGCGATGGCCTGCATCACTTCGAGCCCGTCGAGCCGCGGCAGGCCGAGGTCGAGCAGCAGCAGGTCGGGCTGGAGCTCACGGGCGAGCCGCAGCGCGCCTTCGCCATCACCCGTTTCGCCCAGCCAGCGCACGCGCGGCGCACGCGACAGCATCAGACGCAAACCCTGGCGCACCAGGGCGTGGTCTTCGGCGACGACGATGCTAATCTCGCGGGCTTCCATGCGCCGGAAAATACCATGGCGATGACGTCGATACTGCTCGACGCACACGACTGCACGGATGACAGCGCGGACGAGCGCGAGGCGGTCCGGCGCGATCTGCTGGGTGTGCTGTTCGGCCATACGCCCACCATCGTCGCCGGCAACGTGGCCGTGGCGAGCACCGCCGCGGCGGTGCTGGTCAGCACCGAGGGGCACTCGGCGGTCTGGGTCTGGCTGGCCGTCGTCTGCCTGCTGGTCGCCCTGCGCGCGCTTTACGTGCGCTGGATGCAGCCGCAACTTGCCGTGCTGGCCGGTCACCAGCTCGACCGCACCGAGCGCATCTATACAGCTATCGCGGCGCTGACCGGTCTGGCCTGGGGGGTGCTGCCCTGGCTGGGTTACGAAGGGCGCGACCCGTTCATGGATTTCTTCAGCGTTGCCATGCTGGTCGGCATGGCCGGCGGCGCGGTCACCGCCACCACGGCGCTGCCACGCGCACTCAATCTGTATCTGATGTGCGCCCTCGTGCCGTTCATCGTGAAGTCGTGGCTGATCGGCGGCGTCATCAATATTGCCGGCGGCTTGACCATCGTGTTCTACCTGGCGGTGCTGATTTCGTTTGGCCGCAACGCCCACGCGACGATGCGCAACGCCCTGCTGCTGACCCGCCAGAACGCCCGCCTGGCCGACACATTGCGGCGCGAACGCGACGCGGTGCAGACCGCGATGCGCGCCAAGAATCTGTTCATGGCCGGTGTCACGCACGACCTGCGCCAGCCGGTGCATGCGGTCGGCCTGCACATGCGCTATCTGCGCTCGCTGCGCGATGACGAAGTGAACCATGCGACGGTGAATGAAGCCTGTGCCGGTGTCGACGAGGCGGTGCGCGCGATGAGCAGCCAGCTGTCACGCCTGATCGAACTGTCGCGCCTGGAGGCGGGCGAGGCGCGCGTGCTGCGCCGTGCATTGCCGCTGGCCGAGGTGCTGGCGTCGTGCACCGCCCAGTTCGGCCCGCTGGCGCGTGACAAGGGCATCGAACTGGTGATCCGGTCCGGCCGGGCGGTTGTGGACAGCGACCCGATGATGCTGCGCTCCATTCTCGACAATCTGGTGTCGAATGCCGTGCGCTACACCGACCACGGCCGCGTGCTGATCGCCGCCCGTCCACGTGGCGACGACGTGGAGTTGCAAGTCTGGGACACCGGGCCGGGCATCGCCGAAGACCTGATCCCGCAGATCTTCATTCCGTACCGCCGTTTCGACGACCGCCAGACGCGGCACGATGAAGGTCAGGGTCTGGGTCTGGCGCTGGCGCGCAAGCAGGCCGAGCTGCTGGGGCACCCGCTGACCGTGCGCTCGCGCGTCGGCCACGGCAGCGTGTTCGCACTGAGGGTGCCGAAGGTGTAGCTCGCAGCGCCAGTATCGGCGCGCCCCCTGTGGGAGCTTCCTGTGGGAGCTTCCTGTGGGAGCTTCCTGTGGGAGCTTCCTGTGGGAGCTTCCTGTGGGAGCGGCGGCCTCGCCGCGATACGCACTCTGCACGGCGATGGTCGCGGCACTATCGCGGCGAGGCCGCCGCTCCCACAGGCCGCCACTCCCACAGGCCGCCGCTCCCACAGGGGCCGCTCAAGAAGACACTACTTCCTCAGCCAGCCGGGCTCTCCGGGTCATGTTGCAGTGCAATCGCGCAGCGCGCCGTCGCCATCGACCGCAAGGCCAGACGGCAGGCGGACGACCGCCCGGCGGGCTGACTGTCAAGGCTGTTGCCACGTGTCATCGAAGCGTAAAGTTCGGTAAAACGACGTCAGGAGACACCCCATGCAACAGATCGATCTGGTCCCACTGACCGAAGAAGAGAAAATCGCCTGCCTGCCCGAGCAGGAAATATCCAGTGAAGTGCTGATAGAGAAATACGCCAAGGGCGGCGAAACGACGGTGGCCGAAGTGCGCCGCCGCGTCGCGAAGGCGCTCGCCCAGGCCGAGGCGGAAGACCGCCGCGCGCACTGGGAAGCGAAGTTCCTGGACGCGCAGGAGCGCGGCTTCGTGCCTGCCGGACGCATCAGTTCGGCCGCCGGTACCCAGCTCACGGCCACACTGATCAACTGCTTCGTGCAGCCGGTCGGCGACTCGATCACCGAAATCGAAGACCAGCGCCCGGGTATCTACACGGCGCTTGCGCAGGCCGCTGAAACCATGCGCCGCGGCGGCGGCGTGGGCTACGACTTTTCCAGCATCCGCCCGGTCGGCGCGCGCGTGCGCGGCACGCAATCACGTGCGTCCGGCCCGGTCAGCTACATGCGGGTGTTCGACCGTTCGTGCGAAACCGTCGAATCGGCCGGCAGCCGTCGCGGCGCGCAGATGGGCGTACTGCGCTGCGATCACCCGGACATCGAACAATTCATCCACGCCAAGGACAGCGGCGATCTGACCAATTTCAACGTGTCGGTCGGCGTGACCGACACCTTCATGAAGGCGGTCGAAGCCGACGGCACGGTCGAACTGGTGCACAAGGCCGAGCCGGCCAGCGACATCAAGGCGGCCGGCGCGTACCAGCGCGAAGACGGCATGTGGGTCTATGCCAAGCCGCGGGCACGCGAGCTGTGGGACCAGATCATGCGCTCGACCTACGACCACGCCGAGCCGGGCATCCTGTTCCTCGACCGCATCAACCGCGACAACAACCTCTATTACTGCGAAAGCATCGAGGCGACCAACCCGTGCGCCGAACAGCCGCTGCCGCCCTATGGCTGCTGCGATCTGGGGTCGATCAACCTGACCCGTTTCGTGAAGAAGCCGTTCAGCGAAACAGCCGAATTCGATTTCGACGGCTTCGCCGAAGTCTGCGCGGTGGCCATCCGCATGCTGGACAACGTGCTCGAAGTGACCCACTGGCCGCTGCCGCAGCAGCGCGACGAAGCCATGGCCAAGCGCCGCGTCGGACTCGGCTTCACCGGCCTGGGTGACGCGCTGATCATGCTGCGTCAGCGCTACGACACGCAGGAGGCGCGGCTGATGGCGTCGCGCATTTCCGAAGTGATGCGTGACGCCTCCTACCTCGCGTCGGTCGAACTGGCGAAGGAGCGCGGCAGCTTTCCGCTGTTCAACGCCGACATGTACCTGTCGGGCGGCAATTTCGCGTCGCGCCTGCCGGCCGACGTGAAGGAGCAGATCCGCAAGCACGGCCTGCGCAATTCGCACCTGCTGTCGATCGCGCCCACCGGCACCATTTCGCTGGCCTTTGCCGACAACGCGAGCAACGGCATCGAGCCGCCGTTCTCCTGGACCTACACGCGCAAGAAGCGCATGGCCGACGGCACCTTCAAGGAATACGCGGTCGAGGACTACGCTTGGCGCATGTACCGGCACCTCGGCGGCGACGTGACCAAACTGCCGCCCTGGTTCGTGACCGCGCTGGAAATTTCCGCCGCCGCGCACAAGGACATGGTCGCAGCGGTCGCCCCCTATGTAGACACGTCGATTTCCAAGACGGTGAACGTGCCGGCCGACTATCCGTACGCCGACTTCGAGGATCTGTATCTCGCCGCGTGGAAGGCCGGCCTGAAGGGTCTCGCGACCTACCGGCCGAATAGCGTGCTGGGCAGCGTGCTGTCGGTGGACGCGCCGAAGACGGAAGAGAAGAAGCAGCCGCACGACGTCGAAATCATCACCGGCACCAATCAGCGCCTGTCAATCGGCGCGCTGCCGGCGCCGGTGCTGTCCAGCCTGCGCTGGCCGGGCCGGCCCGACATGCCGGACGGCAACCCGAGCTGGACCTACATGCTGAAGACGCCGGGCGGCGAATTTGCGCTGTTCGTCGGCCACATCGAGAACGAAGGTGCGGACGGCCGCATGCAGACCCTGCCGTTCGAGGTTTGGGTCAATGGCGCCGACCAGCCGCGCGGTCTGGGCGCCGTCGCCAAGACGCTGTCGATGGACATGCGTGCCAACGATCCGGGCTGGCTCAAGCTCAAGCTCGACGTGCTGGCGCGTACCGCCAGTGACCAGGGCTTCGACATGCCGATGCCGCCCAGCGGCGAGCACCGCCGCATGCCCGGCGTGGTGGCGGCCTTCGCCAACGTGATCCGCTACCGCTGCGACAAGCTCGGTGCCCTCGAACGCGAAGCGCCGACACCGGTGCTCGACACGCTGTTCGCGCTGCAGGAGCCGAAGACCGGTACCGACGGCACGCTGAGCTGGACGGTGGACATCAGCAACCCGGCCACCGGCGAAGACTTTGTACTGGGCCTGAAGGAAATCACGCTGCCCGGCGGCGAAACCCGCCCTTACTCGGTCTGGCTGTCGGGCAATTACCCGCGCGCACTCGACGGCCTGACCCGCATCCTCGCGCTCGACATGCGCGTGATGGACCCGGCCTGGATCGGCATGAAGCTGCGCAAGCTCATCAGCTATCCGGAACCGCTGGGCGACTTCATGGCCTTCGTGCCCGGCACCCGCCGCCAGCAGAACTGGCCGTCGACCGTCGCCTACGTCGCCCGGCTCATCATCCACCGTTACGCCATGCTGGGCATCCTCGACGAAGCCGGCTTCCCGATGCGCGAAATGGGCATTCTCGAATCGCCGCGCGGCGACGACGAACCCAGACTCATGCAGGGCGCGCTGTGCGGCGAATGCGGCAACCAGTCGGTCATCCGCAAGGACGGCTGCGACTTCTGCACCGCCTGCGGGGCGGTGGGGAGTTGCGGCTGACACGGTCCGTCCCGGCGGCGCGCCCGCATCGCGCCGCCGTCTGCATCAATCCTCGCTAAAGATTGTCCTGCATCAGTCGAAACTGACAGAAGCGGATCACGATGAATGTGTTCGCATTCTTCGATGCAGGCCGAGAGGTGATGTCATGAGATACACACTGGGGCGCGTGTTCGCCGGGTTGTTTCTCTCCGTTCTTGTTACAGGCAGCATCGCTGCAGATCTTGCAGAGGTCCGCGTACGCGGAGAGTTGCGCCACCTCGGCGTCCGCTACGCCAACTTCGTTACCGGCGCCGGCGACGGTTTCGACGTAGAACTCGTGCAGGGCTTCGCGCGCCACATCGGTGTCGGATACCGGCTGGTATACAGCGACTTCTATTCGGTGATCCGCGACCTGCTCGGCCAGGACGTGGTGCGCGAAGGCAGTGCGGTGCGGCTGACCGGCAAGCACCCGGTACGCGGCGACATGATTGCCACGGGATTGACGGTGCTGCCCTGGCGCGAGCGGGTACTGCTGTTTTCGGCCCCGACCTTTCCCTCGCAGGTCATGTTGATCGCACGCGCAGATTCGCGCATCCGGCCCATCCGTGGCAGCGACGATCTGCGCCGCGACATCGAGGAAACACGGGCACTGGCCGTGGGCCACAGTCTGCTCGTGATGGAAAGAACCTGTCTCGATCCGGCCAATTACGACCTCAAGGGCCGCAATATCGAACTGCGCGCCTGGACAGAAAGTACGAACATCAACGAAATGGTGCCGGCACTGTTGAATCGCCATGCCGATCTGTCACTGCTTGACGTGCCCGACCTGTTGCTCGACATGAAGAAGTGGCCGGGCCAGTTCAAGGTGCTCGGCCCGATTTCGGAAGTCCAGGATCTGGCCGCCGCCTTTCCGAAGGATGCTCCGGAGCTGCGCAAGGCGTTCGACGAGTATCTGCGCAGCGTCCGTGCGGACGGACGCTACGACCGGTTGGTGATCAAGTATTACCCGGGTGTGCAGCGTCACTTCCCGGAATTCTTCGTTCAACCCCATTGAGCGGCTGGCGATCATGCCCCCCGTCGTGAGCGCGTGGCTGACCTGGCAACGCGTGGCGCAACTCGCGACCGCCCTGTTTTCGGTATCGGTCGGCGCGCTGCTGGTGCACTCGCATGACTCACAGCAGAAACTGAAGTCATCGGAAGAAGCGCGGCTGCTGGCCGACGCACGTCAGACGGCCGGTCTGCTGACCGACTTTCTGGCGGAGCAGCGTCATTTCGTGCGCAGCCTCGCCGACAGTAACGAGATCGATGTCTTCCTGACCAATCGCGCACTGGGCATGTCCATGCGCTATGGCCTGGGCGCCAACCTGTACGAAGTCGACAGCAGTTTGCGACGCGCCATCGAGCGCCGGCAGGCGCTGGGCAGCCCGGTCTATTCGCGGATCCGTTATGTCGATGAATCCGGCGAGGTGCTGGCCGATACCTCACCCGGCGGACTTGATCTGCCGCCGATGAAGACCGCCGGCCTGGATCCGGTACTCGACATCGATGCCGTGCACCACCGCATCATTGCGTCGGCAGCGGTCGGCTACCGCGGCACGCCCGGCGGCACGGTCACGACGGTCACCGATCTGGCGCTGCTGTCGCGCTATCTGTCGTCGCCGATTGACGACGAAGGACCACGCCAACTGCTGATCGACGCAAACGGGCGGCCGCTGACGGCTAGCCTGTCCATGGCGCTGACGGCCGAGCCGCTCCCTGCGCTGACCAGACTGCCCGAAGGCAATCCGGTCCCGGCCGCTCAGTTGCCGGCGGGCTTGCCCTTGCCGGTTCAGGCGGGCGATCTGGTCCTGCGCAGTGCGGTCGGAGACACCGGGCTGTCGCTGGTGACGCTGGTACCGGAATCCAGGTTGCACGGGCCGCTCGCCGTCCGGATCTTTCCCTACGTTGCAGTGGCCGGGCCCCTGCTGCTGCTGCTCGTGCTGCTGGCTACGCACGGCACACGGCAACGGGCGCGAAAGCTGGAAGCAGATGTGCTCGAGTCCAACCGTGACCGCTCCGAACTGAAGGAAAAGAACGACGCGCTGGTGCGCGAAGTCACGCGCCGGGAAGCGCTGGAAAGGGAACTGCGCGAAAGCGAGGAGCGCTATCGCACCTATATAGAACATGCGCCTGAAGGTGTTTTCGTGACCGATGCGGAAGGTCGCTTCATCGACGCGAATCCGTCCGCTTGCGCCATGGTCGGCTACGCGCGCGAAGAACTGCTGACCATGTCGGCGACGGATCTGTCACCGTTCGGCCTTTCGGGCGACCAGGCCGAACTGCACCGGAGCATCCTCGAAGGCGGCAGCCAGACTGCGGAAATCACCTTGCGCCGCAAGGATGGGCAGGTGCTGGTCGCCGAGCTTCACGCCATTGCGCTGCCGGGCGACCGGATGATGGGGTTCTGCGTCGACATCACCGAGCAGAAGCAGGCTGAGGAACAGATCCTGCAGCTCGCCTACTACGACCCGCTCACCGCCCTGCCCAATCGACGCCTGCTGATGGACCGCCTGCAAAGGGCCATGGCGGCGAGCGGCAGAAGCCGGCAGTTCGGCGCCCTTTTCATCCTCGATCTGGATCACTTCAAGAACCTCAATGACACGCAGGGACATGATCTTGGTGACCGACTGCTGATCGAGGTGGCAAGGCGGCTCACGTCCGCCCTGCGTCAGGAAGACACGGTGGCCCGGCTGGGCGGCGATGAATACGTGATGGTCATCGAAGGTCTGGGGCTGGATGCCGGCACCGCCACGAGACAGGCCGAAGCGGTCGCAGACAAGGTACGCAGCGCGCTCGCGCAGCCCTTCGTGCTGCAGGCGGACCGGCCGCCTCACCACTGCACCACCAGCATCGGCGTGACGCTTTTCCAGGCGTATGACACGGCCGCCGAACTGCTGCTGAAGCAGGCAGACGTTGCGCTCTACCAGGCCAAGAACGCCGGTCGCAATACGTCGCGCTTCTTCAATCCGGACATGCAGGCCGCCATCGACGCCCGCGCCGCGATGGAAGCGGCACTGCGACGCGGCATCGCACAGCATGAATTGAAGCTCTACTGCCAGCCGCAGGTGGATGCGAACCACCGCGTGACGGGCGCCGAGGCATTGCTGCGCTGGCTGCCGCCCGACTCGCCGGCGGTCCCGCCGCTGCAGTTCATTCCGCTGGCCGAGGAAACCGGGCTCATCGTCCCGATCGGCGAATGGGTGATCGAACAGGCCTGCGGCTGGCTGAAATGCTGGCAGGGCGACGCCGACATGGCCACGCTCTGCCTGTCGGTGAATGTGAGTGCCCGGCAGTTCCACCAGCCGGACTTCGTCGACTGCGTGCTGGACGCCGTTCGCCGCCACGGCATCGACGCCCGCTACCTCACGCTCGAACTGACCGAAAGCGTGGTGCTCGACCGCGTCGAGGAAGTGATCGAGCGCATGCTGCGCCTCAAGGCAGTCGGCATCCGCTTTTCGATCGATGACTTCGGCACCGGTTATTCCTCGCTGTCCTACCTCAAGCGCCTGCCCGTCGACGAGGTGAAGATAGACCGCACCTTCATCCGCGACCTCACGCACGACCAGAACGATCTGGCCATCGTGCGCGCCATTCTGGCCATGAGCCACTCACTGGGTCTGTCGGTGATTGCCGAGGGCGTGGAAACCGATGCCCAGCACGCGCTGCTGATGCAGTACGGGTGCGATGGCTTCCAGGGCTATCTGTTCGGCCGGCCCGAGCCGGTGGATGAGCTGGTCACCCGCTCACGCCGTGATGCGCGCGGCATCATCACGGCGATGTAGCAAAGGCTCGTTGGCGGCGACCTGTGAGCTGTCCATGGGCTGACGCGGATGCGCGCACCGGTATCCTTGTATCCGGTCCGTACTTTCTTCGATCCTGAAATGGCCGCTTCCCTTTTGCGCATCGGCGCCTGCGCGGGGCTCGCCCTCGCCGTGGCCGCCTTTGGCCCGGACGACCCCGCACTGCGCGCCGCGCTGGCGATCTTTGCGCTGGCCGGATCCCTGTGGATGACGCAGGCTCTGCCGCTGACGCTGACCGCGCTGCTGGTGCCGCTGCTGGCGGTGCTGTTTGCCGGTGTGCCGCCATCGAAGGCGCTGGCGTCGTTCGCGCACCCCATCATCTTCCTGTTCCTCGGCGGCTTTGCGCTGGCGGCGGCACTCGCACGGCACGGACTGGACCGCTGGCTCGCGCGCCGGGTGCTCGCACTGTCGGGCGGCCGCCGGGTGAGCTCGCTGGCCTTGCTGTTTGCACTGACTGCACTGCTGTCGATGTGGATCAGCAATACCGCCACCGCAGCCATGATGCTGCCGCTGGCACTCGGTCTACTCGGCCCGGATGCCGATCCGCGCGAACGCACCTTCGTGCTGCTCGGCGTGGCGTACAGCGCCAGCATTGGCGGCATCGGCACGCTGGTCGGCAGCCCGCCGAACGCCATCGCCGCTGCCCAGGCCGGCATCGGCTTTGCGGAGTGGCTGCGCTTCGGACTGCCGCTGGTCGTCGTGTTGATGCCGCTGATGGCGGCGACGCTGTGGCTGGTGCTGCGTCCCGAGCTGGGCGGCCGCATCGAACTGCCGGCAGACGACGGCGAAGATGGCTGGACGCCCGGACGCATTGCCACCGCTTCGGTATTCGCATTCGCCGTGCTGGGCTGGGTGTTCGGAGCGCCGCTGGCACGCGCGCTGGGCGTCGAACAGGACATCGATGCCGTGGTCGCACTGGCCGCCATCGTTCTGCTGGTGGCCAGCCGCGCCATCGACTGGCCGGACATCGAATCACATGCGCAATGGGGCGTACTGCTGCTGTTCGGTGGCGGACTGGCGCTGAGCGCCCTGATGGGTTCGAGTGGCGCGAGCCGCTTTCTGGCCGATGCACTGACCGACCTGCTGCGCGGCACGCCCGACTGGCTGGTGCTGCTGGGCATCATCGCCTTCGTCGTCATGCTGACCGAACTGGTGAGCAATACCGCAAGCGCCGCGCTGCTGGTTCCGGTTTTCGCCGTACTGGCCCCCGACTTCGGCCTCGATCCGCGCGCGCTGTCGGCGGCCATTGCGATCTCGGCCTCGTGCGCCTTCATGCTCCCGGTCGCCACGCCTCCGAACGCGCTGGTATTCGGCACCGGCCACGTGTCGGCGGCTTCGATGATGCGCTGCGGACTGGTGCTGAACGCAGTGTGCATCGGCGTCATCACGCTTTACGCACGCCTGGTGTGACGACGGCTCCGCGTTATCAAAGACTGAAAGATGCCTGGCGGAAGCGGAGCGAATCCTACCTATATGTTTTTTTGTGAAGCGCCCTGTGTCTCAACATCATTTCAAAAACGTTATGCCATCCTGTCTTGCTGAATGTCGAATCAGGCTTTCGAGGCATTTTTCCCAAGTTTTTCGTGGTTCATAAAGTCGGGGCGCGTCACTGATAACAGGAGCAGAAATTGGGGGGCAGTTTTTTGCCGTTGCGACACAGTGACGTCGGCACTGAGGCGACATCGTCAGCGATGCACTCGTCGCGCCGAATCACTAATTTGATTCGTAAAAACAAATAGGAATGTACATGTCGCTTTCTACTTTACTCGGGCGGATGCTCGTTGGCGTGTCGGTGTTCGCGAGCTGTGGGCCCGCGGGGGCGGCCTTTTCTCGGGTCTCGGTAACGGCCTTCTCCGGCGAACTGGACGTCGTGAAACACCTCACCGGCAGCACTGGCGTGTCCTTGTCGGTCGGTTCGTCGTCTGCTGCGTCCGGGGAAGGCTTTCCCGACTCGACGCCAGTTGGGTCGTATGCAACGTCCGCGGTTGCTGCCGCAAAGGGCAGCGTAGGACCGGGCTACCTTCGATTGTATGCAACTGCGCTCGCCAAATCGGCGACAAGTTACAGCCAAGGGCCTGCTTTGGGCCAAGCCCATGCCTCCGGACAATTCACTGACTATTTCCTCGTGTCTGCCCCTGGCTGCGCAGCCTGCTCCACCGGCTCACGCGGTTATCTGCAGTTTGCGGTCGTCTTCGATGGCACGAACAGCAGTGACGCATTTGTCGATTCTACGGGCAGCAATCCGGATGGCGACGGCGGCAGTAGCATTGCCCTAGCTTTTTGGAGTAGCAAGCTTCTTGTAGAGTCCGACGGTGTGGCCAGTGTCAGCTTGGTCGGTTCATCCGTCCAACAGATTCAGAACGGAGAACCATCCGTTGACTTCCCGACCGGTGCCGGCATTGGCCGACATGTGCTTGGGATGGAATTCTTCTTCGGGCGTCCGTTCTCGATGCAGTGGTACTCCGAGGTCAGCGTTTCCGCATTTGTAGAACCTATCGGGACCGAGATATCGTTCAGCGGCCAAGCCAGTGCTGTCGCCGACTTTTCCAATACATTTGTCTGGGACGGCATCACCGGCCTGCTCGATGCGAACGGAAATCCAGTAGCGTCATTTACTGCGTTCAGCCCCGATGGTGTCAGTTATGTGGGGAGCTTGGCGCCAGTGCCCGAGCCGGGCACTTTGTCGATGTTGCTGGCTGGGTTGGCAGCACTGTGCCTGCGACGGAACGTCCGAGGACGCCTGAACCTGTGATTGTGCGGTATCTGCCCAAATTGGCGGAAGCTCAGGGATTCGAACCCTGGATACCTTGCGGTATGCCGGTTTTCAAGACCGGTGCAATCGACCACTCTGCCAAGCTTCCGCTGCACTGCTCGCGATGAATATCGAGGCGTCAGCCGTTTCGACCCCACGATTTCATTCGGGGCAGGATACTAACACGCGTCCAATGCGTTGAAACTTAACGACCCGTGCGATAGTCTTTAGTGTGTTAATCATCCTTCGGGGTAACGCCATGCAACCGCAATTCCAGACCATCCAGACTGCCGGCACCGCAAGCGCCGGGCAGAACCGCGTATTGCGCAACACCTACATGATGCTCGCTGCGTCGATGGTTCCGACATTGCTCGGCGCCGTCGTGGGCATCCAGATGAACTTCTCGTTCATGGCGGGTAGCCCGTTCATCGCGTTCGCGCTGTTCATGGGCATTGCCTGGGGCTTCATGTGGGCGATCGAGAAGAACAAGAACAGCGGGCTGGGCGTCGCCCTGCTGCTTGGCTTCACCTTCTTCATGGGCCTGATGCTGAGCCGCATCCTGCAGGTCGCGCTGGGCTTTTCGAACGGTGGGTCGCTGATCGCGATGGCGGCAGGCGGCACGGCGGTCACCTTCTTCACGCTGGCGTCGATCGCCAGCACGACGAAGCGCGACTTCTCGAACATGGGCAGCTTCCTGATGGTCGGCATGATCGTGCTGCTGCTCGCCATCGTCGCCAACATCTTCCTGAAGATGCCGGTGCTGTCGCTGGCGATCTCCGGCGGCATCGTGATGATCTCGGCGGCCTGGATGCTCTATGACGTGCAGCGCATCGTCCGCGGCGGCGAAACCAACTACGTGTCGGCGTCGCTGTCGGTGTATCTGAACCTGTACAACATGTTCGTCAGCCTGCTGCACCTGCTGATGGCGCTGACCGGCCAGCGCGACTGACCCCGGCTGAACGGAATGAAGAAGGCGGCTGCGGCCGCCTTCTTCATTTCTGCCGTCGCACGCGACCGGATCAGCGCTCGATCAGCGCGATCGACTCGACGTGCGAAGTCTGCGGAAACATGTTGGCGATGCCGGCGCCGCGGAAGCGATACCCCTTGTCGTTGATCAGCACGGCCAGATCGCGCGCCAGCGTGGCCGGGCTGCACGACACATACACGATGCGCTGCACCGCGCCTGCGGCATCTGCCCGGGGCAGCGCCTTGACCAGATCGAAGGCGCCTTCGCGCGGCGGATCGATCACCATCTTGTCGAAGTGGCCGAGCGCGGCGAGGCTTTCGGGTGTCGCCTTGAACAGATTGGCGACACGAAAGCTGGCGCGCGACGCCAGACCGTTCGCTTCGGCGTTGCGCGCGGCGCGCTGCACCAGCGCTTCGGCGCCCTCGATACCGACCACGTCAGCGCCGAGCGCCGCAATCGGCAGCGAAAAGTTGCCCAGACCGCAGAACATGTCGGCGATGCGCTCGCCCGCTTGCGGCGCCAGCATCGACATGGCGCGACGCAGCAGCGAGCGGTTGATGCCGTGATTCACCTGGGTGAATTCCGACGGCGCAAAGGCCAGGCGAACGCCGAAATCGGGCAGCTCGTACGCGAGTTCGGGCATCGGCAGCGGCCAGAACGGCGCCAGCGTGTCGGGGCCGCCCGGCTGGACATAGATGGACACCCGCTGCGCGTCGGCAAACGCACGCAGCGCGGTTTCGTCCTGCGCCGACAACGACGAGAGCACGCGAAACACCAGCACGGTCATCTGCTGCGCGCCCTCGCCGCCGATCGCCACCTCGACCTGCGGCACTCGGTCGCAGATCGAAAAGCCGTTTATCAGTTCGCGCAGCGGCAAAAGCATTGCCGACATGTGTGGCGGCAGCACCTCGCACGACGACATATTCGTCACATGGCTCGACTTGCGTTCCCGGAAGCCCACCAGCACGCCGCCCTTGCGCGACACGTGACGCACCGACAGGCGTGCCCTGTAACGGTACCCCCAGCCGGGCCCGATCAGCGGCGTGAACACCGTCTCCGGCTTCACGCGGCCGACATGCCACAGCGCATCTTCCAGCACGCGCTGCTTGACCGACGCCTGCGCGACCACGTCGAGGTGCTGCATGCTGCAGCCGCCGCAGGTGCCGAAGTAACGGCAGCGCGGCTGCACCCGCTGCGGGCTGTGCTTCAGGATGCGGCTGATCTGCGCCAGTTCGTACGACGGCTTGCGGACATAGGGTGAAAAATCGATCTGCTCGCCCGTCAGCGCACCATCCACGAAGATCACCTTGCCTTCGAAGTGCGCAACGCCGCGACCTTCGTGGTCCATCGATTCGATACGGACAACCGGCATGGCTCAACCTTGCATGATTCTTGGGGGATGCGGATTTTACCCGCTGCGCACGCGCTTTCCGGCGCATCGGAGATAATCCGCACCATGGACAAGACACTGCTCGGCGGGCTGAGCCCGCGCACCTTCCTGCGTGACCACTGGCAGAAGAAGCCGCTGCTGGTGCGTGGCGCGATCCCCGGCTTCGACGGGCTGCTGAGCCGCGACGCGCTGTTCGATCTGGCACGCGACGAAGACGTCGAATCGCGCTTCATCGCGCATGACTCCGCCGGCTGGCAACTCGAACGCGGCCCGCTGCCGAAGCAGCTGTTGAAGCGGCCGAAGTCGCAGCCCTGGACGGTGCTGGTGCAGGGCCTGAATCTGTTGCTGCCGCAGGCCGATGCCCTGATGCGCCGCTTCGCGTTCATCCCGTATGCACGGCTCGACGATGTCATGGTGAGCTATGCCACCGATGGCGGCGGCGTCGGGCCGCACTTCGACTCCTACGACGTATTCCTGCTGCAGGGCAGTGGCCGGCGCCGCTGGCAGATCAGCGCACAGAAGGATCTGACGCTGGTCGACGGCGCGCCGCTGCGCATCCTGCGCGACTTCGTGCCCGAGCAGGAATGGCTGCTCGAACCCGGCGACCTGCTCTACCTGCCGCCGCACTACGCGCACAACGGTGTCGCCGAAGGCGAATGCACCACGTACTCGATCGGCTTCCGCGCCCCGTCGGCGCAGGAATTGGGCACCGCCTTCCTCGACCACCTGCGCGACCGGCTGTGCCTCGACGGCATGTACGCCGACCCGGATCTCGCGTTGCAGGACGACCCGGCCAGACTGCCGCCGGCCATGATCGATCGCGTCGCCGACATACTGGGCGCCATCCGCTGGTCGCGCAGCGACGTCGAACAGTTCCTCGGCAGCTACCTTTCGGAACCGAAGCAGCACGTGTTCTTCGACCCGCCGGACGACACGCCGGGTCTGAAGCGTTTCGCACAGAAGGTGTCGAAGCACGGTGTTCGGCTCGACACGCGCACGCAGCTGCTGCGCAGCGGCCGCCATCTCTGGATCAATGGCGAGGCGGTCGATGTACCGCAAGGCAGCGCCGGGACGCTTGCAGCGCTGGCGCGCGATCGACTGCTGGCCGCCGTGCCTGACCATGCCGGCACACTGGCACTGCTGCACGACTGGTATGGCGACGGCTTCCTGTACCCGGGTGCCCACGGTGACTGACGCTGCCGAGCCGCTGCGCTTCACCGATCGCGCGGGCTATCAGGCCGCAGTGGTGCAGCAGATCGAACACAGCCGCCTCGGCCTCGACATTTTCGACGTCGATCTGGTGGACACCGCGCTGGCCAGCTCACCATGCGTGGCACAGTTGTCGGACGCGCTGGCGCGCGACCCGGCGATGACGGTGCGCATCGTGCTTCATGACGCCGATGCGCTGCAGCATCGCATGCCGCGGCTGTGGAATTTGTGCGCCGCGCAATCGCACCGGATGCATATTCGGCAGACACCGCGCACCCTGCGCCATCTGACCGAAACCTTCATGCTCAGCGCCGGTGGCTCCCTGTTGATTCGCACGCACAGCAAGCATTTCCGCGGCAAACTGCTGATCGGCGATGCGCTGGAAAACGCCGGATACAAGCAGCGCTTCAGTGAATTGTGGGAGGCCTGCTCATGTTGCATCAGCACAACAAAGTTCGGCCTGTAAGGTCATGTTTCCCGCGCGCTACCTTGATACATGACGCCCGTGCTACTATTTTGGGCTGATCGATGCTGCACGTTCGATCTTGTCAGACAGAATTTTTGTTGTCGCCATCAGCCAAGGAAATCAAAATGAAACAGTCCCTCCTCGCCGCCGCCCTGCTCGCCCTGACTCTCGCCGCTTGCTCGAAGCCGGAAGAAGCACCGGCACCGGTTGCCGAACCCGCTCCGGCCGCTGCCCCGGCTGACGCTGCCCCCGCAGCCGCTGATGCCGCCCCGGCTGCCGCTGACGCAGCTGCAGCGACCGCTACGGATGCTGCAGCCACCGCTACGGATGCAGCCGCTGTCGCCACCGACGCCGCTGGCGAAGCTGCCAAGGCTGCCGGCGAAGCCGTTGATGCTGCTGCCGATGCTGCCAAGGCTGCTGCTGAAGAAATGAAGAAGTAATTCTTCGCTTCGAAATGAAAAAAGCCGGCGAGATGCCGGCTTTTTTTCGTCTGTCTTTTCGTCTGTCGGTTTCAGAACTCGCAGCGGTTCATGGTACGGCCTGATGCTTGCGATCGGCGCGAAATGACAATTCAGTCCTGACAGCTCAGTTCGCCGGCGTCTCCGCAGCATCCTGCAGGCTTTCGGTCAGCGGCTGGATCAACGGCGACTCCGGCGGCAGCAACTTCAGCAGTCGCTCCCAGTGCTTGCGTGCGCCCGCCTTGTCGCCGCGCTGCATCGCGGCACTGCCGGCGAGCGCTAAGGCCTTCGGATGATCCGGATCGATGGCGAGCGCCTTCGCCAGCATGGCTTCAGGCTCACCCGACAGCTGGCGCCCCTTGCTCATCGCGAGCACATCGGCGTAATCGGTCCATACCTGTGCGTCACCACTGACGATCTTCACCAGATTCCCATACGCCACGCTTGCCTCGTCGAAGCGCTGCATGGCGCTGTACGAGCGCGCCAGCATCTGCCAGCCGTCGGCGTTGTCCGGCTCGCTCTTCATGCGCTCGGCGAGTTGATCCACCATCGCCCTGATGCGCTCCGGAGTGATTTCCTCCTGTCCCATGGCCTGCTGCTCGCTCGGGCTGCTGCGCGGCGCATCCACGGCCTCGGGATTGCCGAGCGCAAGATAGACCGGCACGGCGAAGACCGGCACGGCGAGGGCCGACACGATGGCCACCCAGCGGCCGGAACTGCGCACCGACGTCGGTGCGGCACCCGCTTCGTCGAGCACCCGACGCTCCAGTTCCGCGCAGGAAATGCGGTACTGCGCATCGTCGATCAGACCGGCCGCCAGATCGCGGTCGAGTTCTGCCAGGGCGTCGCGGTGAATGGCCAGCGTCAGCGCACGCTGGGCTTCGGGGACTGCGCCGGAACGCCCGCGCAACAACGGGGCGAGCACGAAGGCGAGCGCCAGGGCGAGCATCAGCCCGGCGCCGATCAAGAACTGCGTCAAACCTGTTTCTCCTCGCCGGCCAGCAGCGCGCGCGCGCGCTTCTGCTCATCGGCACTCAATGTATTGGCGGCCGCCGCCTGGACCGTACGACGGCGCAGACGACGGCCGAGCAGCAGCACGACCACGCCCAGCAGCACGAATGGCCCGGCCCAGAGCAGCACCGTGCTGGCCTTGAGCGGCGGTCGGTACAGCACGAAGTCGCCGTAACGCTCGACCATGTAGTCGAGAATTTCGCGGTCGCTGCGACCGGCGGCGATCTGCTCGCGCACCTGCTTCTTCAGGTCCATCGCCAGATCGGCGTGCGAATCGGCGATGTTCTGGTTCTGGCAGACGAGGCAGCGCAGTTCTTCGCCGAGATGCTGGACGCGCGCCTCGACCGCAGGATCGTCGGCGAGCGGCTGCGCCTGATCGGCGTGCGCAGGCAGCAGCGCGCAGATCGACAGCGCGATCAGCAGGAACAGATGGCGCATGTCAGGAGGCCTCGAGTTGCCGGATGCGCGGCAGGATGTCGTCGCGCAGCAGTGCGGGCGTCAGCGGCCCGGTGTGCTTGTGGCGGATCACGCCCTGGCGGTCGATGATGAAGGTTTCCGGCGTGCCATAGACACCGAAGTCGATCGCGACGCGACCGTCACGGTCGTGCGCCGACAGCAGGTAGGGGTCGCCGTAGTCGGCCAGCCACTTAAGGCCTGCGTCGCGTTCGTCCTTGTAGTGCAGACCGACCATCGTGACCGTGCCGGTCTTCGCGAGTTCGACCAGCAGCGGGTGTTCCTGCCGGCACGACACGCACCACGACGCCCACACATTCATCAACCACACCTTGCCCTTCATGTCGGCCGGCGAGAAGGTCTTGTCCGGTGCCCCCAGTTGGGCGACGCTGAACACCGGCACCGTACGGCCGATCAGAGGGCTGGGCACTTCGCGCGGATTCAGGAACAGGCCGGCAAACAGGAAGCCGGCCAGCACGACGAACAGGCCGAGCGGCCACAGATAGCGACTCATGCGTGCTGTTCCTGCGCCGGTCCCGGTTTCACCACCGTTGCAGCTGCTTCTTCGGCAGGCTGCCGCCCGTCGCGTTGCGCGAGCTTGCGGTAGCGCCGGTCAGCCGCTGCGAGCGTACCGCCGAGGGCCATGATGAGCGCGCCGATCCAGATCCAGTTGATGAAAGGCTTGTAGAAGATGCGCACGATCCATGCGCTGCCGTCAGGCAGCGGCTCGCCCATCGACACATAGATGTCGCGCGTGATGCCCGAATCGATCGCCGCTTCGGTCATCGGCATCTGCGACACGCGGTACATGCGCTTCTCCGGATACATCATCGCGACCGACCGGCCGTCCCGAGTCATTTCGATGCGCCCGCGCGCGGCGTCGTAGTTCGGCCCCTCATGCGCGAACGCGCCGTCGAAACGGAAGGTGTAGCCGGCCAGCGTCGCCGTCTGCCCGGGCGCCATCTTCAGGTCGATGTTCTGTTCGAACCCCTTGACCAGCGTGATGCCGACGATGGTGACCGCGATGCCCAGATGTGCGAACCACATGCCCCACCAGCCGCCGGGCAGCGCCCTGGCGCGGGCGAACCAGTTGCCGTCACCGGTGCGGCCGCGCAGCCGCTCGACCAGATGCTGCACGCTGGTTGCGACGATCCACACGACGATGAAGGTACCCAGGCCAAGCATCGGTGCAAAGCCGCCCGACATGACCATCATGACGACCGTGCTGACCACGCTGACTGCGAAGGCCCAGCGCAGGCGCGTCACCAGGCCGGGTGCGCCGTCCTTCTTCCAGCGCACGAAGGGCCCGATCGCCATCAGGAAGGCGACCGGCGTCATCAGCGGCACGAATACCGCATCGAAATATGGCGCGCCGACCGAAATCTTGCCCATGCCCAGCGCATCGAGAAACAGCGGGTACAGCGTGCCCAGCAGCACTGCCGATGTGGCCACCGCCAGCAGCACATTGTTGCCGAGCAGCGCGGTTTCACGCGAAATGAGCGCGAAGCCGCCGCCCAGCCCGACCGACGGCGCACGGATCGCGAACAGCAGCAGCGAAGTGCCGATGACGAACACCAGCAGCGCGAGGATGAACACGCCGCGTTCCGGGTCGGTGGCGAAGGCATGCACCGAGGTCAGCACGCCGGAGCGTACGAGGAAGGTGCCGAGCAGCGACAGCGAAAAGGCCGAGATCGCGAGCAGTACCGTCCAGCTCTTGAAGGCGCCGCGCTTTTCGGTCACCGCCAGCGAATGGATCAGTGCCGTGCCGACCAGCCAGGGCATGAACGATGCGTTCTCGACCGGATCCCAGAACCACCAGCCGCCCCAGCCGAGTTCGTAGTACGCCCAGTAGCTGCCGAGTGCGATGCCCAGCGTCAGGAACACCCAGGCTACGGTGGTCCACGGCCGCGACCAGCGTGCCCACGCCGCGTCTAGACGACCGCCGATCAGCGCCGCGATGGCGAAGGCGAAGGCGACCGAGAAGCCGACATAGCCCATGTAGAGCATCGGCGGGTGGAAAATCATGCCCGGATCCTGCAGCAGCGGATTCAGGTCGCGGCCATCGACCGCTGCCGGCAGCAGACGGTCGAACGGGTTCGAACTGGCCAGCATGAAGGCGAGAAAGCCGACCGTGATCAGTCCGAGCACCGCCAGCACGCGTGCCACCATGTCCGGCGGCAGGCGGCGCGAGAACACGCTGACCGCCAGCGCCCAACCCGCCAGCATGAACACCCAAAGCAGCAGCGACCCTTCGTGACTGCCCCAAGAGGCGGCGATGCGGTACTCCAGCGGCAAGGTCGAATTCGAGTTGGTCGCGACGTTCAGCACCGAAAAGTCATTCAGGATGAAGGACTGGATCTGGCACACGAAGGCAAACGCGACGAACACGAACACGCCCTGGGTCAGCGGGCGCGCTGCCGCCATCAGCCGCGCGTCGCCGCGCTGCGCGCCGACCAGCGGCAGGATGCCCAGCAGCAGCGAAAGGACCAGCGCAATGGACAGCGAAAAATTACCTAATTCGGGATACATGCTTGCTCAACCCCTGAAACCGGACGCGCCAGGGCGCGCCGGTGTTGGACTTCACTGGACGACCGTGCCCTGCGCCTTCTTCGCCTGTTCGAGCGCGTGCGCCGCTTCCGGCGGCATGTAATTCTCATCGTGCTTGGCAAGCACTTCGCTGGCGGCAAAAACACCGCCGTCGTTCAGCTTGCCCTGCGCCACCACGCCCTTGCCCTCCTTGAACAGGTCGGGCAGCGCGCCGGTGAACGTGACTGGAATCTTGTGCGCCGTATCCGTCACCACGAACTTGACCGACGTGCCATCGTCGCCGCGTTGCAGGCTGCCCTCTTCGACCATGCCACCAATGCGGAAGGTGCGGCCCTGCGGCGCTTCGCGCGCCGCCACCTGGCTCGGCGTGAAGAAGAAAACCATGTTGTCCTCGAACGCGGTCAGCACCAGCGTGGCTGCGCCGGCCAGCGCGATCACGCCGACGGCGATCAGGGCGAAGCGTTTCTGCCGCGGTTTCATGCGCGCCCCCGCCGGTCGGCATCCATGCGTTCGATCGCCACATCGCGTGCCGCACCGGCGCGCGCTGCGCGCATGCGCCTCGCAACCATCACCAGTTCGGCGGCGACCAGCACAGCGGTCACCGCGTACGAGCCCCACACGAAGAATCCGTATCCGCCCATCGCCCAGAAATGGCTGGCGCTTTCCCAGTTCATGCCTTGCTGCCTCCTGCCTGTGTTGCGTTGCCGAGCTGACGCACCCAGTCGGTGTGCCGCTCGCGTTCGATCATGATGGCGCGCACACGCACAAGTGCCACGCCTATCGTGTAAGCCCATGCCGCCAGCGCCATCAGCAGCATGCCGGTGAGCATGGTGCTGGCCATCGACGGCGACTGCGTCAGGCTTACAGACGCCCCCTGATGCAGGGTGTTCCACCACTTCACCGAAAAATAGATGATCGGCACGTTGATCGCACCGACGATGGCGATCAGCGCCCCTGCGCGATCAGCCCGGCGCGGGTCGTCGATGGCCGCCTGCAGCGCCATGTAGCCGCAATAAAGAAAGAACAGAATGAGTTCTGACGTGAGTCGCGCGTCCCACACCCAGTAGGTGCCCCAGGTCGGCTTGCCCCACAGCGCACCGGTCCACAGTGCGATGAAGGCCCACAGCGCGCCGGTCGGCGCGAGTGCACTCGACATCATGAAGGACAGCCGGGTGTTGAAGATGAGCCCGACCGCGCACCAGAAGGCCATCACCAGGTAGATCACCATGGACATCCACGCGGCCGGCACGTGGATGAAGATGATGCGGTAACTGTCGCCCTGCGTCGCATCGGTCGGTGCGATGAAGAAGCCGGTGTAGAGGCCGGCGATCGTCAGCACGATGGCGATGATCCAGGTCGGCCACAGCAGCTTGCCGGCAAGCGGGAAGAAGGTCTGCGGACTGGCGTAATAGAACAGGCTGAAGCCGGACGACGGCGCGCGCGTTGCAGTAAGCGGTGAGTCAGACATCAGCGGTTTCGGGTTGATCCGGGTTCAGGTTGCCCGGTGGTGTGACCGGGGTGGTGTGGCCGGGAGTGGCTGTCGCACAGCGGAGGCCCGGTCACCTTCGAAGGCGACCGCCTGCCACATCAGCGGCCGACAGTTTAACCGACTCGCCGCTTTGGCCCGAATGCTGCAGGAACAGTTCAATCCTGAGCGATGCGCAGCGCGGTGGCGCTGGCCAGCGGACACACCGCCAACGCCACCAGCAGCACCGCCGACAGCAGCGCCAGATGGGACTGTATGCCCAGCCCGGCCCGCCAGGCATCGAGCGCGCCGGCGCCGAAGATCAGCACCGGCACGTAGAGCGGCAGCACCAGCAGCGCGATCAGCGCACCACCGCCGCGCAGGCCCAGCGTCAGCGACGCGCCGACTGCGCCGAGCAGCGACAGAGACGGCGTGCCGACCAGCAGCGTCGCGCACACGATCAGGGTTTCGTCGGCTGACAGGTTGAACTGCAGGCCGATCAGCGGCGCAATCACCACCAGCGGCAGACCGGTCAGCAGCCAGTAGGCGCACACCTTGCCCAGCACTATGACGGGCAAGGGCTCGACCGACAGCAGCATCTGTTCCAGCGTGCCGTCGGCTTCGTCCGATTCGAACAGCCGGCTGACCGACAGCAGCGTCGCCAGCAGCGCGGCGACCCACATGACGCCAGCCGCAATGTGACTCAGTTGCTCTGGTTCCGGTCCGACACCGAGCGGAAACAGGCTGGTCACCAGCAGGAAGAAGCCGAGCGCAGTCAAGACGTCGGAGCGCCTTCGCCAGGCCAGCAGCAGGTCGCGGCGCACCACCGACACGAACAGGCTCAGCATGCGTAGTCGTCCAGATTGAGTGTCTGCCGGCGCTCGGCGTCGATATCCACCGGCTGGTGAGTGGTGTAGATCAGCGCGCCGCCACGGCGCAGATGCGCAGCCATCGCCGCCGCCAGTACCCCGACGGCGCGCACGTCGAGCGCAGTGAAGGGTTCGTCGAGTATCCACAGCGCGCTGCGCGTATCGGCCAGCAGTCGCGCCAGCGCCACGCGCCGGCGCTGCCCCTGCGACAGGCTGCGCGCGGGCACATCGAGGCGCGCGGCCAGACCGATGTCCACCAAGGCTTCGAGCAGCACCGTGTCGGCGATGCGCTCGCCAGCGATGGCTGCACTCGCGTGCAGATTCTCGAGTGGCGTGAAATCGTCCTTCACGCCGTTGCGGTGACCCAGATAGAGCAGGCCGCCGCGCCAGTCGTCGCGCACCGAACGGGCCGGCTGGCCGCGCCAGCGCAGCTCGCCCGATTCCGGTTCGGACAGGCCGCACAGGATGCGCAGCAGGCTGGTCTTGCCGCTGCCGTTGGCACCTGCCACATGCAGCAGTTCGCCTTCGCCGACCGCCAGGTCGAGCCCGGCGAACAGCCGCGCGCGACCGCGCACGCAGGTCAGGGCGTGGGTTTCGAGCAGCGGGACGGAAGACTCAGGCATCGAAGGTTCGGACAGCAGGCACGGCGCGACGACGGGAGGGGGCCGCGAATTATCCGTTAAAACCGGCGCGCGAAGGTCTGGTGATATGCGCGGTCGAGCTTTCCGGCATCGCCCTGCGGCCCGAGGCCTGACCGGACGCATCGCGAAAGGCAAGAAAGGGCCGACACAGGGTAGAAACAAGGGACAAAGAAAAACGGCTCGCGAAGGAGTCGCGAGCCGCACAAAAGAACCGGTTCAATCCGCTGGCAAACCGGCCTCCCCATTGCCCCCCTGCCACCGGCCACCGTCCGAGGAGCCGTCGGGCGGTGGCCACAGAGCTGGCATGGAAGTTCTAGCAGGGGTTGTGCCAGCTCAACGAAATATTTCAAGTCATTGATTTCATTATGCTCGCCCATCCAGCCCAGGTTTTCGCACTCAGCGGACGTTGCAGATTGCAGCGACCCGGGCTATTCATGCCTGTCCGATCACCAAAAACCCGCATGAAACCGACCGATGCGCCATTCGCATTACCGTTGAAATCCGCAACGCAACGTTTCAACATGCAATTGATGAAACTGTTGCCCCGATCGCTGCACGGCAAGATCCTGCTCGGCTACATCGTGCTCGGCGGCCTGTTCGTGCTGCTCGTGTTCGCCGCACTTGAACAGGTGCGCGACCTGCTGTCGCATGTCGACGACGAATACAAGGTCACGCGCATGCACGACGTGGTGCGCGAGGCGCGTCGGCTGGAGAAGAACTACCTGTTGTTCCGCAAGCCGTCGGAACTGAAGGCGGCGGTCAGCAAGGCGGAAGAGGCGCTGGCGCTGATCGAGCGCGACCGCCCGCTGATGCAGCGTGCCGCACCCGGGTTCGCGCTGGACGAACTCGAGCAGTCGCTGTCCGACTGGCGCGACCTGCTCGATGACCGCCTGCAGCGCCGCATCAAGCCGACCGACCCGATCTCGCCGCTGGAAGAGCGCATGGAGGCCGTCGGCAAACAGGTGTTCGACAGCAGCGAGCGCCTGTCCGACCAGGCGCGCGAAGCGATGCGCAGCGCGCTCACCGGCCAGGAATCGCGGCTGTACGTGATCATGTTCGCCGCCATCGTGCTGGTGCTGGGCATCGGCCAGCTGGTGACACGGCGCGTCGTGGTGCCGCTGCGCGAGGTCGAAAGCGATCTGGCGCGCGTCGGTACCGGCAATCTGGCGCGCCTCACGCCACGTGATCACGACGACGAGATCGCGGCGCTGGTCGACGCCTTCAACCGCGCGCTCGGCGACCTCGAAGAACGCCAGCTGGCCGTGCTGCGCACCGCACGGCTGGCCTCGCTGGGCACCATGCTGTCCGGTGTGGCACACGAACTGAACAACCCGCTGTCCAATATTTCGCTCAACGCCCAGCTGCTGCTCGAGGAGCCCGAGCGCGGCGACTCGACGCCGCTCAATGCCTTCGTCGAACAGATCGATGATCAGGTGCAGCGCGCCCAGCGCATCGTGCGCACGCTGCTCGCCTTCGCGCGCGACAGCCACTTTGCGCTGGTGCGCCAGCCGCTGCGGCCTCTGGTCGAAGAAACCATCGCACTGCTGCGCGCCGAACAGCCGGATGCCGGTGACGCCGTCACGCTGCACATTGACCCGGCGCTGGAAATCCACGCCGACGGTCAGCGCATCCAGCAGGCGCTTCTGAACCTGATCCGCAATGCACTCGAAGCCTGTGACGAAACCGCAACCACGCCGCACATCGTGGTCAGCGGCACGCAGCGCGACGGCGGCACGGCGATCGACGTGAGCGACAACGGGCCCGGCATTGCACAAGGCGATCTGCAGCGTGTGTTCGACCCTTTCTTCACGACCAAACCGGTCGGCAAGGGCTCCGGACTCGGGCTGTTCGTGGTGCATGAAATCGCGGCCGAACACGGCGGCCGCGTCAGCATCGCGCGCGAACCGGACGGCGGCGCCTGCGTCACGGTCTGGATACCTGCGGAGGAAACATCATGAGTGGAGCACGCGTACTGCTGGTCGATGACGAGGCGGTCGCCCGCGAGGGCCTGGCCACCGCACTGCGGCGCGACGGCTTCGACGTCACGACGGCCGACAACGGCGACAGTGCGCTGGCGCTGCTGCGCACGCGCGATTTCGAGGTGATGCTGACCGACGTGCGCATGCCCGGCATGGACGGCCTCGATCTGCTGCGCCGCGCGCGCGAAGCCTGGCCCGACATGGAGGTGCTCGTGGTGACCGGCTTCGCGACCACCGAATCGGCGGTCGAGGCGATGCGCACCGGGGCCTTCTATTACATCTCCAAGCCCTTCCGGCTGGGCGAGGTCCGCAAGCTGGTGCGCGAAGCCGCCGACAAGGCGCAGCTGCGCGCCGAAAATCACCGCCTGCGCCAGCTGGTCGAGCAGGCGGCGGAAGAACGCATCATCACGCGCGACGGCGGCATGCGCGCCATTCTCGACATCGCACGCGGCGTGGCGCCGACCGACTGCAACGTTCTCATCGTCGGCGAAACAGGCACCGGCAAGGAGTTGCTGGCGCGCCACCTGCACGCGCACAGCCGACGCGCCGGCGGGCCGTTCGTGGCGGTCAATTGCGGCGCGCTGACCGAAGACCTGCTGGCCAACGAACTGTTCGGCCACGAAAAGGGCGCCTACACCGGTGCCCAGCAATCGCGCGGCGGCCTGGTCGAGGCGGCGCAGGGCGGCACGCTGTTTCTCGATGAAGTGACCGAAATGTCGGCGGCGATGCAGGTCAAGCTGCTGCGCCTGCTGCAGGAGCGCGAGTACATGCGGGTTGGCGGCACCGAGCCGGTGCGCGCCGACGTGCGCTTTCTCGCGGCCACCAATCGCGAACCGCGCAGCGCGGTCGATGCCGGCACGTTCCGGCAGGACATCTATTTCCGGCTCAATGTGGTCACGCTGCAGTTGCCGCCGCTGCGCGCGCGGCGCGAAGACATCCCGCTGCTGGCGCAGCAGTTCCTGCGCCGCGCCGCACTGGCGATGGGCAAGCCGGTCACGGCCATTGCGCCGTCGGCGATGCAGAAACTGTGTGCCTACGACTACCCCGGCAATGTGCGCGAACTGGAAAACCTGATCGAGCGCGGCGTGGCGCTGGCCGGCGGCAGCATGCTGGGCGAAGCCGATCTGCCGGCCGGATTTGCCGCGTCGGCGGTTCATCGCGACGCGGGCGCCCGCGTGGGCGGCGAAATCCGCACACTGGAATGCGTCGAGCGCTCGCACATTCTCGACGTGCTGGCCGAAGTCGGTGGAAATCGCGCGATGGCGGCACGCCTGCTCGGCATCGACCGCGTGTCGTTGTGGCGCAAGCTGCGTCGCTACGAAGAACTTGGGCTGATCGAAGCCGGCGACACCGACGGCGCACTGCGGGTGCGCGACGCGCCAGCCTGAACGCACCAGATCGGTGCACGCACCGTCTGCGTGCATCGGCCGATCGCAGGCAAACCCGCGTCCGTGCATGGAAGGCGACTGTTGCGCCCTTTGGCACGCTTGATGCAAGGCTGGCGCATTGCTTCAACGTGCGCGCCGTGTTTGCCAACCTCCACCATCTATCGCATCACGCTGCCTGGCGACACCAGCTCGAAATGCTGCTGGAGTCGGCCGGCGAAGGCATCTACGGCATCGACCAGCGCGGCCGCTGCATATTCATCAATCGCGCCGGGGCCGAACTGATCGGCTTCGATGCCGACGAAGTGCTCGGCCGCAACATGCACTATCTGATCCACCACGCGCATTCCGACGGCCGCTGTTACGAAGTCGAGGACTGCCCGATCTTCCGCGCCTTCCAGGAAGGGCGGGGCGTGCGGGTCGAATCCGAAGTGCTGTGGCGGCGCGACGGCAGCGCCTTTCCGGCCGAGTACACGTCCTACCCGATCCGCGACGCCGGCCAGATCGTCGGCGCCGTGGTCACCTTCGCCGACATCAGCGAGCGCAAGCAGGCCGAGGCGGTGCTGCGCGCCAATCAGGCTGAACTGGAACGGCGCGTGTCGGAACGCACCGCGGCGCTGTCGCAGGCCAACGCGAAGCTGCAGCAGTCGCACGGCGCGCTGCAGCGGCTGTCGGCCCACCTGCAGCAGGTGCGCGAGGACGAGCGCGCCCACATCGCACGCGAAATCCACGACGAGCTGGGCGCGTCGCTGACCGCGCTGCAGTTCGACCTGAACTGGCTGCGCGCCAAGGTGGCGTGCGACGACACGCTCGAGCGCAAGTTCGACGACATGGTGGGCGTCACGCAGCAGGCGCTGGGCGCGGTGCGGCGCATCCTGACCGACCTGCGGCCTGGCGTGCTCGACCACCTCGGTCTGTGGGCGGCGATCGAGTGGCAGTTGCAGGAAATGCAGGCGCGCAGCGGCGTGCGCTGCACGCTGAACGTTCATGACACCGGCCCGGAGCGCCGGCTCGGGCGCAGCGCGGAAGTGGCGGTGTATCGAATCGTGCAGGAAGTGCTGACCAATATCGCACGCCATGCCGGCGCCACCGAAGTGCAGGTGGATGTGACCGGCGCGGCCAGCCACATCGAACTGCGCATCCGCGACAACGGTCGCGGCATGCAGGTGCCGGCACAGCCCACCTCCTTCGGCCTGCTCGGCATGTATGAACGCACCCGCGTGCTGGGTGGCGAATTGCAGATCGACAGCGCGCCGGGCGCCGGCACGATGGTCACGCTGCGCGTACCGGATTCGACCCGATGAATTCGTTCGCGGACGCCAGCCGGCCCACGCGCGTCGTCATCGTCGACGATCACCTGATGCTGCGCCGGGGAATTGCGCAGATCCTCGGCGAGAACCCGGCCATCGCAGTGGTCGGCGAGGCAGCGGGCGGCCCGGATCTGATGCGTCTGTTGCGCACCGACGGCGCCGACGTGGTGCTGCTCGACATCGCGCTGAACGACCGCGACGGCTTCGATGTGCTGAAACAGCTGCGCGGCGAATTTCCGCAGGTTGCAGTGCTGATGCTGTCCACCTACCCCGAATCGCAGTTCGGCGTGCGCGCGCTCAAGAGCGGCGCGTCGGGCTACCTGAACAAGGGCTGTTCGACCGAACAGCTGTTCGACGCCATCGCCCGCGTCGCGCGCGGCGGCCTGTTCGTGACCCCCGAACTGGCCGAGCGGCTGGCTTTCGGCGTGCGCAGCGACACCCCCGCCAGTCCGCTCGACAGCCTGTCGAACCGCGAAATGCAGGTGCTCAAGCTGCTCGCCAGCGGCCACAGCGTGGGCGACATCGCGCGCGAGCTTTCGCTGTCGGCCAACACCATCAGCACCTATCGGGCACGCTTGTTCGAAAAACTCGACATCAAGAACCCGGTCGAACTTGTGAGCTTCGCCGCCCGCCATCAACTGGTGACGCTGTGATCCTTCGTGCCTGACCGGCAGGCAAGGGAAGATCGCCGAGGCGCTGCGGGATGGGTGCCGTGGGAGCTGTCCCTGTGGGAGCGGCCGAGGTTTTGTGGGAGCGGCGGCCTCGCCGCGATCAGTGCCGCGACCGTCATTGTGCAGAGTGCGTATCGCGGCGAGGCAGCCGCTCACACAGGCCGCAGCCGGGGCTGTTCGCCTGCGCTCGCCATCGCTGACTCATCCGGGAGACCTGCCATGCCACTGCCCGCCCACCCCAAGGCCCTGCTGATCGATCTGGCGGGTGTGCTTCATGTCGGCGACCAGATCATCCACGGTTCGATCGAAGCGCTCGCCCGGCTGCGCGCCGCCGGCTTGCCGCTGCTCTTCCTGACCAACACGACGCGCACGCCGCAACGCACGCTGGTCGCGAAGATGAATGCGCTCGGCTTTGCGATGCGCGAAGACGAACTGCTGACCGCTCCGGGCGCCACGCTGAATCTGGTGCGCTCGCGTCGGCTGCACCCGCACTGGATCGTGCATCCCGACCTGCGCAGCGAAGTCGGGCCGGATGCCGCACAGCCTGACGCTGTCGTGCTCGGCGACGCCGGTCCGTACTTCGACTATGCCACGCTGAACATCGCTTTCCGCCTGATCCAGCGCGGCCTGCCCTTCATCGCCATGGCGCGCAACCGGACCTTCAGGGAAGAGGACGGCCTGTCGCTCGACATGGGCGCCTTCGTCGCCGCGCTCGAATACGGCACCGGCGTAACGGCAGACATCGCCGGCAAACCGGCGGCGCCCTTCTTCCAGGCCGCGCTCGACCGCCTCGGCGTGGCGGCCGCCGACGCTATCATGGTCGGCGACGACCTGCGCGACGACATCGGCGGCGCGCAGGCGCTGGGCATCGCCGGTGTGCTGGTGCGCACCGGCAAGTATTCAACCTCCGACGAAAGTCACCCGGACATCCGGCCGGACGCCATCCACGACGATTTCGCCCGTTTCGCCGCGTGCCTGACTTAGGGCCCGCCAGCGGGCGATGAGCGGCGCGCCTTCTGCGGGAGCGGTACATGTGGGGTAAATCCCGTGGGGTGCATCCTGTGGGGTGCATCCTGTGGGGTGCATCCTGTGGGGTGCATCCTGTGGGGTGCATCCTGTGGGGTGCATCCTGTGGGGTGCATCCTGTGGGGTGCATCCTGTGGGGTGCATCCTGTGGGGTGCATCCTGTGGGGTGCATCCTGTGGGGTGCATCCTGTGGGGTGCATCCTGTGGGGTGCATCCTGTGGGGTGCATCCTGTGGGAGCGGCGGCCTCGCCGCGATACGCACGCTGCAATGCGACCATCGCGGCACGATCGCGGCGAGGCCGCCGCTCCCACAGGGGCCGCTCCAACAGGCCGCCGCTCCCGCAGGAACTGCGCTGACTGCAGCGGGCGTCTGCGAGCGCTGCTCGGCGCCCGAGAAGCGGCCCTTGCCCGCGATACCAGCGTCGGTCAATCGCCGCGCGCCTTGCGGTCCCGTTCGCGCAGCGCGGCCAGTTTTTCGGCGATCTTCGCTTCCATGCCGCGATCGGTCGGCTGATACCACTGCGGTTCGGGCATGCCGTCGGGCAGGTAGCGCTCGCCCGCCGCGTAGCCGTCCTGCTCGCTGTGCGCGTAGCGGTACTCGGCGCCGAAGCCCATGTTCTTCATCATTTTCGTCGGCGCGTTGCGCAGATGCATCGGCACCGGGCGCGAACCGTCCTCGGCCACGAAGCGGCGCGCGGCGTTGTACGCCATGTAGACGGCGTTCGACTTGGCGGCGCACGCAAGAAAGATGACGGCCTGGGCGAGCGCCAGTTCGCCTTCGGGCGAGCCGAGCCGTTCGTAGGTCTGGCAGGCCTGCAGCGACAGTTCCAGCCCGCGCGGGTCGGCCAGACCGATGTCCTCGACCGCCATGCGCACGATGCGCCGGCCCAGGTAGAGCGGATCGGCGCCGCCGTCGAGCATGCGCACGAACCAGTACAGCGCGGCGTCGGGGTTGGAGCCGCGCACCGACTTGTGCAGCGCGGATATCTGGTCGTAGAAGGCGTCGCCTCCCTTGTCGAAGCGGCGCAGATTGCGCGACAAGGTGCTGTCGACGAAGGCTGCGGTGACCGGATCGACTTTGGCGGTGCGCGCAGCGGTATCGAGTTGTTCCAGCAGATTCAGCAACTTGCGAGCGTCACCATCGGCGAAGCCGATCAACCGGGCGCGCGCGTCCTCGTCAAAGGCCAGCCCGTTCAGGGCGCAGGTGCGGGCGCGCTCGAACAGCGCCTGCAACTCGTCCTCGTTCAGGCTCTGCAATATGTATACGGCGGCGCGCGACAGCAGCGCGGAATTGACCTCGAAACTCGGGTTTTCGGTCGTTGCTCCGATGAAGGTGACGGTGCCCGACTCGACGTAGGGCAGGAAAGCGTCCTGCTGCGCCTTGTTGAAGCGATGCACCTCGTCGACGAACAGGATGGTGCGCCGGCCGGTGTTCGCGGCGACCGCTTCGGCGCGCTGCATGGCTTCGCGGATGTCCTTCACGCCGGCAAACACTGCAGACAGCGCGGTGAATTCGGCATCGAAGGCGGTGGCCATCAGGCGCGCCAGCGTGGTCTTGCCGACACCCGGCGGCCCCCACAGGATCATCGAGTGCGGAATGCCGGATTCGAACGCAAGCCGCAGCGGCTTGCCCGGCCCGAGCAGATGCTGCTGACCGATCACCTCGTCCGGCGTGCGCGGGCGCAGCAGTTCGGCCAGCGGTGCGTGGGCCGAACTTCTGGCCTCGCCGGGTGCAGCACTGGCGCGCGCGGGCGGCGCCGGTTCGTCCGGCATGCCGAATAGATCAGCCATGCACGGTGATCACGAAAGGCCGCTCACTGATTCGCGCCGTCGCCGATCACGTCGGCGCCGGCGGGTGGCGTGAAGCGGAACTGCGCGTCATCGAGCTTCGGATTGCGTTCGAAGCTGTTGAATCGCAGCAGCGTGGTCTGACCGAAACTGTCGCGCAGCACCATGCCGCGCAGCATGCCGTCGGCGAAGCCGATGCGCACCGATTCGAAACCGCCTTCCGCGGCATTGGGTTTGGCGTCCACCCAGGACAGTCCGTCCTCGACACCGCCTTCGCGCAGTTCGAAATTGCGTTCGAGTTCGTTGCGACCGGCAAGCAGCGCTGCGGGCGTCGACGCCAGGGCGTCGCCCAGCGTCTTCACCGTGACCTGATTCAGATCGCGGTCATGCACCCACAGCTTTTCGCCATCGCCGACCAGCAACTGGTAATAGGGCTTGTCATAGGTCCAGCGGAACTTGCCGGGGCGCGAAAACGCCATCGTGCCGCTCGCTTCCTGCGGCTTGCGACCGGACTTCGCGGTCACCCGCTGCTCGAAGCTCGCACGACCTGACTGGGTTGATTCGATGAAGGCACGCAACTGCTCGATGCCGCTCGCGGCCGAAGCCGGCAGCGCCAGCAGACACAACGCGGCGACGACGGATGCCCGCCACGGATGCACCATGATCATTCCTCCCGCACCGGCGCCAGCACTTCGCGACCGCCGGTGGCATTCATGGGTGACACGAGCCCGGATTTCTCCATCTGCTCGATCAGGCGCGCGGCGCGGTTGTAGCCGATGCGCAGGTGACGCTGCACCAGCGAAATCGACGGCCGGCGCGTCTTGACGACGACTTCGACCGCCTGATCGTACAAAGGGTCCGCTTCGCCGCCAGCACCGCCACCCGCACCTTCGAGCTGCAGTTCGCCGCCGTCGTCGTCGGTCGCGCCGGTCAGCAGGCCTTCGATGTAATCCGGCGCGCCGGTGCTCTTCAGATGATCGACCACCTTGTGCACCTCGCCGTCGGCGACAAAGGCTCCATGAACCCGCGTCGGCAGGCCAGTACCGGGCGCGAGGTAGAGCATGTCACCCTGGCCGAGCAGCGCCTCGGCGCCCATCTGGTCGAGAATGGTGCGCGAGTCGATCTTGCTCGACACCTGGAAGGCGATGCGGGTCGGAATGTTCGCCTTGATCAGGCCGGTGATCACATCGACGCTCGGCCGCTGCGTCGCGAGTATCAGGTGAATGCCGGCCGCGCGCGCCTTCTGCGCCAGCCGGGCGATCAGTTCTTCGATCTTCTTGCCGGCCACCATCATCAGGTCGGCCAGTTCATCGATGACGACGACGATCATCGGCATCGTCTGCAGCGGTTCGGGCGTGTCCGGCGTGATCGAGAACGGATTGTTCAGCGGCACCCCGGCTTTTTCGGCTTCCAGCAGGCGGGCGTTGAAGCCTGCCAGATTACGCACGCCGAGCGTCGACATCAGCTTGTAGCGACGGTCCATCTCGCCAACGCACCAGTTGAGTGCGTTGGCGGCATGGCGCATGTCGGTCACGACCGGTGCGAGCAGATGCGGAATGCCTTCGTAAACAGACAGTTCCAGCATTTTCGGGTCGATCATGATGAGCCGGATGCGGCTCGGATCGGCCTTGTAAAGCAGCGACAGGATCATCGCGTTGATCGCCACCGACTTGCCCGAGCCGGTCGTACCGGCGACCAGCACATGCGGCATGCGCGCCAGATCCGCCACCACCGGCAGGCCGCCGATGTCCTTGCCGAGCGCCATCGTCAGCGGGCTGGCCATGTCGTGATAGGCGACCGAACCGAGGATTTCCGACAGGCGCACGATCTGCCTGCGTGCGTTGGGGATTTCCAGCCCCATGCAGCTCTTGCCCGGAATGGTCTCGACCACGCGGATGCTCGTGACCGACAGCGCGCGGGCCAGGTCTTTCACCAGACCGACGATCTGGCTGCCCTTGACGCCGGTCGCCGGCTCGATTTCGTAGCGCGTGACGACCGGGCCCGGATAGGCGGCCAGCACCTTCACCTCAACATTGAAATCGGCCAGCTTGCGTTCGATCTGGCGCGAAATGAGTTCCAGCGTTTCCGGACTGGGCGGTTCGATGTCCGGCTTCGCTTCGTCGAGCAAGGCGAGCGGCGGCAGCGAGCCGGGCAGATTGGCGAACAGCGTCTGCTGACGCTCCTGATTGACCCGTTCCGACTGCTGCACTTCGACTTCCGGCACTTCGATGCGGATCGGCTCGCGCCGGCGCGACGGCTTGCGCCGCTCGGCCTCGACCACCGCCTCGCGCTGTTCCGCCACCTGCTGGCCGACCCGGCGGTCGCGCCACGTGGTGAAGGCGCGCACGCTGCCGAACCACACAAGTTCCAGCACCCTGCCGACCGCTTCGGCCGCACCGAGCCAGGTCACGCCGGTCATGCCGCTCAGCCCGACGCCAAGCGATACCAGCAGCAGCAGCGTGCTGCCGGTGAAGCCGAATCCGCTGCTCAGCAGCTGGCCGAGTTCGTTGCCCAGCATGCCACCCGGCCCGACCGGCAGATCAGCCGACAGACTGTGAAAGCGCACCGCCTCGAGCGCGCTGCTCGACAGCAGCACCAGCAGAAAACCACCCAGCGCGACGTAGAGCGGGCGGCGATCAAGCCGACGTTCGCTGGCGCGCGACAGCCAGATGCAGCCGCCGATCAGCAGGGCCACCCACCACCAGGCCGACAGCCCGAACAGGAACAGCGCCAGATCGGCCAGCCAGGCACCGAAACGGCCGGCCGGGTTGGACAGCCCTTCGGACGCGGCGGCGTGTGACCAGCCCGGATCGGCGCGGTCGTAACCGCCCAGTGCCATGATGAGGTAAAGCGCCAGCGCGGCAAGGACCAGCCAGCGGGCCTCGTGCAGCACGGCGGCGATGCGTTCGGGGAGGGGAAGTTGCTGAGCGTCTTTCGCCACAGGGGAGATGGCGCGGGGCCGGGGTTGAAACAGGCCCGATTATAAGACGCGGGCCGCATCAGCGGCCCGTGTCGGAAAGCGGCGACCTGCGAGCGTCAAACGGTTTCGAGGCGCTCGCGCAGATGGATCTTGCCGTTGGCTTCTTCGATCAGGCCCTGCAGGTGCAGATCCTTCATGACGCGCGACACCATTTCGCGCGACGCACCGATCATCTTGGCAATGTCCTGCTTCGAAATCTTGCGATTAACGACCTTCTGGCCATCCACCTCGTCGGCCATTTCGAGCAGCAGGCGCGCCACGCGACCATAGACATCCATCAGCGCAAGACTTTCGATCTTGCGGTCGGCGGTGCGCAGGCGCGCCACCAGATTGCGCATGATGAACATCGACACGTCGAAGTTCTCCTGCAGCACGCGCTTGAAGTCGGTCTTTGCAATGACGATCAGGTCACTCGGCACCACGGATACCACGGTGGCCGAACGCGGGTTGTCGTCCAGCACGCCCATTTCGCCGAACAACTCGCCCGGACCGAGCATCGACAGGATGACCTCGCGGCCCTCCTCGTCACTCACCAGCACCTTCAGGCTGCCGGACAGGATGAGGTAGACGAAGTCAGTCTTGTCGCCGGCGCGGACCACGATGGAACCGCGCGGCACGCGCCGCATGTTGGATACCTTGGCGACCGGGTCGAGCGAACTGTCGGGCAGCCCGCTGAACATCGAAAACGTGCGCAAAGCCGTAACTGAAACGGGGTGAGCCGTTACCATCTCTAGACCTCCTGATGCGAGCATGCCTGACAGGAACAGGCTGCGCCGCTTTGAATGGATCGTCGCGCCTGTGGTCATTCTCCGGGCCACTGCGTCGTCGCCGGAGATGGGGTTGAGCCACAAACACTGATGCGGCCCTGATTATAGGGACTTTTCCACACTGGAAACAAATTGCCCCAATATCTGTCTTGTTTATCGGGCGGATGACACAAGAACTTGAGAGCGATCGTGCGCAGGCGCGATCGCTATAATCCGTCGCTTCCGCGCCTCGTCAATTACGGAGCGTCCGGGCACCTCGGGCGCCAAGAGATTCCTGGCGCAGTCAGTTTCAAAGCTTCGTCGTTCTTCCACCTCACCGGAATCAAGTCATGGCTTCACGGCACTCGCGTCTTCTCATTCTGGGCTCCGGCCCCGCCGGCTACACCGCTGCGGTCTATGCCGCGCGCGCCAATCTCAAACCCGTGCTGATCACCGGCATGGCCCAGGGCGGCCAGCTGATGACCACGACCGATGTCGACAACTGGCCGGCCGATGCCGAAGGCGTGCAGGGCCCGGACCTGATGGCGCGTTTCCAGCGCCACGCCGAACGCTTCGAAACCGAACTGCTGTTCGACCACATCCACACCGCCCACCTGACCGAAAAGCCGATCCGGCTGGTCGGCGACAACGGTGA
This sequence comes from Methyloversatilis sp. RAC08, assembly GCF_001713355.1. Lineage (NCBI taxonomy): Bacteria > Pseudomonadati > Pseudomonadota > Betaproteobacteria > Nitrosomonadales > Sterolibacteriaceae > Methyloversatilis > Methyloversatilis sp. RAC08. Next base: position 3,248,943 of record NZ_CP016448.1, on the reverse strand, counting down.
ATACACCTGCGACGCGCTGATCATCGCGACCGGTGCCAGCGCCAAGTATCTGGGCCTGCCGTCGGAAGAGAAATTCGCCGGCAAGGGCGTGTCGGCCTGCGCGACCTGCGACGGCTTCTTCTACCGCAATCAGGATGTCGCGGTCATCGGCGGCGGCAACACGGCGGTCGAAGAGGCGCTCTACCTGTCCAACATCGCACGCCACGTCACCGTGGTGCACCGTCGCGACAAGTTCAAGTCCGAGAAAATCCTGCAGGACAAGTTGTTCGACAAGCAGAAGCAGGGCAAGGTGACCATCCGCTGGCACAGCACGCTGGACGAGGTGCTGGGCGACAAGACCGGCGTGACCGGCATGCGCGTCAAATCGACGCTCGACGGCTCGACCGAGGACGTTCAGCTGTCCGGCGTGTTCATCGCGATCGGCCACCAGCCGAACACGTCGCTGTTCGAAGGCCAGCTCGACATGGAAGGTGGCTACATCGTCACCAAGGCCGGGCGTCAGGGCGATTTCACGGCAACCAGCATCCCCGGCGTGTTCGCTGCCGGCGACGTGCAGGACCACATCTACCGTCAGGCGGTCACCAGCGCCGGCACCGGCTGCATGGCTGCGCTCGATGCCGAGCGCTACCTCGACAGTCTCGGCCTGGCCTGATTCCGGTTGGACATGACGCGCGATGTCTTCGAACAAGAGGCGGCGCCACCCGGCGCCGGCGCTGCCCGACGCTGAAGACATCGCGCTGTTCAGGCAGGCGGTGGAAGGCGTGCATCGTCTATACACCGACCGCATCCTGCTCGAAACCCCGCCGCCGCGCGCCTGGCCGGTACAGCGTGAAGCGGACGACCGGTCGGTGCTGGCCGAATCGATCCGCGGGCCGCTATCGACCGATCTGCGTCTGGAAGGCGGCGAAGAGCCGTCCTTCCTGCGCGCCGGTCTGGGCAAGCAGGTGCTGCGCGACCTGCGACGCGGCCGCTGGGTGTCGCAGGGGCAGATCGATCTGCACGGCGCCACACGCGACGCCGCGCACGATCTGGTGGTCGGTTTCATGCACGACGCGCACCGGCGCGGACTGCGCTGCGTGCGGGTCATTCACGGCAAGGGATTGGGTTCGCCCGGGCGGGAGCCGGTGCTGAAAGGCCTGGTGCTGGGCTGGCTGATGCATCGCCAGGAGGTGCTGGCGTTTTGTCAGGCTCGGCCGCACGAAGGCGGCGCGGGGGCCCTGATGGTGCTGCTCAAACCGATGTCCGGCCAGTAGTCCAGGAGGCCCGGAACCAGGCGATGGCCGTCAGATGGCTTCTTCGCCCGACTCGCCGGTACGGATGCGGATGACCTGTTCGACCGACATGACGAAAATCTTGCCGTCACCGATCTTGCCGGTTCGGGCAGCCTTGATGATGGCTTCGACCGCGCGGTCGACGGTCTCGTCGGCCACGATGACTTCGATCTTGATCTTGGGCAGGAAATCGACGACGTATTCGGCGCCCCGATACAGTTCGGTATGGCCTTTCTGCCGGCCGAAACCCTTCACTTCGGTCACCGTCAGACCGGTCACGCCCACTTCGGACAATCCTTCGCGGACTTCGTCGAGCTTGAATGGCTTGATGACGGCTTCGATTTTTTTCATGGTGCTTTCTCCTCGCTAAGGCCGCGAAGTATAAAGGCTTCAGGCTTCACTGGCAGCGCCGTTAACCGGGCATCGTCAGCGGGTAGCGGGGAGGTCCGGCATGAAGGGCATGGTATTCACGGAATTCATCGACATGGTCGAGGCACGTTACTCGCCCGAACTGATGGACGAAGTCATCGAGGCGGCTGCACCGCCGAATGGCGGCGCCTACACCGCCGTGGGTCAGTACGACCACCATGAACTGGTGAAGATGGTGGTCGAGCTGTCGGCACGCACCGGCAAGACCGTGCCCGAACTCGTGCGCACCTTCGGCGAATACCTGTTCGGCCGCTTCCACCAGGGCTACGGCCACCTGTTCTCGGGCATGAATGACTCCTTCCACATGCTGTCGAGCATCGAATCCATCATCCACCCCGAAGTGCGCAAGCTCTACCCGGACGCACGGCCACCGCGCTTCGACATCGGTGGCGACGGCATCAACACGCTTGAAATGACCTACCGCTCGGACCGCCACTTCGGTGACCTCGCGGAAGGCTTGATCACCGCCTGCATCGCGCACTTCAACGAGAACATCGGCATCCGCCGCGAAGACATTTCGGATGCGCCCGGCAGCGTCATCCGCTTCACGCTCACCCGCGGCACGGCATGAGCGAGCCGGGCAGCACGGCGCCGGACGACAGGCAGATCGCGCTGTACGAGCGCAGGCTGGCGCGCGAGCGCGCGGCCCGGCACGCGGCAGAACAACTGCTGGAAGACAAGGCACGCGAGCTGTTCGACAGCAACGAGGCGCTGCGCGCCCTCGCCGCCTCCCTTGAGTCGCAGGTCATCGAACGGACCGCCAGGCTGTCCGAGGCGCTGGCGCGGGCCGAACAGGCCGACCGCGCGAAGTCCGATTTCCTCGCCACGATGAGCCACGAAATCCGCACACCGATGAATGGTGTGATCGGCATGGCCCAGCTGCTGGCGACATCGGAACTGAATGCGGAGCAGACGCAGTACGTCGACACCCTTCTCGAGTGCGGTGATTCGCTGCTCGGCCTGATCAGCGACATCCTCGATTTCAGCAAGATCGAGGCGGGCCGTCTGGAGCTGGACATTCATGCCAGCACGCTGTCCGACCTGCACGACAGCGTGCTGTCGATCACCCGGCCCCAGGCGAGGGCAAAGTCGCTGTCGCTCGAACTCGATTCTGCGGTCGCACCGGACACCCACGCCATGATCGATGCCGGCAGGCTGCGTCAGGTACTGGTCAATCTGGTCGGCAACGCCATCAAGTTCACCGCCGCCGGATCGGTCGTGCTGCGCGTGCGGCCGGCACCGATGCCTGACGGCACACCGGGCGTCGAATGGGCCGTCATCGACACCGGCGTCGGCATCGCGGACGACAAGCGCGCCCGGCTGTTCCGCCCGTTCTCCCAGGTCGACACCTCCACCACCCGCCACTTCGGCGGCACCGGGCTGGGGCTGGCGATCAGCCAGCGCCTGGTGCAGGCCATGGGCGGCCTGATCGTCGTCGACAGCACGCCCGGTGCAGGCAGCACCTTCAGCTTCGTGCTGCCGCTGACCGAAACCATTGCCAGCAGCCCCCCGGCCGCCGTGACGGACGACGCAGCGCCACGCCTGCCCGCCGATCTGCGCGTGCTGGTGGCCGACGACAATCTGGTCAACCGTCTGCTGGTGCAGCGGATGCTGCAGCGTCTCGGGGTCGAACCCGATCTCGCACACGACGGCGCCGAAGCGCTCAGCCTGTGGTCGGAACGTGGCTACGACGTGATCCTGATGGACATGAGCATGCCGGTGATGGACGGCCTCGAAGCGACGCGCTCGATCCGCAGCAGCCCGGGCCATCAGCCGCAGATCATCGCGCTCACCGCGAATGCCTTCGAAACCGACCGGCGCCATTGCCTGGACGCCGGCATGGACGACTTTCTCGCCAAGCCGATCAACTTTGCGCAGTTGATGGAAAAGCTGAACGCATTCTGACCGACCGTACGGCGCAGCGCTCCTTGACCTCGTGCGCTGCGCATTACGGGCGCACCCACGCATCACGAAATCATCACGTTTCGTACCTAGACTCCGTCGCATACCTTTCCGGAGCCGTCGCATGAGTGCCATGTCGCGATTTGTGATGGTTTCCCATGCGCGCCCGTGGTGTCTTTCGCTTGTGCTGATCGCTTTCGCCGCTCCGGCGCAAGGTGTCGAAATACAGCGCGCGCCGGCAGCCGATGCGACCCTGTTCGGCGACGAGCCGGGCCTGGCAAACGGATCGGGTTCCCACCTGTTCATCGGCGCCACGGCGGCCGGTTTTCCACGACGCGCCCTGGTGCGCTTCGACCTCTCCGACGTTCCGCCCGGATCGACCGTACGGTCTGCTTCCTTGCGTGTGGTGATCGACCGCATCGCCAATGGCGCACCCGCCGACAGTGTGGCGGGCCTGCACCGGGTGCTCGCCGCGTGGGGTGAGGGCGCTTCGGGTTCAGGCGGAGGAGGCAACGGCGGTGGCGAGCTCGCGTTGCCCGGCGACGTGACCTGGACGCAGCGCTACCATGCGGCTGCCCCGCCCCAGAGCTGGAGCACCCCGGGTGGAGACTTTGCGGCGGAAAGCGCATCGATTCTGCTGGTCTCGACCGGCGCCTTCGTGTGGGCAGGCACGCCGGAAATGCTGGCCGACATTCAGGGATGGGTGAATGATCCGTCGTCCAACCACGGCTGGTTGATCCGCGGTGCAGAAGCAACGACGCGCTCCGCCAAGCGCCTGGTCAGTCGGGAAGGGGGAGTGAATGTGCCGTTGCTGACCCTGGAATACGATCCGCCGACCGCCGCGTCGGGTGATGTGCCTCTTCCCGCCTGGGCCCTGGGCGCACTGGCTGCCTCACTGCTTGGCGCAGCGGTCCGGCCACGACTGCGCAAACGAGAATCGGAAACTTCGAAACCGTGACGGAAGGCAAGCCCGCAGATGACTCGGTCGGCACCATGGCTTTCTGGCGCGTCGGCATTTTCGCGCTGATTTTCGCCGCGCTGCAGTGGGGCTGGTCGGTGCAGCAGGACAGCGCGCTGTTCCGGCTGTGGGTCGAAGACCTCAATGTGCGCGCCGCCGTCGTGCTGATCGCCGCAGTTCAGCCGGAAAGCGGTGCCGCAGCGGCCGGACCGCGCGTGCAGGCACCGGGTGGCGGCATCAATGTGCTGCAGGGTTGCGACGGTGCAGAGTTGCTGTGGCTGATGACAGCCGCCTTCGCCGTGGCGCCGCTCGCCTGGCGCTGGCGATTGGGTGGCTGGCTGGCCGGGCTGCTGCTCGTGTGGCTGCTCAACGTCACGCGCATCACGGCGCTGTTCTTCGCCTGGCGCAGTGATCCACGCTGGTTCGACTGGCTGCACAACTATATCGGGCCCATCGTGCTGGTGGCGCTGCTGGCGCTGTATTTCCAGTGGATCATGCATCGCGCGCCCGTTCCCGAACCTGAACCGGACATCGGCTATCGATGAATCCGGGCCATGTCGCGCTGCGCTTCATCGCAGCGCTGTGCCTCATCGGCGCGCTCGTGCTGTGGCAGGGCGAGGCGCTGATGCAGCGTCTGCTGCCCGCGATCGCGCTGACGATGGACCTGATCGATCGTCATCACAGCGTGCTGTCTCTCGGCATCACGCAAACCGGCGCCGACACGGTGATCCGCCTCGAAGCCGGCATCCGTCAGCTGATCCTGACCGGCACGCATGTGACCTATGCCGACCCGCGCGCCCGCGCCGTCATCACCACGCCGCTGGCGACCTTCTGGCTCGCACCCACATTGTTCATTGCGCTGCTCGCCGCCTGGCCGGCACAGCGCACCGCCGAATGGCCACTGCGCGCACTGTGCGCCCTGCCCGCCCTGGCTCTGCTGCTCGCGCTCGATGTCCCCTTCGTGCTCGACGCCCTGCTCTGGGCACTGCATCGCGACGCGCATGACCCGCACGGCAGCTCGCCGATTCTGGTCTGGTCAGCTTTCCTCAAATCCGGCGGACGATTCGTGCTGGCGGGTCTGCTCGCTGTGTTGATCGTGAGATTGACGGCGCGCGTCGCGTCGCGAAGCGCCTGACGCACGGGGGCCGAACGCGCCAGGCGACGCGCGCGTCACGACCGAATGGGTGGACGAAATCACCGTCCATGAAGTTTTCATTACACCGCGGACGCCATTCCATAAACATGGATGAAATCAATTAGCATCATTTCCGATGCGTGGGTGTGCCGCGCGTGGACGTCGTGATCGCCGAAGCCGTGTCATGTCGTCCTCATCATTTGGCCCGGACTTCAGCCGCCGGTCTTTCTCGATGCGACATGCGGTCAAACACGGTGGTCCGATGCAACAAAGCCCGGCATCCATCGGGATGATCGGGAACAAGATAAAAATGGCGATTCAGTCTTTGCTTCGAGCGTGTGCCGCCGTGCGCACAGCGCTCGCATCCATGTGCGTACTGCATGCGGCGCTGTGCAGCCTTCCTGCGCAAGCCGCCACCCCGGGCGACGGGCTGGCCGAGCCGGTCACGGCGCCCAGCGCCCAGACGCTGGACTTCGCGCCACTGACCGACCGCGCGCGGGTGCTGCCGGCCTTCAACCTGAGCGCCACGGCGTCATCCGGGCTGGCGGCGATATTCGAAAGCAGCACACCTGCGGTGTGTTCAGTGTCGGGCAACACGGTCACGACGCTCCGCGTCGGACGCTGCTCGATCACGGCGACTCAGGCGGGCGACGACGATTTCCTGCCGGTGAGCGTGACGCGCAGTTTCGAGGTGACGGCAGCACTGGCGGCGGGCGGCGGGCATTCGCTGGAAATCCGAGCGGATGGAACGCTGCATGGCTGGGGCGCCAATGCCTCGGGTCAGCTCGGCGACGGCAGCACCATGACTCGCCCGACACCGGTGCCGGTGAGCCTGCCGGCCGGGGTGTCCGCACTGAGCGTTGCCGCGGGCGGCGCCCACAGCCTGGTCCTGGGTTCGGATGGCAAGCTCTATGCGTGGGGATCCAACGCCGAAGGCCAACTCGGAGACGGCAGCACCACGCAGCGCACGACACCGGTGCAGGTGAGCCTGCCCGCCGGGGTGTCTGCCCTGGGCATCGCAGCCGGCGATGGCCACAGTCTGGCCATGGGCTCGGATGGCAAGCTGTACGCGTGGGGGAACAACGACTTTGGGCAGCTTGGCGACGGCGGCGTCCAACAGCGCGCGACACCGGTACAGGTGAGCCTGCCGGTCGGGGTGAGCGCGCTCAGCGTTTCGGCGGGTCGAGTCCACAGCCTGGCCACGGGCTCGGACGGCAAGCTGTATGCGTGGGGGAGCAACACCCGCCGCCAGATCGGCGACGGCAGTCTTGCCCAGCTGCGCGCGACACCGGTTCGGGTGAGGCTGAGTACCGGAGTATCTGCGCTCAGCGTCACCGCTGGCGACGATCACAGTCTGGCGGTGGGCTCGGATGGCAATCTGTACGCATGGGGGAGCAATTTCGACGGCCAGCTCGGCGACGGCAGTGCCGTTCCGCCAGGGACACCGGTGCAGGTGAGCCTGCCCGCTGGCGTGTCTGCGCTCAGCCTCGCCGCCGGCGCCACCCACAGCCTTGCGCTGGGTTCGGACGGCATGTTGTACGCCTGGGGTGGCAATTCCGACGGCCAGCTCGGCGACGGCAGCTACACCGGGCGCGCCACACGCCTGCAGGTGAGTCTGCCCGCCGGCGTGTCTGCGCTCGGTGTTGCCGCGGGCGGTGTCCACACGCTTGCGATGGGTTCGGACGGCACGCTGTATGCATGGGGCGGCAACGAGTATGGCCAGCTCGGCGACGGCAGCGCTGCTTCTCGTACGCCACCGGGGCGAGTGAGCCTGCCGGCCGGCGTGTCGGCGCTCGACATCGTGGCCAGCGGCGACCACAGCCTGGCTCGGGCCTCGGATGGCAAGCTGTACGCATGGGGCGAAAACGCCGTCGGCCAACTGGGCGACGGCAGCACCTCGGATCGCACGACACCGGTGGCGGTGAGCCTGCCGGCGGGCGTGTCCGCACTCAACGCCGCAGTCGGCGCATCCCATGGTCTGGTCGCGGGCTCGGACGGCAGATTGTATGCATGGGGGGAAAACAGGTATGGCGAGCTCGGCGACGGCAGCACCTTGCAGCGCACGACGCCGGTTCAGGTGACTCTGCCCGCCGCGGTGTCTGCACTCACCGTCGCAGCCGGTACCTTCCACAGTCTGGCACAGGGGGCGGATGGCACGCTGTACGCATGGGGGAGCAACGGCTACGGCCAGCTTGGCGACGGAAGCACCCTCCAGCGCACGACGCCGGTGTCGGTGAATCTGACGGCCGGGGTCAGTGCACTCAAGGTCACCGCGGGCCGACTCCACACCCTGGCTCAGGGCTCGGATGGCAAGCTGTATGCGTGGGGGGACAACCTCTACGGCCAGCTCGGCGACGGCAGCACCACGGCTCGCCCGACACCTGTACCGGTCGTTTTCCCCACCGGCGTGTCCGCACTCGGCGTCGCAGCCGGCCAATACCACAACCTGGCTCGTGGCTCGGATGGCAAGCTCTATGCGTGGGGCGACAACGGCTTCGGCCAGCTGGGCAACGGCAGCACCGCGGACAGCAGGACACCGGTGCTCGTGAGCCTGCCAGCCGGGGTGTCCGCGCTCAGCGTCGCAGCCGGCGATTACCACAGTCTGGCCCTCGGATCCGATGGCAAGCTGTATGCATGGGGAAACAACTACTACGGCCAGCTCGGCGGCGGCAGCATCACACTGCGCACAACGCCCGAACCGGTGAGCCTGCCCGCCGGGGTGTCCGTGGTCAGACTTGCCGCGGGCTTCGACCACAGCCTCGCCGTGGGATCGGATGGCCAGGTGTTCGCGTGGGGACGCAATGCCGACGGCCAACTCGGCAATGGTGTGCTTCGCAACAGCGCCGTACCGCTGTCGGTCAATAGCGCGCAGACGATCAGCTTCGCAGCGCTGCCCGATCTGCCGTTGTCGGCTGCCACCATCGCCGTGAGCGCCAGCGCGAGTTCCGGCCTGCCGGTGCGCTTCGATTCATGGACCCGCTTGGTATGCACGGTGAGCGGCGACACGGTCGCACTGCTGCGTACCGGCATCTGCGTGGTGTCGGCCGATCAGCAGGGCGACGAAAGCCGCGCGCGTGCCGACACGGTGACCCAGTCCTTCACCGTAACCGGCACCGCGCAAACCATCAGCTTCGCGCCACTGGGCAATACCTGGCTGGGTGAAGCGGCGCCGGCGCTCGTGCTGTCGTCCAGCTCCGCACTGCCGATCACACTGGTGTCGAACACGCCCGGCGTGTGCGAGGTGGCAGGCGGCGGGCTCACGCTCCTCATGATCGGAACCTGCCAGCTCACGGCCAGCCAGCCGGGCAATGCCATTTTTGAACCAGCCGCACCGGTCAGCCGCAGTTTCATCGTGTCTGCTGCGCGCAGCACGCAAAGCGTCAGCTTCAGCGCGCTGCCCACGCTGGCGGTGGGCGCCAGCGGCGCGCTGATCGCCAGCGCCAGCAGCGGCCTCGTCGTCAGCTTCGACAGCCTCACCCCGGACATCTGCTCGATCAGCGGCAGCTCGCTGACCGCGGTGAGCACTGGCACCTGCATGGTGTCTGCCACTCAGTCGGGCAACGCGAGCTTCCGGCCGGCGAACACCGTGACGCAGAGCGTACAGATTGGCGCCAGCCAGAGCGGCGGCGGCGAAGACGGCGACGTACCCTTGCCCGGCTGGGCGCTGGCCGCCCTGGGCGTGGCCCTGGCCCGCGCCGCGATGCAGCGCAGGCCGCGGAAAAGCGGCGACTGATCGGCGGTCGAAAGCGCAGCGCACTCGTCTTGCACTGACCAAAAAGTCGATCGGGATCGCGATGACGAGCAAAGGTGAAATCTTTCGTCCATAAAGTTCGTTCCTGAATGACGGCATAGGCAAGCGATTGATGGCGCTCGGCTCAACCTGCAGCGTGATGTCACCCAGGTCCGGCCTGTCGTGCCTGATGGCCATGATCGGCATGCTTGTGTCGTGTGTCGGCGCAGCAGCACATGCCGCCCCGCGCCACATCGATGCCGACGTGGCCGCGGCGCTCGAACGCGGCGAAGCGCCGCGGGTGATCGTCGAACTGACCGACGACGACAGCGTGCTGATGTCGAGCACGGTGCAGCGGCGGCGCGACACGATGAAAGCTGCTGTGATCGCCGCGCTGCCGGCCGACCGCATCAGCGTGCGCCGCCGCTACAGGACGATGCCCCTGCTGGCACTCACACTGAAGCATGCCGATGCGCTGCGCGCACTGCGGAGCGACCACCGGATCGCCGCTGTATATATGGACAAGCAGCGCAAGGCGATCGGCGCACAGGCGCTGCCGCTGATCGGCCAGCCGGCGGCAGTCAGTGCGGGGTATCAGGGCGCGGGCACGGCGGTGGCGGTGCTCGATACCGGTGTCGATTACACGCTGGCGCCGTTCGGCGCCTGCACGGCGGTCGGCGTGCCCGCCGGCACGTGCAGGGTGGTCGCGGCATACGAAGCGGCGGTCGAAGACAATGCGCGCGATGCCGATGGCCACGGCAGCAAGGTTGCGATGACGGCGCTGGCGGTCGCGCCTCAATCTTCCATCGTTGCCATCGACGTGTTCGAGCCCGAAGGCGCCTTCGATTCCGACGTGATCGAGGGCATGGACTGGGCGATTTCGCAGCGCGCGACCTACAACATCGTTGCGCTCAATCTGAGCCTGGGCGACACCCAGCAAAACGCCAGCGCCTGCACGCTGACACCCTATGTCGCCGCCGTGCGCCGGGCACGCAACGCTGGGCTGGTGGTGGTGATCGCCGCCGGCAACGACAGCCACACGGCCGGTGTCGCCGAACCAGCCTGCGTCGCCAACGCCGTAGCGGTCGGCGCTACCTACGACGCCAACGTCGGCCAGCGCGCCTTCGGCAGCTGCACCGACAGCACGACCGCGGCGGACAAGGTGACCTGTTATTCCAACAGCGGCGAGCCGCTCGACCTTTTCGCGCCGGGCTCGGTACTCACCCTGAGCGGCAACACGCTGGACGGCACGTCCTTCGCCGCGCCCATGGTCGCGGGCGCGGTGGCCGTGCTGAAACAGCGCTTCCCGCTCGACACGCCGGAACAGATCGAAAGCCGGCTCAAACTGAGCGGCCCCGCGGTGACCGACACCCGCAACGGCCTGCAGCGTCCGCGGCTGGCACTGGGCGCCGCACTGGCCGGCGCAGGCACCGAAAGCAACGACGCCTTCGCCGCCGCGCGCGTGCTCGGCGGCGCATCGGCCACCGACAGCGGCAGCAACACGCTGGCCAGCAGCGAAGCGGGCGAGCCGGCACACGACGGCATCGCCGCGACGCGATCGCTGTGGTGGGTATGGACCGCGCCGGCTTCAGGCATGCTGACGCTGGATACCAACGGCAGCAATTTCGACACCATGCTGGCCCTCTACACCGGCAGCGCCCTGTCGTCGCTGGCGCTGCTGGCCAGCGATGACGACAGCGGCACAGGCGCGCAGAGCCAGCTCGAAACCGTCGTCACCGCCGGCACGACCTATCGCATCGCCGTCGATGGCTTCAATGGCACCACCGGCAACATCGTGCTCAACCTCGCCCTCGACGAACGCGCGGAACAGAACATCGTGTTTCCGTCGCCGGGCGACGTGTGGCTGGACCAGGGCAGCTTGGCGCTTGAAGCGCTCGCCAGTTCCGGCCTCGCGGTGAGCTACGCATCGATCACACCGGCCACCTGCAGCGTCAGCGGCAGCATCGCCACGCTGCTTGCCGCCGGCACCTGCAGCCTCACCGCCAGCCAGGCCGGCAACGGCGACTGGTTTGCCGCCGCGTCGGTCACGCTTGGTTTCACGATCAAGCCGGCGCGCGGCAGCCAGACCATCACCTTCCCGATTCCACCCCCATTCGCCGTCGACGCCGGCCCGGTCCCCCTCGCCGCCAGCGCAAGTTCAGGTCTCGCGGTGAGCTATCTGAGCCTGACACCGACCGTGTGCGCCACCGCCGGCAGCCAGGCCAGCCTGCTCGCCACCGGCACCTGCACCGTGCAGGCCAGCCAGCCCGGCAACGACGTGTGGCTCGCCGCCATACCAGTCAGCGTGAGCTTTGCGGTCACTGCGGCCGCGGCGACCGGCCCCAGCGACGGCGATGTGCCACTGCCCGGCTGGGCGCTGGCCAGTCTGGCAGCGGCGCTGGCGGGGAGTGTCTGGCGGCGCGGTCGTTGAGCACTCGGGCAGGCGCACGCCTCTCAAGCGCGCAAGCCTGCGCGGCACAACCCGATTGACCCCGGCGACGCGGCAGCCATCAAGGTGACGTGATCACCTCCAGGCTTCAGGCGAAGTCATCCGGTGCGAACATTCCGGACGCGTGCGGCAAGTGTGGAACAGGACGGCGCGGCGAAAACGCCGCTGTTGCCGCACCGTCCTCGTCATCTCTCCGCAGACCGAAAAACATGAACGGGATGGATCGCATACGGTTGATCACCTCGACCAGCCGGATGCCGTTCGGCTTTGCCTTCACGGACTGCACCAGGCGCCGTGTCGTGCTGAGTGCCAAGCCATGCAGCTCGGCGATCAGCGCCACCGGCATGCCCTGTGCAATGCACATGGCCACCTTCGCTTCCGCTCTCGTCAGGTCAAAAGCGCTGGCCAGGATGCTCGAGTCTGTCTGAAGATCGCCTTTCAGTTCATGCACCACCGCCAGCAGTACCGGACACGAAATGAAAGCCGACGTCTCATTATCCTGCAGCAGCATCAGTGTCATGCCCGCGACACGCAACCCAGCCGGCCGTGCGATACCGACATGTTCGCTGGCAGCGAACGTGGGATGGGCTCCGGCCGACAATCGCGCAGCGTCCGCCTCGCGATAAAGCCTGTCGGCCAGTGCTCGCAAGGCCCGGTCGTCCTCTGGGTATGCGAGCGCGAGGCGACCTTCACGCTCTGATAGCGCTGAACCAGACGATATCAGCGAGCGTGCGGGCCGGTTTGCAAAGAGCACCCTGCACTCGCCATCGAGCAGAACGATCGGCGAACCGAGGTGCTGCATCACGAGTTCAGCCGCCGCATGCTGTCTGCCGAGCCGCGCGTGCAACTGCGCAAACGCGTAGGCCTTTGCGATGTGAAAGGAAAGAATGTCGCAGGCCAGGAAGTCATCTCCTGCCAGCGGCCCCAGTTCTGCGCGCCGTGTGACCAACAGACTGACGGCGGTGTCACCGCTCGCGATCAGCTTGATGCCACTGACCCAGCGCCCCTCGTCGGGCGGCTGAAACGCCTTGTGGAAGGAGTCGCTGCAAACGGATGCATCGTCGACCCGTTCAGGACAGTGAACCCAGCATCCCGGGCTCGTTGCGTGCAGACGCGTCAGCAGCGGATCCCCCAGGTGGACTCGACTTTTGAACACAAGCCGCGCCTTCGGCGGCACGTCGCCAACTTCGACATGGAACAAGAGCTCACGCCGCGACACGTTGATCTCGCAGAGCGCAACGGCGTGGCCTCGCACCATGCGATTCACGTCGTACAGCGCGCACTCCCAAGTCACCTCTGCGCTGCCCGTCGCAGCGCGATAAAGCTGCTCGATGACCGCATGCATTTCTGCTCCATTCCCCACGACACCTCCTGAAGACGCATCACTTCACACCCGCTCGCGTCGCCCCGCATGCATCGACGCCAAGGGAGCCGGGGCCGGCCGCTCACGGCGGCATGTAGAGTTGGGGCGCAATTACCGCTGCAAGACGCAAGCCCTGCAGCGCTCAGACGTTCCCGCCCGGCGCGGTACGCACACGCTGTGTGCTCGGGATCAGGCCGTGGGCAACCGCACTTGCGTGTGCCGCAACATCGTTGGCCGGCCGGCGCGGGCGGTGTGCAGTGTCGCCACTGCACTGCATGCCAAGGAATATGAAGGGCAATGAAAGCACGCGGCTCACCACCTCGCTCTGACGGGTGCACCCCATTTTCGCAAGCATGGATTTCACCTGGCTGCGCACCGTGCTCACCGCCTTGCAGCGCTGTTCGGCGATCTGCTCCACCGACAGCCCCAGCGTAATCGCGATGGCGATCCGTGCCTCCGCCCGCGTATGCCCGAGGGCGCTCGCGACGACCGACGGATCGGGCTCTGACTCGCCCTGCGACATATGCGCCACCGCCAGCAAGGATGGGTTGAAGCCGAAAGCGCCTATCGTGCGCTCGGGCGACAGCGAATTAAGCATCATGCCGAACACGCGGCTCCTCTCGGGCTGAGCCACACCTTCGTGGCCGCTCACCGCCAGCGGCAGATAGACACAGGCCGGAAAGCGGTCATCGCCTGCCTTGCCATAAAGCGACTTCGCCACGTTGCGGAAGGCCCGGTTGTTGTCCGCATGCCGCAGGACCAGACGGCCATTGCGCGCGTACAGCGCGCCCCCGGCAGACATCAGCCGTGCTCAAACTCTGCAATCGTAGCAAGTGATGGTCAGCTCTCGTCCCGATACCCACTCGTAATCGGATACCGCCAGTCCTTCCCGAACCCCCGCTCGGTCACCCTCACCCCCGGGGGCGCCTGCCGCCGCTTGTATTCATTGCGCTTCAGCAACCCGATCACCCGCTTCACATCCGCTTCGGCAAAACCCTGAGCAATGATTTCGCGCGGTGATTCGTCGCGTTCCATATAGGCCTGGATGATGGCGTCGAGCACCTCGTAGGGCGGCAGGCTGTCCTGGTCGGTCTGGTCGGGGCGCAGTTCGGCGGATGGGGCGCGGGTCAGGATGTTCTGCGGAATGTCGGGCTTCACGCTGTTGCGCCAGGCGCACAGGCGATAGACGAAGGTCTTGTAGATGTCCTTGATCACCGCGAAGCCGCCGGCGAGGTCGCCGTAGAGCGTGGAATAGCCGACGGCCATTTCGCTCTTGTTGCCGGTGGTGAGCACGATGGCGCCGGTCTTGTTCGACAGGGCCATCAGCATGATCATGCGGGCGCGCGCCTGCACGTTCTCTTCGGTGGTATCGGCCCTGGCGTTGCCGAACAGCGGTTTGAGCATCTGCTCAAAGGTCTCCATCGCGGGGGCGATCGACACCTCGTCGTAGCGCACGCCGAGGTTCTTCACCAGTTCGCGCGAGTCGTCGAGGCTCATCTGCGCGGTGTAGGGCGACGGCATCATGACGGCGCGCACATTCGCCGCGCCGATGGCGTCGACGGCGATGCACAGCGTAAGTGCTGAATCGACGCCGCCCGACAGCCCGATCAGCGCCTGCCTGAAGCCGTTCTTGCCGAGGTAGTCGCGCACACCCAGCACCAGCGTTTCGTAACAGTCCTGCTCGACCGGGGTGACCGGCGGCAGGGGCTGGGCGACGAAGTCGCCGTCGCTGAATTCGACCGTGGCGAAGTGCTCGCGGCAATGCGGCGCGCACCAGGCGAGGCGGCCGAGCCGGTCGAGCGCGAACGAGGCGCCGTCGAACACCAGTTCGTCCTGACCGCCGACCAGATTGCAGTACACCGCCGGGATGCCCGTCGCGAGCACGCGTTCGGCCAGCACCTGTTCGCGCGTGACCGGCTTGTCGACGTGGTAGGGCGAGGCGTTGAGCACGGCCAGCAGCTGGGCACCCGCGGCCGCCGCGGCTTCCGGCGCGCCAGCTTCCCACACGTCGGCGCAGATGTTCACGCCGACCTTCACGCCGGCGACCTCGACCACCAGCGGGGCTATGCCTTCGTCGAAGTAGCGTTCTTCGTCGAACACTTCGTAATTGGGCAGGCGCTGCTTGAAATACGTCGCTTCGACGCGGCCGCCACGCACGACACTGGCGGCGTTGTACAGGCGGTCGCTCGTCGCATGCGGGTGACCGACCAGCAGCGCAAGCCCGGCCGGTGCGTCGGCCGCCAGGCGCGCCAGCGCGGCGGCACAGCCGCGGATGAAGTCGGGGCGCAGCAGCAGGTCTTCCGGCGGATAGCCGCACAAGGCAAGTTCGGGTGTCAGCAGCAGCTGGGCGCCCTGCTCGACCGCGCGCTGCGCGGCGTCGAGGATGAGTGAGGCGTTGTGGTCGAGGTCGCCGACCACGCAGTTGATCTGCGCAACCGCAATGCGGAGGGTGCTCATGGCCTCACTCCATGCGCAGGAAGTGTTCGCGGTAGAACTTGAGCTCGTCGATCGATTCGTAGATGTCGGCCAGCGCCTCGTGCCGCTGCGCCTTCCTGAACTGCGCCGCGAGCTCGGGCCGCCAGCGCTTGCACAGCTCCTTCAGCGCCGACACATCGAGATTGCGGTAATGGAACCAGGCTTCGAGCTGCGGCATGTGACGGGCGAGAAAGCGGCGGTCCTGGCAGATCGAATTGCCGCAGATCGGGCTGGTGCGCTCGGGCAGGTACTGGCTCAGAAATGCGATCATTTCCGTCTGGGCGGCCACTTCGGTGACGGTCGAGGCGCGCACGCGCTCGGTCAGGCCAGACTTGCCGTGCGTGCTGGTATTCCATTTGTCCATGCCGGCGAGCACCTCATCGGACTGGTGCACGACGATCACCGGCCCTTCTGCGACCACTTCGAGATGCGCGTCGGTGACCACGCAGGCCAGTTCGATGACGCGATCGTTGTCGGGGTCGAGACCGGTCATTTCCATGTCCAGCCAGACGAGGTAGGTGGGGTCCTGTGCCATAATCGAGAAAATTTCCAAGCGGGATTAATGCGTTCGTCCGAACGCGGATCGGCCTGATTTTGTCACACTCAGCTGACCTGGACTCCGTCTAAATCGGAGTTCCGACAGGAACCGCATCCACCCGAGGCTCTCCATCATGCTGACCGAAATCTTCATCCTTGCACTCGTGCTGACCACCGGCGTGCGCCTGTGGCTCGCGACCCGACATCGCACGCACATTGCGGCGCACCGCGCCGAAGTGCCGCAGGCCTTCCGCGACAGCATTCCGCTGGACGCCCATCAGAAAGCCGCCGACTACACGATGGCGCGCGTGAGCCTCGCCCGCGCCGACGTCGTGGTGAGCGCGCTGTGGCTGCTGGTGCTGACACTGGGCGGTGGCCTGCAGTGGTTCTACGACCTTGCCGGAAACCTTGCCGGCGACGGCCTGCTGCGCGACCTCGTGTTCGTCGGCGTACTGACCCTGGCTTCCGGCGTGATCGACTTGCCGTTCACGCTGTATCGCACCTTCGTCGTCGAAGCGCGCTTCGGCTTCAACAAGATGACGCCCGCCATGTTCTTCGGCGACCTGATCAAGCACGGGCTGGTGGCGGCCGCCATCGGTGCGCCGGTGCTGGCTGCGGTGCTGTGGATCATGGACAGCCTGGGCAGCGCCTGGTGGGTGTACGCCTGGGCGTTCTGGCTGGCGTTCAGCCTTGCCGCGATGTTGCTGTACCCGACGCTGATCGCGCCGCTGTTCAACAAGTTCGAACCGATGCCCGAAGGCGAACTGCGCAGCCGCATCGAAGGCCTGCTCGAGCGCTGCGGATTCCGCGCCGACGGCCTGTTCGTCATGGATGGCTCGCGCCGCTCGGCGCACGGCAACGCCTACTTCACCGGCTTCGGCAAGGGCAAACGCATCGTGTTCTTCGACACCCTGCTCAACCGGCTCGGTGGCGACGAGATCGAAGCCGTGCTGGCGCACGAACTGGGCCACTACAAGCACCACCACATCTGGAAGCGCGTCGCGCTGATCGGCGGCGGCAGTCTGGCCTTCTTCGCCCTGCTCGGCTGGCTGATCGACCAGCCGTGGTTCTACGAACAGCTGGGTGTGGCCAGCCAGGGCAATGTGATCGCGCTGATGCTGTTCGCGCTGGTGATGCCGGTGTTTTCCTTCCCGCTGTCGCCCATCATGTCGCTGATGTCGCGCAAGCACGAATTCGAAGCCGACGCCTATGCCGCGGCGCAGACCCGCTCCGGCTGGCTGGTGTCGGCGCTGGTCAAGCTGTACCGCGACAACGCCTCGACGCTGACGCCCGATCCGCTGTATTCAAGCTTCTACGACTCGCACCCGCCCGCCGCCCTGCGCGTGGCGAAACTGCAGACGCTCTGACCCTCAGGAACTCATGGACGCACACGAACTTGCCCAGCAGCACTGCACGCCGCAGAAGGGCGCGCACAAAAGACTGACCGGCGACACCCTGACCACGCATCTGCGCAGCGTGCCCGGCTGGATCGAAATGGACAACCACATTTCCAAGGATTTCCAGTTTGCCGATTACGCGCAGGTGGTCGAGTTCGTGAATCAGGTGGCCGCGCTGGCGGCAGCGGAAGACCATCACCCGGACATCATGTTCGGCTTCAACCGGGTGCGCGTGGTGTTCACGACGCACAGCGTGCGCGGCGTATCGATCAATGACCTGATCTGCGCCGCCCGCATCGAAGCGATGCGCAACCTTTGACCACGCTGAGCGGTCGCGTCGTTTCGGCGCACGGCCGGCACTACATGGTGCGGCTCGACGACGGAAAGGTGCTGCAGGCCTTCCCGCGCGGCAAGCGGTCCGAAGTGGCCTGCGGTGACCGGGTCGAACTGTCGCTGCAGGCCGATCAGGCGCGCATCGAGCGCATTCACGAGCGGCGCAGCCTGCTCTACCGCAAGGACGCCTTCAAGCAGAAGACGGTCGCCGCCAATGTCGACCAGGTGGTGATCGTCACCGCGACCGAACCCGGCTTCAACGCCGATCTGGTGGCGCGCATCCTGATCGCGATCAGTGCGCAGGACGTCGACGGCCTGATCGTGCTCAACAAGTGCGACCTCGCCGACGGCCTCGCGGGCGCCCGCGCGCAGCTCGCCGGATTTGCCGCCATGGGCTACACGGTGCTGGAGCTGTCGGCGAAGCAGGACGTGTCGCTGCTCGCCAGCCACCTCAAGGGCCGGCTGAACGTGTTCATCGGCCAGTCCGGCATGGGCAAGTCGACCCTGGTCAATGCGCTCATCCCCGGTGCCGCGGCGGCGACGCGCGAGATTTCGGCGGCGCTCGATTCCGGCAAGCACACCACCACCTACGCCCGGCTGTACGAGCTGCCGGGCGGCGGCGAACTGATCGACAGCCCCGGTCTGCAGGAATTCGGCCTGTCGCATCTCGACCTGCCGGCGCTGGAACACGCCTTCGTCGATTTCCGCCCTTACCTGGGCAAGTGCCGCTTCCGCGACTGCGCCCACGACCGCGAGCCCGACTGCGCGCTGCGCGACAACGTCGCCCCCGGACGCATGTCTCTCTACCGCATCCTGCGGACCGAACTGCAGCGGCCGCTGTATTGATCCATTCCGGATCCGTTTCGGACCTGAGCGCTGGCTCCCGTCCTGGAGATTTGCCGCACCGCGGCCCGCCCGCAAGCAGGTAGTCCCCGTCCTACAGCCTTGGTAGCCACGCACGTCTAGCATCCGCCCGGTTGCCTCAAACCGCTATCGGAGCCGTGCCCATGCCCAGGATGAACGTCACTGTTTCACTGCGTTACGACGTCGACACCGCGGGCAGTCTGGCGCTGCGCATCCTGCCCGCCGCCACACCCCAGCAAAAGGTGAGCGGCGAGTCGCTGGTGTCGTCGCTCGGTGCGCGCAGCCGCATCGTCAACGGCCGCCTCGGCCAGCGCGTGCTGCACGTGCAGGCGCCACCCGGCCCGCTCGAGATCGACTATTCGGCGCGCGTGCTGACCACTCACCACGCGGCCGATCCGGCCACACTGGCCGAGATCGGCGTCGCCGAACTGCCGTTCGACGTGCTGCCCTTCCTGCATGAAAGCCCGTTCTGCCCGACCGAGCCGCTGACCCGTCTGGCGTTCCGCACCTTCGGCCGCATGAAGCCCGGCTATGCACGCGTGGCTACGCTGTGCGAGTGCGTGCGCGACCGCACCTGCTTCGACCCGGCGCAGGCCGGCGCCGACAAATCGGTCATGGACACCCTGCTGGACAAGAGCGGCGCCAGCGAACACTTCGCCCATCTGGCGATTGCGCTGTGCCGCGCACTCTACGTTCCGGCGCGGCTGGTCAGCGTGAGCGGCCCTGGCAGCAGTGCGGGACAAGGTCTGTCCGGTCTGCACTGCTGCATCGAAGTATTCCTGGGTGATCGCTGGTATCTGTTCGATCCGACCGGTACGGCGCCGATCGGACGACTGATCCGGATCGGTACCGGCCGTGACGCGGGCGATCTGCCGGCGATCAGCCTGCAGGGCGAGGCGCAGCAGACCGGTGGCCGTCTGCAGATCACGACGCTGTGCGACGCCAGCGACCTGCAGTCGGAAGCGATGGATGCGCAGCAGGCGATCTCGACCGCCGCGCCCGACCTGACGCGCGGCGGATCACTGATCGAGCAGGACGGACGGCGTCAGGCCTGATGTACAGGGCCGGCGGTCACTGCAGCATGAAGGTTTCGTATTCCAGCCGACCGAGCTTGCGGTCGAGCGCATACAGGCCGAACAGCAGCGTCAGCAGCACCGACAGGGCATAGCCGTAGCCGTAGAAGCTGGCGCCCAGCTTGAAGAACAGCGCGGTGAACACGATGTTCGACACGCAGAAGAAGGCGCACAGGCCGAGAATGAGCCGGCGCTGGTCCAGATAGAAGAACACGTTCAGCAGCGCCAGCAGGCCCACCTGCAGGCTGGCCGCCAGCGTCTGGATGTACAGCAGCGGAAGGTAGAGCTCGGAAATCTCCAGCAGCGCGAATACCGCCGGGCCGGCCACGATGGCCACCAGCATGGCCAGCGTCTGGATCTTGCCGATCTCTGCCAGGCCCTGACGGATCGAATAAACCATTTCGTCGCGCATGTCCTCGATGTATTCGAGCGACCCGCCGGCACGCACCGCATCGAAGAAGCGGTCGTAGTACTCGACGAAATCGGTTTCGATGCGCACCAGGAACACCGCCATGCCCGGAATGATGGACAGATAGGCCATGAACACCGGCAGATCGTAGATGACCGAGGCGCGCAGCGGACCGATGATGGCATCCGACGTTTCCGGCCAGCTCCAGAACATGAACTTGTCGGCCCACACGCCGAGGTTGTACAGCAGGCCGATCGCCATCAGCGTCGGATAGCGCGTACTGCGGTCGGCGAATTCGTACGAGATGGTGAGCACCGAGCGGTAGTGCCACGACGTCATGATCCACATGCCGACCAGCAGCACGAAGTGCCCGAGCACGAAGCCGCCGAGCAGGCCTTCCAGCCCCCACGGCCGGGCCAGCAGCGCAGCCGTGACGGTGATCGCGTAACCCAGTGCGTACAGCAGCAGGATGGCGCGGTACATCTTCAGCCCGGACAGGAAGATCGTGGCGACCCAGATGCCGCACAGCAGCACGAAGCCCGACAGCATCAGCAGCCGGTAGGCGACCGACAGGCCGGAAAACAGCGTGAACGCCAGCGCGAGGCCGATGATGCCGGACAGCGCGATCACCCACAGCAGCAGGCCGTTGAAGTTCGACATGATGATGTCGTCGCGCTTCTCGAACAGGCGGTCCGACACGAAGCGGGTGAACGCCAGCTGCACGACGCCGGTCAGGATGAGCGAGGTGGCGATCAGATAGGTCACCGACACCTGGAACTGCGTGACCAGGAATTCAGGCACCACGACCGCACGCGACAGCAGACCGACCATCAGGATGCCGACGATGGACAGCACCCACGGCCCCGAGCCGATCACGCCGGCGTAGCTGTAGGCCTGCGCCAGCCCGAGCAGGCTGTCCTTCTTCAGCAGTTTGCGCAGTTCGAAACCGATGCCCGCCATCAGCGCGCTCCGTGTCCGAACGGGCAGCCACCGGCGGCGCGACCTTCGCGCGCCAGCGCCTGCGTGTAGACCTCGCGGTAGCGGCCGAACATCTGCGTATCGCTGTAGTAGCGCTCGACGCGCGCGATGCCGGCCTGCTGCGCGGAGGTCCAGGCGACCGGATCGCCGAGCAGTTCGAGCGCGGCATCGGCCAGTGCCTGAGGATCGGCGATGCCGACCACGCGGCCGGCCGCACCGAGCGCCTCGTCTTCGTCGCCCAGTCCGTACATCAGCTGCCGGCACGAACCCACATCGGTCGACACCGCCGGCACGCCCGCCGCATAACCTTCCAGCAGCACCAGCGGCAGCGCCTCGGAGATCGACGACAGCACGACCAGACCGATCTTCGGCATCAGTTCGTCGATCTTCTGCATGCCGAGAAAGCGCACGTTGTCATTCAGACCCAGACTGTCGACCAGATTGCGGCACTCTTCGGCATAGGCCGGATCTTCCTCGGCCGGGCCGGCGATCCAGCCCTGCGCTTCGGGCATGCGATTCACGACACGGCGCATCGCGCGGATGAAGGTCTTGATGTCCTTGATTGGCACCACGCGGCCGATCAGGCACAGCACCGGCGGCACGCTGTCGGGCCGCTTGTCGCGCAGCGGCGCCAGCTTCTGGATCGCCACGCCATTCGGAATGTTGCGCGTGCGCGCCGCGTCGGCGCCGTCGGCGACCTGACGCAGGCGGTTGATTTCATACAGCGCGATGATGGGGTCGGCCGCGCCATAGGTCAGCCGGCCCAGCCATTCGAAAAAGCGTATCCACAGCTGGCGGAAGTAGCTCAGTTCGGAAGCGTCCTTCTGGAACACGTTGCGGTTGTCGCGTATCCACTCGTTCTGGTACAGGTCGATCTTGCGTTCCTTGGTGTAGATGCCGTGCTCGGACAGCACCAGCGGCCGGCCGGTCGATTGCGCCAGCATGGCACCGAGGAAGCCGGCGTAGCCGGTCGATACGCTGTGATAGACCTTCGCCGGAATCAGCCCGTGCGCAACGCGTGCGAGCTGCCACAGCGGCTGGTGCATGATGCGCACGGTCCAGAAATAGTCGACGAAACTCGGGTCGCTGCAGTACTTGCGATAGCGGTCGGTCACGATGTCCCACGAGGCTTCGCTGCGCAGGAAGTCGTCGAGGCTGACCCGGCCGCCCGGACTGATTTCGCGGCACGCCGAGCCGAACAGGTCGAGCGCGTCGCCGCCGCTGCGGAAGGTGTCGTGCAGGGCCGCCATGCGGGCGAAGCCTTCGGCGTCGCCTGCCATGCCGGTCTTGCGGTCATGTGCGCTGGCGCTGCCCAGATCGTCATGCAGATAGTGGGTTTCGATGTGCTTCACGTTGTCCGGCAGCGTGTAGCGCATGTCGCCGTAATCGCTGCGCCGGCTGCCGATGAACACCACGGCGAACGTGAGGTCGGGGAAGGCGCGGATGATCTGGTTCACCCAGCTCGACACGCCGCCCGACACGTACGGAAACGTGCCTTCGAGCAGCAGCGCCACATCGACGCCCGCCGGTTTTGTCAGGTCTGTCATGCGTGCCCCCAGAACCGCAGTACCGGTTGCAGGCGCGACAGGCCTTCCCAGTCCTGCATGCTTGCCAGCAGGGTTTTCACGCGCACGTAATCGCGCCGGGCGAACGCCAGCTCGGCCAGATAGGGCACCACGCGCGACGCCGGCAGGCCCAGTTCGCGCGCGCGCCGGTAGGCGGCGTCCGCTTCGTCGAAGCGTTGCAGCTGCTGCAGCAGGCGACCGTGCTGCAGGTGCAGCGCCGGATCGTCGGTCAGCCCCTGCAGCGCGGTTTCGGTATGGCGCAGCGCCTCGCCGACTGCGTAGTCCAGCAGGTCGCCCTGCACCAGTCCCTGATAGATCAGCTCCCAGTAAAGCGCGGCGAGCTGATGCGCCACCGTGCTGCGCACTGCGACGTCGCGGCTGGCCGCAAGGCGCTGACGCGCATCGTGGATGGACGCGTTGAGATGCTTTTCACGCCCGTCGAGCAGGCCGTAGGCGAGCAGGCGCAGGTCGTCTTCGGCATCGCCCAGCAGTTCGCGCAGCACCGGTGAGCCGATGCGCGACGGCGCATGCGACAGCGCCACCATCGCACGCAGGCGCTGCGGCACCGGTGCACGCTCGTTCTTCAGGAACTGGCGCACGCCGGCCTGGCGGAATCCGGCTGACGATTTCTCGCTGCTTTCGTGCGTATCTAGATCGGGCAGGCGCACCGCGGTGAAACGCTGCGGCGCGCGCAACCTGGGCAGCAGGTGGCGCAGCAGCGCACCGATGATCACGCCGACGAAACCGAGCAGCGGCACGAAGAATATGCAGCTGAACAGCAGCGCCAGCACGCTGCTGCGCGGCTTCGATTGCCGCGCCGGGATCAGCGTGTAGACCGCCAGCGCAAGCAGACCACTCGCCGGCGCGTGAATCGCCAGGTAGGCCAGCAGTGCCTGATCGGCATGCTCGACCAGAAGCAGCGCCTGCAGGGCGCCCAGCTCGGTCAGCAGGGCCATCAGGCCGAATTTGCTAGCGCCCATGGCGACCTTTCAGCAGCCGTTCCAGCAGCGTCAGCGGTTCGACCGTATCGATCGGGTTGATGCGGCTCCCGACGCCGCTTGCATCCAGCCCGCCGCTGCGGTGCAGCGCCAGCCAGGCATCGATGCGCGCGAGATAGCCTTCGACCGCGGCGCTGCCGGCGAGCGGCATCAGCGTGATCAGTTGCGAGCCGGTGTCGCTGCGCACCAGCCAGACCACGTCGAGCGAGCGCTGGATGCGGCTGATCTGCAGCGCCAGATCGTCTTCCGGCGCAGCGGCCGGAAAGTCGAGCGTGACCAGTGCGCTGGCCACGCCGGATTCGACCCGCACACGCCACATGCGCGCAAGTTCGAACGCGAAGTCGAGCGGGCAGTCCGGGTACGCAGCGCGTATCGGTGCCGCCAGTTCGCTGGCTGACAGGCCGTCGGCGTAGTAGCCGAGCAGCAGGTTGAGCATCTGCAGCGTTTCGTCGTGCAGCGCAAAGAACGGCATGCCTTCGACCACCAGCAGCGCGCGCATGTCGCCGTTCATGTCGGTCAGCGGCGCCACGACCAGGTAGCGCGAGCCGCTGAGCGCACGTTCCTCGTCGAGCGCAATGTGGGCCAGGCGGCGTCGTTCGCAGGCGTAGCCGACGAGCGGATCCGCCAAGTCGATGTCGAACTGCGCGCCCAGATGCACCGGCGCCGCGCCATCGGCATGGCCGTTCTGATCGACCTGCAACAGGGCGGCGCGCTCGATCTGGCAATACTGTGACACCAGCCGCAACAGCTCGGCCGCACCCGGCAGCGAGGTCCCCGCTGCCGCCGGCGTCGATGCCAGACCGCGCAGGCTGACCAGCGCATCGCGCATCGACACCGGGCGTGAAATGAGGTCCTGCTCAAGCCGGTCATGCGACAGGCGCAACAGATAGTGCTGATGCGTCAGGTATTCGAGCCGCTGTTCGAGATAGGCCTGCACGCTTTCGGCGCGCCGCACGCGGCCGCGCCACAGCGACGAGAACTCGCCGCTGATCATCACCGTGATCAGCCAGCCGAGGAAGTACAGTTTGGGCAGTTCGCCCAGCGCCACGCCGAGCTCGCCGAACACGAACCAGGCGCCGAACACGATGGCGCTGCCGACCAGACCCGGTATCGGCCCGTAGCGCAGCGCCACCAGCACCGGGCCCAGCCACACCCACGCGAACTGCGAGCGCAGGAAGAAGGGATCGAGCGGATTCAGCCAGAACGCCAGTGCCAGCGCCAGCACCGGCAGCACCAGGGTTTCGGTCAGCGCTGAAGCGCCGGCTCCGGAACCGGT
Source organism: Methyloversatilis sp. RAC08 (assembly GCF_001713355.1). Taxonomy (NCBI): domain Bacteria; kingdom Pseudomonadati; phylum Pseudomonadota; class Betaproteobacteria; order Nitrosomonadales; family Sterolibacteriaceae; genus Methyloversatilis; species Methyloversatilis sp. RAC08. The sequence goes on along the minus strand of NZ_CP016448.1, from coordinate 3,223,801 downwards.
CGGTGTGAAGCGGTCGATGATGCGCCGGACCAGCGGCTCATCGACGCGGCGGATGACCGGCTTCTCACCGGGCGCGCGCGGATTCATTTATTTCAGGGCCGGTACGAGCAGCGACTTGATCAGTTCCTGCGCCACGCCGGACAGCGATTCGCGGCTCCAGCCGCTCTTGCCGCCGACGCCGCTCCACACCACCTTGCCGCCGTCGATCTCGACGATCTGCAGCGCCACGCCCACCGCCGGTTCGCCATCGACGCCGACCTTGTAGCGCCACTCGTCGACGGTGCCGGTGACCGCGTAACGCGCGCCCTGCTCCTTCGCCCAGTCCATCGCCTTGTCGGCATCCTTCGGCTTGCCGGATTCGAACAGGTTGTCGTTCTGCAGGCTGACCGGGTAGCGCTTCAGGTTGGCCACGCCGAGCGAACGCAGCAGGCCTTCGGTGACGCTTTCGGCGCGCTGGCCGGCGAACGGTGTTTCGGTCGCGTTGGCGAATGGCAGCACCACCCAGGCGGCGTTCTTGTCGGCGCCGGACGGCGGCGAGTGGTCGATGACGGCACAGCCGCCAAGCAGCGTGACAACGGCCAGCAGGCCCAGGGTGCGGTGGATCAGGCGGGTCATGGTGTATCTCCCTGTTCTAGAAAGGCGGCCATCAGAAGAACAGCCGGTAGTGAAGCGCAAATTCGGTGGTGCGCGCGAACAGCCCGCCACCGCCCTTGTTCTGTCGCCAGGACAGCGAAAAATGATCGGTGCCGAGCACGCTGCCGGCCAGCCCGAGCGCCACGTCGTAACCGGCACCCGACACGCTGTTGTTGAGCACGCCGACCGAGCCGAACGGCCGCAGCGCCTTCGTGTAGTCGCGCACCAGCCGTACGTTGTGGGTCAGTCGCACGCCGTGCAGGTTGAAACTTTGCGGCCGCAGCGCGGTGGCGTCGGACGCGCTGGCGAAGAACAGCCGGTTCTTGATGTCTACGGCACGCGCATCGGCAAGATCAATGTCGGACGGATTGAAGCGGTAGCCGGCAACGTAGGCGCTCACTTCGAGATCGGGCAGCTCGGTGCGGATCGAGTGCACGTATTCCGCCTGCCACAGCCGGCCGCGGCCGATGTCGAGATCGTTCTGCGCCTGATAGCGGTAGCGCGACAGCTGCAGACCGACGCGGTCGTAGCGCGACACCCGGTAGGTGCCGCGCAGTTCGACCTGATCGCGCATGCCGGCGACGCGCAGGCCGAGATTTTCGGTAGCCGGCATGTTCAGGCCGATGCCCAGCGACCCGGACAGGCGCCGGTCTATGCGCTGTTCGCGCTCGATGGCGAACGGATGAATCGTTTCGAAGCCGTCGCGCTGGCCGATGGTGAGGCGGGTCACGCCGTCGTCGTGCGCCCAGGCCACGCGGCCGAGCAGGTACTCGCGTTCGTCCGGTACCGCCGAGTAGTCCACGTTGTCGCCGCGCCCGCGCGTGATCGAGCCGAATTCGACGCTGAAGCGCAGGTCGGGCGCGACACCGATGTCCAACGTGGCCGACTGCTGACGCTCGTCGATGCCGGCCAGTTCGCGCTGTGCGATGTCGAGGTCGAAGCGGTCGGCGTAGTCGAGCAGCGCGTCGCTCAGCTGCAGGTGCAGCGGCGCGTCATCGCGCTGCGCGTCCATCGTTTCGAAGGCGGCCGTCTGGGCACGCCGCACGTCGCCGACCAGCCGCGCGCTGTTGACGCGGTCGTAGCGCGGCAGGCGTTCGTCCCACTGTTCGAGCAGCGCACCGACCGCCGCGACGTCGCCCTGACCGAGTGCGGCGGTGATGTCGGCCCACAGCGGACGGTTCAGCGCACGACCGTACTGGTGCCACAGAAAGCCGCGCACCGCCTCGTATTCGCCATGATCGATGAACCAGGACAGCGCCAGTTCCTTCGCCGCCGGCAGCCATTCGCCATCGGGTGCGCGATCGAGCCGCAGCACCTCGCGCAGCAGCGCATGCGAGGCGTCGCCCGGCTGCTGGGCACGGGCAAGTCGCACGCGCGCCAGACGCTGCAGCTGCGCGATGTCGTCGGCGGCGAGCACCCGCAGCTTCGGCCGCTCGGCGCGCCAAAGCTGTTCGCGCAGCCGCCAGGCACGCTCGGTTTCCTGATTCTGTTCCAGCGCATCGGCGACATTCATCATCCACAGGAAGTCGCCGCGCTGCGCGCCGATGCGCGGCAGCAGATAGCGTTCGAGCGCAGTCTGCGGGCGCGACAGCGCCTGCCAGGACGCGGCCAGCGCGTCATGCAGCAGCGGTTCGCGCGCCCAGGCCTGTTCGTGGCGGGCCAGCAGTTCGCGCAGCGCCAGCGTGTCGTTGCCGTCGATGAACAGCCACAGCAGCGCCGAGCGCACCTCGACCGAGCCCGGGTCGATCGCCAGCGCGGCGCTGAAATCGTTCAGCGCCTGTGCCTTGCGGCCGGCCGCCTGATGCCAGCGTGCGCGGATCTGCAGGAACAGCGGCAGCTGCTCGGCATCGCGCCGTTGGGCGTCCGACAGCTCACCGATGATGCGACCGATGTCCTGCGGCCGACCGGTGAATACATACAGATCCAGCGTACGCATCAGCCACACTCGATCGCCGTAGTGACGCCAGCCGCGCTCGGCTTCGCGCGCCGCCTGCAGCGGTGCGACATCCAGCAGCAGTTCGACCAGATCCTGCAGCTCCGACACCTCGGCGTCGTCGAAGCGCGTGATGCGGGCCAGCGCGTCGCGCGCCCGGTCGTCGTCCTGCAGCAACTGGGCGAGCGACGAGTACAGCCGCCAGTAGTCGCGATCGGCGTCGGTGGCCGCCGGGCGGACCGCTTCGAGCGCCGCCATCGCTTCATCGAAGCGGTTGCGCGAAATCAGCAGTGCGGCGCGGCGCGATGTGCGACGCACATCCGGCGTGGCGGTGCCATCGATGCGCGCCAGCGTGGCCAGTGCGAGATCGATGTCGGCTGCGCGCTCGGCCAGATCGGCCAGCGCCACCAGCACTGGCAGCGGCGGCGTGGCACCGCCCACACCCTGCAGGAACTCGATGCCCTCGCGCGGTCTGCCCAGCCGCTCGTAGGTGGCGATGATGGCGCTCAGCAGGCGGCTGTCGCCGGGCTGGCGGGCGATGCGATGACGCAGGCCGGCCAGCAGCGCCTCGTCGTCGAGCAGGCCGGGCGCCAGCCGCAGTACGGCGTCCCATGCGTCCTCGCGGCCGGTGCGCCGGGCGATGACCAGCCACTGTTCCAGCCCTTCCTGCGGCTTGCCGGCCCACTCCGACGACGTGGCCAGGCGCTCGCGCCAGACCAGACTGTCGGGCGCCTGGCGCACCGCCGATGCGGCGACGCGCTGCGCGTCGTCGAGCTGGCGGTTGCCGAGGAAGGCCTCGAACCCGAGCGTGTAGATGCGGTCATCGAACGGCAGATCGGGCACGCCATTCGTCGCCACCCGCCAGGGCCGCGCATCGAAGCCGGATTGCGCCAGCAGCGTGCGGCGCCATTGCAGCTGCAGCGACAGCTTCAGCATGGCGCGCGCAAAGCGCGCCGCCGCGTCGGGACGGTTGGCGGCGCGCGCCAGCGTGACCAGGTAGTACAGCACTTCGGTGTCGCCCGACAGTTCGCCCAGTTCGCGTTCCGCCGTGTCGAGCGCGAGCGCCAGCAGGTTGCCCGACTGCAGGATGCGGATGGCCTGCAGATAGAGCTGGCGACGCGTTGCGGCATCCGGTTCGGCGGCACGCAGCAGCAGCAGGATTTTCGCGGCGCTCTGGTACTCGCCGTGGCCAAGCAGTTCCTTCGCCGCCTCGCGATAGATGCGCGGGTCGGGCCGCACACCTTCGCGCGTGAAGCCCGACAGCAATTCCAGCGCCAGCACCGCCTGGCCCCAGGACAGCGCACGTTCGACCAGCGCCATGCGGTTCTGGTCGGTCAGGCCGTCGATCAGCACGGTGCGGCGCAGCTTTTCGGGCAGGGCCGCCTCGAGTTCGGCGCGCCGCGCAGAACCCGGCAGACTGGCCAGCAGCTCGCTTTCGAACACCGTCCATTCGACCCAGCGCGCCTCGGTACCAGAGGCGCCGGCCGGCGTGCCGGACAGCAACGGCGCCAGCGCCAGGCGCGCACCGTCGTAGTCGCGCCGCGCCAGCGCCTGTCGCACCAGCGCCAGGCGCAGTTCGGGATTGTCCGGATCCGTGCGCAGCAGGTTGCGCAGATAGGCAATGGTCAGCGTGTCGCCGCGGGTCGCATTCAGCGTGTATTGCACCAGCTCGCGATAGGGATAGAGCACGACCAGCAGCAGCGCCACCAGCAGCGCGATGCCCAGCAGCACATGCGGCGCGACCAGCCGCGGCCGCTCAAGCGAGGCGGCAGCGTAGCTCGATCGTCGCAGCATGCGCGGTCAGCCTGAAGTGTGTAAGTGATCCGTCGCGACGGAAGGGCGTGAGCGGCTTGCCGTCCGCGCTGGCGGTGCATCGATCGATGTTCGCGAGCACGAATTCGAGCGGTACGTGGGCCCGCAGGTCCAGCAGCATGCGGTCGCCGTCGCGCGTCATGGCGGCGATGCGCCCGTTGCTGCTCGACAGCGCAGGCCCGGCCGGCGCGGTGGGCTGCAGGCCGAAGCTCGCCTGATCGGCGGCCAGATGCAGATAGCGGCCTTCCGGTCCGGCGTTGAAGCCGGCCACGCCGGACGCTGGGGCGAGATCCGGATAACCCAGTTCGGCCGGCAGGCGCAGCGTGCGCAGATGCGGCGCATTGCGCACCAGATAGCGTCGGCCATCGAGCGAACGCGCCAGCACGAGGTCGTTGAAGTTCATGGCTATGCGCACGTACTCGCTCGGAAAGACCGGGTGGATCTCCTGCGCCAGCGCATGTCGATACACCTTGTGCAGCGCATCGAGCGCCGCCCGCTTGCTGGCCGAATACGTGTGGTAATAGATGTTGATCGGCTTCAGGCGGCGTGGCGCGCCGGTGTAGTCGAATGTTTCGATGACGCGCTCGAAGCCGTAGAACGGGCCGGTCCACAGGTTCGTGTAGACGTTCTCGTTCATGATCGGCGCATGCACATGGAAGCGCCGCCCCTGCCACGATCCCAGCGCGGACACCGCGGCCAGGCTGGCGTAGTTGCGGGTGGCCACCGTATAGCCGCCATTCATCTGCACCATGCCGGCGGCGTCGACGATGTCCAGCGCAGCTTCGGTCGGTGACGCATCGCCGGTCCACAACATCAACCCGACCGGTTTGCCGGGCGGTGCCAGACGACTGCGGATGTATTCGCTCGAACCCAGAATCTCGCGCTGCAGGCTCGGCACATAGCCCTTGGGCGCCAGTGAATAGCCCTGCAGCGACTCGCGCACTTCACCGCGCTCGACGCTGTCCCAGAAGAACGGGTGCGTGTAGCTGTGCGACGCGATTTCGACGTGCGGCAACGCGAACATGCGACGCGCCACGTCTTCCATCAGCGGCGACTCTTTCGGGTACGCACCCTGCGGGCTGGTTTCGACCTCGATGACCGACATCGCATGCGGCACCGCGTAGCGCTTGAGCACATCGTCGAGCAGCACTTCTGCGGCCAGGCGGCGGCCCGGCATTTCGGCGCGCGACGGAAAGCCGTCGCCATCGATGTGGGCGAAGAACATGCGGCGGCCGGCCGCCGTCGTGGTGTCGGCGACCGGCAGCGCGGGCAGCGCCAGCGCCTGACGGATGAAGGCAAAGGGTTCGACGATCCAGCGCGACTGTTCGTCCTCGCCCGGGAGTACGCGCACCACGAAAGGATTCATCACGTAGCCGCCCCACCCGGTCAGGGCGGCCGCGTCGTAGTGCGTGCCGTTGGCGTCCGACAGGCGCAGCAACGTCCGGGCGCCGGGCGCCGATACCCGTATCGCTTCGACGCCCCGTCGCTCCGGAAGCGCCGGTGACTCGTAGCCGATCAGCGCATCGGCACTGACGACCTTCAGTGCACCTTTCGGAGGGGCCGCGTCGTCGAGCCCTGCAGCGCGAACGAAGCTGCCCGCCGGCTGGAACCCGAAACTGCCGAATACCGCAACCCGCGTGCCGTCGGCGATGCGCGCAGCCAGCCAGTTCGACAGCGCGCCGGTGCGATCCGGGGCCACGTAGCCGTCGAACCAGGCGACGACGCCGGCGTAGTCGCCGGCGGACACCACCTCCGGCAGACTGCCGTTGACGTCGACATACTCGGCCACATAGCCCAGATGATTGACCGGCATTTCGGCGTAGCGGTGCGCATTCGACGCATTGATGCGCGACGACTCACGACTGTTGTAGAGGAACATCACCTTGCGCGGCAGCACTTCGATCAGGCCGACGCCGGTGGTTTCGAGCGCAGCATCGGTGACGTAGGGCACGATGCCGTGCGACAGGATGCGTTGGGCCGTCGCGCGCGCCAGCGCGCGGTCGGTCGGCGCCACGTAGTCGATCGCCAGCACCGTGGCGCCATACTGGTCGCGCGCCGCGGCCAACTGGCCAAGCAACCAGTCGCGGTCCGCCTGCGACACCTCGACATAGCGTTTCTTCTTCGCGTCCCAGCCGCGATAGAGGGATTCGGCCGCCACGGCAAACACCTCGCCCCGCAACGCGGGCAGCAGTTCGAAGCCGCGGTTCATGATGAGGCGGATGCCCGGAAAGCGCGTGCGCATGAGGCGGATCACCGCCACCAGACCGGCCTGCTGCGCCGCCACGTCTGCGTTCTTCACCAGATGGTAGGAATCGAGCGTGTCGAGAAAGAAGCCGCGGTAGCCGCGCGTCCACAGCGGTGCGATGACCTGTTCGGCGAAAAAGGCCGGCCAGTCCGGCTGCGCCTGATCGATCACGATGGACTGCCAGTCGGTATTGCTGCCGATGCGCCACGCCGCCGGGATGCGTGAGGCGTAGCCGCGTGACGGATGCACCTCGCCGACGCTGACATAGGCGAACAGCTCGCTGCCGGCACCTTCAGCCTTGCCGGCACGGTAGGCGACCGGATCGAAGCCGTGGTCAGGCTCGACCACCGCGATGTCGAACGCCTTCAGCGAAGCCAGCAGCGCCTGTTTGCCGTAATGCAACGCGATGGAAGGCAGGTCGGCCGCGCGCGCTGCCGTCACGCAGGCGCAGCTTGCAGCGACCAGACAAAGCAGGAGGTACAGAACACCTCGCAACCCCCGGGGCATCGGGGTACGCGGCGTGGCGCACGCATCGGTTGCGCGTGCGCAAGGCCAGTCGGCTTGAGCGGACATGCTCCGGACGGGTTGGTGGCTGGAATCCGGATTAACGACGGCCTTGCGGGAACCTTTAGCTTTGCGGGCGGACCGGCAGAAACGCCAGAAAGGACAACGTAACCGCTCGGTGCAACACGTGGTTCAGCGCTGTGTGCCGGTCCCGGGCGACGTCAGCCGGGTATCCAGTCCGGCGAGGGCAGCGCGTGGAAGGCCTCGCGCAGGCTTTCGCCCCAGCGGCTGCGGATCATTTCAAAGTAGGCGTTGTCGGCGTCGATGCGCAGGCTGGAGCACACCTTGAGCCCGTCGCGGCGCAACACCAGCAGGTCGAGCGGCAGGCCGACCGACAGGTTGGACCGTATCGTTGAATCCATCGAGATGAGCGCGCACTTGGCCGCATCGTCGAGCAGGGTTTCCGGGCGGATGACGCGGTCGATGATGGGCTTGCCGTATTTCGCCTCGCCGATCTGGAAGTAAGGCGTGTCGCGTGTCGCCTCGATGAAATTGCCGGCCGAGTAGATCTGGAACAGCCGCGGCACCTCACCCAGTATCTGACCGCCGAGGATGAAGGACGCGTTGAATTCGATGCCGAATTCCTGCAGGGCATCGGCATCGCGCGCATAGACCTCGCGCAGGCAGTCGCCGACATGGCGAGCCGCTTCAAACAGGTTCGCCACGGTATGCAGGTTCGGGCCGTCAGTGGCCAGGCGCTCGCGCAACAGGCTCACCAGCGTCTGCGTGACCGCTAGATTGCCTGCGCTCATCAGCACGAGCACGCGTTCACCCGTCCGCTCGAACACATTCATCTTGCGGAAGGTATTGATGTGATCGACCCCCGCATTGGTGCGTGAATCGGACAGGCAGACCAGCCCGGCGTCGAGCAGCATGCCCACGCAGTAAGTCATGGCATAAGTTCCGGCAGGTGTGAGGGAGGAATGTTATCCGTCTCGGCGGACCTGTGCGCGACGCGGCCCGAAAAGCCACAGCCGGGGGAGCCCGGGCGGAAAGGCCGCCCGCTCAGTGGCGATGTACGGACACCCGCGTCACCGTCATCACGGCATGGTCGGCCGTGTCGCTCAGACGCACCGGGCAGGCATCGAGATGATCGCGACCGACCGCCAGCCGGCAGTAGCCCTGCCCGGCCAGCGACCGTTCCAGCACATCGACGCTGACCCAGCCGGCCTCACCACCGGCAGCCGGGCCGCTGGCCAGCCAGACGTCGACCCAGGTGTGCGGCGCAGCCCATTCTCCGGCTGCGTCCACCAGATAGCCGCTGACGAAACGTGCCGGCAGGCCGGCGGCTCGACAGCAGGCGATGAAGGCGTGCGCGATGTCGGCACCGCAGCCGCGCCCGGCTTCGAAGGCACTGGCTGCGCCAGCCGGCGGCACGCATTCGGGTTGGTGACGCACCGCGCCGCAGACGGCGCCGCTCAGATCGAGCAGTTCGCCCACGGTGTCGCGTCGCGCGCGAAGATGGGTGGCCGCCATCGCATGGGCCTGCTCGTCGCTCTCCGTCAGACGGCTGGTCGCCAGATAGGACAGCGGCGACAACGTGCCCGCATCACGCGGCATCCACGCCGCATCCTCGGTCATGCGAACCGTACCGCTGACCAGGATGGACAGCTCGCTGTGCGGGCGGTCCAGCGTCAACAGGTGGCCGACATTGCCGTGCGCATCGATCGAGCGGCGCGCGTTGCCCGGCACCTGAACCTTCCAGGCCAGTGCCCGCTGGGTCGAATCCTCGCGCGGCGTCAGCCGCAGCTGCTGGATGCTGTATTGCACCGGCCGCATGTAGCGCAGCGTGGTTTCGTGGCGGATGTCGAGCAGCATGGTTATCTCCTCTGATATCAGCAGTCAAGTCGTCGCCGGGCCGCCCCAAGACGACTTGCCCCCTCGGGGGGCGGGACGGACGCAGGCCGGCCCGGGGGGCAGACAAGTCGTCGCCGGGCCGCCCCAAGACGACTTGCCCCCCTCGGGGGGCGGGACGGACGCAGGCCGGCCCAGGGGGTAGTCAATTCGACGACATCGGCACCAGGAAGTCTTCGGACACCCGGTTGCCCAGATCAATGACACGTACGATGAACTGCGTGAGGTATTCGTGCAGACCGCGCGCGAACACGTCCTCGATGCGACCGAACTTCAGGCTGGCCTGCAGTTCGCCGGCACGTCTTTCGGTCTCGCTCGATCGGTAGTTGGACAGCGCATTCAGGTTTTCGAACACCTCGACCATGCTGGTGCGCAGCGAACGCGGCATCTGGTCGTTCAGGATTAGCAGTTCGGCGACCTTGACCGGCGTGATCAGGTCGCGATAGACCTTGCGATACACCTCAAAGGCGGACACCGAGCGCAGCAGCGCGCTCCACTGGTAGTAGTCGGCTGCGGTGTCCGGCGGCGCGGCGCCGTCGACCAGCATGTGGTACTTCACGTCGATGAAGCGCGCGGTCGCATCAGCCCGTTCAAGGAAGGTGCCGAGGCGGATGAAGTGAAATGCCTCGTCGCGCAGCATTGTGCCCAGCGTGACGCCGCGCGACAGGTGCGAGCGGAACTTGACCCATTCGAAGAATTCACCGATTTCGCTGCCGGCGAGTTTCCAGCGCGGGTAGTCGCGCATCTTGAGCCAGGTGTCGTTGGTGGTTTCCCACATTTCCGATGTGATGGTGCCGCGCACCGCGTGGGCGTTCTCGCGCGCCATGCGCAGGCAGCTCATGATCGACGACGAGTTCGTACCGTCGAACACCATGAATTCGAGCACCGATTCCATCGTGGCCGCACTGTGCTTGGCGCGGAAGGCGTCTTCCAGACCGGTGATCGACAGCGTCGCCCCCCAGCCGGCATCGATGCCGCCTTCGGCCTGCGGCACCATGGACATGCGGTAATTCACGTCCAGCATGCGGGCGACGTTTTCGGCGCGTTCGATGTAGCGCGCCATCCAGTAGAGGTGATCTGCGGTGCGGCTCAGCATGTCAGATTTCCAGTATCCAGGTGTCCTTGGTGCCGCCGCCCTGCGACGAATTCACCACCAGCGATCCTTCGCGCAGCGCCACGCGGGTCAGGCCGCCCGGGACCATGTTGATGTCCTTGCCAGACAGCACGAACGGACGCAGGTCGATGTGGCGCGGCGCGATGCCGGCGTCGACGAAGGTCGGGCAGGCAGACAGCGCAAGCGTCGGCTGGGCGATGTAGCGATCCGGCGTGTCGATGATGAGCTGCCGGAAGCGTTCGATTTCCTCCTTCGTGGCAAGCGGGCCGATCAGCATGCCGTAGCCGCCTGCGCCGTGCGTTTCCTTCACGACCAGCTCACCCAGATGGGACAGCACGTAAGCCAGATCGTCCGGCTTGCGGCACATGAAGGTCGGCACGTTGTTCAGCAAGGGTTCTTCGCCGAGGTAGAAGCGGATCATGTCCGGCACATAGGGGTAGATCGACTTGTCGTCGGCCACGCCGGTACCGATCGCATTGGCCAGCGTGACGTGACCGTCGCGGTAGACCTGCAGCAGCCCCGGCACACCAAGCATGGAATCGGGCCGGAAGGCGAGCGGGTCGAGGAAGTCATCGTCGATGCGGCGGTAGATCACGTCGACCCGCTGCGGACCCTGCGTAGTGCGCATGTACAGGTGCTCGTCGCGCACGAACAGGTCCTGCCCCTCGACCAGCTCGACACCCATCTGCTGCGCGAGGAAGGCGTGTTCGAAGTAGGCAGAGTTGTAGGCGCCCGGCGTCAGCACGACGACGGTCGGGTCGATGACCCCGGCCGGTGCGACGGCGCGCAGATTGGTCAGCAGCATGTCCGGGTAGTGTTCGACCGGTGCCACGCGGTAGCGCGAAAACAGCTCGGGGAACAGCCGCATCATCATGCGCCGGTCTTCCAGCATGTAGGACACGCCGGACGGCACGCGCAGATTGTCTTCCAGCACGTAGAACTCGCCGGCGCCGGCACGCACCACGTCGACCCCGGCGATATGGGCATAGATGCCGCCTGGCACATCGACGCCCTGCATTTCCGGGCGGTACTGGCTGTTCGACAGAATCTGTTCGGCAGGTACGTGACCGGCCTTGATGATTTCCTGGTCGTGATAGACGTCGTTCAGGAACATGTTCAACGCCTTGACCCGCTGGCGCAGGCCGGCCGCGAGCTGCTTCCATTCCTGCGCCGGAATGATGCGCGGCACGATATCGAACGGGATCAGGCGTTCCTTGCCGGACTCCTCGCCATAGACGGCGAAGGTGATGCCGACGCGGTGAAAGACGAGGTCGGCTTCGGCTCGCTTCTGGGCAATGCGCTCGGGGGGCGTCTCCGCAAGCCATTTCTTGTATCCGGCGTAGTGACTGCGCACCGTGCCGTCGGCACTGTTCATTTCGTCATAGATCGACGACGGATTTGCCATGATCGTGTTGTCTCGGTGGTGATGTGGCGCGTGTGCTGACTTCATCCGGAGCACAGCGAGAAATGTGCCATGCCGCAAAGCGGCGTCGATACCTGAAAACCCCTGCCACGGCTGGGTTTTTGCACCATAACGGTGCAACACCCGGATTCATCTGGTGCAGAGCCGCAAAACAAAACGCCCCGCTGGGGGCGGGGCGTTCCGGAGCGTTGAAGCGGCACGCGCTCAGATGCGTTCGATGATGCCGGCAATGCCCTGCCCGCCGCCGATGCACATCGTGATCAGGCCGTAGCGGCCACCCGTGCGCTGCAGTTCGTACAGGCACTTTACGGTCAGGACAGCGCCCGTCGCACCGACCGGATGACCGAGGCCCACTGCACCGCCATTGACGTTTACCTTGGCCGGGTCGAGACCGAGTTCGCGCGTCACGCACATCGCCTGCACCGCAAACGCCTCGTTCGATTCGATCACGTCGAGATCGGACGCCTTCAGGCCGGCACGCGCGAGCGCGAGCTTGACGGCCGGAATCGGACCCGTGCCCATGATGCTGGGCGCGACGCCGGCGACCGCATAGGACACCAGGCGGGCCAGCGGCTTGGCACCGGCGCGTGCGGCGGCACCGGCTTCCATCATGACGATGGCGGCCGCGCCGTCGTTGATGCCCGAGGCATTGCCAGCCGTCACCGAGCCGTCCTTCTTGAATACCGGGCGCAGCTTGGCCATGCCTTCGACGGTGGCGTCACGGCGGAAATGTTCGTCGGTGTCGATGACCGTCGTGCCCTTCTTGGTCTGCACTTCAAGCGGCGCAATCTGCGATTTGAAGTGGCCGGCATCGGTTGCGGCCGCCGCGCGGCGGTGCGATTCGACCGCGAAGGCGTCCTGCTCCTCACGACCGAAACCGAACTGGCTGGCGATGTTCTCGGCCGTGATGCCCATATGCGTCGTTTCGAACGGATCGGTCAGTGCACCGACCATCATGTCGATCATCTTGGTGTCGTTCATGCGGGCGCCCCAGCGGGCAGCCGGCATCAGGTAGCCGCCGCGGCTCATGGTTTCGACGCCGCCGCCGACCGCACATTCGGCGTCGCCGAGCTGGATCGCATTGGCGGCCGACACGATGGCCTGGAAGCCGGACCCGCACAGGCGGTTCACGCCCATTGCGCAGGACTCCTGGGCCATGCCGGCATTGAGTGCGACGACGCGCGACACGTACATGTCGCGTGCTTCGGTGTGGATCACGTTGCCGAACACCAGATGCTGCGCTTCCTTGGCATCGACACCGGCGCGCGCGAAGGCGGCCTTGACGACATGCGCGCCCAGATCACACGCCGTGAAATCCTTCAGCGAACCGCCGTAGGCACCGATCGGCGTACGCGCTGCACCCACGATCACCACTTCTCTCTTGTCAGCCATCGCCACAACCTCCCTTGAAATCAGTTTCCGAACACGTTTCGAATCAGTTTCCGATATAGCCGGCCAGCGTCAGCAAGCCAAGCAGGATCAGACAAAACACCAGTGTGCGCCAGACCAGACCAATCGCGCTTTGCATCAGATCAACATCGGCGTCGTTGCCCATGCCGAGTTCAGGCCGGTCGGCCACCTCGCCGAGCTCGAACAGCGGCGCGCCGAGCTTGACGCCCAGTGCGCCGGCGCCACTGGCCAGCAGGATGCCGGCCGCCTGTTCAGGCCACTTTGCCGCCTGCGTACGCCAGCAATGCACCGCATCCTCGAAATCGCCGACGATGGCGAAGGTGGCGGCGGTCATGCGCACGGGTACCCAGTCCAGCCATTCGTACATGCGACGCGCAAAGCGGCCGAATGCACCGAATTCGATGTTTTCCCGCCGCGCCCATGACCACGACAGGCGTTCGGTCAGGCGATACAGCAGCGGGCCGGTCGGGCCGGGCAGCAGGGCAAACAGCGCTAGTGGCGCCAACACGTGCCGATGCGCCGCGAGGATGCCCTGCTCGATGGACAGACGGGCGATTTCCTCGGTCTTCAGCCGGTCGGTATTGCGTTGCAGCCAGTCCGACAGCTCGCGCCGCGCAGTGTCCGGGTCGTCGGCGCGCAGTGCGTCGGCAATCGCCTCGAAATGGTGGCTGAACTGGCGGAAACCCATGGTGGCGTAGAGCACGAGCACATTGAGCGCCCAGCCGAGCAAGGGGTTGATCCATACCAGTACGAGGTACAGGCACCAGACCGCGAACACCGGCAGGCCGACTGCCAGCACCCACGCGATCACGCCATGCCGGGCTTCACCGGCATTGAGCCGCTGCTCGAACCAGAAGGCGTAGCGGGCAAGCGGCCCCGCCACTACGCGTTCGTAGGACAGCGGTTTGAATTGCTCGATCAGGAGTGCGACGAAGAGGGACAGCCAGGTCATGAAGAAGCGTCAGTTGCCGTGCCAGCCTGCGGACGATAGCACACCGCGGAATCCGGCGCCGGGCGGGCGTCAGCGGCCAAAAGTCAACACAGCCCGTTGTCACCGCCGCAGCGGCTGATCGACGAGCAGGTGCTCGGCGAAACTGACGATCATGCCGGCCGTCGCGCCCCAGATGTCGTAGCCCTGCCAGGGCATGGCCCAGTATTCACGCATCACGCCCGCGTGCTCGATGCGGCCGCGCTTGCGGTTGGACGGATCGAGCAGGAAGGACAGCGGGGTTTCGAAGGCCTCGGCGACCTCGAACGGGTCGAGCCGCAACGCGAGCGGCGTGCGCAGCAGGCCGACCACCGGTGTCACGCGGAATCCGCTCGCCGTGATGAAGTAGTCGGGCAGACGGCCGAGCAGTTCGACCTGTTCGGCCGCCAGACCGATTTCTTCCTGTGCTTCGCGCAGCGCGGTGGCTTCGGGCGACACATCACCCGGGTCGACCCGGCCACCCGGAAACGCAATCTGGCCCGGGTGGTCGTAGAGATGGGCGCTGCGCCGGGTCAGCAGCAATGTCGGTTCGGCACCGCCGATGACCACCGGCACCAGCACGGCAGCGGGTGTGAAACCGGCGAAGCGCTCGTCGATCGGGCGCGGCTGCAGTGCGCCCAGGCGACTGCGCAAGCCATGCGGATCGAAACCGGCGGACAGAAGCAGGGGCGTGTCCATCAGAAACGCTGCCTGAGCGTCATGATCTGGCCCGTGCGCTGCATGTCCATGCGGTTCAGAAAGCTCATGCCCAGCAGCACGTGCGGCATGTCGGTTTCCATCACCGCAGCATCGACATTGCTCAGCGTCACGCCACCCAGTTTCACGCTGACGAGCTTGACCCGCCAGGCGCGCACCACGCCATTGGCGGTCTGCACGGCCATGGCCGGAGCGGACGCGGTGCGGATGTTGGCGCGCAACGCGTCGCTGCGCCCGAGCGCGATGACCGTGGCGCCGGTATCGAGCAGGAAGCGAACCGGCGTGCCGTTGATGGCGCCATCGGACAGGAAGTGCCCCTGCGAATCGGCATTCAGGTGGATGGCAGCCGCACCGGCATCGCTGCTGCGCGACGAGGCGACGTTTTCGCCGATGCGCAGCTGCACGCGCCGGCCTTCGACTTCAACCCACGCACTGTCGCGGTCTACCGACAACAACCGGATGCCTTCCGGCGACCGGGCGCCGACGGCGAGCGTGCGCGGCGCGCCGCCATCGATCACCAGCACCGCCTTGCCGCCGAACACGCCGGCCAGCGAGAGGTCCGCCGCGTGGGCAGAACCGCCCGCCAGCGACAGAAGCATCGCTAGAATGTACGCAGGAGGTCTATTGATGAAGCCCATTGCAGTTTTCCGTCACAGCCTGACCGAGGGGCCAGGTTATATTGCAACATACATGAAAGGCATAGGTCGCGACATCAAGGTGGTCGCCATCGACCGCGGAGATGTCGTTCCGCATGATCCGACCGCATTTGCCGGCCTGTGTTTCATGGGCGGCCCGATGAGTGTTAACGACCCGCTGCCCTGGATACCTGAGGTGCTGGCGCTGATCCGCCGTGCGATGGACGCCGACATCCCGGTCATCGGTCACTGTCTGGGCGGGCAGCTGATGTCGAAGGCGCTCGGTGGCGCGGTGGACGCCAATCCGGTCAAGGAGATCGGCTGGCGCCATGTGACGCTGAACGGCGCGGCTGCGCGCGAGTGGTTCGGCGAGCGGGAAGGTTTCCTGTCCTTTCACTGGCACGGTGAAACCTTTTCGCTGCCGGACGGTGCCACCCATCTGCTGGCGTCGGACGCCTGCCCCAATCAGGCGTGGGCGATCGGCAAGCATCTGGCGATGCAGTGCCACATCGAAATGACCGAAGCGATGATCCGCGAGTGGTGTGTCGGCGGGCAGAAGGAAATTCGAGCAGCCTCGGCTCAGCCGACGGTGCAATCGGCCGAAGGCATGCAGCAGGACATCGAGGCGCGCGTGGCGGCGCTGCACGCGGTGGCGGAAACCGCCTACGCGAAGTGGAGTGAAGGCCTGAAAGACTGAGCCGCGCCGCCGGCTGACACGGCAGCGCGCGGCTCAGTCGCGGAAATTGCCGAACTGCAGCGGGATATCGGTCACCTGCTTTCGCAGCAGCGCGATCGCGTCCTGCAGCACGTCGCGCTTGGCGCCGGTCACGCGCACCTCTTCGCCCTGGATGCTGCCCTGCACCTTGAGCTTGCTGTCCTTGAGGATGCGCACGATCTTCTTGGCCGATTCGCTCTCGATGCCCACCTTGAGCTTCAACTCCTGCTTCGACTTGTTGCCGCTGATCTTCTGCGCGTCGCCACGTTCGATCGAGCGTACGTCGATGTTGCGCTTGGCGAACTTGGTGAGCAGCACGTCGTACACCTGGTCGAGCTTGAAGTCGTCGTCGGCGAACAGGGTCAGCAGCTTGTCACCCTGCTCGACGCGCGCATCCGACCCCTTGAAGTCGAAGCGGTTGGCAATTTCCTTGTTCGCCTGATCGACCGCATTGCGCAGCTCGACCATGTCGATTTCGGAACTGATGTCGAAGGAAGGCATGCGTCGGTTCCCGGAAGTGTCCGCTCAGCCGAAGTGGCAGACGTAGTGATAGGGCTCGCCGGCAACCTCGATGTCGAACGACGAGTTGCCGGGCACATCATAGGACTCGCCCGCGCCATACGTCTTCCACTCCGTCTCACCCTTCAGGCGCACCCGGCAGCTGCCCGCCACGCCTTCCATGATTTCCGGCGCGCCGGTGTTGAAGGTGAGCGTGGCCGGCAGGATGACGCCGACCGACTTCTTCGTGCCGTCGGCGAACTGGATGCTGTGGCTGACGCACTTGCCGTCGAAATAAACATTGGCCTTCTTGACGACATTGACGTTGTCGAACTGGGACATGCTTGCGTTCCTGTAAATGGATGTCTGGAGACTTACTTGCCGCGCTTGATGGCCGCATTGGCGGCAATGCGCATGCGCAGTGCGTTCAGCTTGATGAAACCGGCCGCGTCCTTCTGGTCGTAGGCACCGGCGTCGTCCTCGAAGGTGGCGATGGTCGGATCGAACAGCGAATCGGTCTTCGAATCGCGCGCCACGACGATCACATTGCCCTTGTACAGCTTCAGCCGCACCCAGCCATTGACCGATTGCTGAGTGTGGTCGATCAGCGCCTGCAGCGCGCGGCGTTCCGGACTCCACCAGTAGCCGGTGTAGATGATGCTGGCGTAGCGCGGCATCAGGTCGTCCTTCAGGTGGGCGACCTCGCGATCCAGCGTGATCGACTCGATGGCGCGGTGGGCGCGCAGCAGGATGGTGCCGCCGGGCGTTTCGTAGCAGCCGCGCGACTTCATGCCGACGTAGCGGTTCTCGACCAGGTCGAGACGGCCGATGCCGTGCTTGCCGCCTATCTGGTTCAACGTGGCCAGCAGTTCGTGCGCCTGCATGCGCGTGCCGTTGATGCTGACCAGGTCGCCGCGCTCGAATTCGAGGTCGAGGTATTCGGCGGCGTCCGGTGCCGCTTCGGGCGACACCGTCCAGCGCCACATCGACTCTTCGGCCTCGGCCGACGGATCTTCGAGGTGACGACCTTCGTAGCTGATGTGCAGCAGGTTGGCGTCCATCGAATACGGCGAGCCACCCTGCTTGTGCTTCATTTCAATCGGTATGCCGTGCGTTTCGGCGTAGGCGAGCAGCTTTTCGCGCGACAGCAGATCCCATTCGCGCCACGGCGCGATCACCTTCACATTCGGCATCAAGGCGTAGGCGCCCAACTCGAAACGCACCTGGTCATTGCCCTTGCCGGTCGCGCCATGCGAAATGGCCGTGGCGTCGGTTTCGCGCGCGATGTCGATCAGGCGCTTGGCGATCAGCGGACGCGCGATCGAGGTGCCGAGCAGGTATTCGCCTTCGTAGATCGTATTGGCGCGGAACATCGGAAACACGAAATCGCGCACGAACTCTTCGCGCAGGTCGTCGATGTAGATGTTCTCCGGCTTGATGCCCAGCTTGATCGCCTTGGCACGCGCCGGTTCGAGCTCCTCACCCTGGCCGAGATCGGCGGTGAAGGTCACGATTTCGCACTGGTACACATCCTGCAGCCACTTCAGGATGACCGAGGTGTCGAGGCCGCCCGAATAGGCCAGAACCACTTTCTTGATGTCGCCGCTACTCATTGTCTTCGTCTTTCGCTTTCAGTTGATTCGTTGGTTCAGCTGCCGGACACGCGGCCCAGCAGCAGGAATTCCATCAGGGCCTTCTGCGCATGCAGGCGGTTTTCGGCTTCGTCCCACACCACAGAATGCGGGCCGTCGATCACGTCGGCACTGACCTCTTCGCCGCGATGTGCCGGCAGGCAGTGCATGAACAGCGAATCCGGCTTCGCGGCCTTCATCATGTCGGCGTCGACCTGCCAGTCGGCGAACGCCGCGGCACGCGCCTCGTTTTCCGCTTCCCAGCCCATCGAGGTCCATACGTCGGTGGTGACCAGATCAGCGCCGCGCGCGGCGTCCATCGGGTCGGCAAAGCATTCGTGGTGATCGGTACCCACGCCGGCGCGTTCCGGTTCCACCTCGTAGCCCGGCGGCGTCGAAATATTGAGCTTGAAGTCGAACAGCTCGGCCGCCTGCATCCAGGTGTGGCACATGTTGTTCGAGTCACCGATCCACGCCACCGTGCGGCCGGATATCTCGCCGCGGTGCTCTATCCAGGTGTAGATGTCGGCCAGCACCTGGCACGGGTGGTATTCGTTGGTCAGACCGTTGATGACCGGCACCCGCGAATTGGCCGCGAAACGCTCGATGATGGTCTGTTCGAAGGTGCGGATCATGACCACGTCGCACATGCGCGAAATGACCTGCGCGGCATCCTCGACCGGTTCGCCGCGTCCGAGCTGCGAATCTCGCGTGTTTAGGTAGATGGCACTGCCACCCATCTGATGCATGCCGGCTTCGAACGACAACCGCGTGCGCGTGCTCTGCTTCTCGAAAATCATCACCAGCGTGCGGTCCTGCAGCGGCCAGTACTGTTCGTAGCGTTTGAACTTGTCCTTGATCCAGCGCGTGCGCGCGAACACGTAATCCAGTTCTTCGCGCGACAGGTCGGTGAGCTGCAGAAAGTGTCTGGGTCGAGTCATCGTCAGGCGGCGAGCTGGGCGCCCGCGAGAAAGTTACGGATGAGGGGTGCCAGGCGCTGCACCAGTTCCTGGCTGTCGGCATCGGAATAGATCAGCGGGGGCACCAGACGGATGGTGCTTTCCGACGTGACGTTGATCAGCACGCCCGCTTCGAGCGCCTGCGCGACGAGCGCACCGCACGGCCGGTCGAGTTCGACACCGATCATCATGCCGACGCCGCGAATGTCCTTCACGCCGGCGGTGTCGGCCAGTGCCGAGCGGAAGGCGGCGCGGATGGCGTCGCCCTGACGCACGGCGTTATCCATGAGGCCATCGCGCTCGATCACGTGCAGCGTGGTCAGTGCCGCGGCGCAGGCCAGCGGGTTGCCACCGAAAGTCGAGCCGTGCGTTCCAGGCTTGAAAACGCCGGCTGCCGGACCACGCGCCAGGCAGGCGCCGATCGGCACGCCGGAACCCAGGCCCTTGGCCAGCGTCATCACGTCCGGTTCGATGCCGGCATGCTGAAAGGCAAACCAGCTGCCGGTACGGCCGACGCCGCTCTGCACTTCGTCGACCATCATCAGCCATTGATGCTGGGTGCACAGTTCGCGCAGCTCGCGCACGTAGGCCAGATCGGCGGGATGGATGCCGCCTTCGCCCTGGACCGGCTCGAACAGCACGGCCACCACATTGCGGTTGTGTTCGGCGATCGCCTTCACGGCGGCGATGTCGCTGAAAGGCACGCGGTAGAAACCCGGCGTCAGCGGTTCGAAGCCGGCCTGAACCTTGCGGTTGCCGGTAGCCGACAACGTCGCGAGCGTGCGGCCGTGAAAGGCGTGCTCCATGACGATGATGCCCGGCAATTCGACGCCGCGCTGATGACCGTACAGCCGTGCCAGCTTGATGGCCGCCTCGTTCGCTTCGCAACCGGAATTGCAGAAGAACACCTCGTCCATGCCCGACAGCGCGGCCAGACGGTCCGACAGGTGTTCCTGCGCGGTCACCCGGTAGAGGTTCGAGCAATGGATCATTTCGGCGGCCTGGCGGGAAATCGCCTGCACCAGATCGGGGTGGCCGTGGCCCAGCGTGTTGACCGCCACGCCCGCCATCGCGTCCAGATATTCGCGCCCGGCGTCGTCATACAGGCGGGCGCCCTTGCCGTGCGTGAAGGCGACCGGTTGCCGGCCGTAGGTATTCATCAGATGCGTCATCGAAAGCTCCGCGACCGCGTGGCGAGTGTGCCGTCAGGCGCACTACGGAAAACGAAAAAAGCACGGCGGCTCGCGCCGCCGTGCTTGATCAAGCCGAGATTTTAGTGCAAAGCCGTCACGCTGTGTAGCGGCAGACCTTCATGTTGCGGCGCACATCGTCACTGCAGCGCAGCAACCAACGCCGGTGACACATCGCTTCACGGCCTATCTGAAGCCAGCTTCAGCGACGCTAGCACCTTGATCCGGAACAGATCATCAGCATGTGCGACGCGCCGACTTCAGTCTGGCACAAAGCGTGCTAGCACCGAGCAACCCATGTAGATCTGTTTCAGCTTGCGTTCGGCATCGTCCGCCGACGTACCTGGAATGCTCAGGTTCTCCATCAACACGCCGCTGCGTGTGCGAATGCTGAATCCGAACCGTGCTACCGGAGATCGCACCGTCGAAGGCTTCGTTGCCTTGTGAGCGCGCATGGGTGAATTAAGCATAAATCGCAATCTCGTCATGGAGATAGCGCGAGTATAGAAACTAGTTGGTAACTTTACAATTCGTTCCGATTGTTTTTAAAGGATTTCTTGTTTGACTCACGTCGCCTGCAAACGCAGGCGTCTGTGGCTCGGGTCAAGAATTCCATTGCACAGGTCGTAAATACGATATGAGCGCCTTACCGCATATTGACGCCACAGCTTTATCGATTGCCGATACACCGGCGAATGAAGTCTTGTCGACACGCAATGCTGATGACGCACTGCGCGACGGGAATCGTGCGCCGCGCAGCTTCACCATCATCGGCGCTACCGCCAACGGCAGGCCGTTCCGCCCCAGCGACTGGTGCGACCGCCTGTGTGGCGTGATGTCCTCATTCGGCAGCCAGCGCAAGATGCGCTATTCACCGTTTGTGCGGCCGGGTTGCTGGATCACGGGAGAAAAGTGTGTCTTCGTCGACGCGCGGCTGTACGACCTCGAACCGTTGGCCTACAACTTCCTGATGCACTTTGCGCGTGACAACGGCTTGCGCGTCGACTATCAGGTCAGCGACACGCTACCCTGAGATGCAAAGCAGCAATCGATATGCGCCGTCCGGATTGCGGACGGCAAGGAAGGAATTGCAGCAGAACGAATGAATTCCGGATGACTGATCCGGACGACGCACCCGATTGATTCGGGCTGTCGTTCGCGCAAGGGCTGCCGGATAAAATGAAAAAGCCGACCCGAAGGTCGGCTTTTTCATTTCGTATCGAGGCTCAGGCGGCTGCGGCGGCCATCGACTTGATCGCGCCAGACAGGCGGCTCTTGTGGCGAGCGGCCTTGTTCTTGTGAATGATGTTCTTGTCGGCGATGCTGTCGATCGTCGTCTGTGCCTTCAGGAATATCGCCTGCGCGGCCTGCTTGTCGCCGGCGAGAATCGCCTTGCGGACATTCTTGATCGCCGTGCGCAGTTCGGAGCGCTGGCTCGTGTTGTGATCGCGACGAACGTTTGCCTGACGGGCGCGCTTGCGTGCTTGTGCTGAATTGGCCATGTTGCGAATTCGTGTTCGGGAAAACACGCGAATATACATAAGCTCACAGTGCGGCGCAAGCCCCCGATCGAGCGCCCGGCAGGCACGTTCGCGCTGCGCGCTCTGGTAAGGTGCGCGCTGACCCAGCATCGCCTTCTTTCGATGAATCTGCTCCGCGCACTCGCGACCGTCAGCAGCATGACTCTGCTGTCGCGCATCCTCGGCTTCGTACGCGACTTCTTCATCGCACGTGCTTTCGGTGCGGGCGCTGCGACCGACGCCTTCTTCGTCGCCTTCCGCCTGCCCAATCTGTTGCGCCGCATGTTCGCCGAAGGTGCGTTTTCGCAGGCCTTCGTGCCCATTCTCGGCGAGTACCGCAACCGGCGCGGCACCGACGATACGCGGGCGCTGATCGATCGGGTGGCGACCCTGCTGGCGCTCATCGTCACCGGCGTGACGCTGCTCGGCATCCTCGGCGCGCCCTGGCTGATCTACATCTCCGCCCCGGGCTTCGCGGCCGACACCGAAAAGTTCGACCTGACGGTCATGCTGACCCGCATCACTTTCCCCTACATCCTGTTCATGTCGCTGGTGGCGATGGCCGGCGGCGTGCTGAACACCTTCAGCCGATTCGCGATACCGGCTTTCACGCCCGTGCTGCTGAACCTGAGCTTCATCGGCATGAGCCTGTTCGCGGCGCCCTTCTTCGATCCGCCGGTGCTGGCGCTGGCCTGGGCGGTATTCATCGGTGGCGTATTGCAGCTGGCGCTGCAGGTGCCGGCACTGATGCGCATCGGCATGCTGCCGCGCATCAGGCTCGATCTGCAGGACCCCGGCGTGCGGCGTGTCTTCAAGTTGATGCTGCCGGCCATCCTCGGCGTGTCGGTGTCGCAGATTTCATTGCTGATCAACACCATCTTCGCGTCCTTCCTGGAAAGCGGATCGGTGTCGTGGCTGTATTACGCCGATCGCCTGATGGAATTTCCGGCCGGTCTGCTTGGCGTGGCGCTGGGTACCATCCTGCTGCCCTCGCTGTCGCGCAGTCACGCGGACGGAAACACCGGCGAGTTTTCCGGCCTGCTCGACTGGGGCCTGCGCCTGACCCTGATGCTCACGCTGCCTGCTGCACTGGCGCTCGCCCTTCTCGCCACGCCGCTGGTGGCGACGCTGTTTCACCACGGCCAGTTCACGGCGCACGATGTGCTGCAGACGCGCAACGCACTGGTCGCCTACAGCGTCGGCCTGACCGGACTGATTCTTGTGAAGGTGCTCGCGCCCGGCTTTTATTCCCGCCAGGACATCCGCACGCCGGTGAAAATCGCGCTCGGCGTGCTGGTGTTGACGCAACTGATGAACCTCGCCTTCATCAAACCGCTGGCGCACGCCGGGCTGGCTTTGTCGATCGGTCTCGCATCACTGGTCAACGCCGCGCTGCTGTATCGCGGCTTGCGGCGCATCGGCGCCTACCTGCCGGCACCCGGATGGACCGCTTTCTGGCTGAAAATCCTGATCGCGCTGGCCGTCATGGGCGGCGTGTTGTACTTCAGCGCCGATCTCGCCGGCGACTGGCTGCGCGCAGGTACGATGACGCGCATCCTGAACCTGATCTGGATCGTTCTGGCGGGCGCAGGCAGCTATTTCGCCACGCTGTTTGCATTGGGTTTCCGGCTGCGCGATTTTTCGCGTCGAGCAACATCCTGACTGGAGGGCATGCATGAAACTGACGAGCAACAACTTCGAGGACAACGGCCGCATCCCGGGCGAGAACGCCTTCTGCATTCCGGCCGTCACCGGCCATGTCTGCCTGGGCGCGAACCGCAATCCGCACCTTGCCTGGTCCGGCCTGCCGACCGGCACCCGCTCGCTGGTGCTGATCTGCAACGATCCGGACGTCCCGACCCGGCCAGACGATGTCAATCAGGAAGGTCGCACCGTGCCTGCAAGCCTGCCGCGGACCGATTTTTCGCACTGGGTGCTCGTCGATCTCGCCCCGTCCGGTGAAATCGCCGAGGGTGAGTTCTCGTCCGACGTGACGCCGTGCGGCAAACCGGGTCCGACCGGTCCGCGCGGCACGCGCCAGGGCATCAATGACTACACGGCCTGGTTTGCCGGCGACGAGCAGATGAAGGGCGACTACTACGGCTACGACGGTCCCTGCCCGCCGTGGAATGACGAAATCCTGCATCACTACGTGTTCACGCTGTACGCGCTGGACGTCGAGCGGTTGCCGGTCGACGGACGTTTCACCGCCGCCGATGCACTCAAGGCAATGTCTGGCCATGTGCTCGGTGAAGCGAAACTGACCGGCGTGTACGCGCTGAACCCGGCGGTCGCCGGCTGACGCGCCTCAGGCCTCGTCCGGCTCCGGATCATCGACCGCCGCGTCGCGCTGCGCGCGGATGCCGGCGATCACGTCAGCCGGCGCCGCAGCGGCGATGCGCGGCGTCGCACATTCGACGTCGCCGCACTGCGCGCGGTGGCGCAGCGCATGGTCGATCAGCACCAGCGCCAGCATGGCTTCGGCCACCGGGGTGGCGCGGATGCCGACACACGGGTCGTGCCGGCCGTGTGTATTTACGATGACCGGGTTGCCCGCCTTGTCGATCGAATGGCGGTCGAGCCGGATGCTCGACGTCGGCTTGATGGCGATCGATACGCGCACGTCCTGCCCGGTCGAAATGCCGCCGAGCACACCGCCGGCGTTGTTCGACAGATAACCCTGCGGCGACATTTCGTCCGAATGCTCGGTGCCGCGCTGCTCGACGCTCGCAAAACCGGCGCCGATCTCGACACCCTTGACCGCATTGATGCCCATCATCGCGTGTGCAATGTCTGCATCCAGCCTGTCGTACACCGGCTCGCCCCAGCCGACCGGCACACCGGATGCCATGACCTCGATGCGCGCGCCGCAGGAATCGCCGGACTTGCGCAGCGTGTCCATGAAGGCCTCGAGTTCGGGCACGATGGCTGCATCGGGCGCGAAGAAGGGGTTGTCCGAGATGGCCGCACGTTCACGGTAGGTGATGCGCAGCGGACCGAGCTGACTCATCCAGCCATGGATGTCGATGCCGTAACGCTCCTTCAGCCACTTGCGCGCGATCGCGCCGGCCGCCACGCGCACTGCGGTTTCGCGCGCCGACGAACGGCCACCGCCGCGGTGGTCGCGGATGCCGTACTTCTGCCAGTAAGCGTAGTCGGCATGACCCGGGCGGAAGGTTTCGGCAATGTTGCCGTAGTCCTTCGAACGCTGGTCCTGGTTGCGGATCAGCAATGCGATAGGCGCGCCGGTTGTCATACCCTCGAACACGCCGGACAGGATTTCCACTTCATCCGGTTCGCGCCGCTGCGTCACGTGGCGCGATGTACCGGGCTTGCGCCGATCAAGTTCGTGCTGGATGTCGGCAGCGGTCAGCGCCAGCCCCGGCGGGCAGCCATCGACCACGCAGCCGATGGCCGGGCCGTGCGATTCACCAAAGGATGTGACACAGAACAGCGTGCCCAAAGTGTTGCCGGACATGGGAAAACCCGCGATTTTTCAAGGCCCGGAGTTTACCATGCGCCCCGGTCGCGCCTTTCCGGCGCACGCCATCCGTGATTGAACCCACCTCGTCATGACGCAACGCTTCGCCCTCATCATCGTGCTCACCATCGTCGGCGGCCTGTGGCTCGACGGGCAGGCTTTCGTCTGGGCGCAGCCGGTGGTGTCCATCTGGACCTGGATGCTGTTCGGGCTGCTGTGCTGGCGCGCCGACGCCGACCATCGCCGGCTGTGGCTGGTGTGCCTCGCATGGGCGACCTTCGGAGAAATCGTGCTTTCGCTGGTATGGGGGCTGTACGAATACCGGCTCGGCAATCTGCCGCTGTTCGTGCCGCCCGGCCACGTGCTGCTGTTCGCGCTCGGCATGTGGCTCACCGAGCGGTTGCCCGCGTCACTACCGGACGCCGTTCCGGCGCTCGGTGCCGGTCTGGTCCTGTCCTTCGCGTGGCTTGAAGCGGACACCATCAGCCTGCTGCTGTTCGCCTTCTTCCTGCTGTGCATCCGCTACGGTCCGTCACCCCGGCTGTACGGCACCATGTTCGCACTTGCACTGCTGATGGAACTGTATGGCACTGCGATGGGCAACTGGACCTGGGCGCTGCTTGTTCCTGGGCTGCCGTTCACTGCCGCCAACCCGCCGATTGCCGCCGGTGCGTTCTACTGCGTGCTGGACTGGCTGTCGGGGCTTTCGATGCGTCGGGACGACAACAGCGCAACGGTTGAAGCGCGCTGAGTTCAGGCACTGCCGAGCTCAAAGCCCGGTCATCCGCCGTACCGCGGCG
The DNA here is from genome assembly GCF_001713355.1 of Methyloversatilis sp. RAC08. Classification (NCBI taxonomy): domain Bacteria; kingdom Pseudomonadati; phylum Pseudomonadota; class Betaproteobacteria; order Nitrosomonadales; family Sterolibacteriaceae; genus Methyloversatilis; species Methyloversatilis sp. RAC08. The sequence goes on along the minus strand of NZ_CP016448.1, from coordinate 3,197,700 downwards.
AAATACAACCGGTAGGGCAGCAGTCGCAGCAGCAGCAGCCAGCGCGTGAAGCGACGCGGAAAGTGGATGTGGAAGTCACCGCGGGCGAGGCCGTTCAGGATGTGACCGGCCGCCTCGTCGGCGGTAATGAGCGCCGGCATCTTGAAGTCGTTCTGTGCGGTCAGCGGCGTTTCGACGAAGCCGGGGCACACCAGATGCACGCCCAGTCCGCGCGGCCGAACGTCCATGAAGAGCGTTTCGGCGAAATTGATCAGCGCCGCCTTGGTCGCGCCGTAGATGATGGCCTTCGGCAGGCCGCGATATCCCGCCACGCTGGACAGGATGACGAGCGCACCCGACTGCGCGGCCAGCATGCCCGGCAGCACCGCGGCACAGCCCTTCATGACGGCGGCGACATTGGTGTTGAGCGTGGCGTCGATGTCCGCCGGATCCAGCTCCCAGGCACGCACCGCCTGATAACGTGCGGCGACGAACAGCACGACATCGATGCCACCCCAGCGCGCGGTGAGCGTGGCAGCCGCATCGGCCAATGCGTCAGGTTCGGCCACATCGAGCGGCAGCGCGGCCGCCTGCGCAGACACCGAACACAACGCCGCCAGCTTGTCAGCACTGCGCGCCGACAGCGCCACCCGCGCGCCCTGGGCCATCAAGCGGCGCGCCAGCGCTTCACCGATGCCGGACGATGCGCCTATGAGCCAGACGCGTTTGCCCGACCAGTCGGCCAGCGGCGGATTCAGCGGCGCGAACATCAGGGTGCGCCGCGGGTGAACGACAGCGTCACCTCGCCGAGGTGGATGCCGAACTTGCTCATCGCCGAGCGGTTCAGCATCACCTTGTCGTCGATCATGTACATCCAGTCGTCAAAGTCGACGTTGTAGACGCTGCCATCTACCGGCAGCGCCAGCACGTAACGCCAGCGCAGCGCACTGCCGCTCGCTTCGCCGGTCGCCTCGCCGACCACGTCGTCGGCGCGGCCGGTGTAGCGGCCGTTGCCCAGATCCTTGATGGTCCAAACGCGACGGCTGGTCGTGCCATCACTCCAGGAAAAGTGTTCGTCCAGCGTGCCGGTATCGCCTTCCCAGCGTGCGTCGATGCGCACCGTGAAGCGCTTGACCACCTCGCCGCCGCGGTCCTGGAACATGCCCCAGCCATTGACCGTGCCGTTGAAGTAGGTACGCAGGTCCATGGCCGGCGTCTGCCCGGCATAGCGATCGACCGCCACGCCGCCACACCCGGCCACCAGCAGCGCGGCGCACAACGCACCGATGAAGCTCCTCATCCGCCACAGCATCGAGTTCACGATTTCAGTTCTCCGTATTCGGCATCGGTTGCAATTCCGGTTCCCGTTTCGCTCTTCGATTCGGGCTCCGCTTCCGGTTCCAGCCAGTCCGCATGGCGCCACAGCAGCACGCAGGCGGCCGCCTTGAGCGCCAGCGGCACCAATCCATAGACCGCGGCCAGCGCCAGCCGTGCATCGGCGTCGGTGGCGCCCGGCTGATAGCCGAGCAGGCCGAGCAGCGGCAGCGCGAGGCCGGCCGCCAGCGCCAGGTTCATCTTGGTGACGAAGTTCCACACACCGAAGCTGCCGCCAGCCGACAGCGGCTCATCGCGCCGGCCGACCAGGCCGGCCACCAGCGCCGCCGGCAACGCGAGGTCGGCACCGAGCGCGATGCCCGAAGCTGCGCAGATCAGCATGAAGGCCGTGTCATCGCCCGGGCCGAGCGTGAACGCCCAGGCGAATACCGATATCGCGAGCACCATCGAGGCGGCCCAGCTGCGCGCGCGGCCGTAGCGGTCGGACAGGCGCGTCCACAACGGCAGCGCGAGCACGCCGGCGACGAAATACAGCGCCAGAAAAAGTCCTTCCCGCTCGGCCGCGCCCAGCACGTCGGCGATGAAGAACAACACCAGGGTGGCCGGAATCGCCGACGCGATGCCGTTGAGCGCAAACACCGCGAGCAGGCGGCGGAAGCGCCGGTTCTGCAGCACCTCGCCCAACACGGCACGCAACGGCTCGTGCCGCATCGGCTGCACGCGGCTTGCCTCCGGCACGGCAAACAGCGTGATGACGGCACTCACCGCCAGCAGCGGCAGCCAGTACAGCACCGCCTGCCACAGCCCCTGTGCCGCATCCGGCGACAGCAGTCCCGGCGCGATGGACGCCGCGACGACACCGACCAGCGCACAGCCTTCGCGCACCGCGACCAGCCGGGTCCCCAGCGCCGGCGTCGCCGACAGTTCGGCGCCCCAGGCGTAATAGTTGATGGTGCTGATGCTGTAGCCGGCATAGACCAGCGCCAGCGCACCGATCAGCCAGAAGACCGGGTCGGTGCCTTCAGGCGGGCGCACCAGTGCAAGCAACCCGAGCGCCAGTGGCAGCAGACCCATCCACACCAGCCGGCGGCGACCCCGTGCGCGGTCACTGGCAGCACCGATCAGCGGGTCGACCAGCGCGTCGAGCAGGCGCGCTGCGAACAGCACGATGCCCAGTACCGTCAGCGATACACCGAAGCTGTCGGCGTACAGCTTCGGAATATGTACGTAGATGGGCAGTGCCGCGGCGGCCAGCGGCGCGCCGAGCACGCCATACGCAAACAGGCGCGCCGATCTCAACTGGACGGGAGAGATTCGGCCAGCAGACGGGCGCGCAGCTTCGGCTCGCGGGTGCGGGCATCAAGCCAGATGGCGAAGAAGGCATCGGACAGCGCCTTGTCCTCGATGGCCGGCAATTCGGCACCCTGATGGAAGAAGCGCGCACTTCCGTCCGGCATCTTCACGCCGGTCAGCACGTCGCCGTCCTTCACGTCCGGAAACACGCCCGTCAGAACGTCCTTCCAGCGTGCCAGCCGCTTCTTGTCACGTTCGCCCAGCCGCTTGATCTCGTCGATGCTGGCTTCGGCCAGCTTGTAGCCTTCGAACGAGCGGGCATAGCGGATGCTCAGCGCAAAACCGCCGTCCGGCGAATAGCTGCCACCGCTTGCCCACAAGGAGGCGTCGTACAGCTTGAAGCCGAACCAGCGCATTTCACCCTTGCCCAGCGGTTTCAGATCGGGCAGCAAGTCGCCGGCACCCGCCAGCGGCTGGGCGGACGCGATGCCGGCGACCATCAACAGCAAGACAAGCATTCGGCGCATCAGGTTTTCTCCAGATGGAATTGATGAACGTCGATCGAACCGGCGCGGAAGCCGGCCTCGCAATACGCCAGATAGAAGCGCCACAGCCGCTGGAAGCGACGATCGAAACCCAATGCGCGCAACGCGTCTGTGCGTGCTTCGAAGGTGGCGCGCCAGCGTGCCAGCGTCAGTGCGTAATCAAGACCGAAGCGGAAATCGTCACGGACGTGCAAGCCGACCTTCTCCGCCTGCTGCACGAACACGCTGGGTGACGGCAGCATGCCGCCCGGGAAAATATACTGCTGGATGAAGTCAGTTCCCTTACGGTAACGCGAAAACAGGTCGTCTGCGATGCTGATCGTCTGGATCACCGCCTGCCCACCGGATGCCAGCAGGCTGTCGAGCTTGGCGAAATAGGTCGGCCACCAGCGCTCGCCGACCGCTTCGAGCATTTCGATCGATACGATGTGCGACGCCTTGCCGCGCAGATCCCGGTAATCACGCAACTCGCAGGTTGCGCGGTCGGCGTAGCCGCCGCGCTCGGCGCGCTGTCGCGCCCATGCGAGCTGTGCGGGCGACAGGGTCACGCCATGCACACGCGCACCGGCGCGCTGCGCTGCGACCTCGGCGAAGCCACCCCAGCCGCAACCGATCTCGATCACGCTGTCGTCGGCCGTCAGCCCCATCACGCGTGCGATGCGCTGATACTTCGCGAGCTGCGCCGCTTCCAGGTCGCGCCGGGAGTCGCCTTCGTACAGAGCGCTCGAGTAGGTCATGCTGCCGTCCAGCCACAGACCGTAGAACTCGTTGCCCAGATCGTAGTGGGCAACGATGTTGCGGCGGCTGCCTCGTCGCGTATTCGCACGGCCGAGATGGCGCATGCGCGCAAACACCAGTGCCAGCAGGTTGCCGTGCACCGCGCGCTGCAGCGCGTCGCGGTTCTGCGCAAACAGCGTCAACACGCGGCCGAGTTCGTCGGTATCCCACAGGCCGTCGAACCAGGCTTCGCCAAGACCGATGTCACCACGCGCGATCACGCGGTCGAACACGCCCCAGTCGAGGATGCGCATTTCGACCGGCTGACCCCGGCCGCCGAAGGACACCATCTCTCCGTCCGGCAGAGACATCATCAGCCAGCCGTGCTCGATGCGTTCGAGCAGTTTGAATACATGGCGCGCGGCCGATGGAAGCTTTCCGTGTCGCGCAAGCGCGACCATGGCATCCGGTTGGTTCATCGGGTCAATTCCTGTACTGGAGGAGCCGGTTTTCTGAAAAAGGGCACATTCGCCCGCCACAGGTGAAAAGCCTGGATGTGTATGCGCGCGATCACACCCAGCGTCATCAGCGGGAAAGCCGCCAGCGCACGCCACGCAACGGCGCGGCTCATCGGCACGGCGCGACCTGAGACACGCGTGCGCAGCTGCCGTTCCGTGCCTTCGAAGTAGTCGATCGCGACCGCGTGCTGGGTGCCGCGCAGATCGAAACGGAAGCGATAGCGACCGCTGACCGGAAAGAAGGGCGACACGTGAAACACCTTGCGTGTCTCCAGCCACTCGCCATTCAGGATGGGGCGGCGGTCGTCATGCGACACCAGGTAGGCATGGCGTTCGCCGAAGGTGTTGCTGACCTCGCACAGCACGGCGCGCAAGGCGCCGCCCGTATCGTGACAGAACCAGAAGCTGACCGGGTTGAACACATAGCCGAACAGCCGCGGCATGGTCTGCAGGACCACGTCCCCATCGACGCCGGCCAGCCCCTCCTGCGCCAGCAGGGCGCGTATCCACGGCAGCGGATGGGAGCCGTCGCGAGCGCCGTGATCGCGATAGTGCAGCGACAACGGCGCCCAGCGGTTCAGCGCGAGCATCGGGATTTTCGACTTGCCCAGCGTGTCGAGGCGAAAACGCATGAAGAACAACTGGTAGGCGAAGCGGCGACGGACCCGTGCGGTTCGCTCATGCATGACCGCGCCGCGGCACAGACTGACGTCGCTTGCAGCCATCATGTGGCAAGCACCGGTTCGCTGCGTTGCCAGGGCACATCGGCACCAAGTTGCCGCGACACTCGCACTGCCGACGACAGGCCGTCCTCGTGAAAACCGTAGCCAGTCCAGGCGCCGCAGAACCATATGCGGTCGCGGCCCTGGATCTCGGGCAACCGCTGCTGCGCATCGATCGCCGGGCCATCGAACAACGGGTGTGCGTATTCGATACGTGCGATCACGCGGGCTGGATCAGGTTCGATGAACGGGTTCAGCGTCACCACGACAGGCTGTCTGAACGGCAGCGGCTGCAGCCGGTTCATCAGGTAGGACACGCTGACCGGCCGCTCATCGGGCGCACCTTCACCCGCCAGGTAATTCCACGCAGACCAGACGCGGCGGTTGCGCGGCAACAACTGCGAGTCCGTGTGCAGCACCGCATGGTTGGGCTGATAGCGTATGGCACCAAGCAGCCTCCGTTCCGCCTGCGTCGCAGCGTCGCCCAGCAAGGCCAGCGACTCATCCGAATGGCTGGCCATCACGACCTGATCGAAGCATTGAGACGCGTCGCCCACGTCGATCCACACGCCTTCTTCTGCCCGACGCACACGCGTGACTGCAGCGCCACGCTGCACGTCCGACAACAGCGCAGCCAGCTTTTTCACGTACTCGCGCGAGCCGCCACGCACGGTGAGCCACTGCGGTCGGTCATTCACGCGCAGCAACCCGTGGTTGTGGCAGAACCGGGCAAACGTGGCGAGCGGATAAGCCATCATCGTGCGCGTCGGGCAGGACCAGATCGCCGCCGCCATCGGCAGCAGATACCAGTCCCGGAAGGCCTCGCTGTAACGATGCTTCACCAGGAACTCGCCGAGCGACAGGTGCTCTGCGCTGCCATTGGCTGCCCGCTCGGTCACTTCGCTGTTGAAGCGCATGATGTCCTGCAGCATCCGCCAGAACTTGGGGCGGGCCAGATTCGCCGGCTGCGCGAACACGGTGGCGAGACTGCTGCCGCTCCACTCGATGCCGGAATCCCGCAGGCTGACGCCAAAGCTCATTTCGCTGTCCGCGATGTCCACGCCCAGATGCGCGAACAGACCGCAAAGATGCGGGTAGGTCGCCCGGTTGAACACGATGAAACCCGTATCCACGGGGTGGCATACGCCATCCAGTTCGACGTCCAGTGTGTTCGAATGACCGCCGAGGCGGTCATTCTGTTCGAACAGCGTGACCTGGTGTTCGCGCGAAAGCAGCCATGCGGCTGCGAGCCCGGAAATTCCGGAACCCACGACTGCAATCCTCATAATTCTCCTGGAAACCGAATCGGGTGACCTGCAGCCGGATCATTCCGCTGCACCAAGCGTAACTCTACCTTGACACCACCCACAAACGGAAAATTGACACCCTTTTCAGCGCGTCAGTGCAGCCTCTATGGCAGCAATCATTTCGGGCGATTCCGGCGCTACATTGCTCGGAAACGACGTGATCGTGCTGCCATCTCTGGCGATCAGATACTTGTGAAAATTCCATGCCGGTTCGACGCCGGTCAGGCGCGTAAGGTCGGCGTAAAAGGGATGACGCTGCGCCCCCTTCACGGCTGTCTTCGAGAACATCGGGAACTTGACCCCATAGGTCATGCTGCAGAATTCCGCGATGTCCTTGTCACTGCCCGGTTCCTGATTGCCGAAATCGTTTGACGGAAAGCCGAGCACGGTAAGGCCGCGCGCACCGAAACGTGACTGCAGCTTTTCCAGCCCTTCGTACTGCCGGGTAAAGCCGCAGCGGCTTGCGGTATTGACGACGAGCAACACGCGACCGCTGAATTCGCACAGTGATTTTGGCTTGCCGTCGAGCAGGCCGGGCAGCGATCGGTCAAGCAGTGTGGGACAGGCATCAGCCATGGCGACTCCGGTCGTCAGTGTCAAGGCAGCTGCAATCAGCCAGTCAGCGAGACGCACGACTGGGCTCGCAACAGCGCACCGCCGTTTCGGAAAACGCCGGTGGCAGGAAATGGATGCCCGTCACCGCACGGTGCAGGTGGATGAGCGTTTCATTGGGCGTCGGTTTGTGCGCAGCACCAGCCGGCACGGCCAGCGCAACCTGCGCCGGCTTTGCCGCGGCGGACGGTTCATCAGCACCCGGCATGCGTGCCATGCATGCACTGCTGAAAGCACCCATTCCCGCAAACAACAATCCCGCTACAGCAGTGTGCTTCATGACTGATCCCCCAATTTTGTCCTGGACAAAACTATATGTCACTCTTAATCTAGGGTGCAATGAACGCCGTGTCAATGGTTTGTCCAGGACAATATGAAACATGACACCAACGGATCCGGTCGGATGTCGATCAGTGCCGTCGAACGCGAAACAGGCCTTCCCAAAGACACGTTGCGGGTGTGGGAAAGGCGTTATGGGTTTCCTCAGCCTGTCCGCGATGAAGCGGGTGAGCGTCTGTATACGCAGGAAGACGTCAATCGGTTGCGCCTGATCCGTAGATTGATCGACCAAGGCTGGCGGCCAGGCAAGCTGCTGGCCGCCAGCGAGGCGGATCTGCAGCGGATTGTCGAGGCCGAACGCGAGGCAAGCACGCCGGTCGCGCCGGATGGCGGTGTGCCGACGGATGAGGTACTTGCGGCGATACGGCGCCACGATGTGCCGGCGCTGCGCGGCCTGTTTCAGCGCAGCCTGCTAGAACGCGGGCTGCAGGCGCTGGTGTCGGATCTGGTCGCGCCGCTCAACGTGGTCATCGGCGAAGCCTGGATACGTGGCGAACTCGGCGTACCGGAAGAACATTTCTACACCGAGCAGGTGCAGAGCTTCCTGCGTGGCACCCTCGCCAATTACACCCGTCCGGCTGCGCCGCCGCGCGTCCTTCTGACCACATTGCCGGAGGAAGAGCACGGCCTCGGGCTGCTGATGGTGGAGGTGATGCTGGCCTCCGAAGGCGCGCAATGCTGTTCGCTCGGGCCCCGCATGCCGCTGACCGACATCCGCACGTCGGCCCTGACATCGGCGGCCGACATCGTGGCGCTCTCGTTCAGTGCCGCCTATCCGTTGCGCCAGGCACTTGCCGGCGTTCGCACCCTGCGCGATTCACTGCCGGACACGGTGGATATCTGGGTCGGTGGAGCAGGCGCGCACGAGCGACTGGCAGGCATCCCTGGCGTATCCGTCATCGGTGCCATCCGCAGCGTGCCCGAGGCATTGGCCGAGTGGCGCGCGGCAAGGCTGCCGGATCCACCGATCGCAGCCATCAACTGAGTTCCGGATTCGCCCGGCGAGCGCAAGTCGGCCGGGAATTTCTCCTGAATATGCGCCAGGTACGCCGCTCAGGCCCGATAACGGCCCATTTTTCCGTCTATTTCATTAAACGGCGACTTGCTGAACGTGGTTTGATCTGACCGGTCGTACATGCACAGCATTCATCATGCTGACTTGTGCTCGCGTAAAATGTGGTTTTTCCGAGGAGCCAGCCCATGCTCTACCCCGAACTGTTCAAGTCACTCGAATCCGCCCGCTGGGACATGGACAAGGACGTGCCTTGGGACGGTTTCGATGCGTCGCTGCTGTCGGACGAGCAGGCGCTGACCATCAAGATGAATGCCATCACCGAGTGGTCGGCGCTGCCGGCAACCGAAATGTTCCTGCGCGACAACCGCGACGACTCCGACTTCTGCGCCTTCATGTCAGTGTGGTTCTACGAGGAGCAGAAGCATTCGCTGGTGCTGCTGGAATATTTGCGCCGCTTCCGGCCCGACCTGTCGCCGACCGAGCAGGAACTGCACGAGGTGCGCTTCGAATTCGATCCCGCACCGGCACTGGAAACGCTGATGCTGCATTTCTGCGGCGAAGTCCGGCTGACCCAGTGGTACCGCCGTGCGTCGGAATGGCACACCGAGCCGGTCATCAAGCACATCTACGGCCTGCTGTCGCGCGACGAGGCACGGCATGGTGGCGCCTATCTGAAGTACATGAAGCGCGCGATCGAGCGCACCGGCGACACGGCGCGCGCGGCCTTTTCAAAGATCGGCATGCTGATGGCAGCCAGTGGGCGCGCCGGCAAGCCGCTGCACCCGACCAATCTGCATGTCAGCAAAGACCTTTACCCGCGCGACACCATACAGTCCCGCCTGCCCGACCCTGACTGGCTCGAGCACTGGCTGGACCAGCAGATCCGTTTCGACAAGGATTGCGAAGCGCGCGTCATCGGCGGCATCCTGCGCAATCTCAGTTCGCTGTTCGGCGAAAGTTTCAAGACCATCAGCGACCTGAACCGCTTCCGCAAGCAGTTCGCCACGGCTGCTTGATGCACGGCGGACTACCGGCCTTCGAACGCAAACTGTGCGCGCCGGCCGATCTGTCGGCGCGCGCTGTCGATCTGCCCGGACCTCGGGTATTCACCAACGGTTGCTTCGACATCCTGCATCGCGGTCACGTGACCTGCCTGGCGCAGGCGCGCGCGCTCGGTGGCTCGCTGATCGTGGCATTGAACACCGATGCGTCGGTACGCCAGCTCGGCAAGGGTGATGATCGTCCGGTCAATCCGCTGGAAGACCGCGCAGCCGTGATCGCCGCACTTGAATCGGTCAGCCTGGTCACCTGGTTCGACGCCGATACCCCGCTCGAGCTCATCCTCGCCTGTCGCCCCGAAGTGCTGGTCAAGGGCGGCGACTGGCCGATCGACCGCATCGTCGGCGCGCGCGAAGTGCTCGCTTGGGGCGGCCGGGTCGAATCCATCGCCTTCGAGCACGAGCGCTCGACCAGCGCGCTGCTGCAGAAGATCCGCCGGCTCTGATCGCGTCGGCGGGCGCGCGGCATTGCACCATAACCGTGCATATCGGGGCGCGGCCCTTATCATCCGGCTTCACCGCCTCCTGTGTGCCCGACTCACCGCTCCGATGAAAAGTCTGTCTGAATCCCGCCCTGCCCGCCTGCCGGTGCGGCGCTCGCTGCTCACCTGCTGCGCCGTGCTGTCCTTTTCGGCACTTGCCGCACCCCTCGTCGAAGACACGATGGCGCAGCGCGTGCTCGCCTGTACCGGCTGTCACGGCGCCGAAGGCCGCGCCGGCCCGGACGGCTACTACCCGCGCATCGCCGGAAAGCCGGCCGGCTATCTGCACAATCAGCTGCTGAACTTCCGCGATGGTCGCCGCCAGTACCCCTTGATGTCGGAACTGCTGCAGACGCTCGGCGATGACTACCTGCGCGACATGGCCGACCACTTCGCAGCGCTCGACCTGCCCTACCCGGCCGTGCGTGCCACCGGCCCCAATGCAGCGCTCACCCGCGGCGAAAAACTGGTGCGCGAAGGTGATCCGGCGCGTGACCTGCCAGCTTGCGCCAGCTGCCATGGCGACCCGCTGATGGGTGTGGCGCCCGCGATTCCGGGCCTGATCGGCCTGCCGCGCGACTATCTGGCCGCCCAGCTGAGCGCCTGGAAAAGCGGCATCCGCCAGGCGCATGCGCCGGACTGCATGGCACAGATCGTCAAGCAGCTGAGCGCCGACGACATCGGCGCGGTGTCGCAATGGCTGGCCGCGCAAACGGTGCCGCCTGGCGCCAAGCCTGCGGCCATGCCGGCACGCGAGCTGCCGATACGCTGCGGTGGCGTGCCGGCCTCGCAGACAGCGGATGGAGCCGCACGATGAAGCGCGCTGCACTGATACTTCCGCTGCTCACGCTTCTGGTGGCACTTGCCTGGTGGTCGACCGGTCGTGACGCCGATCCGGACACGCCCCCGGTTGCCGATGCATCCCGCTCCTTCGCGCCGCCGGCCGAACTCGTCGCACGCGGCGAGTATCTGGCGCGCGCCGGCAACTGCATGGCCTGCCACAGCGCGCGCGGCGGCAAGCCCTGGGCCGGCGGGCGCGCCATCGACACCGCGTTCGGCACGTTCTACACCAGCAATCTCACCCCCGACCCCGACACCGGTCTCGGCCGCTGGACGGCCGACGACTTCTGGCGGGCGCTGCACGAAGGTCGCGCGCGCGACGGCCGACTGCTCTACCCGGCCTTTCCCTACACGAGCTACACCCACGTCACGCGCGAAGATTCGGACGCGCTGTGGGCCTATCTGCAAACGCTGCCGGCGACGCAGCAAGCCGGTCGGCCGCACGTGCTGCGCTTCCCGTACGACTCGCAGACTGCGCTGGCCGCCTGGCGGGCGCTGTACTTCAAGCCGGCCGTATTCCAGGCCGACGCGTCGCAATCCGCAGCCTGGAACCGCGGCGCCTATCTGGTGCAAGGGCTCGGCCACTGCAGCGCGTGCCATGCACCACGCAACGCGCTGGGCGCCAGCGAAGACGCGGACAAGCTGGCCGGCGGACTGCTGGCCGGCCAGAACTGGTATGCGCCGTCGCTGGCCTCACCGCACGAGGCGGGCGTGCAGGACTGGAAACGCGACGACGTGATCGCGCTACTGCGCGACGGCGTCACGCGCGACGCATCGGTCGCCGGTCCGATGGCCGAGGTGGTGTACGGCAGCACTCAATATCTGACGGCAAGTGATCTGGACGCGATGGCGACCTATCTGCAGGCCTTGCCTTCGACGTCGTCGATGACCGTCGCCAGCAGGGCCCTCGCGCTCGACGATGCGCAGCGCGTCCGCGCAGCGCAGTTGTATGCCGACCATTGCGCAGGCTGCCATGGCGAAGGCGGTGAAGGCGCAGGCAACTTCTACCCGGCGCTCGACGGCAACCGCGCGGTGACGCTGGACCCGCCGGCCAATCCGCTGCGCATCGTGCTCGGCGGTGGCTTTGCCCCCGCCACGAAAGGCAATCCGCGTCCCTTCGGCATGCCGCCGTTTGCCGCCAGCCTGAGCGACGAAGACATCGCGCTGGTCGTGTCACACATCCGCGGCAGCTGGAGCAATGCCGCAAGCCCGGTCAGCGTGATCGACGTGCAGCGCTACCGCGGCAACCTGCGCTGAGTGCCCGGCGGCACGGACCGAGAAGACGCACACTGCGGGAGCGTTCGCCACTGCATTCGGGATCTGCGCGGCTTAATGGTGACCGAAGTTCAGTGAGAGCAGCCCTTGTGAGAGCTGTTCCTGTGGGAGCTGTTCCTGTGGGAGCTGTTCCTGTGGGAGCTGTTCCTGTGGGAGCTGTTCCTGTGGGAGCTGTTCCTGTGGGAGCTGTTCCTGTGGGAGCGGCGGCCTCGCCGCGATACGCACTCCGCACAACGACGGTCGCTGCACGATCGCGGCGAGGCCGCCGCTCCCACAGGGTGTCCACCCATCGAGGCAAGGCCACCGCTCGCACAGGATCTGTGCTCCGACAGCGATCAGCTGTTGCGGATACGTGCGACCAGGGCATCGGTGTACTGCTTCGTCGTCGCCTTGCCACCCAGATCACCGGTGCGCACGTTGTCGATGTTCAGCGTATCCGACACCGCCTTGCGAATGCGGTCACCCATGTCCTGCAGTTTCACGTGGTCGAGCATCAGCGCGGACGCCAGCACCAGCGCCGTCGGATTGGCGATGCCCTTGCCGGTGATGTCCGGCGCCGAGCCATGCACGGCTTCGAAGATCGCCGCGTCGGCGCCGATGTTCGAACCCGGCGCCATGCCCAGGCCACCGACCAGACCGGCGGTCAGATCGGACAGGATGTCGCCGAACAGGTTGGTGGTCACCAGCACGTCGAACTGCCACGGATTCATCACCAGCTTCATGCAGCAGGCGTCGACGATGACCTGCTCAAACTGGATGCGCCCCTTGTAGCGCTCTTCGTACATCTGTTCGGCGGTCTCCAGGAAGATGCCGGTCAGCGCCTTCATGATGTTGGCCTTGTGCACCACGGTCACCTTCTTGCGGCCGAGCGCGATCGCGTGTTCGAACGCGTATTCGAGGATGTGGCGCGCACCCTGGCGGGTGTTCACGCCGGTCGACATCGCCACCGCGTGCGGGTCGCCCTCGATCGGGATGAAGTGCTCGTAGCCCATGTACAGGCCTTCGAGGTTTTCGCGGCAGACGATCAGATCGATGTTGTCATAGCGACCGCCGGGGATCAGCGTGCGTGCCGGACGGATGTTGGCGTACAGCTTGAAAGCTTCGCGCAGGCGCACATTGATCGAGCGGAAGCCGCCGCCGACCGGTGTTTCCAGCGGTCCTTTCAGGCCAAGCCGGGTGCGGCGGATGCTTTCCAGCGTCGCCTCCGGCAACGGATCGCCATGCGTCTTGAGCGCGCCCATGCCGGCCGGCTGGGTATCCCATTCGAACGGCGCACCGACGGCATCCAGCGCAGCCAGCGCGGCGTCCATGATTTCGGGGCCGATACCGTCGCCGGGTATCAGGGTGGCGGGAATTTTCTGCGCACTCATTCGGGGTCTCCTGTCATGGTTATGCATCGCCGTACGTCAGCGCCGGGTTGGCGCAGCGTCCGGAAATGTGGGAAGGCCGAAGCAAGAAACCTGCCCCGGCAGGGTCTGGCGGCACGTACCGGCAGACCCGATGTTCATGCCGGCGTGACCGGCTCGATGGCGCGCCATACCGTGGCGCCGCCGCTGGCCTTGTCGATCTCCGCCAGCACGCGTTCGTGCTCCGAACGCTCGGCCTCACTCGCCTGCACGCGGCGCAATGCACCGGAAACGCGCGTCGGCGCGGCACTGCGCACTGTTGCGGCATCCGGTTCGAGATCGATGATCAGGCTTTCCTGACCGCGCGTCATCGCCAGATAGACTTCCACCAGCAGTTCGGCATCGCGCAGCGCGCCATGGAATTCACGGTGCGTGTTGTCGATGCCGAAGCGCTCGCACAGTGCATCGAGGTTGGCCCGCTTGCCGGGGAACATGTCGCGCGCCATGCGCACGGTGTCGATCGGCGGGCCGCTGGTGATCGTGCGCAGCAGCGGCAGCCCGATCAGATTCAGTTCGTTGTCGATGAATCCGACGTCGAAGGCGGCGTTGTGGATGACCAGTTCGGCATCGCGCACGAAATCGACGAATTCGGCCGCCACGTCGCGGAATTTCGGCTTGTCGGCAAGAAATTCGGTCGTGATGCCGTGAATGGCGACGGCCCCCTCCGGCACCTCGCGTTCCGGATTGACGAAACGATGAAACTGCCGGCCGGTACGCTTGCGGCCGACCATTTCGACGCAGCCGATTTCGATCAGCCGGTCGCCGTTCTGCCATTCCAGCCCGGTCGTTTCGGTATCGAGGATGATCTGGCGCTTCATGGGAAGGGGAATCTGGAAACAGGTCGGACTGCAGCGCCGCGCATTCTACAGCCAGCCGTCGCGCTTACGCGCCGCGCGCGGGAATCGCGTCGCGCGCGAGCCGGTCGACGCGCTCGTTTTCAGGGTGACCTGCGTGGCCCTTGACCCACTTCCACTCGACTTCATGCACGCGCGCCGCCGCGTCGAGCGCCTGCCACAGGTCGACGTTCTTGACCGGATCGCCGCCAGCCGTCCTCCAGCCCTTGCGCTTCCAGCCGTGTATCCACTCGCTGATGCCCTTCTGCACGTATTGCGAATCGGTGTAGACCACGGCACGCACCGGCTTCTTCAGTGCGTTGAGCGCCTCGATCACCGCCATCAGTTCCATGCGGTTGTTCGTGGTCGCGCGCTCGCCACCCGACAGTTCGCGCTCGACGCCGCCGCACTTGAGCAGCGCGCCCCAGCCGCCCGGGCCCGGGTTGCCGCTGCAGGCACCGTCGGTGTAAATGATCACATCGTCCAAAATCTGCTCCAGGTTCAGGTACCGAACTTGCGGTCCGGCACGGTATTGCGACGGGCGCTGCCGACGCTGGCCACGGCCCGCGCGGCAGCGCGGCGGTCGCTCCATTGCGGCGTGATGAGGCGCATGCCATGCACCCGCTTGACACCCTGCAGCACATAGGCGCCACCCAGAAACGGCCACCAGCGGTCTCCGGCTGATTCGATGAAACTCCAGCGCGCCAGCCATTTTTCGCTGCGTACCGGCGGACGGTAGCAGCCGAAACAGCCCGCCTGCGTGTCCAGGTTGAGCAGCTTGAACCAGTCGCGCAGGCGCGGCACCGACAGCCAGTCGCCATTCCATGGAAAGGGATCGCGTTCCTGCAGGCGCCGCCGTGCGCCCCACAGGCTGAACGGATTGAAGCCGGTCACCAGCACCTGGCCTTCCGGCACCAGCACGCGCTCCACCTCTCGCAGCACAGCGTGCGGGTCGGCAGCAAATTCGAGCACATGCGGCAGCACCACCAGATCGATGCTGGTGGCCGGAAACGGCAGATGCACGGGATCACACACCAGCGCCGGCAACGGGCCGGGGCGCGCATCGTCGCTGTACAGCTTGAACGGCATCCGGTTTGCGCGCAGGTAGTCGTGCTGCAGCAGGCCGATCTGTACCGCGTTGTAACCGAACACATCGGCCACCATTTCGTCGACCTGCGCGTGCTCCCAACGCTGGACATACTGTCCCTGCGGGGTATCCAGCCATTCGTGCAAACCAGGAATCGACATGTTTTACGGGGCGGTGGATCGTCATGCGTGACGCCGACACATTGTCATTGCGTCAGCGTCACGCCAGAATCGGGCGCATGAAGATATATCCGATACCCGCGTTTGGCGACAATTATCTTTGGCTGGTCGCAAACGGAACGCGCGCGCTGGCGGTCGACCCGGGTGACGCCAACCCGGTGCTCGCCGCACTCGAACGCCACCGCCTCACGCTGGACACCATTCTGATCACCCACCACCACGACGACCACATCGGCGGCGTCGCCGAACTGGTGCGCCGCAGCGGTGCGCGCGTCTATGGCCCGGCCGACGCGCGCATCGCAGACGTGACCGATCCCGTGACCGAAGGCCGGCGCCTGGACCTGCCCTGGCTCGGTACGGCCCTCAGCGTGCTCGAAGTGCCGGGCCACACGCGCAGCCACATCGCCTGGTATGGCGGCGATGCGCTGTTCTGCGGCGACACGCTGTTCGCCGCCGGCTGCGGGCGGCTGTTCGAAGGCACGGCGGAACAGATGTGGCACTCGCTGTCGCGCATCGCCTCGCTGCCACTGCACACGCGCATCTACTGTGCGCACGAGTACACCGAATCCAATCTGCGCTTCGCGCTGGCGGTCGAACCGGACAACCAGGCGCTGATCGCCCGCGCACGGCGCGTCGCGAAACTCAGAGCCGCCGATCAGCCCAGCGTACCGTTCGCACTGGCCGAAGAACTGGCGACCAACCCCTTCCTGCGCGTGCGCGAAGCGGCAGTCATCCGCGCGGCCGAAGCACACGCCGGCCGCAGATTGAACAGTCCGGTCGAGGTGTTCGCGATACTTCGGGAGTGGAAAAACGCTTTTTGACGAGGCGTCGTCGCCGCAAATCACTCCACGGCGACTTCCGGCACCTTGTAGCCGACGCGGTCACGACCGCCGGCCTTGGCGGAATAGAGCGCGAAGTCGGCCTCTGCGAGCAGGCTTTGCGGACCGCCGCTTTCCTGCCCGGGTGTCGTGCTGGCGACGCCGACACTGATGGTCAGCTTGCCGCCCGGCACCGCACGATGTTCGATGCCGAGCGCGCGGATCGAGTCGCACAAACCCTCGCCGACCCGGCGCGCACCGCTCAGATCCGTTTCCGGCAGCACCAGCGCGAATTCCTCGCCACCGTAGCGCGCCACCAGATCACTCGGTCGGCGCGACACCGCGAGCAAGGCATTGGCGACGCTTTTCAGGCATTCGTCGCCGGCGATGTGACCGTAGGTGTCGTTGTACTGCTTGAAGTTGTCCACATCGACCAGTGCCAGCGCGATCGGCCGCTTGTAGCGTGCCGCGCGCCGCCATTCGCGCATGATGGTTTCGTCGAGCTGGCGGCGGTTGGCCAGCCCGGTCAGGCCGTCGAGCGAACTCAGCCGGGTCAATTCCTGATTGGCGGCATCGAGCTTGCGCGTCAGCACCACCAGCGAATAGCGCATCTGAAGGATGCGCTGCATCGCACGTACCTTTGCCGCCAGCACCACTTCGCTGACCGGCTTGAACAGGTAGTCATCTCCGCCGGCGGTGATGCCCTGCACCAGATCGGTATCGGCGGTACGCGCGGTCAGGAAGAGGATGGGCGTCCATTCGCCGGACTGCTCGATGGCGCGGATGCGTCGCGCGACCTCGTAGCCGTCGATGCCCGGCAGCACCACGTCGAGCAGCACGATGTCCGGGTTGTGTTCACGGAAAGCGGCAATGCCGGCTTCGCCGTCGGTGGCGGCAATAGGCAGAATGCCCATTCGTTCGAGATGCTGACTGATGACGGCGAGCCCCGTCTGGGAATCTTCAATGATCAGCGCTTTCATGGACATACCCTTTTTTCCGCATCATAAGCCACGGGCGCGCCGCGCGTGCGGGTGTCTGACGAAACGAAACTATGTGCAACCCATGCGGTCCGTCCGGGGTCTCTTCATCGGTTCTTCAATGCCGGCAGCGTCCGCAATCGGGTTTGACGCTGCATGCTCCGGGTGGCTAGCATTCGGGGTTTGGCTCTTTCGCAGCAATGCCGCTTCTCATCGACTCCCTCCTGCGCCGCGCCGCACTCCTGCTGTCGGGCCTGCTGCTCGCCGGCTGCGCGGCCACCAGCGTGGTCAGCGAGAATTCCGGCGACGCGCCCGTTGCACGGTCATCAGTCAGCACGCCGGATCGCAGCCGGGTGACGAAAAAACCGGGTGACACCAGCCGCACACCGGGCATCAAACCGGGCAAGGCCGAACCCATCCCCTTCCCCGAACCGACCGAAATCGTCCGGGCACCGGAAGATGAAATCAAGCCGGTCGACCTCACCCTGCCGCCGGACGACCTGTGGGAACGCATCCGCAAGGGCTTCGGCATGGCCGACCTCGACCACCCGCTGGTCGCAGAGCACCAGGCCTGGTATCTGAACCGACCCGACTACTTCCGCCGCATGTCCGAACGGGGCCGGCGCTACATGTTCCACATCGTCGAAGAGATCGAGAAGCGCGGTCTGCCGACCGAACTGGCGCTGCTGCCCATGGTGGAAAGCGCCTACAACCCCGAGGCACTGTCGGTGGCCAAGGCGTCCGGTCTGTGGCAGTTCATCCCGTCCACCGGCAAGCTGTACGGACTCGAACAGAACGCGCAGCGCGACGACCGGCGCGACATCGTCGCCTCAACCCAGGCAGCGCTCGAATACCTGCAGAAGATTTACGAAATGCACGGCGACTGGCATCTGGCGCTGGCGTCGTACAACTGGGGCGAAGGTGCGGTCGGGCGCGCCGTGCTGCGCAACCAGGCGGCCGGCCTGCCGACCGACTACGCCTCGCTGAACATGCCGGCCGAAACGCGCCATTACGTACCCAAGCTGCAGGCGCTGAAGAACATCATCGCGCAGCCCGAACTGTTCGGCATCGAACTCGAATCGGTCGAGAACAAACCCTATTTCGCCCAGGTGGCCGAAGCGCCGTCGATGGATCTGGCGACTGCCGCCCGGCTGGCAGACGTGCCATTGGCCGAAATCAAGGCGCTCAATCCGCAGCACAAGCGGCCAGTCATCCGTACCGGCAAGGGCGGCGCGCAGCTGGTGCTGCCGGCGCACGCGGTCGATACCTTCATGGCCAATCTGGACAACCGCAACCCGTCCGCCGCGCCGACCGCCGGCGCGCCCTGGCGCACCTATACGCTGGGGCCGAAGGAAACGCTGGCCACGGTGATCCGCCGCTTCGGCGTCAGCGAATGGCGGCTACGCCGTTTCAACGGCCTGTCACCGACCGTGCGCATCGGCCCGGGCAGCACTTTGCTGGTGCCGGACGAGAACAGCAGCCTGTCGCTGGACGGAGGCAGCGCCGAAGAAGCGCCGCGCCTGGGCGTCGACAAGCCCAAGTACAAGCGCGTGAAGCGCAACGGTCGCTGGGTGAATGTACCGGTCACGCCCGCCACAGGCAGCAAAGCGGTGAAGCCGGCGGTGCAGAAGAAGAAGGTCAGCACCCCGCCAGCACGGAAGACTACGGTGATCCCAGCTGGAAAATCAACGACCGGAAAGTAGCGGTCGGGCTTGCGGCAAGCCGGCGCGGCGACCTGTGGTGGCTGCCCTGTGGTGGCTGCCCTGTGGTGGCTGCCCTGTGGTGGCTGCCCTGTGGTGGCTGCCCTGTGGTGGCTGCCCTGTGGGAGCGGCGGCCTCGCCGCGATACGCACTTTGCATAAAGATAGTCGCGACACAGTCGCGGCGAGGCCGCCGCTCCCACAGGCCGCCGCTCCCACAGGCCTTCGCTCCCGCAGGGCCGCTTGCATGGCTGCTTCAGCGCGCTGCTCACCTGCCGATCTTCACCGCCCGGTTCGCCAATCCGCATTCAGTCCGCGAACCAGCACGCAACGGCCTGACGTCCGTCACGGCTTTCGAGCACCGGCGCATCGGTCTGACAGCGCGCCTGCGCGCGCGGGCAGCGCGGGTGGAAATGGCAGCCTGACGGCGGATCGGCCGGCGACGGCAGGTCGCCCGTCAGCTTCTGCGGCAGGGTTGCGGCGTCGAGGTCGGCACGCGGCACGGCCGAGAGCAAAGCCTTCGTGTAGGGATGGCGCGGCGCGCCGAGCACCTGGTCCACGCTGCCGATCTCGACGATGCGCCCGAGGTACATCACCGCCACCTCGTGCGCGAGGTGTTCGACCACCGCGATGTTGTGCGTGATGAACAGATAGGCCAGCCCCATGTCACGCTGCAGCCGGCCCAGCAGGTTAAGGATCTGCGCCTGCACCGACACGTCGAGCGCCGACGTGGGTTCGTCGCACACGATCAGCGCGGGCTGCACCGCCAGCGAGCGCGCGATGGCGATGCGCTGGCGCTGGCCGCCGGAAAACTCGTGCGGATAACGATCGGCCATGTCGGCACGCAGGCCGACCTGTTCGAGCAGGCGCGTCACCGCCACGCCGTCACCGCGCTGCTGCAGCGCGCCCATGCCTTCACCGATGATTTCGCCGACCCGCATGCGCGGGTTAAGCGACCCGTACGGGTCCTGGAACACCATCTGCATGCGCGCACGCAGGCTGCGCAGCGCGCTTCTCGAAAGGCTGCCGACGTCCTGACCATCGAGGCTCACCGTACCGCCGGTCGGTTCGATCAGACGCAGGATGGCCTTGCCCACCGTGGTCTTGCCGCAGCCGGATTCACCGACCAGCGCCAGCGTGCGACCCGGGCGGATATCGAGCGACACGCCATCGACCGCCCGCACCTGACCGACCACCCGCTGCAGCACGCCGCGACGGATCGGGAAATGCACTTTCAGATCGCGCACCGACAGCAAGGGCGTCTGCCCTGCCTCGATGCCGCCATCGGCCACGACTGGCGTCGCCGCCGTCTCCATCGGCGCAGCGCGCGCCGCCTCCGCCGGGTCGTACAGATGGCAGCGCACGCGCTGGGCCTCGCCCGCCACATGCCAGGCCGGCGCTTCGTCGTGGCAGCGCGACCAGGCCAGCGGGCAGCGGTCGGCGAAACGGCAGCCGGTAAAGACGGTGGTCAGCGGCGGCACCGAACCGGGAATGGTCGCCAGTTCGCCGCGACCGTGGCGCGCGGCATCCGGCAGCGCATCGAACAGCAGTTTCGAGTACGGATGCGCGGGCCGCGTGAAGAAAGCCGCACGCGGTGCCTGTTCGATCAGCTGACCGGCGTACATCACACCGATCTGGTGCGCCATGCGCGCCACCACGCCGAGGTCGTGCGTGATCAGCAGCACCGCCATGCCGCGCTCGCGCTGCAGCCGCGCCAGCAGGTCGAGCACCTGCGCCTGTATCGTCACGTCGAGCGCGGTGGTCGGCTCGTCGGCGATCAACAGGCGCGGCTCGCCAGCCAGCGCCATTGCGATCATCACGCGCTGCTTCATGCCGCCGGAAAACTGGAACGGGTATTCGTCGAGCCGGCGCGCCGCATCGGGAATGCCGACCGCGTCCAGCAGTTCGAGCGCCCGGGCGCGCGCCGGTGCGCCGCGCAGGCCGCGATGGGTGGCCAGCACCTCACCGATCTGCTGCAGCACGGTGAGTACCGGGTTCAGGCTGGTTGCCGGCTCCTGGAAGATCATGGCCATGTCGCTGCCGCGACTTTCGCGCATCTGCGCCTCGGTCAACGTGGTCAGCTCGCGCCCGGCCAGCTTGACCGAACCGCCGGCGATGTAACCGACGTCGGGCAGCAGGCGCATCAGCGCGCCGGCCGTCATCGACTTGCCGCAGCCGGATTCGCCCAGCAGCGCCATGGTTTCGCCGGCACGCACCTCGAAGTCGAGGCCGTCGACCGCGCGCGCAATGCCGGCCGGCGTATCCAGCTCCGCAATCAGGCCGCGCACATCGAGCAGCGGCTCGACCGCCTGTCTCACGTCGGGTCCGCTCATGCTGTCACCTTCTTCACGATGCGCCGCGCGCGCCACTGGAAGCGCGGATCGAAGGCGTCGCGCACTGCATCGGCGAACAGATTGGCCGCCAGCACCAACGCCAGCATCAGCACGAAGGCGGCTGCGAGCGACCACCACACGACCGGCTCGCGCGACAGCTCCAGACGTGCCGCATTGATCATGGTGCCGAAGCTGTTCATCGAACTGTCGACGCCGATGCCGATGTAGGACAGCACCGCTTCCGACAGCACCAGGCCGGAGAAATCCATCACCAGCGCAATCAGCACGATGTGCATCAGGTTGGGCAGGATATGGCGCGCCATGATGCGCGCGTCGCCGACGCCGAAGGCGCGCGCCGCCTGCACGTAATCGAGTTCGCGCAGCTTCAGCGTTTCCGCACGCAGCAGCCGGCACAGGCCGGTCCATGAGGTGAGGCCCAGAATGAAGCAGAGCGCCAGCAGCCGCGCGTCCGCGCGCTCGGCGGCGGTTTCGAACCATTCAGGGTGGGTATCGATGATGACCTGCATCATCAGCACCATGGCAGCGATCAGAAGCACGCCGGGGATGGAGTTCAGCACCGTGTAGAGGTACTGGATCGCGTCGTCCCACCAGCCGCCGCGGAAGCCCGCGATCAGGCCGAGCGCGACCGCCAGCGGCAGCGTCACCAGCGTGGTCAGCGTGCCGATCAGCAGCGCGGTGCGCACCGATTTGAGCGACAGATAGAGCACGTCCTGCCCGACCTTGTCGGTGCCGAACACGTGGTACCCCCCGGACCAGGCCGCGGTGATGCCGCCGATCACGCACAGCACTGCAAGCGTCGCGAACACCGCGCGCCAGGCGATCGGCCGGGTCGCCGCGGTGTCGGGCCGCCATACGGTGCGACACGTGGCGCCGTAGGCGGCGCCGCGCGCGAGCGCCATGCACCCGACTGCCACGCCGACCACCGCCGCCCATAACAGCAGACCGTAAAACGCACCGCTCAGCGCACGGCGCGCGAGATCGCTGTCGCGCCCGGCCACATCGTCAAGGTGCGCACCGCCCCACTTCAGCCGCGGGTAGTCGCGCGTCTGCACGCCGTCGCGCTCCATCGTTTCCTTCGCGAAGGCGTGCGTGGCCAGTGGCGCCGAGTAGGTCTTTTCCTTGTTGAGGCGCAGGTCCGCGACCAGCGCGTCGAGCACCGACAGCACCTCGGGCGCATATTGCGCTTCGGTGCTGCCTTCCTGCGCCGGCAGTCGCGGCTGGTAGTGCAGCGAATCGAGCAGGCCTACGCTGACGAAGGCCGCCAGTATCGTCGCCGACGCCATCGCCACACCGGACTCGCCGACCCGCCGCCACGCGCGGCGCAGGTAGTCCTGCCGCCGGCAGTAGACGGCGAGCGCGATGCAGCCGGCGACCATGGCCCACAGCAGAATGTCGGACCACAACAGGAGCGGTTTGAAATCCATGTCAGCCGTGCCTCGCGGTGCGCCGCGTCACGCAGGCGTCGGGCAGCAGACGGAATGCGCAGGTCGACATCAGTTCAGCCTCACCCGCGGATCGACCAGCGTGTAGGAAATGTCGGTCAGCAGCAGACCGACGATGTAGAGCACCGAGCCGATGAACACCATGGAGCGCACCACGGCGAAGTCCTGCGAGCCGATGGCGTCGATGGTGTAGCTGCCGAGCCCCGGGATGCCGAAGAAGCTTTCGAGCAGCAGCGAACCCATGAACAGCAGCGGAATGACCACCACCACACCGGTCAGGATGGGGATCATCGCGTTCTTCAGCACATGGCGGAACAGCACGCGCAGCTCCGACAGGCCCTTGGCGCGCGCCGTGCGCACGTAGTCCTTGTTGATCTCTTCGAGGAACAGCGTGCGGTACCAGCGTGCCGACGCGCCGATGCCGCCGATCACGCTGATCAGCACCGGAAGGACGAGGAATTTGCCTGCATCCAGCCCGCCGCTGTAGCCGGAGATGGGCACCAGATTCCACACCTTGCTGACCAGATACTGGCCGCCGATGATGTAGAACAAGCCGGATATGGACATCGCCGCCACGCACAGGACGACACCGCCGACATCGAGCGCGGTGTTGCGGAAGAACACCAGCAGCAGCGCAAAACTGACGGTGACGAACAGCCCGAGGATGAAGGTCGGAATCGCGATGGCGAGGCTGGGCCCCATGCGGCTCTTGATTTCGAGGGCGATGTCGCGGCCGTCGTCGGCGCGGCCGAAGTCGAGCGCAAACATGCGCACCGACTTGTCGAACAGGATGGTGTCGGTTGCCTTCGCCACACCCGGCGCGTCAGCGTTCCACACCAGCGGCTTGTCGTAGCCGCGCTCCGCCTTCCACTTCTCGATCGCCTCCGGCGTCACGCGCTTCGCGCCCAGTTGCATGCGCGCGATGTCGTCCGGCGAATTGACGACGAAGAACAGCAGGAAGGTAATCAGATTGACCCCGATCAGGATCGGAATGGCATAGAGCAGCCGGCGGATGATGTAGGCGATCACCGCGCGGCGCCTTCGACTGTGCACCGAAAGCACGCCTGATCAGCGACGTGCCTGAGGGACCGGTGATGGTGGGAGCTGTCCCTGTGGGAGCGGCGGCCTCGCCGCGATCGTGCAGCGATGGTCGCATTGCAAAGTGCGTATCGCGGCGAGGCCGCCGCTCCCACAGGCCGCCGCGCCCACAGGGTCGGTGCCGATCGCGGCGAGGGCGGAGCGGGGGTTTCGGCGAGCACTGCTCGCCGCCCGCGAAGCCGGCTGGCCATGTAGGGCCAGCCGTGGAACGGAGCGGGGGTTTCGGCGAGCACTGCTCGCCGCCCGCGAAGCCTGCAATGGATCGCCGCTCCCACAGGGGCCCGTGACAGTGCCACATCAATGAATGCCAGCGATGGCAGCAGGTTCATGCGGTCGCTCCCACAGCGCGCGCCTGTTCCGAGCGCTTCCAGTGACGCCACGCGGGCCACACCAGCGCGAGCAGCAGCAGTGCGCCAGCGACCAGCGGCCAGCGCACCGGGTGGTTCCATTCGGCGCGCTTCGCTTCACGTAGCGCCGGGTCGATGCGGGTGTACTTCATCGTGTTGTTGGCCACGGTCGACGGTTTGCGGTTGAACACCCAGCTGTGTTCCAGGCCATAGCTCTTCGGGTGGAAGCCCCACACCCAGGGCGCGTCGTGCTGCAGGATGGCCAGCATGCGGTCGAGGATGGCCTGCCGCTCCGGGCTGTTGTCCATCGCCTTCATCCGCTCGAACAGACGGTCGAACTCGGCGTTTTCGTAGTTTGCCGCGTTCTCGCCCTGCACCTTCACCTTGGACTGCGGGCCGTAGAGCAGGAACAGGAAGTTTTCCGGGTCCGGATAGTCGGCGTTCCAGCCCCAGAAAAAAAGCTGCGCGGCGCCCTTGCGCACCTTTTCCTGGAAGCGGTTGTAGTCGGTGCTGCGCACCACCAGTTGCACGCCGAGCTGATCGAACTGCTTGGTCAGCCAGTCGATGCGCGCCTTGCTGCCGAGACCGGTGCCCGTGGTGTCGAGATTGACCACCAGCGCCTCGCCGGTTTTCGCATCACGACCGTTCGGCCAGCCCGCTTCGGCCAGCAGCTTCCTGGCCTCGTCGATGTGCTTGCGCTGCGGCTGATCATTCACCCAGTCGTACATATTGGGGTTGGTGCCTGCACGGCCGTCGCGATAGCCGAAGATGCCCGGCGGCAGCGGCGACTGCGCCGGCAGACCGCGGCCGTTCTGGAAGATGGAGATGAACTCTTCCTGGTCGAGCGCGATGCCGATCGCCTGACGCAGCTTGCGGCCGCGCTCTTCCATGCCGCCGACCACCGGGTCGAGCATGTTGAAGCCCATGTACATGGTGGACGTCGACACTGAGGTCTGCAGCCGGATGCCCTGCGCCTGCATGCCGTCGCTCAGGCTCACTTCGCCGGTCTGGCCGAACTGCACCGCTTGGTCGAAAGAGTCGGAGCTGATGCCGGACGCGTCGTAGTAGCCCTGCAGGAACTTGTTCCAGTAGGGGATCTGTTCCTTCTCGCGCGTGAACACGATCTGTTCGACCAGTGGCAGGCGCTTGCCGCAGTCGGCCAGCAGACCGGCTGCACGGTCACCCTCCTCGCCTTCGCACGGATAGGTTTCTTCGCGGAAGTTCGGATTGCGCGTCAGCACCATGCGCGCGTTCGGATTGTTTTCGCTGAGCATGTAGGGGCCGGTGCCGATCGGGTACCAGTCGAGCGTGAGGTTGCGCTCCGCCATGCCGGGCTGGGCGTGGAACAGATCGGCTTCCCACGGCACCGGCGCGAAGAAGGGCATGGCGAGCCAATACAGGAACTGCGGATACTTGCCTTTCAGGCGGATGCGGTAGGTGTGGCGGTCGATCACCTCGACGCCAGGCAAGGCGTGCTGGCGCAGATCCAGCCAGGCGCCCGGCGGCAGGGTCTTCGCGGCATCCTTCAGCGTGTCGCCGAATTCCTTCAGACCGACGATGTAGTCGCTCATCAGGCCGAAGATCGGCGAATGCAGACCCGGGTGCGCCAGCCGCTTGATCTGGTAGGCGTAGTCGGCGGCTTCGAGCTCGCGCGAGCCGGTCTGTTCGAAGTCGTACAGCGTCAGCCGCTCGCCCGGGCCACCCGAGTGGTAGCGGTAATTGCCGGCTTCGTCGCGCGCCAGCGCCGGATGCGGCTGATAGCGGATGCCCGGCTTGATGCGGATGTCGTACACCGACTCGGCGATGTCGGCGGCCGGGGCATCAGCCGCCAGCTCACGGCCATCACGGTCATAGAAGCGCGGCTGAGGTATCGCCTCGGCCGTCGCCGTCGTCAGTTCGAACGGTCGCTTGAGATAATGGTACTGCAGCGGCGCCTCATAGATCTGCGCCGTGAAGGTGATTTCGTTTTCGCTGTACGACTGCACCGGGTCGAGGTGCTTCGGACGATCGGTGAACGCTGTGTAGAGAATGTTGCGACCGCGTTCCGCCGCCGGATACGGGTTGTTCCAGACCTCGCCGCAGCCACTGAGCAGCACGGAGGCACAGGATGCGGCCAGCAGTCGGCACAGGGTGCGGTGCAACGGTCGCAGTCGGATCATGGGCGGATTGTAGGCGGCGAGGTCCGATCTGTGAGCGGGCGAGCGGAAAAAGGTTTCCGGTGAAGCCCGGCTTACAGGCCTGGCGGTCCACTCGGCGAACCGACGGTGCGACGATCGGTCTAGGATGGAGACGATGTGTCACCTCTGCGCCCGCCGATGAACCTGTTCCGTTTCCGTGTCCACGCCCTGAAAGCGATGCTGCCCGCGCTCGCCGTCGCGCTCGCGCTCGCCGGCTGCAGCTTCGTGCAGATG
The DNA here is from genome assembly GCF_001713355.1 of Methyloversatilis sp. RAC08. Taxonomy (NCBI): domain Bacteria; kingdom Pseudomonadati; phylum Pseudomonadota; class Betaproteobacteria; order Nitrosomonadales; family Sterolibacteriaceae; genus Methyloversatilis; species Methyloversatilis sp. RAC08. The sequence continues at coordinate 3,171,012 of NZ_CP016448.1, read as the reverse complement.
GGCTACAACCAGCTCGACCGCCTGATCGCCTGGCGACTCGATGACTACCTTCCGATGTATTCGGCGCAACGTGCGGAGGTCGAGCCGGCGGTCACTCGGCTCGTAGATTGGCACTGCGCAACCCAGCTTCCTGCATACTCGGCCTGGCTGCGCACGGTCGATGCCGACATGCGCGCCGGCCTGAGCGTGGCGCGCGCCAATGTGCACATCGACCAGGCCCTGGGATTCGGCCACGACATCGCTCGCCGCGCGGCGCGTGAAGTCGGGCCGCTGATGGTGGGCGCCACGCCGGCGCAGATCGAGACATTCAACAAGCGGATGAAAAAGAGCAACCGTGACTATGTTGAAGATTGGGTCGAGCCACCGCGCGATGAGTTGGTGCGCGAGCGCGCAAAGCGCATGAAAAAGCGCAGTGAGGCATGGCTGGGCAAACTCACGCCGGCGCAGCTGGCGCTGATAGACGACTGGGCACGCGACGTACGCAGCAATGGCGAGGACGGCATGGAAAGCCGCCGTCGCTGGCAAACTGCACTGGCCGACGTGCTGGCGCGCCGCAATGCCGATCGCGGCGCCGTGATCAGCGACCTCGAAACCCTGTTCGTGTCGCCCGGCAACGTCTTCACGCCGGGCTATTCCGCCGCCTTCGACGCCAATCGTGCCCGCGCGGCCGAGGCGCTGTCGGCGCTGTCGGCCTCGCTCACGCCGACTCAGCGCAAGCACCTGCAGCGCGAAGCCGCCTCGCTCATCGCCGATATCGAACAGATCGCCTGCCGCCGCAGCGAATTCAGCCTACAGGCCCGCTCATGACGACCTCACTTTCTCCCGACGCCATTCCGCTGTTTCCGCTCGGCGTCGTGCTTTTTCCCGACGGTATGCTGCCGCTGCGCATCTTCGAGGTGCGCTATCTGACGATGATCAAGCAGTGCCACAAGAGCGGCAAGCCGTTCGGCGTGGTGGCGCTGACCCAGGGCCAGGACGTGCAGCGCCCCGGGCCGACGCCGGGCGAGCGTTTTCACGCCATCGGCACGCTGGCCGAAATCATCGACTACCAGACCCCGCAACCCGGGCTGATCGAAATCGTCACCCGCGGCACCTCGCGCTTCAAGGTGACGGCCAGCGAACAGACGCCGCATGGTCTGTGGATGGCCGACATCGAAGTGCTGCCGGACGACCCGCATGTCAAGGTACCGTCGGATCTGGCCTATGTCGCGGCCAATCTGGTGCGCATGCTCGAAGTGTTCGAATCGGCCGAGGTGTCGCCCATCCTCGAACCCCGTCGCTTCGACGCCGCCGGCTGGGTGGCCAACCGTTGGTGCGAACTTCTGCCGGTACCGGCCGAAGACCGCCAGCGCATGATGGAAATGACCGATCCGCTGCTCCGTCTCGAGCTGATCAGCGACCTGCTGGACATGACCGAATTCGGTCGCTGACTCAGCGGCGCGGCCAATCGGCTTCAGCGGTCTACGCACGCGCCGTGGTCGATGTCATTGCTGCGTACCTCTGCGACTTCCGCCCGGACAGGTCGCAAACGGATACACGATGGTGATCATCGGCGCCGGACTGGAGTGCTACGCTCGGTTCAATCCTGCATGACGCAACACCGCACGTGACCCCCACCCCCCTGCCCTTGCTCGACCAGCTGATCCGGCGCCGCCGGCATATTCCGGTCACGCTCACGCTGGTCGTGCTCAATGTCGGTGTTTTCGTGCTGATGCTGCTGTATGGCGCCGGCCTGTGGCATTCGTCGAGCGACGTGCAGTTCGCCTGGGGTGCCAATTTCGGCCCGGCGACCAAGGACGGCGAATGGTGGCGGCTGGGCAGCGCGCTGTTCCTGCACTTCGGGCTGTTCCATCTGGGCATGAACATGCTGTCGCTGTGGGATGGCGGCCGGCTGGTAGAACGCATGTTCGGTCCGGCGCGCTTCATCACGATCTATCTGGCGAGCGGTCTGGCCGGCAATCTGCTTTCACTGATTTCGCAGGGCGATCGCGCAGTGTCGGGCGGCGCATCGGGCGCCATCTTCGGCGTGTATGGCGCGCTGCTGAGCTTTCTGTGGCAGCAGCGCGATACGCTGGACCGACGCGAATTCACCCGTCTGTTCTGGGGTGCCAGCCTGTTCGCGGCCATCACCATCTTCCTCGGCTTCCAGATCCCCGGCATCGACAACGGTGCACACATCGGCGGCTTCATCGCCGGCCTGCTGGCCGGTGCGGCGCTGGCACAACCGCTGGGCGAGGGCGCAAAGCCGCTGCTTGGCCGCTATCGCACACATACCGCGTCGGCCGGGCAATGGCTGGCCGGCTTCACGCTGGTCACTGCGCTGGTGCTGATGATCATCGGCATTCCGTCGCCGCGTTATCGCTGGAGCGAAGAGGTGATGGCACGCGGCGAAATCCGCGAATTCATCGGTGAGGACAAGCGCATCGCCGACCGCTGGACGCAGCTGCTCGGCGATGCGCAGTCGTCCGGCGCGTCGTTCGACGAACTGGCCGGGCGCATCGAATCCGAAGTGGCCGACGCCTACCAGCAGCGCTTTGACGAATTGACCGACCTGCGCCTCAGTCCGGAAGCACCGTCGGCACCGACGCTGGAAAGCCTGCGTCGCTATGCCGAACGTCGGCTCGATGCCTCGCGCGCGCTGGTCGATGGCCTGCGCGCGCATGACATCGAGCGCGTACGCGAGGCGCTGGAACAGGCCAGCCAGCCGCCACCGCAGGTGGCGCCGCGAAGCGGCAAGCCGAATTGATCCGGCCGCCATGACCCGCCGCTGGATCGCCCATCTCGACATGGACGCCTTCTTCGCCTCGGTCGAGTTGCTGCGCTACCCCGAGCTGCGCGGCCTGCCGATGGTGGTGGGCGGCGGCGCCCGCCATCAGCCCGAACGGTTGCCCGATGGCACGCGCCGCTTCGCCCGTCTGCGCGACTACGCCGGCCGCGGCGTCGCCACAACCGCCACCTATGAAGCGCGCGCTTTCGGCGTGCATTCCGGCATCGGACTGATGAAAGCCGCCGCGCTGGCGCCGGATACCGTGTTGCTGCCGGTCGATTTCGACGCCTACCGACATTACTCGCGGCTGTTCAAGGCAACCGTGTCCGAGCATGCCCCGCTGATCGAGGACCGCGGCATCGACGAGATCTACATGGACCTGACCGACCTGCCGGGCGCGCAGGATGCCATTGGCGAGGACATGCACGGCGGTGTGCGCGCCATCGCGCTGCGCATCCAGCAGGCAGTGCTCGCGGCAACCGGGCTCAGCTGCTCGATCGGCATCACGCCGAACAAGCTGCTGTCCAAGCTGGCGTCCGATCTGCACAAGCCGCAAGGCATCACGCTGCTGACCGAAGCCGATGTGCCATCCGTCATCTGGCCGCTGCCGGCCAGACGGATCAACGGCATCGGCCCGAAAGCCAGTGCGAAGCTCGAAGCGCTGGGCATCGGCAGCATCGCCGAACTGGCGGCCGCCGAACCGCTCTGGCTGATCGAACAGTTCGGCCAGAGCTACGGCCGCTGGCTGACCGCCGCTGCGCACGGCCGCGACGACCGGCCGCTGGTGACCGAGCGCGAGGCGAAGTCGCTCAGCCGCGAAACCACCTTCGAGCGTGATCTGCATGCGCGCCATGACCGTGCCGAACTGGGCGAGATCTTCACCGGTCTGTGCGAGCGCCTGGCGGAAGACCTTCAGCGCAAGGGCTATGTCGCGAAATCCATCGGAGCGAAGATGCGGCTCGATGACTTCAGCATCCTGACTCGCGAACTGACGCTGCCTGTATACATATGCGATGCGCCTGCGATCCGTCATCACGCAGGACTTTGCGTCAAGCGCATGCCACTCGACCGGCGCTTCCGCCTGCTCGGTGTGCGGGCCGGCCACCTGATGCGTGCCGACGCACTGCCCCCGCCAGGTGCTGCGCCCGACAAGAAAGAAGGGCAGCTCGCGCTGCCCTTCTGAACGTAAGGCGCGGGAAGACGAGCTGGCGACGTGTTCCTGAGGGAGCAGCGGCCTGTGGGAGCGGCGGCCTCGCCGCGATACGCACTCTGATCAATGGCCGTCGCGGAATTGATCGCGGCGAGGCCGCCGCTCCCACAAGAACTTCACTGCTCGCCGTCCGCGCGCGCGATCAACCTTTCTGCGTACGCCGGCGCGCGGCTAGCGTGATCAGGCCTAGGCCGGCCAGCAGCATGGCGTAGGTTTCGGGCTCGGGCACGGCGGCGACCGGGCTGGTCAGTGCGAAGCCAACCTGGGCACCTCCGAGGTCGGGGATGCCCAGAAAGGCCGCCAGCGCGTCGCCGGCCGGGTCGGTCACCACCAGGTTCAGGCCGGACAGCGAAAACAGCGGCGCAAGCGGGATGAAGGTTGCACCCGACGTGACGCTGCCGAAAATGGTATCAACCGCAAGCGTGGTGTCGATCAGGAAGTTCTGCAGATCGACATCGACGCCGCCGCGCGACAGGCGCAAGCCGCTGCCGACATGTTCCACGGTGGCGTTCGAAAGATCGGGGTCGAGCAGCCCCCCGGTGATCGGAAACAGACCGACCAGATTGCCCGACGCATCGCTTGTCAGCGAAGCCAGGCCGAGAGCACTCACCGACACACCCGCACCGACGAGTGTGGGGGTGGCGGTAAATACGGTTACCGTAGGTCCGATGGGTTCGATCGGAAACGCCGCGCTGACCGTCATCGGGGAAGCGGCCAGGGCCGCGAGTGCTGCACTTGCTGCAATATTCCTGATCATCATGGATACGCTCCTGAATGGATAGAAGGGTCATGGGCCGGTGGGCCGGCCGCTTGTCGATGTGGTGTCGATCCTGCGTCTATCCTCCCTGCGCGTGCGGACCGGATGCGTTGCGTCACGCGCGCGGCTTCGTCCGAAGACGCAGCGTCGGATAGAAGCTTCGTGCGCTATGAAGTTCCCGTTGTCACGCGAACATCACGCAATCGTCACGCGGACGCGCCGCGCGGCCGGAACCGCGAGCGGTCCGGGTCGGTCACTGGTTCGACATGACACGCAAACCGGACCCGACCGCACACGATGGCGCCAGTAAGCGCCTGCGCGAAGACGCACCCTGCCCGCTGTGCGGACGGCCGATGCGCGCCGGATCGGTGGTGGACCAGCACCATCTGGTGCCGAAATCGAAGGGCGGACGCGTCACGGTGCTGATGCATCGCATCTGCCACCGCAAGCTGCACGCCGTGCTGAGCGAGGACGAACTGGCGCGTGACTACGCCACGCCCGAGCGCCTGCGCGAACAGCCGGACATCGCCGCCTTCATCCGCTGGATACGCCGCCGACCGCCGGAATTCGACGACCGGCATAGACCGCCGACACGCGCCTGATCGCGCGCTCCGTTGCCGCCGGCAAAAGGCGCAGGATCCGGGATACCCTCATGACTGGAGGGGCAGGACAGCGGGCTGAAACGCGCACGAATAAACATGCCGAAGCGGCACAGGGTCGAACGCCGGCATCTCGCGGTGATTGTTGAAGCCCTTCTGCAGAAAATAGCGATCGCAATCCCGAAGGCATCGACGAAGATCCGTTTGCTGCGCAATGTCTCAAACCTTATGCGCTGCACGGTGCGGGCGGCAGCGGACTGATGCAAGCCTTGTCAGAACTTTCTGGCGCCGCGATTGATCTGTCCTGATTGATCCCGATCAGAAATCACCCGAGCCATCGGCACGGGTTGTGTGCAAGGCCTCAGCCGGAGCGAACGTGCCGGGGTCACTACCAAAGGAGAGCACGATGAATGCACGAGACGAGTCCGCCGGCAAATGTCCGGTCATGCACGGCGGCGCCACATCGGCCGACATATCCGTGATGGAGTGGTGGCCCAAGTCGCTGAACCTGGACATCCTGCACCAGCACGATCGAAAGACGAATCCGATGGGCGATTCGTTCAACTATCGGGAACAGGTGAAGAAGCTCGATTTCGCAGCGCTCAAGAAGGACGTCACGGCGCTGATGACAGACAGCCAGGACTGGTGGCCGGCCGACTGGGGTCATTACGGCGGCCTGATGATCCGCATGGCCTGGCACGCGGCAGGGACCTATCGCGTCGCAGATGGCCGCGGCGGCGGCGGTACCGGCAACCAGCGCTTCGCACCGCTCAACTCGTGGCCCGACAACGGCAACCTCGACAAGGCACGCCGCCTGCTGTGGCCGATCAAGAAGAAGTACGGCAGCAAGCTGTCGTGGGCCGACCTCATCCTGTACGCCGGCACGGTGGCTTATGAATCGATGGGCCTGAAAACCTTCGGCTTCGGCTTCGGCCGTGCCGACATCTGGCACCCGGAAAAGGACATCTACTGGGGCTCCGAGAAGGAATGGCTGGCACCCAGCGACAATCCGAACAGCCGCTATTCCGGCCAGCGCGACCTCGACAACCCGCTGGCCGCCGTGATGATGGGGCTGATCTACGTGAATCCTGAAGGAGTCGACGGCCAGCCCGACCCATTGAAGACCGCACACGATGTGCGCATCACCTTCGCCCGCATGGCGATGGATGACGAGGAAACCTGCGCCCTGACGGCAGGCGGCCACACCGTCGGCAAATGCCACGGCAATGGCGATGCTTCACTGCTCGGCCCCGCACCCGAAGGCGCACCACTCGAGGAACAGGGCTTCGGCTGGATGAACCACAGCACGCGCGGCGTCGGCAGCAACGCCGTCACCAGCGGTCTGGAGGGGGCTTGGACCACCCACCCGACGCAGTGGGACAACGGCTATTTCAAGCTGCTGCTCGGCTACGACTGGGAGCTGAAGAAGAGCCCCGCCGGTGCCTGGCAGTGGGAACCGGTCAACATCCGCGAAGAAGACAAGCCCGTCGACGCGGAAAACCCGGCCATCCGCCGCAACCCCATCATGACCGACGCCGATATGGCGATGAAGGTGGACCCGGCCTACCGCAAGATTTCCGAGCGCTTCCATGCCGACCCGGCCTACTTCTCGGAGGTGTTTGCGCGCGCCTGGTTCAAGCTCACCCACCGCGACATGGGTGCGAAGGCCCGCTACATCGGCCCGCACGTGCCGCAGGAAGACCTGATCTGGCAAGACCCGGTACCCGCCGGCAACACCGGCTACGACGTCGCCGCGGTCAAGGCGAAGATTGCCGCCAGCGGCCTGTCGATCGGCGACATGGTGGCCACCGCGTGGGACAGCGCCCGCACCTTCCGTGGCTCGGACCTGCGCGGCGGCGCCAATGGCGCGCGCATCCGCCTCGCGCCGCAGAAAGACTGGGAGGGCAACGAGCCGGCCCGCCTCGCCCGCGTGCTCGGCGTACTGGAGCCCATCGCGTCGTCTGCCGGCGCCAGCCTGGCCGACGTGATCGTGCTCGCCGGCAATGTCGGCGTGGAACAGGCCATCAAGGCGGCCGGCTTCGGCATCCCGGTGCCGTTCGCGCCGGGTCGCGGCGATGCGACGCAGTCGCAGACCGACGTCGAATCCTTCGAAGTGCTCGAACCGGTGGCCGATGGCTTCCGCAACTGGCAGAAGCGTGACTACGTGGTCACCGCCGAGGAACTGCTGCTCGACCGCGCCCAGCTCATGGGCCTCACGGCGCCGGAAATGACCGTGCTGATCGGCGGCATGCGGGTGCTCGGCACCAACCACGGCGGCAGCATGCACGGCGTATTCACCGACCGCGTCGGCGCGCTGACGAACGACTTCTTCGTGAATCTCACGGACATGGCGTACATGTGGAAGCCAGCCGGCAGCAACCTGTACGAAATCCGTGACCGCAAGACCGGCCAGGTGAAATGGACCGCCACCCGGGTCGACCTGGTATTCGGCTCCAATTCCATCCTGCGCGCCTGCGCAGAGGTCTATGCGCAGGACGACAGCAAGGAAAAGGTGGTGCGCGACTTCGTCGCCGCCTGGACCAAGGTGATGAACGCCGACCGCTTCGATCTGGCCTGACGTCCGCGGCCACGGCCCAGATGCTGCTCCTGGGGGAGCGCACCCTGTGCGCGACCCGGTCGCCAAACACGCGCAGTTACATGCTCAGTGTCCGGAACGCCGACAGGTGCGCAGCAGCGAGTTGGGCGAGCATCGCTCGACGCCTGCGCAGCCGGTCGGCCGCGCAGGGCCGACCCTGGAACTGAACTGTTTTGGAACGGCATCGCGGTCAGGCGCAGCAGTGCCGTCTCAGCAGGGGCGCACCCTGTACGCGACCGGATCTCGAATGTCGCGGCGTCAGCCGAACAACGTGAGCAGGGACGTCGGCGGGCACCGCGCGCTGCCTGCATGGCCGGCTGGTGTTGCCGGGACGGACGTGGACCGACTCCTGCGCAGATCGTCGCTGTTTGCCCGTGTTCCGCACCTGCCGGGTGCCAACGTGATTTGTTGCAGTTTTGTGTTGTTCTTCATTCCCCGTGAATATATGCACACACACCCTTTCGGGTACATGGCGATCAACATGTCGATCGCCCAGGATGGACGAGTAACGTGGTCAGACCGATCGCGTTTCATCCTTTCCCGCGGAGGCAGGACATGAAAGTTTCTCGCACCCTCACAGGTATCGCTCTGGCGGCGATGGCATCGCTGCACAGTGGCACCGCGTCTGCAGTGCTGGTCAACAATGTGGGTCTGGAGGTGCGGGCGCTCATCGACACCGACGCCTTCGGCGGCAATGCACCACTGGTCAACTTGACCGAATCCGAGATCGACCTGCCGTATGACCGCTCGGTGGTGAATATTTCCGGTGGCACGGCGGGCAGCTTCTCCTACACGGCGGACGCCGACATCGGCAATCAGCTCCTGAAGATCGGCGGCAGTCTGACGAATTCAACCGGCACCGACATGTTCGGCTTCGGAGTGCCGCTGATCAACGTCTATGCCCAGGCGAAGGACGTGTTGACGCTCAGCTCGGCAGTGGCCGGCACCTACGCCGTGACGCTTGAACTCGTGGTGCATGGAAATCTGGAAACCACCGGAGTGTCGGGTGAGGTGAGTGCCAACAGCCTGCTGTCGTTCGGCCCGGTCGTCGGACTCAATACCACCGACTCCGCCCGCTACACACAGCAAGGTGCAATCGATGACACACTCAGTGTCACTCGCCAGGTGACGTTCGCATCCCCCGGTGCTGCGATAGACATGGAGTTCGAGGCCTTCATCAGCTTCACGGCAACTCGGGTGCCGGCAGGCTTCACCGTGTCGGGAGATCTGAGCAACACTGCCTTTCTGAATCTCATCCTGCCGCAGGGTCTGTCTGTGGTCGAATCGGGCTCCGGAACGTTCGGGGTGCCAATCGTCCCGATACCCGAACCAACGATCAACGCCCTCATGCTGGCCGGGCTCGCACTGGTCGGCACCGTCGCGCGGCGACGCAAGGGTTTCTGAACTGCTGCCGTCCTCGTTCCAGCTTGCGCAGGGGAATGGGGGTGCGCGCTTGATCGAACACAGCGGCCGGTGCCTGAAGTGTCACCCCTTGGTGAAGCAAGCCGCCGCTTCGGCGCAACATACAGCCGGTACTTGTTGCGTGAATGCCGTTTCGGGTAGGGATGCGCCCGCGTAACCCGATGAACCTTCCTTTTCGATCGCCAGTCAGCTGACTGCACGGCGCCAACCGCTTGATCTGCATGGGCATCGTTCACTCCGGTGGCAGTTGGATTCCAGACGACGGCAGCGCGGGCGGCGAAACATCCGGTCGTCAGGCCAGTTGAAGACGAAGGCAAAGATCAGGCAGAACACCACCAGCCCCAGATCGACGATCAGGGCCCCGAGCAGGCTGACCGCTTCGGTCTGGCCTGAGGCCAACCGCCACGCCCGCGCAACTGCAACGGATCGCTCGGGCGTGGCGCCCGATCCGGTCACGGGTCAGGCCCTTTGATCGGAGCTTGTCCCTGTGGGAGCTTGTCCCTGTGGGAGCTTGTCCCTGTGGGAGCTTGTCCCTGTGGGAGCTTGTCCCTGTGGGAGCTTGTCCCTGTGGGAGCTTGTCCCTGTGGGAGCTTGTCCCTGTGGGAGCTTGTCCCTGTGGGAGCTTGTCCCTGTGGGAGCTTGTCCCTGTGGGAGCTTGTCCCTGTGGGAGCTTGTCCCTGTGGGAGCTTGTCCCTGTGGGAGCTTGTCCCTGTGGGAGCTTGTCCCTGTGGGAGCGGCGGCCTCGCCGCGATACGCGTGCTGCAAGGTGGCCATCGCTGCACGGATCGCGGCGAGGCCGCCGCTCCCACAGGGACGCCGCGTCTGCAGTCGCCGATCGCGGGTGGTTCTACCGCACAGCGTATCCGGTCGCCAGACGCCCGCTCAAGTAGCCAGCAGATGCGCCTTGAACGCACGCGCCAGCGGCGACAGCTTCTTGCCGCCCGGATGCACGATGTGCCAGTTCGACAGCACCGGAAACCCGTCGACGTCGATCACGCTCACGCCGTGTTCGCCGTCCAGTCCGTGCAGCGCATGGCGCGACAGCACGGCGATGCCGAGGCCGCCGGCGACGGCTTCCTTGATCGCCTCGTTGCTGCCCAGTTCGAGCCGGATGTCAGGACGGAAGCGGTGGCTGCGGAAATGCTGGTCGGCCGCCATGCGTGTGCCGGAGCCGCGTTCGCGCAGGATGAAGCGGCGGCTGCGCAGCGCGTCCAGCGGCACTGAAGATGAGCTGGCGAGCGCATCGTCGGCGGGTGCCACGACGACGATGGGATTGGTCATGAAGATGTCGTCGCTCAGATCCATGTCGGCCGGCGGCATCGACATGATGTAGAGGTCATCCATGTTTTCGCGCAGGCGCTGCACCACACCGTCGCGGTTGAGCACTTCGAGCGACACGTCGATCGCCGGGTGCCGGGCGCAGAAACTGCCGAGCAGGCGCGGCATGAAGTACTGCGCGGTGCTGACCACCGCCACCCTGAGCTTGCCCCGCGTGAGGCCGCGGGCGCCGTCCGCTTCCTGCTCGAAGGCGTCCCACGACTGGGCGATGGCGCGCGCCGTCTTGGCCAGTTCCTGACCGATGTCGGTCAGATAGACCTTCTTCGCCACCACTTCGTACAACGGCAGCCCCACGGATTCACTCATGTCCTTCAACTGCATGGACGCGGTGGGCTGCGTCACATGCAGCGCCCGCGCCGCCGCGCTCACGCTGCCGGTTTCGGCCAGCGCCAGAAAAAGACGCAATTGCCTGAAGGTGATATTCATAGGGTTTTACCTATGTTGCGGAACACAAAAATCGATTTTACTCGATGACTCTTACACCCTAGCATCCGGGGCGAAAGGAGATTGCCCCCATGCACACACTGCTCGATCCCGCGATCCTGTTCTTCGTGTTCGGCGTTCTGGCCGGCGCGCTGCGTTCCAACCTCGACATTCCGGAGCCGATCAAGAAATTCCTGTCGCTCTACCTGCTGATGGCGCTCGGGCTGAAGGGCGGCTTCGCTCTGGCGCAGTCCGGCATGAATCCGGGCGTGGCGGCCGGCCTGGCTGCCGCAGTCTTCATGGCTTTCCTGGTGCCGGCGATCGGCTACCTGCTCCTGCGCCGGGTGGCGTCGCGCTTCGACGCAGCGGCCGTGGCCGCCTCCTACGGCTCGGTCAGCGCCGTCACATTCGTCACCGCCACGCAGTATCTGGACAATACCGGCACCGCTTTCGGCGGCCACATGACTGCAGCGATGGTGCTGATGGAATCACCCGCCATCATCATGGCGGTGCTGCTGGCGAACGCGGCGCGGCAGGCCGTGAGCGCGCCCGCCGTGGTGGCCACCAACGGCGGAGCGGCAGTGATGACGGCAGGCGCTGGCGCACCGGGCACACCGATCGGCCGCATCCTGCACGAGTCCTTCACCGACGGCGCGCAGCTGCTGCTGATCGGCGCAATGGTCATCGGCTACTTCAGCGGCGAAGCCGGCAAGGCCGTGATGCAGCCGTTCGCCGGCGACCTGTTCAAGGGCATGCTGGCCTTCTTCCTGCTGGACATGGGTCTGATGGTGGCGCGCAATTTCGACCTGGCGCGCAGGGCCTCACGCTGGCTGCTGGTCTATGCCACCGTGGCTCCGGTTGTGCATGCATCCATTGCCCTGGCGCTCGCTGCCGCGCTGGGCATGGGCGCAGGCGACGCCACGCTGCTGATGGTGCTGTCGGCCAGTGCGTCCTACATCGTGGTGCCCGCCGTGCTGCGTACCGCGATACCGGAAGCCAACCCGGCCCTCTATTTCGGGCTCAGTCTGGGCGTCACCTTCCCTCTCAACCTGCTCATCGGTATCCCGGTGTATGCGGCTGCGGCGGCATGGGCGCTGGGCTGAGGTCTGTTGGCATTGACCCGCAGCCCCTCGATCAACGGTGACGCGCGCGCCGACGCCCGGGTACCGGCGCAGGCTTGTCCGGCAGGCCGAGCGCGGCGCGCGACAGGCGGTCGGCGTCGCGGTTGCGGTGGCGCGGCACCCATTCCAGGCTGACCGATTCGAAGCGGGCGAGCAGCGCTTCGATGTGCACGACCCGTTCCAGCAGCGGAACGATGGCGGTGCGCTGTTCGCCGCGCAGGTGGCGGACTACGAAGTCGCTGTCGCCTGTCACGGTGAGCCGCCGCGCCCCTTCGGCGTGGGCGCGATCGAGCGCCGCCCCGAGCGCCTCGAGTTCGGCTTCATTGCTGCAACCGTGACGGCTGCCGGCCAGCGACAGCTCGATGCGCCGGCCTTCCGGCGACACCAGCAGCGCGCCCAGGCCGAGGCGGCCCGGATTGGGCAGCGCACAGCCGTCGAACCACAGTTGCCAGGCGGCGGATGCCCGGGCCGGATCCACTGACATGAGGGCGAAGCCTGAAATGCGAAAGCGCCATGATCGCACAGGGCTGGGTGTCGCCCTGCTTTACATCCTGCCTCAATGACAAAGGCAAGCAATTGAATCAAATAATTTTTTACTCAAATGGTCCGACACTTGCATGTTGTTCCGCCCACCCTGGAACGGAGGCTGAAAACCGATGACACCCACCATCCGCACACTGTACGCATTTGTTCTGCCGGCCCTGCTGGCGGTCAGCTTCACCGCAAGAGCCGACGTGCTCGCGTCAAGCACCTTCGACACCGATGCCGAAGGCTGGACCTTCATCAATGACGCCCGCAACTTCGGCTGGTCCGGCTCCAATGGCAATCCAGGCGGCAACATCGGCGCGGTTGACATCGGCAGCGGCGAAACCTGGTATTACGTTGCACCTGCGACCTTTCTCGGCGACAAGTCAGCGGCAGTCGGCGGCACGCTGAGCTATGACCTGCGCCAGGAGAGGGCGACCGGGCAGTACGACGACAGCGATGTCATTCTGGTCGGCGGCGGGCTGACGCTGGTGCTCGAATTCGACTACAACCCGGGTACCGACTGGACTTCCTACAGCGTCACGCTGGCCAGTGGTGCAGGCTGGCGTGTGGGCGATGCGTTCGGCGCGAACGCCGATGCGAACGACTTCGCGACCGTACTTGGCAATCTGACGGCGCTCTACATTCGCGGCGAATATCGCAATGTGAGTGCTTTTGACAACAGCCGCCTCGATAACGTGTTCCTGACCGCCGCACCGGTGCCGGAACCGGCGTCGGCCGCGCTGCTGCTGGCCGGTCTGGCATTGATCGGCGCTGCCGCGCGCCGCCGCAGCTGAATCCACCGTCCCCCGCCGTGCGCCACGTCGGCGCACGGGCCGGCTTCCCCTATAATCCGCCCTCCCCCAACCGGCCCGAAGCCGGAATTCTGGAGACGCACATGGGCTTTCTCGCCGGCAAGAAAATTCTGATCACCGGACTGTTGTCCAACCGCTCGATCGCCTATGGCATCGCCCAGGCCTGTCACCGCGAAGGCGCCGAGCTGGCATTCACCTACCAGAACGAGCGCTTCACCGATCGAGTCACCAAGATGGCGGGGGATTTCGGCTCGTCGATGGTGTTCGCCTGCGACGTGGCGGACGACGCGCAGATCGCCGCGCTGTTCGAACAACTTGCCGCGAAGTGGGACGGACTGGACGGGCTGGTGCATTCGATCGCTTTCGCGCCGGGCGAAGCGCTCGACGGCGACTTTCTCGATGGCCTCTCGCGCGAAGCCTTCCGCATCGCGCATGAAGTGAGCGCCTACAGCTTCCCGGCGCTGTGCAAGGCAGCGCGCCCGATGATGCAGGGGCGCAACGGCTCGGTGCTGACCCTGTCCTACCTCGGCGCCGTGCGTGCGCTGCCGAATTACAACGTAATGGGCCTGGCCAAAGCCAGCCTCGAAGCATCGGTGCGCTACCTTGCTGCCAGCCTCGGCCCGCAGGGCATCCGCGCCAACGCCGTGTCGGCAGGCCCGATCAAGACGCTGGCTGCCTCGGGCATCGGCAATTTCGGCAAGCTGCTGGCCTACAACGAGAAGAACGCACCGCTGCGCCGCAACGTGACCATCCAGGAAGTGGGCAATGTCGCCGCCTTCCTGCTGTCCGATCTTGCCAGCGGCGTGACCGGCGAAATCACCTATGTCGATGGCGGTTTCAGCCAGACCGCACTGAGCGCGGTCGACTGAGCCAGAGCCCGGCGGCAGCACCGTTGCGCCCTGTGGGAGCTGTTCCTGTAGGAGCGGCGACGGTTCTGTGGGAGATTCTATGTCTGAGCACAAGTGTTTTTGTGCTCCCTGGGTTGGTATTGCGAGCCGGTTTTCATGAGAGAGAACGCAACGCGAGCGATCTTTCTCGCGAGTGCGACGAGGGCCTGAGTGCAGGAGAATCCGCGAGCGATGCAGGCCTGATAGAAGGGTTTCCAGGTGGCTGAGCGGCTGGCTGCCATGGCGGCGTTGTGCAGGAGTCGGCGCACCTCCGGGTCGCCCTTTTTGCTCAGGGTGCCGCGGGCGTTCTGGTTTCCCGATTGGCGCACGCACACATCGAGCCCGAGATAGGCGATGAAGGCGTCTGCGCTTTTGAAGGCGCCCCGATGGAAGGTCGCGCACAAGGCGGCGGCGCTCAGCGGACCGACGCCTTCGATACCCTGGCAGCGGCGGTGATCGTCGATCCAGTCGCTGGCTTTGAGCTTTTCCACGATCTGGGCCTGAATCTGCTGGGCGAGCCGGTCGGCCTTGGCCAGCAAGGCGCGCACCTCGCGCTTGAAGCCGGGCAGATCGAACAGGCTCTGGCGCAAGATGACGGCGGTCCGGACCAGGGTGGCGCGACGACGCAGCAGTTGCTGCACGCGTTGCGTGGCCTCGGGCGGCAGCGTGTAGGGGCGCAGGTGCGAGCCCTCTTTGGCGACGTAGCGGGCGATGAGCCGGGCGTCGATCGGGTCGGTCTTGGCCCGCACGCTGGTGGCGCCGCGGTAGCGCGAGAGGCGGTAGCCGTCGATCAGGTAGAGCGGGTGCCCGGCCTTGATCACGGCGTCGCGCAGCGCGAGGTGGTAGGTGCCGGTGGCCTCGCAGCCGATGTGCAGCGGGCCGCTGGGCAAGGTGCGCAGCCAGGCCCGGATGGCTAGAGGGGTGTTGTCGATGCGCTGCACCGGGCCGTGCTCGCCCAGTGCGATATCGAGGCTGGCTTTGGATACGTCGATGCCGATGTGAATCGGCGAAGGCTGACTTGTCATGAACAGGCGCTCCCGACTAAGGTTTAGGGACTTGTCGGGACTCACCAGGCAATCGCTTGCAGGATATGGTCGATCAGGGCCGGCGAGGGCCGCGTCGATGGATTCCTCATGGGTGCTCGATGGTGAGGGGCGGGACGATATCTCCCACGGTCTGTGCAAAAGCCAGAAGCGGCGTTAGTCCCTCCACCCCGACAAGTTCTCACTACAACTTGCCGAGACAGAACATACAAGCGGCGGCCTCGCCGCGATACGCACTCTGCAATGCGACCATCGCTGCACGGATCGCGGCGAGGGCGGAGCGGGGGTTTCGGCGAGCACTGCTCGCCGCCCGCGGAGCCGGTTGGCCATGCAGGGCCAACAGTGGATCGCCGCTCCCACTGGTCACCGCTCCCGCAGATCGCCGTCACATCCAGCCTGTATCCTCCTTGCATCCGGGGCATTCGCCCCCAACTACCGTGATGGTCAAACGGTTCCGGAGGCAGGCTATG
This sequence comes from Methyloversatilis sp. RAC08, assembly GCF_001713355.1. Lineage (NCBI taxonomy): Bacteria > Pseudomonadati > Pseudomonadota > Betaproteobacteria > Nitrosomonadales > Sterolibacteriaceae > Methyloversatilis > Methyloversatilis sp. RAC08. Next base: position 3,155,039 of record NZ_CP016448.1, on the reverse strand, counting down.
CGCAAGTTGTGGATGTCACTGTTGGCTCTTCTCACCGTCACGCTGCTGTCGGGCTGCGGCTACAACACGCTGCAGTCGGGCGACGAGCAGGTGAAGGCGGCGTGGTCGGAGGTGCTGAACCAATATCAGCGCCGAGCCGATCTCATCCCGAATCTGGTCAATACGGTCAAGGGCTTCGCAGAACAGGAAAAGGACATCCTGATCCGCGTGACCGAAGCGCGGGCCAAGGTCGGCGCCATCCAGGCCACGCCTGAACTGATCAACGATCCGCAGGCATTCGCGAAATTCCAGGCCGCCCAGGGCGAAATGGGCAGCGCGCTGTCGCGCCTGCTGGTGGTCGCCGAAAACTACCCGCAGCTCAAGTCGGACGCCAACTTCCGCGACCTGCAGGCGCAGCTCGAAGGCACGGAAAACCGCATCACCGTGGCGCGCAACCGCTACATCAAATCGGTGCAGGACTACAACGTGACGGTGCGCTCCTTCCCGAGCAATCTGACGGCGATGGTGTTCGGGCATGACGTGAAGCCGAACTTCACGGTCGAGAACGAGGCCGAGATTGCCCGCCCGCCGACGGTGGATTTCGGCACCGCACCGGCGAAACCGGCGGGCGCCACGCAGTGAGCCCGCAGTGAACCTGATGTCCGGCCTGCGCGCCGCATGCGGCGCGCTGCTGCTGTTCGCCGCACTGGCCTTTGCGCAGCTGGCGGTACCGCCGCTGAGTGCGCGCGTCACCGACCAGACCGGCACGTTGAGCCCGGCCACGACGGCCGCGCTTGAGCAGTCGCTGGCGGCTTTCGAGGCGCGCAAGGGCAGCCAGATCGCGGTGCTCATCGTGCCGACGACCGCGCCGGAAACCATCGAGCAGTACGCGCTGCGCGTTGCCGAAACCTGGAAGCTCGGCCGCCAGGGCGTCGATGATGGCGCGCTTTTGCTGGTGGCCAAGGACGATCGCACACTGCGCATCGAAGTCGGTTACGGGCTGGAAGGCGCGCTGACCGACATCACCGCCAAGCGGATCATTGCCGAAATCATCACGCCGCGCTTTCGCGAAGGCGACTTCGACGGCGGCGTGCGCGCCGGCGTCGAACGCATGGTGTCGGTGATCGACGGCGAACCGCTGCCGGCCGTATCGCAGAAGGCGGGCACATCGGCGAGCGACATCGAAGGCTACGTGCCGGTGCTGTTCGTCATCGCACTGGCGATGGGCGGCATCCTGCGCTCGGTTCTCGGCCGTCTGCCCGGCGCGCTGGTGACGGGCGGCGCGGTCGGCTTCGTCGCCTGGCTGATGGTGGGTGCGCTGGGCATCGCCATCGCCGCCGGCATCGTCGCACTGCTGGTCACGCTGTTCGGTGGCGGCGGACGCGGCCTCGGCGGCATGGGCGGCGGGCGGGGTGGCGGCTTCGGAGGAGGCGGTGGCTTCGGCGGTGGCGGCGGGGGTTTTGGCGGCGGCGGCGCGTCGGGTCGATGGTGAGCGCGCCGATGATGAAAAAGCCAATGAGCGAGCGGACGAACGAGCTGGCGAGCGGAGTGAGGTCATGAGCGTACTGCGCATGCTCAAGCATGCCTTCCATCTGCCCTGGCAGATGCACCGCGCGTTTCCGGCGGCCACGCTGCGCGACATCGAACAGGCGATCACGGCCAGCGAGACGCGCCACGCGGGCGAATTGCGTTTCGTGGTGGAGGGCGCGCAGCACCCGCTGGCGGTGTGGCGTGGCCAGACCGCACGCGAGCGCGCAATCGAGGTGTTTTCTCTGCTGCGCATCTGGGACACGGCACAGAACAACGGCGTGCTGGTCTATCTGCAGATGGCTGATCACGACATCGAAATCGTCGCCGATCGCGGCATCCGCGCGCGTGTCGGTGACGCCGAATGGGCGGCGCTTTGCGGGCAGCTGGAAACGCGCTTTGCGCGCGGCGAATTTCGCGACGGCGCGCTGGAGTGCGTCGAGGCGGTCACACAGGCACTGGCGCGCCACTTCCCGCCTGACGGCCACCCGCACAACGAGCTGCCGGACCGCGTAGTGCTGCTGTAGCGGCGGCCGACGCAACCAAGCTGCCGATCGGTTGCCCAAGCGCGGGCTGTCATGACCGGCCGGGTAAAATGCCCTTTCGGGCCTGTGCAGCGCACCCTTGCAGCCCTTTCGGAGAAAGATTTGCTGAGCTATTTCGAACGACGGGTCGATCCGTATCCGGACGGCACGCCTCCTGCGCCACCGAAAGGTCTGTTCGCCTTCCTGTGGAGCGGCACCGAAGGCATGCGCGGGCTGATCCTGCTGATGACGGCCTGTACCGCGCTTATCGGCGTATTCGAGGCGATGCTGTTCGCCATGCTCGGCAACATCGTCGACTGGCTGGGCAAGATCGAGCCGGCGCAATTGTGGACGCAGGAGCGCGAGCATCTGCTGATGCTGGGCGGCATCCTGCTCGCCAGTCCGCTGCTGATTGCGCTGCAGACGCTGATCAAGCATCAGTCGCTCGCGGGCAACTTCCCGATGCGGCTGCGCTGGAACTTCCACCGTCACATGCTCGACCAGAGCATGAGTTTCTACCAGGACGAATTCGCCGGCCGCATCGCCGCCAAGGTGATGCAGACCGCGCTCGCGGTGCGCGACACCTGGATGATCGTCGCCGACATCCTGGTGTTCGTCATCATCTACTTCGTCACCATGGTGGCGGTAGTCGGCAGTTTCGACCTGTGGCTGCTGCTGCCTTTCGCCGGCTGGCTGTCGCTGTACATGGCGGCCATGGTCTATTTCGTGCCGCGCCTGGGCAAGGTGGCGCAGTCGCAGGCGGACGCCCGCTCGCTGATGACCGGGCGCATCACCGACGCCTATACCAATATCGCGACCGTGAAACTGTTTTCGCATTCGGCGCGCGAGGCAATGTTCGCGCGCGACGCCATGCGCGAATTCATGGTGCCGGTGTACGCGCAGAGCCGGCTCGTGACCGGTTTCGAAATCGTCAATCACATCCTGAGCATGGGGCTGATCGCGAGTACTGCCGGCACCACGCTGTGGCTGTGGATGCAAGGCCAGGTCGGCGTCGGCGCGGTGGCCGCAGCCACGGCAATGGCACTGCGCCTGAACGGCATTTCGCACTGGGTGATGTGGGAACTGGCGTCGCTGTTCGAACAGATCGGTACCGTGCGCGATGGCATCAACACCTTGTCGCGGCCGCGACTGGTCAATGACCGTCCCGATGCACAGCCGCTGCAGGTCACGCGCGGCGACATCCGCTTCGAGCATGTCGATTTCGATTACGGCAACGGTCATGGCAGCGGCGAGCGGGTCATCGACGATCTGTCGCTGCACATCCGGCCGGGCGAGAAGATCGGCCTGGTCGGCCGCTCGGGTGCCGGCAAGTCGACGCTGATCAACCTGCTGCTGCGCTTTCACGACGTCGAGGGCGGCCGCATCCTGATCGACGGTCAGGACGTATCGCTCGGCACCCAGGACAGCCTGCGTGCGCAGATCGGCATGGTCACGCAGGACACCTCGCTGCTGCACCGCTCGGTACGCGACAACATCCTGTACGGCCGGCCGGACGCCGACGATGCCGACATGATCGCGGCCGCCGAGCGCGCGGAAGCCGACGAATTCATCGCCGATCTGGTCGATCCGAAGGGCCGGCGCGGCTACGACGCGCACGTCGGCGAACGCGGCGTGAAGCTGTCGGGCGGGCAGCGCCAGCGGGTAGCGATCGCGCGCGTCATGCTGAAGGACGCGCCCATCCTGCTTCTCGACGAGGCGACCAGTGCGCTCGATTCGGAAGTGGAGGCGGCGATCCAGGCCAGCCTGTATCGGCTGATGTCGGGCAAGACTGTGGTCGCCATTGCGCACCGGCTATCGACCATCGCCGCGATGGACCGCCTGATCGTGCTCGATCGCGGCCGCATCGTCGAAGAGGGTGACCACGCGACGCTGCTGGCAAGGGGCGGGTTGTACGCACGTCTGTGGGCGCATCAGAGCGGCGGCTTCCTCGGCGAGGATGTCGAAGAGCCGGCCGAAGCGGCCACTGCCGCAGTGGCCTGACCGGGCAGCAACGCCCCACCGGGGCGTGCCTGAAGTGTCAGCCGGCGGAGCGGCGATCGGGAAAATCGATGAGCACGCGATTGCGGCGACGGTCGACCCCGGGCTCCGCTGCCGCTTCATCAATCGACTGCAAGCCGACCAGACTGGCCATGCCGGCGCGCGCAAGATCGAGCGCTGCCACGTAGTCGCGCGCCAGCCGGAGAATGCGTGCGCTGTTCGGCGCGCCGAGCGGGCGGCGCACCACCGAACGGGCGGGGGCTGCATCGGCTTCGTCCGCCGTCGTGCGCCGCTCACGCATTTCGCCACGCGCCACGTCGGTCACCTCACTCTGCATGCGGAACAGCCGCTCGCGCAGTGACACGAGCGAGGTCGTCAGGCGGACCACAGTGGCCATGGTCGGCGGTTCGTTCGCGGCATCCGGACCGGCCGTGCGCGATGCATTCGATGTGCTGCGCAATCGTGTGAAGCGCGTCTCCCACACGCAGGCATCCCACTCGTTGTCGACATTGCCGCCCGCCGCCTGCCAGGCCGCGACGGCATCGAGTTCGCGTTCCCAGGGCATGCCGAGGCCGGTCTTCTCCGCCTGCAGCACGTCAAGGGGCGGGAGGAATTCCGCCGCGATGTCCTCCCCCGTTCCGGCGCCGGACCTCAACGGGCTTTCGGTGCTCATGTATGGGCCAGAGTCGGGGCTCTTTCCTGCACGTTTCATGACGGTCTCCTCCATCGGTAGTCGACGCTTCGTCCTGCGCGGCGCGTGGCCGCACGAGCGAAGCTTTCCTGGATCGCCGCTTGCAGGGCGCGGGCCTCGGGCGGTGCCGGGGTTTCTTCGTCTGCTGGCCGCTTGTTCGAATGTTGTTGGGTGGCGCAGCGGCAGGGCCTGCAATCGGCACACAATACGTACCGGCAGCAAGGCCGGCGCGCGTACCGTTACAGCGTAGAGGTTTTCGCGCAGGTTTCCCGCTGCACTGCAGCGATGTCGGCCCAAACCCCTTCATGGAAGCGCACCGCATGTCCGAGTCACCCGACGATGCAGACCTGATCACCCGCTCCACGCTGGGCCATTACGATCGCCATGCCGACGACTACTGGCAAGGTACGCGCGACCACGACGTGAGCCAGAACATCGCCGCCCTGCTGTCGTTCATCGAAGTCGAACCACCTTTCAAGCTGCTGGACTTCGGCTGCGGCCCCGGCCGCGACCTGAAAGCGCTGAAGGACATGGGCCACCACCCGACCGGGCTCGAGGGCGCTGCACGACCGGCCGCCCTGGCGCGCGAATTCAGCGGCTGCACGGTGCTGGAACAGAATTTCCTCGATCTCGACCTACCGACGGCGCACTTCGACGGCGTCTTTGCCAATGCTTCGCTGTTCCATGTGCCGGCGCGACTGCTGCCCCAAGTGCTGGGCAAGCTGTTCGCCGCACTCAAGCCCGGCGGCGTGCTGTTCAGCTCGAATCCGCGCGGCAACGGTCAGGAAGGGTGGAACGGCGATCGCTACGGCAGCTACCATGACCTCGACGGCTGGCGCCGCCACATGGGCGGCGCAGGTTTTGTCGAGCTGACCCACTACTACCGCCCCCCCGGCGTTCCGCCCGAACAGCAGAACTGGCTGGCCAGCGTGTGGCGCCGGCCGGCCGACTGAACAGGCCGCACGCAGCGTCGCGGGATCCGTGCCTGTGGGAGCGGTGAAGGTTTTGTGGGAGCGGCCTGTGGGAGCGGCGGCCCCGCCGCGATGGTACGGCGCTGGTCGCTGATCGAAGTGAAGATCGCGGCGAGGGCGGAGCGGGGGTTTCGGCGAGCACTGCTCGCCGCCCGCAGAGCCGCGGCGTCAGCGCGACCAGGCCTGCATCGCGCGACCTTCTGGCAGTTCGGTTTCGCCAGGCGGATTCAGCGGCCAGTGCCAGGTGTCGTGCTGCAGCCAGCCGGACGCGGCGAGGCGCGTCGGCAGGCCGGGCAGCAGGGGCATGTCGGCGGGACCGGGCGGCGGATGCGTCTGCGCGTATTCGATGATCAGGCAGGCGTGCGCCGCCTGCTGCAGCGCATCGACATGCGCCTGCTGGATGGCACGGCCGCGCCGCTCGACCTCGGGTTCGGTCATGCCCTGCCTCAGCCAAGCGCCGCACGGCAGCAGCGGCAACTGGCTCAGCAGGTTGACCGAGGCGCACCAGGCGCCTTCGGGCAGCGCTGGCGCACCTGTCGAGTCGCCCGAGAGGTCGGCGATCAATCCGGTCACGTCCTGCATCACGCACGCCACGCGCCCCGGGTGCCGGCGCGCCGCGTCATGGGCCGCCGGCGCGAAGGCGACGTCGACCAGATTGATGCGCTCGAACATCGTCAGCAGTTCGGCGAGCGGTACGTCGTGCAGCAGCCCGGCCCCCATGATCCAGGCCCGCTTCGGTGGCGTGCGGTCATTGGACGCGCGCTGCGCCGATGCCAGCAGCGCGGCGCGCGTGCGAGCGAGGTGATCGGCCCAGTGACGGCGCAGGCGCCGGTGGCGCACGACGAGGGCTGCCGATTCGCGCCGGTAACCCATGCGCCGGGCTTCGGGCAGGCAGTCGATGCGCCACCAGGCGAGCAGTTCGGCGATCACGGGACGGCATCGCCCCCGGGTGCGTGCAGCGCACGGGCGCGCGGCGCCGGATCCTGCCGGTAGAACAGCGCCAGCTGCGCATAGAGATCCGGCCACACGTCCTGGATCAGATCCGGAATTTCGAAGAAGCATTCCGACATGACGGCGAAGAACTCGGCCGGGCTTTCCGCGGCGTACTCGTCGATGCCGGTTTCGACACCGGCTTCGATATCGGCGCAGAAGCGCCGGTACGCGTGCGACCACACGCTCGCCCAGCGCGCCACGCTCATGCCTTCGTGCAGCGGCGGCAGGCCGTCGGCGTCGCCGTTGCGCATGTCGAGCTTGTGCGCGAACTCATGGATGACGACATTCACGCCGTCGGCCGCGTGATCGTCCGGCTGCCAGGACAGCAGCACCGGGCCGCCGGCCCACGCTTCGCCGATCAGCGGCTCCGAGTACTCATGCACCACGCCGGCGTCGTCCACGCTGTGCCGCGGCACCAGGAAGTCGCCCGGGTAGAGCACCACGCCCACCCAGTCGTCGTACCAGTCCAGCCCCAGCCTGAGGATGGGCAGGCAGGCCTGCAGCGCGATCTCGACCAGCTGGTCGTCGTGCAGCACCATGTCGTGCGCGCCGTGGAACTGCCGGCTGGCGATGAATTGGCGCGCCAGCGCGCGCAGCGCCGGCCGGTCGGCCGGATTGAGATAGTCGAGAAAGGGCAGCCGTGCCTCGATGCGCGCCCAGGTATCTGGCGTCACCTCGGGCAGGTCGGCGTCGGCCGGCGCAAGCGCGCGTCTGAGCCAATGAAACATTTGGCAATGGTCCTTGCTTGCGTAAGGTCAGGGGCGCGCCTATCGTACTGGCTCCGCAACCATGAAAGGAGGTGATCCGTGATGAAACGTCTCGCGATCCTGTTGGGGCTGGCGATGTTTGCGTCGTCCAGCGTTGTCATTGCATGCCCGGGCGAAAAGCACGGCGACGCCAAACCCCAGAGCTCCCAACCGGACAAGCCGAAGACCTGATTCGGGCAACTGTCGTGAGACAGGTGTCTGCGGGGCGACCGAGCGATCGGTCGCCCCTTTTCATTTCTGTGCCTCACGTGTCGGTGGCATCCGTCCATGCTGCTGCGCCGCAAGCCCCCGCGTCTCCGATCAGCGATAATCCCCACTATGGTTTCCGTCGTCCATTCCCTCGTCAGCGCAGATACTGCCCGCACCACGCTTGAGCTGCTGGTCGACGGTCTGGGTGACGCCGAGGCCGCCACGCTGCGCGCCGCCCACGACCGGGTGGCGGCGCTGTACGCCGGCCGCACGCTAGGCACCGGCGAGCCGATGCACGAACACGTGGTGGGTCAGGCGCTGATCTGCGCCTCGCTGCGGCTCGACCTCGAAACCCGACTCGCTGCGCTGCTGTTTCCGCTGCACGAGGTGATCGATGACGCCGATCAGCAGATTGCCGAACAGTACGGCCAGTCGGTCAGCGAACTGGTATCCGGCCTGCAGCGACTCGATCATCTGCGCCTGATCACCCGCTCGCACGCCACCAAAAGCACCACGGGTGCCGAGATCGGCAACCAGGCCGAGGTGCTGCGCAAGATGGTGCTGGCCATGGTGGCGGATGTTCGCGTCGTCATGCTGCGGCTGGCCTCGCGCGTGCAGAGCCTGCGCTGGCTCACGGTCAATCCGAACGAGCAGCGCATCGACATGGCGCGCGAATCGCTCGACATCTATGCGCCGCTCGCCAACCGGCTCGGCGTATGGCAACTGAAGTGGGAGCTGGAAGACCTGTCCTTCCGCTTTCTCGAACCCGATACCTACAAGCGCATCGCGAAGCAGCTCGACGAGAAACGCCTCGAACGCGAAGCCTTCATCGCCGATTCGATGGCGCGGCTGCGGGCCGAGCTGGCCAGCGCCGGCATCAAGGCGGAAATCCAGGGCCGGCCGAAACACATCTACAGCATCTGGAACAAGATGCGCGCCAAGCGCATCGAGTTCGCAGAGGTGTATGACGTGCGTGCGCTGCGCGTGCTGGTCGACGAGGTGCGCGACTGCTACGCCGCGCTCGGCGTGGTGCACCAGCTGTGGCAACCGCTGCCGCGCGAATTCGACGACTACATCGCGCACCCGAAGGGCAACAACTATCGTTCGCTGCACACCGCCGTCGTGGCACCGGACGGCCGCTCGCTCGAGGTGCAGATCCGCACGCGGGAGATGCACCAGCACGCTGAAATGGGCGTGGCGGCGCACTGGCGCTACAAGGAAGGTTCCGGCCAGGACAAGGATTACGACGACAAGATCGCCTGGCTGCGCCAGCTGCTGTCGTGGCGTGACGAAATCGCCGACCACTCGGAATGGGTGGAGCAGTTCAAGCGTGCCGCGCTCGACGACACGCTGTATGTGCTGACGCCGCAGGGCAAGGTGATCGACCTGCCGCAGGGCGCGACGCCGATCGACTTCGCCTACCGGCTGCACACCGATCTGGGCCACCGCTGCCGCGGCGCGCGCGTCAACGGCCAGCTGGTACCGCTCAACACACCGCTCGACAACGGCCAGCGGGTGGAAATCATCGCCGCAAAGCAGGGCGGCCCGTCGCGCGACTGGCTGAATCCGCAGCAGGGTTACATCGCGACCCATCAGGCGCGCGTGAAGGTGCGCCGCTGGTTCGCCCAGATCGAGGAAGGCGAAACGCTGGCGCAGGGCCGCAATTGGCTTACGCGCGAGCTGTCGCGCGAAGGCGCAACCCAGACCAATCTGGACGAGCTGGCGCAGAAGCTGGGCTATAACAGCGTCGACGCCATGCTGATCGCGTGCGCGCACGGCGAGGTCGGGCCGCGCGCGATTCATGTCGCACTCAAGGGCGAGGAGCCGCAGCCTGACGAGCCGCTGATCAAGCCGCGCGCACCGCGTGCCGTGGGTGAGCGCGGCGTCCTGGTGGAAGGTGTCGGCAAGCTGCTGACCCAGCTTGGACGCTGCTGCAAGCCGGCGCCGCCGGATCCGATTTCGGGCTTCGTCACGCGCGGGCGCGGCGTGGCCGTGCACCGCAGCGACTGCCCGAACTACATCAACATGGTGGCGCGCAATCCGGAACGGGTGGTCGACGCGCAGTGGGGTGAAATCGCCAGCCAGGATCCGGAATCGCGCTTCGCCGCCGACCTGCTGGTCGAGGCGCATGACCGGCAGGGTTTGCTGCGCGACATATCCGAGCTGCTGTCGCGCGAACGCATCAATGTGACGGCTGTGAGCACGCTGTCGAAAGCCGACATGGCGCGCATGAGCTTCACGGTCGAAATCGCGAGCGTCGGCCAGATCCAGAAAATACTGACGCTGCTGCGCGACGTCGACGGCGTGGTGGAGGCGCGGCGCGGCTGAGCCGCCTGCCCCGGGCCTGCGGGCAGGCGCCGCTTACGTTCAGAAAAGCTCGACTTCGCCGGTAGACATGGCTGTCTTGCCGGGCGCATTCAGGTTCATCGCCTTCGTGGCGGCGTCGGCGTCGGCCAGCAGGCGCGACAGCACCTCATTGCGCTGGGTCACGCGCGAAACGCCATCGCGCTGCTCGACATCGCGGTGCGCGTCGAAAACGCCATTCACATAGTGCGCCATCAATTGCGACTGTTCGCGCACGCGCGCCAGCACCTGATTCACCATGTCCTCGAACTGCATCGACACGATGCTCTGCATCACCGTGTCGTGAATGGCACCAGACAGTTCGTTCACCCGCTCGGCCTGCAGGGCGGCGTGGCGGTTGATGTCCTCCATCCGGCGCCGCAACTGTTCCGCGTTAGCCTCGGCCGCGCGTGCCGAACCGATGTCGGTGCTGGCCGACTGCGTGACCACCTGGCCGGTTTCGACGATGGATTCATTCACGTGCTTGAGCAGTGTGCCGATTTCCTGGCTGAAGGACTCCGTGCGTTGCGCGAGCTTGCGCACTTCGTCGGCCACCACGGCGAAACCACGACCCGCTTCGCCGGCACGCGCCGCTTCGATCGCCGCGTTCAACGCGAGCAGCGAGGTCTGGCGGTTGATTTCGTTCACCTGGCCGATGAGGCCGCGCACCTGATCGAGCTGGCTGCGCACGCCCTGAAAGCGGTCGGCGATGACGATGCTGTCGGCGCCGAGCTTTTCCGCCGTGCCGACGAATGCCGACAGCGCGGTCTGGGTGTCTCCCGCAAACCGCTCGATTTCAGCGCGGCGCTGCGCCTGTTCTTCGTCTGCGGCCAGTGCCTGCAACTGTTCCACCATCGCACGCAGCGTGCCCTGCCCGCTGCTTTCGCGCAGCCGGCTGGCCGCGTCCGACACGATGCCCTGACTGTGTTCGAGTGAGCCCTGCAGGCGCTGGAACTGTTCGCGACTGCCGGTGGCCAGCGCCGAACACAATTCGTCGTAGCGATTGACGTTGCGGTCTATGTCCGCCATGCGGGCGGCCTGACGGGCCGCATGGTGCCGACGCGCCCGACGGCTCAGTACCTGAGACGCGATCAGACTGGCGATCGCTGCCGCCAGCAGCGTGTGGATCCATCCTGTCGCCAACCCGCTTACCGACAATCCTGCTGCGGCGCCACTCAGCACCAGACCTGCCCATACTGCGACATCGTCGCCCCGCATTGACCGCATACCCATGATTGCCCGTGTCCTGTCTGTTGGAATTGTTTGACCTGAGCTTAATCGGTCGATCTGAACCAAGTCTTGAACCGGCATTCGTGAGAATTGACCGGGCACGGCAGGAATCGCGGACGGACGAGGCGGGAGGGCGGGAAGCGGACGGTGCTGGTGGCCCCAACAGGAATCGAACCTGTACCTACCCCTTAGGAGGGGGTTGTTGTATCCATTCAACTATGGAGCCGGCGGCCGCGATTGTACCCGGGTGACCGGCTTGCTGCGGTGCGGCGATATAATGCTGCGCCGCTCCACTTCCCGTGTTCCCCATGCCACTGATCACCCTCGATAACGCCTGCCTTGCTTTCGGCGACGTGCCGCTGCTTGACCACACCGCGCTGGTGGTCGAACCCGGCGAGCGACTGGCGCTGATCGGGCGCAACGGCACCGGTAAATCCAGCCTGCTGAAGATTCTCGCCGGCGACGCCGCGCTCGACGATGGCACGTTCTGGCGCCAGCCCGGCATGAAGCTGGCCTATGTGTCGCAGGAGCCGAAGTTCGAACCGGGTGCGCGCGTCTTCGACGCGATCGCGCAAGGGCTGGGCGAGCTGGCACAGCTGCTGATCGATTATCACGACGTAGCCGAAGCGATGGCGCACGGCGACGAAACCGTGTTCGACCGCATGTCCGAACTGCAGGACGCGCTGGAGCACCATCAGGCCTGGCGCTTCGAACAGCGCATCGAACAGGCGCTCGAGCGGCTGGCGCTGCCGGGCGATGCGAAGGTGGAATCGCTGTCCGGCGGCATGTTGAAGCGCGTGGCACTAGCGCGCGCGCTGGTCGCCGAGCCGGACATGCTGCTGCTCGACGAGCCGACCAACCACCTCGACCTCGACGGCATCGCCTGGCTGGAAGCGCTGCTGAACGACTTCCGTGGCGCCAGCCTCGTGATCACCCACGACCGGCGCTTTCTCGACAGCTTCGCCAGCCGTATCCTCGAACTGGACCGTGGCCAGCTGCGCAGCTACCCCGGCCGCTACGCCGAGTACGTGGCGCGCAAGGCCGACGAACTGTCGGCCGAGGCGCTCGAATCGGCGCGCGCCGACAAGTTGCTGGCGCAGGAAGAGGTATGGATACGCAAGGGTGTCGAGGCACGGCGCACGCGGGCGCAGTTCCGCGTCAAGCGACTCGACGAACTGCGCGCCCGGCGCGAGGCGCGCCGCGACCAGATGGGCCGGGCACGCCTCGAGGTCGATCGCGGCGAAGCGTCGGGCCAACTGGTGGCCGAACTGGAAGATGTCAGCAAAAGCTTCGGTGACAAGGTGGTCGTGCGCAACTTCACGGCGCGCATCGTGCGCGGCGACAAGGTCGGCTTCATCGGCCCGAACGGCGCCGGCAAGACCACGCTGCTCAAGCTCATCCTCGGTCAGCTGCAGGCCGACAGCGGTGTAGTGCGCAACGGCACGCGCATCGAGGTCGCCTACTTCGACCAGTTCCGCAGCCAGCTCGACGATTCGGCGACGCTGGCCGAGGTGATCAGTCCGGGCTCGGACTTCGTCGAAATCGCCGGCAAGCGCACGCATGTGATCGGCTACCTGGGCGACTTCCTGTTCCCGCCGCAGCGCGCGCGCGCCAAGGTCGAGTCGCTGTCCGGCGGTGAGCGCAACCGCCTGCTGCTGGCGCGGCTGTTCGCCCGCCCGGCCAATGTGCTGGTGCTCGACGAACCGACCAACGATCTCGACATGGAAACGCTGGACCTGCTCGAACAGCTGCTGCAGGACTACGACGGCACCGTGCTGCTGGTATCGCACGACCGCGCCTTCCTCGACGCCGTGGTGACGCAGACCGTTGCCTACGAAGGAGACGGACGCTGGCGCGAATACATCGGCGGCTACACCGACTGGGTGGCGCAGCGCGCCACGGTGCAGGCGGCCGCCAGTGCGGCAGCGAAAGTCGCCAGCGCGCCGGCTGCGAAAGGCGACAAGCCCTCAGCCACTGCTGCGAAGTCGAAACTCAGTTTCAAGGAACAGAAGGAACTGGACGGGCTGCCTGACCTGATCGCCACGCTCGAAGCAGAACAGACAACGCTCACCGACCGCCTGTCGGCCGGCACGGGCAGCGATGCGGCGAAGGTATCGGCGCGCCTGGGTGAGCTTGCCACGCTGATCGATCAGGCGATGGTGCGCTGGGAGGTGCTGGAAGCCCGGCGCTGACTCAGCATGGCAGTACCGACCCGAGGCATCTGTCGAATTTTTTGACAACGCTGTTCGATCGCGCTGCACCGGTTTAAGAAATCAGCAACGCCGCCATGGGCTTAGTCGAATTGGCACACGCTTTGCTGAACGCACATCAATCGGGACTTTTTCCCGGAAATCCGTTCCATAACGGGGGAGACACCATGACAACGCTTACAAAAAATACCGTTGCGCGCGGGCTGGTTGCCTTGTTGGCATCAGGTTTTGCGGCCGCGGTGCACGCTGCGCCAACAATTAGCCTTGTTAACCAGGGTTACGTGACTTACGGCGACGCGAACTCGTATTCGATTCCGGCCATGGGAAAGCAGGTTCTGGCAGGCCTCGGTCAAATTGATCTGTATGTCAGACTTGGCACGCCAACCCAACTGGACAATGCGGAAGCGGACATGGACGACGCGTTCGATCTGCCTTCTGCCAACATCACAGAGGGCTTTCGCACATCGGGGCCGCAAGCCGACCCCAACGGGACAGGTTCCTGGGATCGCGACGGTTGGTGGGACAGTTCGCTGGCAGCGATGAATTCCGCAATCGATCTTTTGACGAATTCCATCATTTTCTTTTTTGCGAACAACGAAACCGGCGGTCAGAACGCGAATCCGAATCTGGCAGCCTGGATGCGCGTCGAGGTCACCCAGATCAGTTCAGGACAGTTGCTTGGCCGATATGACCTGACCAACGATTTCAACCAGGACGGCTCATCAGTGTATGGCGGGATTCCCGATTTCACCGGTGCAAGCAACACCGGCATCGTGCTTGGCGATCCGACTTTGTATACAAGCAGCGGGGACGCCCCGAAGGTTGCAGATTTCGTCCAGTCAGGCGGCGACGTCTGTATCGACGGCGCGGGCCTGATCGTCAGTTGTTCCGGTCCCTACGCGGAAAGATTCCAGCACAACCTCGGTGGCGACCGCGCAGCTTATGCGGTGGTGATGCCTGAGCTCGACGCGTTGATTGCAGGCCTGCTCGCGACTCCGAACGTCGATCTCGGCGATTTCGCCATTCATGTCGACTTCCGCCTCGGCTGTGGCCCGGAGACGAACGCGGATGGCTCGTCGTTTCCGAGGACAGCCCAAGGCCAGAGCACGGAATGCGACCCGAACTACGCAATCAACGGTGGTGCTGAAAAACTGTTCATCGGCACCCAACTCAGAAGCGATCAACAGATTCCAGAACCTTCGACGATCGCGCTTGCTTCGCTGGGGCTGATTGCCGCGGCCATGATCCGCCGCAAAACCAGTGCGCGCTGAATCGCGCATCAGCAAACGGCAGCGGAAACAAGAAAAAGGACGCTCAAGCGTCCTTTTTCACATCATTCAGGTTGGTCTGACGCGGCGCCAGGCGGAGGCGATCCATCCATCGGCAGGCCAAGCCGGCCGAGCAGGGTTTCGTGGCTGACGCGCAGCAAGGCCTCGATCGCCGCAAAATCGTCCGGCAACGCAGGATCGTCCCAACCCTTGGCGCTGTGGCGCGCCAGATCGATGGCCAGCGACACGTTGCGGGTACGCGGAGTGGCCGCATGGCGGCCGTCCATCAGTTCGACCAGCAGCGACGGCAGTTTCCAGGCCCGCACCAGCGCGAGCTGGAGCTCATGCGCGGTGACGTTGAACACCGCCTTCTGCGCGGCGGCCGTGCGCATGCCCGGGTTGGCGCGCAGCAGGTCGCGCAGGTCGAGCGACAGCTTGGGCGCAAACACCCAGCACAGCACTTCCGCGACGTCGTGCAGCAGCGTGGCGACGGTGATTTCATCCACATCCATGTCGTGCCGCATGAGCGCCCACTCGCGTGCCCAGCTGGTGGCGCGACGCGCGCGTGCAATCACGCGCATGACACCGAGCAGCGCCTGCGGATGGCCGTGCAGATGATCTTCCAGCGTGGGCAGGCCGTCGAAATGATTGAAGAAGGGCGAAATGCCTATCATCATCAGCGCCCGCTCGATGGTCGTGATGTCGTGATGCTGGCTGTGACGGTTGCGCGATTCGATGAAGGCGAGCACCCGCAGCGTCATCAGTGGGTCGTGCAGCACGACCTGGGCGATGCTGCGCGCGCTGACCGAGTGCTCCTTCTCGCGCAGTACGGCCAGTTCGCGCACGGTACGTGCGAGAACGGGGAGGGGCTTGTCCCCCATGTACGCCACCCAGCCGTCAAGGGTGGCAATCGAAACGTCGCGCATGATTCAGGTCCTTCGTTCAGATGACCCGTTTACGGCCGCGACGCCCGCCAGCTGAATGGTGACCGCGATGCGTGGCTCAGTCCTCGTCGTCGTCGATCGCCGCGTCGTCGATCGTTGCGTTACCGGCCCAGTCATCATTGTCGGCCTCGCCATCTGCCTCGGCAACCAGCGCCATTGCGTTGATCTGGGCGATCTGGTCGAGCAGGCTCGGCATCGGCGGAATGTCTTCGCCGGCTTGCAGGGCGCGGTGGGTATGGCGAAAACCGAGTGCTTCGGACGTCGGGCGCTGCATGGGCATGACAGGACTCCTTGGGCAGGCAGGGAATGACGGATGATGTCGAATACTTTTTTCATTACGACGTCCGGATTCAGGACTTGAAGGCATGTCGCACCCTGTCACGCAAGATTCATCACGGAAGTCGTCGCCGGCCCGGCCTGACGCCGATCTGTTCTGCCGGGTCATCGACAATTTCGGTGATATCGGCGTGTGCTGGCGGCTCGCGCGCTGCCTGGCACGCGACCATGGCTGGCATGTCAGGCTGTGGGTCGATGTGCTCGATGCGCTGGCGCACATCAAGCCGCACGGCGCCTCCGAGCCGCGCGTCGAGGTGCGGCCGTGGAGCGACGCCACCCCCTGCCTGCCGGCCAGCTGCGTCATCGAAGCCTTCGCCTGCGACCTGCCGCCGGCTTTCGTGATGGCCATGGCGGCGCAACATCCGCCGCCACGCTGGATCAATCTTGAGTACCTCAGTGCCGAAGCCTGGGTCGAGGGCTGCCATGGCCGGCCGTCACACGACGCCGCGAGCGGGCTGACCAAGCACTTCTTCTTTCCCGGTTTCACCGCGCGCACCGGTGGCCTGCTGCGCGAGCGCGACCTGCCGGCGCAGCGCGACGCCTGGCTGGCCGATGCTGCCGGGCAGCAGCGCGATCTGGCGCGACTCGGCATGGCGGTCGATATCGGGGCGCTGCAGCTTTCGCTGTTCGGCTACGAGAGCCCATCGATCGCGACGCTGATCGATGCACTGGCTGCGCATGCACAGCCGGTGCAGCTGTGGGTACCGGAAGGCCGGTCGCTGAGCATGGCAGGCGGTCTACTGGGTCGGCCATTGCGCGCCGGGGACGTCGTGCAGCGCGGTGCGCTTGCGCTGCACGCGCTCGCCTTCATGGACCAGGACGACTACGACCGGCTGCTCTGGCAGTGCGACATGAACATCGTTCGTGGCGAAGATTCGTTCGTGCGCGCCCAGTGGGCCGCACGGCCCATGCTGTGGCACATCTACCCGCAGGAAGAAGATGCCCACCTGACCAAGCTCGACGCCTTCCTCGATCGCCATGCCGAAGGCCTGCCCGAAGAGGTGGCGACGCGCCTGCGCGCGCTTCATCGCGGCTGGAACAGCACGACTGCGGTGCCGGTGGATGACTGGCACGCACTGCTCGGCGACCTGCCGCGACTGGCGTCGCATGCGCGTCAGCGGGCGGTCACGCTGGGCGCTCAGGACGACCTCGCGACACAGCTTGTGATGTTTAATCAACCACCTATATAATGCCGGGTTTGCCGCGGCGGGCGTTGCAACAGGGGTTGCAAAGGTTCGAGCTGTACATCGGCGGCTTTCAATCACAACCCTCCCCACAGGAACGAACCCTGCATGAAAACCGCTCAGGAACTGCGCGCCGGCAACGTCGTGAAAATCGGCAACGAAGCCATGGTCGTGCTCAAGGCCGACTACAACAAATCCGGCCGCAATTCGGCTGTCGTCAAGCTGAAGATGAAGAACCTGCTGACCGGTTCCGGCCAGGAAACTGTCTACAAGGCGGATGACAAGTTCGACGTGGTCATCCTCGAGCGGCGCGAAGTCACCTACTCGTATTTCGCCGATCCGATGTACACCTTCATGGACGGCGACTACAACCAGTACGAAGTCGACGCCGAGAACATGGGCGACGCACTGAACTACGTCGAAGACGGCATGGCCTGCGAAGTGGTGTTCTACGAAGGCCGCGCGATTTCGGTCGAACTGCCGAACTCCGTGGTGCGCGAAATCACCTACACCGAACCGGGCGTCAAGGGCGACACCTCGGGCAAGGTGCTCAAGCCGGCCAAGATCAACACCGGCTTCGAAGTTTCGGTACCCCTGTTCTGCGAAATCGGTGACAAGATCGAAATCGACACCCGAACCGGCGAATACAAGAACCGCGTGAAGTAAGCCGTTCCATCCGTGCCGTACCGGAAAGCCCCGCCGAGAGCGGGGCTTTTCTTTTGTGCACTCGAGAGCCGGGTGCCGCACACCGCCGGAGCTTCCCCTGTGGGAGCGGCGGCCTGTGGGAGCGGCGGCCTCGCCGCGATACGCACGCTGACCATCGACCATCGCTGCACTGATCGCGGCGAGGCCGCCGCTCCCACAGGGACCGCTCCCACAGGCCGCCACTCCCGCAGACCGCCGCTCCCGCAAGGGCCGCTCTCACGGGGCCACTGCAACGGATCATGCAAGCCGCGAAGTCAGGGCGGTCGGCGGGGTACACTTGCGCGATGTCCCTGCACATCGTTCTGCCCGGCCTGCTTTGGCCGCCCTCCCCGCAACAGCCAGCCGCCCTGCAATCGCTGAAGACGCCGGCGCTGTCGCGTCTGGCCGGTTGCGGCAGCATCCTGCGGCGGCCGGCGCTGGCGGCCGAATACCTGCTGGCTTCACTGTTCGGGCTCGACGAGCGGGCACCGTTCGGCGCGCTGCGCCGTGCCGGCCAGGGCGAGGCGGTAAACAGCCGGGCGTGGCTGGCGGCCGACGCCGTGCATCTGCGCTTCGCGCGCGACGCCCTGCTGCTGACCGATGCGCCAGACGTGGCGCCGGACGCCGAGGAGGCCGCCGCGCTGAGCGCGTCGTGGAATGCCCACTTCGCCAATGTGGGCTGGCTGTACATGGGCGCCGGCGGTCACGGGCATCTGGCGCTGCATGAGGCCATTTCGGTCGACACCACTCCGCCCGGTGGTGCGCTCGGGCGCAAGATCGACATGCGCCTGCCGTCCGGTCCGGACGGTGCCAGGGTACGCCAGTGGATGAACGAGACGCAGATGCTGTTTCACAGCCATCCGGTGAATGCCGCACGTGAAGAATCCGGACGCCCGGCCATCAACAGTCTGTGGTTCTGGGGCGCAGGCGTGGCAGTCGCGCGGGCGCAGGCAAGGCCGATACAGGTGTGGTCCGACAATGCGCTGGCGCGCGGCATGGCGCTGGCAGCCGGCGTGCGCACGGCGCCGCTGCCGGCCCAGGTCGGTGTGGCGCTGCTGCCGGACAATCTCGTGGTGCTCGACAGCGCGCTGGCGCCCTCGCTCTACCTCGATGCAGAAGCCTGGGCGCAGGCTGCTACCGCACTCGACACACAGTGGATCGTGCCGGCATTGGCCGCACTCAGACGCGGCGATGTGCAGACACTCACCCTGACACTGAGCGGCGACAATGGTCGCATCGATGTCACCGTGCACCGGCGCGATCTGATGAAGTTCTGGCGCCGTCCCTTCTCCGTCGTTGCGTCGCGCTGACGCGCGGCCCCTGCCACCGGAATTCCGATGACCTGCATCAAGAACCGCCCCGTCCCGCTGCGCAGCAGCGAAATGCTCGCCCAGCAGGGCGTACACCCGTTGCTGGCTCGCCTGTACGCCGCGCGTGGCGTACAGGACCGCAGCCAGATCGACTATTCGCTCAACGCGCTGCTGCCGCCGGATTCGATGCGCGGGCTGGCCGACGCGGCCGTGATGCTGGCCGACGCGATCGAAGCCGACGCCCGCCTGCTGATCGTCGCCGACTATGACTGCGATGGAGCCACCGCGTGCGCCATCGGCATCCGCGCGCTGCGCGCCATGGGTGCCAACGTAAGCTATCTGGTGCCGAACCGCTTCGAATACGGCTATGGCCTGACGCCGGAAATCGTCGATCTGGCGGCACACGCCGAACCGGACATGCTGATCACCGTCGACAACGGCATCGCCAGCGTAGAGGGCGTGGCACGCGCGAATGAGCTGGGCATGTCGGTACTGGTGACCGACCACCACCTGCCGGGCGACGAACTGCCGGCGGCCGACGTCATCGTCAATCCGAACCAGCCGGGCTGCGACTTCCCGAGCAAGGCCATCGCCGGCTGCGGCGTCATGTTCTACGTCATGCTGGCGCTGCGCGCCGAACTGCGCAGCCGCGGCGCCTTCGACGGCCGTGAGGCGCCGAATCTGGGCAATCTGCTCGATCTGGTGGCGCTCGGCACCGTGGCCGACGTAGTGAAGCTGGACCACAACAATCGCATTCTGGTCACCCAGGGCATGCAGCGCATCCGCGCCGGCAATATGGTGCCCGGGCTGCGCGCGCTGTTCGCGGCCGCCGGGCGCGAGCCATCGCAGGCGCAATCCTTCGATCTGGGCTTCGCGCTCGGGCCGCGGCTGAACGCGGCCGGACGCCTGTCGGACATGTCGCTCGGCATCGAATGCCTGATCACCGATGACTTCACGCGCGCGCTCGGTCTGGCGCAGCAGCTCGACGCGATCAACCGCGAGCGGCGCGAAATCGAACAGGGCATGCAGGAAGACGCCGAGGCGCAACTGACCGGCATCGATATCGGCGAGTCGAAGTCGCTGTCGTTGTTCCACCCGGACTGGCACCAGGGCGTCATCGGCATCGTCGCCTCGCGCATCAAGGAGCGCGCGCACCGCCCGACCATCGCCTTTGCGCGCGGCCACGAGGGTGAAATCAAGGGCTCGGGCCGCTCGATTCCCGGCCTGCACCTGCGCGACGCGCTCGATCTGGTATCCAAGCGCGACCCCGGCCTCATCATCCGCTTCGGCGGCCATGCCATGGCGGCTGGCCTGACGCTGCTCGAACACGACCTCGACCGCTTTCGAACCGCCTTCGAACGGGCGGTCGCCGACATGGTGGAACCTTCCGCGCTGACCCGCACCATAGAAACCGATGGTGCGCTGGAAGCGTCCCTGATGAACCTCAACGCGGCGACGCTGATCGAAGCTGAAACATGGGGCCAGGGTTTTCCGCCTCCGGTTTTTTCCGACCGCTTCGAAGTGCGCAACCAGCGCCTGCTGAAGGACAAGCACCTCAAGCTCGCGCTGGTGAAGGACGGCGCAAGTTTCGACGCCATCTGGTTCAACCGAGCGGAACCGCTGCCGGCCCGTGTCAACGCGGCCTACCGGCTGGACATCAACGAATATCAGGGCGTGCGCCGGATACAGCTGATGGTCGAGCACGCCGAACCGCTGTGACGGCAAGCGCCTGACCATGCACCCTGAATCTTGTCTCTGAAGTACCGTCAGCGTCCCGCTGCATCGAATCGTTATGGTGGGCACGCCGACTGATGATCGAAAGGACGAAACACATGTCACATGACCGCTACTTCCGCCGCGAAATGTCGCGCCGCGACTTCCTCTGGTTGTCCGGCATCGCCGGCGCGGCGGTGACGCTGCCTCAGCTGACCGGCTGTGCGACCGATCCGATCACCGGCCAGCAGGTCGTTGTCGGCATGTCAGAGGAAGGTGAGCTGGGCATCGACCGCCAGCACTCGCCGAAGCAGTTCTCGGCCGACTACGGCGCGGTGCAGGACAACGCCCTGAACCGCTACGTAAATGATCTCGAACTGTCGCTGGCGCGCAAGACCCACCGGCCCGAGGTGCCTTACAACGCGCGCGTGGTGAACGCCAATTACATCAACGCCTACACCTTCCCCGGCGGCAGCATGGCGGTCACGCGCGGCATCATGCTGGACATGGACAGCGAGGACGAACTGGCGGCCCTGCTCGGTCACGAGACGGGTCACGTCAATGCGCGCCACAGCGCGAAACAGGCGGGTCGCACGATGATCGCCCAGGTCGGCGCGACGGCGGTCAATGTCGCAGTGGCGATGTCCGACTACCGCGGCGCCGCACCGCTGGCCAATATCGCGACCCAGGTCGGCGCCAGTGCGCTGCTGGCCGGCTACTCGCGCAGCGACGAGCGCCAGGCCGACGCGCTGGGCCTGGAATACATGACCAAGGCCGGCTACAACCCGGACGGCATGGTGAATCTGATGGACATGCTGCGCAGCCAGAACAAGGCCAAGCCCAGTCTGCTGCAGACCATGTTCTCGTCGCATCCGATGTCCGACGAGCGTTACGCCACGGCCGAGCGCGAGGCGCAGGGCACCTACGGTTCGCTGCGCAACAGGAAGATGTCGCGCGAACGCTACATGGACAACACGGCGTCACTGCGTCGCATCGCGCCGGCCATCAAGGCGCAGCAGGACGGCGAATCGCTGATGGCGAAGAAATCGATCGAGGAAGCGGAAGGCAGTTTCGCAAAGGCGCTGAAGGTGGCACCGGACGACTACTGCGGCAATGTGCTGATGGGCAAATGCCTCATTGCGCAGAAACAGTACGACGATGCGGATCGTCACTTCGCGCGCGCAGCAGAGCTTTATCCGGGCGAAGGCCAGGCGATATACCAGCGCGGCGTGTCCAGGCTGGCGCTGAACAAGCCGCAGGAGGCACTGGCATCGTTCAATGCCTACGACCGCATCCTGCCGGGCAACCCGTCCACATTGTTCCTGAAGGGTGTGGCTTACGAAACGATGCAGGACAAGCGCAACGCCAGCCAGCACTACGCCGCCTACATCCGCAGCGGCAACAAGGACGCGCAGGCGCAGTTCGCCTTTCAGCGACTGCAGCACTGGGGTCTGGTGAAGTAAGGAAACCGTAAGGCAGAAAATATACGGTGCGCCCGCCTGCGCAGCGTCGCTGCGGTGCGCCTTGTCGTGGCCGGTAAAGCGGGGTTAGCATCCCGGCACGTCGTCTCTGTACGACACACGGCGAACATTGCACCGCACGGCATGATGCGGTCACAACAACGACGATGAGGAGAGCACCACATGTCCGAACAGAACAAACCCCAGTCAGCCCGCAGAAACTTCCTGGCCAAAGCCGCCGGCACCGCAGCCGGTACGGCGGCGGTGGCGTTCCCGAGCATTTCGGTCGCCCAGTCGCCTATCACGTTGCGCTTCCAGTCCACCTGGCCGGCGAAAGACATCTTTCACGAATTCGCGCAGGACTACGCCAAGCTGGTCAATGAAATGTCGGGTGGCCGCCTGAAGATCGACGTACTGCCCGCCGGTTCGGTGGTGAAGGCGTTCGACTTGCTGGATGCGGTCAACAAGGGCACGCTCGATGGCGGCCACGGCGTGATCGCCTACTGGTACGGCAAGAATTCCGCGCTCGCGCTGTGGGGCTCCGGTCCGGCCTTCGGCATGGACGCCAACATGCTTCTCGCGTGGCACGAGTTCGGTGGCGGCAAGGCGCTGCTGGAAGAGATCTACAAGAGTCTGAACATGGACGTCGTGTCCTACATGTATGGTCCGATGCCGACCCAGCCGCTGGGCTGGTTCAAGAAGCCGGTATCGAAGGCGGAAGACATGAAGGGCCTGAAGTTCCGCACCGTCGGTCTGTCGATCGACGTGTTCACCGACATGGGCGTGTCGGTCAATGCACTGCCCGGCGGCGAAATCGTGCCGGCGATGGACCGCGGCCTGCTCGACGCGGCCGAATTCAACAACGCGTCCAGCGACCAGGTGCTCGGCTTCCCCGACGTGGCCAAGGTGTGCATGCTGCAGAGCTTCCACCAGGCGTCGGAACAGTTCGAAATCCTGTTCAACAAGAAGCGCCTCGATGCCCTGGCACCCGACCTGCGCGCCATCATCGCGTCGGCCGTTCCGGCTGCCTCGGCCGAAATGTCCTGGAAGGCGATCGATCGCTATTCCACGGCCTACATGGAGATGCGCGACAAGCAGGGCGTGAAGTTCTACAAGACGCCGGACCCGATCCTGAAGGCGCAGCTTGCCGCGTGGGACAAGGTGACCGAGAAGAAGGCGTCGGAAAATCCGCTGTTCGCCAAGGTGCTCGAATCGCAGCGCACGTTTGCGAAGCGCGCCGCGGCCTGGCAGAACGACACCACCGTCAATTTCCGCATGGCTTACGACCACTTCTTCTCGAAGAAGGGCTGAGCCCGGTCGGTAGGTGACAGACCGGCGCTCCGGGACGGGGCGCCGGTTTTTTCATTGCAGGCATCGATGCGCGTGCCTGCCGGATCAGGAAACCGCCATGCAACAACTGCTGCTGCGCATAGATCGATTCAACACCTTGGTCGGCCACGCCTTCGCGTGGACTGTTGTGCTGCTGACACTGGTCATCACCTGGGAAGTGTTTTCCCGCTACGTGCTGAATTCGCCGCACGCCTGGGTGTTCGACGCCACCTACATGCTGTACGGCACGCTGTTCATGATGGCGGGCGCCTACACGCTGGCGGCGAGCGGCCACGTGCGCGGCGACGTGCTGTACGGCTTCTTCCGGCCGCGCACCCAGGCGACGCTGGACCTCATCCTGTACTTCGTGTTCTTCATCCCGGGCGTGCTGGCACTGTGCTGGGCCGGCTGGGACTTCGCATCCGAATCGTGGGTGATCAACGAACACTCTTCGGTGTCGGCCGACGGCCCGCCGATCTATCCGTTCAAGGCCATCATTCCGCTGGCGGGTGCCTCGCTGATGCTGCAGGGCGTGGTGGAAATCCTGCGCTGCATCATCTGCATCCGCCAGGGTGAATGGCCGTCGCGCGTGCGCGACGTGGAGGAAGTCGACGTCGAAAAGCTGCGCCACATGGTGCATGCCGATCTGCCCGAACAGGCGCCGGCCGGGAGCGCGAAATGAGGAAGGAACTGCGTTTCGGCTTCGGCCTGATGGCGATCATCATCACCGCCACGGCCATCCTGATGCCCGCGCCGTCGGAATGGACCAGCGGACACCTGGGCCTGCTGATGCTGGCACTGGTCGTCGTGGCCATCATGCTGGGCTTTCCGACCGCCTTCACGCTGATGGGCATGGGCGTCATTTTCGCCTGGCTGGCCTACCGCTCGCAGAATCCGGGCATCGCGACCCAGCAGACGCTGGACCTGATGGTGCAGCGCGCGTTTTCGGTCATGACCAACGACGTGCTGATTTCGATCCCGCTGTTCGTGTTCATGGGCTATCTGGTCGAGCGCGCCAACCTGATCGAAAAGCTGTTCAAGAGCCTGCATCTCGCGATGTCGCGCCTGCCCGGCTCGCTGGCCATCGCCACGCTGGTGACCTGCGCCATCTTCGCGACCGCCACCGGCATCGTCGGTGCGGTGGTCACGCTGATGGGCCTGCTGGCGCTGCCGGCCATGCTGCGCGCCGGTTACGACGTACGGCTATCGGCCGGCGTCATCACGGCCGGTGGCTGCCTGGGCATCCTGATTCCGCCGTCGGTCATGCTGATCGTCTATGGCGCGACGGCCGGCGTGTCGGTGGTCAAGCTGTACGCCGGCGCCTTCTTCCCCGGCCTGATGCTTGCCGGCCTTTACATCGTGTATGTGATCATCATGGCCAAGCTGCGCCCGGACTGGGCGCCGCCGTTGCCCGAGGCCGAACGCCACGTTCCGCTGCCGGCACTCGCTGCGCAGGTGGCGCGCCAGTACGGCTCGCGTGCCCTGCCCTCGCTGCTGGCTGCGTTGAAAGGCCCGCGCAACGCCGATGTGCCGATGGGCAATCTGCTCGGCCAGCTCGGACTCGCGCTGCTGCCGCTGATCGCGGTGACGGTATCGCTGTTCGCCATCCACGGCTCGATGACGGCGGTGAAGGTGATCGACGAAGTGCCGGCCGGTCTTGAATCGTTCGAAAGCAGCTATTCATCGTCATCACTGGCCGAACCGGACAGCGATGGCGGGCTGGCAGAGCCGCCGGCCGAAGGCGGACTGGGCGAACCACCGCTCGAATCGGGACTGTCCGAGCCGCCTGAGGCGGGCGTATCCGAGCCACCGCAGGAAGCAGGTCTCGCGGAACCGCCCGGAGCGGCGCCCATGGCCGCAGAAGCGCCGGCTCCGTCACTGGCCGAACCGGGTGCCGAAACGCCTGCCGCGAACGACGCCGTCGCCGCACCGACCGCCCCATCGAGCTTCTGGATTGCCTGCGCCATCTGCGCCGTGCTGCTGATTGCGTTCTACGCCATCCTCAGTTTCGAGCGGCTGGAAATCTTCAAGATGCTGCTGTCGTCCTTCTTTCCGCTGGCCGTGCTCATCCTGGCGGTGCTCGGCTCCATCGTGTTCGGACTGGCGACACCGACCGAGGCGGCGGCGATCGGCGCCTTCGGCGGCGCGCTGCTGGCGGCGGCCTACGGCCAGCTGAATTTCGGGGTCGTCAAGGAGTCGGTCTTCCTGACCGCCAAGACCTCGGCCATGGTGTGCTGGCTGTTCGTCGGCAGCGCGATCTTCTCGGCCGCGTTTGCGCTGCTGGGCGGACAGGAGCTGGTGGAGAATTTCGTGCTGTCGATGGATCTGACACCGATCCAGTTCATGATCCTCGCGCAGTGCATCATCTTCATCCTCGGCTGGCCGCTCGAATGGACCGAAATCATCGTCATCTTCATGCCGATCTTCGTGCCGCTGCTGGCGCACTTCAACATTGATCCGCTGTTCTTCGGCCTGCTGGTGGCGATCAACCTCCAGACCGCCTTCCTGTCGCCACCGGTGGCGATGTCGGCCTTCTACCTGAAGGGCGTCGCGCCGTCGCACGTGACACTGAACCAGATCTTCGCCGGCATGCTGCCCTTCATGGGCATCCAGGTGATCATGCTGATCCTGCTCTACATGTTCCCCGGCATCGGCTTGTGGCTGCCGAACTATCTGTACAACTGACGTAACCGTCACAGCACGCCGCGGAGGTGCCGATGCACCTCCGCATTCCTGCGGCGCCACGTAAAATCCGATCGATGCCTCCTGCAGAACCGAATCGCCTGCTGGTCCGCCTGCGCTGGACCGCCTTCCTGCTGCTCGCCTGTTCGTATGTGCTGGTGTTCTTCCACCGCACCGCGCCGGCCGCGATTGCCGGCGAGCTGACACGCGACTTTGCGGTCGGCCCGGCATCGCTGGGCATCCTCGCGGCCAGCTACTTCTGGATCTACACGGTGATGCAGATCCCGACCGGCGTGCTGATGGACACCCTGGGGCCACGGCGCATCGTGGCCTTCGGCGGCGTCATCGCCGGCATCGGCTCGATCATCTTCGCCCAGGCGGATTCGCTGTACGTCGCGGTGGTCGGTCGGGCACTCGTCGGCCTGGGCGTGTCCTTCCCCTTTCTCGCGCTGCTCAAGATCAACGCTGCCTGGTTTCCGGAAAGCCGCTTCGCCACGATGAGCGGGCTGACCCAGTTCATCGGCAACCTCGGCGCGGCTGTCGCTGCGACGCCGCTGGCCTTGCTGGTCGGCGTGGTGTCGTGGCGTTCGGTATTCGTGGCGCTCGGCCTGCTGTCGATGCTGCTGGCCGTGCTGACCTGGCTGCACGTGCGTGACCGGCCGGAAGACGCCGGCCTGCCGTCGCTGCGCGAACTGTCCGGCAAGCCCGCTCATGCGCCGCTGGCCGACGACTGGAAGGCCGGACTGCGGCGCGTCGCCGGCAACCGCTCGACCTGGCCCGGGCTGTTCGTCAATCTGGGCATCGCCGGCAGCTTCTTTTCGTTCGCCGGCCTGTGGTGCGTGCCCTGGCTGATGAAGGTTCAGGGCATGGATCGCGCGCTGGCGGCGCAGCACGCCACCCTGATGCTGGTCGCCTTCGCCTTCGGCGCATTGTTCATCGGACGGTTGTCCGACCGGCTGCGCCGGCGCAAGAGCGTCATGCTGGCGGTCGGCACGGTGTATCTGCTGTGCTGGCAGCCACTCACCCAGGGCATGCCGCTGACACCGCTGGCCAGCCATGCGCTGTTCGCGCTGCTCGGCATGTCGGCCGCCGCCTTCACATTGAGCTGGGCCAGCGCGAAAGAGGTGAATCCGCCGGCGCTGTCGGGCATGGCCACCAGTGTGGTCAATGTCGGTTGCTTTCTGGGCGCCGCCATTCAGCAGCCGCTGGTCGGCTGGGTGATCGAACGCGAGATCGGCGGGCCGGGCGAGCCGACCGCTGCCGCCATGGCGTCCGGCATGTCGGTATTCGTCGTCGCTGCGCTGATCGGGCTGGCCGGTGCGGCCCTGGTGACCGAAACGCGCGGCCGCAATCTGACCGAGGTGCAGGTGTGACGCTGGGCAGCAATCTGCTCGGGCTGATGGTGCAGGTCATGCTGCCGCTGTCGCTGCTGGTCGCGGCCGGCGGTTGGTGGGCGACACGCATGGGCGAAGGTCACGATGCAGGCGTGCTGCGCGCGCAGCTGAACCGGCTGGTCCTTTATCTGTTCTATCCGGCCATCCTGTTCGCGGTCGCCGCCAGCACGCCGATCAGCTTCGAACTGCTGACGGTGCCGCTGCTGGTCGGCATCGGTACGCTGGCCAATGGCGCGCTGCTCTATGTGTTGCTCTGGAAGACGCGGCTGGGCGCCGGACTTCACGACACGACGCGCGCCTCGCTGATGCTCGGCGGCATGTTCGGCAACACCTTCAACGTCGGTGCGCCGGTGCTGGAATTCTTCTTCGGCGCCGGCGCCATGCGCTACGCGATCTTCAACGACATGTTCATGACCATGCCTGTCGTATGGACGCTGGGCGTGTGGATCGCCACCCGGCTCGGCTCGCATGCGGACGGCGAGCGCCCGGACGTTCTGCGCACGGTGCTGATGATGCCGCCGATCTGGGCGTTTGCGCTCGGACTGGGCGCGCAGTACAGCGGACTTGCCTATCCGCCGCTGATCGAGGCGGCGCGCTTCATCGGCCAGGCGGCCATCCCGGTCATCATGTTCGTACTCGGCATGACCATTCCATGGCGCCGGCTGGTGCCGCGCACCGAAGTGCTGGTCGCCGCGTCGGTCAAGCTGCTGGTCGCACCGCTGCTGATCTGGGCCATCGTGCTGCTTTGGTCCGACGCTCCGACCGAAGCGCAGCGCGCCTCGCTGGTCGAATGCGCCACGCCGACCTTCATGACATCGCTGCTGCTGGCCGAGCGCTTCAAGATCGATGCTGCCGCCTCGGCGCTGCTGATCGGCTGGAGTACGCTGCTGTTCTGGCTGTCGCTGCCCTTACTGATGGCGCTCGGGCTGTTCGGCTGAAACAAGTTGCGAGCTGCGAGACCAAAGCTGAAAGCGGCTGAACATTTCCTGGCGTCGCAGCCTCCAACTTGAGTCTTGAATCTTTCATCCGACTGGATTGCGACGCCTCGCAATACCGGCGCACAGC
The DNA here is from genome assembly GCF_001713355.1 of Methyloversatilis sp. RAC08. Taxonomy (NCBI): domain Bacteria; kingdom Pseudomonadati; phylum Pseudomonadota; class Betaproteobacteria; order Nitrosomonadales; family Sterolibacteriaceae; genus Methyloversatilis; species Methyloversatilis sp. RAC08. The sequence goes on along the minus strand of NZ_CP016448.1, from coordinate 3,126,248 downwards.
ATCAAGCCCGCAATCAGCATGGCCCACGTTTGCGGTTCGGGTACCGCGGTCACGCTGTACAGGCTGCCGGAACTGAAGGCCAGCGACTGCCCTGCCTGCACCTGGATGCCGGTCAGCGTCGCGGTGCCATAAAGATCCATTGCGCCATCCCAGATCGCGAAAGCACTCAGCGACACGATGAACGCGTACTGCAGGCCGTCCTCGAGCTGTGCCGCGAACGAAAAGTTTTCGACACCATCATCGACTCCGATGTCGAAAGTCTCCCGGCTGACCAGAAGCGGCGCGGCGCCGTCGAGCCTGTACAGCATCACGTCAAGCGCACCTTCTGCGTTGGCGTCGCCGAAAAGTGATCGGTAGTAGGTGAAGGATTTGACCGGGTCGCTGAAGCTGATCAATCCGTCCGGACCCCGCGCCACAGCATGCCGTTCAACCGCAAACTGGAATGTCGCCTCGCCTGACCCGGACGCAACGAACGGCTCGTTATAGGAGCTTTCCGCGCGCGCTCGCGACCAGGACGATCCGGTGCTGGCGTAGGTCACATTGCCACTCTGGTCGAGCAGTTCGAAATCGAATTCCGAACTGTCACGGGCAATCGCATAGGCCTTGTTCGAACCGAGGCTGGTATTCGCCCGGGCCGACGCCCACGCCGTATCAACTCTCAGCAGGGGCGAGCCGGAGACGCTGTCCTCCACGACCACGTTGGCGAGCGCAGTCGATGACTGTTCCCATTGATCCGGATAGACCTCTTCCCAGCACCAGTCGCTCGAAGCGCCGCACGGCGGCGAATCAACAACCAGTCTTTCAAGAACGATCGCGTAACGTTCCGCGCTGGACCATGAGTAGGTCCAGGCGGTCGATGTCGCAACACTACCGAATGAGAGCGTTCTGGCCGGCGATGCGGTCGCGCACAGCAACGCGCCAACCGCAGCCACAACGTGAATCAGGTGTGCCTTTCGTGTTGCATCCATGTCTGTCCTCGCGCGAATTGTCTCGTCCGACCACCCAACAGAGCAAGCAAGATAGGTGCTAGAACGATGCGGCTACCCCGGCGTTACTCGCACCCGCCCCAGCGTCGATCTGCGGCGCTTGCACGCAGCGATCTGATTAAAAAGAACTTCCTGTATGTGGATCAAGTTCCGCGCGTGCACCAAAAGCCGACCCGACCGGGGTCTTCAATCTTTCCGCCGCGCGCAAGCTTGCCGCTTCTTCATGCCCGCGCCGTGACCGTGTAAATATCTTCGACAGCGGGCGGAACATCAGGTGGCACACCCATCCTTGCGCCATACGCGATTCGGCCGCGCGCATGGCGCTCCGGTTCATTCACAAATTCTTCATCTGCGTGTCACGTGCAGTTAGCAGACTTGCCTGTTGCGCTCCTTAACCAAAAAACCGGAATCCCAATGTCCATCGAATTCGAAGACGTGACTGAAACCCTTCGGTGCATTTCGATCAGCGGTCGCCTCGACGTTCCGGGCACCGATGCGATTGCAACCCGTTTCACGGCGCTTGCTGCATCGGTCGAGCGCCGCATCGTAGTGGACATCAGCGAGGTCAGCTTTCTGGCTTCGATGGGCATTCGGGCATTGATCATGAATGCGAAGGCGCAGCAACAGCGCGGCGGGCGGCTGGTGCTGTTCATCGGCGGCAATCAGGCGGTGGGCTCGGTACTGGAAAGCACCGGCATCGACGCACTGATTCCGATCTGCAAGGACATGGCGGAAGCACGGGTTGCCGCGCTTGCCTGATGAATACGTCGGCGCAGCGCTGCCCCAGCCTGCATTCGGAGTGCGTCATCCGGGCTGTCATCGATGATCTTCGAATTGCGTCCGCCTGGCTCGCAGCGACAGGATCGGATCACGGCCTGCCTGTCGAACAGATCATGCGACTCGATCAGTGCCTGGACGAAGCACTAGCAAACGTAATCGCGCACGGCGGGCCGGCCGCGCATGAGCATGAGGTGCGCCTTGTTTTCGTCACTCGAAGCGAGGGCTGCCGAGGTGAAGCTTCGGTTACGGTGATCGATTCGGGGTTCGCCTTCGACCCGCTGTCGGTCCGGCAAAAACCACGCCCGGCCAATCTTTACGATGCCGAACCGGGTGGACTTGGTCTCACGATGATGCGCGCCTTCGCGGATGCGCTGGAATATGGCCGCCACTCAGATCGCAACCATCTGACTTTCAAGGTTTGCTGGGACGAGCCGGCGAGCGGAAAACAGGACTGATTTCCGTGCCGATCCAGACCACGCGTTTCGGACGCTCCCGTGATCGTCGCTCCGAAGCACTGCACCGCGAACCGGACAACCGCATCGGGACCGCGGAGCGGCGTCTTTCAGGCATCGCATCTTTCGCCCTCTTCCGAAATGTCGACGCATCGATCGTCCAGGAGGCGATTGCGGACTGCGAGGTACTGACGCTGCTGCCGGGCATGCCCCTGCTGCACCCAGGTAGCTTGAACGACAACGTCTTTCTCCTGTTGTCGGGCGAACTCGGAGCGTTCGTGAGCGACAACCTGACTGCCGGGCCGGCGGTCACGATCACGCCAGGTGAGACCGTCGGCGAACTGTCCGCAATTGACGGCCAACCCGTCTCTGCGCTGGTCATGTCGATGACCACGTCGCGCGTGCTGCGTCTGCCGCAGACTGTCTTCTTTCAGCGACTGAGCGTCATTCCGGAGCTTGCCCGCAATCTGCTGACCATCCTTGCCGCGCGGATGCGCCGAAGCAATCTGGTGATGCTGGAGTCGCAACGCCGGCGACTGGAGCTCGACTATCTGCGCCAGGAACTCGACATCGCACGTCAGTTGCAGGCGAGCATGCTGCCGCATCAGCGCCCGCTGTTTCCCGACCGGGAGGACATCGATATCGCAGCGCTCATGGAACCGGCCTCCGCCGTGGGCGGCGACCTCTTCGATGCCTTTTTTCTCGACCACCGACAACTATTCTTCTGCGTCGGCGATGTCTCGGGCCATGGCGTTCCGGCTGCCCTGTTCATGGCTCGGGTAGTTGGTCTGATGAGGGTGACCGCGATGGGAGTGCGGGAGCCCGGACGCCTCATGCAGGAACTTAACGAGCAACTATGTGCCGGCAACGACACGAACATGTTCGTGACCCTCTTCTGCGCCATCCTCGAGGTGGATACGGGTCGGCTCGCATACGCCAACGGCGGGCACTGTGCACCGTTACTGGTTCGCCACGGCACGCCTTCTTTCCTGCCGCTGCCGAAAGGCGCCCTGATTGGTGCCATTCCAGGCGCAGCCTACGCGACACGGGAGATCGTGCTCGGTTCCGATGAGACGCTGCTCTGCTTCACGGACGGCGTGACGGAAGCCGAGTCCCCCGACCGGCAGGAATTCGGCAGCGAGCGTCTTGTCGAGGTGGTCACGCTACGGGCCATGGACACCCTCGAGGGCCTGATCGAGGGAATACGCAAGGCAGTCGCGGATTTCTCGGCACCGCATCAGCCCGAGGACGACTGCACGCTTCTGGCGCTGCGTCGCACCACTCGCGCACCGGGTGCTCGATGAACACGGACACATCGGGCGCAGCAACGGCGAAACACCCAGCCCCAGGATGAGGCGCATACCCATGAAAACGCACCATTCAGAGGCATCGATCCGTGCCGAACGATTGCAGGCGGCCACGACACCGGTGAAACCAGCCGCTTGGAACATGAATTTTTGTGTCCGATTTCACGCTGCGGTGCAGACACTTCAAATTTCAGGACCTAGTCCCTTGCTCTCCTCAACTGATAAGGAAACGCGGCCGAAAAGGGCTCAACCGGATGATCTCGAGAAGGTGGGTCAGGGGCTTGAGCGACCAGATCCTTCACGAATCCACGGCGCCGGGAACGGGTCTCCCATCCTCTATGCCGGGGATGGAAGCCCGCGACCTCAGATCAGAAATCTGTTTGGCAGGATTCTTGCGGAGCATGGGGCTCAAAACAAAAAGGCGGGGAGACACTGCGTGCGCACATCAGCTGGGGGCCCATCAGCCTTGCTTCTGTCGGTCGTTTTCTCATCCTTCCCGCTTTCCTCACTCGCGGCCGGCACCTGCAAGGAACCTGCCGGACGCCTTGCATCCATCGAAGGCCAGGTACAGGTGCAAACGGGCGCGCAGACTGGCTGGCAACCAGCGAAGCCGGAACAGATCCTTTGCCGCGGTGATTCGATCCGGGTGGGCAAGTCTGGGCGTGCCGCCGTGGTGCTGGCTAACGAAGCGGTGATGCGGCTGGACCAGAACACGACCATCCGTCTGCTCGAAATCAGCGGCAAGAAGGAAGAGCGGTCCTTCGTCGAGCTGGTCAAGGGCGCGCTGCAATCATTCAGCCGCAAGCCACGACTCATGTCAGTCAACACGCCCTACCTGAACGGGTCGATCGAGGGGACCGAATTCGAAGTACGGGTTGACGATGAACAATCTTCCATTCTGGTTCTGGAGGGCCGCGTCGTCGCGGCCAACGAGCGCGGCTCGGTCGCGCTCAAGCCAGGCGATCAGGCCGCGACCCGCGCGGGCGATGCGCCGACCGTGCGTACGCTTGTCAAGCCACGCGACTCAGTGCAGTGGTCGCTCCATTACCCGCCGATCCTGGCTGCAGGCGGCGAAGCGAATTCACCGCTGGAACGCGCAGCGCAGTTGCTCGCCGTCGGGCGGCAGGACGAAGCGGCGCGCGAAATCGACGTTGCACTGGCACGCGATAAGCAGTCCGGTCTTGCGTACGCGCTGCGGGCCATCATCCATGTGGTGCGCAATGAACGCAGCCTGGCGCTTGCCGCAGCCGAAAAGGGGGTGGCGCTGAACGACACTCCGGCGACGCGCATCGCGCTTTCTTACTCGCAGCAAGCGGACTTCCGCATCGAGGCGGCGCGCGACACGCTGCTTGCAGCAGTCGAGCGTTCGCCCGACGCCGCGCTGGCCTGGGCGCGTCTGAGCGAGCTGCAGCTGATGCTGGGCGAAAAGCACCGTGCGCGGCTTTCCGCAGGCAAGGCGGCGGAACTCGCCCCGGAGCTGGCCCGCGCCCAGCTCGTACTGGGTTTCGCATCGCTTGCGGAGTATCGCGATGACGCCGCCGACGTTGCCTTCCGGCGCGCCATCGAACTCGATCCGTCGGATCCTCTGGCCCGTCTGGGCCTCGGTCTGGCCCGCATCAGCAGCGGCGAACTGGAAGCCGGACGCGCCGACCTGGAGCTGGCCGTGGCGCTCGATCCGAACCAGGCATTGCTGCGCGCCTATCTGGGCAAAGCTTATTTCGAGGAGCGGCGCGACGCGCTGGACGACCAACAGTTCGACATCGCCAAGTCGCTCGACCCATTCGATCCGACAGCCTTCCTCTATGACGGTATCCGCAAGCAAACCGCAAATCGGCCGGTGGATGCGCTGATCGATCTGGAAGCGTCGGCCGCGCTCAACGATCAACGTGCCGTGTACCGCAGTCGACTGCTGCTCGACAAGGATCAGGCAGCACGCGGCACCAGCGTGGCGCGCGTCTACAACGACCTTGGGTTCCCCGACCTGGGCGCCGTTGAAGCCAGCCGATCACTGGCACTCGATCCGGCCGATGCCTCGGCCCACCGGTTCCTGTCGGACATTCACCAGAACACCCGACGGCGCGAGATTGCTCGGGTCAGCGAACTGACGCAGGCCATGATGCTGCAGGACCTGAACATCAATCCGGTCCAGCCGAGCACCAGCGAAACCAACCTCAACATCGTTACCTCGGGCGGTCCGGCCGGTGCCGGCTTCAACGAATTCACCCCGCTGTTCCAACGCAACCAGGCCCAGTTCAGCGCATCGGCGCAGGCGGGCAGCAACGGCACGCGTGGCGGTGAAGCGGTGGTTTCGGGTCTGTACGACCGCTACTCTTTCAGCCTGGGCGCACTCAATTATGAAACGGACGGCTGGCGTCGCAACAACGGGCTTGAGCAGGATGTGTACACCGCGTTTGCACAAGCTGCATTGAGCGACACGCTGAATGTGCAGGCGGAGTACCGCCACCGCGAATCGACCGAGGGCGATCTGGCCTTCAACTTCAACCCGGACGATTTCATCGCCAGCCGGCGCATCGGGCGCAAGCAGGAAACCACCCGTGTAGGCCTGCGTTACTCGCCGGCGCCGCAGACGCACTTGCTGCTGTCCTACATCCATGGCACGCGTGAAGAGAACCTGAGTGAAGTCATCGATCTGCCTCCGTTGCTTGGCACGACGACCTCGACCAACAGGCAACGCTCCCGTTCAAAGTCGGACCAGGTCGAAGGCCAGCTGCTGCATGCCATGGACACGTCGAATCTGGTCATAGGTGCCGCATGGAACAAATCGCGCCGGACCGACAACGTCGATCTGTCGATCGACGACTCGATTCTGGGCAACCTGCTGGCCATTTCGGGCCAGGAACAGTTTCCGACCCGCCACCCGCGGGCCTACGCCTATGTGAACCTTAGGCCGAACCCGTCAGTGGTCTGGACGCTGGGCGCCAGCTACGACAATTTCGAGCAGGACTCCTTTCAGGACCGGCGCCTGAACCCGAAATTCGGCGTGCAATGGGACGTGAATCCCGCGCTGCGGCTGCGCGCAGCCGCGTTCCAGGTGGTCAAGCCGGCGCTGACAGGCAATCGCACGCTCGAACCGACCCAGATTGCCGGCTTCAACCAGCTGTTCGACGACCTCAACGGCACGCGCTCGAAGCGCTACGGCATCGGGCTGGACTGGCGCGCGCATCAGCAGGTGCGCACCGGCGTGGAATTCACGCACCGCGACATGGACGAGCCGCTGCTCGATGCGCTTGCCGGCTCGTGGATAACCGAAGAACGCTCGGAACAGCTGCACCGGGTCTATGCGGACTGGACGATCACCTCGCGCCTTGCGCTGCACACCGAGCTGGCCTACGACCGCTATCGCAGCGAGCGCGGCATCGCGACCGCGGACAGCAACCTGCCGGAAAGCGTCGTGACCTGGAGCGTGCCGGTGCGCCTGAGCTATTTCGCGCCTTCTGGCTGGTTCGCCGGGCTGTCGGCGACCTATGTCGACCAGGAAGTGCGCCGTTCGCTGACCGCGACCCAGGCATCGGGCAACGACCAGTTCGTCGTTGTCGACACGTCGATCGGCTACCGGCTGCCACAGCGTCGTGGCGTGCTCAGTCTCGCCGTGAAGAACCTGTTCGACAGTGATTTCCGTTACCAGGACGACAGCTACCGCGAGTTCCGCGACGAGCCGGTCATCGGCCCGTACTTTCCGGAGCGCATCGTCATGGCCCGATTCACAGCGGGTTTCTGATTCCGAATTCCGGATTCGTCCGGATTGACACCGTCGTCACCACATCACAAATAAAGAGGTCACACACCATGCATACACTCGGCAGGAATCTGATCACCGCACTGATCATGAGCCACGCAACATTCACCCTCGCCTCGGACAAGGCAGTCACCGTGTTTCCGGCGGAAGGAAACAAGCAGTGTGCCGACTACGCCGCCAATAATCTGATCATTCAGATGGGCACGAATTCGCCCCAGACCTCCGGCGTGGTCATCGGCAGTGAAAACCCGCGCGATGCCGACACGGTGGGCGAATCGGCGAGCTATACGGTCTCCGGCGGGAAGGTTGTCGGCTTTTCCGCCGCGACGACGCCGGTCGATTTCGCGATCCTCAAATCCAACCGCAACGTTTCGGTCATCATCTATCCCTCCGGCGGCGTCACAGCCGACTCGAACATGCAGCTGGTGGTCGGCGGCGTTCCGCAGACCGTCAGCGCCATCAGCCTGTGCTACGGCCTGGGCAACGCGGCACCGCAGCCGCCGCTCGCCACCCCCATCAAGTCGTGCAACCTCGAAGCGACGCTCGATCAGACCGGTGTGTCCTGTCCCACCGGCGGACGTGCGCTGGTCTGCAATTTCGAACTGGATCAGCCGTTCTACGGTTTGAACGACGGCAGTGACACATGCTGCGTGTGTAACGACCCGAATTCGGTGCTGCAGGAGTGCAACCCCGAGCTCGCGGCCGGTGAGGAAGGTGCCTGTGTTCTGACAGCGGCGGAAAAGGCAGATCGCCAGCCGCCGCTGCCCGCAGGGGAAGTGACGACACACATCGAGCTGAACAACGACCCGTATTTCTGCACGACAGTCGCAGGTATCCGGAAGTGCTATCTGTACTGATCGGCGGTAAGGGCCCGGTCACCCGGGCCTGCATCGCCCGCCATGGCGGAAGACAATGTGACCCCGCTTCGAACCGATGCACAGCCCCAACCTGACTACGCAGGCGCCGTGGCCTACGCGCTGCAGCGCCTGCGTGCCGAGCTGCCCCCGTTTTTTTCCTATCATGACGTCAGTCACACAGAACACGATGTACTGCCAGCAGTGTCACGGCTGGCCCGGCTGGCAGGTCTGACCGACGCCGATCGGCAAGTGCTCGAAGTTGCAGCGGCCTATCACGACCTGGGCCACGTGCAGAACCACATCGGGCATGAGCAGATCGGCGTAAGTGTCATTGATGACGTACTGCCTGGTTTCGGTTTCGGCGCCCGCGACATCGAACGGATCTCCGGCATGATTCTGGCGACCCAGCTCCCGCAGTCGCCGCAGAACGCGCACGAAGCACTGCTTGCCGACGCGGACCTGGATTCACTCGGCCGGGAGGATTTCTTCGACACCAGCGAGGCACTATGGCGGGAGCGCGCAGCGCTCGGCTATCCGGTGTCGTGGCCCGAGTGGCTGGCGACCCAGCTCGCGTTTCTCGCGAGCCACCGCTACTTCAGCGACGCCGCACGCACGCTCCGTGACGCGGGCAAGCAGCGCAACATCGCCCGGCTTGAACAGCTGATCCGCGAACAATGCGATGCCAGTGCCCGGCAGGGTTGATCGCTGACGGGGCGGCCAGCGTGGCTATTTGGCATCCATCCTGATCACGCGCGCATCCTCTGGCGCAGGCGTACCGGCGCTATACATGCCGCAGCGCGTGCGATAGAAAAGGCTCGGTCCATCGTCCGGAAACGCCTGCAGCAGCGCTTCGAACGCGGCGGTGGCGGCATCCCAGCGGGCGCTGTGAAAGATCGCGAGCGCCCCCTCGAACTGGCGCGACAACGCGCGCTGCATGTCCGACACGGTGGTCTCGGTACCCATCACCTCGAAGATCGGAATGGCGCCCGACTTGCCGACAAACTGAAAATCGCCGAGCGGGCGCAGCAGGAAGCCATCCAGGCCATCGACAACCGCCTGCGTGGCGAGAATCTGCGTGCCGATGTGCTTGTTCAGACCCTCGATACGCGATGCGGTGTTGGCTGTGTCGCCGACGATGCTGAATACGAAGTGACCGCCACCACCTGCGTGGCCGACGTAGAAATTTCCCGCCTCCAACCCCACGCGCAGCGACGCCTTAAGCATCGGATGCCGCTGTTTGAAGCCGGTGATCGCGTCCGACGCCCCCAGCGCGGCCAATACCGCCTGACGGCGCACGGCTGCATCGGGCTTGTCAGCGGTCCAGGCACACATGATGGCATCGGCCCGGAATTCAGTTACATCGACTTTCTGTCGCTTCAGCGCACCGGCAAGCGTATCGAAGTAGTCGTTGAGGAATACCGCCAGCTGATCCGGCGGCAACTGTTCGGAAATGGTCGAAAAGCCGGACATGTCGGTCGCCAGGCAGGTGCCATAGACCACGCGATTGAAGGCATGCGGATCCACCTGGCGGTCAGTCAGGTCGCGAGCGACGTTCTCCGGCACGTAGTAGCCGAGCGCCTTGCTCATGCGTCGGCCGCGGCCGCGTTCCAGCAGGTACTGAGCCGACAGACCGAGGAAGAGCGCGAGCGGAAGCTGCACCAGCAGCGGCGTGGCGAGCGGCATCCACAGATCCGTGGCGTTGAACGACAACTGCGCGGCCAGCGCATAGAGTCCGGCCAGTGCGATGACCAGCGGTACTCCGGCGAGCGCCGGCAACAGATAGGCCAGCGCACCGGCGAAGAGGCCGAAGGCAAACAGCACCCCCGCGGTCTGCGCGCTGTCGAGCATGCGGATGCTGCGGTCGGTCATCAGGTTGCCGAACGCCGTGGCGGCGATCTCCACCCCGCTCAGATCGACGCCGTCATCGTTCGTGAACACCGTGTAAAAACGATCCGGGTGACCCGGGTCGTACAGGTCGGCGAAACCCACGAAAACCGTCCTGCCGCGGAAATCGAAAGTGCTGCGGCCAGTACCCGAGCCCTGCGCATCAACCAGATCCTGATAAAACACGGTCGGCACGGTACCCGGAGGGCCATAGAAATTCAGCAGGCGGTGCGGGTCGCCGCTGTACAGCGCACACAGTGCGCGCAGCAGATCCCGTTGGTCCGTCGGTAGGTCGGAGCGGGCTTCGATTAGGGCCAGCAGGCGTTCGCCTGCCGTTGGGTCATTTTCGAATCGTTCGCGAAAACGCCCCATGATGGTGCGCAGGCTGGCCGCCTTGCCAAGCCCGGCCAGATCAGCAGGCAGGTCATCAAGACCGGCGACGCCCAGTTCGCGCAGCATGCCCATCCAGATCGGGTAAAGCTTCAGCGCGTGCACCTGCAGCGCAGCTGCCGGCAATGTCGGCGCGTCGCCGACGCTTTCCTTGAACACCCAGAACTCGTAGACGGCTGCATCGATCTTGGGCAGCGGGAAGGTAGCCAGCCCCTTTGCGGCGTCGACCAGTGATGGCAACGGCTGGACTAGCTGCTCGACCCAGATCGATCCCGACGGGCGACCTTCGGCGTCGGTGACCGGCTGACGCTTGCCGGTCACCAGTTCGATCAGCACCACACGATCGGAACGGTCGACGGCCGCGGCAAATGCAACGTCATCGGCGCTCACCCTAGACTTGTCGAACTGCATGTCGAACACGATGGCCGACGCACCACGACGGGTCAGTTCGTCGACCAGACCAGCATGCACGGTGCGCGGCCAGTCCCGCGGCTGACTGGGCAGACCGAGATGTTCACCCGTGCGGCCGTCGATAGCGACCACCACGACCTCCTGCGGCGGGGTGACCGGACCACGGAGACGGAATAGCCACGACAGGCCGGCGCTGCGCTCGAAGCTGCCGCCACTGTCGATCACGCTGACGGTGATGCCCACCAACGCAGTCAGCAGACCGATCGCCAGGCCCTTCTGCGCACGTCTTTTGCGGCTATTCATTGATTGCGTATGGAGCCATCTGTCGGAGTTGAATCGGATCATACGGCAGGGCGCATCCCGTCCGGCACGGGTGGGTGGCGCCGCGATCACCAGCAATCGATCATGCTGCCATGCCATCCGTCTGCACCGATGAAGTGCAGTGGGCACGGGATTTGCCTTAACCCATGGTCACAAGGGAGAAAAGGACTACCTCACCATGCAATCTCCGATCCAGGCCTACCTGGAATGCTTGCACAACCGTCTTGCCGGTATTCAGGACGGCGCGCTTGCCAGCTACATCCCTGAACTCACCAAGGCCGACCCGGCCTGGTTCGGCATCTGTCTGGTGACCATGGATGGCACGGTCTATTCGGTCGGCGATGCCGACGAGGTGTTCACGATCCAGTCGATTTCCAAGGCTTTCGTATATGGCACGGCACTGGCCGACCGCGGGCTCGATTTCGTCAGCAGCAAGGTCGGCGTCGAACCGAGTGGCGACGCCTTCAATTCAATCAGTCTTGATCCCCAAACTGGTGCGCCGATCAACCCGATGATCAACGCCGGTGCAATCGCCACCACGAGCCTTGTTTGCGGTGACACTCCCGAAGCTCAATGGCAAAGGATAGAGGACTCGATCTCTACCTTCGTGGGCAGGAAAGTCAGCGTTGATGAGTCGGTATACCGCTCGGAAAGCGCGACCGGCTTTCGCAACCGCGCGATCGCCTGGATGCTTAAGAACTTCGGCATCATCGACGGCGAACCGATGGCGTCGCTTGAAAATTACTTCCGCCAGTGCTCGATCGAAGTGAGCTGCCGCGACCTGGGCTTCATGGCCGCCACGCTGGCAAACGGCGGGGTACACCCGGTCACAGGCAGGCGCGCGCTGCCGGCCGAGCACGTCGAACGCGTGCTCAGCGTCATGGCAACCTGCGGCATGTATGACTATGCGGGCAGCTGGCTTTACGAAATCGGTCTGCCGGCAAAGAGTGGCGTCGGCGGCGGTATCATCGCCGTGCTGCCGGGGCGCTTCGGCATCGCCATCTTTTCCCCGCTGCTGGATGAAAAAGGCAACAGCGTGCGTGGGATCGAGGCGTGCAAGCATCTGTCGAAAGACTTCAACCTGCACGTATTCACCCCGGCAGGCGACCCGCGCATGACGCTGGGCCGCCTCTACACCGCTGCCGACGCGCCGTCTCGCCGGCAGACCTCCGGCGATACGCGGGTCTGGCTCACTGCCAACGCGCATCGCATCAAGTACCTCTGCCTGCACGGCTTTCTGGGGGTGGATGGCATCGAATACGTCATCCGGCGCATGATAGGGCTCGCGGCCGAAACGCACAGTTTCATCCTGGACATGAATCAGGTAGATGGCATGTCCGAGAGCGCGGCCACGCTGCTGCACCAGGCGCGACTCGGTCTGATGGACGAGGGCATCGCCGTCGTGTGCTCGCGCATCCGTGATGGCTCTCCCGTAAAGGAACGTCTGCGCAAGACGACACCCAGTGGCGACCGAGGCGTACTGCACTTCGAAGACAACGATCTGGCGGTCGAATGGTGCGAGAACCGCTTGATCGGTGAGGCATCCTGCAGCGCGATGTCGTATCGACCGCTGGCGGACTCGCTGTTATTCACCGGCATGCCCGAAGCACTCATGCAAAAGGTGCATGAGGCTGCCTACCCGCAGCAGTTCGCCGCTGGCGCGCAGATTCTAACGGTGGGCGAAGCGTGCGACGGCCGCGTGTACTTCATCGAAGCGGGTCAGATCAGCGTGTTGATACCGACGGAAGACGGCAAGCACCAGCGCATTTCCTCGCTCGGTCCGGGTACGAATTTCGGCGAAATGGTGTTACTGGGCCAGAAGACGCGTACTGCCACCGTTTATGCCGACAGTGATGTACGGTGCAGCGTTCTCGAGGTGCGAGATTTCGACCGCATTTCGTTGGAAAACCCCGAATTCCGGAGCGTCATACTGGAGAACCTTGCGCGGGATCTCGCCGACAAGTTGCGTCGCTCCACACAGTGCGTGTCGGCATTGGCCTGAAAGGCTGACTTTCGCCGACACCTTAGGGGCAACGAGCGTCGCATGCCCTTGAAGGGCATCGCGTTCGGATGGCCCGTCAGTCGTTCCGTTACCATGCGACCTCCGGCCTTCCGCGTAAATGAACGCCATGATGTTGCAAGACCCCGGATTGCGGCGCAGCACCAACCTCGTCGACAGCCAATGGATCGCTGCCGACGACGGCGCGACGCTGACCGTGCGAAATCCGGCGACAGGCGAATGGCTGGCCGACGTACCCCGCTGCGGCGCGGCGGAAACCACGCGGGCGATCGAAGCGGCGGCACGCGCCCTGCCCGGCTGGCGCGCGCGTACCGCGGCAGCCCGCGCCGTCGTGATGCGCGACTGGTTTGCGCTGATCCTGGCGCACGAAAAGGACCTCGCAGCGCTGATCACGGCCGAAGGTGGCAAGCCGCGCGCGGAAGCGCTCGGCGAGGTGAAATACGGTGCGTCCTTCGTCGAGTGGTTTGCCGAAGAAGGCCGACGGGTCTATGGCGAAACAATCCCGTCGCCGGCGCCCGACACCCGACTGCTGACGCTGCGCCAGCCGGTCGGTGTGTGCGCCGCCATCACGCCGTGGAATTTCCCGCTTGCGATGATCACGCGCAAGGTTGCACCGGCGCTGGCGGCCGGCTGCACGATCGTCGTGAAGCCGTCGGAACTGACGCCGCTGACCGCGCTTGCGCTGGCTGAACTGGCCACGCGCGCAGGCGTGCCGCCGGGCGTGCTCAACGTGATAACCGGTGATCCGGCACAGATCGGCGATACGCTGTGCGCCGACCCGGCGGTGCGCAAGCTGTCCTTCACCGGTTCGACCGCGGTCGGCCGGCGGCTGATGGCGCAATGCGCCCCGACCCTGAAACGACTGTCGCTCGAACTGGGCGGCAATGCGCCCTTCATCGTGTTCGACGACGCCGATGTCGATTCCGCAGTGCAGGGCGCGCTGGCAGCCAAGTACCGCAACAGCGGCCAGACCTGCGTGTGCGCCAACCGCTTCATCGTGCAGTCGGGCATTCATGAAGCTTTCGTCGCCCGGCTGGCCGACGCATCGGCTCGGCTGGTGGTCGGCGATGGCGCCGATCCGGATGTCGAACAGGGGCCGCTGATCAACATGGCAGGGCTTGAGAAGGTCGAGGCGCTGATCGCCGATGCAAAGGCGAAGGGTGCCCGCGTGCTGTGCGGCGGGCGCCGGCATGCGCTCGGTGGCACGTTCTTCGAACCGACCGTGCTGGCCGATGTGACCCCTGCGATGCAGATCGCACGCGAAGAGGTATTCGGCCCGGTGGCACCGGTGTTCCGCTTCGATAGCGAAGTCGAAGCCATCGCGCTGGCCAACGACACCGAATACGGACTCGCCGCGTATCTGTATACGCGAGACATCGGCCGCGGCTGGCGCGTCACCGAAGCGCTGGATTTCGGCATGGTCGGCCTGAACACCGGACGCATTTCCAACGAGGTGGCGCCATTCGGCGGCATCAAGCAGTCCGGCTTCGGCCGTGAAGGGTCGAAACACGGCATCGAGGACTATCTCGACATCAAGTATCTGTGCGTCGACATCGGTCAGGCGCCCATCGGGTCATGATCAGGCCGTGACCCGCGCATTCGCCGATCACTTCGCCACGCTCGCCAGCCAGTACGCGAGCAGCCGCCCGACCTATCCGGCGGAACTGTTCGACTGGCTGGCCGACCATTGCGCCGCGCGCGATTGCGTGTGGGACTGCGGCACCGGCACCGGTCAGGCGGCGATCGATCTCGCCCGCGTGTTCGGGCGGGTCATCGCAACCGACGCCAGCACCGCGCAGATCGCAGAAGCCACCCCGCATGCGCGCGTCGACTACCGGGTTGCACCGGCCGAGGCGTCGGAGCTGGATGATGCATCGGTCGATCTGGTCGTCGTCGCCCAGGCGCTGCACTGGTTCGATCTTGACCGCTTCTACCCTGAAGTGCGGCGGGTGCTGAAACCGGGTGGCGTGATCGCGACATGGTGCTACGGCGTACTGCACGTCGGCGGCGAGGGTGATGCGGTGGACCGTCTCGTGCAGCACTTCTATCGCGACGAGGTCGGCCCCTGGTGGCCGGCCGAGCGCCTGCATGTCGAAACCGCTTACCGCGACCTGCCCTTCCCGTTCCCGCTGCTGCCCGCGCCGGACTTCGCGCTGTCGGCGCGGTGGACGGCGGCGCAACTGCTTGGCTACCTGCAAACCTGGTCTGCCACCGCGCGCTTCAGGGCCGCGAATGGCTTCGATCCGGTCGAACGGCTGTCGGTCGCCCTGCTCGCGGCGTGGGGCGACCCGGCGCAGGCACGGACGGTCAGCTGGCCGCTGTCGCTGCGCGTCGGGTTGCGTTAGGGCCTGTTTGACATTGAATCGTGATCGCGTTTGCAGCGTACGTTCCGATGCGCTCAGCGATGCGTGAAGCGGGCGCTCACGGCGGGCGCCCAGCTCGACGCAATGACTGCGCCGGCGAGCATGAATTCGAGATTGACGAACAGATATTCCAGCGGCGGATAGACGGTCGCCCCGTCCCACGGCACGCTGCCGGCCAGCGCAACGACGGCGAACAGCGGGCGCGCCCAGCGCCGGAACAGCAGCAGGCCGGCGGTCGAGATCGATGCCAGCGCCAGATACACCATGCCGCCGATGCCGGTCATCCAGCTCGTCGCGTCCTGCGCTGCAACGTAGCCGCGGAGTGGCTCGGGCAGGTCAGGTGCGGTGGCGATGTGCGACACGACCGCCAGCACCACGCACAGCAGGTAGAGCGCGATGAGCATGCGGAAGATTTTTGGTGTCATGGCTTTTCGGTGCGGTGGATGAAACGCGACGGAAGCACGCACGGCGCGGCACGATTCGGCAAGGGGTGTCCCGGTGCGCTCATTCTTCGCCGCCACGGCGAGCGGCCTTGATCGCCGAACGGTGGGTCTTGCCGGCCAGCCGTCGTTCGACCGCCGCGCGACCGGGCCGCGTCGGACGGCGAATCTTCGCGACATGGGCGGCCGAGGCAATCAGTTCGTCCAGCCGGCGCAGCGCCTCGGCACGGTTCTTTTCCAGACTGCGGAAGGTCTGCGCCTTGATCACCACGACGCCCTCGTTGGTGATGCGCTGGTCTCCGAGCGCAAGCAGTCGCGCCTTCAGTTCGTCCGGCAGCGACGAGGCGCCGATATCGAAGCGCAGATGCGCCGCACTCGACACCTTGTTGACGTTCTGCCCGCCTGCCCCCTGGGCGCGAATGGCGGTGAATTCGATTTCATCGGGCAGCAGGGTGTAGGGCATGCGCATGACGGAAGGCGACCGAGGCGGCGATGCCGGATTGTGCCCCGGACCGGGACGGTTTTCAGTTCCTGCGTTTGCGGGCGGGCAATAGACGGTCGTACTCCTCCTTCACGACGCCGTAGCACTCGCACACACGCTTTTCCATCTTCGAGCGCTTGACGACGGTGATGAGGCCGCGCGAGCGCGCGATCAGCCCTTCCTTCTCGAGCAACCCGAGCGTCTGTGTCACGCTTTCGCGCCGCACACCGAGCAGCTTGGCGACCCGCTCCTGGGTGACGGCCAGTTTGCAGCCGTCCAGCCGGTCGATGCTCATCAGCAGCCAGCGACACATCTGCTGGTCCAGTTCATGGTGCTGGTTGCACACCGCGTTCTGCGCCGTCTGGCTGATCATCGCCTGGGTGAACAGCAGCGACAGGGCCTGCAGATGACCGCCCAGCCCGAACTCGTTCTGCATCACCTTGCGGCTCAGACGGTAGGCCTGTCCGGCGCTCTGCACTTCGGTGCTGGTGGGCATGCTTTCGCCACCCATGAAGATCGAAATGCCGACCATGCCCTCGTTGCCGACCAGCGCGGTCTCGCTCGAAGAGCCGTCTTCCAGCGAATAGAGCAGCGACACGATGCCGGAAACCGGAAAGTGCAGGAAATTCACATGATCGCCGGATTCCGACAGGGTCCAGCCGATCGGCATGTCGACCAGTTGAAGATCGGGCAGCAGGCGCGCGAGGTCCTTGTCAGGCAGTGACGCGAGGATCCGGTTCGCCGTCGGATCGGGCGGCGATGCACTTTCGGCATCTTTGGTCGACATGGCCTGTCCCTTCGAGGGTGGGTTGGAGTATCTGGAGGTACGGAAAACCGCGTGAATGGAAGGCCGGTCGCACTGCACCGCAGGCCGCTGCAGGCGACGCTGCGGAGATGATCCGCGCCGCCGCCCGTCATGCGTATAGCCCGTATCCGGCCGGGTGACAACTCGCAGAGTCCCCGGGCCGGCTTTCGAGTCACGAAGGTCGTCCGCCACGAGCCGATCATTGGCCTTCGCGGCGAGCGCGCACCGGGCATTCCAGACAGAAAAAAACCGCGTGTCCGCCATGGCGGACCCGCGGCTTCACTGGCCTGCGGTCCGATCAGCTGAGCGACTTCACATGACCGATCATTTCCGACACGACGCCCTGCGCCGAGCCGTAGCACAGGCGGCAGTTCTCTTCGAAGAACAGCGCGTTCTCGATGCCGGAATAGCCTGCGCCCTTGCCGCGCTTGATCACGATGACGTTCTGCGCCTTGTCGGCATTCAGGATGGGCATGCCGTAGATCGGGCTGGTCTTGTCGGTGCGGGCAACCGGATTCACGACGTCGTTGGCGCCGATGACCAGTGCCACGTCGGCCTGCGAGAACTCTTCGTTGATTTCTTCCAGATCGAAGATCTGCTCGTAGGGCACGCCGGCTTCGGCCAGCAGCACGTTCATGTGACCCGGCATGCGGCCGGCCACAGGATGGATGGCGAACTTGACCTCGACGCCCGCCTCTTCCAGCAGCTTGGTCATCTCATAGACCTTGTGCTGGGCGCCGGCCACCGCCATGCCGTAACCCGGCACGATGATGACCTTCTGCGCGTAGCGCATCATCGACGCGGCATCCATCGCCGAGCACTCCTTCATCGTGCCTGTCGGACCCGAACCCGCCTGCGCTTCGCCGGTGATCGGCGAGAACAGGATGTTGGTGATCGGGCGGTTCATCGCCTTGGCCATCAGCTGTGTCAGCAGCGTACCCGCTGCCCCCACCACGATGCCTGCGATGATCAGCGCCGGAATGCCCAGCACATAGCCCTCGAAGCCCACGGCAAGACCGGTGAAGGCATTGAACAGCGAAATGACCACCGGCATGTCGGCGCCACCGATCGGCAGCGTGATGATGACGCCCAGCACCAGCGACAGCACGAAGAACGTGATGATCTGGGTCGGTGTCGGGTCGCCGCTGACCACGATGCCGACGCCCACCAGAACCGTGACGAGGGCCAGCACGATGTTGACGGCGTTCTGCGCCGGCAGCCGCCAGGCCTTGTTCATCAGACCCTGCAGCTTGGCAAATGCCACGCAGGAGCCCGAGAACGACACCGCGCCAATCAGCGCGCCAAGTGTGGCGAGCGTCGTGAACACCACACCATGCACGCCGCCGCGCGCAAATTCGAGCGCGGCGATCGCTGCGGCAGCACCACCGCCCATGCCGTTGTAGATGGCAACCATCTGCGGCATGTCGGTCATCTTCACCACCTTGCCCGACCACCAGGCTGCGACGCCGCCGATGACGATGGCGAGGATGATGAGCCCGAAATTCTGCATGCCGGGCGTGAAGAAGGTGACCAGGGTGGCCACCACCATGCCGATGCCCGCCCACACGATGCCCTTGCGCGCAGTGACCGGCGAGGCCATGGCCTTCAGGCCGAGGATGAACAGTACGGCGACGACGAAATAGGATGCGTCGACCAGGAGTTTTGCAGTCACGTTGTCGGCTCCCTCAGTTCTTCTTGGTGAACATGGCGAGCATGCGCTCGGTCACGACGTAGCCGCCGGCAGCATTCGCCGCGCCCAGCACCACGGCGATGAAGCCGATGGCGAGCTGCAGCGGATCTTCCGGATCGGCATGGCCGAGCACGACCATGGCACCGACGAGCACGACGCCGTGCACGAAGTTGGAACCCGACATCAGGGGGGTGTGCAGGATGACCGGCACACGGGCAATCACCTCATAACCGGTGAAGGCGGCGAGCATGAAGATATATAGCGCTTCCATCATTCGATCCTTTCTTTTTGGGCGGGCTCAGAGGCCGAACACCTTCTTCACCATCGTGTGACGTACCTCGCCACCGTGGGTCAGCGCGGTACCGGAGATCACATCGTCTTCCCAGTCCGGCACGAACTGGCCGTCCTTGACGAAAGGTGACAGCAGGTTGAAAAGATTCTTGGCATACATGTCCGACGAATGCACCGGCATGCGCGACGTGATGTTGGTCGGGCCGATCACCAGCGCATTGCCGACATGCACCGACTGGCCGGCGATCGTGCCGTCGACGTTGCCGCCGGATTCGCACGCCATGTCGACCACGATGGCGCCGGCCTTCATGCCCTGCACCATGTCGAGCGTGATGATGCGCGGCGCGCGCTTGCCCGGAATGGCCGCGGTCGTGATGAGCACGTCTGCGTTGGCCACCGCCTTGCCCAGCTTCACGGCCTGCTGCGCCTTTTCCTCTTCGGTCAGCTCGCGCGCATAGCCGCCTGCTCCGGCCGCCGACACGCCGGTATCGACGAACTTGGCACCCAGCGATTCGATCTGTTCCTTGGTCTCCGGCCGCACGTCATAGGCTTCGACGATGGCGCCGAGCCGCTTTGCCGTGGCGATGGCCTGCAGACCGGCGACGCCGGCACCGATCACCAGTGCGCGGGCCGGGCGGATCGTGCCCGCGGCGTAGGTCAGCATCGGAAAGAATTTCGGGCACTGGCCGGCGGCTATCAGCACGCACTGATAGCCGGCCACGGCCGCCTGCGACGACAGCGCATCCATGCTCTGGGCACGCGAAATGCGCGGCACCAGTTCGACGGCGAAACTCGTGATGTTGCGTTCGGCCAGCCGCATGGCCCGCGCGCGGTCTGCATAGGGCTGCAGGAAGCCGGTCAATACGGCGCCCGGCTTCAGCGACTCGATCTGCATATTGGTCGGCACGCCGACCCGCAGCACGATGTCGGACTGCGTGTGGATCGCTTCGCTGCTGTCCGCGATGGTCGCGCCGGCGGCGACATAATCCTCGTCGCTGTAATGGCTGCTTGCGCCCGCGCCGGTCTGCACCTGAATCGCGGCGCCCAGTGCGGCAAACTTCTTGACCACTTCGGGCGTCAGCGCCACGCGCTGTTCGCCCTCGGCCGACTCCTTCGGCACACCAATGGTGACTGCCATGTACCCTCCCCCGTAATGAACTTCCTGCGCTGAACATCGTGCTGCCCGACCGCGTCGATGACGCGGCGGCGCCGATGTTTCTGAATGCCCGGTAGGTCGCGGAAGCTGCCCCCCCGGCCGGCTTCGCATACTATCCTCAGGCAGCGCGGTGCGCAGGGGGGTATACCAAAATAAAGGTTTACTTATGAATCGACAAACCACGCCGAAACGCATGCGCGGCGCGGCACGCCGCTCCAGCAAACGTGGCCTGGCACCTGGGTCGGTGGTGTTCATCGGCGCGGCGCGCGAACAGGCGGCCGGCATTTCGCTGATCGAGTTCGGACCGGACGCGTTGCGCGAAACCCGCTTCACGTCGCTCGAACAGTCGCGCCTGCACGAGGCGACGCTGCCACTGCGCTGGCTGAATGTCTATGGCGTGCACGACACGAGCGTACTGGCCGAGATCGGTCAGCGCTTCAATCTGCATCCGCTGGTGCTGGAAGACATCGCCAATACCGAACAGCGGCCGAAGGTGGAGGACTACGGCGACCAGTTGTTCATCGTTGCCCGCGTGCTGCAGCTGTCCGATGACGGCCGGACACTGTCGTCGGAGCAGTTCAGCCTGGTGCTCGGCCGGGACTTCCTGCTCAGTTTCCAGGAACGTCCGACCGGCAGTTTCGAACCGGTGCGCGAGCGGCTGCGCAAATCGCTCGGCAGCCTGCGCGGCAGCGGCATCGACCTGCTGGCCTACAGCCTGATCGATGCCGTGGTGGACAATTATTTCGGCGTGATCGAACGCATCGACGATCGACTGGATCGGCTGGAGGAAGCGCTGTTCGAGCGCCCGGCGAGTGCGCAGATCGCGACGCTGCACGAGGCGAGGCGCGACACCATGGCGCTGCGCCGCGCGTTGTGGCCACTGCGCGAAGTGATCAGCAGCCTGCAGCGCGGCGACCATCCGCTGGTGACGCCGGAGACGCGCGTCTATCTGCGCGACGTGCAGGACCACTTGACCTACCTGATCGAATCGGTCGATTCGATGCGGGAAACGTTGTCCGGTCTGCTGGATGTGTACCTGTCGGCGATGAGCCAGCGCGTGAATCAGGAGGTGCGCATCCTGACCGTGATCACCACGCTGTTCATGCCGGCCGCGCTGGTGGCCGGTGTGTTCGGCATGAATTTTCGCCATATGCCGTGGCTGGATTCACCCAATGGCTTTCTACTGGCGCTGGCGTTGATGGCCGGCATAGCGGCGCCACTCGGCATGCTGTTCTGGCGCCGGCACTGGCTGGATTGACCCATGGCTGCGCCGGAA
This sequence comes from Methyloversatilis sp. RAC08, assembly GCF_001713355.1. Lineage (NCBI taxonomy): Bacteria > Pseudomonadati > Pseudomonadota > Betaproteobacteria > Nitrosomonadales > Sterolibacteriaceae > Methyloversatilis > Methyloversatilis sp. RAC08. The sequence continues at coordinate 3,104,581 of NZ_CP016448.1, read as the reverse complement.
CCCGGTTCAGTCCTTCATGCTGCCCAGCCTGCGCCGGGCGGACTCCAGCCGTTCGCGTTCGGCCTTCTCGCGCGCTTCGACATCGATCAGCTTGATGAGGATGAGCGATACATTGTCGCCGGTCGGTCGGCCCCGATCCCGTGCGCGCTTGATCAGCGTTTCCGCCGCCTCGCGGGCGGAAAAGACGGACAGCACGCCGCCGATTTCCTCGTCGGAAAAGTAGGCCCAGAGACCGTCCGAACAGATCAGGAAGCTGTCGCCGTCGGTCAGGTCGGTGGCGCCGCCATAGTCGATCATCGGCTCCTTCTGCGCACCGAGGCAATGCAGCAGCAGATTGCGCTGCGGATGCGTCTTGGCACCTTCCTCGTCGAGCCGGCCCTGGCGGATCAGTTCCCCGACCAGTGAGTGGTCCTGACTGATGGCCACGCGCCGGTCGTGGCGGAAATGGTAGATGCGCGAATCGCCGCAGTGCGCCCAGTCGACACGACCCGACTGCATCAAAAGCACGCAGGCGGTGGAATGCGGGTCCTGCTCGGTCGTGAAACGGGTGAGCTTGATCACCACGTGCGCTTCCTCGACCACGCTTCGCAACAGGTCTGTCGGCGTTTCGACCGCGGGCGCGTAGGCCTCGAAGTTGTCGCGCGCCTTCATGACCACCTGCTCGGCCGCCATCGCTCCGCCGCTGTGCCCGCCCATGCCGTCGGCGAGCACCGCCATCAGCATGCCCTTGTGGCGGCTGTGCGGAAAGACTGCGGCGCGGTCCTGCTGTTCCTTGCGGTCACCGATGTGCTGCGCAACGCAACTGTCTAATTTTAGTGCCATGAAGGTTTCCGGGTACGTCCCCTGATTCTAGCCGTGCAGGCGGGTCTGCTGCGACCCGCGTCACCCGGCGTCACAATCACCGGAGGATTGTGACGAATATTCACACCGCGAGACTGACGTGCCGCTCGTTGATTTCATCGATGTACTCGTCCAGCGCTGCTGCATGGATGCCCAGTTCGGCGAGGATTTCCGGCCCGCGCACCGCCCACGACGGGTCGCCCAGTCCCTTGTTGCGCAGATAGATGTGAGTGGCGAGCGCGACGATGCCTATCGTACTGCGCAGCCCGAAGGTGTCGTCGTCCGGCATGGTGTGATGGTGCTGGATCGCCTGCACGATCAGTTCCGGCAGGCCCCAGTTGCGGGCAACCCAGTAACCGACCGTGGCGTGATCCAGGCGATAGCTCGTGTTTTCGAGCGCGAGATCGACCCAGGCCGCGTCGTCATCGAGATTGAGCCGCTTCCAGTACTCCGGGAAGCGGGTGCACAGCAGCGGCACGCCACAGTCGTGGAACATCGCCGCCAGGTAGGCCTGGTCGGGGAATACATTGCACACCGCCACACGTTCGCTGGCGATCTGCGAGGCGATGGCGGCGATTTCGTCGCAACGCGCCCAGAAATGCGTCATCTGCGGACCGGCTCCGCTCGCCACCTGACGGATCGCGATGCCACGCACGAGATTCACGGTCTGCGACAGGCCGACCAGCATCAGCACCTGCTCGGCATTGCTCGGTGCGCGTCCGCGGCTGTAGGCCGGCGACCGGCACAGTTTGAACAGGGCTGACAGCACCCCGGGATCGCGCGAAATCGATTCGGCCAGATCGCCCACTTCGAAATCCGGCGTACGCATCAGGTTGTCGATTTCCATCAGCAGGTGCGGCTTGGCCGGCAGCAACACGGCGGTGGAATCGAGCAGGGCTTCTGCGGTGTCGGGAATCGTGCTGCGAGCGTTTTGCATGGTGCGGGTTCTCTCTTCCGGATCTATTGCGGGTTACGTCAATCAACGGCAGGAATTGCCGAAACTTGAACCGGAAATCATGCGCTCATGCAGTGGCCGACAGCGCCTCCTCAACCCATTCGATCCAGTGGCGCACCGGCGTTCCGGTACCGGTCTGCAGGTGCGCGATACAGCCGACATTGGCACTGGCAATCCCGCTCACCGGCGCGGCCTGCAGCGCATCCAGCTTGTTGTCGCGCAGCGTGCGCGACAACTGCGGCTGAAGCAGCGAATAGCTGCCGGCCGAACCACAGCACAGGTGGCTGTCGGTGACCGGTACAAGGTCATAGCCGGCGGCACGCAGAAGACTTTCGGCCAGACCTCGCACCTGCTGGCCGTGCTGCAGCGAACAGGGCGGGTGATAGGCAAGCGCTTTGAGCGATGGCTGCTGCGCCGCGAACAGCCCTTCTACCTGCACCCGCTCGGCGTGCAGGATTTCCGACAGGTCCTTCGTCATCGCGCCGACCCGTGCCGCGCGTTGTGCGTATTGCGGGTCATCGGCCAGCAGGTGACCGTACTCGCGTACCGTGGTGCCGCAGCCGGAGGCGGTCATCACGATGGCTTCGATCTCGCCGCTGTCGATGGCGGGCCACCAGGCGTCGATCAACGCGCGCATGTCGCGCCGTCCGCCGTCCTGATCATTCAGGTGAAAGCGCAAGGCGCCGCAACAACCGGCGCGCGCTGCCTCGACCAGCGAAACGCCGACCAGATCGAGCACCCTCGCCGCAGCGGCATTGACGTCCGGCATCAGCGCCGGCTGCACGCAGCCGGCCAGCACCAGCATGCGGCGTGCGTGACGCACCGGCGGCCAGTTGCCGGCATCGCGCCGAGGCGCCACCTTGGCGGCCAGCGAGGCGGGCAGCAACGGTCGGGCGAGCCGGCCGAGCGCCAGTGCCGTGTTGAACACACCCGGTCGAGACAGGCCTTCGCGCAGCACCCAGCGCGCTGCGCGTGCGGCCAGCGGTCTTTGCGTGCGTCGCTCCGCCACGGCACGGCCGATGTCCACCAATTCGCTGTAACGCACGCCGGACGGGCAGGTGGATTCGCAATTGCGACAGGTCAGGCAACGGTCGAGGTGGGGCAGCACGGTTTCAGCCGGTACGGCGCCCTCGAACATCTGCTTCATCAGGTAGATGCGGCCGCGCGGACCGTCGAGTTCGTCGCCCAGCAGCTGATAGGTCGGGCAGGTTGCGTTGCAGAAACCGCAGTGCACGCACTTGCGCAGCACTGCCTCGGCAGCGTCGCCCTCCGGCGTGTTGCGGATGAAATCGGCCAGTCCGGTCTGCATCGGGATCGCTCTTAAAGTTCGGGGTACAGCCGTCCCGGACTGAACACGCCGGACGGGTCGAAAGCCTGCTTCAGGCGCTGGCTGACTGCCATCACTTCGGGCTTGAGCGGTTCGAACACGCCAAGCGCCCGGTCCACGGTCCGGCCACCGCGGAACAGGGTGGCATGGCCACCCAGCGCGCCGACCACGTGACGCAGCGCGTCCGCGTCGGTATCGCTGCGCAGCCAGCGCTGCAGGCCATTCCATTCGGTCAGGCTGTCGCCATCGAACGCGAGATGCGGCGCAGTCGGCGGCAGCGCGACGCGCCACAGCGGTGCATCGCCATCGAAGAAGGCGTGCGTGTGATTGCGCACGCTCCGCCACAGCGCTGCCGCGTCGACGGCGTCAACCGCGTCGCCGCCGATCAGCTGAGCCGCAGCATCGAGCGCGACTTGCGCGCCAGACAGCCTGACGTGCAGCCGGCCGCCATGCCAGCAGGTGGCGGAAATCGGCAACGGTTCGGCGCCCCACTCGCGCAGGCGCAGCAGCGCCATCGCATCGTCGAGTTCGAGCAAGCGGGTCTGTTCCGCCTGGGGCAGCGGCAGCACCTTCAGGGTCACGTCGAGAATGAGGCCCAGGGTGCCGAAACTGCCAGCGATCAGGCGCGATACGTCAAAGCCTGCAACATTCTTCATCACCTGACCGCCGAAGTGCAGCACGCGGCCCTGGCCATCCATGACGGTGACGCCGAGCACGAAGTCGCGCAGGCTGCCGGCGGCCATGCGGCGCGGGCCGGACAGGCCGCTTGCCACCATGCCGCCCAATGTGACGCCCGGTCCGAAGTGGGGAGGCTCGAACGCCAGCATCTGCTGCCGGCCGGCCAGCAGCGCTTCGATGTCGGCCACGCGGGTGCCGGCGTGCGCCGTGATGTAGAGCTCGGACGGCTCGTAGGCGATGACACCCTGCGCACCGCGCATGTCGAGCGGCGCGCCGGCGAGCTGCTGCGCGAGAAAGTCCTTCGAGCGGCTGCCGTGCGGGCGCAGCGTGCGGCCTTGCGCGGCTGCATCCAGCACCATCTCGCGCAGCGTCGAATGGAAAGGATGGGTCATCGTCAGAAGCGCGGCAGCTCGGGGTGCGGCAGCTCGCCGTGGTGCACGTGCATGCCGCCCATTTCGGCGCAGCGGTGCAGCGTCGGCACCGCCTTGCCCGGATTCATCAGACCGGCCGGATCGAAGGCCGCCTTGACGCGATGGAACATGTCGAGTTCGCCGGGTGCGAACTGCACGCACATCTGGTTGATCTTCTCCAGCCCGACGCCGTGCTCGCCGGTGATGGTGCCGCCCAGCGCAACCGACAGTTCGAGGATTTCGACGCCGAAGGCTTCTGCGCGGTGCAGTGAATCCGCATCGTTCGAATCGAACAGGATCAACGGGTGCAGATTGCCGTCGCCGGCATGGAATACGTTCAGGCAGCGCAGGCCGTACTTGTCGGACATCGCATTCATCGCCTCCAGCATGTCGGCCAGCTTGCGGCGCGGAATGGTGCCATCCATGCAGTAGTAATCGGGCGAGATGCGGCCGGCTGCCGGAAAAGCCGCCTTGCGGCCGGCCCAGAAACGCAGCCTTTCGGCTTCGCTGTCGGACACGCGTATTTCGGTGGCACCGGCTGCGTCGAGCAGCATGCGCACGCGGGCAATCTCGTCTTCCACTTCTTCCGCCGTGCCATCGGACTCGCACAGCAGAATGGCTGCGGCATCCAGCGGGTAACCGGCGTGCACGAACGCTTCGACGGCCACCGTGGTCGCCTGGTCCATCATTTCCAGGCCAGCCGGGATGATGCCGGCCGCGATGATGTCGGCCACCGCCTGACCGGCGCGGCGCACATCGTCGAAGGCGGCCAGCACGCAGCGCGCCACACGTGGCCGGGGTACCAGCTTCACGGTCACTTCGGTGACGACGCCGAGCAGGCCTTCCGAGCCGATGGTGACGGCCAGCAGGTCATAACCCGGACAGTCCGGCGCGGCGCTGCCCACCTCCAGCACGTCGCCGGCCATGCTGACCATGCGCACACGCAGCACGTTGTGCACGGTCAGCCCGTATTTCAGGCAATGCACACCGCCGGAGTTCTCCGCCACATTGCCGCCGATGCTGCAGGCGATCTGCGACGATGGATCCGGTGCGTAATAAAGGCCGTGCGGCGCAGCCGCTTCCGACACCGCAAGATTGCGCACACCCGGCTGCACCACCGCCTGCTGCGCCAGCCGGTCGACCGACACGATGCGGTTCATGCGCGCCGTCGACAGCACCAGGCCGTGCTTGTGCGGTGTGGCACCACCGGACAGGCCGGTGCCGGCGCCGCGCGGCACCACCGGCACACCGAGCCGGTGACAAGTGCGCAGTACCGCGATCACCTGCGCCTCGGTCGTCGGCAGCGCGACGGCAAGCGGCATTTCGCGCATCAGCATAAGTCCGTCGCACTCGTAGGCACGCAGGCGGCCGATGTCGGTGATCAGACAGTCGGCCGGCAGCACGCGCGACAGTTCGGCGATCAGGGCCGCCCTGGAAATCACTGCGGGAGCGGCGGCAGCGGAGTGGGTGTTGGCGTGGGCCTGCGGCAATGCGCTCATGACTCGGCTTACGGTGCGATCAGGCGATCGATGATACCCGCAGACATGCACGACCGCGGACGGTTGCAGCGAAGCGACCCGGCCACACCGGACACCGTGCGTTTCGAGCGGTGCCCTGTGGGAGCTGTTCCTGTGGGAGCTGTTCCTGTGGGAGCTGTTCCTGTGGGAGCTGTTCCTGTGGGAGCTGTTCCTGTGGGAGCTGTTCCTGTGGGAGCTGTTCCTGTGGGAGCTGTTCCTGTGGGAGCTGTTCCTGTGGGAGCTGTTCCTGTGGGAGCTGTTCCTGTGGGAGCTGTTCCTGTGGGAGCGGCGGCCTCGCCGCGATACGCACTCTGTACAACGATGGTCGCTGCACGATCGCGGCGGGGCCGCCGCTCCCACAGGGAGGGCGCCTCCTGATGCCTTCTGCCAAAAAGTGAATACGCTTCAGGCCTTCTTTTCGACGTAGATGGCGCGGAAGTCGTTCACGTTGGTCAGCGTCGGTCCGGTCACGATCAGGTCTTCGATGCCATGGAAGAAACCGTACGCATCGTGCACGTCGAGCATGTGGCGGGCGTCGATGCCGGCAGCGCGCGCGCGGGCGAGCGTATCGTCTGTCACCAGGGCACCTGCGTTGTCCTCGCTGCCGTCGATCCCGTCGGTATCGCCGGACACCGCATGGATGCCGGACATGCCGTCGAGCGCAATCGCCAGCGACAGCAGGAATTCGGAATTGCGGCCGCCGCGCGGCTTCTGCCCCGGCTTGATCTGGCCCAGCGTCACCGTGGTCTCGCCGCCGGACAGCAGCACGCAGGGCGGCGCCAGCGGCGTGCCGTTGATCGCGCACGCCTTGGCGATGCCGGCCAGCACCTTGCCGGCATCGGCTGACTCGCCCTCTATCATGTCGCCCAGCACCAGCGGCGTCACGCCATGGGCGCGCGCCACCTCGGCGGCCGCCAGCAGCGATGCCTGGGCAGTCGAAATGGTGCGCGTTTCGCAGCGTGCCAGACGCGGGTCATCCGCCTTCGGGGTTTCGGATTCAGGGCGCGACAGCCAGTTCATCACCGCGGTCGGCACTTCGATGTTGTAGCGGCGGATGATGGCCAGCGCATCCTCGCGCGTCGTGGTGTCCGGCACCGTCGGACCAGACGCGACCACCGCCGGGTCATCGCCCGGCACGTCGGAAATGACCAGCGTAAACACGCGCGCCGGATAGCAGGCCTGCGCCAGCCGGCCACCCTTCATCGACGACAGGTGCTTGCGCACGCAATTCATTTCCTGGATCGCCGCACCGCTGGCCAGCAACGCGCGGTTGACCGCCTGCTTGTCCTCCAGCGTCAGCCCCTCGGCCGGTGCCGACAGCAGCGCCGAGCCACCGCCGGATATCAGCGCGATCACCAGATCGTCTTCGGTCAGTCCCTGCACCGACTGCAGGATGCGCTTCGCCGCCTGCTGACCAGCCGCATCCGGCACCGGATGCGAGGCCTCGACCACTTCGATGCGCCGGCACGGCGCGCCGTGACCGTAGCGCGTCACGACCAGTCCGGACAGCTCACCCGGCCAGTTCTTCTCGACCGCCAGCGCCATCGACGCGGCCGCCTTGCCGGCGCCGACCACCAGCGTGCGCCCATTGGGCGGCGGCGGCAGGTTGGCCGGCACGCACAGGTCCGGGTTGGCGGCGTCGAACGCCGCCTGGAACAGCTTGCGGAGGAAGTCTTTCGGGTCGGTTTTCGGGGTCATACTTGCAGTCGCTCCATGCGTTGCTTCCGTTCGGCACGCAGCGCGCGTGGCCTTCGGAATATATGAAGAATTCTAACTGGTGCGGCCTTATATATAAGCCGACTTATAATCAATAGCTCTTATCCATCTCATCACGAGCAGCCATGGCAAACCGACTTTCAAAGATCACGACACGTACCGGCGACGGTGGCGAAACCGGCCTGGGCGATGGTACGCGGGTGTCGAAATACAGCGCCCGCGTGCACGCGCTTGGCGATGTAGATGAACTGAACAGTGCGCTCGGCGTGCTGCTGTGCGAACCGCTGCCGCCCGATCTTGCCGCGCTGCTGACCGACATCCAGCATGATCTGTTCGACCTCGGTGGCGAACTGGCCGTACCGGGTTACAACCTGGTCAAGCCCGAACAGGTGGCGCGCCTGGAAACCGAACTGGAGCGACTGAACGACGAACTCAGGCCGCTGAAGGAATTCATCCTGCCGGGCGGCACGCGCGCGGCCGCACTGTCGCACCTTGCACGCACGATCTGCCGGCGCGCCGAGCGCGCGGTGATCGCCGCCGCCGCCGAAGGTCAGGTGCCGGACGCCAGCCGCCAGTACCTCAACCGCCTGTCCGACCTGCTGTTCGTCATCGGCCGCACCTTCAACCGGCTCGATGGGCGAGGCGACGTGCTGTGGCAACGCGGCCGTGCGCATGATGACAAGGCCGGCTGAACGCCGCTGCCATGGATGGACGGTGAATCTGCTTTCAACCGCTCTGTGAGCGGCCCGCCTCGGCTGACCAGCCCAACGTGATTCCGACCCACGACGCACCGATAGGCGTATTCGACTCCGGCCTCGGCGGCCTGTCGGTGCTGCGCCACGCACGGGCGCGCCTGCCCGCCGAAGACTTTCTTTACGTCGCCGATTCGGGCCATGCGCCCTACGGCGAGCGCAGTGCCAACTGGATACGCGACCGCAGCCTGACGCTCGGCGAATTCCTGATCGGCCACGGCGCGAAGGCGCTGCTGATCGCCTGCAACACGGCCACGGCAGCCGCTGCACCCGCGTTGCGAGAACGCTGGCCAGGCCTGCCGGTCCTCGGCATGGAGCCGGCAGTCAAACCCGCCGCCGCCGCCACGCGCTCCGGTGTGGTTGGCGTACTCGCCACAACGGGCACGCTCGCCAGCGCGCGCTTCGCGGCGCTGCTCGACACCTTCGGCCGCGACGTCCGCGTGATCACCCGGCCCGGTACCGGCCTGGTCGAGGCGGTCGAACGTGGCGAACTGGACACTCCTGCCACGCGGGCGCTGATCGCGTCGCATGTCGAACCGCTGCTGGCCGGCGGTGCCGACGTGATTGTGCTGGGCTGCACGCACTACCCTTTCCTGCGTGGGTTGATCCAGCAGCAGGCCGGAGCGACGGTGCAGGTGATCGACACCGGCGATTCGGTGGCCCGCCAGCTGGCGCAGCGTCTGAACGATGCCGGACTGCTGCGCGGCGGCAAGGCGGCAGGAACCGAAAGCTTCTGGTCCACGGCTGCCTCGGACACCGCTGAGCGGGTACTGCAACGGTTATGGCATGCGGATGCGCGACTCGCGCCCTTGCAGGGATAAGCGACAAAAAAATCCCGCACACCTGACGGATTCGTTGAGGAATCAGACACGTGTGCGGGTAAGACCGAAGGGTTGGCCAAGGGAAGCGGTGGCCGGGGCGCTGTAGCCGCCCCGGTTCAGTCCCGCGGGCGGCGTCAGCCGGTAAGCCGCAGCGGGTTGTCGGGTCGCAGGGGTGATATATGAGGCGGGAGTGACGAACAAGGCCGACTCCACATCCGGTGGGCGCCCTCGCTCGCTTCAGCGCCCGGCAGGAAACCGGCCAGAACGAGCCGGCGCCGCACAGCATCGTCCATGCACAGAATTGCAATCATCCGTGCATGCCCCAGGGCGGTCAGACGAGAGGTGCGCCACCCGGATTGTGGTTGGCGGACAAACTGGCTGGGCACGAGGGCGATTGACACGGACGATTCGGGTTGCAGTGATTGACGCGAGATGCTAAAAACTTTGATCCATTAGTACAAATATTATTTTTTTCTTGATTTGATAATGAAAAGGTTATGAACATAACGCTGCGGCAGTTGCAGGTGTTTGCCAAAGTGGCTGAAACCGGCAGCTTCACGCGCGCGTCGGAGCAGCTTTTCCTGACCCAGCCGGCGGTGTCGCAGCAGGTGCGGCAACTGACCGAAACGGTGGGCGAACCCTTGTTCGACACCATAGGGCGACGCACCTTCCTGACACCCGCCGGGGAAGAGCTGCTGTCGGCATGGAAGGGCATACAGCTGCAGTGGCAGCAATTCGAGGAAAACCTTCAGGCCACACGCAGCCTGCACCGCGGCACGCTCAGGCTGGCCGCGGTCAGTACCGCGAAGTACTTCGTGCCGCGTGTGCTCGGTCCTTACTGCGCGCAGCACCCGGGTATCGATGTGAAGCTGGAAGTGGCAAACCGGGACCGTCTGATCGAACGCATGCAGGCCAATCTCGACGATATGTACGTCATGACGAAGCCACCCGAGGACATGGATCTCACCTGTGATTCATTCCTCGACAATCCGCTGGTCGCGATTGCGCCGGCGTCGCACCCGCTGGCCAATGCGGGCATTCTGAAGTTGCAGGATCTCGCGGAAGAGCGCTTCATCATGCGCGAGCAGGGCTCGGGCACGCGCATCGCGATCGAGAACTATCTGTCGCAGCAGGGCGCCACGCTGAATGTGCGGATGGAACTGGGCAGCAATGAAGCCATCAAGCAGGCCGTGGCGGGCGGACTGGGCTTGTCCATACTTTCGCGCCACACGCTGCACCGCGACCCGCTGCTCGAGGATGAGGTGGTCATCCTCCAGGTAGAGGGGTTTCCGCTGATGTCACGCTGGCAGGTGGTCAGGCTGCAGCAGCGCCGCCTGTCGCGGGCAGCAGAAGCCTTCCTCGAATTGCTGCAGGCCTGGATACCCGCCTATCTGGGCACCAAGGGCATGGGGATCTGACGACTTCGATTTCCGGACAGGCGGAGCAAGCGCGCGCACCAGAGGTGGGAGCGAGCCGACCAGAACCCGCTTTACGCGCAATTTGAACTTGCGTCAGGGATATGCCATCCAGAGGTTGTGCAGTTCGACCGATGGGATGCCGGCGCTTGTTCCACATTCCCGCAACAGCCATGAGAAGCCGTGCAGTCAGCGCAGCAGGAAAACCGTAACTGCCAGCCAGCCGGCCATTGCGACGATCAGGTGCGGGTCGCGGAACAGGTCATACGACGGATCACCGCCGCCACCGCGCCGGTGCAGCATGTACAGGTAGCGGAACAACCCGTACAGCACGAAAGGCAGCGTGTAGATGAGATCCGCCGTGCCATGGATGCGCACCGTGTCCTCATCGACGGTGTACAGGGAGTACGCCACCACGGCGCAGGCGCCGGTGATGGTGATGAACTGGTCGAGCAGCGCAGGCGAATACAGATCAAGCACCTTGCGGTGCGCTCCACCCGCCTCGTCCATCAGCATCAGTTCGGCACGCCGTTTCGAAAAGCCCAGGAAGAGCGTCAGCAGCAGGCCGCACATCAGCAGCCAGTTCGACGGAGGAATGTCCAGCCCGGTGGTGCCGGCAAGCAGACGCAGCATGAAGCCGGCACTGATCAGGAACACGTCGAGCACGACGACGCGCTTGAGGCCGTAGCTGTAGCCGAAGTTGATCAGGCCATAGACGCACAGCAGATAGACCAGCGTGTCGCCGACCTGCCAGGCCAGCAGCAGTGAGCTGATCGAGCAGGCCGTCATCAGCAGGATGGCAACCGACGGCGACAGCGCGCCGGATGCCAGCGGCCGCTGCCGTTTCGCCGGATGCAGCCTGTCCTGCTCGATGTCGCGCAGATCGTTCAGCGCATACACCGCACTCGACATCAGGCAGAAGGCGAGGAAGGCAACGATGGCGGCCTGCACCGTGGCGCTGTTGTGCCAGGCGTGACCGAACAGCAGGCCGAAGAACACGAAGCCGTTCTTCACCCACTGGTGCGGTCGCAGCAACTTGAACGCAGCGGCAATCATGATCGGCGGCCGGATGGCAAACCTTCGGGCATTCAGCGGAAGTAACGTTCTTCGAAAAAGCAGCCCTGTTGCGGCAGCCAGCCTGGAATCGCGTACCAGTAACGGCGCGCCGGTTCGAGCACGCCGGCATGATAGGCCGCGAAATCGAAGCCGTGGCCGCGGATGCGCCAGAACTTCGCGCCGCGTACCGTCAGCACGTCGACCTGCACGTCGCGGAAATACGGCGTGTAGTCGGTCAGCACCGGCGCTTCCTTGCTGAGCACCAGCACATCGCGGCCGTCGAGGCGGCGGAAGTCGGTCAGCATGTCATCGTGCCGCGCATGGCTCGACGCCGGGCCGAACACCGGCCAGTAGCGGCGGTGGTTGTAGCCGACGGTGACCGAAGGCGAGTAGCCGTCGGTCATCAGTTCGTAGCGATTCACGTCGTCGCCCAGTGCGGCGATCACCTCATCGGCCTTCACCGTCTGCACCACGCCTGCGTATTTGCGTTCGCCCAGCAAGGAGGACCAACGCTCGACCGGCTGGCTGGCCACGGCCAGCACGGCCGCCACATGCACGGCGGCGATCACGGCAGCGAACCTGATTGTCCGCTGCAACGTCAGGTCTGACACGCTGCGGCCGTACAGCAGGAACACCAGCGGCACGAAGGAAAACACCCAGTGCAGGCCGATCGTCTTGACCAGCGACAGCAGCCCGAAAATCGACAGCGGCACGGCGACCAGCCAGGGCAGCGCCGCCTGACGCAACCAGGCGCCCGGCGTGCGCAGCAGGCCCCAGACAACCATCGGGGTCAGCAGCCACACCATCATCGCAGCGTAAAGCAGCGGCGTTTCCCACGACAGGTGGGCGTTGCCGTGACGGTTGAACACGTTGAACATCACGTTCGCCCAGCAGTGCTGACTGTTCCACCAGGCGTTGTACAGCCCGGCCGGCAATGCGCACAGCACGACCAGCGCCAGCGCCTTCCACTTCCAGACTGCCGGTCGCCACAGCGCCCATGCGATGTAGGCAAAGCCGAGCAGCACGGCGAAATACTTCGACAGGAAGGCGCCACCCAGCAGAAGACCGCTCACCGCGAACAGCCAGCCGGCGCGGCCGCGCACGGCACTCAGGAACACCAGCGCCGACGCCACGCTGAAATACACGAGCGGAATGTCGGTCGTGATGAGCACGTCGAGCACGCTGGCCGGCGCAAGCAGTACCAGTGTGGCCACCCCCCAGCGTGTCGCGTGCGGGTCGTCGCGCAGAAAGGCGAGCAGCATGAAGGACAGCAGCGCCGGCTGCAGGATGGCCGGCAGGCGCAACCACCACTCGGCCTCGGACACGGCGATCAGGCCGGCCAGCCACCAGCCGACCATGGGCGGGTGGTCGTAGAAGCCGCCGGCGGGAATCCTGCCCCACCAGTAGAAATACGCTTCGTCGCCGGTGAAGGGCAGCGCTGCGCCCAGCCAGCCACGGAACAGCAGCGTGAGCAGCAGCGCTGCAAAGTAGAAGCGGCGCCAGTTGTGGGCTGGCGCCGCTGCGGCAAACAGGCTCACCGATCAGTCGCGGTCGGCAATCGCACGACGACGCGCACGCACGGCTTCGGCCAGCGTGTCGAGCAGCTCTATGCTTTTCTCCCAGCCGAGGCAGGCGTCGGTGATGCTCATGCCGTACTCCGGCTCCTTGCCGGCTATCAGGTCCTGACGGCCTTCCTTCAGGTGCGATTCGACCATGACGCCGAAAATGCGCTCTTCGCCGCAGGCAAGCTGGGCTGCAACATCGCGCGCCACGTCCATCTGCAGCGCGCACTGCTTGCGGCTGTTGGCGTGCGAGAAGTCGATCATCACCTTGGCCGGCACACCGGCTGCCGCCAGTTCGCGGCACACCTTGTCGACCGCCTCGGCGTCGTAGTTCGGTTCCTTGCCACCGCGCAGGATGACGTGACAGTCTTCATTGCCCGCCGTCGTTACGATGGCGGAGTGACCCGCCTTGGTGACCGACAGGAAAACGTGCGGCGCCTGCGCCGACTTGATTGCGTCGGAAGCGATGCGCACATTGCCGTCGGTGCCGTTCTTGAAACCGACCGGGCATGACAGGCCTGATGCCAGTTCGCGGTGCACCTGGCTTTCGGTGGTGCGCGCGCCGATCGCGCCCCAGGCGACCAGGTCACCCGTGTACTGCGGCGTGATGGTGTCGAGGAATTCGGTACCGGCCGGCAGGCCCATCTCGTTCACTTCGAGCAGGATGCGCCGCGCCAGGCGCAGGCCATCGTTGATCTGGAAGCTGTTGTCGAGGTACGGATCGTTGATCAGACCCTTCCAGCCCACGGTAGTACGTGGCTTTTCGAAATAGACGCGCATGACGATTTCGAGGTCGGCCGACAGACGTTCGCGCTGTGCCCTCAGCAGCTTCGCGTACTCCATGCCCGCCTTGTAGTCATGGATCGAACATGGCCCGATGACGACCAGCAGCCGGTCATCGGCGCCGCGCAGGATGCGGTGAATCGCCTGACGCGCGCCGAACGTGCTCTGCGCAGCGACATCGCTGGCCGGCAGGTCGTCGAGCAGCTTCATCGGCGGGATGAGTTCGCGGATGTCCTTGATGCGGACGTCGTCGGTGATCATTTGCATGTGAGCGTTCATGGCCTTCAGTTCGGGGGACCGCGCGGGCACGGGAGCCGGTAAAAAGTTCGGGATTCTACCCCGGCGAGCGTTTTCGTTCGATGACGGCGCTGCCGCAGTCGTCAGTGCGGGCTGTCGTGCTTACAGTCGTGCTTCGAATCTCGCCACAGCAGATGGACCGCCAGATAACCGAGGATCGCTCCGGTGCACGCCATGATGAACAGCCCGGTGACCAGCGGCATGCCGGCCGCACCGAGCCAGATCCAGAACCCTTCCAGCCAGCCGGTCGCCAGTTCGCCGATCTTTTCGGCCGACTGTTCGATGTTCTGCACCTCGCGGTCGGAGCCGGGCCGGTCGAGCACGAAACTGCCCAGTTCGTAGGCGGCCCAGTAGATCGGCGGGAAAGTGAATGGATTGGTGATCAGCGTACAACCCGCGCTGATGGCCACGTTTGCCCGCATTGCAAACGCCGTCGCGATCGCGAACAGGAACTGTGCGAACGGAATCAGCAAGCCGAAGAACAGGCCGATCGACACTGCCTTGGCGACACTTTGCCGGTCGGCATGCCAAAGCCTGTCGTCGGACAGATAGCGGGCAAACGGCGCCAGCCAGCGTATCGCGAGCAGTTGTTCGCGGGTGGGCATCCAGCGGGCGAGAAAGGGGGGCATGGGGTAGGCGCCGCAATCCAGGGGATGCGGCGGCAGTCAGTCAGTGATCGGAATGTCGCTCAGGCCGTGCCGCCCACGGTCAGTCCGTCGATGCGCAACGTGGGCTGACCGACGCCGACCGGAACGCTCTGGCCTTCCTTGCCGCAGGTGCCGACACCGCTGTCCAGTGCCATGTCGTTGCCGATCATCGACACGCGGGTCAGCGCGTCCGGACCATTGCCGATCAGCGTTGCCCCCTTGATCGGATAGGTCACCTTTCCGTTCTCGATCATATAAACCTCCGCCCCTGAAAACACGAACTTGCCGCTGGTGATATCGACCTGACCACCGCCGAAATTGACGGCGTAGAGGCCTTTTTTTACCGAGCGGATGATTTCTTCCGGCTCGCGGTCACCATTGAGCATGTAGGTGTTGGTCATGCGTGGCATCGGCAGGTGGGCGAAGCTTTCGCGCCGGCCGTTGCCGGTGGGCGCGACACCCATCAGGCGCGCGTTAAGGCTGTCCTGCATGTAGCCGACCAGAATGCCGTCCTCGATCAGCGTCGTGCAGCGGGTCGGATTGCCTTCATCGTCGATCGTCAGCGAACCGCGGCGATCCGGCAGCGTGCCGTCGTCAACCACGGTCACGCCGCGCGATGCCACCTGCTGGCCGATGCGCCCGGCGAAGGCCGAACTGCCCTTGCGATTGAAATCGCCCTCCAGGCCATGACCGATCGCCTCGTGCAGCAGGATGCCCGGCCAGCCCGGACCGAGCACCACACTCATCGTGCCGGCCGGCGCCGGACGCGCATCGAGGTTCACCCGCGCCTGATGGACCGCCCTCGCCGCGTAGTCGCGCAGCACCGCGTCGGTGAAGTAGCCGTAGTCGAAGCGGCCGCCGCCGCCGCTTGAGCCCTGCTCGCGGCGCGTGCCGTCCTGCATGATGACGGTGACCGACACGCGCACCAGCGGCCGCACGTCAGCCGCCATGTGACCGTCGTTGCGCATCACCAGCACGGTTTCATGGGTGCCGGCGATGTGCGCCATCACCTGCGTGACGCGGCTGTCTTCCGCGCGGGCATAGCTTTCGAGCCGTTCCAGCAGTTGCACTTTCGCGGTGTCGCTGAGCGAGGCATGCGGGTTGGCGGCCGAATACAGCGGTCGCGGCAGCTTCGCCTTGTTGGTCAGCGTGCGCGCAGTCAGGCTCTGGCCCTGCGATGCGATTGCGCGCGTCGCGCGTGCTGCCGCTTCCAGCGCCGGCGCGCTGATTTCGTCCGAGTAGGCGAATGCGGTCTTTTCGCCCTGGATCGCGCGCACGCCTACGCCCTGCTCGATATTGAAGCTGCCGGACTTGACGATGCCCTCTTCCAGGCTCCAGGCCTCGCTGCACTGGTGCTGGAAATACAGATCGGCGTAATCGATGCGGTGGGAGGCGAGCAGACCGAACACCCGGTCAAGGTCATTGCGCGCCAGATCGAAGGGTGCGAGCAGCGTTGACCGCGCGGTGTCCATCAGATCGAGGCGGGGTGCTGCGGCCTGGATGCCGGTCGTGCGGGTGGAACCTGTCATGGGTCAGTGCTTCCTCTTTGAAATTTGCGGCCAGCGTCTCTGGCCAGCCTAGCGTCCGAGCCTGTCCGCGATGGCATCTTCTTCCTGTCGCGGGAAAAAATATTTGTACATCGACTTCTCTTCCTTCAGATCGCGCCAGCGCCCGCCCAGTTCATCGACCCGGCTGCGATACATCTCGCGCGTCAGCCTGAGCAGCACGGCGGGTGCGCCAACGCGGCTGCACATGCGTTCCTCGGCGGCCGGCACGAAGGACAGATATTTCTCGTAGAACACACGGTGGCGCGGGTTCACCTCGATCAGCACGTCGTCGCAGTGCTGCAGCCGGAAGGCGTAGATGCACATCAGGTGGAACAATGTGCCCATAAGCCGCTTCGACTTGACCGACTGTTCCACCGCAAACTTGCCGAATTCGCACACGCGACGTCCGTCCCCGCGCAGCGCCGCCATCACGTCGGGGTAGGTTTCGTCGGCCGACAGACCTGTGTCGGAATCGAGATTGACCGTTATCGTTCCATAGATGTGGCCATCGAACTCGGCCACAAGGGTGATGCGGTTCGGCACCTCGTCGATCTGCTTCTTGGTGTGGTAGCCACGCCACGAGTACATCTTCTCGATCAGCAGGCTGGTGCCTTCACGCTTCTCATTGTCGCTGCTCAGCAAGCGCACCCGGAACTTGTCCTTCTGCTGCGCCATTTCGCGCGTGCCGGCGATGTCTTCCTGCTCGATGCACATTGAGCGCAGCCGGTCGACGTCCATGACCGTGACTTCAGCCAGCGTGTGCGGAAACTGGGAATGGGGGCGGGTAGGTTGATCAGCCATGATGACCTCAGCAACAAATGTTCAGCATGAAAGGCGTCGATGCCCCAGAGCAGGAAGATTTTGACGGATTTCAACGAGATAGTCTTCGTTCAGATCGCCTAGGACAACGCCCGGGCCACGCGTCAGACGATTCAGCACCTGACCCCACGGATCGATCAGCATCGAATCGCCGAACGTACGTCGTCCCGACGGATGCACGCCACCTTGCGCAGACGCCAGCACATAACACTGGTTTTCGACTGCGCGCGCGCGCAGCAGCAGTTCCCAGTGCGCACGACCGGTCGTTTCGGTGAAGGCAGCGCCCAGCACCAGCAGCTTCATGTCGCCCAGCGCGCGGAAGAACTCCGGAAAGCGCAGGTCGTAGCAGATCGACAGACCGACCCGCCCGAATGGCGCCTCGAAGGCGACCGGCGTGCTGCCTGCCTCGATCGTGCGCGCCTCGTCGTAGTTTTCAGCACCGCGCGTGAAGGCGAACAGGTGGATCTTGTCGTAACGCGCCACCTGACGGCCATCCGGTCCGTAGGCAAGACAGGTGTTGCGTACCTTGTCCGGCCGGTCGGCAACCAGGGGCACCGAACCGCCGACCAGCCAGACGCCGTGCCGCTGCGCAGCCTCCGACATGAAGCGCTGGATCGGGCCATCACCCTCGGTTTCGCGAATCGCAATCTTGTCCGATTCGTCACCCGAAATCAGCGCGAAATACTCGGGCAGCGCCACCAGCTTCGCACCCTGACGGGCGGCTTCGGCGATCCAGTGACCCGCCTCATCGAGGTTGTCGGCAACATTCGGCCCGGACACCATCTGCACGGCAGCAACGCGGGTCATGGCGGAAGTATTCATGGCAAGCCTTTCAGTTTGATGATGCGCCGCCCCAGCACGCCGCGGCAAGCAGCGCATCCGAAAACCCGATCGCGCCGCCGGACATCATTTTTCCGCCTGCTTGCCAGCGGGTGGCACCGCAAGCTTGGCCACGACCGGGTCGTCCCAGGAACCGGTCACGCCGTACTGGAAGGCGAAGATCTGGCCGAGCGGGTCGCGCAGCACCTTCTGCGCAAGGTAGGTCGCCACACCGACCGCCGGATTGGCGATCAGCACGCCGACCGACACGCTGTCGCTGAGCGCGGGCTGCACGCGCACGACCAGATTCTGCGTTTCGGCCGCGATGTCCGCACTGCCGCTGATCCGCACGCGCGCGGCCGGCCCGGCCAGTTCGAAGTCGTCGGTTTTCATGATGCCACGCTCGACCGCCACATTGCCTTCGATCAGGTCGAACGCGAAACCTTCGCTGAACACGTCCCGGAAATCCAGCGTGATGCGGCGCGGCAGCGCCTGCAGACTGAGGATGCCGAGCAGACGTCCGGCACCGGGGTTGATCTTGCTGAATTGCCCCTTGCTGACCGACAGCTTGAATGCACCGGACAGCGACGGATAGTCGATCGACAGCGGGTTGCCGTTCCAGCGCAGACTGCCCTGCATGTCGGCGGTACCCCGGCGCAAGGCGTCGGCGTGGCCGAGCCGGTCCAGCAGCTTGCCGGCATCGTCCGCCCTGATCGAAAAATCGAGCCGCGTCTCGCGCACGCCACCTGGCGCACCGAGCGGCTTGCCCCAGGCACCGCTGGCATCGAAACTGCCTTCCGGCAGTTCGAGCGCCAGACGGTCTATCAGCCAGGCGCGCCGCTCGTTGCTGGCTTGCAGCGCCAGCTTGCCCAGCGTCTTGCCGTCGAGCACGAAGCGCGCGGCTTCGATGTCCAGCGCGGGCAGATCCTCGAGTACGTCGGCCGCTTCCGCTTCTGCATCGGGCAACGCCTGCACGCCCGGCTCGTCAGCCGTATTGATCAGCAAGTGGTCGAAGCGCGCCTGCAGACGGCCCTTGCCCTGACCGGACCAGTTGATGCGGCCGCGCGCCTGCGTGCTCGCCAGATCGATCTCCCAGGCGTCAGCCTGACGCTGCGCATCGGCCTTGACCGCGTCGAGCCAGTGGCCCATCAGACGCACATGCTTTGCATCGAGCCGCACGCGGGAAAGCGGAAGCTCGTCGTCGCTGCCCGCCGCATCTGCTGCCACTTCGGGCGCCGGACGCGGTGCGAAAGCGCGGCGCAAGGCATCGAGGTCCAGCGTGTCGGCACGCAGAGACAGCGCCAGCCCGCGTTCGGGCATCGCCGGCTGTTGCGGCAGCCCGATTGCGCCCCGCTCGATGACCCAGCCGGTCGGCGTCGCGCGCCGCACGATGTCGGCGCTGGCCAGTTCGCCGAGCGTGATGTGCAGCAATTCGCGGTCCGGACCGATGACGGGCAGGCCGCGTCGGGCCGATTCACGCGCATCGAGCGCACCGGTACGTTCGATCCGGAGCGCCATGGGCTCGCCGGCCGCCTTGCCAAGCGGTGCCGGCAAAGTAGAAGCAAGCTGGGCCAGATCGGCTTCCAGCGTCATGTCCATGCCGTTGCGGCGCACACCGAGGCGGGCCTGCCAGGCCGCCGTGCCGGCAAGTGCCGCCAGCCACGGCTGACCCATCTGGGCGCGCAGCGCCTCCATCGATGCGCGTCCGCTGGCGGTCACATTCACCACGCCACCGCCCGCCGACGCGACATCGAGCGTCATCGGAAAGCCGAGTGCCGTTGCCTGCGCGCCGCGCACGGTCAGCGCACTTTCGGTGAACGAAATCCTGCCCGCCGCATCGGTCAGCGGCGGCAGCGCATCGTCGATGACCAGACGGTTGCCGGCGAAGGTGAAATCGCCTTCGATCTTTGCGTCCTGCGAGTGACGAAGCGGTATGGCCAACGACACATTGAGGCGGCCATTGCCTTCGGCGCGCATGCCGCGCGTGAAGCCGTCAATGCGTCCGGCCACCGGACTGATGTCGATGTAGCGCAGGAATTCCGACGTGACGCCGCTGGCGGAACCGCGCACCAGCAACAGTTCCTCGGCCGCCTCGAGGTCAGGGATTTCCGCTGTCGTGGTGCCCAGCTTCGTGTTCAGGATGCGACCGTCGCGCGACGTGATCAGCATGCGTTTGCCTTCGAACAGCACATCGGCGTCGAGGCCGGTGATGGCCGGCCAGGTGCCGCCGAAGGCGACGGTCACATCTTCGGCCTTCACCTTGACCAGGAAGACGCCCGGTTGTCCGCGATCGAACGGAAAATCGTCGAGCTTGCCGCGCAGCTTCAGCGTCGCGTCGGGAGAGCCGCCTGCCACCAGGGCATCGCGCAGCCAGTCGCGCGTATCGGCGCCAATGGTCAGCGGCAGGTAGCGCCAGATCGCCCGTGCGTCGCTGCGCTGCAGGCGGCCGTCCAGATCGAGTTCGCCGGCGGTACTGGCCAGCGTACGGTAGCGCCCGGTGAATTCGCCTTCGGTATCGGCGTTCTGGAACACCACGGATTCGAGTGCGACGGTGGTTTCGCCGTCGCTGCGCACCCAGCCGGCGCGCAGCTTGAAGCGGGCAAAGGTGATCTGAGGCTCGGCGAACACCGCCGGCAGGTCGAAGGTCAGTCCCGGCGCATCGACCACCACGCTGCCGCGCGCATCGCTGCCCTCGAGCTTGCCGCTCAGTCCGGCCACACCGGGCACGTCGCCGCGCGCATTGAAGCCGATGCGGTCGAGCCCCGCGCTGACGCGAAAACCGAGCGGCGCCGACAGCTCGCCGGTCCAGCCGGCGTCAAGGTCGGTCAGCCGACCATGTGGCGCATGATCCCGCAGCCGCTCACGCAGAGGGTCCGGCAGCGGAATGAAGTCGGACAGCCGGGTCAGCGCGGCGAGGTCGAGCACGCTGGCCGATATTTCGCCCTGCCCGGCACGACCGTCGGCGGCGGCCTGCCAGTTCAGATCGATGCTGGTCGGCCGCACGCGCACGCCGTCACGGGTCAGCAATTGCAGCTGACGCGCGGTGGCGCTCACTCGCGTGCGGCTGAGGTGCTCGGCACTGATGCGACCGGACAGACTGACCAGATCGAGTTGCGGCAGATCGGGCAGCAGGCGCAGCTTCACGTCCGACAGCGCCACCTCACCGGTCACGGCATTCAGCGTGGCGCCGTCGAAATTCGCCCACGCGCGCACGGCACCGCGCCCCTGGGGCAGATCGACCGGGTAGTCGACCCAGCGCTGCCAGATCGCGAGGTCAGCGTTGTCCAGCGACACGTAAAGTTCACCCGACGCACCGGCCGGCTGGTCGATGTCGGGCAATTCCACGTCGCCACGCAGCTCAAGTTGCCGGGCCAGTTCCGCCGGCGGTGTGGCGAGCAGGCCGAAGCGGTGCCGGTCGCCCGAATTGTCCAGCCGCAGATTGACCTGGGTCAGCTTCAGTGGCGGCGCACCGGCCCGGGTTTCGTCGTGCCACTCGAGCTCGGCATCACGGATATTGATCTGCCCCTGCGCGAGCAGCCACGGCAGAAAGCCACCCCGCGTGCCGTCCTGCCGCAGCGCGAGCCCGGCGACGTGGAGTACGCCGGCCGTATCGCGGCGGACCTGCAGCGCAGGGCCGTTGATGTCGAGCCGGTGCAGATGCATGCGCCCGCGCACCAGCGACGAAAAGCCAAGCGCGGCATCGACCAGTTCCAGCCGCAACGCCGGCTGGCCGGCTTCGTCGAGCAGGGTGACGCCGCGCAGCGCAAGATGCGGATGCAGGCCGCTCCAGTCGGCGTGGATGCCGTCGATGCGCACCTCGCGCTCCAGCGCCTCGCCCACCGCGGCTTCGATCTGCGTGCGGTAGGTATCCACCTGCGGCAGCAGCAGGTGACGCGCGCCGAGCACGACCAGCGCCACGACAATCCAGGCGAACAACAGCACGTCGAACGCGCGGCCGGGCAATCGCCGCCACAAGGGCCGCGCAGGGCGTATGTCTGCGGACGGGTGGGTGACGTCAGCGGAGGAAGAATCAGACAAGATCTGGACCTGCAGTCAAAAGGAAGATGACTGCGTTTGTGGGACGATGAGAGAGTTTACCCGCAACGTCGCACCGGGCGCGTTTCACAGGGATTCCTTGCAACAGGCGGATACGGATCAGGGCGGGTGGCCAGACCGCGGAGCCGGTCCGGCTTTCATCACGACACATCGCAGAGACGACACATGGACGCACCAACCGCCATTGCCCACGCCCGCCGGCACAGCCGCTACCTCGACCGCCTGCTCGATGCCCGACCGGCCCTCATCGACGCGCTGACCGCCACCCTGCAGGCGCATGCCAGCGCGGCCATGCTTGAAGACTGGCTCACTCAGACACCGTTCGAGCCGGATGACGAAGCCGGCATCAAGCGCGCGCTGCGCCTCCTGCGCGCCCGCGCGATGGCCCAGCTGATCGTGCGCGATCTGGCGGGCCTGGCCGATCTGGACGAAGTGACCGAGGGCATGACGCTGCTGGCCGAATTGACGGTGCGCGTGGCGGCCGATCAGGCGCGCATCCCGCTCGTTGCTCGTTTCGGCGAGCCACGCGGCGAGTCGGAGGATGGCAGCGACGGCGCGGTGCAGCCCTTCGTCTGCATCGGCATGGGCAAGCTCGGCGGGCGCGAGCTGAATGTGAGTTCCGACGTCGATTTCATCTTCGTCTATCCGGAAAGCGGCGAAACCGATGGCCAGACACCGAACGGGCTGGGCAAGCGCATCGACAATTTTGATTTCTTCACCCGGCTGAGCCGCAAGGTGATCGAACTGCTGTCCGAAGTGACTGCCGACGGCTTCGTGTTCCGGGTCGACATGCGGCTGCGCCCGAATGGCGACAGCGGCCCGCTGGCGGTCAGTTTCGACATGCTCGAAAACTACTTCTTCACCCAGGGCCGGGAGTGGGAGCGCTACGCCTGGATCAAGGCGCGCGCGCTGACCGGCAGCCGGCACGACGAGCTGGAATCGCTGCGCAAGCCCTTCGTTTTCCGCAAATACCTCGATTTCGGCGCCATCAACGCAATGCGCGACCTGCACGCACAGATCCGCCGCGAAGTGGCGCGGCGCGACATGGCCGACAACGTGAAACTCGGCCCGGGTGGCATCCGCGAAATCGAATTCATCGCCCAGGTGTTCCAGTTGATCCGAGGCGGACGCGAAAGCGCGCTGCAGATCCGGCCGACGCAGAAAGTGCTCGACCGGCTGGCGATGCGCGGCGTGATGACGGAAGAAGCGGTGGACGAACTGCACGCGGCCTATGTGTTCCTGCGCCGACTGGAACACCGGCTGCAGTACCTCGACGACGCGCAGACGCACAAGCTGCCGGCCGACGCAGCCGACCAGGCGCTGATCGCCAGCGCCATGGGGTTCGATGATTACGCGGGCCTGCTGACCGAACTCGACACCCACCGCGGACGGGTCAGCCGTCATTTCGACGCCGTGTTCGGCGCACAGGAATCGGATACCTCCGCGCCGCGCGCGCTGTGGCAGGACGCCGACCAGGGCGACGACTGCCGCAGCGCGCTGGCCACGCTGGGCTTCAGCGAGCCGGACGAACTGTCGAACCGGCTCGCGGCGTTCAAGTCTGGCAGCCGCTACCGGCAACTGCCCGACACGTCGCGCAGCCGGGTCGACGCACTGGTGCCCAAACTGCTCGAAGCGTGCCGCGAAACGCCGCAGCCGACGGCGACCGCGCTGCGCGGGCTCGATCTGCTCGAAGCCATCAGCCGGCGCGCCGCCTACCTTGCGCTGCTGGCCGAGTTCCCGCAGGCGCTCGGCCAGGTGGCGCGGCTGATCGGTGCATCGAGCTGGGCCGCCAGCTATCTGGTACGCCACCCCATCCTGCTCGACGAACTGCTGGACGCCAGGCTGCTGACCGCCGAACCGGAGTGGCCGGCCTTCGAAGCGGCGTTGCGCGTGCAGCTCGACGAACTGGGCGACGATACCGAACGCCAGATGGACACCATGCGCGACGCCCACCACGCGCAGGTATTCCGGCTGCTGGCGCGCGATCTGGCGGGCGAACTGTCGGTCGAACGGCTGTCCGACCACCTGTCGGCGCTGGCCGATGTGATGCTGCGCGTCACGCTTGACCTGTGCTGGCGCAAGCTGGCGCGGCGCCACCGCGATACACCGCGCTTCGCGGTCATCAGCTACGGCAAGCTGGGCGGCAAGGAACTGGGCTACGCATCCGATCTCGACGTGATCTTCCTGTTCGACGACGATCACGAATCGGCCCCCGAAATCTACGCGAGGCTGGCGCAGCGTCTGCTGACCTGGCTGTCCAGCCACACCAGCGCCGGCATGCTGTTCGAAACCGACACCCGCCTGCGGCCGAATGGCGAATCGGGCCTGCTGGTCAGTTCGGTCGAAGCCTTCCGCGACTACCAGCAGAAATCGGCCTGGGTGTGGGAGCACCAGGCGCTGACCCGCGCCCGCTTTTCGGCCGGCGACGCCCAGGTCGGCGAACAGTTCGAAGCCATCCGCAACGAGGTGCTGACGCGCGTGCGTGACCTCGCGACGTTGCGCGGCGAGGTGCTCGACATGCGGCGCAAGATGCGCGAAGGCCACGCGAACAAGTCCGACCTGTTCGACATCAAGCACGATCCGGGTGGCCTGATCGACCTCGAATTCGCGGTGCAGTATCTGGTACTGGCGTACGCATCGCGCTACCCCGAACTGACCGGCAACCTGGGCAACATCGCGCTGCTGCGCATCGCCTCGCAGGTCGGCCTGCTGCCGGCGCTGGACGCGGTCGCCGCCGGCAACGCCTACCGCCGCCTGCGTCACCTGCAACATGGCCTGCGCCTGAACGACGCACCGAAGGCCCGCGTCGACCCGGCCCAGGTGATCGTCGAGCGGGCAGCGATCACCGCCATCTGGACGCGGCTGTTTCCGGATGCCGCGAACTTGACCACCGCGTCGTGACTCTTATGGTCACAAACCGATGCCGGAGCACCTGACATGCCGATGACCCGCTGGATACTTGTCGCCCTGCTTGCAGTGACGCTCGGGGGCTGCGCGACCTCTCCACCGCGCCCGCCGGCACCGACCACCGACGAAATCGTGCAGATGTCGAAGGACGGACTGACGCCGGCCGAAATCATCCAGCGCATCGACGAAAGCGGCGGACTTTATGCGCTCAAGGCATCGGAGCTGGCAAATCTGCGCGAACAGGGCGTATCCGACGAGGTGATCGACCACATGCAGCTCACGCTGCTCGAAGCCACCCGGGCACGTGAGGCCATGCGCGAGCGCGAACGCATGTGGATGTTCGGCTACCCCGGCTATCCCGGCTATCCGTGGGGTTACTGGCGGCGGCCGTTCTATTGAGTTGAAATGCACTTCAGAGCTATCGTTATAATCAAATATCACTTTTTGAGATAACTATTGCTGGCTAGACTGCGCCCTCCTCAAGGAGTGCCGCGCAGTGAAAATCCGCCACATCGACACCCGCCCGACCGCGGTCGGGCAAGCCCACGAAGCCCTTGGCCTGCCGCCGGTGGAACAGGTCATCGACCGCGCGCAGGCGCACCCGCTGGTCACCGTCGCGACCTGGCTGATCGGCTTCACGCTGTTCGGCCTCGCCGCGTTCCTGCTGGTGCGCGGTCTTCCGATGAGCGATCCGGCCGCCGCGCTGGCCATCGTCATCGAGGTCGTCACGTCGGAGGAATTCCTCACGGCCGCCGCCGTCGGCTTCGTTGCGCAGAGCATCGACGGTGCGCTCGGCATGGCCTACGGCATTTCCGCCACCACCTTCCTGCTCGGCACCGGCGCGTCGCCCGCGGTGGCCAGTGCCAGCGTACACATCGCCGAAATATTCACCACCGGCCTGTCCGGCCTGTCGCATCTGCGGCTGGGCAATGTCGATCGCAAGCTGATGCTGCGCCTGCTGGTGCCGGGCGTGATCGGCGGCGTGCTGGGTGCGCTCTTCGTCACCCAGCTCGACGGCGCCGCCCTCAAGCCGTGGATTTCCGGCTACCTGCTGCTGATGGGCGTCTACGTGCTGACCAAGGCCTGGCGCCACCGGCGCAAGCCGGCGCAGGAGCCCAAGCATGTCGCCAAGCTGGCGCTGTTCGGCGGTTTCGTCGATGCCGCCGGCGGCGGCGGCTGGGGCCCGGTGGTCACAACCAGTCTGGTCGGTGCCGGCCAGGACCCGCGACGCACCATCGGTTCGGTGAATTTCGCCGAGTTCTTCATCGCCATCGCCAGCGCTGGCGCCTTCGTGCTGTTCATCGATGCCGCACCGTGGGCCACCGTCGCCGGACTGGTTGCCGGCGGCATGTTCGCCGCGCCGCTGGCCGCCTTCCTGTGCCGCGCTCTGCCGGCGCGCGCGCTGCTCGTGCTGGTCGGCACGCTGATCAGCGCACTGAGTGCCTACAACCTGGTGAAGGCGCTCGGATGAGTGCAGTGGCTAGACGACATCTTCAGGTTGCAGCGGTTGAATCGACGCGTTGAAATGTGACCGGAACCGCGATCGCCGAAGCCATGGCGATCCGGGGGATGTGCGTCCAGCCGACCCATGAGCCACTCGGGATTCGGCTCAGACTGCAACACCGAACCAGGATCCGACCAGCGCAGTCAGTGCCATGGCCGCAGCGCCCCAGAACGTGACGCGGAGCGCACCGCGCAGCGGTGACGCGCCGCCCACGCGCGCCGCGACCGCACCGAGCAGCATCAGCGAAACCAGTGACGAGACGGTCACCACCGTGGTCATGGTGTCTTCCGTGGCCAGCACCACGGCGAGCAGAGGGATGCCGGCGCCCGCCGCAAAGGCCAGCGCCGATGTCAGCGCGGCCTGCAGCGGACGCGCCTGGCCGTCGACCGGAATGCCCAGTTCGTCGCGCGCATGCGCCTGCAGCGCGTCACGCTTCATCAACTGGCGGGCCACTTCGTCCGCGGTCACCGGATCGAGCCCTCGCCCGACGTAGATGGCTGCGAGTTCGCTCATTTCGTGCACCGGATCACTTTCCTGTTCGCGCCGTTCCTGCTCGATGTCCGCCCGTTCCGTGTCCGCCTGCGAATGGACCGACACGTATTCGCCAGCCGCCATCGACATCGCGCCAGCCACCAGCCCGGCCACGCCGGTCAGCAGCACGACCTGGGGCGTCGCGTGCGCCGCCGCCACGCCCGCGATCAGGCTGGCGGTCGACACCACGCCATCGTTGGCCCCGAGGACGGCAGCGCGTAGCCAGCCACTGCGGTGGCTGCGATGCATTTCCTTGCGCGGGGCACGAATCATCATGGTTCAGCCATCGATATTGTCTAAAGACCACACGGTATACTTTCCCGCCGTGCTGACCGAGTCACTCATGCCCCGTTTCGCCAATATCGCCGCCTATCGCTTCGTACGACTTGACGAGCGCGACACGCTGCGTAGGCGCATCCATGAGGCCGCGCAGGCACGCAGTCTGCTGGGCACCGTTCTGCTGGCGACCGAGGGCATCAATCTCTTTCTCGCCGGCGCGGCCGACGATCTTCGTGCCTTCCTTGCTGAACTGGCGCAAGACCCGCGTCTGGCCGGGCTCGATGCGAAATGGAGCTATTCCGACACGGTGCCTTTCAAGCGTCTGCGCGTGCGCCTGAAGAAGGAGATCGTCACCGTTGGCGCGCCGGATTTCGATCCGGCCGAGACGCCTGCACCCTATCTGCCGCCGGCGGAACTGAAGCGCTGGTATGACGAGGGGCGCCGTTTCGTCATCATCGACACGCGCAACCGCTGGGAAGTGGAACAGGGCAGCTTCGACCATGCACTCGACCCGGGTGTCGACAGCTTCGGCCAGTTCCCGGCGGCGCTCGAACGGTACGCCGACCTGAAGGACACGCCCATCGTCACATTCTGCACCGGCGGCATCCGCTGCGAAAAAGCCGCGCCGCTGATGAAGAAGGCCGGCTTCACGCAGGTGTATCAACTCGAAGGCGGCATCCTGCGCTACTTCGAAGAAGTGGGCGGCGCCCACTGGCACGGTCACTGCGTCGTGTTCGACGAGCGCGGCGCACTGAAGCCAGACCTCACTCCCGCTGGCTGAGCGCGCTTGCGCCGAACCTCATGCGGCCTGGGGGCCGCGCAGCTTCCTGACGCCCAGCACAACGGCCAGCGTGAGCGCGCCGGCGACGATGCCGGTCAGCGCGTCGGCAACAAAGGGCAGCAGCACGCCGGCCACCGTGCCCGCAGACTGCGTTACCGTTTCGGTCAGGTGGCCGATCGCGTCGTGCAGCGGCGCAATGCCGTGCGTCAGGATGCCGCCGCCGACCAGGAACATCGCCGCCGTGCCGGCGACCGACAGGAATTTCATCAGCCACGGCGCGGCCGTCAGGATGCCGCGCCCGAAGGCGCGCAGCGGCGCCGAGCCTGAACGACTGAGGTAAAGCCCGCCGTCGTCCAGCTTCACGATACCCGCCACCAGACCGTACACGCCGATGGTCATGATGGCGGCGATGCCCGCCACCACGGCGACCTGGGTGCCGAAAGGCGCATCGGCAACGGTGCCGAGCGTGATCGCGATGATTTCCGCCGACAGGATGAAGTCGGTCCGGATCGCGCCCTTGATCTTGTCCTTTTCCAGCGCCACCAGATCGATTTCGGCATCCGCAAGCGCCGCCAGATGTTCCTTGCGCTGCGCCACATCCTCGTCCGGGCTGTGCAGGAACTTGTGCGCCAGTTTCTCGAAGCCTTCGTAACAGAGGAACAATCCGCCCACCATCAGCAGCGGCGTGACCGCCGCCGGCACGAAGGCGCTGATCGCCAGCGCTGCCGGCACAAGTATGAGCTTGTTGCGCACCGAACCCAGCGCGACCGCCCACACCACAGGCAATTCGCGATCCGCCTTCACGCCCGCCACCTGCTGCGCATTCAGCGCCAGATCGTCGCCCAGCACACCGGCGGTCTTTTTTGCGGCAACTTTGGTCAGTACCGATACGTCGTCCAGCACGCTGGCGATGTCGTCGATCAGTGCAAGAAGGCTGGCGCCAGCCATATCGATATCCCGTTGTGGAGGTTTGCCGCGCGGATCCGCCCGGCATGAGACGCGCCGCATCCTACCCGAAGACCGTCTGCACCGGCGCCCGAGCATCCCTGTAGGACGTCGCCGACAGCAGGTGCGCCCGATGCTGACGGGCTGCCCGCAGCGCCACTCTTAAGCTCTGGTCACGGCTTCATGCCATCCACTTCACCACCCGATTGAATACCGACCGGAGAGATCGATGTCCGCCGCCCAACTTCTGATGTGCGCATTGATGGTCATTGCCACCGTCGCGCTGATCGTAACCGGCCCGGACGACGGTCCGGTCGAGCAGGCCGCCGCAGCGGCCAGCGAAAGCCTGCTGTCACTGACCCGGATCCTGAATCACTGAACCTGACCACGAGACCGACATACATGAAACAGACCGCCAGAAAAATCGCCGGCTGTGCCGGCCTGATCACCTGTTGCGTCATGCTCGCCGCGTGCGATCCGCAATCCACCTTCCCGATCGGCCCGCAGTCCGGTTCCACGGAGCCGGAAAGGCAGGAACGCGCAGCCTCGGAAACCCGGAAGTCGGGCGAGCCGCGCACGGTTGCTGCAAAGCCGGCACCCGCTGTTCGCGCCGATCTGGGCGAAGTGATTGCGGTGGAGCCCATCGTGGCAGAGGGTGAAGCCAGCGGTGTCGGTGCAGCCGTGGGCGGTGTCGTGGGCGGCCTGCTCGGCAACCAGATCGGTAGCGGCAGCGGCCGCAAGGTCGCCACTGCAGTCGGCGCGGTCGGTGGTGCTGTTGCCGGCCATACGATCGAAAAGAACCGCAACGAACATGTATCCGGCTACCGCGTCAGCGTGCGCATGGACAACGGCGAGCAGCGCAGCTTCACCGAGGGCGCTGATACCGCTGTGCGCGCCGGAGACCGGGTGCGCGTGGTCGACGGCAGCCTGCAGCGAACCTGACGTCGGCACCTGCGCAAGTCAGCCGATGCGTCCGGGATCAGTCCTCGCGCCAGCCCGGGACAGACCAGCCGGTCAGCACCGCCAGCAGGCGCAGACCGGCGATCAGCATCACCGCCACGCCAAGCGACACCAGCGGCGTGACGTCCAGCGCGTTCATGCCCAGATAGGCCCAGGCGCCGACGAATGCGCACAGCGCATACGGCCGGTGGTCGCGGAACACATAGGGCACCTCGTTGCAGATCACGTCGCGCATGACGCCGCCGAATACGCCGGTGATGACGCCCATCATGGCCGACACGAAAACCGGCATGCCCGCCTCGTAAGCCAGGCCGACGCCGGTGACGGTAAACAGGCCGAGCCCGAGCGCATCGGGAATCAGGATGGCGCGCTCGGTGAAGCGGTGGTGGCGCGCGCGCAGCCATGGCACGGCGGCCAGCGACAGCAGGAAGATCAGCCACACATGGGCCTGATGTTCGACCCAGAAGAAGGGCCGGCGGTCGAGCAGCACGTCGCGCACCGTACCACCGCCGAACGCGGTGATGAAGGCGACCGCGAACACCCCGACCACGTCCATTCGACGGCGCGCCGCTTCGATGAAACCGGACAGGGCAAATGCAAGGGTGGCTGCGAATTCGATCGCGGCGATCAGGAGCTGGAATCTGGGCATCGCGCGATTCTAGGGCCTGTTCGCATTTGATTCGTGCATCACGCTTGCAGGCAGAAAATCACGGTCCGCAATCCGCCTGCGCCTGGCGCAGGCGGATCAGAGGTTCCGGATTGCCAGCCACCTCCTTCAGTCAGCAGATGCGTTCCCACAGGCTGGTTTCGTCACCCAGGCGCTCGAATTCCACGCCATTGAAGTCGCCGCGCGACACCACGCCAAGAATGCGCCCGCCCTCGACCACCGGCAGGTGGCGGTAGCCGCCGTCACTCATCGCGCGCAAGGCGTCGAGCGACGTTTCGGCCGGACCGATGGTGCGCGGATTCGGCGTCATCGCGACCGCCAGACGGGTGTCCGGGCCATCGTGCGCCTCGGCCAGAATGCGCACTGCATCGCGGCCGGTGAAGATGCCGGCCAGCGCCCCCTGATCATTGACGACCAGCACGGCACCGACGCGACGTTCCCACATGCGGCGGCAGGCGTCGCCTACCGTCTGTCCGGTGCTCAGCAGCAGCGGATCCTGATCCTTGATGACAAGTTCGATGCAACGCTTCTTCATGTCTGCTCCCGCTTGAATCGGAGCCCATGCCCCGTGATCAAACAATAGTCCGGACTACGTTTCATATCTTGAGCCTGATCAGCTTCCGGCCCTTCCGGGTGCCGGCTCGGCTAAGCTCTCGTCCGCCCGCCCCTTCCTTCATGCCATGAGTTCCACCGAAGCCTCCCCGTCATCCCGTCTGGGCGGCTATCTCGCCGCCGCCGGCACCGTTGCCATCTGGACCGGCTTCATCCTCGTGTCACGCATGGGCGGAAAAAGCGCCCTGACGCCCTATGACACGCTGGCGTTGCGTCTGGGCACAGCCGCCTTGATCCTGCTGCCGTTCGCCGGTAGCCTGCCACGCGGCGCCTGGCGCGACGTCAGGCTTTGGGTGCTGGCCATGATGGGCGGCCTGCTCTACGGCGTGCTCGCCTTCGCCGCCTTCAAGTTCGCCCCGGCCGCCCACGGCGCCATCCTGCTGCCCGGCATGCAGCCCTTCCTGATCGCCGCCGTCGCCTGGGCAATCAGCGGCGCACGGCCCGGCAGCGCCAGCGTCGCCGGACTGGTGTTCATCGCCGTGGGCATCGCCTGCGTGGCGCGACACGAACTGGTCGGTCATGGCAGCTGGACACCCGATCTGCTGTTCGGCGATGCGCTGCTGCTCGGCAGCTCGCTCGCCTGGGCCATCTACTCGGTGCTGGCCAGGAAATGGGCCTACGACCCATGGACGCTGACCCGCTTCGTCGCACTGGCGTCCGCCCTGGTATTCCTGCCGGTCTATCTGCTGTGGCTGCCGAAAGCGCTCGACGCCGTACCGCCGTCGATGCTCGCGTTGCAGGGCCTTTACCAGGGCGTGGCGGTCACCATCGTCGCCATGGTGCTGTTCCTGAAGGCGGTGGCAGTGCTGGGGGCTCAACGCACCGGCGCGCTGGTGGCGCTGGTGCCGGTAATCGCCGGCGTGCTGGCCGCGCCACTGCTGGGCGAGGCGCTGTCCGGCTGGCTGATCGCCGGCCTGCTGTTCGTATCGGCCGGCGCCTTCGTGGCGGTCAGACCGGGGCGCAAAAAGACAAATGGCGCGCCCTGAGGCGCGCCATCCCGTTGATCCGGTGCAGGCCGGATCAGAACGGGATGTCGTCGTCCATGCCGCCGAAGCCGCCCGAACTGCTGGCCGGAGCGGACTGCGGAGCAGGCTTCTGCGGCGCACGTGCGGCGGGCGCCTGGCGCGGCGATTGATCGAAATCGTCGCCACCACCGCTGCCGCCGGCACCGCCGCTGTAGCCTTCGCTGCCGGCACCGCCGCCGCCCATGCCCTGGCGACTGCCCAGCATCTGCATCTGGTCGGCGCGAATTTCGGTCGTGTAGCGGTCGTTGCCGTCCTTGTCCTGCCACTTGCGGGTGCGCAGGCTGCCTTCGACGTACACTGCCGAGCCCTTGCGCAGGTACTGACCGGCGATTTCGGCCAGCCGGCCGAAGAAGGCGACGCGGTGCCACTCGGTCATTTCCTTCTTTTCGCCGGTCGCCTTGTCCTTCCAGCTGTCGGTCGTCGCGACGGTGATGTTGCAGATTGCGTCGCCATTCGGCGCGTAGCGGGTTTCCGGGTCTTTCCCGAGATTGCCGACCAGAATGACCTTGTTCACTGAAGCCATGATTTGTCCCCCGGAGTGTCTTGAGCGCGGGTCCCGACGGGGCCCACGGACTGCTTGATCAAAACGGCGCTGCGCGCCGCATCTTGCTACGCGTCGGACAGATTACGCCCTTTGCATAATTTCAGGTACCGGCGACCGGCTGGTCGAGCAGCCTGCGCACGACGTCTTCGTCCCACAGTTCCAGATTCACCTTCAGGAAAGCCATGCGCCGCTCTGCCTCGATGCGCACCTCGCGCAGGCCGGGCAGGTCGTTGATCTGGTCACGCAGACGGTCCAGATCGACATGGTCGCCAATCGCATACTCGCGCAGTGCGACCACCGGCGGCGGCTTCATGCTGCGTGCCCACAGCAGCCACACGACCGCCAGCACGGTACAGAACAGATAGACGCCATCTTCGCCGAAGCGCAGCGCAATGGCTCCGCCGACCGCGCTGCCGGTCGCCGCACCGAAGGACTGCGCGGTGTTGAACACGCCCAGCGCCGCACCCTTCGCGTCCGGCGGCGCGATGCGCGACACCAGCGACGGCAGCGTGGCTTCGAGCAGGTTGAACGCCACGAAAAACACGAACAGGCCGCCGATCAGCACCAAGGCGAGGTCGAGATGCAGCAGGAACATCACCTGCGACACGATCAGCGTGACAATGGACGCGAGAAATACGGTCTTCACGCGCGACTTGCGTTCGGCCCAGATGATGGCCGGAATCATGCAGATGAAGCTGGCGATCACGATCGGGAAGTACAGTGTCCAGTGCTCGGCGACCGGCAGGTCCATCACCTGCACGAGTGCGAGCGGCACCATCAGGAACATGGCCATCTGCACCATGTGCACGACGAACATGCCGAAATTCAGCCGCATCAGCTGGCGGTCACCCAACACCCGCGCGAACGGCGCGGGCTTCACGACCGGCGCATGTTCCGGGTCCGGCACCACGAACAGCAGCAGCGGGATGCCGGCCAGCGCGAGGCCGCCGATCAGCAGGAAGATGCCTTCCATGCCGATCCAGCCGTAAAGCGCCGGTGCCAGCACCAGTGAGCCGGCGAACACCAGCCCGATCGACGTACCGATGACCGCCATGATCTTGGTGCGATGTTCGTCGCGCACCAGATCGGCCACCAGTGCGGTGGCCGCGGCCGAAATGGCGCCGCTGCCCTGCAGGATGCGGGCAGCGATCATCCAGTTGATGTCGGGCGCCCACGCGGCCATCGCGCTGCCTGCGGCATACAGCAGCAGGCCGATCACGATGATGCGCTTGCGACCGAAGCGGTCCGAGGCCGCGCCGAGCGGAATCTGCATCACGCCCTGCGCCAGACCGAACATGCCGAACGCCAGGCCGACCCAGAAGATGTTGTCGCCGCCCGGCAGCGTGCGCGCGAACACCGCAAACACGGGCAGCACGAGGAACAGCCCCAGCATGCGCAGGGAAATGATGAATGCCAGCGCTGCCCCCGCGCGCAGTTCCGTGCGGGTCATGCGGTCTTTTGTCGGGGGAGTCATGTGAGGCAGGAAAACGATCAGCCGGGATTCTAGCAAGCCGGCAAGGTCTGATGCGCCCGACCGGACTCTTTTCTGCGCGCGACGCCGACGCGCGGACAAGCCGATCGCGCGATGCCCCTTGCACTTGAATCCTGAATCTTGATTCCTGCCCTTCTCGCCTTTCCCGGCAAAATGGGTTCTCATAGCCGGTTGCATGAAACCGGGCGGGCTGATGGACTGGATACGCATTCGTGGGGCGCGCACCCACAATCTGAAGAACATCAATATCGACATCCCGCGCGACCGGCTGACCGTGATCACCGGGCTTTCGGGCTCCGGCAAGAGTTCGCTGGCGTTCGACACGCTGTACGCCGAAGGCCAGCGCCGCTACGTGGAATCGCTGTCCGCCTACGCGCGGCAGTTCCTGCAGCTGATGGAAAAGCCGGATGTCGACCTGATCGAGGGGCTGTCGCCGGCGATTTCGATCGAACAGAAGGCGACCAGCCACAATCCGCGCTCCACCGTGGGTACGGTGACCGAAATCCACGACTATCTGCGTCTTCTGTTCGCGCGGGTCGGCACACCCCACTGCCCCGAACATGGCGCACCGCTGGCCGCGCAGAGCGTGTCGCAGATGGTCGATGCGGTGCTCGAGATGCCGGAGGAGAGCAAGGTGGCCATCCTCGCGCCGGTGGTGAGCGAGCGCAAGGGCGAGCAGGTCGAGCTGATTTCGGAGCTGCGTTCGCGCGGCTTCGTGCGCGTGCGCCTCGACGGCAGGATGATGGATATCGATGCCCTGCCGAAGCTGGACAAGAACATCAAGCACACCATAGACGTCGTCGTCGACCGGCTGAAGGTGCGCCCCGACATGCGCCAGCGCCTCGCCGAATCGATCGAAACCGCACTGCAGCAGGCCGAAGGGCGCGCCATTGCGCTGGACATGGACAGCGACGCCGAACAGCTTTTTTCGGCCCGCTTCGCCTGCCCGGTGTGCGGCCACAGCGTGTCGGAACTGGAACCGCGCTTTTTCTCGTTCAACAACCCGGCCGGCGCCTGCACCAGTTGCGACGGTCTGGGCATGGTCACCTTCTTCGACCCGGTGCGCATCGTCGCCCACCCTCACCTGTCGCTGGCCTCCGGCGCCATCCGCGGCTGGGACCGGCGCAACCAGTTCTATTTCCAGCTGCTGTCCAGCCTGGCCGGCTTCTACAAATTCGACATCGACACCCCGTTCGACGAGCTGGATGCAACGTTGCAGGCCATCGTGCTCAACGGCTCGGACAAGGTCCGCATTCCGTTCCGCTACCTGTCGGAATCCGGCCGCGCGACGATACGCGAGCACGTGTTCGAAGGTGTGGTGCCGAATCTGGAACGCCGCTACCGCGAAACCGATTCGGTCGCGGTGCGCGAGGAACTGGGCAAATACCGCAATACCAAGGTGTGCCCGGACTGCAAGGGCACACGGTTGCGCAGCGATGCGCGCCATGTGCGGGTGGCCGACCACACGCTGCCGGAACTGGCCGGGCTGCCGCTGCGCGCCTGCAAGGCCATCTTCGACGACATGGAACTGGATGGCGCACGCGCCGCGATCGCCGCCCGCATCATGCGCGAGGTCGCTGCCCGGCTCGGCTTCCTGATCGACGTCGGGCTGGACTACCTCAGCCTCGACCGTTCGGCCGAATCGCTGTCCGGCGGCGAGGCGCAGCGCATCCGGCTGGCCAGCCAGATCGGCTCCGGCCTGACCGGCGTCATGTATGTGCTCGACGAACCGTCGATCGGCCTGCATCAGCGCGACAACGCACGCCTGCTCGGCACGCTGTCGCGCCT
Source organism: Methyloversatilis sp. RAC08 (assembly GCF_001713355.1). Classification (NCBI taxonomy): domain Bacteria; kingdom Pseudomonadati; phylum Pseudomonadota; class Betaproteobacteria; order Nitrosomonadales; family Sterolibacteriaceae; genus Methyloversatilis; species Methyloversatilis sp. RAC08. The sequence continues at coordinate 3,068,529 of NZ_CP016448.1, read as the reverse complement.
GCGCGATCTCGGCAACACGGTCGTCGTGGTCGAACACGACCAGGAAGCGATCGAAATGGCCGACCACGTGGTCGACATGGGCCCCGGCGCCGGCCAGCACGGTGGCGAGGTGATCGCCCAGGGCACGCCGGCCGACATCGAAGCCTGCGAAGCCAGCCTGACCGGCGCCTACCTGTCGGGCCGCAAGCAGATCGCGGTGCCGTCCAGCCGCACATCGGCGAAGGACGACTGGCTGCACATCCGTGGCGCACGAGGCAACAACCTGCACGGCACCGACGCGGCGATCCCGGTCGGGCTGCTGACCTGCGTGACCGGCGTGTCGGGCTCGGGCAAGTCCACATTGATCAACGACACGCTTTATGCAGCGGCCGCTCACCACCTGTATGGCTCGGCCGCGCTGCCGGCGGCGCACGATGCGATCGAGGGGCTGGACCTGTTCGACAAGGTGATCAATGTCGACCAGTCGCCGATCGGCCGCACGCCGCGCTCCAACCCGGCCACCTACACCGGCCTGCTGACGCCGATCCGCGAACTGTTCGCCGGCGTGCCCGAAGCGCGTTCGCGCGGCTACGGTCCGGGCCGCTTTTCGTTCAACGTGAAGGGCGGCCGCTGCGAAGCCTGTCAGGGTGACGGGCTGGTGCGCGTCGAAATGCACTTCCTGCCCGACGTGTTCGTGCCATGCGACGTGTGCAACGGGCGTCGCTACAACCGTGAAACGCTGGACATCCGCTACAAGGGCAAAACCATCCACGATGTGCTGTCGATGAAGGTGACCGAGGCACGCGACTTCTTCGACGCCGTGCCGACGGTCGCGCGCAAGCTGGAAACGCTGGTCGAAGTGGGGCTCGGTTACATCGGCCTCGGCCAGAGCGCGACCACGCTGTCCGGCGGTGAGGCGCAGCGCGTCAAGCTGGCGCTGGAGCTGTCCAAGCGCGACACCGGCCGCACGCTGTACATCCTCGACGAACCGACCACCGGCCTGCACTTCCACGACGTCGACATGCTGCTCGGTGTGCTCGGCCGGCTGCGCGACGCGGGCAACACCATCGTCGTCATCGAACACAATCTGGACGTGATCAAGACCGCCGACTGGATCATCGATCTCGGCCCGGAAGGCGGTGCCGGCGGCGGGCTCATCGTCGCCACTGGCACACCCGAACAGGTCGCCGCCGAGCCGGCGTCGCACACCGGCCGCTATCTGGCGCCGCTGCTCGAAAAGGATGCGCGGCGCCAGCTGGGTGCGGCCGCCGGCTGAGCGGCCGGGTGGCGCCAGGCGATGAATTGCGCGGTTGAGCGCGGCGTGTTGGGCATCGCTGCGCTCACCCCAACCTACGGGGCTGGACGATGCGTCGGGCGGGCTCGACGCGATTTGTCGGGTATCTCTGCGCTCACCCCAACCTACGGGCTGGGCGATGCGTAGGTTGGGGTGAGCGCAGCGATGCCCAACGACCGAGGTTCGAACGTGATCGCGACGCGAGCCAACCAGCCGGGTCCCGCCTTTCGGCGGAGGGCTGAGTGCCGGTCCGGTAGGGCCCGGGCCTCGCTCAGTCGATCAGCTTGAGCTGGCGCGCCGCGTGCATCAGCTCGATGTCGGTCGACACGCCGAGCTTGGACTTGATCTGGTAGTGGATGTTGAACACCGTCTTCACGCTGATGTGCAGCGTGTCGGCGATGTCCTCGCGCGATTTCGCGGCGATCAGCATGCGCAGGATTTCGAACTCGCGCGCGCTCAGTGCGGCCAGCGGATTCTTCGCGGTAGTGCCGGCGCGGCGCAGCGCCGCCAGCTCCGCCTGAACGTCAGGGCTCAGCGTCTGCCGGCGGTGGTACACCGCGCAGATCGCCTCGACCAGCAGGTCAGGTGGCGAACTTTTGGTGACGTAGCCGAGCGCGCCTGATTCGAGCGCCTTTTCGACGAAAGTGGCGTCGCGGTGCATGGTGAAGATGAGCACGCGCGCATCGCGGTCGCGCTGCACGATGCGTTGCAGCGTCTGGATACCGCTGGCACCCGGCAGCGTGATGTCCATCACCACCACATCGGGCGCCAGTTCGACGTAGCGCCGGTAGGCCTCTTCGCCGGAGCTGGCTTCGGCTGCAATGGTCAGCGGCGGATGCCGCTCGATCAGTCGTCGGTAACCTTCGCGCACCACCGCGTGGTCATCGACCAGCAGCACACTGACCGGTGTGTCCGTCATGCCGCCAGTCCCCCATCGGTCAGTTGCCAGGGTACGACGATATCGACCGCCAGCCCCTGCGGTTCGCGCGCCGACCACTGCACGCGACCGCCGAGCGCGATCACCCTTTCCTTGACGCCGATCAGGCCAAAACCACCGGATGAGCCCTGTGGCGCCGGCAGGTCAGGCCCGCGCACAACGCCGTCGTCGCTGACGCGCAGCCGGATGTCGTCGCTCGCCGCGCGCCGTTCAAGTTGCACGTCGACGGCCGTCGCGTCCGAATGCTTGGCCGCGTTGGTCAGACATTCCTGCACGATGCGGTAAAGATTGATCGCAATGTCATCCGGCACGTCGGCGAAATCGCCGCTCACGTCGAGCCGGTAACTGCAGCGGCCGCGTGCCTGGGCGTCCCACATGCGGACCAGCCTGTCGAGGCCGGCGATCAGCCCGTACTCGTCCAGTCCGACCGGCCGCAGTTCGCGCAGGATGCCGTGCAGCGATTCCATCATGCCGCCGACCGTGCGCAGCACCGTCTGTCCGCTGGCGCGCAACGCATCCGGCTGCGGCTGCGGCCGCCCCGCTTCGTCTACCACGCAGGCCGCCTCGGCGCTGATCGATGCCAGGCTCTGTCCGAACTCGTCGTGCAGTTCGCGCGCCAGCCGCCGGCGCTCACCTTCCTGCACGGTGAGCAGCCTCTGCGCCAGCCGCTGCTGTTCCTGCGTCTTCTGTTTCAGATTGCCCGCCATCGCGTTGAACACCGAGCCGATGCGGTCGAACTCGATCAGTTCGAATGCCGGCAGCCGCGCGTCAAGATCGCCGCGTTCGAGCTTGCCCAGACCGTCCAGCACCGCCGCCGCCGGGCGAAGCGCGCGACTGATGCTGACGTAGATCAGCACATTGAACGCCAGCAGCGCCAGCACCGCCCACATCAGCAGGCGCGTGATCTCGTTCCAGACGGCCGCGCTTTCGCGATCGGCGTCGACGCGGATGAGCACTTCGCCCATCTTCAGTCCGGGCGCACGCCCGACGTCGAGACCGACGCCGTAGGGCTGGTACCACAGCACGCGCCGCCCCACCTTCACGCCGGGCGCTTCACCGTCGACGACGGCCGTGTCGGCACTGCGATCGATGCGCCGGTTCAGCATGTAGCGGATCAGTTCGCGGAACCAGGCCGGCGCCTGGGCGGCGTCCTGCGACGGCGGCGACTCCTGCTGACAGCTGTTGGCCGACAGCGCACCCTCGAGGTCGAAGTACTGCACGCACAGCCGGGTCACTTCGGAAAACTCGGCAAAGCGCGCGAGGTCCGGCTTGCCGATGTTCAGTTCAAGCCCGCTCAACTGACGCGACATCTGGTCGGTGATCAGCCGCGACACCAGATCGGCATTGCGCACCGCCTCGGCCTGCAGCCGCGTCGTGGTGCGCCAGATCAGGCCGGCCGAGGTGAGCGCGCCGATCGCCACGGCGAGCAACGTGATCCGCAGCATCAGTGTCAGTTTCAGGTTCGCGCCGCGCTTCATCACCGGAGTTTAGCCGCGCGCAGCGCGGGCATCTTGCCCGTGCGACGACCGACGCTCAGTCGGCAACACCTGCGGGCAGCCCGAACAGCCTTTGCGCAATGCGCGCCGCCGCCGCCAGCATCTGCGCACGACAGGCGGCGCGCCCCGCTTCGTCCAGCCAGGCGCTGATGAAGGTGGTGCCGATCCCAGCCACCGGATAGCCGCCCGGATCGCAGATCGGCACGCCCATGCCGCTGGTGCTGCGGTCCAGCACCATGCCGTCGAACGCACTGTAGCCGTGCTTCAGCGCGAATTCGATCGCCGCCCGATGGCGCGTTTCGTCATAGCGCTCGACGCGGTGAAAGCGCGACAGATTGATGCGCACCACCTCCCATACCTCCGCTTCCGGCAGGCGCGACATCATGGCGATGCAGCTCTGCGTGACGCCGAACGCGGTGCGCAGGCCGACGTCACCGCGCCCGACCTGCACCTGCGACCGCGTGTCGTAGCGGCCGATGCACACGCTGTCGAGTCCGCTGCGGATGTTCAGGAACACCACCTGATCAAGCGCTTCGGCCAGCGCGCTCAGTTCGGTCGCCGCCGAGCGTTCGACCGGCTGGCGGCTGACCGCCGAATAGCCGAGCGCGGCCAGATCGCGGCCGAGGTTGAAGCGCAGCGTCAGCGGATCGCGCTCGACCCAGCCGATGTCGATCAACATGTCGAGCACGCGATGGATGGTCGCCCGCGGCAGACCGGTGCGCGCGACCAGTTCAGTCAGCAGGCTGCCGCGGCGCGAGCCGCGCGCAATCGTGGTCACCAGCAGGCGTGCGCGGTGCAGGCTGCCTGCCGGCGCCTCGTCCACCGCGCCGCGCTGCGCTGAAGCTCGTCCGTTCATCCGGCCATCCGCCCCCTGTCCATTCAAACGCAAACCTGTGTCCGATATGCGGACACCTATGTAGCGCCACCTTATTGCCGCATGCAGATGCGAACACTAGCATCGGCCTCACACAACAAGACCTCGAACAACCGGTTTGTCCGTTCATCGGACAGCTTTCCTGACTCAGGAGGAGACATGGCCCCGCTCTTCGGCGCGCAGCACCGCACGCTGCAGGATCAGTCCGACATCCGGGCCGAGCACCCGGGCTTCATCGAGTCGCGCGATTTCTTTTTCCTGACCACCATCGAACAATGCAGCGACCTGACGGTGTCGCACACGGGCGGCAGCCCCGGCTGCGAAACGCCATCCGCCACGGCGAAGCGCATCGACGGGCTGCAGGGCCGCACCTGAACACCGCCGTCGCGGCCACATTCACGCCACCGCGCCGGCTGGCTTGCAGCCTTGCCGATGGGCGGGCTGTCCGGTTGGGGACGACGCCATCTGATCATCACGACCGCACGCTGGGCAACTTGCCCGCCACCTCCTGCCTAGACTGCGCCGCTGAAGGTGCATGGGCAGCGCCCCGCCCCCACTATCGATTACGCATCCGGGAGACAGCATGATCAGAGAAGAACACCTGCAGGACTGGCGCGACGCCGCGCTGAGCGTCGAAACCGAAGTCCGCAAGGCGGTGATCGGCCAGGACAACGTGGTGCGGCTGATCAATGTGGCACTGTTCGCGCGCGGTCACGTACTGCTCGAGGGCGATGTCGGCGTCGGCAAGACCACGGTGCTGCGTGCGTTCGCCCGCGCCATCGGCGGCGACTTCGAACGCGTCGAGGGCACGGTGGACCTGATGCCCAACGACCTCGTCTATCACACCTATGTCGACGCCGACGGCAAGCCGCGCATCGAACCCGGCCCGCTGCTGCGCCACGGCGAGCGGCTGACCACCTTCTTCTTCAACGAAATCAACCGCGCCCGCCCGCAGGTGCAGTCACTGCTGCTGCGTGCGATGGCCGAGCGCACGGTGTCGGCCTTCAACCGCGAATACAGCTTTCCGCACATGACGGTGTTCGCCGACCGCAACAAGGTCGAGAAGGAAGAAACCTTCGAACTGGCGTCTGCCGCGCGCGACCGCTTCATGTTCGAACTGCGCATGGAAACGCCGCGCGACAAGGCGGTGCGCCGCGCACTGGTGTTCGACACCGCCTTCCACGACGTCGACGCACTGATCAACCAGGTCACACCGGGCATCCTTGACTGGCAGTCGCTGAACTCGATGGCGGCGGCGATCCAGCACAGCGTGAGCGCAAGCGAAGCACTCGAACGCTATGTGATGGACCTGTGGGACGCGAGCCAGAATCCGGCCGCCTTCGACGTGCGCATCGACGGCGTCGACATGAAGAAGCTCATCCTGGCCGGCGCCAGTCCGCGCGGCATGAGCGCCCTGCTGCGCGCCGCACGTGTGGTCGCCTGGATGGCCGGTCGAACCCATCTGGTGCCGGACGATGTGCAGGCCATCCTGCCGTCGACGCTGGGCCACCGCGTGTTCTTCACCCCGGTATACGAAATGCGCCGCGCGCAGATCGCCGACACGCTGGTCGCACAGATCATCGAGAAGGTCGCCACGCCGCGATGAGCGACGCCGATGAGGTGCGCGAGTTCCACTACCGGCTGCCGCATCGCGCGGCGGGTCCGCGCCCGGGTTCGCACCCGGGCAGCAGCCTGGGCGCCGGTCAGGAATTCGTGTCGCACATGAGTCTGTACGACCGCCCGGACCCGCGTCGGCTCGACCTGCGTGCCAGCCTGCGCAGCACCACCGGAGACTGGCTGGTGCGCGTCAATCGCCAGCGCGTCGGTGTCACCGTACAGGTGCTGGTCGACGTGTCCGCCTCGATGGGCTTCGGCGCGCGCCGGCGCAAGCTCGACGTCGCTGCCGACTTCGTCGAATCCCTGGCGCACAGTGCGTTTCGCATCGGCGATGCGCTGGGCATGCTGGCCTTCGATCAGCGCGAACGCGCCGAGCTGTGCGTGCCGGCGACATTGAGCCGCGGGCTGGGCAGCGTGATGGCCGACAGTCTGCGTCAATGCACATCGGCGCCCGGCGGCATCGAAGGTCTTGAGGATGCGCTGCAGCAGCTGGTCGGCCGCGAGGCGCTGGTGTTTCTGGTCAGCGACTTCCACTGGCCGCTGGAGCGGCTCGGTGGCGCACTCGACCTGCTGTCGCACGCCTTCGTCGTGCCGGTCATCGTATGGGACCCGGCCGAAACCGAGCCGCCGCCGCACGACGCCATCGCACCGCTGCGCGACGCCGAAAGCGGCGTCCGCCGCACCCTGTTCATGCGCCCGAAACTGCGCACGCAGTGGCGCGACGCAGTGGCCGCGCGGCGCGCCGAGCTGGATGCCTTCCTGTCCGCGCGCGACCTGCGCCCTTTCTTCATCCACGGCGCCTTCGACGCCGAGGCGATGTCCGATTACTTCTTCGAGGCCACCGCATGACGCCCTTGATCCGAGCGTCCCTGATCGCCAGTCTGCTGCTCGCCCAGGGCGCTTTCGCACAGACAGCGCCTGCACCCGCTGCGGACGCCGTGTCCGGCGACGTATCCAACACCCTGTCCATACAGGCCGAAGCAGCCGCGGATGGCGCGCCGACTGCCGCCCCGGCTTCGCCTCGGGGTGTCGCACCGACACCTGCTGCCGCGCCGCAAGGTCGTCCGGCACAGGTCGTTCAGCCGCGCGCTTACGGCCATACACTGGGCGATCTGCTGACGCAGCGCGTGCGGCTCGAAATCGACGGCAAGCCGGTCGAACTCACCAAGCCGCCAGCCCCCGGCCGCGTCGGCGTCTGGCTCGAACGCCGGCCGACCCGCATCGAACGCGACACCGACGGGCAGCGCTGGCTGGTGATCGAGCACCAGCTGATCAACGCGCCGCAGGCACTCGTGGCACTGGCGCTGCCGGCGCTCGACCTGCAGACGTCCGGCGGACTGCTCGGCGTGGCTGCCTGGCCGTTCAGCGCGGCACCGCTGACGCCACGCAACGTCTTCGGCGAGGGCGCACTGGAAGCGCTGCAGCCGGACCGTGGCGCGCCCGCCGTCGACACGACGGCCATTCGCCAGCAGATCGCACTGTGGGGCGGCCTGTGCCTCGCCGCGCTGCTCGCCTGGGGCGGATGGCTGGGCTGGCGCAGCTGGCGCGCCGGACGCAGCCAGCCCTTCGCCCGCGCGCTGCGCGAAGTGAATGCGCTGCGCAGCCTTACCGACGACGCGCCCGAAGCCTGGCAGGCGCTGCACCGCGCCTTCGACCGTACCGCCGGTCGCACCCTGCAGCCCGCCTCGCTGCCGCGCCTGTTCGAACGCGCACCACAGTACGCGCCGCTGCGCGCCGACATCGAGCGCTTCTACGCACAGTCGGCCGCGCTGTTCTTCGGCGACGGCCCGCCGGCCGACGCGCTGCCGCTGCGCACCCTGGCGCGGCGCCTGCGTGACATCGAAAGGCGGCACGAGGCATGAATATCGGCGCCATCGACTTCGCTCAGCCGTGGGCCCTGCTGGCGCTACCGCTGGCCGCGTTGCCGCTGCTGCGCCGGCGCCGCGACACGCTGCTCTTTCCAACGCTGGACTGGCTGCCGCGCGACCGCGCCGGTCGCATCGCCGGCTTCGCCTGGCGCGCGCTGGCGGTGTTCGCGCTGGCCGCCATCGTCATCGCGCTGGCTGGCCCCGGCTCGCCCGAAACCACAGTGACGCGCACCGGGCGCGGCGCGGAAATCCTGATCCTGATGGACCGCAGCCGCAGCATGGACGCCAAGATGAAACCCGCGGACTGGCGCACCATCGATCCGCATTCGATGCTCTACCAGGTCGAATCGCGCGGTGAGCCGAAATCGGCGGTGGCGCGTGACCTGCTGTCGAAATTCGTCGAACAGCGACCGGACGACCGTTTCGCGCTGATGTTCTTCAGCGCCGGGCCGATGAACGTCGTGCCGTTCACCCAGCACGATGCGGTCGTACAGGCCGGCATCAAGGCGGGAGGACTGGGGCGCGGCCTGTCCGACACCGACGTCGGCCGCGCACTGACCGCCGCCATCGACAGCTTCGATGCGCGCGCCTACACCGGCAGCCGCATCATCCTGCTGGTGACCGACGGCGGCACCCATCTCGACGAACCGACGCGCAAACGCGTTCGCGAAGGCCTGCAGGCCAACCGCATCGCGCTGCACTGGCTGTATCTGCGCACGCTGAACGCGCCGGAGCTGGACGCCGAAGCGAGCGCACCGCCGCCCCAGGCCGATGGCGACGACCCGGCTGCGATCGAAATCCGCAATGCCTACTACGCGCAGGAATCGATCGCCGAGGTGTCGCTGCACCGCTTTTTCCAGTCGCTGCCGGTGACCTACCGCCTGTATCAGGCCGACAGCCCGGAAGATCTCGCGAAGGCGGTGGCCGAGGTCGGCCGGCAGCAGAACTTCCCGCTCGACTTCGACGAGCGCGTGCCGCGGCAGGACCACAGCCGCCTCTTCCTTTCGCTGGCAGCGCTGTGCTGCGCGCTGCTGCTGGTCTATCGATCCCTTCTTCTGCGGAGCTGGCTGTGAAAAGACGTACCGTCCATCTGATTTTCGGCGCCACCGCACTGCTCACCGGTGTCGCCGCCGGCTGGCAGACGACTCGGCTGTGGCAGGCCGAGCGCGTGAATGCGGCCATCGCCGCCGCCGGCAGCCTCGACGCCGACCTGCCGGAGGCGCAGTTCGCGCAGGCACTGGCGCTCAGCCGCGGCGCTGACAACGAAGCCGCGACCCGCGCATGGAAAGGGCTGATTGCCGGCGAGCGCGATGACCTGCGCCAGGGCGCGCGCTACAACCTCGGCAATCTGCATCTGCGTGAAGCTCTGGCGCACGGCGAGGCCGACGTCGCCAATGCGCTGCCGCTGGTCGAACTGGCCAAGCAGCGCTACCGCGATGCACTGCGCGAACGCCCTGACGACTGGGACGCGCGCTACAACCTCGAGCGCGCGCTGTGGCTCGCCCCCGAAATCGCGCAGGCCGCTGCAGCCGCCGACGACGGCCCGGCGCCGCCGAAGGAGCGCGTGGTCACCACGCTGCAGGGCGTGCGGCTGGACCTGCCATGAGCGCGCTCGCATGAGAACCCGCACCTTCCTGCGCAATCTGCTGGCCAGCCTGCGCGAGCGCGACGCGCGCACGCTGATCGCGGCACTCGCACTGCTGGTGTTCGCCGCCCTGCTGCCGCCAGTGAATCTGCCGCGCGACAGCTGGGACACCATCGTCGTGTTCGACCTGACACAGAGCATGAATGTGGAGGACTACGAACTGGATGGCATGCCGGTCAGCCGGCTCGCCTATGCGCGCGAATCGGCGAAGCGCGCACTGCGCGAGTTGCCGTGCGGCTCGCGCGTCGGCTGGGCCGGCTTTGCCGAGTACCGCACGCTGCTGCTGCTGGCGCCGATCGAAGTGTGTGCCCACTACGGTGACCTGATCGCTTCGCTCGACCAGATCGACGGCCGCATGCGTTGGGGCAATTCGAGCGAGGTGGCAAAGGGCGTGTTCTGGTCGGTACGGGCGGCGAAGGAGATCGGCGACACACCCGGCGTCGTGTTCGTCAGCGACGGCCAGGAAGCGCCGCCGCTGCGCGACGGCGACAAACCGGGCTTTGACGACATCAAGCCGGGCGACATCCGCGGCTGGATCATCGGCGCGGGCGGCGACGCGGCGCGGCCTATCCCGAAGAGCGACGACGACGGCCGACCGGTCGGCTACTGGAAGGCGAGCGAAGTGATACAGCGCGAGTTGCGCAGCGCCGACGGCAAACGGGTACCGGGCACCGAGCACCTGTCGGCCCTGCGCGAAACGCACCTGCGCGCCATCGCTCAACAGGTCGGCTTCGACTACGCCACGCTGACCGACGCCGACACCCTGACCCGTGCCATGAAACACGCCGACGCGGCAGTCTCCCGCCCGGTGCCGACCGACCTGTCATGGCTGCCGGCTGCGCTCGCCCTGATCGTGCTGATCGCGCGCTTCCGCCCGGAAGCCCGCGGCCCGGCCTGACTGCACTCGCCCTCCTGTCGCACAACCCTGCACGCCGGATGACGGCCGCTTCGTCTGACCGGGCGTCGGCATGCAGCTTGTCGAGCGCTGATGCGCATTCGCGAATCCCGTCGACATGCCGGGGAATGGCTGCGCAGCGGCGCGGTCAGAGGCGTCGAACCCATCGACTGTCAAATCATGAATCCGCTGCATCCGAAAAAACTGCTGCTCACCAAATGGACCGCCGTTGCACCGGTCGGCCGCAACCTGCACTTTCTGGTGAGCAAGGTGATCGAGCCCGACCCGCCGGACACGGTGATCCGCTGGATAGACATCGAAGCCGTGCATTCGAAGTCGGTCCGGCGCATCGAATGGCGCGAGCTGAAGGATTCGACCCGCTGGCGGCAGGGCTGGGTCTGACGATCGGCCGCATGTCTGCCGTCAGCCGGCTGCCTGCTCCGCCCGCCAGGCATCGACCACTTCCTGCGCCGCCCTGAAAGCATCGACCGACGCCGGCACGCCGGCATACACCGCGCAGTGCAGCAGCGTTTCGCGGATTTCCTCCACCGTGCAGCCATTGTTGAGCGCACCGCGCACATGGCCCTTGAGCTCGTTCGGGCACTTCAGCGCGGTCAGCGCCGACAGCGTGATCAGGCTGCGCGTGCGCCGGTCCAGCCCATCGCGCGTCCACACGCCGCCCCAGGCATGCTCGTTGATGAAGGCCTGCAGCGGCTGCGTGAAGTCGGTCGCGTTGCCCAGTGCGCGATCCACAAAGGCATCGCTCATCACTTCGCGGCGTACCGCCTCCCCGCGCTTCGCGCCATCGCTCATGATCATTTCTCCGGTTGCGTTCGTATCGAGCGGCGGATTCTACGGATTCCGCAGCACGCTGAACCAGCCGGCCTGGCTATGCAGGACCTCTGGGTGTGCCGTCGCCACGGCTGATCGGAGTAGCATCGCCCTGCCCGCAATTGGCGCATCGGATCGCGCGGCGCATCAATGCAGGGCGGGCCGGATCGGGAATTCATGTCACGCATGGCGTTGCGACGCCATTTGCGAGGCGCACCAACGATTCCGGCCACTGGCACGGGTGATGCATGGAAGGGTAGCCGGTCGGGATGGCCGGCGTGCAGGTCTTTCATCGGGATGGCGCCATGTTCAGTGTGGGCGAATTCAGCGACGCAGTACTCGATCTGCAGTCGCTGGCGCAGGCGAAGGCGATAGACGATTTCCAGCAGGCGGCGCTGGAACGGGTGCAACCGCTGGTCGGATTCGACAAGGCGTGGTGGGGCATCATGTCGCCCGCATCGGGCAGCTTCGCGCTGCACAGCTCGCAGCCCTTCAACCTCGACGACGGCTTCGTGCCGCTGTGGGAAGAAACCAAGTACGACGATGCGCTGGCCAAGGCGGTGAAGGCCAAGCCGCGAGAAACCGTCTATTTCGATCAGCGCAGGTTCAACGAGGCACCGGGGCTGGCGACGCTGATGGGCGAACACGGTGTCGGACAGGCCTTCTGCACATCGGTCTATCTGCCGTCCGAAACCGCCTTCGTGTTCCTGTCGCTGTACCGCACGGTCGGTGACGCCCGCTTCACGCGCGGCGACCAGCAGATGGCTCAATTCCTGATGCCGCACCTGTGTTCGGCGTGGACATCGAACCGCATCTTCCAGATGGAATATCTGAAGGCCAGCATGGCGAACGATCAGGTGGCCATGGCGATTCTCGACCGCCAGGGCCAGCTGCTGAACGCCGAACCGCAGTTCGTCGAGGCGCTGCGCTGCGAGTGGCCGGACATCGGCGACGGCTGCCTGCCGGACACGATAGGCCTGTGGCTGAAGACCGACGACTTCCGGCTCAAGCTGCGCACAGTCGTGCTGCAACGTCACCTGCTTGGCGACTTCACGCTGCTGGTGGTGCGCGGCCGCTCGCGCCTCGACGTGCTCACGCCGCGCGAAACCTCGGTCGCGGAAGCATTCGGCCGCGGCAGCAGCTACAAGGAAATCGCGCGCCAGCTCGAGCTGTCACCGGCCACGATCCGCTTCTACCTGCGCACCATCTACGAAAAGCTGAACGTGCGCGACAAGGGCGAACTGGCGTCGCTGCTGCGTCAGGAAGAGCTGCACATCGACGGCGCCACGCTGGCGGTGCGCTACCGCCAGCTGCATCAGGCGCGCTTCATCTGACGGCGCGCCCGACTTCCGGGCGGCGCCTCACCGCAATTGCGCTGCAGGGCGGCGACGCTTCAGCGCCACTGCTTCTCGTCGGCGATCCACGCCCAGCCCGGCAACGGACCGTCCTTCAGGCAGGCGTCGACGACGTTCTTCGTGATGCGCGAAACGTTGTTGTCGAAGTCCTTGCTGGGTAGCGCGCTGCTCCAGGCGATCGAGCCGGTGCAGAACACCGCGCCGTGATTGGGCGCAGTGAACCAGGTCATGTCGGCGCGCACCTTGGGTTCCTGCGTGCCGCCGAAGCCCGGGTGCATGTAGACGATCTCTTCCACGACCAGCATGTAGTTGTCGCTGTGACCGCCCGACGACGCGAGGATGCGCGTGTGCGGCGGCGTGCCGAGCGCGAGGTCATAGCGGTCGAGCTCGACGCCGGCGGCACCGCCGCGCGCCAGACCGAAGTCGCCGATGATGTCGCCCTCGACGCCCTCCATGATCCACGACACCGTACGGTGATGACTGTCCGGCATGCGCCGGTAGGACTTCGACTCTTCGAAGCCCTCCGCGGTGAAGCCGACACCGGTGAGCTTCTGCGGCGGGCGGCCGCGGTTCTTCCACAACCCGCTCTTTTCGCCGGTGGTGCACAGATAGTGCTCGCCGGGGCGCGCCTCCCAGGCGCGCGAACCGGAATCGAGCTTGCGCACTTCCATGATCCACGGTTCGTCGTCGCGAAAGCCGACGCACCAGTAGTAGCCGTTGCCGCCCATGTACAGCAGGCGACCGCCGCCGGTCACATAGTCTTCGGTCGCGTCGAGCATGCGTTCCGAGTAGTACTCCGGGTGCGAGCCGCTCAGCACCACCTTGTAGGGCTTGAGCGCAGCCAGCCCGTCGCGGTGCAGGTCTTCGTCGGTCAGGATTTCGTAGTCATAGCCGAGCTTTTCCAGCCAGGCGACGATGGACAGGTCGGCCGGGAATTGCCAGGTCAGGCCCATGCTGGACATGCGGTACTTCGGTCGCATGTTCACCACCGGCCGGCGGTAGGAGCTGTAGGACACGCCCAGCCCGTCGAGGAAATGGTCGTAGGTGGACAGGCCGAATTCGTGGTTCTTGTACATTTCGATGTCGACCTCGCTGACGATGGGCGGCTGGCCGGCCATCGGCTGGATGATCTGGGCATCGAAGCTGAGCTTTTCGTTGGCGTAGGCGAGATAGCTGGCAGTGGGCATCAGCAGCGCCACCGGCGCCTTCGGCACGGCCGCGCGCAGGAAGAACACCACGTGGTCCTCGGCCAGACCGGCACCGTCGCCGACGCGCAGGCGCACTGCATAGACGCCACTGCGCAGCGCGGCCGGAATCGTGAACGACAGCGTTTCGTCCCAGTTCGAATCGATCATCGCATCGACGTGGAACTCGATGCCGCCGTACTGCTGCGGGGCAAGCCGGAAACAGTCGTCGCGGCCGTTCCAGTTCCAGCCGGTCTGCGCGCGGATCGGCCGGTTGTAGCCTTCGGCGTGCAGGTGGTACGGGCCGGTATCGAACACGGTGTCGCCGATGCCGCGGTCGGTGTAGCCGTGCGTGGTGTCCCAGTAGGCGAGCAGGCCGTTGGCGTGCGGCACACCGCCTCCGGCCAGCGCCTCGAGTTCGTCGCGCGTCAGTGCGCGGTCGAACATGCCGTGGCGGTCGATCTTGCCGCAGAAGCACTGCGCGACGAAATGCCCGCGCAGTTCATGCCAGTCCTGCGCGCCGGCGACCAGGAAGGGCGCGTCGGCACGGACTGGCTTCACGCGCAGCGTTTCGTGCACATGCGAGCCGTAATCCATCGGCGCGACCGGCGACAGCAGGCTGTTGTAGCGATTGAGCACCGACTGCTGGTGGATCGTCGCGCGGCCGGTCGTGGCGTCGTAGCTGACCGCGACGAAGTACCACACGCGCGCCACCAGCGGCACTTCGGCCGCGACGTAATCGACCGCCTGGCCATCGCCGATCCAGAATTCCAGATAGCCCTTCTGGTTGATGCCCAGGCAATAGCCTTCGTTGCGGTCGATCGACCAGCGGCCGAGCAGCGCCTGGCGTACGCCGATGTCCGGCAGCGTCGACGTGATGAAGGCATGCAGCGTGAAGCTGCCGGTCACGGCAAGCCTGTGGTCCGGGTCGTGCGCGCGCAGGAAGGAGCCGACCTGCGTGTATTGCTTCTTCGCCGGCCAGTCGCGGTTGATCGGGCTGTCGATCGCCTCCTCGACAAAGCCCGGGCCGTCCGGGTGCGCGTCGCCATGGATGAGCCGCACCAGCTGTGCGCTCACGCTGTCGGCGCCATCCACACTGGCTTTCACGCTGAGCGTGTCGCCCGCCTTGACCGTGAGCTGGTCGCAGTAACCGAAAACCTTGATCTGTGCCATGTCCTGAATTGCCTGAAGAGGAAGATTACGATTCGAGCAGGTCCTGCACGCGACGCAGGAACACGCCGTGATAGGCCTCGTCCTCGGTCGCATACACCTTGTCGTCGACCACGCGCGGCGCCACGCCGCGGAAGCCGGACAACGCGATCACGCGGTACTCCCTGAAGGGTACGGTGGCGACGATGGCGTACTTGTCGTTCTGCACGCCGCGGCGGAAGTACACGAGCAGGCGCTCCAGCTGTTCGCTGTGCTGGCCGAGCGGCTTCGCGCGGTGTTCCTCGATCACTTCGTCGGTCACCAGCGTCTTCAGGAAGTCGCGCTGCTGCTTGTCGAAGCGGCGGGCGAATATCTGATCCTTGTCGCGGGTTTCGGTGGCTTCTTCGGGCAGCATTTCGCCTCCTTTTTCGGCGCGGGTTGAACGGCGTTCGCTCTTCTTCTTGTTCCGCCAGGCGCGGAACTGCTGCTTCATGCCGAACAGGCCGCCGCGCAGGAACAGCACGACGCCGAGCATGATCAGACCGATCAGGATGAGCCGGGCCGGCCCCCAGTCAATCAGGTACTTTTCGATGACGATGACGATGAGCGTGCCGACCACCGCCCCTTCGGCGCGCCCCAGTCCGCCGATGACGATCATCGCCAGCATCATCAGCACCAGGTCGAACGAGAACAGCGTCGGCGACGCGCCGCGGAAGTGCGTGGCGTAGAAGCCGCCGATGACGCCGAGCGCGATCGACGAAATCAGGAACACGCGCACCCGCGCCGAGCGGAAGTCGATGCCGGTCGCCTCGGCGAACGCCTCCTTCTTCTCGGGTGCGGCGCGCAGGATGCGGCCCAGACGCGTGCCATTGACGAAGCGGTACAGGAACAGCGCGGCGATCATCAGCACCAGGCAGGCATAGACGCCCAGCCTGAGCTGGCTCGTTTCGTCCCAGCCATCCGGCAGATAGGACGGCGCCCCGTACAGCCCACCGGTCGCCGAGCCGAACACGCGCGACTGCACGACATAGACGCGACACAGCTCGTTGATGCCCAGCGTCAGCAGCGCGTAGTAGAAGCCGTCGAGGCGAGTTGCAGGTATCGCGATGATGGCGCCGAAGATCAGCCCGATGCCGCTGCCGATGAAGGGCAGCGTCCACCAGGGCAGGCCGTATTCGATGGACAGCCAGGCGGATCCATAGGCCGCTGCACCGACCACCGCCGGACTGGCCAGCGAAAAGATGCCGGCGGTGCCGATGGTGAGCATCCAGCACAGATTGATCGCGGCGTAGATGCAGAACACTGCGCCGGCCGCCAGCAATGCGCCGGAATCGACAAACGGCGGCAGCAGCGCCAGCAGCGCCAGGCCGAGCGCCCAGTAGATCGGCCGGCGATCGACGATGGTGCGCTCGGCACGCAGCGTCTTCGGGTTGTAGACGCCGCGCGTGCGCAGCACGGTGCGCCGCGTGAAGGGGTAGCGCAGACGCCACAGCGCGCTGCCCTGCGCCGGTCCCTTCCAGTACCAGCGCAGCCGGCCGACCGGCAGCATGCGCGGCTTCCAGCGCGGCGCATCCGGCGCCCAGCTGTCCTGCGGGTTCTTCCAGTTCTCCGAACGGGTGACCTTGAACATCATGCCTCCCGCGCCTTGTCCAGCATGCCGGCAATGCCGCGCGGCCGGATCAGCAGGATGACGATGATGACGATGAACTGGGTGATCAGCACATACTGCCCGCCCAGATACGCCGTGGTCAGTGCCTCGACCAGACCGAGGATGCAGGCGGCGATCAGTGCGCCGGACACCGAACCCAGCCCGCCGCACAGCGCCACGCTGACACCCTTGATCATCGGCGTCAGGCCGGAGAACGGACTGACGAAATAGGTCTGGCACAGCAGCACCGCACCGAGCCCGGCCAGCGCGCCGGTGATCGCCATCACGTAGATGCCGGTGCTGCGCACGCCGATGCCGCAGATCGCCGCACCATACGGATTCATCATCATGGCGCGGATTTCCAGCCCGCGCCGGCTGCCCTTCATCCATGCCAGCGTCAGTCCGAGCAGCAGCAATGACGACAGCAGCGTCCCCACCTGGTCGGCGGTCAGGATCAATTCTTCGGTCATCTCCCACTGCCACTCGCCGAACAGCGGCGGCAGCGTCTTGGCCTGCGGGCCGAAGGTCATCAGCAGCACCTGGGTGCCTATCAGGCTCAGCGCCAGCGTCGCGATCAGGCCGCGCACATTGAAGTTGGGCTTGTCATGGATGGGGATGAAGGCGATCAGGCACACGATGACGCCGATCAGCGCACCGGTGACGATGCCGGCCAGGATGACCAGCACACCGGCTTCGCTGAAGTGCTCGGCCATCAGCCAGCCGCCGTAGCCGGACGCGGCGAAGGTCAGGCCGTACGCCATGTTCACCATGCCCAGGCTGGACCAGGTGATGGAAATGCCGATTGCCAGCAAGCCGTAGATGGCTGCAAGCGTGATGCCCGACAACAGGATGGATGGCCACTCCACGAATCAGACCTCCGGGCGGGATCGGGACGCCGCGGATGCTTCGCCCTTGAGTTTTCCGACATGCATGCCGATCAGGCGCGACACGCGCCCTTCCAGCAGCGATACGTTCTGTTCGGCGATCACCATCGCCGCGTCATTCAGTTCGACGCTCATCAGTGCGTTGATGACGCTCTTGCTGATCTTCGGCGCGAGGCCCAGCGAGGGCTCGTCGACCAGGAACAGCGACGCGTCGGCCATCAGCCCGCGGCCGAGCGACACCATGCGCCGCTCGCCGCCGGACAGCCGGCCGACCGGCGTCTTCATCAGCTTTTCCAGCGGCGGAAAGATCTCGAGCACGCGCCGCTTGCGCGCAGCGCGCTCGCGCCAGGCGCGCGGCGTGAAGGCACCGCTGTCCAGATGTTCCTCGACCGTCAGGCCCTGGAAGATTTCATCGCCCTGCGGCATCAGCGCCAGACCGAGCTTGACCACGCGATGCGTGTAGCGACCCGGCCCCTGGCTGCGCGTGCCGCCGACCTCCACGCCATTTAGCTTGATCGAACCGCGCTGCCAGCCGGTCAGGCCGGCGATGGCGAGGAACAGCGTGGACTTGCCGTGGCCGTTCAGGCCGACGATGCCGACCCGCTCGCCGGCATGCACTGACAGGTCGAGGTCGTGCAGCACGCGCAGCGGCCCGTAGCCTGCGGACAGGCCTTCCACCTTCAGGATTTCGCGACCGGCGTCGGTCGGTGGCGTGGCGGTGGCGCTCATGCGTGCACCTCGCCGATGCTGTCGAAATAGGCGGCGCGCACGCGCGCATCGCCGAGGATGTGCTGCAGGCTGCCTTCGGCGATCACCTCGCCGACATCCATCACCATGACGCGGTCGGCGATGGCATCGAGCAGTTCGATGCGGTGTTCGACGATCAGGATGGCCAGGTTCAGTTCCTTGGCCAGCAAGCGCACCAGATGGTCGATCTCGTCGACTTCGGAATTGATCAGCCCGGCGGCCGGCTCGTCCATCAGCAGCAGCGGCGGTCGGCGCATCAGCAGACAGGCCAGCAGCAGCTTGCGCCGGTTCAGCGTTTCCAGCCGGCCGGCGATCAGGTCTTCATCGACCGTCAGGCCGAGCAGCTCGCATGCCCACTCAGCGTGGTGCCGCGTCAGATAGGGCTTGTAGGCCTGGCGCGCCGATTTCAGCACTTCGGCCACGGTCAGTTCTTCCGGCACCACCGGCGTCTGGTAGGTTCGACCCAGACCGAGCCGGGCGCGCTCGTGCAGCCGCAGCGCGGTCACGTCCCGACCCTTGAAGGTCACCGTGCCCGACTTCGGCCGGATGCGCCCGGACAGCACTTCGAGCAGGCTGGTCTTGCCGGCGCCGTTGGGCCCGATCATGCCGAGCACCTCGCCGCGACGGATCGACAGCGACACGCCGCGCAGGATTTCGCGCCCGCCCAGGTCGAGGCGGATGTCGTCGCAGGCGAACAGCATGTCCCCTGCCTGAGCCATGGTCACGTCGATTACATCCAGGACGCGGGCTTGAACGGCGTTTCGATCAGCTTGTTCGGATAGATGATCTTGTGTTCGCCGTTCTGCACCTGGAAGTACAGCTGGGCCATGCCTTTTTCGAGGTCGTCGGTGCCGACCGGGTAATGCACGCCTTCCTGCCGCGCATTGTTCAGGTAGGACCAGCCGCACACGCCGCGGAACGGCGTCTTGCGGATGTAGTCGTTCACCGCTGCGAACTTGTCCGGGTCGCCGACCGCAGTCCAGGCCTGGGCGAGGAAGTTGACGATGTCGTAGCCGCTGCCGGTGTAGCACAGCCCCATCACCTTGGCCGGAAAGCGCTTCTTGTACTTTTCGCGGAAGGCACGGCCCTTTTCGTCGGCATATACGCCGAGCACCGTGCTCCACACGAAGCCTTCCGCGTTCTTGCCGGCGAGCTGCAGGAATTCCGGCTGCGACGGCCCGTACTGCAGATACACCAGCGCACCCTTGAGCGGGTTGGCGCGGAACTGCTTGACGAAGGCGGCGTATTCGGCAGCCACCCAGTGGTCGATCATGACCGCGCCGGCGCCGGTCTTCTTGATGTCGCGGACGACCGCGCCCCAGTCCTGCACCGGATACTGGATGTCGGTCACCTTGGCCAGTTCGAAGCGGCTCGTCTTCAGCGCTTCCTGACAGGCGCGGGAAATCGTCTGGTTGTAGGCGATCTGCTCCTGGACGATGTGCACCTTGTTGTTGATCGGCTTCCAGCCTCCCTTGTCCTGCATGTCTTCGAGGAATTTCGGGAAGGTGTAGCCGTAGTACACCTCCGACGGATCCATCTGGAAGATGTGGCCGTACTTCTGCGGATTGGCGGCGACGAGGTCGGTCGCGGCGCGCTGCGTGTTGCCGTTCAGATAGGGACACTTGTAGCCGACCGACGCATCCATGGCCGGAATCGGCACGAACAGGAAGGGCGACGAAATGGCATGCACCTTCATGTCCACCAGCTTGCGTACCACCGCCTGACAGCTTTCCGGCGACAGCAGATCCACATCGACCGGCTTGAGTTCGAGCGGCCGGCCGAGGATGCCGCCATTGGCGTTGATCTCTTCCATCGCGAGGATGGAGCCGTTCAGGTGATCGCCGTGATCGGCCACGCCGGCCGCGGCTGTCTGAGAAATGGTCAGCCCGATCACGATGGGTTTGCCGGTCGGCTTCTTCTGCGCCTGCGCCGGCATGGAAAACGGCAGCGCGGCCGACGCGGCCAGCGCGCCCATGCTCTTGATGACGTTGCGACGATCGACGGGGTAAGTCATCTGGAGCGCTCCTTCAGGGTCGGATGGGAGGAAAGCGGTTTGGTGCACTGCGCGATGGACTTGAGCTTAGGCGGACCCGCCGTCCGCCGGTACCCGTACAGATGAACGGTGCGCGGCAGGTTGCCGCGCCTTGCTCTATCCTTCGGCCTCCCGTCCGCGCGGCCGTCGAGGCGTGCGCCCGACTGTTTACGACTGGAGTTGCACGCAATGTCCGGCCACTTTCCGAACACGCGCGACCTGCGCATCGACTTCTTCCGCGGCATCGCGCTGGTCTGCATGTTCTGGGACCACATTCCCGGCAACCCGCTGGGCTACCTGACGCTGCGCAACTTCGGTCTGAGCGATGCGGCAGAGCTGTTCGTCTTCCTCGCCGGCTACGGCGCGATGCTCGCCTACGGCCGGGTGTACGTGCGGGACGGCTATTTTCCGGCTGCACTGAAGGCGCTGCGCCGTGCGTGGGTACTTTACGTGGCGCACGTCTTCCTGCTGGCGCAGTTGCTGGCAGTGGTGTTCGTCGCCAATGCGCGGGTCGAAACGCGTGACTTCATCAGCGAAATGGGGCTGGGCTATTTCCTGAACGAGCCCGAGGCGGCGCTGGTCGGCGGCGTGCTGCTGCAGTTCAAGCCGGTGCTGATGGACCCGCTGCCGCTCTACGTCATCCTGATGGCGCTGCTGGCCGGGCTGCTGCCGCTGCTGGTGCGTCACCCGTGGTGGGTGCTCGTGCCGTCATGCCTGCTCTGGCTGCTCGAAAAGCATGTCGGGCTGAATCTGCCGGCGGCGCCGGAAGGCGTGTGGTTCTTCAACCCGCTGGCCTGGCAGTTCCTGTTCTTTCTCGGTGCCTGCTGCGCACGGCCGCGACCGCTGATCCGCCTGCACGCGATCGATCGCCGCGCCTTCGACCGGCTGCTGATGCCGCTTTCGTGCGCCTTTCTGCTGGGGTCCTTCGTGCTGTCGCTGTCATGGCGCGCGCCTGATCTGCATGATGCGGTGATGCCGCTGACCGTGGCGCAGTGGATCTACCCGATCAGCAAGACCGATCTGGACCTGCTGCGTGTGCTGCACTTCCTGGCGCTTGCCTATGTCGCGGCGCGCTGGATCCGTCCGGGTGCATGGCTGCAGCGCGGGGTCGCCGCCACCTTGTGCCTGATGGGGCGCTATTCGCTCGAAGTGTTCTGCCTGAGCGTGCTGCTGGCACCGCTGGCCGATGCGGCCGGCGCACTGTCGGGTGACTCGCCCAGCATGCAGGTGCTCGTCGGCATGACCGGCGCCGGGCTGATGGCTGTGCTGGCGGTCTGGCTCGACATGCTGCGGCGGCCGCAGGACGTGATGGATCGTCCGGCCGCCGACGCGGAAGCAAACCTGCCGCAGCAAGTGCCTGCGCGTCAGGGCAGCCTGTAGCGGACGAAGGTCAGCAGAGCCGCCGGCGGCGGGTCACCCAGCCGATCAGGCCGAGACCGGCCAGCAGCAGGGCCGCCTGCTCCGGTTCGGGTATGGGTTGCGACACGTCGAGCAGGATGGGCGTGTCGGGTGACGCAAGCTGCATCAGTACGCGTGCGTCACCCTTCACCCCTGCCAGATCCCAGATTGCCGTGATGGGGTCGCCGAGCTTTCCGCCCTTGTCCTGCGGAATGTAGGCGAGCGCGATGCGCGTGTAACTCAGGCTCAGGGATGCCTGCGGCTCGTCGCCGCCCGATGTCCCCGACAGGCTCAGCGAGGTCAGCGTGACGTCATCGAAGGTCATCGTGAAGTAGCGATAGGACTTGTCTTCGCCCGCTTTCACGAAGCTGAGCACCACCTCGTCGAAGGCCTTGCCGCCGACCACCCCGGCAAACAGAGTGGGGATGCTCTGATTCACCGCCTGCGTCCAGTGCAGATCGCCGAATACCGCCTTCGATGCCGTACCGCCGGTGGAATCGGTCGGCACGGTATTGAATACGTTCCAGCTGAATGACGACACCTCGATCTGGTCCTTGAAATCTTCGGCGACCGAACCGCCATCGATACCCGGAATCTGCAGGTAGTAATCGGCGGCAAGTGCCGGCGCGCCCGTCAGGCACAAAGTCGAGGCGGCAATCCATGAGGCGGCAAGTCGGCGTTTCATCGGTTTCTCCCGAAAAATGACTGGAATCCATCTACCGGGTCGGGCCTGCTCGACCGCGCCGGCGCAAGCGCTGCAGGCGAACACTATCAAGGACAACTGTCCGCGCACAGCCTTGAAGACCGTGTTTCCCCTGCTGTTCGAGGCGCGCCGTGACGCAGTTCAGAAGGCGCCCTTCACCGTTCCGCCATCGACCCGAACCGCCGCGCCGGTGGTGGCCGACGCGAGCGGACTGGCCAGATAGACGACCATCGCCGCGACTTCTTCCGGCGTGGCGAAGCGCTTGATCAGCGAGGTCGGGCGCACCTTCTCGAAGAATTCCTTCTCGAAGTCCTCGAAGCTCTGGCCGTTCTCGTCGGCCAGCGTCTGCACGAAATCCTCGACGCCGCGCGAGCGGGTCGGGCCCGGCAGCACGCTGTTGACGGTGATGCCGGTGCCGGCCACCGACTCGGCCAGACCGCGCGCAATCGCGATCTGCGCCGATTTGGTCATGCCGTAGTGGATCATTTCGGCCGGAATCTGGATGCCGCTCTCGCTCGATATGAACAGGATGCGGCCCCAGTTGCGCCGCTTCATGCCGGGCAGCACCTGGCGCGACAGCCGCACGCCGCTCAGCACGTTCACGTCGAAAAAGCGGGTCCAGTCGGCGTCGGGGATGTCCTCGAAAGCTTTCGGCTCGAAGATGCCGAGGTTGTTCACCAGGATGTCGATGTCCGGGTGCGCCTTCGCCAGCGCGTCGGCGCCGGCTGCGCTGGCCAGATCGCCGGCAAAGCCGATCGCCCCCACACCAAGCTTCGCGACGGCCGCGTCGACCGCCGCCTGCGTGCGGCCATTGACGATGACGCGCGCGCCTTCGCGCAGCAGCGCTTCGGCGATGGCGTAGCCGATGCCGGCGGTGCTGCCGGACACCAGTGCGAGACGGTTCTTCAGTTGCAGGTCCATGCGGAATTCTCCTCGATGAAAGGGCGCGCTTCAGGCGCGCGGCGCGAACATGATGATGGCCATGCCGGCCAGCGCGACCGCCACGCCGGTGATGTCCCACAGATGCGGGCGCTCGCCGTCGACCAGCCATAGCCACAGCACGGCGACGGAAACGTACACGCCGCCATACGCCGCATAGACACGCCCGGCTGCGGTCGGATGCAGCGTCAGCAGCCAGACGAATGCGGCCAGCGACAGCGCCGCCGGCAGCAGCACCCAGACCGGCGCGCGGTCCTTCAGCCACAGCCAGGGCAGATAGCAGCCGACGATCTCGGCCAGTGCAGTGGCGACGAAAAGTGCCGTGGTCGAAAGCAGGTTCATCATCCGAAGATAACCCGGCCGGACACCCGATGGTCGGAGCGTCGCTGAACTTCGAGGTTCCCCCGGGGCCGGAGCAGGCGTCGATCCGGCGCGGTGCGTGTGGCGCGAGTGCATGCGCCGTCTTGTTGGGCATCGCTGCGCTCACCCCAACCTGCGGGTCGGTCGGGCGGGGACGCGGCGGGGACGGTTCGGTGTTGGGCATCGTCTTCGGCTCACCCCAACCTACGTGATGCTCCGTAGGTTGGGGTGAGCGCAGCGATGCCCAACACCCACTTCCGCCCGCGACAGATGACGGTGGGACAATGGCCTGTGCTAGCCTCGAGCAACCCGAAGTTTCGTTACGCGCCATGCCCTCCGCCCTGTCCGCCGTGCTGTGCGCCGCCCTGCTGCTGATGGTCACGATGGGCGTACGCCAGTCGTCCGGCCTGTTCATGTCGCCGATCAATACCTCCACCGGTCTTGGCATCGTCAGCCTGAGCCTGGCGCTGGCCATCGGCCAGTTCGTCTGGGGCGCGATACAGCCGGTGGCTGGTGCGGTGGCGGATCGCTACGGCCCGGGCCGCGTGCTGGCGACCGGGCTGATCGTGCTGGCGCTCGGCTGCGCACTGACACCTTTCATGGACAGCAGCTTCGGCATGACGATGGCGCTCGGCGTGCTGTCGGCTGCCGGCTCCGGCGCCGGCAGCTTTTCGGTGCTGATCGGTGCCGCCTCGCGCAAGCTCGATTCGGCGAAGCGGGGTCAGGCGGCTGGCATCATCAACGCCGGCGGCTCGCTCGGGCAGTTCGTGTTCGCACCACTGGCGCAGAAGCTGATCACCACCGTCGGCTGGATGGGTGCGATGTATGCGCTGGCCATCGCGGCGCTGGCTGCACTGCCGCTGGCGCGCGCCCTGCGCGCACGCGAGCCGATGGTCAGTCACGCCGCGCCCGATGGCAGCGGCGGCCTGCGCCATGCGGTGCGCGACGCGCTGCGTGACCGCAGCTATCTGCTGCTGCACGCCGGTTTCTTCACCTGCGGTTTTCACATCGCCTTCCTGATCACCCACCTGCCGGGCGAGGTCGGGCTGTGCGGCCTGCCGGCGGAAGTGGCGAGCACTGCGCTGGCGCTGATCGGGCTGGCCAACATCGCCGGCAGCCTGCTGGCCGGCTGGGCGGTCGGCCGCTGGCGCAGCAAGATGATCCTGTTCTGGATGTATGCGTCGCGTGCGGTGCTGGTGTTGATCTACCTGGCGTCGCCGCAGACCGAATGGACCTTCTACCTGTTCGCCATCGGTCTGGGCGTGACCTGGCTGGCTACCGTACCGCCGACCGCCGGCGTGGTCGGCAAGCTGTTCGGCACGCGCTATCTTGCGACCTTGTTCGGCCTCACGCTGCTGTCGCACCAGATCGGCGGCTTCTTCGGCGCCTGGCTCGGCGGGCTGGCGCTGGAGCACACCGGCAACTATCTGTGGATGTGGTATGCCGACGCACTGCTGGCGACCATCGCGGCGCTGGTCAACCTGCCGATCCGCGAGGCGCGCATGTCGCCGGCCGTCGCCCAGGCGTAGGCGGATGCCGATGGCGGCAGGGCCCCGCATGCACGACAATGGTGTAATGACAATAAGAGGAGAACACTGATGAAACTGCTCGGCGCACTTGGAATACTGGTGATGGGCCTGCTCGCCGCCTTCGTGATTGCGAACTGGAGCGTGCTGGTCATGCCGGTCGAGGTGTCGCTGCTGGTGGCGACGATCAACGCACCGGCCGGCATCATCCTGCTCGGTGCCACGACCCTGCTGCTGGTGCTGCTCGGTGCCTACACGCTGACGCTGCACACCTCGACCCTGCTCGAAGCGCGGCGTCATGCCAAGGAACTGCGCGAGCAGCGGCTGCTGGCGGATCAGGCCGAAGCGTCGCGCTTCACCGAACTGAACACCGCGATGCAGAAGGAATTCGCCGACCTGCGCGCAGCGATGCAACAGACCACGATCGACTCGGTGAATTCACTCGCTGCCGCCATCGGCGAAGTCGAAGACAAGCTGGACCGCAGCCTCGGCGAGCGACGCACCTGACGCGGTGGTCGAGCCTGCTCAGGCGTGGCCGTGCTGGTACAGGGTGAAGCCGTTGCGGCCGGACTGCTTGGTGCGGTACATCGCAGTGTCGGCGCGCTGCAGCACGTCTTCCAGCTCGTGGCCGTGATCGGGAAACAGCGCAATGCCGATGCTGGGTGTGATCGCCAGTTCCAGGTCAGTCAAATCAATCGGCTGCGACAGTTCGCGCAGGAACTTGCGCGCCGTTTCGCAGGCGACTTCCGCGCTTTCCACCTCTTCGAGCAATACAACGAATTCGTCGCCACCGAGGCGCGCTGCGGTATCGGTGCCGCGCACGTTGGCCAGCAGACGTTCGGCGACGGCGCGCAGCACCGCGTCACCGGCGTGATGCCCCAGATTGTCGTTGATGTCCTTGAAGCGATCGAGGTCGAGCATGATCAGCGCGGTACGCAAACCGCTGCGCCTTGAACGCTGGACCGAGCGCTCGAAGCGTTCGGTCAGCAGCAGGCGGTTCGGCAGGCCTGTCAGGGTGTCATGGTGCGCCAGCCGGCGAACATATGCCTCGGTGCGGCGTCGTTCGGTGATGTCGTAGGCGAATCCGATGTAGCCGCTGATGTCGCCGCGCGCGTCGCGCAGCGCATTGACGGCCAGATTGACGGGCACATGTGTGCCGTCCTTGCGCACGTAGGTCCATTCCCGCTCATCCACACCGCCTTCGTGCACCGGCAGCACGAACACCTCGAAACCGCGTACCGGCAATCCCTTCTCTGCCGTCAGCTGCGCGCTGCGCTGATGAATTTCGGTGTCCAGATGCAGCAGTTCCGGCGTGGCGACACCGACCAGTTCGTGACGCGCATAGCCGAGCAGCCGTTCGCCGGCCGGATTGATCGACTGGATGACGCCGACCGTGTCGGTGGCGATCACGCAGAAAGGCGCGTGCTCCAGAATTGCCTGATTGAGCAGGTCGGATTCACGTGCCGCACGCTGCGCATCGAGCAGTTCCGTCAGGTCGGTCGCCATGATGATCAGGCGCGGCCCTTCGGATTCCTCTTCGGTGGACGTGATGGCGAGTTCTATCGTGCGCGCGCCGCCGTGTGCATGCGCGGCGCTTACATTGCAGCGCAGCAGCCGCCGGTCGCCATGACGGATGTCGCTCAGCTGCCTTTCCAGCGTCACGTCGCCGTGACTCGAAAAAAGCTGCGTCAGCGGCATGCCCTGCAGCAGGTCGGCTTCGATGCCGAGCATGTCGGCAATTGCGGGGTTGGCGCTCAGTACGCGCGACGCCGGTGTGAGGTCGCAAATAAGGATGCCTTCCGCGCTGGCCTGGATGACCGAGCGCATGCGCGCCTCGCTTTCGCGATGGGCGACCGACATGCGATGCGCCAGATTTTCGGCCCGCCTGCGCAAACCCAGTACTGCAGCCAGTGTGCTGCACAACAGTACGGTCAGACCCAGACCGGCGGCTGCCGCCAGATTGGCCTTGCTCGCCGGTGCCGCCACGTCAAAGGCCGGCAATGTGGTGAAGCGCAAGGTCCAGCGATGCATGCCGACGTCAACCGGACGCGTCTCGACGAAGCTGGGTGTGTAAGCCACGAGATTTTCGAGCACGGCTCGACGACGCTCGAACAGCAATGCCGGTTCATCGGTGGCGGTGCCATCGAACAGTTCGACCACCATATCGGCTGCGCGGTCACCGATCGCCGCCTGAACCAGATCGTTCATGCGGAACGGCGAATAGACGAACCCGTGCAGCGCCGCCCGATGCGCCTCGACCGTATGCAAACCGTGCGACGGTCGATAGACCGGTACATACATCAGTGCGCCGGGCCGGGGTGCCGCACTGTCCTGCACCAGCGTGACCGCTCCCGACAATGCCGCCTTGCCACTGTCTGCCGCACGTTCCATCGCCGCGCGACGTATCGGCTCCGAATACATGTCGTAACCGATCGCATTGAGATTGGTGCCGACCTCGGGTTCGAGGTACACGATGGCGGTGAGCATGTCGCGATCACCGGGCGGCCGGACGGCGTAGCCGGGTCGCCCCGATGCACGCAACGCAGCTTCGTGCGCAGCGCGCTCCGCAGGAGTCAGCACCTGTGCAAAACCGAAGCCCTTGAGTCCGGGAAAGCGGGTGTCCAGCTGCACACCGTCGGCAAATGCCCGCCACTCTTCGCGCGTGACATTGGACGAGGCAGAGAACAGCGCGGCCCCCGACCACAGCAACTGTTCGTAGTCGGCCATGGCTTCGGTCAGCGCACGCTCGGCTTCGGCCACGCTGCGATCGAAACGGGTGTGCGCCTGCGCCTGTTCCTGCACATGCAGGGTTTGCCACGCCATCCAGGAAAGCGTCGCGCCAATGACGGCGGTCAGCAGCAGCGCCGGAAGGGCGGACGTGCGCCGCCCGGCGGAAGGAGAAGAATTCATCTGACGGTCAATCCGAAGCCGGGCCCGGACGCAGGTCGAAACCAGGAAGTTAACTCTTTGGTTTACGTGCGTCGATCACCCGACTTTAGATCACACGTTAATAAATCGTACATTACCCACTTCGATGCAGTGTTGCTGCTCAAGGGTGGGCAACCGTCACTTGAACGAAAAGACGTAACGCACATCGACCGCCTGTTCGGTACCGGTGCTGCCGATCAGCGCGAGATGGCGGGTCAGCGTCCAGGTCAGCTTGACCACACTGGTCGCGCCGGCCACGCCCTGTTCGTAGGACAGCAGCGCATTGTTCGTCAGCCGCTTGCCGACGCTGACCACCTGGCCACCGACTGTCGTGCTGCTGCGCTGCGAACTGCTGACCACCTGACTGCGCGGACCGCTGGCGATCGAACTCTGGGTCAGGGCGATCTGGTCCAGACCGAGCGCCTGGGCCAGCGATCCGGTGATGCCCTCGCCCTCGCCGCCCAGCAGCGCGCCGGCGGCGGTCGCCAGCAGCGACAGATCCGAGCCGCGGGCAGTTTCCTGGCCGCGCCCGAGGACGATCCACGACAGCTTTTCGGAGTCCGGCATCGCACTGTCGGATACCAGTCGCACGCGCGGCCGCTGCACGGTGCCGCTCACTTCCACGCCGGCCTGCACCGGCAGGTTCGGCCGGATGGCGCGCACGTTCAGCCCCGGATTGGCCAGCGACCCCTGGAAGCTCACCACGCCGCGCTCGATATCGAGATTCTGGCCATAGGCGCGGTAGCGTCCCCCGACCGTGCGGATATTGCCGGTGGCGCTGATGCCGCGACCCTGATCGCGCAGCGCCAGCTGGCCGGCCAGCCGCGTATCGAGCCCGCGTCCCTTGAAATAGAGGCGCTCGCCCAGATCGACGTTGATCTGCAGCGCCAGCGGCGGGCCGCTTGCGCCGCCGCCGTTGCGACCTTTCATCACCACGTCGTCGCCGAGCGTGGGCGGCGACTCTTCCGGCACGGCAAACAGCCCGGCGTCGGCCGTCAGCGCCAGCTGCAGCGCAATGCCAGTCTTTGCCGAGCCGCGCACGCTGCCGTCACCGGACAGCATGAGCCACTGCTCACCCCCTTGCAGCGGCACGAAGCGGCGCACCTCGATCGCGATGTCGGCTGCCGCCGTGGCCAGGTCAACCGTGCCGCGTGCGGACAGCCGGCCCGGCTCCTTGGTCAACGCCGCGGCATTCAAGCGTGGATCGGCCGGCGCGCGCGCGTTGGCGCTTTCGAAGCTCAAGCTGTCGAGATTCAGCCGGTCACCGGCGAACTGCGCACGCAGGCTGCCACGCTCCAGCCGCAGGCCTTCGTCGGCCAGCCGGAACGTCAGCCCGTCACCATCGATGCGCCCCGACAACTCCGGCGCACGCAGCCGGCCTGCCATCTTCACGTCGGCCTTCAGGCTGCCGGCGGTTGTCATGTCAAGCCGCAGCGCGCGACCGATCCAGTTCAGCGTCGGTACCTCGAGCGTGGCCTCACCGGTGGTCTGTGCGTCGATGTCGGGCAGCCACAGGCTGCCGTCGCGGCGCAGCGGCACGCGCACCGCAGCCTGCAGCTGGCCGACGTCCGGACCCGCGATGCGGGCCGTGACCGCGGCCGACTGGCCGGAAAAATCGATCTGCGCGCGTGCCTCATTGAAAGCAAGTTCGACCCGGCCTTCACCCGAAACGACCGCGTTGCCGCTTTCGCGGAACACGGCAACGCGGCCGCTCAACCCTTCGTCACCGGTCAGCGCGGCACCGACCGCCCAGTCGGCACCCAGCTTCAGCGGCGCACGCACGGCGATGCCGGCTTCGCGGTCGCGCCAGACGAGGCGCAGCGGAAAGCCGCGCATGCGGCCGCTGGCGTCGAGGCGCTCCGGCGTCCACAGCGTGCGCGCGAGCACCAGTTCGCCGCCGCCGGTCAGCGCAAGCGTCGCATCGTCGAGGACCACGCGCTCTGCAGACGCCGACAGCGACGCCGGGCGAACCAGCGTGGCAGTCAGTTCGGGTGACAGCACCAGCACCAGCTGATCGATGCGACCTGACCAGGACGGGCCCTTGCCTGACGGATCCAGTGCGCCCCGCGCTGCCAGGTCGAGCGACTGGCGCAGCGGCGCGTCGCCACGTTCCGCCGGCTGATCGGCGAGTTTCACGCTGGCCGACAGGCGATGTGCGGCCCGCGTGCCATCTATGTCCAGCCGTACCGCCTCGATGGGTGCCGGTGCGGACGGGCTGCGCAGATCGCTCGCCACCAGCTTCAAGGTGATGCGCCCGTCGGCACCGGGCGCGAGTTCGGCGCCGACGTCGGCGCTGGCCACGCTGCCCAGCTCACCCAGCCTGAGTGCGCGCGCAGCCAGTGTCAGCGTGCCGAAAGGCGCGTCCAGCGTACCGGCGAGGCGCCCGCTGCCGGAGATGCGACCGGCCAGATCCAGCCCGGTGAGCGCGCGCAGCGGCGCCAGACGCTGCGCGTCCAGCGACCAGTCAAGCACGTCGTCCGCCTTGCCGGCGCGGCCGCCGAACGCGCCCTGCGCCACCAGCCGGTTGCCGGCCCAGTCGAGTGCGATGTCGATCCCGGACAGCCGCCGGCCCTGCAGCCGGCCCTTGACCGCGCCGGTCAGTGCCTCGCCCATCAACGTGCTGGGCGCGAAGTCGAGCGCCAGTTGCGCGTCGATCTGCGGCTTCAGCTGACCGCCGGCGGATAACTTCGCCGACAGGCTGGCCCCCGGCACGCGGGCGAACGCAGACGGGTCGAATTTCTGCAATTCACCGGCCAGCCGGAAGGCGAGCGTGTCGTCCAGCTTCAGCGTGCCGGCCAGCGTCGATTCGGCACCGCGCGCCGATACCCGGGCCCGTTCCAGCGTGAGCAGTTGCTGCGCCACATCGCCGCGCGCGTCGAGTGCGATGCGGCTGGCGCCGCGGTCGGTCAGCGCAAGATCGAACTGCTGGCGCTCGTCCGACGCGCTGATGTCGATGCGTCCGCCCAGCTTCGTCGCCAGACCCTGCCCATGCAGCGCGGCGGTATCCACATCGCGCAACACCAGCGCCGCGTGCACCGGCAGATCGCCCTCGGCACGCCATCCAGCCGTGCCGCGGATGTCGCCACCGCCGGACAGCTCGATCAGCAGGTCGCGCAGATCGACCTGTGTCGGGCTCGCCTCGACCTGCGCCGACAACGCAAGCACCGGCACCCGGCTCTGGTCGATGCGACCGGGTTCGCGATTGCGCGCCGTCAGCGGTCCGGTCAGCGCGAGGTCAGCACCGCCGCGCGACTGCAGATCCGCCTCGACCGTCCAGCGACCGGCCGGAGCGGCGGCATTCAGGCGCTGCGGATCGAATTCGTCGAGCGCCAGCCTGAGTGCGGTCAGCGGCTGTTCGATGAACGGCCGGGCGCTGACGTCGGCCTGGCCGGACAGTCCGAAGCCCTGGGCGCGCAGCGCGGCGGTGGCGCCGTCGACCAGCGTGCCGCCCAGCGCGGCGGTCGCCGAGTAGTCCGGACCGCTGAAAGCGAGTTCGCCGGACAGCGCGAACGGCGCTTCGCCGACCAGCGCAAGCGCACCGGTCAGCGCGCCCCAGGGCGTGGTCACCGCGACCTCGTCCAGCCGGTGCGTCACGCCATCCGAATCGATGGCCGCCGTCACGTCGGTCAGCAAGATGCCGTCGACGGTCGGCGCGGCGTAATCGGCGAGCACGATGCGCGCGATGTCGACCCGTGCCTTCAGCGCGAGCGGCAGGGCGAGGCTGGTCGGCGTGGTCGGCGGCGCATCGCTGGATGCAGTGGCAACGCGCACATCCCCCGCCGACAGGCGCGCGATGTCGAGCCGGCGATCGAACAGCGCCGCCGCCGGCGCCCAGTCGAGCGCCAGCGCCCTGACCTCGGCGCGCAGCGTGCCATCGTCGTAGATCACTTCAGCCAGCCGCGGCGCCGTCCACAGGCTGCCGGACTCGACCTTGACCGACTGCAGTGCGGGCACCGCCCACTGCGCACCGGCCGCGATGGTGCGCAGGCCGCCGGCAGTCGTCAGCAGCCAGTACAGCAGCAGAAAGGGCAGCGCGATCAGCGCGACGTCGGTCAGTGCGATGCCGGTGCCGCGCACGCGGCTGCGTGCGCGCAGGCTGCGGCGCGGCGTGACGGGTTGCGGGGCGTGATCGGGCGCGTTCATCAGAAGGCAATGGCCAGCGAAAAGTGCGGCCGCCAGGTCTGTTCACGTTCGCCGTAGGCAATGTCGAACGCGATCGGGCCGGCTGGCGAGCGCCAGCGCACGCCGGCACCGGCACCGTAGGCGAATTCGAAATCCTTGCGACTGTCGGTGGCGTCACCGGCGTCGACAAACACGGCGCTGCCCCATTGATGCGACCACCAGTGCACGTACTCGGCGCTGAGCACGCCAAGCACGCGGCCGCCGACGATGGCGTTGCCTTCGCGCACGCCAAGCTTCAGGTAGTCGTAGCCGCGCACCGAATTCGAGCCGCCGGCCCGGAACAGGAAGTCCTGCGGCAGCGCGTCGGCCTTGCCGCTGGTCAGGCCGGCTTCGCCACGCAGGATGATCTGGTCGCGCTCGCCGACCGGTATGAACCACTGCGCCTTCATATAGGTACGCAGGAAATTGGTGTCGGACAGCAGGCCTTCGACACCGCCGCCGACCTGCGCATTGAGTACCCAGCCGCTGCGCGGATCGAACGGGTCATCGACCTCGCGCCAGGTCCAGGAGGTGTTCAGTGCCAGCGACTTCTGCGTGCTCGTGACAAACCCGTCGATTTCGCGCTGCTCACGCTGCAGGCTGATCGAATGGCGGATTTCGATGTTGCCGCGGATGCGTGCGCGTACCGCGCCGATGCCGACGCGCTTGGTCACCAGGTCCTGAATGTCGGCGTTTTCGGCCAGCGCGCCGAAACTGTCGCGATAGCCATCGGCGGCCGGCGGCAGCAGCACGTCGGCAAAGGCGATCTGGCGCAGCTGTTCGAGACGCACGGCGGTATTGAACAGCCATGAGCGCTTGAACAGGTTGTTGTCCGACCAGCCCACCTCGGCGCGGTAGCCGGTGTTGCTGCTCAGGCCGGCGCCGAAGGACAGTCGGCGCGAACTGGCTTCGGCCACCGCCACGCGCACCGGTGTTGCCGCGGCCGCGGCCGGATCGCGATCGACGCTGATCTGCGCCGAGCCGAAATAGGGCGACGACAGCAGCGCGCGCTCGAACGCCAGCAGGGCGTCGGTGGAATACGGGTCGCCGGCGCGCACGGTCGAATAGCGGCGCACCAGATCGAGGTCGTGCAGCGCCAGCCCGGTCGCCTCGATATCGCCGAAACGAAAGGCCGGACCGCTGTCGAGCCGCAGCCGCAGGTCGACCCGGGCAGCGGCCGCATCCACTTCGGCCTGGCTGTCGATGAGCGCACCGGCGGCGTAGTCGTTCGACGTCAACGCGTCGAGCAGGTTCTGCTTGGCCGATGACCAATCGGACTGACGGAAAGGCTGTCCGACTGCCAGCCGCCAGCTGCGACGAAGCTCGTCACGCCGCTCTGCGCGTTCGGCATCGGCTTCCGCCACTGCGCCCTCGAACTCGATGTCGACGCGGCCGATGACCGCGCGCGGCCCCGGCTCGATCGCCAGCGCCGGAGGGTCACCGTCGATTTCGACCGTCGGCGTGAAATAGCCTTCTGTCGACAGCAGTTCGGTCACCTCGCGCCGCAACCGGCGCAGCAGCCGGCGCTGCGCGCGTTCGTCGGTCAGCGCCTCGCGCAGCACCAGCGCGCGCGCGTGACGTTCGAGCATGTCGTTCACCGCGTCCGGCAGCGCGTTCGGACGCAGTGGCAGACGACCGAAATCCGCAACAGGCAAGCTGTCGTCCAGCACGATGTCCAACCTGTCGTCGGCCACTGCCGCATCATCAATTGCTGGCTCGGCAGCAACGACCGGCGACAGGCAGACGGACAGACAGAAAAAGCCCGCGAGCGGCCAGCGCATGAACTGGCCGCGCAGTTGCAGAAGCCTGCGCAATCAGCCTGCGCTCAACAGCTCGACCTCGAAAACCAGGGTGGCGTTCGGCGGGATGACACCGCCGGCACCGCGCGCACCGTAGCCCAGGTGCGGCGGAATGGTCAGCTTGCGCACGCCGCCTTCCTTCATGCCCACCACGCCTTCATCCCAGCCGCCGATGACCTGGCCCGCGCCAAGATTGAAGCCGAAGGGCTGCTTGCGATCCTTGCTCGAATCGAACTTCTTGCCGTCGGTCAACCAGCCGGTGTAATGCACGCTGACCCGCTGGCCGGCGACTGCTTCGGCGCCGCTGCCCGGGGTGATGTCTTCGATGACGAGACCGCTTTCGGTGGTGATGGCAGACATTTTTCGTTCCGTTGAATGAATTGAAAGGACGCAGTTTACCCGGCTGACGCGCCGGTCACCGCAGTTGGGTCTTGACGCGGGTTGCGAACAGCCGGCGCAAGCGGTCGATCTTCGGTGCCACGACGGCCATGCAGTAGGGCTGCAGCGGATTGTGATCGTAGTAGTTGAAGTGATAGGGCTCGGCCGGCCAGAACGTCACGTCGCCTTCCACCCGGGTGACGATGGGCGCGGCAAAGCGCTGCGCAGCGGTCAGCTGCGCGATCACATTGCGGGCGGTGGCCGCCTGCACGCCGTCACGGCAGAAGACCACCGATCGGTACTGGGTGCCGACATCGTTGCCCTGACGGTTTTCGGTCGTCGGATCATGCAGCGCGAAAAACACCTCGAGCAATTCGGCGAAACCGATGATCGACGTATCGAACGAAATGCGCAGCACTTCTGCGTGGCCGGTCCGACCGCCGCACACCTGCTCGTAAGTCGGGTTCGGCACCGGACCGCCGGCATACCCCGGTTCGACCTCGATCACGCCTTCGACGCGGTTGAACACCGCCTCCAGGCACCAGAAACAGCCGCCGCCCAGCAGGGCGGTTTCGGTCGGTACGGCATTCATCATCGGATCCTCCAGAGCGTGCGCCGTGTGGCAATTCCGCCGTCGGGCAGTTGCCTGACCATGGATCGACCCACAGCAGGTACCGAGGTTCAGCCGGGCCGCGCAGCGGTCGGTATCCGCATGTATCAGGAGGCCACGCGCCGTTTGCGAAGCACTTGTCCGGCGCGCTGCAACATGCGTCTCATCGGCAAACCTTGTATCGTTCGGGGCAAATCACCCATCCATAAACGTCGCCGGAACCCAAGTTGATGCTCTCCCAGGAAGCCTTGCAGGACTGGCGCGGCCTTGCGCTGCGCGTTGAAGAAGAGGTACGTCGCGCCATCGTCGGCCAGGACGACACCCTGCGTCTGATCAATGTGGCGCTTTTCGCTCGCGGCCACGTGCTGCTCGAAGGCGATGTCGGCGTCGGCAAGA
Organism: Methyloversatilis sp. RAC08; assembly: GCF_001713355.1. Lineage (NCBI taxonomy): Bacteria > Pseudomonadati > Pseudomonadota > Betaproteobacteria > Nitrosomonadales > Sterolibacteriaceae > Methyloversatilis > Methyloversatilis sp. RAC08. Next base: position 3,032,896 of record NZ_CP016448.1, on the reverse strand, counting down.
CCACGGTGCTGCGTGCATTTGCCCGCGCCATCGGCGGTGATTTCGAACGCGTAGAGGGCACGGTCGACCTGATGCCCAACGACCTCGTCTACCACACCTATGTCGACAACGAGGGCAAGCCACGCATCGAGCCGGGCCCGCTGCTCCGGCACGGCGAGCGACTCACGACGTTCTTCTTCAATGAGATCAACCGTGCCCGCCCGCAGGTGCAGTCGCTGCTGCTGCGGGCGATGGCCGAACGCACGCTATCGGCGTTCAACCGCGAGTACAGCTTTCCGCACATGACGGTGTTCGCCGACCGCAACCGCGTCGAGCGTGAGGAAACCTTCGAGCTCGCTTCGGCCGCACGCGACCGCTTCATGTTCGAACTGCGCATGCTGACCCCGTCGGACGATGACACGCGCCGCGCGCTGGTGTTCGACCCGCGCTTCCACGACACCGACGCACTGATCGACACGGTGACGCCGGGCGTCGTCGACTGGATGCAGATGAACACCATCGGCGCGGCGATCCAGCGTTCGGTGACCGCGACCGACGCGCTGCAGCGCTACGCGATGGACATCTGGGCCGCCACCAGCGACCCGGTGAAGTACGGGCTGCAGATCGACGGCGTCGACATGTCGCGCCTGATCCTGGCCGGCGCCAGCCCGCGCGGCATGGGCATGCTGATGCGCGCCGCACGCGTCGTGGCCTGGATGGACGGCCGCGACTACCTGACGCCGGAAGACATGCGCGCCGTGCTGCCGTCTACCTTGGTACATCGCGTGTTCTTCACGCCGGTCTATGAACTGCGCCGCGCCGAACTGGCCGATGCACTGGTGTCGCAAATGCTGGAACGGGTCGCCACACCCTGATCGGGCAGCGGGCAAGACCGGCACCATGAACGCTCCAAAAGACTTCCACTACCGCATGCCGCGACGCATTGGCGGGCAGCGGCCGGGCGCGCATCGCAGCGTGACGGCGGGCAGCGGGCAGGAATTCATCGCCCACCAGACGCTGTTCGACCGGCCGGACCCGCGCCGGCTCGACCTGCGCGCCAGCGTGCGCGACCCGGAACAGCGCTGGCTGGTGCGGGTGACGCGCCAGCGCGCCGGCATTCCGGTCTATCTGGTGGCCGACGTATCGGCATCGATGGCATTCGGCTCGACCGCCACCAAGCTGGAACGGCTGGCAGAATTCGCCCGCTCGCTCGGCGATTCGAGTTTCTGGATGGGCGACGCGCTCGGCCTGCTGGCATTCGACCGCACCGAACGCACCGACCTGATGCTGGCGCCCATGCGCTCGCGCGGCGCCGGCCTGATGATTGCCGAGGCGCTGCTGCGCAGCCGTGCCGACCAGCCGTCGAGCGCCGGGCTGGCCGAAGCCTGCATGCGCATCGCCGGACGGCAGGCGCTGGTGTTCGTGGCATCCGACTTCCACGCGCCGCTGCCCGAACTGGGCAAGGCGTTCGACCTGCTGTCGCATGCTCACGTAGTACCGCTGGTCATCTGGGACGAAGTGGAACCGCAGGCGCCGGACGGAGACGGCCTGCTTGCACTGCGCGACATCGAAACCGGTCGCCGACGCGGGCTGTGGCTGCGACCGGTCATCCGCCGGCGCTGGAAGGACGCTTTCGCGCAGCGCCGGGCCGACCTGCAGAAAATGTTCGCCGACCGCGGCATGCGCCCTTTCTACATGACGGGCGCGTTCGATGCGGACGCGCTGTCGCGCTATTTTTTCGAGGCTGTCTGACATGCAACCCACCTACTGGAGACTGCGCCTGCTCAGCATTGGCGCGGCACTGGCGCTGCTGACGCTGGGGCCCTGCCATGCGCAGGACGCTGCTGCGCCGGCTCAGGCAGCGGCTCAGGAGGCCGTGCAGGACGCTCCGCCGGCAGCCCCCCAGGCCGCTGCGCTGTCGATCGCACCCGATGTGCAGCCGCTGCGGCCGTTCGGCCATGTCATCGGCGACGTGATCACGCAGCGCATCGCGCTTGACCATGAAGGTCGCCAGCTGGAACCCGAGGCGTTGCCCGAGCTGGAACGGGTCGGCAACTGGTTTCAGCGGCGCGACGTGCGCATCGAACGCGATGCCGCCGGCCGGCGCTGGCTGGTCATCGACTACCAGATCATCAATGTGCCGGACGAATTGCGCGCGATCGACCTGCCGGCGCTCGACCTCGCGACGAAAACACCCGGCGTGCGTCTGGAAACCGGCGTGCTGCCGGTGACCGTAGCGCCGCTGACGCCAACTGTCGTGCTGGCGCGTGCCGGTCTGGAGGAAATGCGGCCGGACGCCGGGGCGCCGCGCATCGACACCGCGCCGCTGGAGCGGCGACTGCACTTCGCGCTGTACGCGGCCGCCGCGCTGGCAGCCGCCTGGCTGGCGCTGTACGTGCTGCGCCAGCTGCGCGCGCGCAACAGCCTGCCCTTCACGCGTGCCGCGCGTGACATGCGCCACCTCGACCCGGGATCGACCGCGATCTGGCAACGCATGCACCGCGCGCTCGATGAAACAGCCGGTCAGGTCGTGCGCAGTCACAACCTCGCGTCCCTGCTCGCCCGCGCGCCGTGGCTGGCGCCGCTGCAGTCCGAGCTCGAACGCTTCTTCGAGGCCTCGCAGAAGCGCTTCTTTGCCGACCACCCGGTCGACGGACAGGAACCGGCTGCGCTGTGCGCACGCGTGGCCAGGCTCGAACGGCAGGCGCTCGCATGAACGATGCGGTGAATGGTCTGTTCGGCAGCCTCCTTGGCGGCCTGTTCGGCGGACTCGAATTTGCGTCGCCACTGTGGCTGCTCGCGCTGCCGCTGGCCCTGCTGCCGCTGTGGCCACGTCGTCGCCACACCCTCGATTACGCCTGCATCGACTGGCTGCCACGCGATGGGCTGGGCGATGCGCTGCTGCGCGGCGGCCGCATTGCAGCCGCGCTCGCCATGCTGGCCGCCATCCTGGGTGTGGCCGGCATCGGCCAGCCTGCGACCGAGCTGCAACGCACCGGCCGCGGCGCCGAAATCGCCATCGTGCTCGACCGCAGCCGCAGCATGGACGAACCGCTGGTGCCCAAGGGCCGGCAGCCGGTCATCGACTCTTCGCATGAATCGAAGGGCAAGGTGGCGCGCCGGCTGCTCAGCGATTTCGCACAACGGCGACCGGAAGACCGCTACGCGCTGCTGCTGTTCAGCTCGACGCCGATGGCAGTAGTGTCGTTCACACAGCATGGCGACGTGGTGCAGGCGGCGATCGAAGCCGGCGGCATCGGCCGCGGCCTGTCGGAAACCGACATCGGTCGCGCCCTGCTGGCAGGCGCCGAACAATTCGAGCGGCGCGCCTACTCGGGCAGCCGCATCCTGCTGCTGGTATCGGACGGCGCCGCCCAGGTCGATCCCGACATGCGCGAACGCATCACCCGCGCGCTGAACAAGAACCGGGTGGCGGTGTATTGGGTATTCATCCGCTCGGCCCTCAGCCAGGGACTGGACGGCGACCCGGACGACGGCAACATGCCGGAGGCGGCGCTGCACGCCTTCCTGAAATCGACCGGCGTACCCTATCAGGCTTTCGAAGCCGAAGACCCGGAAGCGGTCAAGCTGGCGGTGGCCGAGGTCGACCGCCAGCAGAACCTGCCGCTCGACTACGCAGAACGCATTCCGCGCCGCGATTTCTCGGCCTGGTTCTTCGCTCTGGCTCTGCTGGCCGGCGCCCTCGCGCTGGCCAGTCGCCTGCTGACGAAACCGGCCTGGACACAGGACCTTCCATCATGAAACTCCGTCAGGCGGGCACTGCGCTCGTCATCCTGCTCGCGTCGAGCCTGCTGTTTTCGGCCTACGAAGCCTACCGGCTGTCGCAGGCGCGCGACTTCAACCGTCTGCTCACCACGGCCGTCGATGCCGCGGCCACACAGGACACGCCGGAAGCGGAATTCGCCCGCGCACTGTCGCTGGCCGAGCGCAACGACTACGAAGGTGCCGTGCGCGCCTACAAGACGCTGTCGCGCACGACCGAGGGTGCGCTGCTGGAAGCCGTTCTGTACAACCTCGGGAACCTTCATCTGCGCGAGGCGCTGAAGTACGGTCCGGACGAAATCGGCCGTTCGCTGCCGCTGGCCGAACTGGCCAAGACCAGCTATCGCGAATTGCTGCAGCGCAATCCGAACCACTGGGACACGAAGTACAACCTCGAACGCACATTGCGCCTCGCGCCCGAACGCGAAGAGGTGCTGACCGAGGCGCCGCCGCTGCCGCAGAACAGCGAGCGCGCGGTGACGACCATGAAGGCCTTCACGCTGGGGCTGCCATGATGTTTTCGCCCGCTGTGCTGCTGGCCCGCGCGCGCAGCGCGCACGCGCTGCCGCTCAGTCTTGCGGCACTGCTGTTTGCGGTGGCTGCCGTACTGCCGCCGCTGCCGCTGCCCGGCCCCAGCTATCACCACATGGTGGTGCTGGACATCACGCAGAGCATGAATACGCGGGATTACGAACTCGACGGCAAGCCGGTCAACCGGCTCGACTATGCCAAGCACAGTCTCGGCCAGTCGCTGCGCACCCTGCCCTGCGGTTCGCGCATCGGCTGGGGTGTGTTCTCGGAGTACCGCCTGCTGGCGCTGATGACACCGGTCGAAGTGTGCAGCAACTACCACGAACTGCTGGCAACGCTCGCCAATATAGATGGCCAGATGTCTTGGGCCGGTGCCAGCGAGGTGTCGAAGGGGCTGTTTTCATCGATACGCGCATTGCGCGACATGGAACAGCCGCCTTCGCTGGTGTTCGTGACCGACGGTCACGAGGCACCGCCGCTGAACCCGAAAATGCGCCCGTCCTTCGACGGCGAACCGGGACTGGTGAAAGGCCTCATCGTCGGCACCGGTGGCGCCACGCTGAGCCCGATTCCGAAGCTGGACCTCGATGGCCGGCCACTCGGCTACTGGAAGGCCGACGAAGTCGTGCAGAGCAATACGGCCTCGCGCAGCGGCAGCAGCAGCGCGGCGCAGGAGACCATGGTCGACGATTCCGGTCTGGCGATCGAAAGCACTCAGGCCAGCGGTACCGAGCACCTGTCGAACCTGAAAGGCGCCCACCTGCGCGACCTGGCGACCCAGACCGGCATGCGTTACGAGGCGCTTGCATCGCCTGACGATCTGGCGAGTGCGCTGGTCGATCCGGCTTTCGCGCGTCAGCAATCGGTGCCCACGGAACTGGGCTGGGTGCCGGCACTGCTCGGCCTGCTGTGCCTCGCCTGGGCCTATCGACCCGATCTGCGCCTACTGCGCCCTGGCGCCTGACGGAGCCGGTTCACCGCGTCGTCAAGCGGTGATGCATTGTGCAACCGTCGGTCTGTGAGGCCGGGCCGCCAGCTGCTTCCGGCGAATGCCCGGACCAATCCGGGAATACCTAATCCCATTGCCAGGGAAGGATTCCCGATCGACGGGAGAAGGCTTGCCCGCCCCGGGGAGAATCTCCTGCCGTTGCAGTTTGCCATGCTATAAAACCCATAACCCGATGGAGGCGAGCCACTTATGACCTCTCGGGCCGGCGGTTGCAGTTCGTTCTGCAAAACGCCCCGGTTAATACATGGCAACAAGGAGAAGCCAATGTCCAACAAGTTCAGGCAAGTGCCGCTGTGGGTGGCCGCACTCGCGATTCCGGGGACCGCCCTGGCCAACGCCGATGTCGCCAAGCTGATCAAGGACCCGAAGAACTGGGCCATGCAGGCCGGCAACTTCGAAAACCAGCGCTACAGCACGCTGAATCAGATCAACAAGAAGAATGTGAAGGACCTGAAGGTTGCCTGGACCTTCTCGACCGGCGTGCTGCGCGGTCACGAAGGCGGCCCGCTGGTCATCGGCGACACGCTGTTCGTGCACTCACCCTTCCCCAACAAGGTGTTCGCGATCGATCTGGAAACCCAGAAGATCAAGTGGAAGTACGAGCCGAAGCAGGATCCGTCAGTGATCCCGGTGATGTGCTGCGACACCGTCAATCGTGGTCTCGCCTACGCCGAAGGCAAGGTGTTCCTGCAGCAGGCCGACACCACGCTCGTGGCCATGGACGCCAGGACCGGCAAGGTTCTGTGGTCGGTCAAGAACGGCAACCCGAAGATCGGCGAAACGAATACCCAGGCACCGCACGTGTTCAAGGACAAGGTGATCACAGGCATTTCCGGCGGTGAATTCGGCGTCCGCGGCTTCGTGGCAGCCTACGACATCAACACCGGCAAGATGGTGTGGAAGGGCTACAGCACCGGCCCCGACGCCGAAATGCTGATGGACCCGGAAAAGACGATGACCTGGACCGACGGCAAGATGGCGCCGGTGGGCAAGGACTCGTCGCTGAAGAGCTGGCAGGGCGACCAGTGGAAGATCGGTGGCGGTTCGACCTGGGGCTGGTATTCGTATGATCAGGCCGAAAACCTGATGTACTACGGTTCGGGCAACCCCTCGACCTGGAACCCGACCCAGCGCCCGGGTGACAACAAGTGGTCGATGACCATCTGGGCACGCGACGTCGATACCGGCATGACGCGCTGGGTGTACCAGATGACCCCGCACGACGAGTGGGACTTCGACGGCGTCAATGAAATGATCCTTGCCGACATCGATGTGAAGGGCAAGAAGCGCAAGTCACTGGTGCACTTCGACCGCAATGGATTCGGCTACACGCTGGATCGCGTGACCGGCGAACTGCTCGTGGCCGAGAAATTCGACCCGAAGGTCAATTGGGCCACGCACGTGGACATGAAGACCGGCCGCCCGCAGGTCGTGGCCAAGTACTCGACCCGGCTGAACGGCGAAGATGTGAACAGCAAAGGCATCTGCCCGGCCGCTCTGGGTTCGAAGGACCAGCAGCCCGCTTCGTTCAACCCGAAGAATGGCCTGTTCTACGTGCCGACGAACCACGTCTGCATGGACTACGAGCCGTTCCGTGTTGAATACACCGCCGGTCAGCCGTACGTCGGCGCCACCCTGTCGATGTACCCGGCCCCGGGCAGCCACGGCGGCATGGGCAACTTCATCACCTGGGACGCAGGCAAGGGCAAGATCGTCCAGTCCAAGCCGGAGAAGTTCTCGGTCTGGTCGGGTTCGCTGGTCACGGCCGGTGGCATCGCCTGCTACGGCACGCTCGAGGGCTACCTCAAGTGCGTCGATGCCGACGATATCAACAAGGAACTGTACAAGTTCAAGACCCCGTCGGGCATCATCGGCAACGTGACGACCTGGGAATTCAAGGGCAAGCAGTACATCGGCATCCTGTCGGGTATCGGCGGTTGGGCCGGCATCGGCCTCGCAGCCGGTCTCGAAAAGCCGACCGATGGTCTGGGCGCCGTGGGTGGTTACGCCGAACTGGCTTCCTACACCGAGCTGGGCGGCACGATGACTGTCTTCGCACTGCCGTAATCGTGCGTTGAGCGGAAAGCGCAGCTTGCGCTTTCCGCAGGCCTACCGGACCGGCACAGTGCGGACACGCCGGTGCCGGTTTTCGCTTGAGGCACCTCCCTGGTGCGCCGAAAACCTGCGTAACTCACTGCTCCGCCCACGTTGCGCAGTGCAACATGCAGCGATTTTCTCCATGTTGCAGCGCGCCACAGCCGATGCCACCAACCACCGCAGAAGCCAATATTTACAACATGGAGCGATTTTTAATCACTTTGTCAAGTTTAAAATTTTAGAACAACGCGGGGAAAACTTCCCGCTGTTCAAAAATCGTGTGCTATATCTTCATTACCCCGACGCTCAGTGCTACTTATGGACGTCGCCGGGAATAGCGGCCAAAGCCTTCTACTCGAGGTTTTGGCTTTTTGGTCGGAATGAGGAGGAGCCTATTTCCATGAAGATGAAAACACTGCCCCTGTGGGTCGCCGCACTTGCCATCCCGGGCACCGCATTGGCCAACGCCGATGTCGCCAAGCTGATCAAGGACCCGAAGAACTGGGCCATGCAAGCCGGCAACTTCGAAAACCAGCGCTACAGCACCCTGAATCAAATCAACAAGAAAAACGTCAAAGACCTCAAGGTTGCATGGACTTTCTCGACCGGCGTGCTGCGCGGTCATGAAGGTGGCCCGCTGGTGATCGGTGACACGCTGTTCGTACACTCGCCCTTCCCCAACAAGGTGTTCGCGATCGATCTGGAAACCCAGAAGATCAAGTGGAAGTACGAGCCGAAGCAGGATCCGTCAGTGATCCCGGTGATGTGCTGCGACACCGTCAATCGTGGTCTCGCCTACGCCGAAGGCAAGGTGTTCCTGCAGCAGGCCGACACCACGCTCGTCGCCCTCGACTCCAAGTCGGGCAAGGTGCTGTGGTCGGTCAAGAATGGCGATCCGAAGGTTGGCGCCACCAATACGAACGCCCCGCACGTGTTCAAGGACAAGGTCATCACCGGTATTTCCGGCGGTGAATTCGGCGTCCGCGGCTTCGTGGCTGCTTACGACATCAACACCGGCAAGCAGGTCTGGAAGGGCTACAGCACGGGTCCCGACGCAGAAATGCTGATCGATCCGGACAAGACGATGACCTGGACCAACGGCAAGATGGCGCCGGTTGGCAAGGACTCGTCGCTGAAGACCTGGCAGGGCGACCAGTGGAAGATCGGTGGCGGCACGACCTGGGGCTGGTACTCGTACGACCCGCAGGAAAACCTGATGTACTACGGTTCGGGCAACCCCTCGACCTGGAACCCGTCGCAGCGCCCGGGTGACAACAAGTGGTCGATGACCCTGTTTGCACGTGATGTCGATACCGGCATGACGCGCTGGGTGTACCAGATGACCCCGCACGACGAGTGGGACTTCGACGGCATCAATGAAGTCATCCTGGCCGACGTGGACGTCAAGGGCAAGAAGCGCAAGGTTGCGGTTCACTTCGACCGCAACGGCTTCGGCTACACGATGGACCGTGTGACCGGCGAGCTGCTGACTGCTGAAAAGTTTGACCCGAAGGTGAACTGGGCCACCCACGTCGACATGAACACCGGTCGTCCGCAAGTGGTTGCCAAGTACTCGACCCGTCAGAACGGCGAAGATGTGAACAGCAAGGGCATCTGCCCGGCCGCTCTGGGTTCGAAGGACCAGCAGCCCGCTTCGTTCAACCCGAAGAATGGCCTGTTCTACGTGCCGACGAACCACGTCTGCATGGACTACGAGCCGTTCCGTGTTGAATACACCGCCGGTCAGCCGTACGTCGGCGCCACCCTGTCGATGTACCCGGCCCCGGGCAGCCACGGCGGCATGGGCAACTTCATCACCTGGGACGCAGGCAAGGGCAAGATCGTCCAGTCCAAGCCGGAGAAGTTCTCGGTCTGGTCGGGTTCGCTGGTCACCGCCGGTGGCATCGCCTGCTACGGCACGCTCGAGGGTTACCTCAAGTGCGTCGATGCCGACGATATCAACAAGGAACTGTACAAGTTCAAGACCCCGTCGGGCATCATCGGCAACGTGACGACCTGGGAATTCAAGGGCAAGCAGTACATCGGTATCCTGTCGGGTATCGGCGGTTGGGCCGGCATCGGCCTCGCAGCCGGTCTCGAAAAGCCGACCGATGGTCTGGGCGCCGTGGGTGGTTACGCCGAACTCTCGAGCTACACCGAGCTGGGCGGCACGATGACTGTCTTCGCACTGCCGTAATCGTGCGTTGAGCGGAAAGCGCAGCTGCGCTTTCCGCAAGGTCCCCGGACTGGCACCGTGCGGAAACGCCGGTGCCAGTCTTTTTTTGTCCGCAAAATGCGTGCGACAGGTGTCGTGAGCACCCGGCAAACCAGGGGAGAATGATGAGAAAGCAGTTCATGCAGGCAGTCATGCTGATGCTGATGACTTCGGCTCACATGGCGACGGCACAGACAACGCCCTATCAGGTGCAGGGCGGCAACAAGGTGGATGACGCCACGCTGGCAGGCTGGCGCGCGTGGCGCAACGCGGCGTGCGAACGCTGCCATGGCCCGAATCAGGAAGGCATGGTGGGGCCTTCGCTGATCGTCAGCCTCAAGACACTCGGGCGCGACGACTTCAAGGCAGTCGTGACCAAGGGTCGCGTGGAGCGCGGCATGCCCAACTTCGATGGTTCAAGGCAGGTCATGGACAATCTCGACGGCCTGTACGCTTACCTGAAAGGTCGTTCCGATGGGGCGATCCGGCCCGGCCGCATCGAAAAGATGGACTGAGCGAAAACAAAACCGCGGGCGCACTGTCACACCCGTTCCCGTGTGAGACGCACGGAACAAGAATTCAAGCAGAGCCCGGGCTTCATTGCCCAGCAAGGGTTCATTCATCCGGAGGAGACCTGAAACAATGAAACATTCCCTGATCGCTGCTGCCTTCCTGCTGGGCACCGGACTTGCCGCACCGGCGCTGCAGGCGCAGGAAACCGGCGACGACAAGGTGCTGCGCGTCTGCGCAGACCCGAACAACCTGCCACTGTCGAACGACAAGGGCGAAGGTTTCGAGAACAAGATTGCCGAGCTGCTGGCCAAGGACATGGGTTACGCACTCGAGTACACCTATTTCCCGCACCGCATGGGCTTCATTCGGATGACCCTGAAGGCCAAGCACGAAAAGCTGCCTGGCCGCTACAAGTGCGACCTCATCATCGGCGTGCCGGTCGGCTTCGACATGGGCGCGACGATCAAGCCCTATTTCCGCTCGACTTACGCCATGGTGTTCAAGAAAGGCACGGGTCTGGACGACGTGAAGGTGCCGGACGACCTGCTCAAGCTGCCGCCGGAAAAGCTCAAGTCACTGAAATTCGGCGTGTTTTCCCAAACGCCGCCGGTGGACTGGCTGCTGCGCAACAAGCTGTTCGACCAGGCAATTTCCTATCAGCGCCAGTCCGGCGACCCCGGTGCCTACCCGGGCGAAATCGTCGAAAAGGATCTGGTCGCCGGCAAGGTCGATGTCGCGATGGCGTGGGGTCCGATCGCGGGTTACTTCGGCCGCAATGCGAAGGCCGGCGATCTGGTGACCGTCGGTTTCCCGCCTGAAAACACGATCAAGTTCGATTACGCGATCACGATGGCCGTGCGCTATGGCGAGAAGGACTGGAAGAACAAGATCGAAGAAACCGTTCAGCGCAATCTGCCCGGCATCCAGGCCATCCTGACCTCGTACGGCGTTCCGCTGATCGACGAGTCGCAGGCCAGCCAGACGGCTGCCGACCGCTGATCACCGCGACCGCCATGACGGGCCATCTCCCGCCTGCCGCCTGCCTGCTGACGCTGGCACTGTGGCCGTTTCCGGCCATGGCGCTTGACCAGCAGGACATCGCGGCGCTGATCAAGCTGCGACCGAGCGTGCTGAAGGTCGAAGCCTCCGATGACCGGGGCAACATATCGGTCGGCACCGGCGTGGCAGTCGGCCCGGGCATCATCGCCACCGCCTGCCACGTGACCGCCCGCGCCATGACCATACGCGTGGTCAGCAACGGCGAACGCATGCAGGTGAGTTCGCAGCGCGCACAGGTCGGGCGCGACCTGTGTCTGCTCGACGTACCCGGTGCCTCCCAGGTGCCGGTGGTCGAACTGCGCAGCACACCGCTCAAGCCGGGCGAGGAACTGGTCGCGCTGGGCTACATCCTCGGCGTGGCGCCCCGGGTGAGCAACGGCATGGTGCTGCAGCTGCACCCGCACGACGGCGCAAGCGTCATCCAGAGCACCACACCCTTCACGTCGGGGGCCAGCGGCGGCGGACTGTTCGATCGCGAGCACCGGCTGGTCGGCGTGATGACCTTCAAGTTCCGCAGCGGCACCGACAACCAGTTTTCGATGCCGGTCGAATGGATACGCGAGGGCTTGGCACTGCCTGCCGGCCCGGACGTTGCCCCCCTGAGCGGTCTGGCCTTCTGGAATGAAAGCGATAGCGCCCTGCCCGTCTTCCTGCAGACGCTGCGCCTGCAGACGGAAGCACGCTGGGGCGAGCTGGAATCGCGTGCCCGCGGCTGGATCGCCGGCAATTCCGGCGATGCATCGGCCTGGCATGCGCTCGGTCGTGCGCAGGTCAAGCAGGGGCGGCCGGTGGATGGCATCGCTGCACTGGAGCGCGCCAACGCGCTCGAAGCCGACAATCCGGTGTTCCTGACCGATCTCGCCACCGCCCAGCTCGGCCAGCGCGACGAAGCCGGCTATGCCCGGACACGGGCGCGACTCGCCGGACTTTCACCGGGCGCGCTGAACCTGCTCGACCAGCGGCTGCAAGGCTGCGCCGTCAACGCCGACGCAGCATGCTGAACACAACCCAGCCGGACCCGAAGAGGTCCGCACTTTCATCACGAGGAGTCATCATGATCAAGCACATCAAGCTGTCTGCGCTGTTGCTGGCGCTGGCCATTGCAGCCGGCAACAGCCACGCCGAACCGAGCGACGAAATCACCGAAGCCGAAAAGCAGCTGTTCCTGAACGACCAGCTGTCGTCACTGAAGGCACCGACCACACTGAGCTACACCTTCAAGCGCAGCGGCAGTCTGGAAAAGCCGTTCGAAGACAAGGTGGAGGTGCGCATCAGCGAAGAGGCCGGCGCGCGCAAGGTCAATACGGCCTGTCTCAGCGGCACCAACAAGAAGGAGATGCCCGAGGTCGATGGCGGCCTGAGCAATCCGGCACTGATGTGCTTCCTCGAACGCGACATCGCCGAAATGGAGCGCCTGACCGGCGGCAAGGCGGCCTATTTCCGCAAGCGCATCCGGCTCGCGCTGTCGGAGGGCCCGACCGCCAAACCGGTCAAGGTGAGCTTCGGCGGCAAGACGGTCGATGCCCGGGAATACCGCATCACCCCCTACAGCAATGATCCGAACAAGCAGAAGTTTCCGAAGTATGTCGGCAAGACCTACATCTTCGTGCTGTCCGACGCGGTGCCGGGCGGCATCTACCGGGTCGACAGCCAGATTCCCGATCTGAGCAAGCCGGACGGCAAGGCGGTGCTGATCGAGGACGACATGATGCTGGCCGGCAGCGGCATCAAGGGCTGACACCCGGCGGCAGATCGGGAGCCCGGATCAGCGGGCGGCCTCGATCTGCAGCATGAAATCTTCGGCCGGCAACGGTCGGGAAAACAGATAGCCCTGCATCAGGCCGCATTTTCGCTGCGCCAGAAACTGCCGCTGCGCCTCGGTTTCAACGCCTTCGGCGACGACACGCAGGCCGAGTGCATGCGCCATGGCGAGGATGGCATCGACGATGGACGCATCGCTTTCGTCGTCCGGCAGGTCACGCACAAAGCTGCGGTCGATCTTCAGCAGATCGATCGGAAACTGCTTCAGCGTGGACAGCGACGAGTAGCCGGTGCCGAAATCGTCGATCGACAGCGTCAGGCCAAGCGCCTTCAGCGCCGCCAGCTTGGCCAGCGCACTTTCGGGCTCGTGCATCACCGCGCTTTCGGTCAGTTCCACATGCAGGAAGTGGCTCGACAGCCGGTTCGACTGCAGCGCGTCGACAATCTGCGGCAGCAGCGAGTCGGAACGGAAATTGATGGCCGAAAGATTGATTGCAACCGGCACCACAGGCCGCCCCTGATCGCGCCACTGTGCAATCTGCCGGCAGGCCTCCCGCACCACCCATTCGCCGATCGGCACGATGAGACCGGTTTCTTCGGCGACCGGAATGAATTCGACCGGAGACACCGCGCCACGTTGCGGGTGGTTCCAGCGCAGCAGCGCTTCGGCCGACACGATGCGCCCGGTCACGGCGTCCACCTGCGGCTGGTAGTGCAGCGCGAACTGGCCCGCTTCCAGTGCGTGCGCCATGTCCTGCTCCAGCGACAGCCGTTCGATCGCCCGCTGCTGCATGGTTTCGGTGAAGAATTCGAAGGTATTGCGGCCGCGCTGCTTGGCGGCATACATCGCCATGTCCGCGTGGCGGAGCAGGGTTTCGGCGTCGTCGCCATTTTCCGGGAACAGTGCGATGCCGACCGACGCCGTCACCACCAGTTCGACGTGATCCATCTGGATCGGCTGTCCCAGTTCCTGGCAGATGCGGGCCGCCACGCGGGCCGCATCTTCGGTGTGCGCCAGGTCGGTCAGCAGCACGGTGAATTCGTCGCCGCCCAGCCGCGCGACGACTTCATCCGGCTGCAGCCCTTCGCGCCCGACGAAGTCGGCCGAACGTACCGATCCGAGCAGGCGGCTCGCCACCTCGCGCAGGATCTGGTCCCCCAGCGTATGGCCGAAACTGTCGTTGATGCGCTTGAGACGGTCTAGATCGAGGTAAAGCAAGGCACAGCGCTTGCCCAGCCGACGCGAGCGGGCCAGTGCGTGGTCGAGCATTTCGCGGAACATCTGGCGGTTGGCGAGGCCGGTCAGGCTGTCGTGGTAGGCGAGAAAGCGGATGCGCTGCTCGGCCAGTTCGCGCTCGGTCACGTCCTGGGTCACGCCTTCGATGCGCACCACGCGGCCGAATTCATCACGCACCGGCAGCGCCTGCTCGAACAGCGTCACCAGCGAGCCGTCGGCGCGCTGAACGCGGAAACTCATCTGATAGGGCACGCCATCGCGGGCGCGCTCCATCGCCGCATGCAGATGCTGTCGATCCGGGCTGAGCACGCGCGACAGCAGGCCGAACGGAACCTGCTGGGCCGCCGCGCGCGTATCGCCCCACAGGTCGATGCAGATGGCGCTGCGCTCGCAACGGTCTTCCCCGACATGCCAGATCCAGCCGCCCAGCCGCGCCACGCGCTGCGCCACCGCGAGCCGGCGTTCCGACACTTCGAGTTCCATCACGGTGCTGGCCGCCCGCAGTGCGTAGCGCACGCGATAGACCAGCAGCGTCCAGTTCAGCGGTTTGGTGACGAAATCGGTCGCGCCGAGCGAATAGGCACTGTCGATCGATACCGTGTCGTCCATGCCGGTGAGCATGATGACCGGCAGACGCCGGCCATGCGCCCGCTCGCGGATGCGCCGACACACCTCGAAGCCATCCATGCCGCTCATGTTGACGTCGAGCAGCACCAGCGAAAACCCGTGGCTGTCGAACAGTTCGAGCGCCTGTTCGCCGCTGGCCGCTTCCATCACTTCGAAGCCGGCGCTGATCAGCGCTTCGGTCGCCATCAGGCGCACCATCACGTCGTCGTCGACGAGAAGAATCATGTGCGAAATCCCGGTTCTCCGCTGGCGGGGTTCATCATCGGGGCGGGCGCATCGTCCAGCGCGCCGAAAGCGGCCAGCGTCTGCTGCACAGCCTGTTCGAGGTGCAGACGCAATTGCCCGTCGAAGGTGATGCGGCCGCTGCGCGCGGCGTTTTCGACATCGCTCGCGAGGCTGCTTATATATATGGCACCGAGCGCGCCGCTCGAACTTTTCAGCCGGTGCGCCGCCAGACGCAGTGCGTGGGCATCCCCCGCGGAGGCGGCGTCGCGCAGCGCATCGATGATCGCGGCAGCTTCATTGCGCCAGGTCGCCAGCACGCGCGTGCGCAGCCCGGCGCGGTTCTCGCGCATGCCGGGCACGCTGAACAGGATGCGCAGGTCAAGCACGGCAGCGGCGTCGGGCGAGGCCGCGTGATCGTCCTGCTGGGGGGGAATCCGCACATTCATCTGTCAAGCTTTCGAGAGCACGCTGCCTGGAACGCAGCTTGATTATGCGCGGCGTGACCTGCAAGTACAGGGCGGAGACTTCACGTTACACCTTCCGTTTTCGGCGTCACGGCATGCAACTTGAGCCTGTGTCGCCGGGCGGCGGGCTAGAATCGATCTCGACCCGTCATTCAACTGGCTGACTGCAACGCTTCCGGATACCCATGAACACGAACCCGCTGCTCGATTTTTCCGCCCTGCCCCGTTTCGACCTCATCCAGCCGGAGCATGTCGCGCCGGCGATCACCGACCTGCTGACCCGCTATCAGGCGCTGATCGACGAATTGATCGCGCGCCCCGAAGCCCCGACCTGGGACGGGTTCGCGGCGCCGATCACCGACATGGGCGAACAGGTGAACCGCGCCTGGGGCGTGGTCGGCCACCTGCACGGCGTGAATGACGTGCCGGCCTGGCGCGAGGCGTACAACGCTTCGCTGCCCGAAATCACCCGCTTCTACAGCTCGCTCGGCCAGAATCTCGCGCTGTTCGCCAAGTACCGCGCGCTGCACGATTCGCCCGAGTACGCCACGCTGTCGCCGGCGCGCCGCCGCATCCTCGACAATGAGGTGCGCGACTTCCGCCTGTCGGGCGCCGAATTGCCCGAAGAACTCAAGCCGCGCTTCAAGGAAATCCAGGAAGAGCTGGCATCGCTGTCGGCGAAGTTTTCCGAGAACCTGCTCGACGCGACCAATGCCTTTGCCGAATACGTGACCGACGAAGCACTGCTGGCCGGCCTGCCCGACGACAGCATCGAAGCGGCGCGCGAAGCGGCCCAGCGCGACGACCGCGAGGGCTGGAAATTCACGCTGCACATGCCGTCCTATCTGCCGGTGATGCAGTACGCGGACAACCGCGACCTGCGTGCGCGCATGTACCGCGCCAACGCGACCCGCGCATCCGAGTTCGGCGATGCGGCGCGCGACAACACGGCACTGATCGACCGCATCCTGTCGCTGCGCGCCGAAGAGTCGAAAATGCTCGGCTTCAACAGTTTCGCCGAACTGTCGATGGTGCCCAAGATGGCCGACACGCCGGCTCAGGTCACGGCCTTCCTGCGCGACCTCGGCGCCCGCGCCAAGCCGCACGGAAAACGCGATCTCGACGAGCTGCGCGCATTCGCCCGCAACGAATTCGGCCTCGACGAGCTGCAACCCTGGGACATGACCTGGGTGTCGGAAAAGCTGCGCGGCCACCGCTACAACTTTTCGGAACACGAGGTCAAGCAGTACTTCCCGGAGCACAAGGTGCTCGCAGGCCTGTTCCGCGTCATAGAAGGGCTTTATGGCGTCACCATCAAGCCCGATACGGCGCCGGTCTGGCACCCGGACGTGCGCTTCTTCCGCATCGAGCGCGCCGCGGCCGCGGGCAGCGAGCTGGTGGGCCAGTTCTACCTCGACCTGTACGCGCGCGACACCAAGCGCGGCGGCGCCTGGATGGACGAAGCCATCACGCGGCGGCGCGTCGCCTCGGGCGTGCAGACGCCGGTGGCCTACCTGAACTGCAACTTCCCGTCACCCGTGGGCGGCAAACCCGCCACCTTCACGCACGACGACGTGATCACGCTGTTCCACGAATCGGGGCACGGCCTGCACCACGTGCTGACGCGGGTCGATGATCTCGCGGTGTCCGGCATTCACGGCGTCGAATGGGACGCAGTCGAACTGCCGAGCCAGTTCATGGAAAACTTCTGCTGGGAGTGGGACGTGCTCAGCGGCATGACCGCGCACGTCGACACCGGCGAGCCGCTGCCGCGCGCGCTGTTCGACAAGATGATCGCCGCCAAGAACTTCCAGAGCGGCCTGCAGACGCTGCGCCAGGTCGAGTTTTCGCTGTTCGATCTGCGTCTGCACCATGAATTCGTGCCTGGCGGCGACCAGACCATGCTGCAGCTGCTCGACGAGGTGCGCGACGAAATCGCCGTCGTGCGACCGCCGGCCTGGAACCGCTTCCCGCACAGCTTCAGCCACATCTTCGCCGGCGGTTACGCGGCGGGTTACTACAGCTACAAGTGGGCCGAGGTGCTTTCGGCTGACGCCTTCGAGGCGTTCGAAGAGGCGCGCGAGCAGTCCGGCAGCGTGCTCGACACCGAAACCGGCCGGCGCTTCTGGGACGAAATCCTCGCCGTGGGCGGCTCGCGCCCGGCGCTCGAATCGTTCAAGGCCTTCCGTGGCCGCGAACCGCGCCCGGACGCGCTGCTGCGTCACAGCGGCATGGTGGCGGCCTGAATGTCGCCCCGACAGCCGATCCAACAGGGAGCTTATCGATGACGAATCTGCGCCTGCTGCTTTGCGTGTCGATCGCCGGCACCGTGTTCGCCAGCCCGGTCTGGGCTCAGACCTACAAGTGGAAGGACGCCCAGGGCAATACGCACTACAGCGGCACCCCGCCGCCGCCCGATGCCCGCTCGGTCACCGAGAAGAAGCTGCAGCCCAGCGTGGTCGAACAGGGCGCGAGCTATGCCGAGCGTGAAGCCATGCGCACGGCACCGGTGACGCTGTGGCTCGGCAACGAGTGCGACGCCCTGTGCGAGTCGGCGCTCGCCTTCCTGAAGAACCGCAGCATCGCCTACATCGAACAGCGCATCATCACCGACGAGCAGAAACAGGCTTTCGTGAAGCGCTTCAACCTGCAGGAGGCGCGCGTGCCGGCCATCAACGCCGGCAAGGACCACCTGATCGGCTTCAGCGCCAGTGCCTGGACTTCGCTGCTGAACCGCGCCGGCTACCCGGCGAAGGGCACGGCCCGGGTCGCGCCCAAGGCCCCGGCGCCCGGTACCGCGCCGACCGCCGCAGAAGCCGACCCCGCCGACACGGGCAACTGGCAACCCGCCACAGAATGACGGAGACCGGTTTGAAGATCGCCTGCTGGAACGTCAATTCGCTGAAAGTCCGCCTGCCCCACCTGACCGACTGGCTCGCCGCCGAGCAGCCCGACGTGGTGTGCCTGCAGGAAACCAAGACCGAAGACGCCACCTACCCGCGCGCCGACCTTGAAGCGGCCGGCTACCACAGCGCGATCAGCGGCCAGAAAACCTATAACGGCGTGGCCATCCTGACGAAGCAGCCGGCCGAAGACGTGCAGGCCGGCATTCCCGGCTTCGACGACGAACAGCGGCGCGTCATCGCGGCCACCGTCGGCGGCGTGCGCATCGTGTGCGCCTACTTCCCGAACGGCCAGGCCGTGGGTTCTGAAAAGTTCGAATACAAGATGCGCTGGCTCGATGCGCTCACCGCCTGGCTGCGCGACGAACTGACCCGCCACCCGCAGCTCGCCCTGCTCGGCGACTACAACATCGCCCCCGAGCCGCGCGACGCCCACCCGGACTGGAAGGACGAAATACACGTGTCGAATCAGGAGCGTGCCGCCTTCGCCGGCCTGCAGGCACTCGGCCTCAGCGACGCCTTCCGCCTGTTCGACCAGCCGGAAAAGAGCTGGTCCTGGTGGGACTATCGCGCCGGCGCCTTCCGCCGCAACTTCGGCCTGCGCATCGACCACATCCTGCTGTCGGCGCCGCTGGCCGCACGCTGCACAGCCTGCGTCGTCGACAAGGCCCCGCGCAAGCTGGAGCGCCCGTCCGACCACGCACCGGTCATCGCCACACTGTCGTGAACACCCCGGATTCCGGCGCCACCGTCAGCGCACTGACCGCGCTCTACCCGCTGCTGTCCGGCCTGTCGGCTGCGGCGCGCCAGCGCATCGAAAGCGAAGGCCGGCTGCTCGACGTGCCGGCCGGCACCCGCCTGTTCGACGAGCACCAGCCCTGCACGGGCTTTCCGTTCGTGCTGTCGGGTCAGGTCAAGGTGGCCAAGGCCTCGGCCAGCGGGCGCGAACTGCCGCTGTACCGCGTGCATGCGGGTGAAACCTGCGTCATTTCCAGCGCCTGCCTGCTCGGCCACAACGACTACAACGCCTACGGCGTCGCCGAAACCCCGCTCAAGCTGCTGGTGCTGCCGGCCGGCCTGTTCGAATCGCTGCTGGCCGAACCCGACTTCCGCCGCTTCGTGTTCGGCCTGTTTTCCGAACGCGTTGCCGACCTGATGCAACTGGTCGAAGCCATCGCCTTCCACCGCCTCGACCAGCGCCTCGCCAGCCTGCTGCTCGGCCACGGCAAGACGCTGCACACCACCCACCAGCAACTGGCCGACGAACTCGGCAGCGTGCGCGAAATCGTCACCCGCCTGCTGAAAAGCTTCGCCGACCAGGGACTGGTGTCGCTGGGGCGGAATCAGATCGATATCCTTGACGCTGCAGGGCTGCGGGGGATTGCTGCGGAGAAGAAGTGAATGAAAGACTGGCGCCCCACGTCATGTATTCAACGTCCCTTGCGTGATATCAAGCTCATCCCATAGGGGCGGCAAACCAAGGCTTTCCATATATGCGCCAAAGTCTATAAACGCACACTGATCAATGCTCTTCTCGCATAGCCACGTAGCCTCGCATTCGGGGCAAACGTAAAGTCCAGTGCCGGTCTTCCGAACCCGAACTTCTAAAACGTCGTCCTGTTCGCATCGCGGACAAATCATTTTACGTATCCTCGTCTCACTTAACCGGATAGGCAGTAATCAACTTATTAGTGCCCGGCCGCACGACGATCTTTATCCTTGTTTCCCCAGTGGTACCCACAACTCTCCCCAGTGGTATGACATACGAACCTGGATCATTCGGGAGCGGTTGCTCTCGTTTTTCCCACGCCTCGTCGATTAATGCAAGAACTTGCTTTCGATCCACGTTGAAAATGGTGTGAGTTCGCTTTTTGGGATTCTCTACTGCGTGAGCAAGCACATGCTTGATGCGATTACCATGGATAGAGCCGATCCCATAGTCGAGCCCTGCGGGGGTTCTCCATACTCTTGAAACTCTGTCATAAGCGAGTGTGATCGAGGCAGCAGCAACACTCGCCTCTGGACTTGAGCTACTTCCGTTGGAGAAGGAGTCATCGTATAGGCGCAGCAGCTTCTGCCCCCCAACCTCGATCACCCGTGCGACGAACTGCCCCGCTTTCGTCATCAGCACGGCGCCGACGGCCAGATCCTCCGGCCCTGGCAGCAGCAGTGACGCACCTGCGGCGGACAGTACGACCACCTTGTCGATGTTCTGCGCGGTGATGGCGCCGACGTACTGGCTGCTGCCCTGCGGGGCGAACGCGTAGGACTCGGGGTCGGGCGCGAAGTCGTGGCGCACGATTTCGTCGGACAGCGGGCGCGCCATCAGGCGGTCGAACAAGACCAGGTTGTGGGCGATGGCATCAGCGTTCTGCTGTTCGCCAAACCACGGGTTTTCGGGGTCGGTGCCACCCGGACGCTGCGCCCCCATGCCAAGTGGCAGGGCCTCGGTCATCAGGCGGTAGTAGTCGGAACAGAAGCCGGTGGTTTCGCAGGCGAGACGTGCGTCCGCCAGCGCACGCTTGTTCGCCTGCGACGTTTGACTGAAGTCGGCATCGACCGCTTTCAGGCATGCCGCTTCGCCGCCACATGCGTTCCTCGCGACTGCGTAGCGGTCCTGTTCCTGATGCTTCAGGAAGTTGAACAGCGTGACGTTCTGGGCTGCGAATGCCCCGGTCACTGCATCGCCGCCGGCCGCCCCCGCGAGCGCACCGCCGGCCAGCATCGACAGCGCGGTCAGGGCGACCTCCCGGTCCGCGCCGTTGAGGTCCATGGCATCGTTCAGCGGGGCTTCGACGAGGGTGGCGGTGATCGCGCCGAGGGCGCCGGAGTAGGGGTCGTCGCCGCGGGCGGTGGCGGTCAGTGCGCCGAGGATGCCGTGCGCCAGCGTGTGGCCGAGACTGCCGTGCGGGCCGAAGTTGCCATCGCCGATCTGGTTGGCACCCAGCGCAGACGCCTCGTTGATGACGGCATTTAACAGCGCGTTCTCAAAGCCGGCACCGGTCAGTTCGCCGACGGCGCCGGTGGTCAATGCGCGGATGGACCAGCGGCCGACTGCTGATTCGACATGTGTATTTGCCCAGGCTCCGGCGCCGGCTGTGAGGGCGCCTGCCAGCCCGCTGGTCAGGGCGGAGTCGACATCGATGCGGCCCGTTGCGACGAACTGCCCGATCGCGCTCGACAGCGTCTGCGTGATGGCCGCGGTACCGGCGACGTTGGCAAGACCGGGCGCCGTGAAGGCCGTGGCCGCTGACCAGGCCGGGCCGAAGTTCGTGGCCAGGCTGCCGATCAGATTCGACATCTGCGGGCCGATCAGCATGCTGGCCGTGAAGCCGGCAATCACACCAACGAGATCGCCGAAGCTGCCACTTTTCCGAAAGCGGTAGCGCAGGTTGTCGCGCGCTTCTTCGTAGCGGTAGGCATCACCCAGTTCGGCGGCGATCTGCGCCTTGAAGGCGTGACTCAATGCACTGGTTTGCGCGGCGTCTTCGCCAAGTATCCGGAATTCGCCGGACACCGAATGCACCGACGACACATTCAGACTCCACGCGGCAGCCTGCATGAAGCCACCGGGCTGCACGGTATCGCCTTCGATGGTCAGCGTGCCGCCACTGACCTTGCGCTTTTCGTAGAAGTAGGCGGAACGCTTGCGGTTCGTCAGGACGTCCGAGGTGACGGTCAGCGCACCGCCTGAGAGGACGAAGCCGGTGTTGTCGATAAGCTCCCCGGTCAGCTCGATGGCGACACCGGCATCAAGCGCGCCGCCGGGCACGACGACCAATTCCGCCTGCCAGTCGGGTGGCAGATAGACGATGGGGTGCAGCTGGCCGCCGCGCGCGGCGTACCAGAGCACGGGGGCAGCCAGCAGCGATTGCTGAGCCGCCGTGAGATCGGCGCCCATCGCGATGCCGTGTTCGATGGCGAACGCGGCGCCGTTGGCGGCAAGAATCCCGTGCTCCTGCTGCGGTGGCGACTGCCCGGTGAGCGCGTCCCATGTCAGGCCGGGCAGTATCCAGCCGCGATGGGTGGTCGCGAGGAAGGCATTTCGCAGGGCCGCCGCCTCTTCTGCCGGCGTAAGCGCAAAGGGCAGCGTGCTTGCCAGGCCGGGCGGGAGCAGGCGCATCAGCGCAGCGCCGCTGTAATGGGCGGCCGCAAGCGCTGGCAGCATCGAGCTGCCATGGATGCCGAAGCCTGCGACGTCGATGTGCGCCGGCGGCACCGTCGGCTCGGCGGTACGGTGATAGTAGTCGGCGACGACATCGAAGCCGTTCCGGATGTCGGCGGCCCGGACGACGATGCTCGCGGCGTGGATGTTGCCGGTGTTGACGAAGGACGAAAGCGGGGGTGGCGCGACGGTCAAACTGCGTACGCCATTCGACAGCATCCGGGCGATCGCTTCGGTCAGCGTGCCCGATGCGACGGGCGGCATCGCAGGCGCCGGGCCATCGGGAGTAGGCAGTGCGGGAGTCGTTGACGGCGGGCTCACCAGACCACCATCTGAACCGAAGCGGCCGCCCGCCTGGATGATCCCGGGCAGCACGCCAAGCTGGAGCGAGCCGCTGTCGGTACGCCGCCAGTCGATGTCGCTGACGCAGTCGCTGGTGCACGGTGTGCCGCCGAGCTGTGTATCGAGATCGATCAGGTAATAGGTCGCCGACCAGACAGCGCCATAGCGGCGATCTTCATTCAGGACATCCGGCGCGTCGATGCGGATGTCACGGCCGGCGAGAATGGACGCACCACGGTTGTGAAAGTAGGACGAGGCGGCGATCAGGTCCCGCCCGACGAGCATCAGCGCCGGAGACGACGGCACCTCGGTGGTCGTCGCGCACCGGCCGTCGTATTCCGTGCGACAGCCGGCGTAGTAGGGGTAATCGTAGGCGGCCTGCCGGCTGACGACTTCGGTTTCGTTGCTGACGCCACGCGCGGTGATCAGCAGATCGCGGCCCGCATCGATGACCGACGGATTGATGAAAAGGGCGTTCAGCGTGATCACGAGGTCGTGGCCGGCGGTCAGCCGGTCGCGATTCACGTAGGGCAGCTGCGCCGTGCCGTCGGCAGGCGTGCCCGCGTCGGACAGCCAGGGGCGATCGATCAGGTGCAGGTTTCGCGTGGCAGTGAAGGATTGCCGGCGAGCGCCGCCCAGCCATTGCGCACCTTCGGCCGGGGTGTGGATGAACAGGTCGCGTGCCGCATGCACTGCGCCTTCCAGGTCGATGGCCTCGGGCGCCTGTTCGCCGGGCTGGCCGCGTCGTGCCTGAGACAGGAACACATCGCGACCGGCCGAAATGTCGCCGCTGTTGTCGATCAGGTTCAGATAGAGGTCGCTGCCCGCATGGATCACGCCCGAATTCGCCAGCGTGACGTCGCCCGCTTCCGTGGCGCGCTCGGCGTAGCTGCCAGACAACCCTGCATCGCCCGCTCGAGCCTGTACAGCGCCAGATGCCGCATCGATCGATGCGCCGGCGAGAATGACGCCCGTGTTGAGGCCCGTGCCAGGTCCAGCGAACGTCAATGAAGTGCCTGCGTCGATCAGGCCGTCATTGCGGAAGGCGCTCCATCGGTCGGAATTGTCGCCAACGAATCCCAGGCCGATGTCGCGGCCCGCCGTGATGCGTCCGGTGTCGGCGAGCGTGATGCCGGTTGCGAGCAGCGTCACGTCGCGCCCGGCCATGAGCGCGCCCTGCAGCACCGATTCGAATGCACCGATGTTGTACAGTGCGATGTCGCGTCCGGCCGTCACGTCGCCGCTCAGTTCGATGTGTCCGCGCGTGGCGATCACCACATCGTCCAGTGCGATCAGCGGCGCGGTGCTGCGCACCCCCAGCTCGCCACCGACCGCGATCAGCTGGATGCTCGCGGCGCTGACGCTCTGGCCGATGTCGATGGAAAATGCCTCGAAATCTTCCGGAAGCGGTGCATCTGCATTGCCGAGGGCCAGCGTGTCGGCATCGACCCGGGTGCGCCCGGCGATCAGTTCGAACGTCGAGCCGGTCGCAATCGGGCCGGTGCTGCGCAGGGTGTGGGCGATCAGGTCAAGCCGGGTCGCCAGTGCCGACAGTCCGCCTGCACCGATGTCGATCCGCCCGCCAGTCACGTCGAAGCGCAGGGCGTCGTTCAGTCGCTCGATGCGGCCGGTGCTGAGCTGGACGTGAGGCGTGTTGATGAAGCCGCATCCGTCACACGTGATGCCGTTCGGGTTGGCGATGACCAGTCGTGCCGCCTGCCCGGCGATTTCCATGCGGCCCAGCAGCAGGCTGGGCTGGCTGCCGCTCACTTCGTTCAGGATGACGCGCGCTGCCGATCCGTTCAGCGCTGCATTCGCGGACAGTGGTCCGGCCAGCACACTGTTGGCCGGACCACTCGAATTGTTGAATACGAGGCCGTGGCGCGACACATTGAAGGTCGTCCAGCGGTTATGGGAAATGCCCGCCGAATCGGGCGTGGTGATGCCGACCAGCGGCACATCGCCCACCCGGGTCACGACGGCCTGCTGACCTGCTGGGGCCGCCAGGTCGACGACGGCATCGGCGCGGACGGGCGATGCCTGGGCAAGCAGCACCGCAATAACGCCGCCCGCCGCGACCCGCGTCAACAGGTTTGCTGCTCTCTGCAGCGGCGTCTTGAGGGCAGTGTGCATGGGGTGCATGCCTCAGTCGCCGACCGTGATGCGGGCATGCCGCAACAGGTCGACGATCAGTTCGCGCAGTTTGGCCTCGCGCGCCTGCGCGGCCAGCAGGCTGCGCAGCGTTTCGCGCACGGCGGCATAGTCCGGCGTCAGCGTCGGGCGTGCGGCATCGAGCCGGACGACGACCCAGCCATCGGGCGCCTTCAGCGGCGGACTGACCTGCCCGGGCTGCATGCCGGCCAGCGCCTGCGCGATGGTGGCGGGCACGCCGTTCGTGCGGCCATCGATCACTGGTTCGGAAAAGCTGTGCCAACCCAGTTCGCCACCATTCGCCGCCGATGCGAGGTGCGAATGCGTGCGCGCTTCGCGCGCGAAATCGGCGCCCGCTGCGATACGGTTCGCCAGCGCATGGAGCGCGTCGGCGTCATCCATGCCGATCAGGCTGAAGCGGAATTCGCGCTGCCCGAGGCGGGACAGGATGTCGTCGTAGCGCGCACGGACCGCGTGCTCGGTGACCTCGACCACCGGCACGCGCCGATTCACATAGGCCTCGATCAGCGCGTCGCGCGACGTGTCATCGCACACCGCAGGCGCATTACACGCTTCACTTTCACGCACCTTCTGCCACAACAGTTCGCGTGCGATCAGCCGCTGGCGAACAGCCGTCGCGACGGCTGTATCGAACGTCGCGCCGGCTGACTGCAGGCGGCTCATCTCGGCGTCGAAGGCGGCGCGCGGGATGTCGACTCCGTTGACCTGCGCAACCGCTCTGGCGGTCGAGGCAGCCTGAGCGGTCGGGCTGATCAGCAGCGCCGCCAGGCAGAGTCGCAGCAGGGCGTTCATATCTCGAACGACACCGACAGATGCGCACGCCAACCGTGCGACGGCGGATCGGCGTCGCGCGCGATGGGTACGCTGACGACGCCTTCCCACAGCACGCCCTGGCCTGCGCCACGGGCACCGACACCTGCGCTGGCCAGTGTGTTGCGCGGGCCTTCCGACAGGCGCGCGGCGCCATGATCGACATGCAGGAAGGGCACGACCGGATGCCCGGCAGGCCTGAATGCCTGCGGCAGCCTCAGTTCGGTGCGCAGCACGTGGCCGGTATCACCCGACACCGACACCTCGCGGAAACCTCTGACACTGGCAAAGCCGCCAAGGTGGAGCTGTTCGGCGCCGATCAGGCTTTCGCCCGCGCGCTGGGCGGTCAGCTGCACCGCATACTCGAGATCATCCGACGCATTGCGGACGACGGCGCCCGCGGCGATCGCCCACTTCATGAACTGGCGGTGTGTATCGCCGCGCGACAGGTCAGGACGGTCGCGCGTCGCACCCAGCAGCGACAGCCCCGCCGACAGCGAAGGTTCGATGAACACCTGCCAGCGCTCGCCGCGCAGGATGTGCATCCAGGCGGCACGACCGACGGTGCTGTGCTCGGTCTGCAGCGCGGCCGATTCGATGTCGCGCGCCAGCCTTGAGCGGATCAGCGACACGTCGACGACACTGCGCCCGCCGGCTGACGACGACAGCACACGACTCCAGCCCAGCACTGCGCTCGCCGACCGACTGGTGACCTCCAGCCCCGCAATGTCGAACGACGCGCGGGAGCCTGAAACGGTCACCGACCACAGGTTGTAACCACCGGGGATGGACAGCGATGCGAGCAGGGCGTCACTGCCGGTGCTGTGCAGCAGCGCGAACTGCAGGTCGTCCAGCCAGCCCAACAGATTGCCTGCACGCGCCGTGACGCGCAGGCGCTCACCGCCGGTGGTCGATGAGCCCTGATTGTCGAGGCCGAAGGCCATCGACCACGCGCGGCCTTCGTTCAGCACGATATCGAGCAGGCTCGTGCCGGCCGCATTGCCCGGCAGCACGCGGACCTGCGCCTGATACATGCGCAGACGGTTGATCTGCTGCACACCCTGTTCGAGTGCCGACAGCGACAAGGCCTCGCCGACGGCGAACGGGAAGGCTCGCGCCATGGCCGCTGCATCAATGCCCGGTGCGCGCAGCGATTCGATCCGCCCAGGCACGAGCTCGATGGCCAGTTCGCCGGTCTGCGCGTCAAGCGCCAGCAGACGCGCGCGACTGGTGATCCAGCCCGCCTCGACCAGTTGCGCATCAAGTTGGCGCAACAGCAGTTCGATGCGCTGACGGCCAAGTGGCACGGCCAGAAACGGTGCCACGAGGGCGGTGACCGATGCGTCGTCAAGCAGCCCAGCCGCGTCCACGCGGATATCACGGAAGCGGGTCGTCACGCCGGCTTCGTCGATGTCGGCTGGACGGCTGTGCAAGGCCGGCTGCGGCTGCGCCGGCAATGGCGTGGTCGCGCGCTGCCAGCGTGAATCGCGCTCCGATGCACGCCGTTCGTCGATCAGTCGGTCAGACGGCTCCGGCGATGCGGCGAGTCCGAACGGCGGGCAGACCGACAACACGACCGCGCAGAGACGACAAAAGGCGTGCATGGGGCAACTCTCCGTAAAATCCTTTTGTCATATTACATCAGGATTTTCCGGAGTCAAAGACGGGTTGCAGCCGGCTTTTGTGACTGCGGCGTCGCGCTGCGGGTGCCCGCCAGTCATGTAACCGCAGTCACAGACCGCACCCCGCCCGCGGCGCAACATGAAGTCACCTTTTCAACCCACAGGGAGATTCATCATGAAATCCAACGTCGGCGGCATCGACAAGATTGCACGCATCGTCATCGGCCTGGCGCTGATCGCGCTGGCCGCAACCGGCACCGTCGGGGTGTGGGGCTATATCGGCATCGTGCCGGTGCTCACGGGGCTGTTCAATTTCTGCCCGGTCTACCCGCTGCTCGGCATCAACACCTGCGGCGTGAAGAAGTCGGCCTGAAGGGTTCAGGCGCCGGCCGAGTGGCCGGTGACGGGCTGCGCGGTGTGATTCGAGATGTGATTCGCGATGCGCACGTAGTCGGCGACACCGAGGGTTTCGCCGCGCCGTGAGGCGTCGATGGCCAGTGCGTCCCAGTCGTCCTGGGTCAGCCACTCGCGCAGCGTGTTGCGCAGCGTCTTGCGGCGCTGGCCGAAGGCGGCCTTGACGATGTCGGACATCAGTTGCGGGTCGCGTGCGGTCAGCTGTTCGACCGGGCGCGGCCGCAGGTGCACGATGGCCGACATCACCTTGGGCATGGGCCGGAACGCGCCGGGCGGCACGTCGAACACGTGTTCGCACTCGAAGCGGTACTGCAGCATGACCGACAGGCGGCCGAACGCTTCGGTGTCGGGCGCGGCGACGATGCGGTCGACCACCTCCTTCTGCAGCATGAAGGTGAGGTCGATCACGCAGGTGGCGTGATCGGCGAGGTGAAACAGCAGCGGGCTGGAAATGTTGTACGGCAGGTTGCCGACCACGCGCAGCGCCGACCCGAGCTCGACACTCAGGGCGCCGAAGTCGAACTTCAGCGCGTCCTGTTCGTGGATCACCAGCCGGTCCGCCAGATCTCCCTCGCGCAGCCGCGCCGCCAGATCGCGATCGATTTCGATCACGTGCAGGCGGTCGAGCTGTGCCGCCAGCGGGCGCGTCATGGCGCCCAGGCCGGGGCCGATCTCGACCATGGCCTGGGCCGGCTTCGGATCGATGGCCGCGACGATGTTGCGGATGATGTTGCCGTCGACCAGGAAATTCTGGCCGAAGCGCTTGCGGGCGCGGTGTTCTTCCATGATCAGCGGCGCGCCATCGCGATGGCGGCATCGACCGCCTCGATCAGGCTGCCGGCATCGGCACGGCCGGTGCCGGCGAGGTCGAGCGCGGTGCCGTGATCGACCGAGGTGCGCACGATGGGCAGGCCGAGTGTGATGTTGATGCCGCGGCCGAAGGTGGCGTACTTGAGCACCGGCAGGCCCTGGTCGTGATACATCGCGAGCACGGCGTCGGCACCGGCCAGCAGGCGCGGCACGAACAGCGTGTCGGCCGGCAGCGGGCCGTCGAGCTGCAGGCCTTCTGCGCGCAGCGCATCCAGCACCGGCGTGATGACGTCGATCTCTTCCCGCCCGAGATGACCGCCCTCGCCCGCGTGCGGGTTCAGCCCCGCCACCAGGATGCGCGGCTGCGCGATGCCGAACTGGCGGCGCAGCGCGTCGTGCAGGATGCGCAGTGTGGTGGTGAGCGATTCGCGGGTGATCGCGGCCGGCACGTCGGCCAGCGCCAGATGGGTCGTGGCCAGCGCCACGCGCAGCCAGGGCGCGGTGTCGCCTTCTGCGGTGCGCCCGGCCAGCATCATGACGACGCGCGGCGTCGCGGTGGTGTCGGCCAGGTATTCGGTGTGACCGGAAAACGGGATGCCGGCATCGTTGATGACGCCCTTGTGCACCGGTGCCGTGACCATGGCCTCGAATTCGCCGCTCAGGCAGCCGTCGCGGGCGCGGTCGAGCAGTTCGAGTACATAGGGTGCGTTGGCGGTGTCGAGCCGCCCCGCCACCGCCGGTACGCGCAAAGGAATGTGCAGCACTTCGATCGCGCCGGCCGGTGCATCGCCGGAGCGCGCGTAGGGCTGCATCGCGGCGGCGCCCTGTGGCGCGCGCGCGGCGAGCAGCGCCGCGTCACCCAGCACCACGAGACGGGCGTGTGCTGCGCGCGCGTGCAGTGCCGCGCACAGTTCCGGCCCGATGCCCGCCGGCTCGCCGCTGGTGAGGGCGATGCAGGGGCGCGCCGCGGTCACCGTTCCTCGGCCAGCCGGATTTCGACGTAGGCGTTGTCGCGCAACTGGCGCACCCAGTCCTGATAGACCTCTTCGGCCTTGCGATCGCGCAGCGTCATGCGGGCAGCCGCACGCTGGCGCTCGAGCGACACTTCGTCGACGCGCCGCTCGACCACCTGGATCAGATGCCAGCCGAACGGCGACTGCACCGGCTCGCTGACTTCGCCCACCTTGAGGTTGTCCATCACGCGCTGGAATTCCGGCACCGTGTCACCCGGATACAGCCAGCCCAGATCACCGCCCTTGGACGACGACAGATCCTGCGAATTGGTGCGTGCCAGTTCGGCGAAATCGCCGCCGTTGTCCAGCCGCTCCTTCAGCCCGGTCAGCCGGCGGCGCGCCTCGGCGTCGTTGAGCACTTCCGAGGTCTTGATCAGTATGTGGCGCGCGTGGGTCTGCGTGACGCGCGACTCGTCGCCGCTGCCGCTGCCGCCGCGCTTTTCGACCAGCTTCAGAATATGGAAACCGGCCGGGCTGCGCATCACGTCGCTCACCTCACCTGGTTTGAGCTTGGGCACGGCATCGGCGAACAGCGCCGGCAGGCGATCGAGCGGCCGCCAGCCGAGGCTGCCGCCACTGACCGCGTCCTGCGCGTCGGAATAGGACGCCGCAATGCGCGAAAAATCTTCGCCCTTGCGGACCTGTTCGAGCGCGGCATCGGCACGCGCCTTGAGCCGGATCAGCTGCTCGGGGCTTGCGCCTTCCGGCACCCGCAGCAGGATGTGCGACACGTTGTACTCCTCGTTCTGATCCGGCTTGCGCTCAGGATTGGCGATGAAGTTGGCGATTTCGCCTTCGGTCACGACGACGCGGCTTTCGACTTCGCGGTCGCGCAGGCGGCTCATGATGATCTGCTTGCGTATGTCTTCACGGAAGCGCGACCACGCCATGCCGTCCTGCTCGATGGCGGTACGCAACTGCGTCACGTCCATGCGGTTGCTTTCGGCGATGCGCGAAAGGCTGGCATCGAGCAGCCGGTCGTCGACGCGCAACTGTGTCTCGGCCGCGTGCTGCAGCTGCACCTTTTCGAGAATCATGCGTTCGAGCTGCTGGCGCTCGAATTCTTCGGCCGGCGGCGGCGTGACATTGCGGCTGCGCATCTGGGCAAAGGTTTCGGAAATGCGCGCACGCAGTTCGTGCAGCGTGATCACTTCGTCGTTCACCACGGCGACGATGCGATCCAGTTCGACGATGTCCGGACGCTCGGCGGGTTGCGCCTGCGCGTTGCCCGCGAAGGCAACACCGAGCGACAACAGCAGGACGGTGAGTATTTTATTCAGCATGTTCGGGGGTCCGTCAGTAATCCCCGCCGAAGATAGGATCGGCGGTGCTCTGGTTGATCTGGCCATAGCCCGGAATGCTGCGCTTGAGCGCATCCAGCGGGTTCGAGCCGATCTGTGAAAAATCATTGAGTTCGAGCTGGAAGAAAAGTGCGGTGCGGGTGCGCAGCTCGGTCGTCGTCTGACCGGGCAGCCGGGCACCAAGGGCAATACGCTGGAACACGATGCGGCCGACCCAGCAACCGCCGTTGTATTCGAGGCCGCCCAGACCTTCGACCAGCCTGCGATCGGCGATCGAGTAGTTGTGTCGCGCCACCGCATACCAGCGGTTGGTCAGCGGCCACTGCACCGAAAAGTCGACGTCGCGCACATCATTGATCGCCGGGTTGTTGGAGCGGCGGAAGCGGTACGCGGCGTTGAACACATGCGCCGGACGCGGGTTGTAGCGGGCCGACACGCTGTAGCGCTCGGTCTGCGAAAGGTCGGTGTTGTACTGCACCGCGGCGTCCAGATAGGTGTCTTTCAGCAATTCGCCCGACACCGCGGCCAGCGTGCTCGCAATGCGCTCGGTGCGCGGCGTGCCGCCCGGCAGTGTGACCAGCTGATCGCTCAGGTAGAAGCGCTGCCCCAGCGCTACGCGGGCGCGCTCGCGTCCGTTCTCCGGATCGATGAAGCGTGACGTGGTCGCAGCAGTGACCTGGTTGCTGTCGGCGATCCGGTCCTGTCCGACGAACACGTTCTCGGAGAAGATCTGCGCGAAGTTGAAGTCGGCCACTGCGGTGTCGAACACCGGGAAGTCGGACTGATTCTTGTACGAGGACAGTACGTAATACAGACGCGGCTCCAGCGTCTGCACGTAACCCTGCCCGAACAGGTCGGAATCGCGCTCGAACACCGTGCCAGCGTCGAGACTGAAGATCGGGATGGCGCGCGACAGCGAGGTGTCCAGCCCGGCATTGTTGCTCCCGCGCGTGACATCGTAATTGCTGTAATGCACGCCGATCTTCGGCGTGACCGACAGGTAGGATGTCTGCATCGGCAACGACAACTGCGGGTAGAGGACGATGCGGCGTCCTTCGTCGCGCGTCGTGTCACTGATGCGGAAGTCGGTGTAGCTGCTCTTCACCTGGAACACGGAACCGAAAGGCAGATCCGCTCGGAAGGCGTTCAGCGTGACTGAAGGCATCTGCGAATAGAGCGGCGCCAGATTGGCCAGCGACTGGTACTCGGTCACCCGCGCAGTGGCGCTCCACCAGTCGCCGGAGTAGGTCAGGGAGGCGTCTTGCGGCAGGTAGCTGATCGAAGTGATCGCAAGTCGCGTACCGAGGTCGGTGTAGTAATTGCGGTCCGACACCTCGTTGTAGTTGAGGCGAGCACTCAGCCGGTTGGTGAGCCGGTGCGTGTGCTGCAGGCTCAGTGCATGGCGATCGCGATCCAGGATGCGGTCACTGAACAGGTAGTCGAGCCGCGCGATCCCGCTGTAGTTGTGATTCAGGTAGCGGAACTCGTTGCTCATCATCAGGCCGCGCGTACCGAGCACACGCGGCGCAATCGTCGCGTCCATGTTCGGCGCGATGTTCCAGTAGTACGGCAGCAGGAAGTCGAAACCGGTCCGGTTGGTCGTGCCGAAGGTCGGCGACAGGAAACCGGACTTGCGACGGTTGTTGAGCGAAAAATCGAGCCAGGGCGAGTACAGCACCGGCACATCCTTGAAGTAAATCGTGCCGTTGCGGCCTTCGCCATCATCGGATTCGAAATTCAGATCCAGCGTTTCCGCCTTGGCATACCAGTCGGGGTTGTCAGGCCCGCAGGTCGAGTAGGTGGCGTTCGTCATGCGCACCCGGTTCTCGCCCAGAAACTCCATCCGGTCGGCCTGGCCGGTACCGGTGGTCGTTCTGAGGTTTTCGCCGGTCTGCAGATTGCGGCGCAGCGAGTACTGCGGCTTTTCGAACACCCCTTCGCTGCGGTCGAGCCGGTAGCGCAGCGACGGCCCCTCGATACGGTCTTCGCCGCGCACCAGCCGCACGTTGCCGTCGGCCTGCAGTTCTTCGGTCGGTGGTTCGTAGTTGATGCGGTCCGCGGTCAGCGTGGTGCCGGGGCGACGCAATTCGGCATTGCCTTCGGCGCGCATGACTTCGTCGGTGGTGCCGCTGACCGATTCGGCCGACAGCAGCGTGACGCGCGAATCCGGATTGCGCGCAACGAATTCCGACAGCGTCATCGTGCCGTACATCATCTGCGACGCGTCGTCTTCCGGCACCAGGCTAGGCAGCGAGGCGGCGCCCGGCGTGCCCGCCTCGGCGACCGCCGCTGCAGCAGCGGGGACTGCGCCTGCGGCGGCAATGCCTTCCACCGGCGCAGGCTTGACGCGGCGCGCGACGGGTGGCGCGCCCATCAGCGCGCGATCGACCTTCAGCGGCGGCATATTGCGCGCCGTGCTCACATTGCCGCGCACCGGAACGTCGTCCGGCGACTGCACGCCGAGCGACTGCACGCCCGGCGCGGCGCGGCGCGCGATCGAAGACGGTTGCCGCAACAGTGCACGGTCAACCTTGAGCGCCGGCAGATTGCGCAGGCCCGGCGCGGTGGCGCCATCAGCCGGTGCAGCGGGCGCGGCAGTCACGGCGCGTTCGGCCGCCCAGGCGGCAGGCGTCGGGGCTTTGGTGGCTGCACCGGCGACCGGTGCAGCCGCCGGTGCAGCGGCAGGCGGGACGACGGGGCTACCCGGGCTTGCGACAGCCGGCGCCGTCTCTGCGGGCGCCACCGGCGTCGCAACAACCGCGCCCGGTGCCGGTACCGGCACGGTTTCGACCGTGGCGGGCTGGGCGGGCGCAGTCGGCGTAGCGGTTGTCGTGCTGCCCGGCTTCGGCGGCGTCGTGCCTTTCACGGTCGCCGCCGGACGACGCGACTGCGGCACCAGCGAAGGATCGACCTTCAACTGCGGCAGCGCGTCGGCCGCCTGCACGGCGCAGGACATCCAGACCAGATAGAAAGTGACGGAACGCCTGAGCACGAATGAGGAAACTGGAAGCGGGCAGATCGCGGTTGGATGACGGCGACAGCGTCACGGCGTGCATCTGCCGGACTGCCTGCAGCCGCGTTATAGAATCGCGCATCTTATCAAACGCCACCCGCTTCCCGGTCCGCATTGGCAACAATTTGCCGCCACCCGCCCGTCCGGACACCCGCCCCATGACACAAGACCTTCGCCTCGACATCCTGACCGGCTGGCTGCAACAGCAGTTTCCCGGTCGCCCGCTCGACATCCGCCCGGCTTCGGCCGACGCCAGCTTCCGCCGCTACTTCCGCGTGACGCTGGACGACGGCACCAGCCACGTCGCGATGGACGCCCCGCCGCCGCAGGAAGACTGCCGCCCGTTTCTCGCGGTGCAGGCCTTGTTCGAGGCGGCCGGCGCCCACGTGCCGGCGGTGCGTGCGCGGGATGTCGAACGCGGCTTCCTGCTGCTGTCCGACCTCGGCAACACCACCTATCTCGACGTGCTTGATGCCGACAATGCTGCCGCGCTGTATCACGACGCGACCAGCGCCCTGATCGACATCCAGAAAGCCAGCCGGCCGGGCGTGCTGCCGACCTACGACCACGACCGGCTGCTGGCCGAGATGGAGCTGTTCCCGGTCTGGTACGTCGGCCGCCACCTGAAGGCCGAGCTCGACGAGAAAGAAGCGAACGCGCTGTACGAGGTGTTCGATCGCGTGCTCGCGGTCAATCT
The DNA here is from genome assembly GCF_001713355.1 of Methyloversatilis sp. RAC08. Taxonomy (NCBI): domain Bacteria; kingdom Pseudomonadati; phylum Pseudomonadota; class Betaproteobacteria; order Nitrosomonadales; family Sterolibacteriaceae; genus Methyloversatilis; species Methyloversatilis sp. RAC08. The sequence goes on along the minus strand of NZ_CP016448.1, from coordinate 2,998,134 downwards.
GGCCGAACCGCAGGTTTTTGTGCACCGCGACTATCACAGCCGCAACCTGATGGTCACCCGGCCCAACCCGGGCGTGATCGACTTCCAGGACGCGGTGTTCGGCCCGATCAGCTACGACCTGGTCAGCCTGTTCAAGGACGCCTACATCGACTGGGAAGAGGATCAGGTGCTCGACTGGCTGATCCGCTACTGGCAGGGCGCGCGCAACGCCGGCCTGCCGGTGCGTGCCGACTTCGCCGACTTCCACCGCGATTACGAATTCATGGGCGTGCAGCGCCACCTGAAGGTGCTGGGCATCTTCGCCCGCCTGTATCACCGCGATGGCAAGGACGGCTACCTGAAGGACCTGCCACGGGTCATGAAGTACCTGCTGCAGACCAGCCAGCGCTACCGCGATCTGGCGCCGCTCGCCCGTCTGCTGCAGCGGCTTGAAGGCATCACGCCGCAGGCCGGCTACACCTTCTGAGGCGCCTGCGATGAAGGCCATGATCCTGGCCGCCGGACGCGGCGAACGCATGCGGCCGCTGACCGACCATCTGCCCAAGCCACTGCTGGAAGTCGGTGGCAAGCCGCTGATCGTGTGGCACATCGAGCGGCTGGTGGCGACCGGCGTGACCGATCTGGTGATCAACCACGCCCACCTCGGCGACAGGCTGGTCGCAGCGCTGGGCGACGGCGCGGCCTACGGCGCATCCATCCGCTGGTCGGTCGAGCCGCCGGGCGCGCTGGAAACCGCCGGCGGCATCGCGCATGCGCGGCCGTTGCTCGGGGCACAGGCCTTCATCGTGATCAATGGCGACATCTGGTGCGATGTCGATGTCGTGGCCCTGCAACGCGCAGCCGGCACGCTGCAGGCGGACGGCACGCTGGCCCATCTGCTGCTGGTGCCGAATCCGCCGCATCACCCCGACGGGGACTTCGCGCTGATCGACGGATACGTGGGCGAGACCGGCGGACCGAAGCTGACGTTTTCCGGTGTCGCCGCCTATCACCCTTCACTGTTCGCCGCGCTCGACCCGGATGCGCCGGCGAAGCTTGCACCGCTGCTGCGTGCAGCGATGCGCGAGCGACGGGTGACCGGCGCACTGCACACCGGGCACTGGTTCGATGTCGGCACGCCGCAGCGGCTGGCCGAGGTCGATACGCTGGCGCGCTCGATCAGCGCTCACTGAGCAGGGGTATCGTCAGTTCCACGCGCATGCCGTGGCCGCCTTCGCCATCGAGCAGCGCAATCTGCCCGCCGAGACGTTCGACCACTTCGCGCACGATGGCCAACCCGAGGCCACTGCCGCTGCCGGCCGAACCGGGTATGCGGTAATAGGGCTCGAACACCCGTTCGCGCAGCTCCGCCGGAATGCCCGGACCGGCGTCGCTGACCGACAGCACGGCCTGCCCGTCGCGAGCGGCCAGCGCAACTTCGATCGCGCTGCCTGACGGGGCATAGCGCTGCGCGTTGTCGATCAGGTTTCCGACCATGCTCGAGACGCCGGTGGCGTCCGCCAGAAGCATGCACGGTGCGTCGCACAGATCGAGTTCCAGCGGATGTCCGCTGGCGTCGCAGCCCGGCCGGCGCTGCGCCACCGCATCGCGGGTCACGTCGCGCAGTGATACCGGCACACAGTCCGTCTGTCGTCCGGCGCGACTGTGTGCCAGCATCTGTTCGGCCAGATGCACCGAACGCGACACGCCGGCCAGCAGGTGATCGAGCGAAGCGTCGCGCTGTGCGGCGTCTTCCGCGCGGCGCGCGTTCTGGGCATGAATCTTCAGCGCGGCCAATGGTGTCCGCAGCTCGTGTGCGGCGGAATCGATGAAGCGACGTTCGCGTTCCAGCGTGCTGCGCACGCGGCCGAACAGGCCGTTCAGCGCGCTCAGTACCGGCTCGATCTCGCTCGGCACCCGGGTCAGCGACAGCGGCTCGTCGTCCTGCGGCCGACGGGCGGAAATGCGTTCGGCCAGCTCGGACAGCGGCGCAAGACCGTAGCCGATCAGCAGGCCGGTCAGCAGCAGCACGATCAGCAGGCCGGTCAGCAGCAGCACGATCAGCAGGCCGATCAGCAGCGGCGCACCGGTGGCCCAGCCCAGCTTGGCCGACAGTTCTTCGCGCGCGTCGGCGCGCTCGGCAACCTGTATCCATACGTCGCCGGAGTGCAGCACGAACACGCGCCACACGCCGTCCTCCAGCGTGTGGTCGCTGAAGCCCTTGCGCAACGGTGCGAAGGGTGAGGCCGGTGCGGACGAGGAGCGCGCGAGCAGCGCCGCGGCGCCCCCCTCCCGTTCGCTCCATATCTGGTAGGCGATATGGGTTTCGTATTCGTGGCCGAGCGAGGACTCGACATCGTGATGCCCGAACAGCCAGTCCTGCAGCTGCCATGAAAAAGACATGTTCGCCCCGGCTTTGAGCGCCTTTTCGTGCGCCCGCGCCCCGGCACGGATCGGCGCCGGCAGATCCATGACCAGCGGCGCATTGAGCGTGGCATGCTCGATCTGGCGCGCCATCAGGCTGTCGAGCACGCGGGCGGACGTGGCGAGGCGGGCGTCGAACAGCTCGTCCGCCTCGTCGCGCCCGGCGACGACGGCCAGCCACACGGTGCTGCCCAGCACGCCGAGCAGGATGACCGCGCTGCCCGCCAGCAGCAGCAGGCGTATCGACACGCGTCCCGGCGGCGCCACGTCAGCGGTCTGACCGGACGGCCGCCGGCAGCGGATCGATCACGTAGCCGACACCGCGCACCGTGCGGATCAGGCCGGGGTGCAGCTTGCGCCGCAGATTGTGGATGTGCACATCGAGTGCATTGCTTTCGAGTTCGCTGTCCCAGCCGTAGATGTTGTCCACCAGTTGCTGCCGGCTCAGCACGTGGCCGATGTTTTCAAGCAGCTTGCGCAGCACCATGTATTCGCGCCGCTGCAGGTCCACATTGCTGCCCTCGACGCTGACCGTCATTGCCGAAGTGTCGACTTCGATATTGCCGTGACGGATCACGTTGACGACGGCACCGCGGGTGCGCCGTTCCAGCACGCGGATGCGTGCCATCAGTTCGTCGAGATCGAACGGTTTGGTGAGATAGTCATCGGCACCGGCGTCGAGGCCGCCGATCCGCTGCAGCGTGGTGTCGCGCGCGCTCAGCACCAGCACCGGCGTCGTGACGCCGGCCTCGCGCGCACGGCGCAGCACTTCCATGCCGTCCATCCGCGGCAGGCCGAGATCGAGCACGGCCAGATCGACGCCTGAGCCGCGCAGCGCCTCGAGCGCCTGCGCGCCATCGCGCACCCACTCGACGGTGTAGCGCGTGCGTTCGAGCGCATCGCAGATGCCACTGCCGAGCAGTTCGTCGTCTTCAACCAGCAGAATCCTCATCGGTCGGATCGCGCCATATCGGAAGTGCGTCATTGTCGCTCCAAAACGCGTTGCGGCCGGTCAGACGATGGCCGGTGACCTATTTCAGCTTTTGCTTCACCTTGATCATCAGGGCTTCGATCTCCTTGCGACGACCTTCATCGGCCAGCGGGCGGTTCGGGCGTGCCGGCGCCTTGAGCGCCGTTTCCAGCGACGCCTGTGCCTTTTCGTACTCGCCGGCCCGGTATAGGCAGTCACCCATGAAATAGTGCGGGTCGATGCCGTTCGGGTTGAGCGCGAGCGCCTTGTTCAGCAGCTCGCGCGCCTTGTCCTTGTCGCCGAAGCCGATCGGCCAGCCGGGAACCTGGCAGTACAAAGACGACAACGTGACGTAGGCCGAGCCGTTCAAGGCTTCCGGATTGCGCGCCAGCGCCTGTTCCAGCACGGTGCGCGCTTCCTTGGCCAGCGACAGTGCGCCGAGCCCGCCCTGCGCACCGGCCTGACTGGCCAGTGCGATGGCGTACCAGATGTCCGCTTCGGCGCGGTCCGGGTGCTCCGCGCGCACGGCGGCGGCGTCCTTGGTCAGCGCTTCGTAGGCCTTTTCCTGCTTGTCGGCCGGCTGCTTGTACTTGATCTGTTCCCACTCCGACTGCAGTCGGGTGATCGACTCGTCCAGACCCGCCCATGCCGGCGTGATCAGGAACAGGGCGGTGACGGACAGAAAGGATTTGATCGACATCTTCATGTGTTTATTCCTCTTGCTTGCTGACTGTTTGTGCGTGACGACGAATGACCGGCAGCTGTTTTGCGAGGCTGGAATCGACCAGCGACGGCAGCATACGGTTGATGCGGACGAAAAGGCGCTCCGGCCAGCCGAGATGGCCCTCCGGACGCCGGTTGTCGAGCAGCGCCAGCAGCGCCTGCGCGACCGTTTCAGGCGTATCGCTTGCGACGCCCAGTTCGCGGTTCAGCGCGACCTGGGCCGGGCTGTTCAGGGCGGTCTGTGTGGCGCGCGGAGCGAGGTACTGCAGTTCGATGCGGCTGCCCGCGAGCTCGCGTCGCAATGCTTCGCTGAAGCCGCGCAGCGCGAACTTGCTCGCGCAGTAGGCGACGCTGCCCGGATGACCGATGTCGCCCAGTATCGAGCCGATGTTCACCACGCGCGCCGTCTTCTGCCGGTGCAGCAGCGGCAGCAGCGCGCGTACCAGCAGCATCGGCGCCAGCGCGTTGGTGTGCAGGATGTGTTCGATCTGTTCCGGTGACTGGTCCTCGAACCATGCGAGCTGGCCGACGCCGGCGTTGTTGATCAGCAGGTCAGCGCCGCCCGGCAGTGCTTCGGCGGCCGCCAGCACGGCGCTCCGGCCGGATGCAGCAGTCAGGTCCGCGCGGACGATGCGCGCGTCCAGTGCGGGAAATGCGAACGTCAGCTCGGCCTGCAGTGCCGCGAGCTTCACTACGTCACGACCGACCAGCAGCAGCGCCGCGCAGCGCGGGGCAAGCGCCTTGGCGATCGCCGCGCCGATGCCGCCCGTCGCGCCGGTCAGCACGACGCGAAGATCTGCCTTCATGCCGCGACCGCCTCATGCTGCAGCGTCAGCGAGCGAGTCAACGAGCGAAACAGGTCGCCGTACAGCCGGTACATCACACGTGCAACATGGATGACAGCCAGCCGGTCGTCCTCGTCGTCCAGGCTGTCCATCAGGGTGGCGAAGAAGCGCACGTGCTCCTGGTCCAGCGAGCCGTGCGAATTGAGGTAGGTGAAGGCGGCCGGCGGCAGATGCAGGCTGTGTGCGATGCGCTCGGCCGCAGTGGTTGCAATCGACACGCTGGTGCCTTCGAGCACATGCACCATGCCGAAGAATCCGACCGGGTTCTTGCGCGCGATCCAGTCGTGTGCGTAGGCCACCATCAGTTCGGCCTCGACCCCGGGCTCGGCGTTGCGGGCGGCTTCGCGCTGGCCGCCGCAGGCCGCGATGTCGTCGAGTATCCATTCCTCGTGGCCGATCTCCTCGTCGATGTACTCGGCAATGGCGTGCCGCAGGGCTTCGTGCCGTGCCGGCAGGCGCGCGCCGCAGGCCATCAGCAGCGGCACGGTGTGCCGGACGTGATGGAAGGCCTGACCGAGGAAGGCTCGGTACTGCGTCAGTGTCACGCGACCCGACACAGCGTCCTGCAGGATGGGAGCGCTCAGCAGGTGGGCGCGTTCGGCAGCGGTTTCGCGCTGCAGACGTTCATGAAACGACATCGGGAAAGGTCTCCTCAGTGAAGGGAAGGTGTGCTTCGTGAGCTGCTGAGTACAGCGCGGCGAGCCGTTCGCCGTAGGCCCGGAATATGGGATCCCTGCGCACGCGGCCGTTGTCGGTCGCCTGCCCGTTGAGCGCAGAAAAAGGCGCGTCGGCACGCAGCCAGTGGGTGATCCGGGCGTAATCGGGCAGGCGGTCGTTGGCCGCGCGGACCACGGCGGCGAGCGCTTCGTCGGTCACCTCGCCGCGCGGCGCGATGACGGCCGCCAGCCCGGGCCGACCTTCGCCGAACACGACCGCCTGCGCCACGGCAGCTGCGGCCAGCAGTTCCGCCTCCGGCCATTCGGGCGCCACGTTGCGACCGAAGCCGGTAATGATCTGATGCTTGATGCGGCCGGTGACGTGCAGACAGCCGCGCACATCGACGTGGCCGATGTCGCCCGTGTGCAGCGGTCCGCCGGCCGGCGCGGCAGCGCCCAGATAGCCTGCCAGCCGGCTGCCATGCAGCAGGATTTCGCCATCGGGCGCGATCTCTGCCCTCAAGTGGGGCAGTACGCGGCCGACCGCGCCGGGTGCATCGTCCGGCCGGTTCAGCGCCACGACCGAACCCGCTTCGGACAGGCCATACCCCTCGCAGGCCGGGAGACCGAGCGCCCGCGCACGGGTGATCAGGTCGGGCGATACGCGGGCGCCACCGACTGCGACCAGCTTCAGGCCGCGCGGAACCGTCGCGCCGGCCTCGGCGGCGGCCACCAGCGCGGTCAGCATCTGCGGCAGCAGGATGACGCTGTCCGGCTGCCAGCGATGCAGCGCGGCCAGTGCCGCCCGCACGTCGAAACTGCTCGAACCGTGCAGCCCGACGTCGGCCAGCGGCGGCACCACGCATTCGCCATCGAGCGCGAGGGCCACATCGGCGCCGGCCACGTTTTCGAGCAGCACGGCCAGCGGCAGCATGCACAGGTGGCGCCGGATACCCAGTTCGCGCGCAACCTGCACCAGCGAACCGGTGACCGCCGACAGTTGCGCCGCCGTCAGGCAGACCCCCTTGGGCTGACCGGTCGTACCCGACGTGAAGGTGATCTTGCTCGTCATCGGCGGGACGACCACGGTCGATTCATTGCGTCGTATCCACATCGACAGACCGTGCGACGACTTTGCGCCAGCGCTGAAGCCGAGCCGCGCGGCGCGTGACGGATCGTCCGTCAGCAGCACCGGCGCACCGGCGGCATCGAGCGCGTGCCGGCACTGCGCATCGGTGAAGAAGGTCGGCAGCGGCAGGGCGATCCGGTTGGCCCGGCGGATCGTCCGGTCGGCCACCAGCCAGTCGATGCCGTTGTCGGCCAACAGGGCGACGACCTGCCCCGGGCACGTGTCGAGCCGCGCGCCGAGCGCCTCGACACGACCATTGACGGTCGCATCATCAAGCGCGCCCTTCGCATCGATCAGCACAGCGTGACGGCTCACGCGGCGTCCTCGACCACGGTGTGCAGACCGCTGGCGATGCGGCCGACCATGACGGTCGGGCTGTTGCGGTAGTAATTGCCCCAGTTGCCGACACCGTCGTGCAGCCGTGCCGGATCGGCCACCGCGACCGGAAAGATCGGAATGCCCAGGCGCACGAATGAATTGGCGAGCGCGCGGGTCGCCGTGAATACCACGTAATCCAGGCCCTGCGCGTAGAAGTGCTGCGTGGCGAGTGCAATCAGCAGGCGCCCCAGTCCGGCGGAGGTTGACGCCATATTGCCCACTTCGGCCACCGCGGCGCGGGCGACCCGCTCGCCCAGAACGCTGCCCAGCGCGCTTTCGAGCGGCACATCGAGATACTGTTCGATGAATACCGGACGCGCGCCCGGCAGGCTGTAGCCCAGTCCGGCCGCCCATTGGCCATCGCTGTTGCGCACGCCCAGCAGCGTGTCGGCAAAGTGCGTGATCACCGCACCGTAGCCGCGGAAAAAACAGCCGGCGATGAAGCGTTCGAGCGCGGCGCGTTCCGGGTGCAGGCGGCCGACGACTTCGAGCGCCGGGTCGGACAGCGCGGGCGCCATGCCGCGACCCAGCACGCACGCACGGACACCGGCGGAATGCGCGGCGGACTTTCCTGCAAGGGTACTCAGTGTTGCGGCCTGGTTCATCGCATGCCTCCATTGGGATGGAAGGCATGTTTGCCGGCGAACATTAATGGAGACTTAAGCAAATCCGGCGCGACATGAAACAGGACATTTCAGGTCGGGACGGCGCACGAGGCACCGGAACGCATTCAGGAGCGGCGGGTCTGTTGGCATTAAACTCCCGTCCTGATCGAATGCCGGAACCCGTCATGCACCCCTATTCCGAACGCCGCGCCCGCCTGATCGAACGCATGGGCAGCGGCGTGGCCGTGATCGCCACGGCGCCCGAGCACCTGCGCAACCGCGACACCCACTACGGCTACCGCCACGACAGCTACTTCTATTACCTGACCGGATTCAGCGAACCGGAGGCGGTGCTGGTGCTGATCGCGGGCGATGCCCCCCGCTCCATCCTGTTCTGCCGCGAAAAGAACGAAGAACGGGAAATCTGGGACGGCTGGCGCCACGGACCCGATGCCGCACGCGAACAGTTCGGCTTCGACGAGGCACATTGCTACGCCGAACTGGATGCGAAACTGGCCGAGCTGATCGCCAACCAGCCGCGCCTGCACTACGTCATCGGCGAAGATGCCGCGTGGGACAACCGCATGATGGCGGCGCTGAATGCGGTGCGAGCGCAAAGCCGCGCCGGCAAGTTCGCCCCTTCGGAACTGCTGGACATCCGCCAGCCGCTGGACGACATGCGGTTGATCAAGGACACGCACGAACTGGACATCATGCGCCGTGCCGCCGAAATTTCCGCCCGCGCGCACCGGCGCGCCATGCAGGCCACGCGGCCGGGCGCCTTCGAGTACGAGATCGAAGCCGAACTGCTGTACGAATTCCGTCGCTCCGGCTCGGAATCGCCGGCCTATGGCTCGATCGTGGCCGGCGGCGCCAACGCCTGCGTGCTGCACTATGTGTTGAACAACGCCCCCCTGCGCGACGGCGACCTGCTGCTGATCGACGCCGGCTGCGAACTCGGCGGCTATGCGTCCGACGTCACCCGCGCCTGGCCGGTAAACGGTCGTTACAGCGCGGCCCAGCGCGACCTTTACCAGCTGGTTCTGGCGGCACAGGACGCCGCGTTTGCCTCGGTGCGCCCGGGCGCACGTTTCATCGACTATCACGACGCTGCGGTGCGCGTGCTCGCCCAGGGCTTCGTCGACCTGAAAATGCTCGCAGGCAGCGCCGACAGCGTGATCGAACAGGGCACCTACAAGCGCTTCTACATGCACCGCACCGGCCACTGGCTGGGCATGGACGTGCACGACGCCGGCGAGTACCGCCCTCGGCCGGGCAGCGCCGGCGAGCAGGAATGGCGCACGCTCGAAGCCGGCATGGTGCTCACCGTGGAACCCGGCTGCTACGTGCGTCCGGCCGACGACGTGCCGGAAGCGTTCTGGAATATCGGCATCCGCATCGAGGATGACGTGGTCGTGACCGCCGACGGCTGCGACATCTACACCTCGGCCACGCCGAAGACGATCGCCGAGGTCGAAGCCGTCATGCGCGAGGCGCGCGGATGACCGACGCAGCGACAGCGCCTGTGCGCGATGCGGTCATCGTCGGTGCCGGCCCGGTCGGGCTGGCCGCAGGCTGCGCGCTGCGTGCCGCCGGCCTGGACGTGACCGTGCTGGACGCCGGCCCGGCCGCGCGCGCCCTCGACGACACGCGCGTGATCGCGCTGTCCGCCGGTTCGCGCGACATCCTGCGCGGCCTGCAGGTCTGGCCGGTCGCCGACACGACGCCGATCCGGCGCATCCATATTTCTCAGCGCGGCCACCTGGGCCGCACCGAACTGCGCGCCGAAGACTTCCGTCTGGAGGCGCTCGGCCATGTGGCGCGCGCCGGCACGCTGGTGCGCGCGCTGCGCGAACGCGCGGCTCAGCTTGGCCTGACGGTGCAGCATGACAGCGCCGTGCTGGGTGCGCACGAGGGCAACGAAACGGTTCAGGTCCGCACGGCGGGGGGCGAGCTGACGGCGCGCGCACTGCTCTGGTGCGAGGGGCGGATCGCCGATGACGAACTGCTGTCGCAACAGCGCGACTACGACCAGCACGCGGTGATTGCACTGGTCACGCCGACCCGGCCACACGACAACGTGGCCTACGAGCGCTTCACGTCGCAGGGCCCGGTGGCACTTCTGCCGTGTGGCCGTGACTATGCCCTCGTATACACCTGCGCCAGCGGCGATGCGCAAACGCTGATCGCAGAATCCGACGTGGCATTCGGCGCGCGCGTGAGCGATGCACTGGGCGGGCGCGTCGAGTTTTCAGCCATCGGCCCGCGCAGCGCATGGCCCCTGTCCCTGCGCATGCGCCGCGACATCGTCAGCGGACGCCAGGTCTGGCTGGGCAATGCGGCGCAGACGCTGCACCCGGTGGCCGGCCAGGGCCTCAATCTCGGGTTGCGTGATGTCGCCCAGCTGTCCGCCTGCCTGCTGCCCGCACTGGCGCGGCATGCGGGCGACCCGGCCATGGCGTTGCAGGCATACGCCCGGCTGCGCCGTACCGACCGTATGGCCACCGGCCGGTTCACCGACGGACTGGTGCGCATCTTCGGCTTCGGCAGCTCGCAACCCGGGCTGGGCGCGCTCGCGGGCCATGCGAGAGGCGCCGCGCTCGCGCTGCTGGACGCCTGCCCGGCGGCCCGTCAGTTCATCGGCCGGCGCATGATGTTCGGCGCACGCGGCTGGTAGTCACGGCCGACCGAAAATTCGACCGCATTTGCGTGACGGACACGCTTCGCCGCAGCCGCGCATCGGGTTAGAATCGCGCCCCTGTTCGTCTGCAATGCCCCCGCACCCCATGCACTTCGTCGGCTTCAACCTGCGAAACAACCTGTTCGTCGCGCCCATGGCCGGCGTGACCGACCGCCCTTTCCGCCAACTTTGCAAGAAGCTGGGCGCAGGGCTGGCCGTATCCGAAATGGTGACGTCGAATTCGCTGCTGTACGGCAGCGCGAAGACGCAGCGGCGTGCCAACCACGACGGCGAAGTGGCGCCGATTTCGGTGCAGATCGCCGGTGCCGATCCGAAGATGATGGGTGACGCGGCGCGTCACAACGTCGATCGCGGCGCACAGATCATCGACATCAACATGGGCTGTCCGGCCAAGAAGATCTGCAACGTGATGGCCGGTTCGGCGCTGATGCAGGACGAGCCGCTGGTCGAACGCATTCTCGAAGCGGTCGTGCGGGCGGTGCCGGACACCCCGGTCACGCTGAAGATGCGCACCGGCTGGAACCGCGACAACAGGAACGCCCCGATGCTGGCGCGCGTGGCCGAACAGTGCGGCATCCGCGCGCTGGCCATCCACGGTCGCACGCGCGCCGACCAATACACCGGACAGGCCGAATACGACACCATCCGCGCGGTCAAGGCCGCGGTGAACATTCCGGTGATCGCCAATGGCGACATCACGACGCCGCAGAAGGCGCGCGATGTGCTCGCCATCAGCGGCGCCGACGGCGTCATGGTCGGGCGCGCTGCGCAGGGCCGGCCATGGATCTTCCGCGAGATCGAACACTTCCTGGCCACCGGCGAGCTGCTGGCGCCGCCCGAAGTTTCGGAAATCCATCGCGTGTGCCGCGAACACATTGAAGACCTGTACGGTTTCTACGGCATCGAGTCCGGCGTGCGCATCGCGCGCAAGCACATCTCCTGGTACACCAAGGGGCTGATCGGTTCAGCCGCCTTCCGCCACGCGATGAACCAGCTCGAAGGCACCGACCGGCAACTGGCGGCAATCGACGAATTCTTCGGCCGCATGGCGGCCGACAACCATCGTCTGGCCTACGAGCCGGGTGCACTGGACGAACACGCGCAGGAACTGGCCGCCTGATCGCTTAACAGGGCGACGGAGCAGGCCGGACCATCAGGGAGATGCCGCCATGAGCGGACGGAGTGATATTGCCGAGTGCATCCGCCATTCGCTGGAACGCTATTTCCAGGATCTGGATGGCGAAGCCGCAAGCGGCATTTACGACATGGTGCTCAGACAGATGGAGCGACCGATGCTTGAAGTGGTGATGCGCGAAGCCGAAGGCAACCAGACACGCGCCGCCGACATGCTGGGCATGAACCGCAACACCCTGCGGTGCAAGCTCAACGATCACGGCATGATCTAGCCGGATCCGGCCTGTTCCACTCCGCCCCTTCCCGCCCATCCCCCAACCCCCTCCCGGAAAAGCGCATGAAGATACAGCGTGCATTGATCAGCGTGTCCGACAAGACCGGCATCGTTGAATTCGCCACCGCCCTCTCCGGGCTCGGCGTCGAGTTGCTGTCCACCGGCGGCACGGCCGCGCTGCTGGCGAAAGCCGGACTGAAGGTGACCGAGGTGGCCGAACACACCGGCTTTCCGGAAATGCTCGACGGCCGCGTCAAGACGCTGCATCCGCGCATCCACGGCGGCCTGCTGGCGCGGCGTGAGGTCGATGCGCACATGCAGGCGCTGGCCGAACATGACATTCCGGTCATCGACCTGCTGGTGGTGAATCTCTATCCGTTCGAAGCAACGGTTGCCAAGCCCGGCTGCACGCTGGAAGACGCCATCGAGAACATCGACATCGGCGGCCCTGCCATGGTGCGCTCGGCGGCCAAGAACTGGCGCGGCGTCGGCGTTCTGACCGATGCCGGACAGTATCCCTGCGTGCTCGAAGAGCTGCGCAGCTCGGGCACGCTGTCCGAGGCCACGCTGTTCGCCCTGTCGGTGGCGGCGTTCAACCGCATTTCGAATTACGACGCGGCGATCAGCGACTACCTGTCTTCCCTCAACCCGGATGGCACGCGCGCCGAGTTTCCTGCGCAGTCCAACGGCCGCTTCGTCAAGGTGCAGGACCTGCGCTATGGCGAGAACCCGCACCAACGCGCCGCCTTCTACCGCGACCTGTACCCGGCGCCGGGTTCGCTGGTCAGTGCGAAGCAGCTGCAGGGCAAGGAGCTGTCGTACAACAACATCGCCGACAGCGACGCCGCATGGGAATGCGTCAAGAGCTTCGAAACCGGCGCCTGCGTCATCGTCAAGCATGCCAACCCCTGTGGCGTGGCACTCGGCGCCACGACGCTCGAAGCCTACCGCAAGGCGCTCGCCACCGACCCCACTTCGGCCTTCGGCGGCATCATCGCGTTCAACCGTCCGGTTGATGCGGCGACCGCCGAAGCGGTCAGCAGCCAGTTTGTCGAAGTGCTGATGGCGCCCGCATTCGACGCGGCCGCGCTGGCGGTGCTGGCGGCCAAGGCCAATGTGCGCGTGCTGGAGATTGCGCTCGATGGCGTCGATCCGAAGGGCGCGAGTGCCTGGGCGCGCGGTCGCAATTCGCATGACGCGAAGCGCGTCGGTTCCGGTCTGCTGATCCAGACCGCCGACGAACCGGAATCGCTGGAAGGCCGGCTGAAAGTGGTCACGCAGCGTGCGCCGACCGACGCGGAAATGGCCGATCTCAGCTTCGCCTGGCGGGTGGCGATGTACGTGAAGTCCAATGCGATCGTGTATTGCCGCGACGGGGCGACAGTCGGTGTCGGCGCCGGACAGATGAGCCGCGTTGATTCGACACGCATCGCCCGCATCAAGGCGGAGAACGCCGGCCTGACGATCGCCGGTTCGGTGGTGGCGTCGGACGCCTTCTTCCCTTTCCGCGACGGCGTGGACGTGCTGGCCGAAGCCGGTGCGAAGGCCATCATCCAGCCGGGCGGCAGCATGCGCGACGAAGAGGTGATCGCGGCGGCGAACGAACACGGTCTGGCCATGGTGTTCACCGGCACGCGGCATTTCAGGCACTGATTTTCCGGACGGCAGCCGGACCGGGCCACAAGCCCGGGAGGCTGACAGCCGGCATGAACGGTTTTTCAAGGATTCATCATGAAGCTGCTGGTCATCGGTTCAGGCGGACGCGAACACGCGATAGCCTGGAAGCTGTCGCAAAGTCCGCGCGTGCAGAAGGTCTATGTGGCGCCCGGCAACGCCGGCACGGCAGTCGAACCCGGTCTGGAAAATCTGCCGATCACCGACTTCACCGAACTGATCAACTTCGTCGAAGGCGAAAACATCGCCTTCACCGTGGTCGGCCCGGAAGCGGCGCTGGCGGCCGGCGTGGTTGACTGTTTCCGTGTGCGCGGCCTGAAGATCTTCGGCCCGACCCGCAAGGCAGCCCAGCTCGAAAGTTCGAAGGACTTCGCCAAGCAGTTCATGGTCCGCGCCAGCATTCCCACCGCGCGCTACGAAACCTTCACCGACGCGGCGGCCGCGCATGCCTATGTCGATGCGATGGGCGCGCCCATCGTCATCAAGGCCGACGGGCTTGCGGCCGGCAAGGGCGTCGTGGTGGCGATGACGCTGACCGAGGCGCACGGCGCCATCGGCATGATGCTCGCCGACAACGAAAGCGGCCGGTCACGCGTCGTCATCGAGGAATTCCTGCAGGGCGAAGAAGCCAGCTTCATCGCCATGTGCGACGGCGTGACCGCGCTGCCGCTGGCCACCAGCCAGGACCACAAGCGGCTGCTCGATGGCGATGCCGGCCCGAATACCGGCGGCATGGGCGCCTACTCGCCGGCGCCAGTGGTCACGCCGGAAATCCACGCCCGCGTGATGCGCGAGGTGATCCAGCCGGTACTGACCGGCATGGCGCTGGATGGACTGCCTTTCACCGGCTTCCTGTATGCCGGCCTGATGATTTCACCGGATGGAGACGTCAAGGTGCTTGAATTCAACTGTCGCATGGGCGACCCGGAAACCCAGCCCATCATGATGCGGCTGAAGACCGACCTGGTCGATCTGATGGAAGCCGCGCTGGAAAACCGCCTGTCCGAAGCGCACACCGACTGGGACCGCCGCGTCGCCCTCGGCGTGGTCATGGCCTCGGCCGGCTACCCGGATGCCCCGCGCAAGGGTGACGCCATCGGCGGATTGCCGCCGGACACGGCGGAAAGCCATGTCTTTCACGCGGGTACGGCGGCGCAGGACGGTCAGGTCGTGACCGCCGGCGGCCGCGTGCTGTGCGTGACCACACTGGGTGACACGGTGAAGCAGGCGCAGCGTGCCGCCTATCTGCTGTGCGACAAGGTGCAGTTCGCCGGCATGCAGTTCCGCCGCGACATCGGCTATCGGGCGGCACGGCGATGAGCGCGCGGGCAGACGAGGTACGCAGCTGGCTGCTCGCACTGCAGGACCGCATCATCGACGGTCTGCAGGCGGCCGACGGCAAGCCCTTCATCACCGACGGCTGGGTGCGTGGCCCGGAAGAGCGCCTGCAGGGCGACGGGCGGACGCGGCTGGTCGAAGAAGGCAATGTCTTCGAGCGCGGCGGCTGCAATTTTTCGCATGTGCGCGGCCCCAACCTGCCGCCGTCAGCTTCGGCCAACCGGCCGGAACTGGCTGGCGCCTCGTTCGAGGCGATGGGCGTGTCGCTGGTGCTGCACCCGCGCAATCCCTACATTCCGACGGTGCACCTGAACGTGCGCTTCTTCACCGCGCAGCCGCCGTCCGGCGATGCGGTGTCGTGGTTCGGTGGCGGCATGGACCTGACGCCCTATTACGGCTTCGAAGAAGACGCCGCACATTTCCACCGCACCTGCCGCGACGCACTGGCCCCGTTCGGCGCCGACACCCATGCGCGCTACAAGCAGTGGTGCGACGAGTACTTCCACCTGAAGCACCGCAAGGAAGCGCGCGGCATCGGCGGCGTGTTCTTCGACGACCTCGGTGCCGACGGCGAAGTCAGCTTCGACCACGCATGGGGCATCACGCAGGCTATTGGCGACGCTTTCCTCGCCGCCTATCTGCCCATCGTCGAGCGCCGGCGCGACCTGCCGTACGGCGAACGCGAGCGCGATTTCCAGGCCTACCGGCGCGGCCGCTATGTCGAATTCAACCTGGTATTCGACCGCGGCACGCTGTTCGGCCTGCAATCGGGCGGCCGCACCGAATCCATCCTGATGTCGATGCCGCCGATCGTGAAGTGGCGCTACGACTGGCACCCGGAACCGGGCTCGCCGGAAGCAAAGCTCTACAGCGACTTCCTGCCCCCCAGGGAATGGGTGTAGCGGGGGTGAGGCAGGGGTTTCGCAGCGCATGCGCTGCACCTGCCGAACGGGCTGGCTGTGCAAAGCCAGCCTCCGTTCAACAAGCAAATTCGGCAAGCACTGCTTGCCGCCCGCGGAACCGGGCCGCTGTGCAAAGCGGCCCGTGGATGTAGCAGGGGTGAGGCAGGGGTTTCGCAGCGCATGCGCTGCGCCTGCCGAACGGGCTGGCTGTACAAAGCCAGCCTCCGTTCAACAAGCAAATTCGGCAAGCACGGCTCGCCGCCTGCGGAACCGGGCCGCTGTGCAAAGCGGCCCGTGGATGTAGCAGGGGTGAGGCAGGGGTTTCGCAGCGCATGCGCTGCGCCTGCCGAACGGGCTGGCTGTACAAAGCCAGCCTCCGTTCAACAAGCAAATTCGGCAAGCACTGCTTGCCGCCCGCGGAACCGGGCCGCTGTGCAAAGCGGCCCGTGGATGTAGCAGGGGTGAGGCAGGGGTTTCGCAGCGCATGCGCTGCGCCTGCCGAACGGGCTGGCTGTACAAAGCCAGCCTCCGTTCAACAAGCAAATTCGGCAAGCACGGCTCGCCGCCTGCGGAACCGGGCCACTGTGCAAAGCGGCCCGTGGATGTTGCAGGGGTTTGTGGGAGCGGCGGCCTCGCCGCGATCGTGCGGCGATGGTCGCTGATCGAAGTGAGAATCGCGGCGAGGCCGCCGCTCCCACAGGCCGCTCTCACAGGCCGACCCGCGCCATGCTGACTGACTGCCGTGCAGCGCCCAAAAAAAACGGGCACCTCGCAAGGCGCCCGAACCGGGACCACAGGAAGAACTCTTCAGGGTCTTTCGACCATGCACCGTAAGCGACGACGCATGGTCGAAAGACCCTGCACCCGCCCGCTCTGCCCGGCGCTTGTGGCCCCGGGCAGGCAGTCAGGCAGTGCTACTCAGAACCGGTAACCGACACCGACGCCGATCAGGATGGGATCGATGTCCAGCTTGGTTACCTTGGTACCGGCACCCTTGACGAAGATGTCGGTATCGATGGTCACGTACTTCACGTCGAGATTCAGGAACCACTTCGGCGCGATCTGGTAATCCACGCCGATCTGTGCCGCGAAGCCGAAGCTGCTGCGGTCGATGCGCAGCGGCACGCTGCCGCCGAGCACGGTGCCCGCATCCAGATCGACGCTGGAGAAGCGCGTGTAGTTCGCACCCAGACCGACGTAGGGACGGATGGTCCCGGTCGGATTGAAGTGGTACTGCAGCGTCAGCGTCGGCGGCAGATGCTTGACCGAACCGATGCCGGTGCCGCCGAGTTCGACGTCGTGCTTCTGCGGATACGTCAGAATCAGCTCGGCCGCGATGTTCGGCGTGAAGAAATAGGTGATGTCGACTTCCGGAAAGGTCTTGTTTTCCGCTTCGACGTCGATCGGCAGGCCGAGACCACCGGAATTGCCGTTGTCGACATTCATGTGCAGTGCGCGCACGCGCACCATCCAGTCGCCCTCTTCAGCTGCCTGTGCGACACCCGCCACTGCTGCCAGTGCTGCCACGCCCATCCACTTGATTGCCTTCATTTTCTGCTCCGGGGAATTGAAACTGCATGTGTTTGACGCAGTATCCGCGAAGCCAGAAACCCCACATTGATCAGGGTCAATGGATGATAAAGTCCTTGCCGCGCAGCCGCGCGATGCGTTCGGCGGTATCCGGATGGCTGGACAACCAGCCCATCGGCCCGGAACGGCTCGCCAGGCCCTCGCCGTGTGAAGCGGCCAGCTTCTCCAGCATACCGGCCAGCAATTCGGGCGACTGTCCGCGGGCAAGCAGCAGTTTCACGGCAAAATCGTCGGCCTCGCGTTCCATGTCACGCGAATAGCCCGCCTGTACCAGCGCCGTCGGAGCGGTGGCCAGCAGACTGCTGATGTCGCCCAGATACCAGGCCATGAACAGTGCGGTCGCCGAGCCCTGCAACAGCATGCGCACGCCGTGGCGCTGCTGCACATGCCCCAGTTCGTGCGTCAGCACGGCCAGCACCGGTGCGTCAGCCCCGGCCAGCGCAACCAGTTCGTCGGTGACGATGAGCGTGCCGTCGGGCAGCGCAAACGCATTGGCGCCCAGTTGCCCGCCGCTGCGGAACAGCAGCGTATGCGCGATGGGCCGACCATCGACCGACGCCACCGCCGAGAGCGCCTCGCGCAGCGCCTGCTGGCGCGCCGATGGCAAGGTCGTCGGACGGGTCAGCGCCTGGTCCAGCCATTCGAGCGTGCGCGCCGACAGCGCGGTCAGCGCGCTGTCGGGTATCAGCGGCGCGGCGGCGCGAGCCCCCCAGGGCAGTCCGTACTGCAGGATGAGCCAGACCGACAGCAGCAACGCCGACAGCATGACCACCACCATGCGCGGCTGGAATGCCCAGCGCACGACTGCTGCATCGCGATGGCCGGTGGCCGCGAGCAGGCGCGCCAGTTCGGCGTGATCGCGCACTTCCAGGTGGGCGCCGTCGGCAAAGCTGATCAGACGCGCGGCATCGCCCATCGGCTCGGACACGCGCAGTGCGGGCAGCGGCTCTCTGCGCGACACCTGATCGCCCTCGACATGCAGCACGCCATCGGTCACGCCCAGCGTGACGATGTGCGCCCGCGCGCTGCGGCCGTCGAAATACAGCCCGGCGACGCCGGTCGCCGGATCAGAGGGCGATGTCGACATCGAACAGGTCCGCGGCTTCCTCGCCGGTGGCCGCGGCATCCTGCGCCTGGCCGGCAATGAAATCATCGAGCGGACCGGCGCACAGCATCGTGACGCTCTGCAGCCGGTAGCGCGCCAGCCGGATGGCCGCGAACGGCAGGAAAAGGCCCAGCGTGCACACGACGCCGATCAGGTTGGTCAGCATGATCACGTACAGCCGGCGCGCACTGACCGTCGACTCGAAGCGGTGACCGTCGAGCTGCATGTGGTTCCACACCAGGTTCTGCAGGCGCGCCGACAGATAGGGCTGGACGAACAGCAGAAGCAGGATGAACAGCAGCGGCGCCAGTGCGAATACCGCCGGATTGCCGTCGGCCAGCGTCCCGAGCAGCGCACCGATGGCCGCCATTCCAGCGAGCACGACCGCGATCGCCGCGCCATAGATGCGGTAGTAGGCGCCCACCGGCGCGTCGATGGCGAAGCGTGCGCTGCCGAAGCGCGCATGGTTGAACTGGTAGGCCTTCATGCGCTGGTGCCACATCGGCCCCAGCAGATACAGCGTCAGCACGCTGAAGATCGGCCACTTCAAAAAGACCGAATAGGCGCCACCGGTACCGCCGTCGAAACCGAAACGAAGGCCGCGCCAGCTGGAGTAATGCGCCCGGAAGCGCAGCGAACGCATCAGCAGTGCCGGCATGACAGCCGCCAGCGCAACCGCGACCGCGATGCCGGCGATGATGGAAAACTGGAACGACACGTTGTAGGCCAGCAGCAGCACGAAGCCGATGACCCGACCCTTGAGGATGGCACGCGGATCGCCGTGATAATCGAAGGCCGCCCCGCCGAGCGTCGTGTGGCGGTAGAAATACTGCAGCCGCCTGACCTTGGCCCAGGCCGAATAGATGCCGAGCGTGAGCAGCGTCAGCACCAGATTGACGATCCAGATGCCGAAGTACTCGCCACCGCGGCCGGAAAACGCGATCGGCTCGCGCTGCAGCGCCGGCGCGCCGGCGGCGAAGGGATTGCCGCCGGCCGTTTCGGCCGGGGCGTGTTCGAACGGATTGTTCATGATGGATGGGCAAAAAGCGGAATGACCGAATCATGCCAGATGGCATGACGGTTCAACCCATCAGCGCCGCCGAGCGGAAATGGCTGCGCGCATCCTCGCCGCGGTCGAGATGTTCGTGCAGCAGCGCCAGTTCGACATGCACGCCGCGCGTCGGCTGCACGGCCAGTGCCGCTTCGAGATAGCTCTGTGCCTTGCCCCACAGCTGCTGCGTGCGGCACAGGCGGCCCAGAGCGAGCAGCAGGCCGGCATCACCCGGATGCACGCGCAACCAGGCTTCGGCGCGACCGATGCGGGCCTGCACATCGCTGCCGTCGGTTTCGGCGTACAGCACGACCAGTGCGGAATCCCATTCGCGGTCGAGCTGCGCCTCGATCAGCTTGCGCGCCTGCGCTTGCTGACCATCGGCGATCAGCGCTTCGCACATGGCGCGTACCACCTGCGCATCCTCACGCTCAAGCGCGGGCAGATCGCGCCAGTAGGCGTCGAGATCAGACGGATCGGCGTCGCGCAGCGCGCCCATGTGCGCCTGCCGGCGCACCGGCGCGGCCTGCTCCGGCGTCAGCGCACGATGCTTCTGGAGCAGGCGTACCACGCGCAGCAGGCCGACCCAGTCGCCCAGACCACGGCGCGCGCGCATCGCCAGACGCAGCGCCGCCACATGGCGCTGACCGCCGGATTGCAGCGCGTCGATACGGGTGAGCGCGTCGGCGAAATCGCGTCGGTCAGTCAGGATGCCCGCTTCGGTCATCAGGCGGGCGGTGCGCAGATCCTCGTGCTGCGACGCCTGAGCCAACCAGGCGTCGACCTGATCGGATTCACGCATTTCATGCGCCGCGCGGGCGCCGATCAGGGCAGCCAGTCCGGGTGACTCGCCGCCTTCTACCGCCACCTTGGCACTGCGCTGCGCCTGTCCGTAACGACCTTCGAAATACAGCCGAGCCGAATCGCGCAGCGCGGTGACCGCACGCTGACGCCGCTGTCGCAGGCGGTAGCGGCGCGCGCGCGCCGGCATGCGCAGCAGGGCGTCGATGAAATGGAACAGGCTGTACAGCGCAGCGACGCCAAGCAGCAGCACGACGATGAAGAAATTCAGCGACAGCTCGATGCGCCAGGGCGACCACTGCAGCAGCACGAAGCCGTCGTTCTCGCGTGCCGCGATCACCAGGCCGACCGCCAGCACACACAGGCCGAGCAGCCAGAGCAGCAGGCGCACCATCAGTTCGCCCCCTCGCGCACGACCGGCACGCGCTGACGGCTGGCCTTCAGCTGCGCCAGCGCGCTCATCGATTCGTTCAGATCGGGCAGCGCCTCACCAGGATCGACCATGCCGAGCTGGCGCAATGTGGTCAATGCGTTTTCGGTGGCGCGCGCGCGGGTGTCGAAGTAGCGCTCCACCCACTCGCCGGCCAGACGGATGTCTTCGCGCCAGATCACGCCGTTGCGCTGCAGCAGCGCAATGCGCGCATTGACCAGGCGCAGCTTCAGGTTCTCGCGCAGGAAAAAACTGTGGGAGGGCGCCAGCAGCACCGGATCCGGGCGATCCAGTCGCTCGACCCGGACCAGCTGGCGGAACTCGCCCCAGATGTCCTGCAGCAAGCGATCGAAGAAGGTCTGGTCGGCCGCCGAAGCAGCTGGCGGCGCAGGCGCTTCCGAGGGGGAACGCTCGAACGCCAGCGGCAGCGTGTCGATGGCCGCCAGCAAGCTGTCGATGCGCAGCGCCTGTCCGGCCAGATCGGCCATCGGCGCGCGGCGCAGGCGCTCCATGTCATTGGCCATGGCGCGCCGCAGCGGCAGATAGCGGCCGGTGTCGCTGCGCGCCAGCTGGGCCTCGGCGTTGGAGAGCGCCTTGAGCGCCAGTTTGGCGTCGCCAGCCAGCTGCAGCTGCTGCTGGCCGAGCACCAGCGCATGCTCGACCTCGGCCAGTGCGCGCTCGTCGTAGGTGCGCACCAGATCGTCCGCCAGAAACTCGTAGGCGTCGATGCGCGCGCGCAGTTCGGACAGTTGCGCTTCCTGGCTGCCCAGGCGCTCGCCATGGCTGGCCATGCCTTCGGCACCCTGTTCGTTCGCGCGGCTCGCTTCAACCGCCTGCGCACCCACTGCCGCCACCCGCTTGTTCAGTTCGGCTTCGAGCACGCGCATGCGCTGCATCATGAAGAAACTGAGCAGGCCGAACACGATCAGCACGAACACGACAACCGGCAGCAGCCAGCCAGGCAGGCGGGTTGCGGGCGCGGCCGGGACGTCGATCCGGCCCGGGTTCGCTGCGGGTGGCATAGGTACTGCTGAATTCGGGGAGGGGTCTGTCATGTCGATTCGGTGGAGACGTGCTGCGAAAAGTAATCGGTCAGGCCGGCCATCAGGCCGGCGTCGCTGGCGGCAGTTTCGATCACCCGCGTGAAACCCTGCTCCACTGCATGTTCCGCGATGCGCGCGTGCGGTACGAACAGCGGCAGGCCGCACAGCCGCGCGAAACAATCCGGTGTCGCGAGCGCACGCAGATTGCGCACCGATTCGGACGAGGTGAGGGTCAATGCATGCAGCCGGCCGGCCATCACCGCTTCGTGCAGCATGCCGGCGCCTTCGGTCGGCGCACGTCGACGGTAACAGGTGACGTGGTCAACCGATGCGCCGCGTTCGCGCAGCGTGTCGCCGAGCAGTTCGCGACCGCCGTCGCCGCGGAAAATCAGCACCTGGCGGCCCGACAGTGCGGCGGCCGACAACTCCGGCAACGCCAGCAGCGCCTCGGAGTCGGAGCGGCCGT
The DNA here is from genome assembly GCF_001713355.1 of Methyloversatilis sp. RAC08. Lineage (NCBI taxonomy): Bacteria > Pseudomonadati > Pseudomonadota > Betaproteobacteria > Nitrosomonadales > Sterolibacteriaceae > Methyloversatilis > Methyloversatilis sp. RAC08. The sequence continues at coordinate 2,975,916 of NZ_CP016448.1, read as the reverse complement.
GCGGCACGATGACCCGAACTATGCCGCGCGCGCGCAGCGCCTGCGCCGACTGCTCGCCCACGGTGGCAGCGGGCAGCGCCGCCGGCCACGGGTGCAGCGGCAGCATCACGTCGAGCGCATGCGCCACCGCGTTCGCGCTGACGAAGATGGCCAGCGCGAGCGTGTCGAGCTGACCGGCGGCGTCGGCGACCGCCTGCACATCGTCCAGCGGTTCGATGTCGATCAGCGGCAGCAGCAGCGGCTCACCGCCGGCTGCGCGGATCGCCTCGCCCAGCGCAGCCGCCTGGGCGCGCGGGCGGGTGACCAGCACACGGCGTCCGGCCAGCGCGCTGCCTGCCCCGGTCATCGAGTGTCCAGGGCGTCGAGGATGTCCTGCGCGCCGTCGGCACGCAGCAGCGCCACGCATTCGGCAGCCAGTTCGTCCGGCTGGGCGATGTTGCCGCGCACTTCGGCGGCGGCGATGCGCGTGCCATCCGGCAGGGCCACCCGGGCGCGCAGCCACAGCGCGCCGCCATCGACCACGCAATACGCCGCAAGCGGCACTTCGCAGGACCCGGCCAGTGCGCGCGACACCGATCGTTCGGCACGCACGCAAGCCTGCGACGGTCCGCATACCAGCGGTGCCAGCCAGGCAGCCACTTCCGGCCGCGACGACAGCGCCTCGATGCCGAGCGCGCCCTGGCCCGCTGCCGGCAGCGACAGCTCGACCGGAATGGTCGCGCGGATGCGATCGCCGAGGCCGAGCCGCTTCAACCCGGCAGCGGCAAGAATGATCGCGTCGTACTGGCCTTCGTCGAGCTTGCGCAGCCGGGTATCGAGATTGCCGCGCAGGCTGGTCACCGCAAGGTAGGGAAAGTGAGCACGCAGCTGCGCCTCGCGACGCAGGCTGGAGGTACCGACCACGGCGCCCGGCGGCAGCTCGCCCAGATTGGCGTAACGCGACGACACGAAGGCGTCCTGAGGCGTTTCGCGCTCCAGCGTCGCCACCAGTGCGAATTCGTCGGCCAGTGTCATCGGCACGTCCTTCATCGAATGCACCGCCAGATCGGCGCGGCCTTCGAGCAAGGCGGCTTCGAGCTCCTTGACGAACAGGCCCTTGCCACCGACCTTGGCCAGCGGACGATCGAGAATCTGGTCGCCCCGTGTGGTCATGCCCAGGATGTCGACCTGGGTGCCGGGATACAGGGCGGACAATCTGTCACGCACGTGTTCCGCCTGCCACATCGCGAGCCGCGATTCGCGTGACGCAATCACGATGCGCGCGGGCTTCGGGTAAGCTTGGGTTTCATGCTGCGGGACGGGGTTCGACAGATCCGAAACCACGTTCTCCAGGCCGGCCGGGTAGTCCATGAGGGATAAGGGGGCGTGAGGTGAACACACCGCGCGCCGGCGTGATCAGGAGCCCCACCGGCTCCTGCAGACAGCGCGCGAAACGGCCTCGGATTCTAGCAGCCCTGAATGGAACGCACTGCCCCGCCAATGCCGGCCGGCAGCGTTGTTCCCGACCTGACCGATCTTCTGGAAGGATTGCACGTGAATCAACAGGCCCAGACGCCCGTTGCGACGCACGAACGCGCCGCACACGACAAGGACCAGCCGCTGTTCGACGATATCCGCCTGCTCGGCCGCATGCTGGGCGACGTGGTACGCGAGCAGGAAGGCAGCCGCATGTTCGAAATCATCGAGAACGTGCGCCAGCTGTGCGTGCGCTTCCGCCGCGATGACGACCTCGAAGCGCGCGCCGAACTGGCCAAGCTGCTGAACAGCCTGAGCGACGACGACACCATCATCGTGGTGCGCGCCTTCAGCTACTTCCTGCATCTGGCCAACATCGCGGAAGATCAGCATCACATCCGGCGCGCCCGGGCGCACGCCATCGCCGGCGACGCACCTCGGCCCGGTACGCTGGCCAATGCGCTGGGCAAGGCGCTCGACGCCAAGGTGCCGGCGGAAGAGATCCTCGGCTTCTTCCGCGACGCGCTGGTGGTGCCGGTGCTGACCGCGCATCCGACCGAGGTGCAGCGCAAGAGCATCCTCAGCCAGGAAATGAAGATTGCCCGGCTGATCGACGAGCGCGACCGCACCCGCCTGACCCCGGAAGAGCTGGCCGAACACGACGAAGCGGTGCGGCGCACCATCACTTCGCTGTGGCAGACCCGCATGCTGAGGCGCACCCGCCTTTCGGTCGCCGACGAGGTGATCAACGGGCTGTCCTTCTACGACTACACCTTCCTGCGCGAACTGCCGCGCGTCTACAACGCGGTCGAGGACCAGCTCGAAGCGGCCTTTCCGGAGCACAAGCGCGTCATCGGCAGCTTTCTGCGCATGGGCTCCTGGATCGGCGGCGACCGCGACGGCAACCCCTTCGTCACCGCCGACGTGCTGCGCTCGACGCTGCGCGTGCAGTCGGCCCGCGCGCTCGACTATTACCTGACGCAGGTGCACATCCTCGATACCGACCTGTGTTCGACGATGATGCTGAACAACGTCAGCGACGAATTGCGCGTGCTGGCCGCCACTGCACCGGACAAGTCGCCGCACCGCGAGGACGAACTGTACCGGCGCGCGCTGGCCGGCATCTATGCCCGGCTGGCCGCCACCGCGCGCACGCTCGACCAGCATGAGGCGCTGTGGAAGGCGGTCGGCGACGCCGATCCCTATCGCAACGCCGCCGAATTCGTGCGTGACCTCGACGTGATCCACGATTCGCTGATCGGCCACAAGTCGCGCCTGATCGCACGCGGCCGGTTGCGCCGCCTGCGCCACGCGGCACGCGTGTTCGGCTTCCATCTGGCTGCGCTCGACCTGCGGCAGAACTCCGATGTGCATGAGCGCGTGATCGCCGAACTGCTGGCCAACGCGCACGTGTGCAACAACTACCTCGAGCTGCGCGAAGAGCAGCGCATCGAGATATTGATCAACGAGCTGGGCACGCCGCGACCGCTGACTTCGAGTTTCATGCAGTTTTCGGAAGAGACCGCGGGCGAGCTGGCGATCGCCCGCACGGCGGCGCAGATGCATGCGCTGTACGGCCCGGAAGCGCTGCCGAACTACATCATTTCCAAGGCCGACGGCGTGTCCGACATGCTGGAAGTGGCGCTCATCCTGAAGGAAGTCGGGCTGCTGAACGTGCATGAGCGGCGCGCCGCGATGAACATCATTCCGCTGTTCGAAACCATCGGCGACCTGCGCAATGCACCGCGCGTGATGGACCGCATCTTCACCATCCCGATCTGGCGCGTGCTGCTCGACGCCCGCTCGACGACGCAGGAAGTGATGCTGGGCTATTCCGATTCGAACAAGGACGGCGGCTTCCTGACTTCGGGCTGGGAGCTTTACAAGGCGGAAACGAAGCTGGTGCAGGTGTTCAAACGGCACGGCGTGCGGCTGCGCCTGTTCCACGGTCGCGGCGGTTCGGTCGGCCGGGGTGGCGGGCCGAGCTTCCAGGCCATCCTTGCGCAGCCGGCCGGCGCGGTGCAGGGCCAGATCCGCGTCACCGAACAGGGCGAGGTGATCGCGTCAAAGTACTCCAACCCGGATGTCGGCCGCCGCAACCTGGAAGTGCTGGCCGCCGCCACCTTCGAGGCGACGCTGCTGGGCAAGCGCGAAGGCGATGCGCCGCCGGAATTCACCGACGCGATGGAAGAGCTGTCAGGCTATGCCTTCAAGGCCTACCGCAATCTGGTGTACGAAACCGAAGGTTTCGAGAAGTACTTCTGGGAATCGACGGTCATTTCGGAAATCGCCGAGCTGAACATCGGCTCGCGCCCGGCCTCGCGCAAGAAGGGCCAGAAGATCGAAGACCTGCGCGCGATTCCATGGGTGTTTTCGTGGTCGCAGTGCCGCCTCATGCTGCCCGGCTGGTACGGCTTCGGCACCGCGGTGAACGAATATCGCGCCAAGCACGCCGACGGTCTGGCGCGGCTGCAGGCCATCGTGCACGAGTGGCCCTTCTTCGCGACGCTGATTTCCAATATCGACATGGTGCTGTCGAAGACCGACATCGCGATCGCCAGCCGCTACGCCGAGCTGGTCGAGGACGAGGCGCTGCGCACGGCGATTTTCTCGCGCATCCGCGCCGAGTGGCAGGCCACGCTGGACGCGGTGAGCCAGATCACCGGCGCGCCGGAACTGCTGTCCACCAATCCGCTGCTTGCCCGCTCGATCCGCAATCGCTTCCCCTACATGGAGCCGCTGAACCACCTGCAGGTCGAACTGCTGCGCCGTTTCCGCAGCGGCAACCGCCACGAGCGCACGCGCCGGTCGATCCACTTGACGATCAACGGGGTGGCTGCGGCGCTGCGCAACAGCGGGTAGATCGACCGGATTTGCGGCAGCCTAGCCGCGCCCGGTTTCCGCGAATTCCGCCTTGACCTGCGCCCACTGCCGGCGGCTGACGGGCAGACGTTCGTCCAGCCCTTTCAGCACGACCGCCCAGTGGCCGTCGGCGCCATCGCGGACCTGTTCGAAACCGACGATGGCGTCGCGCGAGACCAGGCAGCTGCGGTGGATGCGCACGAAACGGCGGGCGAATTCCTGCTCAAGTGCAGCCAACGGTTCCTCCAGCAGGTATTCGCGCTCGGCGGTGCGCGCGGTGACGTACTTGAGCTCCGCGCGCAGATAAAGCACGTCGCGTACGGGCACCAGCAGGATGCGGCCGCGCTCGCTGCACGACAGGTGCTGGCGGCCGCCAGGCAGCAGGCTCTGCACGACGTCGGCCGGCACAGCCCGGCCGGGCACGCGGCGCAGCGCATCGAGCAGGCGGGCGGCGCGCACCGGCTTGAGCAGGTAATCGACCGCATTCAGTTCGAAGGCACGCACTGCGTACTGGTCGTAGGCGGTACAGAACACCAGCGTCGGTGGCACCGGCAGGCGGCCGAGATGCGCGGCCAGTTCGATGCCGTCCATGCCGGGCATGCGGATGTCGACCAGCGCCAGATCGGCCGCATCGTGCGGCGGCAGCGCCTGCAGCGCGTCCAGCGCCTCATGCCCGTTGGCGGCTTCGCCGACCACGCGATTGGGCAGTTCGGGTGCGATGTCGGACAATAGGGCGCGCAGACGCAGGCGGGCCGGCGCCTCGTCGTCGGCGATGAAGACGCGCAGTTCGGCTGGCCGGTCGGTCATGCCGCCGCCCGATACGGAAAGCGGATGCGCACCCGGTACAGACCGTCCTGCTCGCCGGCATCCAGTTGCGCTTCCAGGTCGAAGAACAGCATCAGCCGCTCGCGGATATTGTCCAGCGCCATGCGATTGCCGCCGCCGTGCGCCGACATGCTGCCGTCACGCGGCGGCGCGGGATTGTCGATCTCGACCACCACTTCGTTGCCGCTGCGCGTCACGCTGACCCTGACTTCGCCATTGCCAGCCATCGGCTCGACGCCGTGATAGACCGCGTTTTCGAGCAGCGGCTGCAGCATCAGCGGCGGCACGCGTGCGTCCGGCGGGCAACCGTCGGTCTGCCACAGCACGCCGAGCCGGTCGCCCAGACGCAGTTTTTCCAGCGCCATGTACTGGCGGCACAGCGCCAGTTCCTCGCCCAGCGTGACCAGTTCGCGGTTTTCTCGCATCAGCACGCGGAACAGGTCGGACAGCTCTTCGAGCGCTCGCTCCGCCCGGCGCGGGTCTTCGCGCATGATGCCGAGCACGGCATTCAGGCTGTTGAAAAGGAAGTGCGGCCGGATGCGCGCCGACAGCGCCATCAGACGCGCCTGCGCGATGGCCGGGCCGAGCGCCCGCTCCTGCACGGTGAAATAGACCATTGCCGCGGCCGACGCGAGCAGCGCCCACATCGCCTCGCGCACCGGCCAGGCCTTCATGTCCTCGATCGCCCAGCCGGTCATCGCTTCGGCGACGAATGTGCAGACCAGCGCGCACAGCGCCACGAGCGCCCAGCCGGCGCGCACCGGCAGGCGGGCGAACAGCGGCGCCGCCAGATACAGCAGCAGCAGCGACATGAACAACGCGGGTTCAACCCGCGCCGCCATTTCCATCGCGTCGAGCAGCAGCGCATCCCAGCTGCGGTTGCGCGCCAGCAGCGCCAATGCCGCCAGGGCGTTGACCAGCAGCACGGTGCGCAGGACCACGCCGAGGTTGCGCCAGTCGGGCGCGCGCGACGGCCTCAAGCGGCGCTCCGCCACGGGCAGACTGCACGGTGGCCTATACTTGCAGTCCTTTTTCCGACGCTTCCCATCGCGTTTCTTCTACCTGTTGCCATCATGAGCCATCCTTCGCAGCCCGAGCCGACCAAGGCCTGGTCGGGCCGTTTTTCAGAGCCGGTGTCCGAACTGGTGAAACGTTACACCGCTTCGGTATTTTTTGACCGCCGCATGTGGCGGCAGGACATCCGCGGCTCGCTGGCCCACGCCGCCATGCTGGCGCGCCAGGGCATCATCGCGCAGGGCGATCTGGACGACATCCGGCGCGGCATGGCGCAGATCGAGACGGAAATCGAGAACGGGCAGTTCGACTGGAATCTCGACGACGAGGATGTGCACCTCAACATAGAGAAACGCCTGACCGCACTGGTCGGCGACGCCGGCAAGCGCCTGCACACCGGTCGCAGCCGCAATGACCAGGTGGCGACCGACATCCGGCTGTGGCTGCGCGACGAGATCGACGTCATCCTCGACCGCCTGACTGATTTCCAGGGCGCGCTGCTCGATCTGGCCACCCAGCACACCGACACCGCGATGCCCGGCTTCACCCACCTGCAGGTGGCCCAGCCGGTCACCTTCGGTCACCACCTGCTGGCCTACTTCGAAATGGCGCAGCGCGACCGCGAACGCCTGATCGACTGCCGCCGCCGCACCAACCGGCTGCCGCTGGGTTCGGCCGCGCTGGCCGGCACCAGCTTTCCGATCGACCGGCACTTCGTCGCCGAACAGCTGGGTTTCGAGGCGGTGACCGAAAATTCACTCGACGCGGTCAGCGACCGCGATTTCGCGATCGAATTCTGCGCCGCAGCTGCGCTCGTGATGATCCACCTGTCGCGCATGTCGGAAGAACTGATCCTGTGGATGAGCCCGCGCGTCGGTTTCATCGATCTGGCCGACCGCTTCTGTACCGGCTCGTCGATCATGCCGCAGAAGAAGAACCCCGACGTGCCGGAACTGGTGCGTGGCAAGACCGGCCGCGTCAACGGCCATCTGGTCGGGCTGCTCACCTTGATGAAAGGCCAGCCGCTGGCCTACAACAAGGACAATCAGGAAGACAAGGAGCCGCTGTTCGACACCGCTGACACGCTGCGCGACACGCTCACCATCTTCGCCGACATGATGACCGGCATCCGCGTCAAGCCCGATGCGATGCGAGCCGCTTTGCGCCAGGGTTTCGCGACCGCGACCGATCTCGCCGACTGGCTGGTCAAGCGCGGCCTGCCCTTCCGCGACGCGCACGAGGCGGTGGCCCGTGCGGTGCGTCTGGCCGAACAGAAGGGCTGCGACGTGTCAGACCTGTCGCTCGACGAGCTGAAATCGTTCTCGCCGCTGGTCGATGCGTCGGTGTATTCAGTGCTGACGGTCGAAGGATCACTGTCGGCGCGCAATCACATCGGCGGCACGGCGCCGGAACAGGTGCGCGCCGCCATCGTGCGCGCCCGCGCCAGGCTGGCGGCGGACTGAGTCATGGCCGACCACAGGCCCCTGTTTGCCCCCTGCCAGGCTGGCCGCTGACATGGACCTGCTCGGCAAGTACCGCATCCAGCGCCTGCTCGGCGAAGGCGCGACCTCGAAAGTGTTCCTCGCGCACGACCCGTTCGGCAACCGCGACGTGGCGATCAAGATCGTCGCGCGCGGTGTGGCCGAAGGCGAAGGCGGCAAGTCCGAACGTTTCCAGAAGAAGTTCTTCATCGCCGAGGCCTCGCTGGCCGGCAAGCTCACCCATCCGCACATCGTGCAGATCTACGACGCGGTGGCTGACGCCGATCCGGCCTATCTGGTCATGGAATATGTGCGGGGCGGCACGCTGGAACCGCACACCCGGCCGGACCGGCTGCTGCCGATCGGCGATGTGCTCGAAATGATCTTCAAATGCACGCGCGCGCTCGACTTCGCGTGGCGGCTCGGGGTCATCCATAGGGATCTGAAGCCGGCCAACATCATGCGCGTGGAAGAACCGCGCAGCGATGGTCACCACCAGCCGGGCACCAATGTGAAGGTGTCGGACTTCGGCGCCGCGATGTCGATCTCGGCAAGCGAAACCCAGGTGTCGGGCGTCGGCTCGCCTGCCTACATGAGTCCGCAGCAGATCAAGGAACATCCACTGAACCACCAGACCGACATCTTTTCGCTCGGCGTGGTGATGTACCAGTTGCTGACCGGCCAGCTGCCTTTCCAGGGCAGCAACAACTACAGCATGATGTACCAGATCACGCACGCCGAGCCGGTGCCTCCCTCGGCGCTGCGGCCCGAGCTGCCGGCGGCGCTCGACGCCATCGTGATGCGCGCGTTGCAGAAGTCGCTCGATGACCGCTACCCGACCTGGGACGCCTTTTCCTTCGATCTGGCCGAAGCCTTTCGCGGCGAGTCACTGCGCGAACACGACAACCGTATCGCCGACAGCGAAAAATTCAATTCGCTTCGCCGGCTCGCCTTCTTCCGCGATTTCACCGATGTCGAACTGTGGGAAGTGGTGCGGCTGGGCGAATGGCATCGTGTGGCGGGCGGCCAGATGCTGTTGCGCGAGGGCGATGCGGCCGACGGCTTCTTCATTCTTGCCGAGGGTGAAGTGAAGGTGACCAAGGCGCGCAAGCTGCTGAACGTACTGTCGGCCGGCGAATGCGTCGGCGAGATGGCCTGGTTGACGCCGGAGCGCGGCACGCGCGGTGCCGATGTGTCGACGCTGTGCGAGTCAGTGGTGATCCATCTGGCCAATGCCGCACTGGAGCGCGCGTCCGAACCCTGCCGCCACCGCTTCGACCGCGCATTCCTGCGCATCCTCGTCGAGCGGCTGGCGCTGGCCAACCAGCGCCTCACCAACGTCTGACCGATGGACAGCGTGCGCCCCAAGGACTACCCGCCCGGCAGCACGCTAGGCCGCTATCAGCTGCGGCGCATCATCGGTCGCGGCAGCACCAGCACCGTCTGGCTCGCGTGGGATCCGACCTCGCAGCGCGAGGTGGCGATCAAGTGCATCGACCCCGACGTGCTGAATGACCGCACGCGCGGCAAGATGCACCGCAACCTGCTGATCAACGAGGCTTCGCTGGCCGACAAGCTTCAGCATCCGCACATCGTGCAGATCCACGACGCGGTGATCGGTGACGATGCGGCGTGGATCGTCATGGAATACGTGGCCGGTGGCACGCTCGACGCAAATACCCAGCGGCCCTTCCTGCTGCCGGTCGAGCGCATCGTCGAGCTGATGTTCAAGTGCACGCGCGCGCTCGACTACGCCTGCCAGCTCGGCATCACTCACCGCGACATCAAGCCGGCCAACATCCTGCTGACACGCGACGGCGACATCAAGCTGAGCGATTTCGGCGCCGCGATGTTCACCGCCAACCAGCGTACCCAGGTCGAAGGCGTCGGCTCGCCGGCCTATATGAGCCCGCAGCAGGTACGCGAAATGCCGCTGAACCACCAGACCGACATCTATTCTCTCGGCGTGGTGCTGTACCAGCTGCTGGCTGGCGAACTGCCATTCCAGGCCAGCAACAATTACAGCCTCGTGTATCAGATCATCCACGTCGAGCCGCCGCCGCCGTCGGTCCACAGGCCCGGCCTGCCGCCGGCGCTCGACGCCGTGGTCGCGCGCGCCATGCACAAGGACATCGCGCTGCGTTACGCGAACTGGACCGAATTCACGCACGACCTCGCCCAGGCGTTCCGCAACCGCAGGCTCAGGCCGCGCGACGAAGATTCGGATTCAGCGGAGCACTTCCGGCTGTTGCGCACGCTGTCCTTCTTCACCGATTTCAGCGATGTCGAACTGTGGGAAGTTGCACGTTTTGCGCGGCTTGAGCGGGTCGCAGCCGGCACGCTGCTGATGAAGGACGGCGAACAGGGCGACCACCTGTACGTGATTGCAGAAGGGGACGTGTCGGTATCGAAGTTCGGCCGCACGCTGACCATCCTGACCGCCGGCGAGTGCTGCGGCGAAATGTCCATCGTCGCGCGTGACCAGAAGCTGCGCGCCAACGATGTGCATAGCAATACCGACAGCCTGCTGTTCGTGATCGACGGCGAGCGCATCCGCCGCGCGTCCGAAACCTGCCGCATGCGTTTCTACGAAGTGTTCCTGCAGGTGCTGGCGAGCCGGCTGTCATCGGCCAATGCACGTTTGGCCGACAGCTGGGGACAAGGCGCGTGAAGCTGGAGGCGCTGGCGCGGCACATCGCCGCCACGCTGGGCAGCCGGTTCGATGCGGTCACCGAGCTGCCGGCCGGGCGGACCCGGCGCGCGCTGCGGATCGATACCGGCGACGGGCCACTGTTCGTCAAGCTGCTGCCGCCTGACCGGACCGCCGTGTTCGCTGCCGAAGCCGACGGCCTGACAGTGCTGGCGCAGACCGGCACCTTCCGGATTCCGGCCATCCGTTCGCAAGGCAGCAACGACGCATACGCCTGGCTGGCACTCGAATGGCTGGACCTGCAGCCGGTGCGCTCCGCCGACGACGGCCGGCGCTTCGGCGAAGCGCTGGCCGCATTGCACGCGGTGCATGGACCGCATTACGGCCTGAACCGCGACAACTGGCTGGGCGACAGCCGGCAGGAGAACGGCAGTTCGGAATCGTGGCCTCTGTTCTTCGCCCGCAAGCGCCTGCTGCCGCAGCTCGCAACCGCCGTCGAAGGCGGGCTGCGCGGATCGCTGGTCAGTGACATCCAGGGCATCGTCGAACGGATCGCCGCGCTGTTTCTCGACTACCGCCCGGCTGCATCGCTGCTGCACGGCGACCTGTGGCACGGCAATGCCGGCGTCGATGCCGATGGTCGCCCGACGGTGTTCGACCCGGCGGTGCATTACGGCGACCGCGAGGCGGATTTCGCGCTGGCCGAAATGTTCGGCGGCTTTCCAACCGCGATGTACGCCGCTTACCTGCAGCGCGCGCCGCTGCATCCGAATGCCTCGTCGCGACGTGGGCTGTACCGGCTTTACCACCTGCTCAACCACTACAACCTTCATGGCACGTCATATCTGCGCGAGACCGAGCGCACTGCAGCAAGACTGCTGTCGGAACTGGTCTGACCACGTACATGCACGTATGTAAATTCCGCAGCAGAACCCGGGGCGTGTAAGTGAACGACCGTTCACATCACATTGTTTCCGCTGAATAATTTGCCCTTATTTTTTTGTGTGCAGTGCAACAAAAAATACTTGACTTCATGTCGACCATCCCTATAATCGTGGTCATGGTGCAGCGCAATACAGATGCTTCCAGCTTCTCAAGCAGCCGCACGCTTTCAGGTGGCCCGTCAGCGTTTAATGCTTTGTTCGCTTCGTGGTCGCTCTTTCAATCAATGTATGGAGACTTTCACCATGGCTTTCACGACTGAACATTTCGCCGCTGCAAACAAGAACACCATCGAAGCCCTGCTGACGCTGGCCAACACCGCCTTCGCAAGCACCGAGCGCCTCGCCGCTCTGAACCTGAACACCGCCCGTTCGATGCTGGAAGACAGCGTCGCCAACGTGAAGACCATGATGGGTGCCAAGGACGTGCAGGACATCGTTTCGCTGCAAAGCGGTCTGGTGCAGCCGTCGATCGAAAAGGCCGTTGCCTACTCGCGCAGCGTCTATGAAATCTTCTCGCAGACCCAGGAAGAGCTGACCAAGGTCGTCGAAGCCCAGGTCGGTGAAGTAAACAAGGCTGTCAGCACCACGCTCGACCAGGCTGCCAAGCAAGCTCCGGCCGGTTCGGACGTCGCCGTTGCCGCTGTCAAGTCGGCCATCGCCGCCGCCAACAGCGCCTACGACAGCATGAGCAAGGCTGCCAAGCAAGCTGTGGAAATGGCCGAAGCGAATGTGAATGCAGCAACCTCGGCGACCGTGCGCGCCGTGGGTTCGGCCAGCACCGCCGCGAAGAAGAAGGCAGCTGCCTAAGTCCTCTCGCCGAACGAAAAAAAGCCCCGCCAAGTGCGGGGCTTTTTTTCGTCTGTCGATCCGGATGCGCTGCCCTGATCAACGGAACTTCAACCGCGGACACGGTAGGCATAGATGTGGCGCAGACCCATACCGTGCCGATCGTGCCCTGTCTTGCATGGCTTCAGGACAGGCGCCGTGCAGCGGTTGCAGGCAAGGACCGAACGCTGAAGGTTCTGCAGGAGCAGCGCCTTTGGAGAGTCCGCTGTGGGAGCGGCGGCCTCGCCGCGATCGTGCTGCGACCATCGCCGTGCAAAGTGCGTATCGCGGCGAGGCCGCCGCTCCCACAAAAGCTTTGCTGCTCGCCGCCCCCCGTCAGCGGTCGGCTGCGTCCTGCACGGTCAGGCCGCGCAGCATCAGTTCATGTCGCATGGCCGCCATCGCCGCTGCGACCTTCGCGGGTTCGCCCTTGGCGCCCAGTTCGATGTGCGGATAGGCGCGTTCAGCATTGCCGAAGCAGGGCAGGCTGAATACCGTCACGCCGTGCTCGCGTTCGATCGCTTCCATCATGTCGAGCAGCCGGCTTTCGTGCGCGTTCGGCACATAGACCGAAGATTCTCGCCAGGCGCTCATGTGGTGCAGGTCCCGGTAGGTATTGTCGAGCAGCCATTCGATCATCGGCCAGGCCATTTCCGGGAAGCCGGGCACAAAATGGTGGTGGCCGCAGGTAAATCCCGGTATGCGGTTGAACGGATTCGGAATGATGCGGCTGCCGGCCGGAAATTCACCGAGCCGCAGGCGGTTTTCCGTCGTTTCAGCCCCGAAGCGGGCACGGATTTCCGCCTCAGCCTCCGGGTGCAGCACGCACTCGACACCGAGCGCCGCGGCCGCGGCCTGTCGCGTGTGATCGTCCGGCGTGACGCCGATGCCGCCGCAGGAAAACACGATGTCGTCAGTCGACAGGGTGCGGCGGAAGGATTCGATCAACCGTTCGCGCTCATCTCCCAGATAGCTCACCCAGGACAGCTGCAGGCCGCGTTCGGCCAGCAGCGCACGAACCTTGGCGAAGTGACCGTCCTGACGACGCCCGGACAGGATTTCGTCGCCGATGATGTAAAGGCCGAAGGCCATGGTGCATCCCTCTTGTTGTTTGACCGCAGCAGAAAATCTAGAGCCCCAGTTCCACCCACATCGCATCCACCCGCCGCTTCACATCGGCATCCATCGCGATGGTTCGCCCCCATTCGCGCGTGGTTTCACCCGGCCACTTGTTGGTCGCATCGAGCCCCATCTTGGACCCCAGACCGGCGACCGGACTGGCGAAATCGAGGTAGTCGATCGGCGTGTTGTCGACGATGACCGTATCGCGCCGCGCGTCCATGCGCGTGGTCATCGCCCAGATCACCTCCTGCCAGCTGCGGATGTCCACGTCCTCGTCCACCACGATGATGGTCTTGGTGTACATGAACTGGCGCAGGAAGCTCCACACGCCGAACATGACGCGCTTGGCGTGACCGGGGTACTGCTTGCGCATGGACACCACGGCCAGACGGTAGGAGCAACCTTCGGGTGGCAGGTAGAAGTCAGTAATTTCCGGAAACTGCTTCTGCAGCAGCGGCACGAACACTTCGTTCAGCGCCACGCCCAGCATGGCCGGCTCGTCCGGCGGCTTGCCGGTGTAGGTCGAGTGGTAGATCGGGGTCCGGCGCATCGTGATGCGCGTAATCGTGAACACCGGAAACTCCGCCACCTCGTTGTAATAGCCGGTGTGGTCACCGAACGGCCCTTCCGGCGCGTGTTCATAGCCGGACGGGTGATTCGCGTCCGGTCGCAACTCGCCCTCAAGTACGATTTCGGCGCTGGCCGGCACATCGAGGTCATTGCCGATGCACTTCACCAGTTCGGTGCGGCTGCCGCGCAGCAAGCCGGCGAACTGGTATTCGGAAAGCGTATCGGGCACCGGCGTCACCGCACCCAGTATCGTCGCCGGGTCGCAACCGAGCACCACCGAAAGCGGAAACGCCGTGCCCGGGAATTTGCGCGCATGGTCGCGGAAATCGAGCGCACCGCCGCGGTGGGCCAGCCAGCGCATGATCACCTTGTCGGGTGCGATCACCTGCTGGCGATAGATGCCGAGGTTCTGCCGCTTCTTGTCCGGTCCGCGTGTCACCACCAGGCCCCAGGTGATCAGCGGCCCGGCGTCATCCGGCCAGCAGGTCTGCACCGGCAGGCGGCCGAGGTCGACATCCTTCCCCTCCCACACCACTTCCTGGCATGCAGCCGACGACACCTTCTTCGGTGCCATCGAAAACACCTGCCTGATCATCGGCAGCTTGTCCCACGCGTCACGCAGGCCCTTGGGCGGCTCGGGTTCCTTGAGCATCGACAGCGTCCGACCGATATCGCGCAGCGCCTCGGCCCATTTCTCGCCGCTGACGCCCATGCCGAGCGCCACCCGGCCCGGCGTGCCGAACAGGTTGCCCAGCACGGGCATGTCGAAGCCGGTCGCGTTCTCGAACAGGATGGCCGGGCCCTGCGCGCGCAGCACACGGTCGCAGATTTCGGTCATTTCCAGATTGGGCGACACCGGGCGCGCGACGCGCTTGAGTTCGCCCATCTTTTCAAGCTGCGCGATGAAGTCGCGCAAATCCGTGTATTTCATGTCGTGGCGCAGCTCCAGTGCTTCGCGCCCTGCTGCATCCCGCACAGGGCGCGACCGATGGTAAGCGATAAGTGATTGCGCCGTACCCCGAGTGCGCCCACAGACACCGACGCGCAGCCTATGTTCCGGTACAGCTGTCGCAACCGTCGTGCGCGGCCCGCTGTCAGAATGCACGACCCCCCTCCTTCCACACTGACATGCTCGCCTGGTACGCCGATCACTTCGTCCTGCCGCTGCCCGACACCCATCGCTTCCCGATGGACAAATACCGTCGCCTGCGCGAACGCGTCGCTGCCGAGCTCCCGGGCGTGACGCTGCGCGAACCGCCGGCGGCGACCGACGACGAACTGTTTCGCGCACACGACGCAAACTATGTGGGGCGCGTCAGCCGTGGCGACCTGACGACGCAGGAAGTGCGCATGATCGGTTTTCCGTGGTCGCTGCAGATGATCGAACGATCGCGCCGCTCAGCTGGCGCCACCATCGCCGCCTGCAGGAGCGCGCTCTACGACGGTGTGTCGGTCAATCTGGCCGGCGGCACGCATCACGCCAAGTACGCCAGCGGTGCCGGCTACTGCGTGTTCAACGATGCTGCGGTCGCCGCCCGGCTGCTGCAGGCGGAACACGGCATCGAACGCGTGGCCATCGTCGACCTCGACGTGCATCAGGGCGACGGCACCGCGGAGATTCTCGGCCAGGCGGAGGATGTGTTCACGCTGTCGCTGCACGGTGACCGCAACTTCCCGTTCCGCAAGGAATGCAGCCACCTCGACGTGTCACTGCCCGACGGCACCGGCGACGAGGCCTACCTTGCCGCGCTCGACGACGCACTGGTCACGCTCGAACGCCGATTCGCGCCGCAGTTCGTCATCTACCTGGCTGGCGCCGACCCGTTCGAAGGCGACCGGCTCGGCCGGCTCAAGCTGAGCAAGATCGGGCTGGCCGCGCGCGACGCCCGGGTGTTCGACTGGTGCAGCACCCGCGGTCTGCCGCTGGCGATTGCGATGGCGGGCGGCTACGCGGAAAATATCGACGACATCGTGGACATCCATTTCTCGACCGTCACCGCGGCCCTGCGCATCAGGCCGTGACGCAGGTCTGATGCACCAGATCACACGGCTGCGCCCCGGGATGCCAGCGGGCGGACGTTAGGAACCCGGCTTAAGCACCACCTTGGTCCAGCCTTCGTCACGCGCGCCGAAGTGCCTGTACGCCCGGGGCGCATCGCTCAGCGGCAGTTCGTGCGAAACGATGAAGGAAGGCGTGGCCTTTCCGGCTGCGATCAGCGCGCAGAGCTTGCGGTTGTAGGCCTTCACGTTCGCCTGCCCGGTCGCCATCCGCTGGCCCTTCATCCAGAACTTGCCGAAATCGAATGCGATCTGCCCGTTCCTGGCCAGGTCGTCAGCGGCGCCCGGATCGGCGGCGATGAATACACCCACCACACCGATCGAACCCGTAGCCGCGACCGCGCTCACCAGGCTGTTCATGGTGAGATTCGGCACCTCGTGATTGTGGTGATCGCAGCACTGATAGCCCACGCATTCGCAGCCGCGATCCGCACCCTGGCCATCGGTCAGGTCCAGTATCTGATCCACCGCGGTGCCGTCGGAGTTGTCGATCGCAATGGCACCGATCTGTTCGGCCAATGCAAGACGATCCTTCAGCACATCCACCACCATGATCTTGCTGGCACCCTTCAGCTTGGCAGAGCAGGCAGCCATCAGACCGACCGGCCCGGCGCCGAAGATGACGACGCTGTCACCGGCTTCGACGCCCGCCAGTTCGGTTGCGTGGTAGCCGGTCGGGAAGATGTCGGACAGCATGACGTAATCGTTTTCCTTGCCCTCGAGATCCGGCGGAAGCACGAGGCAATTCACATCGCCGAACGGCACCCTGAGGTAATCCGCCTGACCACCGCTGTACGGCCCCATGCCGGCGAATCCGTAGGCGCCGCCCGCCGTTCCCGGATTCACCGTGAGGCAGAAGCCGGTCAGGCCGCGCTCGCAGTTCCTGCAGAAGCCGCAGGCGATGTTGAAGGGCAGGCACACGCGGTCGCCCACCTCGACCTGCGTGACGGCCTTGCCGACTTCGATCACTTCGCCCATGTTTTCGTGGCCGAGGATCCGGCCGGGTTCCATGTCGGTCCTGCCCTCGTACATGTGCAGGTCGGAGCCGCAGATATTCGTCGTGGTGACGCGGACGAGCACGTCGGTCGGCTGCTCGATCCTGGCGTCCGGAACATCGACGACGCTGACTTCATTCGGACCGTTGTAGACGAGTGCTTTCACTGTAAATCCTCCGGATCGTGTGGTCTGCAACCTGCCGCGGAATGTGCAGGGTCGGCTTTTCGTCGACGCAGCTTCAAGCGTTCCACCCGTGCGGTCCGTTCGACAGCACACGCAGCTCGGATCAGCTCACGCCGCGTTGCGCGCCATTACTGCGGGCGATGCGGCGGGATCCATCCACAGTTCGTCGCGGTATTGCGCAAAGCAGCGGGCACCGAAGCGCAGACGCAGCAGCGCCCCTTCCGCGATGGGTCGTGCCAGTGAAGGGTCCGCGGAGACCAGCGGGCGGATCACCTCGCGGTTCCAGCACAGCGAGTGCTGTACATCGAGCCCTGCGTGCAGCTGGAAATAGCGACGGGCCTGTGTCGGCACACCCAGTCGTTTGAGGCCGTCATTGACCAGACCGACACGCCCGGGTGCGGTCATTTCGACCGCGCCCAGTGCGCCGATCGACTGCCAGGCGTAGCGCCGGTTGCTCGCCAGCGCGAGCATCAGATTGGCCAGCGCAAGTGCGGCCCATACCGTGTTCGCGTATTCGGGCTTCAGATTCAGCGCGCGCGCCGTCTCTTCCAGCATCGGGCCGTGCATGCCGTCTTCGTTGCCCCGCCCCATCTCGTCCCAGTAATTGCGCGCCAGTTCAAGCTTCGCCTGCCGCGGCAAACCGAGTTGAGTCAGCGCAACCAGATCGTCGAAGCCGGCCTCGCCGGCAATCTCCTGGGTGATGAACCAGCGCATCTGCGACAGACTGGCAGAGTCGGCGAGCCAGCGGAACAGAGGGTCGTCCTGCCCCGGGCCGGTCTCGGCCAGGTTTTCGAACCAGTTCATGAAAGCATCGGCACCGCTCGGCAGGGCATCGAGCTGCTCCGTCAGCGCCGCCCGCTCCGCTTCGACAAACGCGCCTTCGAGTTCGCGCAGCGCCGATTGCTCGCGCAGGCCGGCGCGCCATTGGGCGTCGGCCATGCCGGGCTGAAGTCGCTGACGGTTCAATCGGGCCAGCCGCCGATGAAGATGCTCGTTCATATGCGGATCGGCGCCGCAGCGGGCGCGTGCACGACCAGTCCGATCGCGGCGATCCGCTCGACGCCCGCATAGGCGGGCTGATCCAGTTCGTCGCCGAAGACGTCGGGATCAAGCTCGCTGTATTCGAAGCGTGCACCGGCGCGCAGCAGCACCGGCTCGATCGCGCTGCGGAACGAGTCGACGCCATCGACGATCGCACTGCCTGTGTACAGGACCAGACGCCCGCCCGGCCTCAGGCGTGGCAAGGATTCAACTACGACGCGCATGGACATGTCATCTCCGTAGGTGCCGCCACCATCGCGATAAAGGCGGTGTGCAGGGTCGATCAGGTAGGGCGGATTGCACAGGATCAGGTCGGCACTGCCCTGCGCGTTGCTCAGCAGATCACTGCGCCGGCAGTCGGCGCGAATGCCGAATACGGCTGCGTTGATGCGTGCGCAGTGCAGCGCCGCATCGCTCAGGTCGAGCAGCGTCAGCTGCGCCAGTGCGCCCAGCCGACGCGCAGCGAACAGACCGCCGGCGCCGGTGCCGCACCCCACGTCGATGATCTGCCAGATCGGTGTCCGGGACTGCGACAGCGTACGTTCGATGAGCCGGGCAAATCGGTAGGTGTCCGGGCCGAAGAACACCGCGTCAGCAGCGGTCGTCGGATAGGCCGAATGCACCAGCAACAGGTCATCCAGCGAGGAAAAGCGGATATGGCTGCGCAAGAGGCCTCCGGCAACCGTTTCGAGCGCACCGGCACGGGCGAGCAGGTCAAGCGCTTCGAAGGGCAGAAGATCCTGCGCGAACGGCTGACTCCAGCCGAACACGTCACGCAGGTTTCTGGCCTGCAGGGCGCGGTGTGCCAATACCCGACAATGGGTATCCGGCGTCACGGTGGTGTGATGGTAGCCCTCACCCAGCAGCCAGCGACCCAGTTCGCGGGTTGCGCGGGCGTCGAGTTCTGTGGCGTGCCATGCCACAGGTGCCTGAGGCATTGCGGGTGCGTCAAGCGGGACCCGCATCAGCGACGCATGGGCACCGGTCTGACGTGCCATCTGCTCCATGTTCCGAAACGGTTCATTCCTGCCGGAAGAGGGACGCACGGGCGTTGCGCACCCCGATGGGACGCCGGTTCCAGGCGCGATGTGTAGCGTGGATTTTTGTTTTTTCATGACTCATGGTTGTGTTGCACGGCAGACGGGATCGCATTCGCTGTCGTCGATCACTCGGATCGATGAACGCCAGAAAATCGAGGCTTCCCACGCGGATTCGTGCGGGAACAATGTCGCCCGGGGCGCTTGAAGTCTGTGCGTGATCACACAAAGACGCGGGACGTTCCAGGTGCGGCGCAGTCATCGCGCGTCGCCAGCGTTCGACAACGCACCGACTGCAGAACGGCGTTCGATCACCGTTGCGCGGTGAGCATCCGCCAACGGACCGACCTTGTATCCGGCGCGCCGATGCATCGACGACTGACCCCAGGCCATGACTTCCCTGACTTGATTGAAGCCGCACAACACCGCATCAGGGCGCAACCCACCCCAACCATGAATGGAGTATTTCCCGATGGCACGCTGGGCTGACTCGAAAAATCCGGGCCTCGAACCGCACGTGCATGCCATGACGCCGAAGCAGGCTGCGCTGATTGCGATTTTTTCCGGCCTGCACGATATCGAACCCGACGGTGACGACTTCGATATCCGGATGATCATGTGGGCCGACTACGTCAGGCACAAGGTGGACACGGCGCACCCGGGTGTTGTCCGTGTCCGCGGTGTGGTGCGGCTCATCGCTCACATCGCATGACGCGTGCAACCTGGCTGGTGTCCATCACTCCGTACGCCTGGAGCCGGTGCGCAGATGTCGAGCCTGCCGTCTGCCGTGCTGCTTGATCTGTTGCAGTGGCCGGCCATGATCGCGACGATCGGGGCAGCCTGGCTGGTGGCGTCGAACCGGGCCAGCCGACGCAACTCCGGCTTCTGGCTGTTCATGCTGAGCAACGTACTGTGGATCGCCTGGGGTGTGCACGCGGCCGCACCGGCGCTTGTCGTGCTGCAGGTTGGCCTGGCAGCAATGAACATCCGGGGTGCGATCAAGACGTGATCCGGGGTCAGCATGGCCACCATGCTGACCCATGAGGCGGGCAAGACTTTCCTGAAGCCGCAGGCGCCAATGAAGCTTGCCCGGCTCACCGCATCAATGGCCGGGTGGCGCACCCGGGCGATCTACACTTGCGAAGCGACCCGACAGCACCGAAGGAATGTCCGAGCGGCCCAGGCCGATGTCGCGCAGTTCGAGGTCGTTCATGGCGCGCAGTTCGGCACGGGCGCGACGTCGCCGGCCGGCTTCCCTCAGATGGCGCACCCAGTCACTGAGCCAGCCGTGCGCGGACATGGCGCAACTCCTGCGTTTCGCCGGAATACCCCCAGCTGTCGGCGGCGATGTCGGTCACGATGATGTAGCTCGCCGGATGCAACGGACCGAGCAACTCGTCGAGCGACTGCCAGACGGCATATATATAAGCGGATTTTTCCGGCTTGGTATTCGTGCCGGCGGTCACCCGCACGTCCAGGTGGAAGGCGGTCAGTGATACGCCGACACCTTCCGCACCGACCGACCAGTGTTCGACATGCGACAGCGCCAGCGCCGTCAGTTCGCGCTTCTTGCCGAGCACTTCGGCCGTCAGATCGGTCACTGCGCGAATCACAGCAAGGCGGGTGTCGGCGTCGAGCGGGCGGGACAGCTGCAGCGTGATCATCGGCATGACGGGTCTCCAGGGTCTGTGTCGTGTTTCCGGGCCTCATCATCCCTGCTCATCGCCGATCGATACAGATACACAGATATCCGTTTGCACCGGTACAGTTTCACGTTGACCGATGCTGTACCGATGCACCGCCCCGGCAACTGTATCGATCCGTACGAAACGACCGGCAGTACAGTGAGCCAGGCTTTACGGGAGCACCGCATGAATCGCTATGAAGCACTCGCCGACCGGCTGCGCGCGGATATCCGCGCCGGCATCTACCCGCCCGGGCAGCGCCTTCCGTCGGTACGGCGCATTGCGCGGCAGCAGCAACTGAGCATCGCCACCTGCATCTCCGCCTACCGCAAGCTCGAAGCACAGGGCTGGCTGGAAGCGCGGCCGCAATCCGGCTTCTTCGCCCGCACGCCCGAGGCGCTGCCGCCACGCGCCCACCAGACCTGCGACGACGAATCGCCGGGCGAGGTCACGATGTCGGAGCGCGTCGCGCAGCTCATGCGCGCCTCGCACCGGGACGACCTGCTGGTGTTCAGCACCGCCATTCCGCATGCCGACTTCCTGCCGGTGAAGGATGTGCGCACCAGTCTCGCGCGCGCTCTGCGTCATGACGATGCGGGCAGCGCGCGTTACGGCGAGTTCGTCGGCGAAGAGGCCTTGCGCGTGCAGATCGCGCGACGAGCGGTGGAGTCAGGCTGCCAGACCCACCCCGACGACATCGTGATCACGACCGGCTGTCAGGAAGCGCTTACGCTCGCGCTGCGTGCGACCACACGGCCGGGCGACATCGTGGCCATCGAATCGCCGGCCTTCTTCGGTACGCTGCAGCTGATCGAATCGCTCGGCCTGAAGGCGCTCGAAATACCGACCGACCCCCAGACCGGCATCAGCCCGGATGCCCTCGAACTGGCGCTGGAGCGCTGGCCGGTCAAGGCCTGTCTGGCTTGCACCAGCTTCAGCAATCCGAGCGGCGCATCGATGCCGGATGCGCACAAGCGGCGTCTGGTGCAGATCCTGTCGGCACGCGACATCGCGCTGATCGAAGACGACATCTATGGCGAACTGGCACACAACGGCGAGCGCCCGCGCGTGGCGAAAGCCTGGGACCGCAGCGGCCACGTGCTGTTGTGTTCCTCCTTCTCGAAAACCATCGCGCCCGGTCTGCGCATCGGCTGGATCGTGGCCGGCCGCTGGCGGCGCGAGGTCGAACAGTTGAAGTACGGCAGCACGATGGCTACCGCCCTGCTACCGCAGCGCGCGCTGGCCGACTACCTCGCGACCGGCCGCTGGGAGCGCCACCTCGCCCGCGTGCGGCGCCAGTATGCCGATCAGATGGCGCGCATGCAGGCCGCCATCGCGCGTCACTTCCCGGCTGGCACCCGCTGCACGCGACCGGCCGGCGGCTTCATCCTGTGGCTGGAACTGCCGGAACACGTCGATGCGCTGCAACTGCAGTCACAGGCGCTGGCCGCCGGCATCAGCATTTCGCCCGGGCCGATGTTCTCGCCGCAGAGCAAGTACCGCAATTGCGTACGCCTCATGTGCGCCGTGCGCTGGGACGCGCGCGTCGATGCGGCGCTGGCGACGCTTGGCCGTCTCGCTGCGGACTGATTCCTTCGCGGCGCGCAATGCGCCATTCGGATCATCTTTATGATCCTGGGTTACCACAACGATTCATCCTGAGGTCACGAGTCATTCACGGAATTCATGCATCGTAAAGCGGTGATGCTGGGCACCGTAGAACCCCGCGTCGTCGAGCGCACGTACGCATCAGCGCCGGGCACTACGACCATCCACAAAACCTTGCATGGACGACAACTCACCCAGGACGCGGGTTGCAACACCTGCTGAAGTGATTCGGCTTTGCCGACACCTTTCAACTCGTTTTCACCCACTTCAGCAGCTTTAGCGCCTGCACACCGTAAGGACTCATCATCATGAAGAAACTGCTCGCCTCGTGCGCCCTGCTTGCCTTGGTTGCCATGCCGGCACAGGCCGCCACCTTCCAGAACGCCGTCACCACTGGTGACACCGTCGTCAATGACTTCAGTGGCGCCGGCCTCATTTCATTCGACATCGACTTCGCCAATCTGGCGCCGGTCACGTTGAACTATGAAATCGACGCCGACGACAATGGCTCGCCAATCAGCTTCAGCAGCGTCATCCGCAACCTCACCGGCACCGGGATCGACACCCTGGTGTTCACGCTGAGCATGTCGAACTTCGCCAGCGTCGGCAGCGTCACCAACTTCAACGCCAATGCCATCGTCAGCCTGAATGGCGAAGGCAATGTTGCGTCGATCAGCTTCCCGGGCTCGGAGTATCTCGACGTATTCGTTGGCAACCCGACTGGTGGGCCGGGCCGCATCGACTGGACGATCAATTCCAATGCACTGCGTTCGGGCGATCTGCTGAGCATCACCGCCGCCGTTCCGGAACCCGAAACCTACGCAATGCTGCTGGCTGGTCTCGGCCTGATCGGTGCAGCCGCCCGTCGTCGCGGCTGAAGACGTCTGTCAAATGAAAGGGCCGTCGGCGCAATGCCGGCGGCCCTTTTTTTATTCAAGGAGCACACCCACCGCGCACGTGACGTCATCGATGTGCGTGCAGTGCTCGAATGTCTCGACCTGATCGCAAGCCTGCGCGCTGGCAGAGACGGGCCTCGAGCAGGGGTGTATTGACATTCCTCTCGGTCGCACAGAGCAGTACGTCCGGCGTCAGCACAACGGCGCTGATGGTCTTCCGGCCACGCTCCGTGTCCCCGGGGTCAATACGGAACGTCAGCCGAAGGGTAACAACGTCGGACTTGAACTGAATCCCGTATGCATAATCGCGTACATTGACTGAAGTGGAGAGCGGGCTCACGAAGCCCACGCACGTAATCCATTCGGCCTACCGCCCCTGCCCAAACGATCCGATCGGCCTACAACCAACTTATCTGAACCTTCATGGATTGTTAACGGCCGTTAATTTTCCAGTTGTCAGACTACTTCGCGTTGTAACCAAAACACGGAGAGTCAAATGAAAACCCCTTCAATCCTCGCAATGGCCGTTTCGGCTGTGCTGATGTCGACGGGCGCTCAAGCAGCCGCACCGGTCATCAGCGGCAATCTTGGCAGTGGCAGCGTCGTCGGCACGGTCACCGCAGAAAGTTACAGCTTCCTCGGTAGCGCCGACAATTGGTCGTTCTGGACCTTCAGCGCCCCCTGGCAAAGTGAAGTGTCGATCACGGTTTCGCCGAACGAGTCCGAGCTCGATGTCGTTTTCGCCGTGTGGTACGGCACCGAAAACGATACCGCCAATTACTTCGACATGGTGTCCGGCTCGCTCAATTCGGTACTGGTCGCGGGCGTCGATCTCAACGGCAATGGAGTTGCCGAGTCGCTGAAGTTCGTCAATGACTACGGCAGCGACCGCTTCACGCTGGCCATCGCCGACTACCAGGACGAGCTGGGCTTCGGTCAGCTCGGCTACACGATCACCGCGCAGGTTCCGGAACCCGGCTCGTGGGCGCTGATGCTCGGTGGCATCGCCCTGCTTGCGGGCATCGCCCGCCGTCGCGCCTGACCCTCTGCCCGAACCATACCTGCACCACCAGACCCAACACAGGAGAACCCCGATGAGCAAATTCGATGATCACACAGACCTGATGCGCGACCTGGCGAAGAACGCCGACAACATGGACCCGCACTGGACATTGAGCCGCCGCAATTTCATGCGCAGCGGTGTTGCCGCTGCTGCCGTCATCGGCATGCCGTTCGGCCTGCTCGGCAGCGGCGCTGTGCGCGCTGCCAGCCTGCCCTACAGCCCGGACTACGGCCCGCTGGAGCCGGTGCTCGACGAAGTCACCGGCCTGCCGCTGCTGCGTCTGCCGGCGGGTTTCAAATACTGGTCGACCGGCTGGACCGGCGACATCATGAGCGATGGCATCGCCACCCCGGGCGCGCACGACGGCATGGCTGTCGTAGCAGCTGACGCGAACCGCATCGTGCTCGTGCGTAACCACGAACAGGGTTCTGTCAACGCCAACGGCAATTCCTTCCTTCCGGGCACCAAGGGCGTGTATGACCGCAACACCAACGGCGGCACCACCAATCTGGTATTCGCGCCGCAGCAGAAGAAGTGGCTGTCGAGTTGGGCGAGTCTGTCCGGCTGTATCCGCCCCTGCGCCGGCGGCCCGACGCCTTGGAACACCTGGATCTCTTCAGAAGAAACCACCGTCGGACCGACGACCAACGCCAACGCACTGAAGCAGCACGGCTATAACTTTGAAGTACCCGCATCGGGCATTTCCAATGCCGTGCCGCTCGTCGATATGGGCTGTTTCAGCCACGAAGCCGTTGCTGTCGATCCGGTCACCGGCTACATCTACGAGACCGAAGATTCGACGCCGAGCGGCTTCTACCGCTTCAAGCCGACCGTGCCGGGTCGCCTCGCCATGGGCGGCACTCTGCAGATGATGAAGCTGAAGACCGCCAACAATGCCAACGTGACAATCAGCGGCGTGTCATACGGCTACTTCGACACGGCCCTTGAAAACGCCATCGGCACCACGTGGGACGTCGAATGGGTAAGCATCGACGAGCCGAACAAGCCCTTCGTCACCGGCACGACTTCCGGCGGCGTGCGCGCACAGGGTCTCGTTCAAGGCGCATCGAGCATCAAGCGCGGCGAAGGCTGCTGGTACGGCAATGGCGTGATCTACCTGTGCTCGACCAGCGGCGGTTCGGCCAACAATGGTCAGATCTTTGCCTACGACCCGCGCCGCGAAACGCTGACGCTGTTGTTTGTTTCGCTGAGCGACGGCCCGGACGGCGTCGACAGCCCGGACAACATCGCATGGAGCCCGCGCGGCAGCCTGATCCTGTGCGAAGACGGCGGCGCCAGCCCGCAGCAACTGCGCGGCCTGACCCTGGATGGCACGATTTTCCCGTTCTGCGCAACCAATATGGACTTCCGCGCCGGCGGCTCGGTCGGCCCGGTCACCCGTCCGTCGGGTCGCACATTCAGCAATAACGCCCTCGGCAACGAATGGGCCGGTGCGACCTTCCACAACGAGTGGCTGTTCGCGAATGCCTACGGCTCGCCCGGCGTGACCTTCGCCATCACCGGCCCGTGGGACAACGGCGCTCTGTAAGGCGACCCAACCCACACCAGAACTGAACCGGCGCAGCTTGTCGCGCCGGTTTTTTTCCGCCCTCAGTCATTACATTTCAAGGACAAAGTCATGACATTACGAAAAATTTTCCTGACCAGCGCGCTGCTGGCTGCGCTGCCGGCCACTGCATCGGCGGACACACTGGTGTTTCAGCAAGGCCTCAATGGGTACACCGGCACACAGGACACCGCAATCAGCAGCAACGAAACCGGTGGTGGCGTCGATAGCCGCGATACCAATTTCGGTGCAGAAGAATACATCAGCGTCGATGGCGACGACGGCAGCCCCGGTGCCAAGCCCAATCACGGTCTGATCCGCTTCGACAACCTGTTCGGCAACGCTGCCGGGCAGATCCGGACAAGCGACACCATCGTGTCCGCGACGCTGCGCATCTACGTCGACAATCCGGGCAGCGGCTTCACGATGTACGACATGCTGACCGACTGGTCGCAGGGCGTGATCACCTGGAACAGCATCGGCAATGGCATCCAGGCGAACGGCATCGAAGCCGCGGCATCACCGGTGTTCACGATCGGCGCAAATAACGGCGCTGAAAACGTCGGTACCGACTGGCTGAGCATCGACCTGACCGCGTCGCTGCAGGCAGCCCAGTCCGGCGCAATTCCGGGATACGGCTGGGCAATGATTCCGTTCGTCGCCGGCACGAACGGCATCGATTTCGCCACGTCGGAATACTTCGCCCAGAACTTCCGTCCCGAGCTGAGCGTCGAGGTCATGGCTGTGCCCGAACCCGAAACCTATGCGATGTTGCTCGCCGGCCTCGGCCTGATCGGCTTCGCCGCGCGCCGTCGCGGTTGAGCAATTCGACCGCTTGAAGGGGCCGCCGGCGCACTGCCGGTGGCCCCTTTTTTCATCGCGCGAGCGCTCCAACTTCACGCAGGAAATCATCCACCCGCTCGGTATACGCTCCGGGCAAGCCCAGCTCTTCATTGATGGCGCCATGTGATTTTGCCAGCGGCAGTTCGTCGATGCGGCCGCCGGTTTCCCGCACGCGTAGCGCGAAGGCCTTCACCTGATCACAGGCCTGCCTGCGTTGACTGGAACAGACTGCCAGCCAGCGTGCGACAGGCGCCGCGAGCTGGCGCACCGGCGAGGTAGATATCCAGAACGCACGGTCCTTGCCGAAGGCATCGTCGAACAGGCTGTGGTGGCGTTCGGCCATCAGGCGTTCGACATCCAGTGCGCCGCTGTCCAGCAGTACGCTGCCGAGCCAGGGCTGACTGACGCGCGCGTCGCGTGGCGCCGCGGCGACCAGCGCCACCAGATGGGCGCCAGCCGAGTGACCCATCAGCACGACGCGCGACGCATCGCCGCCCCACTCGTGTGCGCGCGTCTGCACGGCCGCCAGCGCGGCGACCACGTCATCGCGCTGCGTCAGTACATCGGCTTCGGGCAGCATGCGATAGTTGATCGACACGATGACCACGCCGGCGGGCAGCCAGTGCGCCAGCTTGTTGTCGATCAAGCGGCCGTGCGTCTTGTCGCCACGACGCCAGCCGCCGCCGTGAACGAGAAACAGCATGGGCGCGGCTCGGGCATCGGCGGGGATGTAGACATCCAGTCGCTGGTCGGCGTGATCGCCATAGGAGACGTCACGCTCCACTCGGGTTCCGGCGGGCAGGCCTGCTACCGTTCCGGATGCCGCGCGCCGCTGTTCGGTACGCTCCGCCAGGCGCTCACGCAACGTGCCCGCCTCGCTGTCGGACGTAATGAACAAGACGCCGAGCGCCAGAATCAATGCTCCGATGGCCTGCATGCCACGCTCCAGAAACCGATGTCGATGCCGGGTTAACGCCAGCCGCCGGCCAGACTTACGCCGCGTTTCAGCGCAACGCGTAATCGGCCACGATACCTGCGAACACTGCCGCCCCGAGCCAGTTGTTGTGCAGGAAGGCACGAAAGCAGCGTGCGCGGTCGCGCTCTCGGATCAGCGTGTAATGGTAGGTGGCAATGCCGGCTGCGACCAGCAGACCGAGGTAGAACGGCAGACCGAGATTTTCCAGCTGACCATAGATCGCCAGCAGCGACAGCGTGACGCCGTAACAGATCATCACGGCGGCGACGTCGAAGCGGCCGAAGGTGATGGCCGACGTGCGGATGCCGATCTTCAGGTCGTCCTCGCGGTCGACCATCGCGTATTCGGTGTCATAGGCGATGGCCCAGAACACATTGGCGGCGAGCAGCAACCAGGCTTCGTTCGGCACGGTGTAGAGCTGAGCCGCATAGGCCATCGGGATGCCGAAGCCGAAGGCGACGCCCAGCCAGGCCTGCGGAATGGCGAAGAAGCGCTTGGTGAAGGGGTAACTCGCGGCGAGGAACAGCGCGCCGAACGACAGCAGGATGACCAGCCGGTGCAGCGGCAGGATCAGGATGAAAGCGAACAGCGCGAGCGCGGCGGCCAGCAGCAGCGCCTCGCGCGTGCCGACTTCGCCGGTCACCAGCGGCCGCTTGCGCGTGCGCTCGACATGGCCGTCGAAGTTGCGGTCGGCAAAGTCATTGATGACGCAGCCGGCGCTGCGCATCAGCACCGTACCCAGCATGAATATCCAAACGATGAAGGGCGACGGCTTGCCGCCGCCGCTGACCCACAGCGCCCACAATGTGGGCCAGGCGAGCAGCAGGATGCCGATCGGCTTGTCGAGCCGCATCAGGCGTTCCCAGGCATTGAGCCGTGCCAGCAGATTCATGGCGCCAGCCCCGCGATCGCCGGCAGGAACACTTCGGTCACCAGCAGCGGCCGGCCGGCCCGCAGAAACAGCGAACGGCGCGCCCACAGCGGTGCATCGGTCACGATGCCGGCCGCGCGTGCCCGCCGGTACAGCGGATGGCGGTCGTCAAGCCGGCGCACCGACAGCGGCGAACGCGCAATGCGCGCGTCGGCAAACAGCAACTCGCCCAGCGGTCGCACGCCGACACCGGCAAACATGTGCCAGGCACCGGTCACGTCATGCAGGCGCACCACGCTGTGCGCAAACACCACCGGCACGCCGTCGGCGTACAGCAGCACATCGCGCACGCGCACCTGTTGCGTTGGCGGCACGCCGAGCAGCGGCACTTCGTCGCGTTCGCCACGCGCGGCGCACTGACGCAGCGGCCGTACCGAAAAGGCGCGACAGCGCGCGCGGATGCGCGACGTGAGCGAGTGCGGATCGGTGAGCCAGCCGCGCAGGGCGGACGGCATGAACAGCGCCGGCGCGTGCCATGCGGCGCCGGCTGGATGAAGGGACATGGAACGGACGCAGGACTTGACCTGCGCGCATGATAGCCGCGCGCAGGCCATACTGCGCATCAGGCCGCCTTGAGCGGCCCGTGGTCGTCGCAGTGCGTACCGTGCGGATGATGCAGGTGCCCGTCGACCAGATAGTCGACGTGATCGCCGTGCGGCACGGCGTCGTGCCCGCAGCCCGGTCCATGCACGTGGTCGGCCGCGTGGGCGGCGCACTGGTGCTGCGGTGTGCAGGCCGCCGGATTGGTCGCGCTTACAGCCACGACGTGTTCGTCGACGTGGTCGCCATGCACATGGTGCAGGTGGCCGTCATGCAGGTAATCGACGTGGCCGTCGTGGCTGACAGCGCGATGGCCGCAGTTCGGGCCGTGCTGGTGATCGTGGTGCGCGTGTTCGGTGCAACTCGTCATTTCCGTTCTCCTCTGGCAGACGTCACAGTCATGAGTCTATCCCGGGCGCGCATTCGTTCCAGCGATGCGGATCACGAATGCGGCGCGCGAATCGATATCAACCATCCGTGCCGTCGCGCTCGGGCGCTTTCAGCGGCGCGCGGTCGTCATCCATCATCATGCGGTGAGCCGGCCCTTCGAGGTCGTCGAACTGCCCGCTGCGCGCCGACCAGACGAAAACGATGCCGATGCCCAGCGCGATCAGCACCGAAAGCGGCACCAGCAGCCACAGGATGTCCATCAGTCGACGCCCTTCATTTCGCATCCCGACGCTGCAGACGCAGCGCATTGAGCACCACGGCGAGCGAACTGAGCGACATGCCGACGCCGGCCATCCACGGCGTGATCCAGCCGAACATCGCCGGCGGAATGGCCAGCATGTTGTAGGCAAAGGCCCAGCGCAGGTTCTGCCGCACCACGGTCAGTGTGGCCTGCGCGGTGTCGAAGCCGCGGGTCAGCGCCGCGAAGCCGGCCGACAGCAGCACCATGTCGCCCTGGGCGCGCGCCAGTTCCGTGCCGCTGCCCATGGCGACCGACACCTGAGCCTGCGCGAGCACCGGCGCATCGTTCACCCCATCGCCCAGCATGGCGACCACGGCACCGTTCGCCTGCAGTGCTTCGATGAAGGCGCGCTTCCCTTCCGGGCTCATGCGCGCGTGCGCGTCAGCAATGCCCAGTTCATTGGCCAGCGCTGCCACCGGCGCCGGTGCGTCGCCCGACAGCAGCGTGACCGCGATGCCGCGATCACGCAGTCGGGCCAGCAATTCGGGCGCGCCGCTGCGCACCGTGTCGATCAGGTCGAAGCGGACGATCAGGCCCTCGTCGTCGCCCAGCCAGACCGGTGTCGCCGTGCCATCCGGCACGTCGGGCAGCGCACAGCCCGACGCCGCACAGACGAAATCGGCGCGACCCAGGCGCAGCGTGCGGCCCTGATGCAGGGCCTGCACACCCTGTCCGGTGACCGCTTCGAGCGCGCTGACCTCGGGCAGCGGCACATCGCCGGCAGCCTGGCGCAACGCGCGCGCGATCGGATGCGTGGAATGCTGTTCCAGTGCGGCAGCCAGCGCATGCGCATCCGCTGCAGACAGCGTACCCAGCGGCACGAGGGCCTGCACGTGCATGTCTCCCGTGGTCAGCGTACCGGTCTTGTCGAACACCACATGGGTGACACGCGCCAGCGTTTCGATGGCATGCGCACGGGTGACCAGCAGGCCGCTTTTCGACAATACGCCGGTGGCCACGGTGAGCGCTGCCGGTGTGGCCAGCGACAGCGCGCACGGACAGCTCACGACCAGTACCGACACGAAGATCCACAGCGCGCGCGCCGGCTCGATCCACAGCCAGACCGCCGCCGTGGCGCAGGCCAGCACGATCAGCGCCGACACGAAATGCAGCGCGATGCGGTCGGCGAATTGCACCACGTCGGGCCGGCTCGCCGAGGCGCGGCCGATCAGGCGGCGGATGGCCGCCAGCCGCGTTGCGTCGCCCACCTGTTCGACCTCAAGCACCACCGGCGACACCATGTTCAGGCTGCCGCCGACCACCCGATCACCGACCCCGCGCGCCTGCGGTTTCGATTCGCCGGTCAGCAGACTTTCATCAACCTCGCTGCGCCCATCGACCAGCCGGCCGTCAGCCGGGATGACTTCGCCGGCCGCGACGACGACATGGTCGCCGACGATCAGTCGAACCACCGGCACCGCTTCGGTCGCCGTGCCGGGCCAGGCCGTGAAGCGCTGCGCCAGTGCCGGCATCACCTGCGCCAGATTTTCGACGCCGCGCACCGCATGCT
The DNA here is from genome assembly GCF_001713355.1 of Methyloversatilis sp. RAC08. Classification (NCBI taxonomy): domain Bacteria; kingdom Pseudomonadati; phylum Pseudomonadota; class Betaproteobacteria; order Nitrosomonadales; family Sterolibacteriaceae; genus Methyloversatilis; species Methyloversatilis sp. RAC08. The sequence continues at coordinate 2,944,543 of NZ_CP016448.1, read as the reverse complement.
GGCGCGCCACCATTTCGAGATAGCGGCCGGCCAGCAGCAGGAAGACGAACATCGTGACCGAGTCGAAATACACCTCGCCCGAGCGCGTGACGGTGGCCCAGAGGCTGGCGGCAAACGCGCAGCCGACACCGAGTGCGACCGGCAGGTCCATGCCCACGCGGCGCGCCATCAGGTCGCGCCAGGCGCGCGAAAAAAAAGGCGCGGCAGAGTAGAACACCACCGGCGCGGTCAGCACGAGGCTGGCCCAGCGCATCAGCGCGGCGATGCTGTCGGACAGTTCCAGCTCGCCGGCGACGTAGGCAGGCCACGCATACATCATGACCTGCATCATGCCGAGTCCGGCGACCGCGAGGCGCCATAGCGCATCGCGCCGCTCGTTGCGCGCGACCGATTCGGCGTGCGCCCGGTCATTCGGCCAGGCCTGGTAACCGATATCGGCGACCGCCTGCAGGATGGCCGACAGCGTGATGCGCGCCGGGTCCCACACGATGCGGGCGCGGCGCGTGGCGTAATTGATGTCCAGCGTCAGCACGCCCGGCAGCCGCCCGACGTGCTGCTCGTTGAGCCACACGCAGGCGGCACAGCGGATACCTTCGATGATCAGGAGCGCCTCGCGCGCATCGGCACACTGCGCATGCGCCACGCTGCGCACGAAATCGGCCTGTACCTCCGGCAGGTCATAAACCGACAGATCGCGCCCGCCACCCGCCTCGGGTGCGGCTTCGGGCAGCGTATCGCGATGGCGGTAGAACTGTTCCAGACCACCGCTGCTGATCGCCTCCGCGACCGCGGCACAGCCGGCGCAGCACATCGGGCGGTCCTGCCCGTCGATGCGCACCCGGTAGCGCGGCATGCCATCCACCGGCAGCCCGCAGTGATAGCAGGGCAGCGCTGCGGGTTCGGCAGACAGCAACTCGGCGACGGATTCGGGGGCATTCATGCGCGCCATTCTAGAAGACCGGTCCCGGACCGGGCATGACGTGCATCAAGCAGCTTTCCGGCCGACTTCTGCGGGCGGCAAGCCGTGCTCGCCGAAACACCCCGCTCCGTTCCTCGGCGACGCATCCGCTTCTCTTGGGAGCGGCTCCTGTAGGAGCGGCGGCCTCGCCGCGATACGCACTCTGCAAGGCGACCATCGCTGCACGATCGCGGCGAGGCCGCCGCTCCCACAGTACGTCACTCCTCAGCCGGTCATCGTGTTCGCTCCGTGGTGTGTCAGCGAACAGACCGCGCGGAAAGAGGCCCTTACCGTGCAAGGCATCAATGTGCGGGCGGGCACCGACCTGTCTGCGATTCCGGCCAAGACTCGACACATGGACATTCAATGACTCAATTCACTGCAGCAAATCCAGAAGCACAGATCGATCGTCGGGTATTTTCCGGCGGCCACGTCGGCTCTTCGCGTCCGGCCGCAAGCGCCGTGGCCTGGGGTGCAATCGTCGCCGGTGCGGCGGCGGCGGCCTCCCTGTCGCTGATCCTGCTCATCCTCGGCACCGGTCTGGGCTTGTCCTCGGTTTCACCGTGGTCGCAGCAGGGCATCAGTGCCACCAGCTTCGGCGTATCGACCATCGTGTGGCTGACCCTGACCCAACTGGTGGCTGCGGCGACCGGCGGCTATCTCGCCGGTCGGCTCCGGACGCGCTGGGCTGACGTTCATTCCAACGAAGTGTACTTCCGCGACACCGCGCACGGCTTCCTTGCCTGGGCTGTTGCAACACTGGTGACCGCCACCTTGCTGACCTCGGCAGTCGGTTCCGTCGTCGGCAATGGCCTTCAGGCCGGCAGCACGGTCGCAGCGGGTGTCGCCACCACCGTGGCTGCGTCGGCCGGGGCGGCCGCAGGAATGGCTCCGGACGACGCCGGTGGGTCGATACGCTATGTCGTCGATTCCATGTTGCGTCGTGACGCGACCCCGAACAATCGGGCGACCGCAGTCGACGGCACGACAGACCCACTGCCCGAGCCGGCCAGCGTGAGCGCGGAAGAGGCGTCCGAAATCGGTCGCATCTTCATGAATGCGAGCAGAACCGACGCGCTTCCGCAGGACGACGTCCGTCATGTCGGCCAGATCGTGGCGCAACGCACCGGCCTGTCGCAGCAGGACGCCGAAAAGCGGGTGACCGACATGTACGCCCGCGCGCAGGCCACGGTGCGTGAGGCGGAAGCAACTGCCAGAGCCGCCGCCGACACGACGCGCAAGGCGACTGCCTACGGCGCGCTGTGGCTTTTCGTTTCCCTGCTGCTCGGCGCGTTCGCGGCCAGCCTTGCCGCCACCTTTGGTGGCCGTCTGCGCGACGACTGACCCCTGCATTCAACACACGACTTAGCGAGGCTGCCATGCGTTCGATCCTTCTGCTGCTGCTCGGCATTCCTATCCCGATCATCATCCTGATCGCGATTTTCATGTGACGTTTTCATCGCTGTGCGAACCCTAAAAGGCTCCCCATGACCACCATCACGAAAACCAGTTCGGGCACGAAATCGAGTGCGCCGCCGAAGGATGCGATCGCCCTGCTCAAGGCCGATCACGAGGAAGTGAGCGGCATGTTTGCCGAATACGAGAAGAAACGAACGCCTGCCACCAAGATGGCGCTGGTGAAGGAGATCTGCACGGCGCTCAGCGTGCACGCGCAGATCGAGGAAGAAATCTTCTACCCCGACGTCAAGGCAGCCTTGAAGGACAAGCTGCTGGTGCCCGAAGCGACGGTCGAACATGCCGGCGTCAAGGATCTGATCGCCCAGCTGGACGGTGTCACACCGGATGGCGAAATGTATGACGCCAAGGTGAAGGTGCTGTCCGAGTACGTGAAGCATCACGTGAAGGAAGAGCAGACCGAAATGTTCCCCAAGGTCAAGTCGTCGTCCATCGATCTGGTCGAACTGGGCACCCGCATGGCCAGCCGCAAGGCGGACCTTCTGGCCGCCATGCACTGAATCAGTTGCTGCCGCGGCGCAGATTGAAGCGGCGCGGCGCGGCAGGTGCAGCCGTTACAGCATGACCATGCGCGATTTGGACAGCGGCGGATTCTTTGCGAGGTAGCGCTTGATGCCGCGCAGGATGGCTTCGGCCAGCTTGTCCTGGTAGACGTCGTCGGTCAGCCGCTTTTCTTCTTCCGGATTGGAAATGAAGGCGGTTTCGACCAGGATGGACGGCACATCGGGCGCCTTCAGCACTGCGAAGCCGGCCTGTTCGACATGCGGCTTGTGCAGCGTGTTGACGCCGCCCAACTCGCCCAGCACGGCGCGACCGAGCTTCATCGAATCGTTCATCGTCGCGGTCTGCGACAGATCAAGCAGGGTGCGCGCGAGGTACTTGTCCTTCACATCGAGATTGACGCCACCGATCAGGTCGGCCGAATTCTCGCGTTGCGCCAGCCAGCGCGCCGCCGAACTGCTCGCACCACTGCCGGACAGCACGAATACCGAACTGCCGCGTGCATCCGGCCGCACGAAAGCGTCGGCATGGATGGACACGAACAGGTCGGCACGCACGCGCCGTGCCTTGGCCACCCGCGTTCCCAGCGGCACGAAATAGTCGCCATCGCGCGTCAATACGGCGCGCATCGTGGGATCGGCATCGATCTTGGCGCGCAACCGCTGCGCCACTTCGAGCGTCACGTTCTTTTCGTAGCTGCCGCGCCGCCCGATCGCACCCGGATCTTCGCCACCGTGACCGGGGTCGAGCACGATCGTGACCAGACGACTGACGTCACCCGTGTCCTCGGCCGGTGACGCCTTCGGGTCGGCCTTGACGTCCGCTTTCGCCGTCTGCGACGGCGGGTCTTTCGCGGGCGCCGACTGCGCGGGCGCATCCGGCTGGTCAGGCGTCGCCTCACCCTCGTAGACGATGTCACCGCGACGCGCGAGCTGCATCAGCGGGTCGACCGGATGCTGCGGATAAACGTCCATCACCAGCCGGTGACCATACTGCCCGACCGGCGCCAGGGTGAATACCTGCGGCTGAACTTCGGTCTTCAGTTCGATCACCAGCCGGATCACGCCCGGCTTGTTGCGGCCGGCGCGGATCACCTTGATGTAGGGGTCGGCGTCTGAAATCTTGCCCGGCAGCGTGCCCAGAACATTGTTCAGTTCGAGCCCTTCGAGATCGATGACCAGGCGTTCCGGGTCCTTGACCAGAAAGTGCGAGAACTTAAGCTCGGCGCGGGATTCCAGCGTGATGCGGGTGTATTCGAGGGCGGGCCAGACCCGGACCGCCACCAGCGAAGACAGCGCCGCCTGCCCGGCAGGGCTGACCGACAGCAGCAGTGCAGCGCCGGAAAAGCCGAGGAAATTGCGTCGGCTGATGCCGGCCGCTACCTCCCGCCGGACTGAACGAGCTGCTCTAGACATGCGCGCCCCGCTTCGCTGCAGGCGGACAGCTGCGCACGTCGCGCGTCGCCGGCGACGGCGAGCTCGATGCGCAGATCGGGCGGCGGCAGATGGCTGCCGGCCTTGTCCGGCCACTCGACCAGACAGACGCCGCCGGCCGGGCCGGTTTGCCCGAAATACTCGTCCAGACCTGCTTCAATGAATTCATCAGGGTCCGCGAAGCGATAAAAATCAAAGTGATACAACGGGAAGTTTAAGCTAGAAATAGCATAAGATTCAAGCAATGTGAAGGTTGGGCTTTTCACCTTGCCGGTATGGCCCAGCCCGCGCAGTACGCCACGCACCAGTGTGGTCTTGCCGGCACCCAGGTCACCTTCGAGAAAAAGCGCCAGGCCTGGACGCAGGATCGCCGCCAGGCGCGTACCCAGCGCTTCGGTCGCCGCGGTATCGGCGAGATCGATGCTTAAAAAGTCGGTCATGAGCAGGGGATGCACGCAAAATCGGGGTTTCGACATTATCAACCTGCGGCCGCGCAGCCCGGAACCCATCGCCACTGATGCGCGATGCAGCACCAACCCCCCTCGACCCATGCCCGCTCGAACGACCACTTCACCGCCCCTGCCCTGTTCGCCCGACGAACTGGCTGCGCACGTCCGAGAATGGGGGCAGGCGCTCGGCTTTGCTTCGGTCGGCTTTGCCGGCATCAATCTGGGCGAAGCGGAAACCCGGTTGATGGAATGGCTGGCCGCCGGTCGCCACGGCGACATGCACTACATGGAACGACACGGAACGGCACGTGCGCGTCCGGCCGAACTGGTGCCGGGCACGCTGTCGATCATCAGCGTGCGCCTGCCTTACTGGCCCGACCCGCGGGAAGCTGCCGACGCACAGGCCGTGCTCGACGATGCCGACGCTGCCTACGTGTCGCGCTACGCACTTGGCCGCGATTACCACAAGGTGCTGCGCGCCCGGCTGCAGGCACTGGCCGACCGCATCGAAGCGCAGGTCGGCCCGTTCGGCTACCGCGCCTTCACCGATTCGGCACCGGTCATGGAAGTCGAGATCGCGCGTCGCGCCGCGCTGGGCTGGCGCGGCAAGCACACCTTGCTGATCCATCGCGACGCCGGTTCGCTGTTCTTCCTCGGCGAGCTGTACACCAATCTGCCGCTGCCGGCGGACACTGCGCAGCCCGACCACTGCGGCACCTGCACGCGCTGCATCGACGTGTGTCCGACCGGCGCAATCGTCGCGCCCTATCAACTGGACGCACGGCTGTGTGTGTCCTATCTGACGATCGAACTCGACGGCTCGATTCCCGAGCCGCTGCGACCGGCGATCGGCAACCGCATCTATGGCTGCGACGACTGCCAGCTCGTCTGCCCGTGGAACCGCCACGCCCAGCTCGCCGTGGAACCCGATTTCGCGGTGCGCAACGGGCTCGATCGTGCGTCGCTGACCGAGCTGTTCGCCTGGAACGAAGACGAATTCGACGCGAAGCTCGCCGGCAGTGCGATCCGTCGCATCGGCCATGCGCGCTGGCTGCGCAACATCGCGGTCGCGCTCGGCAATGCACCGGCGTCCGCCGCAAACATCGCGGCACTCAACGCGCGCGCCGACCACCCGTCGGCCATGGTGCGCGAACACGTCGCCTGGGCGCTCGCCCGGCAACACTCACCGGACCCCCAGCATGACTGAACCACTGAAAATCGACCGCCTCGATGACCTCGAAGCGCGCATCGCGCTGATGGACGATCTGCTCGACACGCTGAACCGCACCGTGTTCGACCAGCAGCGCCAGATCGAATCGCTGCAGCAGCAGTTGCGCCATCTTTACCAGCAGATGCAGTCGTCGCAACAGACGGACGCCGACCGCAGAGCCGACACCCCCGACCCGCGCGAGGACATCCCGCCGCATTGGTGACACTGGGGCGGCCGGAGCAATCCCTTTCCGGAAAGCCGCGCTGCACGCGATGAATTCTGTGGGAGTTCCTCTGTGGGAGCGGCGGCCTCGCCGCGATACGCACTTTGCACGGCGATGGTCGCGGCACGATCGCGGCGAGGCCGCCGCTCCCACAGGCCGCCGCTCCCACAAAACCTTCGCCGATCCCATCCGCCGATCCCACAACGGCTGCCGCAGTGCGGAAATCAGTGATCCTGCACTTCGAGTGCGCCAGCGCACGACGCCAGCCGCCAGTGTCCGATCGCCCACGCGAGCAGCGCGTCGCGGCCGGCGGCGACGACTTCCGCTGGCGGCGCGTGATTGAGGAAGCACAGCGCTTGCGCCAGATCCGGAACTGCATTGGCGGCTTCGAGCGGCCGGGCCCGCGTTTGCTTCGACAGCTTTTCACCCTGCGCATCAAGCACCAGCGGCACATGCGCGTAGCGTGGCTGCGCGAGCCGGAGCGCGTGCTGCAGCAGGACCTGGCGCGGCGTGGACCACAGCAGGTCGGCGCCGCGCACCACATCGGTCACACCCTGTTCGGCGTCATCGACGACAACCGCCAGCTGATAGGCGCAGAAACCGTCGGCGCGCCACAGCACGAAATCACCGACATCCGCCGCGACGTCGACGGACTGGACACCACAGATGGCATCGTCGAATGTCACCGCACCGGGCGGTACACGGAAGCGCCAGGCGCGCGGTGAGATGCCGACCTGATCGCGACAGGTTCCCGGGTAGCGGCGCGTGCCGTCGAGCGACAGCGGCTGGCTTTCCAGATCGCGCCGGGTGCAGGCGCAGGCGAACGCCAGATCGTCTGCAATCAGTCGATCGAGCGCTGCGCGGTAAAGGCGTGTGCGCAGGCTTTGCCACAACAACTCGCCATCCCAGTGCAGACCGAGCGCGTCAAGCTGATGGAGGATGGTGTCGGCAGCCGCCTTGCTGCAACGGGGTTCATCGACATCCTCGATGCGCAGCAGCCACTGGCCGCCATGCGCGCGAGCGTCCAGCCAGCTGGCGAGCGCCGCGACCAGCGAACCCCTGTGCAATGGCCCGGTCGGACTGGGTGCGAAGCGGCCGACGTACGGCAGCGCACGCACCACGTGCGGCGCAACCGGGGCGCGACTATCGGCTACCATGCGCCGTCACCCGCAAAAGCCCCACCACGACAGCCCAAGGATAACCATGGCCACCCTCGACCTCACCGCCGATACATTCAACACGACGATAGAAAACAATCCGTTCGTCCTCATCGATTTCTGGGCCTCGTGGTGCAGCCCCTGCCGTAATTTTGCACCGGTGTTCGAGGCCGCGTCGGAGAAGTACCCGGACATCGTGTTCGCCAAGATCAACACCGAAGAGGAACAGGGCATCGCCGCCGAATTCGGCATCCGCTCGATTCCCACGCTGCTGCTGTTCCGCGACCAGATCATTCTGTACTCGGAAGCCGGCGCCCTGCCCGCGATGCAGCTCGAACAGCTGATCGAACAGGCGCGCGCGCTGGACATGGACGCGGTCCGCGCCGAAATGGCGGAGACGGCGGCCAAGGAAGCGAAGGGCTGATCGTCGGCAGCGCCGTCCGCCGTCCCGGCGCGGAGGCGGCGCTGAAGCCGTCAGCTCCGGCACGCTGGAATCGCGGGCGGCCACGGCATCAGCGGGCGATGATCAGCTGCGCGGGATCCAGCATCAGGAAGCGGGCGCAACGACTGTCCGAATGATCGCCGTCGTCGCTGACGATGATGACTTTCGGCTGGCCGGCGATGACAGCGGGACAAATGCCTTCGGCACGTTCGAAGCCTGGCAGATCCGCGACTTCCACGCGATGTGCGGGCTCGCCGGAAACGCCACTCCAGAACCAGAGGCGGAAATGCGCTGTTCCGCCGGCCACCGGACCACTGCTGAGCAGGTAACCGCCCAGTGACGGAATGCGGGACAGGCTGCGCAAGCCGTCGCCGTCGAGATCGAGCGTGATCAGCGACGGCGCGATGCGCGGAGGCGCCTTGTCGTCGAACATCGCTGCACTGTTTTCGACGCGTGCGATCAATGCCCGCCCGTCCAGCAGCGGGCTGCGGAAACCGATCAGCAGGGTCTGTCCATCCGGGCCGAATTCCAGTGCCTCGATGTTCAGGCCGCCTTCGCGCTTGACATCGAGTTTTGCGGCAGCCGCTGCGAGCACCGGATGAGCCGCCAGCAGCGCCGGCTTCAATCCCTTGACGACACTGGGCGCGATCACCCGGCCCGCCTCGATCCGGAAGCGGACCAGCTTGTCGCGCGACTTCTTTTCATCACCGTCACCGTCGCGCGAGTGCGACGTGACAGCGTGGATGTTTCCCGCGTTGTCGAGCGCGATGCCTTCAAGATCATCGAGCGTCCAGAAATCGTCGCTGGAATTCAGCCATCCTTCGAGCCAGCCAGGTCGCAGCGGCGTACTGTCGACGCGTCCGTCGGGATCGATGCTTACCAGACTGAACGGGCGCTGCCTTTCATCTTCGAGCACCAGGAAGCGTCCGTCTTCCAGTTGCTGGATGGCAGACGGCTCGTGAATGCCGGTGAGCGGCAGAAATGCGGGCGTATCTTGTGCAGTCATGATTTCGCGGCCTCTCGGATGTCAGGTGGATGCGCGGGCGGACACATCCGCCGGCGAACCGCACGATAGTCCACCGGGGCCCAGTCCGGGTCGGATGAGCGCAAGGCGAGGGCGCAAAAAACCCCTGTTTCCAGAGGAATACAGGGGTTATCGCGCACCGAACACCGCGTCGCGGCAGCGGAACTGTCAGACGTTGAACAGGAAATTGAGCACGTCACCGTCCTTCACCACATATTCCTTGCCCTCGGCGCGCATCTTGCCGGCTTCCTTCGCGCCGTGTTCGCCCTTGAAGGCGATGAAGTCGTCGAAGGCAATGGTCTGGGCGCGGATGAAACCGCGTTCGAAGTCGGTATGGATGACGCCGGCCGCCTGCGGCGCGGTGTCGCCCTTGTGGATGGTCCACGCGCGGACTTCCTTCACGCCGGCGGTGAAGTAGGTCTGCAGACCGAGCAGGTCGTAGCCAGCGCGGATCAGCCGGTTCAGGCCCGGTTCGTCCAGACCGAGGTCGCTGAGGAAGGCCATCTTGTCGGCGTCGTCCAGATCGGCCAGTTCGGCTTCGATCTTGGCGCACAGCGCAACCACCGGCGCGCCCTCCTTCGCGGCGTGTTCGCGCAGGCGGTCGAGGTAGGGATTGTTCTGGAAGCCGCCTTCATCAACGTTGCCGACATACATCGCCGGCTTGAGCGTCATCAGGCAAAGCGGTTTGAGCAGCAGCTTTTCATCGTCGCTCAACGCCAGCGTGCGCGCCGGGTTGCCGTCGTTCAGATGCGGCAGCATCTTTTCCAGCACGGCGCACAGTTTCTGCGCGTCCTTGTCGCCGGCTCGCGCCTTCTTCGTATCGCGATTCAGCGTGCGCTCGACCACGGCGAGGTCGGACAGGCCCAGTTCGGTCACGATGGTTTCGATGTCGGCGATCGGATCAACGCGACCATTCACGTGCACGACGTTCTCGTCATCGAAACAGCGCACGACATTCACGATGGCATCGGTTTCACGGATGTTGGCGAGGAACTGGTTGCCCAGGCCTTCACCCTTGCTCGCGCCGGCGACCAGACCGGCAATGTCCACGAACTCGACGATGGCCGGCTGTATCTTCTGCGGCTTGACGATTTCCGACAGCGCCGCAAGGCGCGGATCAGGCACCTCGACGATGCCGACATTGGGCTCGATCGTGCAGAACGGGTAGTTCTCCGCTGCTATGCCGGCCTTGGTCAGCGCATTGAACAGGGTGGATTTGCCGACATTGGGCAGACCGACGATGCCGCATTTGAGGCTCATGAGGGGTTTCCTTGTTTGGGCGGCTTTGCATTGAGCAGGGTAGACACACGCGTCCAGTCTCCGGCCGCGATCAACGGCCAGGCGTCGAGAGCACGCCCGATTGCCGCATCGATATCGCGCTGTTCGTCGGCACGCGGCCGGTGCAGCACATAGTCGGCGACTTCCGCACCCGGCGCCAGCTGGCGCGGATGGCCGATGCCGATGCGCAGGCGCCAGTAATCGTGGGTCGCCAGGTGGGCACTGATGTCCTTCAAGCCGTTGTGACCGCCGAGACCGCCGCCAAACTTCAGACGCAGCTCGCCCGGCAGCACGTCGAGCTCGTCCTGTACGACCAGTATTTCGGCCGGTTCGATGCGGTAGAAGCGCGCCAGCGCGCCGACCGACTGGCCGGACCGGTTCATGAAGGTCTGCGGCAGCAACACGGTGATGCCGTCGGCGCGCGAACTGCCGACCAGGCCATTGAAGCGCGCTTCACGATTCAACGTGATGCCGAGCCTGCGTGCCAGCTGCTCACAAAACCAAAACCCGGCGTTGTGCCGGGTTTCGGAATACTCCGGACCGGGATTGCCCAGTCCTACGACAAGCCGGGGTACGGCTTTGGCACCGTTCCCGGACATCGCGTGCGATTACTTCTCGGCTTCGCCGTCGGTGGCGGCAGCTTCGTCGGACTTGGCGCCGCGCGGCAGCGTCAGCGTCACGACGACCGGGTCAGTGCCGTGAACGATGATTTCGACACCAGCCGGCAGCGGAATCTGCGACACGTGAACCGACTGACCGACCGACAGGCCGGACAGATCGATTTCGAGGTACTCCGGCAGCGCGCTGGGCAGGCACTTGATGTCGATTTCGTTCATCACGTGCGATACGACACCGCCCTGCATCTTCACGCCCGGTGCATTCTCTGCGTTGATGAAGTGCAGCGGCACCTTGGTGTGCAGCTCGTGCGTCAGATCGACACGCTGGAAATCGACGTGCATGACCTGCTGGCGATAGGCGTGCATCTGCGTGTCACGCAGCAGCACCGACTCCTTCTTGCCGCCGACATTGATGGTCAGCACCGACGCGTGGAACGCTTCCTTGCGCAGGGCGTGGAAGATTTCGTTGTGGTCGAGCGTGATCGGCAGCGCCGGTTCGGTGCCACCGTAGATGATGGCCGGCACTTGCGATGCGCGACGCAGGCGGCGGCTCGCTCCGGTGCCCTGTGCTTCGCGCGTATTCGCGTTGAGTTCGATAGACATGATGACTCCAGGTAGATGAAGCCGCCCGCGACCAGGCGGCTGGGGTGTCCCGCTTCAGAGAACGATGTTCATTCCATGAAAAGGGACGAAACGGATTCTTCGTTGCTGATGCGCAACAGGGTTTCGGCCAGCAGTTCGGCAATCGACACCACGCGGATCTTGCTGCAGGCCTGCGCGGCCGGCGACAGCGGAATGGTGTCGGTGACGACCAGCTGGTCGAGATCGGACTGCTCGATGCGGCTCACCGCCTCACCGGACAGCACCGCGTGGGTACAGTAGGCCAGCACGCCGGCGGCACCGTTTTCCTTCAGCGCCTGCGCGGCCTTGCACAGCGTGCCGGCGGTGTCGACCATGTCATCCATGATGACGCAGGTGCGGCCGGACACATCGCCGATGATGTTCATCACTTCCGACACGTTCGCCTTCGGGCGCCGCTTGTCGATGATGGCCAGATCGCACTCGAGACGCTTGGCGAAGGCACGCGCGCGCACCACGCCGCCGACGTCGGGCGACACCGCCATCATGTTCGGGTATTCCTTCTTCCAGATGTCGCCGAGCAGAATCGGCGTGGCGTAGATGTTGTCCACCGGAATGTCGAAGAAGCCCTGAATCTGGTCAGCGTGCAGATCTACGGTCAACAGACGTTGTACGCCCACCGCCTGCAGCATGTTGGCGACCACCTTGGCAGTGATCGGCACGCGCGCACTGCGCGGCCGACGGTCCTGCCGGGCGTAGCCAAAATAGGGCATGGCGGCCGTGATGCGACCGGCCGAGGCACGCTTCAGGGCGTCGACCAGGATCACCAGCTCCATCAGGTTGTCGTTGGTCGGTGCGCCTGTCGGCTGCAGCACGAAAACGTCCTTGCCGCGGACGTTTTCGAGGATTTCGACATTCACTTCGCCATCGGAGAAACGCCCGACCTGGGCGCGTCCGAGCGACATGTTCAGCCGCTTGGCCACATCCGCCGCCAGTTTCGGGTTGGCGTTGCCGGTAAAGATCATCAGGCTGTCGTAAGCCATGCTGCCTCGCGATACGTGGTGAAAGCTCAACTTTAGACCGGACCGGCCGGCACTGCCCGCACCGGCAAAAGCGCCGATGGTCCGGCAACATCCAGCGGGCTCGCCAAAGCCCTGAAAACAACTCGGGCAGACCCGCATGCGCTGCGAGTCTGCCCGATGCGATCTGGCTGAGGAGGAAGGATTCGAACCTTCGCATGCCGGAATCAAAATCCGGTGCCTTAACCAACTTGGCGACTCCCCAAAACTGCTGCAATGCCTTTACGGCATCACCCTTCAAAGCTGTACTGCATCGTTCTTGCTACCCTGCCCGTCGCCGCTCATTTCTCCGTGCAGCGGATGGACATCAACGCCGCATGCAACAAATCCCTGCCAGCCTTCCGGCCAGCGCGCCGACAGCGTCGCCAGCACTTTTTCGGCTTGCCCGCGTGTCGCGCACTGTGCAAACACACAAGCACCCGACCCGGACATCCGCACCTCTTGCTCGCCGACTTCCTCGCCAAGGAGCCGGATCGCGTGTGCCACCGCCGCGAAATTCTGCGCGGCTACAGGCTGCAGATCATTGCGACCAAAAAGTCGTTGCTGAGCAGCGACCTCAGCAAAGTCCGCTATTTTGCAAGGTTCGGTATTTCGTGTCAATTCCGGCGCGGCGAAAACAAGCGGTGTAGGCACCGACACGCCGGGCGCGACGACGACGTAGGCTGCCGCCGGCAGCGCAACCGCCTGCAGCCGTTCGCCGACGCCCTCGGCAAAAGCGGAGCGACCGAACACGAACACCGGCACATCGGCGCCCAGCCGCAGCGCCAGCGCCTGCAGCGATGCGCGAGAAAGATCGAGTCGCCACAGACGATTCAGTGCGATCAGGACCGTGGCGGCATCCGAGCTGCCACCGCCCAGACCGCCGCCCATCGGCAGGTGCTTGTCCAGTTCGATATCAACACCCTGGGTACAGCCGGTTTCCGACTGAAGAAGTCGCGCCGCGCGCATGCACAGATCGTCTTCCTCGGCGACACCCTCCAGCGGATTGACGCGCCGTAAGGCGCCGTCGGCGCGCGGTGTGAAGCGCAGACGGTCGCCGAAATCGAGAAAGCGGAATGCGGTCTGCAGCAGATGGTAACCATCGGGCCGGCGGCCGATCACATGCAGGAACAGGTTGATCTTGGCCGGCGCATCCAGCCAGACGCCCCATTCGATTGCGTTCGTCGCGGCGGTACTCATTGCACGGCGCTCACTTCACCGGGCTCCATTCGTCGATCAGCAGCCGGAAGGAATGTTCGCCGTCACTCGCTTCGATCAGACGCGGCAGCGCGTCGGCGCTGTCGTCTTCGTAGCGGACGAATTCAACCCGCCAGCCACGTTCAGTCAGCGCTGCGATGCGGCCCGCGTCGTCACGCGACGTGACCGATGCATTGCCCGGCCGCCCGGTGACCCAGTAGGCGGCGCCGGTCAGCGGAATATCGGCACCGAACGCGGCGCGCGCCAGTTCGTCCAGCGTGCCTGCGCGGGTGACGCGCTGACCGTCATCGACCAGACGGACACCGCTGCCATCCCGGGTCAGTTGGGCAAGCACCTTGCCGAGCGGACCATTGATCTGGAGCTCATCGCGATCCTGCGCGTGCTGCCAGTCGAGGCTGGCGGAGGCGGACTGGTCAGGCCCCTTCACGACGAAACGCCCGCTGAGGGAAAACGCCGCGGCCCGTTCATCGCGCGCCATGCTGCGGATCAACGCATGCTCATCGAGGCTGACAGGCGGCCGCGTGGCGCATGCCGACAGGGTCGCTGCGCACACCGCAACGAGCGCCATGCGGACAGCAGATCTCACGGAACGAAGCGCTTGATCGTCGATTCGAGCGCTGCGTTGTCAGGGTGCTGGGCAGCCACGGCACGCCACAGTTTCACGGCGTCTTCCTTCTGCCCCAGCAGCCACTTCACTTCACCGAGATGGGCGGCGATCTCCGGATCCGGGCGGATCGAGAACGCGCGCTCGAGATAGGTCAGCGCGCCATTCAGATCGCCGCGCCGGAACATGACCCAGCCCATGCTGTCGAGAATGAACGGATCGTCGGGCGCCAGTTCCAGCCCCTTGGCAATCAGCGACTGCGCCTCTTCAAGGCGGATGTTGCGCTCGGCGAGCGAGTAGCCGAGCGCATTGTAGGCATGCGCGTGATCCGGCTTGACTTCGATCAGACGACGCAGCCGCTGTTCGGCAACCTCGATACGGTTATCGCGCTCGGCCAGCATGGCGGTTTCGTACAGCAGCTCGGGCTGATCCGGCTCCGCTGCCAGCGCCGCTTCGAGCACCGCCTCGGCTTCTTCGCCGCGGTTGGCATCGCGCAACAGCTGGAATTCGAGCATGGCCGAACGCGACTTGCTGCCGCCCGGCCGGTCGGCCAACTGGCGCAGGTGAGCGCGCGCATCCTCGATGCGACCCATGCGGCTGAGCAGAAGCACATAACGCCCTTGTGCGCCCAGGTAGTGATCGCCCTGGCCGACCTGCTGGTACCAGTTCAGCGCGTCTTCATTCTCCTTCAGCTCTTCGGCCAGCTGCGCGAGGTAGAGCTTGACCAGATTCGGGTCCTGGTAGCGCATGCCCAGCAGCTTGGTGAAGTAACCCTGGGCACCCTTGTAGTCCTGGGTCTGCATCGCCAGCACACCGACGGCAAACACCACATCCGCATTGTCCGGCGCACCGCCGAGCAGGATTTCGAACTGCTTGCGCGCGCCCGCATAGTTGCGCTCTGCCACCAGCAGGCGGGCGAACTGCATGCGCACTTCGCGCGCATCCGGGTAGCGCTTGAGATGCTGTTCCATCAGCTTGCGCGCAGCAAGCTGGTCAGATTCGGCGGTGGCCTGGGCGCGCAGCAGCAGTCCCGCTTCCCATTCCGGTCGCAGCTCATTGGCGCGGATGGCCGATTCGAGCGCGCGCTTCGGCTCGCGCGCCACCATGGCCGACTGCGCGCGCGCGAAGTGCGCTTCGGGCAGTGTGAGATAGGGCTCGGTCAACCGCTCGACCATGCGCATGGCTTCGGCCTTGTCGCTGAGACGGCCGAGCACCCGGTTGAGCCGGAGCAGGCTTTCACCGATCTGCGAGCCTTCCTGCGCCAGCAGCGCGACCAGCTGCGGTTCGAGCTCCTGCGGCCGGTTGGCGTTGACCAGCAGACCGGAAAGCATCTGCCGCGCCTGAACCGACTCCGGATCAAGTTCCAGCCAGAGCTGGGCCGCCTGCAGCGCAACTTCGCTCTGCCGGCTGAAGGCGGCGATCTCGGCTGCGCGCTTGGCGATGCGCGGATCGCGCGTCGATTGCGCCAGGTCCATGTAGGCAGACGCAGAAAGCCCCAGTTCGCCGCGCTGGGCCGCGACCTCGCCGAGCAGCAGCTGATAGGTGATCTGGCGCGTCAGTTCGACGTCGGGAAGCGGCGGCACGCGCGGCGCAACGACCACCGGTTCGGGCTGTTCGGCGACTGCGGCCGTGGCTGACGGCTTGCTGCCGGTCTGGGCGCAGGCGCCAAGCAGAAGCGGAAGTGCAAGAGCGAGCAGCAGGGGGCGGATTGTCATGGGCAGAATCGCCTGGTGGGTTCAGAGTACGCTTGCGCGGTTAAGGCCTTGGAGTACGCCGACCGGAAATCGTTGCAGCCCCCGGCGCGTGATGGTATTCCAAATCCCGATTGGCCGTCGCGCACCTGTTTGTCGTTTCATGCCCGAACTTCCCGAAGTCGAAATCACCCGTCGTGGCATCGCCGTCCCGCTGACCGGCCGCCTGATCGATGCCTGCACCATCCGCAACGGCGCACTGCGCTGGCCGGTGCCCGTGCATCTGGCTGAGTCTTTGCCCGGACAGACGCTGCGCGACATCGACCGGCGTGCCAAATACCTGCTGCTGCGGCTCGACCGCGGCACGCTGATCATTCACCTCGGCATGTCCGGCAGCCTGCGCGTGCTGCCGAGCGGCACACCGCCCGAAAAGCATGACCACATCGATATCGTATTCGGTGACGCCACGCTGCGCCTGCGAGACCCGCGACGTTTTGGCGCCATGCTGTGGCACGACGGACCGGACGCCCGGCACCCGCTGCTGGCCCACCTCGGCCCGGAACCGCTGGGCGCCGATTTCAGCGCCGAAGCGCTGGCGAGCGCACTGGCGCATCGACGCTGTGCGATCAAGCTCGCCATCATGGACAGCGCCGTGGTGGTTGGCGTCGGCAACATCTACGCTTCGGAAAGCCTGTTCCGGGCCCGTATCCGGCCCGGCAAGGCGGCACACCGGCTGACCGGACCGCAGATCGCCAGGCTGGCCGACGAAATCCGCCAGACACTGCGCGATGCGCTGGCCGCTGGCGGCAGCACGCTGCGCGATTTCCTGCACACGGACGGCCAGCCGGGATACTTCCAGCAAAGTTATTTCGTCTATGGCCGCGACGGCGAGGCGTGCCGGGTATGCGGAACCGCCATCCGCAGCCGTCGTCTGGGCAACCGATCGACCTTCTTCTGCACCACCTGCCAGAGATAGCGCGCGCCGCGTGTGCTAGATTGCCAAGTGATTGAGTGGAGAGCGCAATGAGCATGCAGGAAGAATTATCGGTCTATGGCAGCTGGCGCACGCGCGTCGAGCAGACCATTGTCCGTATCCGCGGCTGGCTCTTCGAAAGCAATCTGAGCGATGCTCACAACGATCAGTGCATCGAACAGTTGCTGCTCAAACTGCGCGACGACCGGCTGGTCGTTGCCTTCGTTGCCGAGTTTTCACGCGGCAAGTCCGAACTGATCAATGCCATCTTCTTCGGTGACCAGGGCGCGCGCGTACTGCCGTCCAGTTCCGGCCGCACCACGATGTGCCCGACCGAGCTGATGTACGACCCGGTGCGCCCGGCCTGCATCGAGCTGTTGCCGATCGAAACCCGTCGCGGCACGACCACCGTGTCCGATCTTAAAACCCAGCCCGGTGCCTGGCGCCGCCTGCCGCTCGACATGACGTCGGCGGCATCGATGCAGCAGGTGCTCGGCCGGGTCAGCGAACAGCGCAAGGTCACCATCGGCGAAGCCGAGCAGCTTGGATTCCGCATCGACCTGAGCGGGGAAAACGGCCTGCAGCCGGACGCGAACGGCATGGTTGACGTGCCGGCCTGGCGACACGCCGTAATCAATATGCCGCACCCGCTGCTGCGCCAGGGCCTGGTCATTCTCGATACGCCCGGCCTGAACGCCATCGGTGCCGAACCGGAACTGACGCTGTCGCTGCTGCCCTCGGCGCACGCGGTACTGTTCGTGCTGGGCATGGACACCGGCGTCACGCAGAGTGATCTGTCGGTTTGGAGAACACATGTCACGGCGGCGGGCGGCTCGCGCCAGGGCCGGTTGGCCGTGCTCAACAAGATGGACAGCCTGTGGGACGGGCTGCGTTCCGAAGCACAGATCGATGCGGAAATCGGGCGCCAGATCGAGTCCTGCGCGGCGACGCTCGACCTGCCGGCAAACCGGGTGTTCCCGGTGTCCGCCCAGAAAGGCCTGCTGGCACGCATCCAGCGCGACGGCACACTGCTGGCGCGCAGCCGTCTGCCGCAGCTGGAACGCGCGCTGGTCGAAGATCTGCTTCCGGCCAAGCGCGACATCGTCGGCGCAGCGGTCGAACATGACGCGGGCGGCCTGCTGGCCCGCACGCACGACATGCTGATCGGCCAGAAAAAGGCGGTTGATGATCAGCTGGCGGAGTTCTCCGACCTGCGCGGCAAGAACCGCGGTGTCATCCAGTACATGCTGAAGCGGGTACGTGCCGAGAAGGAGGAATTCGAGCGCGGCCTGGAGCGCTTCTACGCGACACGCAACGTGTTTTCGTCGCAGACCAATACACTTTTTGCCCATCTGGGCATGGATGCGCTGCGCACCCGCACGGCACAGACCCGCGAGCAGATGGAAAAGGCCAACTTTTCACTGCAGCTGCGCGATGCGATGAATGCCTTCTTCGGCGATGTGCGGGGCAGCCTGCAGAAATCGGCCGTCAGCATCGACGAAATTTTCCGGATGATGGAAGCGATGTACCAGCGCTTCTCCTCCGAACATGACCTGCGGCTGGGCGTGCCGGTGCCGTTTTCGGTCCAGCGCTACGAAAAGGACATCACGCGGCTTGAAAAGGCCTTCCACCAGCAGTTCAACACCTGGCTGAACATGCTCACGACGGAAAAGCGACAGCTTACGCAGCGCTTCTTCGAAACGGTGGCGGTGCAGGTGCGCAAGCACATGGAGGTGGTGAATCGCGATGTCGAGCACTGGTTGCGCGCCATCATGGCGCCGCTGGAAAATCAGGTACGCGAGCATCAGAAGCAGCTGAAGCGTCGCCTCGAGAGCGTTAAGCGCATCCACGAAGCAACCGACACGCTGGAAGACCGGATCGAGGAGTTACGTCAGAACGGTATGGCGATCAATCACCAGATCGAGGAATTGGCGCGGCTGCGGACCGCGCTCGATGCCGCGCTGAAGGCTGCGGTGATACGCGAGATGGACGCCGCCGCCTGAGGCGTGGGCGTTCAGGCCTTGACGGCCGTGAGGATGTAGTATTTCGCCATCAGTTGATCGTGCGTTTCCTTGCGGTTCGGGTCGAGCGGAATGCAATCGACCGGACACACCTGCTGACACTGCGGTTCGTCGAAATGGCCGACGCACTCGGTGCATTTTCCCGGATCGATGACATAGATTTCCTCGCCCTGCGAAATCGCCCCGTTCGGGCATTCCGGTTCGCAGACATCGCAGTTGATGCATTCGTCGGTAATGATCAAAGCCACTTCAGTTGCCTCCACTCATTGCAGCCAGCTTGGCGCTGATGCGCGCCAGAACGGAAGGCTGCACAAACTTGCTGACATCGCCGCCCAGTGAGGCGATTTCTCGCACCATCGTGGCCGAGATGAACATGTACTGGTCGGCCGGCGTCAGGAATACCGTTTCGACGTCGGCCCGCAGAGAACGGTTCATTCCTGCCATCTGGAATTCGTATTCGAAGTCCGACACCGCACGCAGTCCGCGCACGATGATGCGCGCATCGCAGGTCTCGAGGAAATCCATCAGCAGACAGGAAAACCCGCGCACTTCGACATTCGCATAAGGCGCAAGAATTTCGCGCGCCATGTCGACACGTTCATCGGTTTCGAAAAACGGCCGCTTGGAGCGGCTTTCCGCGACGCCGACAATGACCCGATCGAACATTTCCGCCGCGCGCCGCACCAGATCCTCATGGCCACGGGTGATCGGGTCGAATGTTCCGGGGTAAACCGCAATGGTGCCGTTCATGTTCGTTCCAGCAGCTGGTAATGGACTTGCCCGGCCTGCCCTTCGCGCGTCATGCGGAAGTCGCCAAGCATCGGCACTGGGTGCTCCGCCTCGCAATAGATCACTGCGCCTTCCGCAGCCAGCGCATCGAGATGCGGTGCCAGCCTGTCGAGCAGGCCGTGCCCGTAGGGCGGATCGAGGAACAGCACATCGAACCGCCGCGGCGGATCGAGCACGAATGTTAGCGCATCGCCCCGCACCAGTTTGACCTCGGGTGCCGGCAATTGGTCGATCGCCTCGCGCAGGCGGCCCAAGGCGCGCGCGTCGCGCTCGACCAGCGTGACCGATTCGGCACCGCGCGACGCCGCTTCGAAACCGAGTACTCCCGTCCCTGCAAACAGGTCCAGACAGTGCTGACCGCTCAGGTCCTGCCCGAGCCAGTTGAACAGGCGCTCGCGAACCGCGTCCGGCGTGGGCCTCAGGCCGGGCACACCCGCCACGGGCAGCAGGCGGCTGCGCCATCGGCCGCCGATGATGCGAATGCGTGACATGGCCGCGATTCTAACCGCAGGGGCGCCAGCACACCCGCGTCGGATCCGTCTGCACCGGGTTGCTCCGCACTCATCCGTGGCAGGATCGTGAGGATTGCCCGTCAATCCCCTGCGACGATCACCCGCACGATGTTTTCAGCCGACAAGCGGCGCTGGAAAGCATCCTTCACCTGGGCAGCGGTCACCGCTTCGGCGCGCTCGGGAAACTTCTTCAGCCAGTCGAGTGGCAGACCATAGAAGCCGATGACGGCCAGACTGTCGAGCAGCTTGCGATTGCTGTCCAGACGCAGCGAGAAGCCATCGACCAGATTGCGTTTGGCAGCCCGCAACTCGTCTTCGGTCGGTCCCTTTTCGATGAAGGCAGCCAGCGTTTCATCGACCACCTTCAGCGCGGCTGCAGCCTGGCTGCGCTCGGTCTGCAGTCCGATCTGGAAAGGTCCGAGCTGGCGCTGCGGGTTGAAATAGCTATAGACGCTGTAGGCATAGCCGCGCTTTTCGCGCACTTCCTTGGTCAGCCGCGACACGAAACCGCCACCACCCAGAATGTAGTTGCCGACCTGCAGCGGAAAGAAATCCAGGTCGCCTCGCTGCAAGGCCGGCTGACCGACAAAGATGTGACTCTGGTTGGCCGGATGCGCGATGTTTTCGGTTTTCGCCTGCGGCAGGGTCACCGCCGGAATCGGCGCGAGCGGCTCGCCCTGAGGCAGATCCCCGGTCAGTTGCACGGCAATCGCTTCTGCCTGCTCGCGGGTGACGTCACCGACGATCGACACGACGGCGCGCGGCGCGACGTAGTGCGTGCGGTAGTGGGCAAGCAGATCGTCGCGACTGATCGCGGTGACCGATTCGATGGTCGGTGTGCGGCCGTACGGGTGGTCGCCGTACAGCTCACGGGCGAAGCGCTTGCTGCCGATTGCGTCCGGCTTGGTGTCCGCCTCGCGCAGACCGGAAATGGCGCGCGCCTTTTCGCGATCCAGCACGGCAGCCGGAAACTCGGGCCGCGTCAGCAGGGTATGCAGCAGCGCCAGCGAACCTTCGCGCTCGCGGGCACTGGACAGCGTACGCAGCGACAGGCCGGCACGATCGTTGTCGGCCACGCCGCCCAGCTGGGCGCCCAGATCGGCGAATCGCTCGGCCAGCGTGTCCTCGTCCAGACCACCCGCTCCGGTGTCGAGCAGGCTTTGCGTCATCGATGCGACGCCGCTTTTGCCTGCCGGGTCGCGCGCTGCGCCGGCATCGAAATCCACCTGGACGTCCAGAATCGGCAGCACGCGGCTTTCGACGAAATACACCCGTGCGCCGTTGGGCGCCACCCAGTGCTGGATATCGATATTGGCCACGGCCGGCAATGCAGCTGCGGCCGCGACGAACATGAAGGCAAGGCGCGTCAGCGCGTTGCGGAAAGTTGGGTTCATCCGTTTCCCCTGCTTGAAATCGGTGGGCACGCTCAGTGACGCAGGCCGGCGGGCTTGGCGCGCGGCTTGGCGTTCGGGTCGAGCGGTTGCGGATCGAGCACCGCGACGGTCAGCGTGTCGTCGCCGAAATACTTCTGCGCCACGGCCTGTACCTCGGCTGCGGTGACGGTGCGCAGCTTGTCGAGCATGCGGTCGCCGTCGCGCCAGTGATAGCCGGCGGCTTCGAGACGACCGATCTCCATCGCCTGCACATAGGTCGAGTCGCGCTTGTACACCTGCGACGCGATGGTCTGCGTCTTGATGCGTTCAAGTTCGGCATCCGACACGCCTTCGTCCGCGATGCGCTTGATTTCCGCCCGCAGCGCCGCTTCCAGCTCTTGCACCGTCTTGCCCTTGGCCGGCGCGCCGCCCAGCACGAAGGTCGCTTCG
Organism: Methyloversatilis sp. RAC08; assembly: GCF_001713355.1. NCBI lineage: Bacteria > Pseudomonadati > Pseudomonadota > Betaproteobacteria > Nitrosomonadales > Sterolibacteriaceae > Methyloversatilis > Methyloversatilis sp. RAC08. Next base: position 2,922,507 of record NZ_CP016448.1, on the reverse strand, counting down.
CCACGCGACGTCGAGTCGTAATAGGCGCCGATTTCGGTCGCGATCTGACTGCCACGCACCAGATTGCGCGACAGTCGCGAAGCGGCATGGCCATCGAGAATGCCGGCCAGCACGTCGAGCGCATAGGGCTCGCGATCGTTCTCGACGTCGATCAGGCGAGGCGCCTTCCACGCCATCAGCAGCTGCGGCACCTCGGCCGGCGCCTTGACGACGACCCGCCTCTGACCGGTCTGTACCGGTTCGGCGGTCGCCTTGCGCACCGGCAAGGGCTGACTTTTCATCTTGCCGTACTGCTTTCTGACCTGTTCGAACACCTTCTTGTGGTCGACATCGCCCACCACCACGACGTAGGCATTGTTCGGGGCATACCAGCGCCGGTACCAGTCGCGTGCGTCATCGGCGCGCATGTTCTCGAGGTCGTTCATCCAGCCGATGATGGGCCGGCGATACGGATGCGCGGTGAAGGCGCTGGCCATCAGCTGCTCGTACAGCTGCGACTGCGGCTTGTCGTCGGTACGCAGCCGACGCTCTTCCATGACCACCTTCAGTTCGCGACCGAATTCCTCGTCGGTGATGACCACGTTGCGCATGCGGTCGGCTTCGAGTTCGATCATGCGCGGCAGCGCGGCCGCCGGCACGCGCTGAAAATAGGCGGTGTAGTCCTGACTGGTGAAGGCGTTGTCGCTGCCGCCGGCACGGGCGACGATCTCATTGAATTCGCCCGCCTTCAGTTTCTTCGTGCCCTTGAACATCATGTGTTCGAGTACGTGCGCCACGCCTGTGGTGCCGTCGTTCTCGTCCATCGCACCGACGCGGTACCACACCATATGCACCGCCACCGGCGCCCTCCGATCTTCCTTGACGATAATGCGCAGACCGTTCGCAAGGGTGGTTTCGTACGGGTTCGCGAGCACCGGATGCGCCGCCAGCGCGCATGCCGCCAGAGCGCTGCACAGCGCGATACCACGGGAAAAACGGCGCAAATCCATCTGATACACTCTCCGGCAGTAAATGTGAGCGCGGCGAAATCCGCCATCACGCCTCTGTTCCAAAGCCTTGCGCAAGTCGCAAGGTGTTCCAGTGACCGTCTCCCACATGTTTGGTTTCTTCAAGAAAGACAAAGCCGCCGCGCCCGACGCAAGCGATGCCGCACCGGCCGCGCCTGCCGTGGTCGCGGCGCAGGATAGCGCGCCTGCTGCCGACGCGCCGAAATTGTCGTGGGCGCAGCGGCTGCGTGCCGGACTGTCGCGCACGCGCGCCCAGATCGGTGGTCAGCTCAATGCGCTGTTCCTGCGTACAAAGGTCGACGACGAGCTGCTGGAAGAGCTGGAAACGCTGCTGATCACGTCCGACGTGGGCATGGATGCCACCACCCATCTGCTCGACCGGCTGCGCGACCGCGTGAAACGCGAGCGCATCGAAGAACCGGCGAAGTTGCGCGACGTGTTGCGCGAGGAACTGACCCGCCTGATCGCGCCGCTGGAAAAACCGCTCGATGTGGATGCACACAAGCCCTTCATCATCATGATTGCGGGCGTGAACGGCGCCGGCAAGACCACGTCGATCGGCAAACTGGCCAAGTATTTCCAGTCACAGGGCAAGAGCGTGCTGCTGGCGGCCGGCGACACCTTCCGCGCCGCGGCCAGAGAACAGCTCGAAAGCTGGGGCGCCCGCAACAACGTGGCGGTGATCGCTCAGGATTCCGGTGATCCGGCCGCGGTGGTGTTCGACGCGGTCAATGCCGCCCGCGCCCGCGGCATCGACATCGTGCTGGCTGACACCGCGGGCCGCCTGCCGACGCAGCTGCACCTGATGGAGGAGATCGCCAAGGTCAAGCGGGTCATCGCCAAGGCGGATCCCACCGGGCCGCACGAGGTGCTGCTGGTGCTCGACGGCAATATCGGCCAGAACGCACTCGCCCAGGTGAAGGCCTTCGACGCTGCGATCGGCGTGACCGGGCTGATCATGACCAAGCTCGACGGCACGGCACGTGGCGGCGTCATTGCGGCCATCGCGAAGCAGCACGCACCGTCGCGTCCGATCGCGCTGCGCTACATCGGCGTCGGTGAAGGACTTGACGATCTGCAGCCGTTCAATGCGGCGGAATTCGTCGATGCCCTGTTCGAACCGCCGAGATCCCTCTGAAAGCAGCCCGAGCCCACGCCGCATGATCCGTTTCGCTCAGGTCACCAAACGCTATCCGGGCGGTCACACCGCGCTCGACCAGCTGGACTGCGACATCGCACGCGGCGAAATGGTGGTGGTGAGCGGCCACTCCGGCGCCGGCAAGAGCACGCTGCTGCGCCTGCTCGCCGTGCTCGAACGACCGACCGAAGGCAAGGTGCTGGTCGGTGGCGAGGATGTGTCGGCGCTCAAGCGTGCCGCCCTGCCCTACTGGCGCCGGTCGATCGGTCTCGTGATGCAGGATCAGCGCCTGCTGTTCGACCGCAGCGCCTTCGACAATGTCCTGCTGCCGCTTTCCATCAGCAGCCATCCGCCGCGCGAAGCGGCCAACCGGGTGCGTGCAGCACTGGAACGGGTCGGGCTGTCCGGGCGCGAAAAATCGATGCCGGTCGAGCTGTCGGGCGGCGAACAGCAGCGCCTGACCATTGCCCGCGCCATCGTGAACCGTCCGCAGATCCTGCTCGCCGACGAACCGACCGCCCACCTCGACGACGCCTACGCGCGTGACATCGCCGAACTGTTCCGATCGTTCAACGAAGCAGGCGTCACCGTGCTGCTGACCACGCACGACGACGCGCTGTTCGCACGCTACGCGCCGCGCAAGCTGGTACTTGCCCAGGGGCGGCTGCAATGAGGTGTCTGCGATGAGGTGGCTGCGTCTGCAGCTGCGCGCCGGGCTGCGCGCAGCGCGCCAGATGGTCCGCCAGCCTTTCAATACCTTGCTGGCCGCGCTGGTGGTCGGCATCGCTGCGGCCTTGCCGGCCACCGGCTACATGCTGCTGGGCAATCTGCAGCGACTGGCCGGCAATGTCAGCGCCGCGCCGGAAATATCCGTGTTCATGCAGCCGGGCGCAAACGCCGAAGCGGTCCGGACCGCCGACCAGCGCATCCGCGGGCTGGCCAAGGAGGCGAAGGTCGAACTGGTGTCGCGCGACGCGGCGCTGAAGCGATTCCGCGACAACGACGCATTGGCCGAAATCCTCGACGCACTGCCCGAGAACCCTTTTGCGGATGCCTTCGTGGTCCGGCTCGATGCTGCGGATGCCGCCCGGCTGGAAACGCTGCGTACCGAGTTTTCCAGACTGCCCGAAGTCGATCACGTACAGCTCGACTCCGCGTGGGCGAAGCGGCTCGACGCGCTGATCGCACTGGGCCAGCAGGCGGTGACGATGCTCGGTGTCGTGCTCGGCCTCGGTCTGGTCGCCGTCACCTTCAATACGATCCGGCTGCAACTGCTGACGCAGCGCGACGAGATCGAGGTCAGTCGCCTGCTCGGCGCCACCGACGCCTGGATACGCCGTCCCTTCCACTGGTTCGGCGCACTGCAGGGTCTGCTCGGCGGCGCACTCGCCGGCGGGCTTGCCCTGCTGGCGACGCGCGCGCTGGCCGGACCGGTGGCCGAAATCGCCGGTCTGTACAGTCTGGAATTCGTGCTGAGGCCCCTCGCGCCCATACACTGGGCTGCGCTGCTCGCGCTGTGTGCCGCACTCGGCTGGCTCGGTGCCAGCGCCTCGGTGCGCCGCCATCTGTCGCGCATCGCCTGAGCGGGCTGTCGTGCGTCTCGCGCTAGCCGTCCTGCTCGGCCTGATCGTTGCACCGGCCTGCGCAGTGCTGCCGGCGCCGGTATTGCAGGCGCTGCGCGCTGCCGACATTCCCGCGACGTCGATTTCGGTCATGGTCCAGTCAGTGGACGGCGGCCCCGCACGCATCAGCCATCGCGCCAAGGTACCGATGAACCCGGCGTCGGTGATGAAGCTGGTCACCACCTACGCCGCGCTCGACAGTCTCGGCCCGGCGTACAGCTGGCGCACCGACGCGCTGATGACCGGCCGGCTGGCCGACGGCGTGCTCGATGGCGACCTCGTGCTGCGCGGCGGCGGCGACCCGGCGCTCAGCATCGAACAGTTCTGGTTGCTGCTGCGCGATCTGCGCGCGCGCGGCGTGCGCGACATCCGCGGCGACGTGATCACCGACCGCTCGGCATTCGCGCCGACTCGACACGACCCGGGCGCCTTCGACAACGAACCGCTCGCTGCCTATAACGTCGGTCCGGACGCACTGCTGCTGGCACACAACGCGCTGCGTGTGCGCCTGCTTCCACAGGCCGGCGGCGCTCCCGCGCTGTGGGCCGAACCTCCGCTCGATGGTGTGCAGATCGACAACCGCGTGCAGCTGGTCGACGGCGAATGCGGCGACTGGAAGGACAGCCTGACCGCGAAAGTCCTGCCGGCTCCAGACCGCAGCACGCTCACGCTGCAGATCACCGGCCGCTTCGCTCGACCGTGCGGCGAACGCATATGGAACATCGCACCGCTGCCGGCCGACGAGTTCTTTGCCCGCGCCCTGCGCGCCATGTGGGCCGAGCTGGGCGGGCGGATCACCGGGCGGGTGCGCGACGGCGCAACGCCGCCGAACGCGCTGCCACTGGCTGGCATCGATTCGCCGCCGCTGGCGCAGGTCATCCGCGACATCAACAAGTACAGCAACAACGTGATGGCTCGCCAATTGTTCCTGACGCTGGGCAACGGCGCCGGAACACCGGCAGACACCGCCACCGCCGACGCCGCCGTGCGTGCCTGGGCGACCCGGCGCGGTCTGGCGCTGCCCAGTCTGATGCTGGACAACGGCTCCGGGCTGTCGCGCAGCGAACGCCTGTCGGCCGCCGACATGGCAGCGCTGCTGCGCCATGCGTGGGCGAGCAGCGTCATGCCGGAATTCATGTCGTCGATGCCGGTGCTGTCGGTCGACGGCACGCTGCGCCGACGGCTGCGCAACTCTCCGGCCAGCGGTCAGGCGCATCTTAAGACCGGATCGCTGTCCGATACGCGATCGATCGCCGGCTATGTTCTGGACCGCAACGGTCAGCGTGTGCTGATGGTGGCGTGGCTGAACCATCCAAACGCCGGCCGTGCGCAACCGGTGCTTGAGGCCTTGCTCGAATGGGTGTGGGCGGGAAACCGGCAGTCATTCCCGGTTACCGAGTGAGACGCATTGACGATCCGTCCGCGGGCGCGGCGGAAGGTGGTCGCAGTCCGGATCACCACGGTGGCCGTCCAGTCGCGCCGCTGGCCTGAGCCTGCGCACAAACTGTCGACCCGATCCGCCGTGGCAACCCGGTCTGCGTTCGGGTGACGTTCAGGAGCCGCGCAGGCCCTGACGCAATGAAGTCTGCAACGCGGATGTTTCGCGGTGCAGCGCCATCAGACGTTCCGACAGCGCAAGAAGATAGTCTTCCATCATGCGCGACAGTTCGCGCACCGACTGGTTGGGCGACCCCGCCATGGCACGGCTGGCGTCTATCTGATTCTGCAGGTCGCGCAGCACCGCCTGTTTTTCAGGCGGGCAGGTATTGATGAAATTTTCGATCACACGCCGTCTCTCCGCGAAGTAGGTCTGTGGATCGGACTGCGCAAGATCCTTCCAGACGTCAAAATCGAAGTCCTCTGCTTCTTCCGACACTCAATGTCCTCCGCCGAATCCGATTTCCGGGTCGATAACCGACTCGATCACTGATGGCGATTGGAACACAAGGGTCGCGGACTTATCGCGGGAGGGTTTCACGGGCGGCGACCAGGCGGGCAGCCTGTTCGACACCCTGGTAGGCGAGCTGGCCCGAAAGATCGGGGCACAGCGCATCGGTATGAACCATGTCCAGCGTGGTCTGCACCCAGGCTCGCACTTCCTGTGCGCGCATGAACAGGCCGCGCGCGTCGGCTTCGGCGGCTTCGTCGGCCAGACTGAGCGCCGTCACCATCGCTTCGTTGCCGAGCATTTCGATCGACGCCATCAGACGCATGATTTCAGCGTGATGCGCCTGCACGCTCGCTGCCGGCAGCAAGGCTGCCGCGGGAAACGGGGACGAAATCGGCTGGATGAGAGTTGCTTCGGCCATGATGAGGCTCCTTCGTCGTTCGATGGACGGATTACCGTTGGTATCTGGTTATCGACCGCAACGACACACTCTTTAGGGTCAGAGACACCTGCTGGCAGATCTGCCCCAAGCCCTTGAAGGAAAAAGAAAAAGCCCGACCCATCGTGCGATGGGCCGGGCTTTCCGTGGGTACAGGTCGATAAATTTCCGTCAGGCAGCGAGCGAAACCGGGCTGATCAGGCTGGACCGCGACACGCCGCGCGAGTCGCCAAGCGAGCCAAGCAGTTCCTTCATGTCGAGGATCAGCACGATCTGGCCGTTGGAAAGCGTCGTCACACCGGCCACACCCTTCGGACGGAAATCGTCCAGGCTCTTGATCACCGCGTCCTCACGCCCGGCGAAATTGTCGATCGCGAGAATGAAGGAGGATTCGGCGGTCTGCATCAGCACGCCGTACTGCGGCAGGTTCTTCTGCGGCCAGCCAAGCAGGCGGGCCAGCGGCAGCACCGGCATCACTTCGCCGCGCACCACCATGGTCGCGCGGCCACCGACTTCCTGGATATCCTGCGGCTGGATCGGCAGGATTTCGCGCACCATCGACAGCGGCACCGCGAAGTGCTGTTCGGCCAGACGCACCAGCAACACCGGCAGGATGGCCAGCGTCAGCGGCAGCGAAATCACGAAGGTCGTGCCCTTGCCCTGGATGGACCGGATTTCGATCGAACCGTTGAGCTTCTGGATATTCGTTTTCACGACGTCCATGCCGACACCACGACCCGACACATCGGACACCGTTGCTGCGGTCGAGAAGCCCGGCAGGAACACCAGGTTCAGGCTTGCACGCTCGTCCAGCGTATTGGCTTCCTCATCGGTGATCAGGCCCTTTTCGAGCGCCTTGGCACGCAGCCGCTCGGCGTTCATGCCGCGCCCGTCGTCGGCCACCATGATCACGATGTGGTCGCCTTCCTGGCGCGCTTCGAGACGCACCACCGATTTGCCCGGCTTGCCCTGGGCGATCCGGTCTTCCGGCGTTTCCACGCCGTGATCCACGGCATTGCGGATCAGGTGGATGATCGGGTCGGACAGATCCTCGATCATCGTCTTGTCGATTTCGGTTTCTTCGCCGACCAGCGCAAGCTCGACGTCCTTGCCCAGATTGCGGGCGAGATCGCGGGCGATGCGCGGGTATTTCTGGAACAGGCGACCGATCGGCTGCATGCGCGTCTTCATCACCGCGTTCTGCAGATCGGACACCAGCAGGTCGAGCTGGCTCACGGCCGCATCGAGCGCATGCAGTGTTTCGTTGTCGCTCTTGCCGGCCAGGATGTCCGCGCGCAGCGAGGTCAGGCGATTCTTGGTCAGGCCGATCTCGCCCGACAGGTTGAGCACCTGGTCGAGGCGCGAAGTATCGACCCGGATCGAGTTTTCACGGCCCTTTTCGGCATCGCGGCGACCGGTCGGTGCCGGTGCGCCCGGACGATCAGCGGACCGGCGGCCGAAAGCCGCATTGACCACCGCAGCGACCTCGCCATCATTGGCCGATCGCGCGGCTGCAGGTTCAGGCACCGCTTGCGGGGCAACCGGCACGACACCGGTCACGGCCTGATGCAGCGTGTTCCAGTCAGGTTCGACGCCACGTGCGACGGCCGGCGCAGCCGGTGCTTCGGCACTGGCGTCCGCCGTTGCGACCTTGTCGAGCTCGCCGGCCAGTGCGGCGCGCAGGCGGGTCATCACGCCAACGTCGGCGGCTGCCGGCAGCATGCCGCGCTCCAGGGCACCGAACATGTCGCGCACGATGCCGGTCGCGTCGAGAATGACGTCCATCAGTTGCGGCGTGATGGCCATTTCGCCATTGCGCAGTTTGTCGAACAGGTTTTCGGTCAGATGACAGAGCGCGACCAGTTCGGACGCATTCAGGAAGCCGGCGCCCCCCTTGATGGTATGGAAGCCGCGAAAAATCTCGTTCAGCAGACTGCGGTCACCAGGCGTCTTTTCGAGATCGACCAGCTTGTTGTCCACGCCGGACAGCAGGTCGGTTGCTTCGACCAGAAAGTCCTGCAGCAGATCTTCCATGCCCTGAAAGTCACTCATCGTTCGCTCCTGTGGCGGGCAGCGCATTCGACGCACCGCTCGCCCTACTGCTCCTGTTGTTCCGGTTCCACGGATGGATGCCACCCGTTCGACCGACCCGTCCGTCCGCGCTGACCGAACGCTGTGTCACGACTGTCCTGCTGCTGCCGGCGATCAGAAGCCGAGACTTTCGAGCAGGTCGTCCACCTGCTCCTGACTTGTCACCACGTCCTCGCGGCCTTCGGCCGACACGACCGGGCCGTTCAGCAGGCTTTCCGGCGTGCTGGCCCGCTTCTCTGCCGGCATGGCTTCGATCAGTACCTGCAGCAGGCCGCTTTCCAGCTTTTGCGACATTTCGACGATTTTCTTGATCACCTGTCCGGTCAGATCCTGAAAATCCTGGGCCATCATGATTTCGTTCAGTTGCGCCCGGGTATCGCGGGCAAAGGCCGGCACGTCGCCGAGAAAGCCGCGCGTTTCCGCGGCCAGTGCCTTGAATTCGTCAACCGACAGTTCGTTCCGGTACAGCTTTTCCCAGCGGTCATGCAGCGTGCTGGAGCGCTTTTCGACGTCATCCTGCAGCGGTATGGCGATATCGGTCGCGTTGAGCACGCGGCTGGCCGCGCTCTCGGTCATCTGTGCGATGTAGGTCAGGCGGCTGCGCGCATCAGGCATCTGCTGCGCCACGTCTTCCAGCGCATGGTCGTACCCCAGCTCGCGCAGCGTGTCGTGCAGCTGACGCGCGAGGTGACCCACCTTGTTGAATACATTGTCGCAGCTGTGCTCGTCTTCATTGCCGGGCGCGGGGGCCGCGGCAGCCGGTGCCGAGTAGTCGTCCGATACCGAATCGAACAGGGCTTCCAGATCGGCGCTGTCGCCGCTGCTGTTTGCGGCTTCCGGCACGACTTCGAGCCTCACCTTCTGCGGCGTCTCGGACGCGATGCTGTCGAACAGCGCCTGCAGGTCGTCGGAATCGCCGGTTTCGTCAAGCTTCATCTTCTTCACAATGTCATCTCCCGATGCCGGCTCAGGCGGCCTTCTGGTTCATCTTTTCGAAGATCTTGGTCAGCTTTTCACCCAGGGTGCCGGCGGTGAAAGGCTTCACGATGTAGCCGGAAGCGCCGGCCTGGGCGGCTTCGATGATGTTTTCCTTCTTGGCTTCGGCCGTGATCATCAGCACCGGCAGCCCCTTCAGCGCGGCGTCGCCGCGAATGGCGCGCAGCAGCTCGATGCCGGTCATGTTCGGCATGTTCCAGTCGGTGACCACGAAATCGAAGTCGGACGACTTCAGCTTCTGCAGCGCAATGACACCGTCCTCGGCCTCGTCGACATTGGTGAAGCCGAGTTCCTTCAACAGATTGCGCACGATGCGGCGCATGGTCGAAAAGTCGTCGACAACGAGAAATTTCATCTTGGGATCTGACATGGCCTACCTCTCTCAGGCTTTATGGGCTTGCAGCAGCGGACGCAGCGTATCGGCCAGCACTTCGGCGTCGAACTTCGCCACGTAGGCATCGACACCGACGCTCTTGCCCATTGCACGGTTTGCTTCCGACGACAGCGACGAGTGCATCACCACCGGTATATCGACGAATCGGGGATCGTTCTTGATGTGTCGCGTGAGGACGTAGCCGTCCATCTCGGGCATTTCTGCATCGACCAGTATCAGGTCGATCTCGTCGGTCAGCGGCTGGCCGGTCTGCGTGGTGTGCGCAGCCATGCCCTGCAGGCGAGCCCACGCCTCGGCGCCATTGGTGGCGTGCTTGTGGCGGATGTTGAGCTTGTCCAGCACTTCGGCGATCTTCTTGCGGGCCACCGCAGAGTCATCGACGAAGAACACGTTCGGATCGTAATTGCCGCCCAGCGGCGGAATCTCGCCGACGACGGCGTCGCCGAAGGTACCGGCCAGAATGCTTTCCACGTCGAGGATGGACACCAGCCGACCATCGTCGAGTTCGGTGATCGCGGTGATGTAGAGCTGCTCACTGGTGACGACCGACTCGGGCGCGCGCACGCGATCCCAGTCGACACGGATGATGCGATCCACCTCGTGCACCAGAAAACCCAGCGTACGCTTGCTGTACTCGGTCACCATCATTGCGCCACCCATGCCCTCGGGTGCGTCGGTCAGGTTCATGATGCGTGCCAGCGACAGCACCGGAATGACGTTTCCGCGCAGTGAAATCAGACCTTCGACGCCAGCCGGCATATTCGGCGTCGGCGTTACGATCGGCGTGCTGCTGACCTCGCGCACCTTGAATACATTGATGCCGAACAGCTCGTGCGTGCCGAGTGAAAAGAGCAGGATTTCCATCTTGTTCGAGCCCGCCAGCTTGGTGCGGGCGTCCACCTGCTCGAGCAGGTTGTGGTCAGGTCTGTCCATCGTGTTGTCTCCGGTCTTTTTCAGGCAGCCACGCGATCCAAGCCCTTGCTGCGGCGGATCAGGCGGGTGATGGTTTCGGCGAGGCGCTGTGCCTCGAACTTGGACACATACTCATCGACGCCAACCGATCGGCCCAGCTGCTGGTTGGAGCCCGACGACAACGACGAGTGCATGACCACCGGAATGCCGGCGAAGCGCGGGTCGGCCTTGATGTTCTTGGTCAGGATGTAGCCGTCCATCTCCGGCATCTCGACGTCGGTGAGGATCATGCTGATCAGTTCATTCACCTTGCGGCCGCTGGAATCGGCGTAGCTGGCAACCTTCAGCAGTTCGGCCCACATCTGGCCGCCATTGATGGCGCTGACGTAGCGCACACCCATCAGGTCCAGCGTGCGCGTGATCTGGGTGCGGGCCACCGGGGAGTCATCGCAGAAGAAGACCGTTGCGTCTTCGATGTCGAGCGGCTTGATGTCCTTGAAGGCGAGATCGTTGTCGATGTCCGCCGTTTCCGACAGGATCTTCTCGACGTCGAGCATCATCACCAGCCGGTTGTCCGCCAGCTCGGTCACGGCAGTCACCAGTCCGCCGAGATTGGCTGTCAGCATGGCCGGCGGCACGCGCATCTGCGACCAGTCCAGCCGCAGGATGGTATCGACCGACTCCACCAGGAAGCCCTGGGTATGGCCGTTGTATTCGGTCACGATCATCACGTCGCGCGGCGTATCGCTCGGGAACTGGGCAAACTTGGCCAGATCGACCACCGGTACCAGCGCACCGCGCAGGCTGACCATGCCTTCGACCGCATTGGGCATTTCCGGCGCTGCCGTGATGTTGGGGGTGCGCATCACCTCGCGCACCTTGAACACATTGATGCCGAATGTCTCGCGTCGCCCGGTGCGCGTGTCCACGCCGAGCGAAAACATCAGTATTTCGAGCTTGTTGGTACCCGCAAGCTTGGTGCGGGCATCGATATTCTTGAGTAACTCTGACATGTCGGCCTCGTCTGTCTGTTCAGTGGCACGAAAACAACCGGGTGCAGATGGTTTTACGGCAATGCATGGCAAGTCTTGAATGGCTGCAGACCTTCAGAAGCGCTGCGAACGCGCTGCATGTCCGGCCTCGACGGGATTTCGGGCAGATCAGACGCGGAACCGCGCACCGGCGGCTTCCAGCTCGCGCGCCAGCGAACTCAGGTGCTGCGCCTGATCAGCCATGGAACCGATGGCACTGGTGTTTTCCTCGGTCATCTGCGCGATCTGTTCGATCTTGCGCGCGACCTCGTGGCTGGCGATGGTCTGTTCGCTGACCGATTCGGCAATGCCGCTGATGCCGCTAGATGTCGAGGCGGCCGCCTCGGCCGCACGGCCGAGCGCGTCGACCACGCGGGTCAGCTGCTGGCGCGAGGCGTTGATCGCGTCGGACCCGCGCCGCACCACGGCATCGACGCCGGCGGCGTGTGCATCCAGCGTGCGCGTGACGGCCTCGATCTCAAGTGCCGATGCCGCCGACTTCTCGGCCAGCTTGCGCACTTCATCAGCGACCACCGCGAAGCCGCGCCCCTGCTCGCCGGCGCGCGCCGCTTCGATGGCCGCATTGAGCGCCAGCAGATTGGTCTGTTCGGCGATGTCCTTGACCTGGCGGGTCATGCCGCCGATGGCACGCGTGCTGTCCACGAAGGCGCTTGCGGCATCGGAAATCTCGCCGACCACCTGACCGACGTCGTCCAGCTCACCGCTCACCGCGTCGATCGCGCGCCGCCCCTGGTCTGCTTCATCGCGGCTGGCGTCGGCGTGGTGACGCATGTCGGACGCACTGTCCGACACGCTGTTGATCGACACCGACAGTTCTTCGATGGTGGCCGCCATCGCCGATGCCGACTGGCTCTGGTGGGTTGATGCCTGGCTGATCTGCTGCGTCGCGCTGGCGAGCACATGAGTCACTTCCGACACCGCCGAAGCCGAAGCCTTCACGCGCCCGATCAGCGTCGACAAGCCATCGGCCATGCGGTTGAAGCTGGCCGCGATGTCGCCGAACTCGTCACGACTCGCGATGTCGATGCGCGCCGTCAGATCCCCATCGGCAAGCCGCTGGCCCCCTTCGATGGTGCGGCGGATGTCGTCCTGAAGTGAAAGGTAGAGGCCAAGGGCAAGGTACATCGACAGCAGCATGCCGGCGGTCAGCGCAGCAACGATCAGCACCTCCTGGCGCATCATTTCGGATCGATGCACGGCCAGGCTGGCGTCGAGGCTGGACAGCAGCGTGCGAGCGGTACCCAGGGCGGCATCAACCGGTGCGCTTGCGCGGGCGAACACTTCGGCCGGCGACAGATCGAAGGTCTGGCTGATCACCGAATTTTCGATCATCTGAGCGGTGGCGCCAAAGGCGTCGCGCAGTTCCGCCACGTCAGTGGTGATTGCGCCGGCGTGGGCCGGTGCATTCTTCAGCACGCGTTCGAGCATGCGTTCCGATGCATCGATCTGCGCCTTCGACAACTGCAGCAGGGCTCCGAGTTCGACCGCCTTTTCGGGCGACATCGAGCGGGAGGCGCTGATGGAAGCCGCCAGCCCACGCAGCCGGGCCAGATACTCGACCGTCTGCGGTACGATGCCGATCGTCGCGTCCATCAGCGTGTAGCTGTCCGGGAAAGGATCGAAGGTCAGGCCGGATGCGTCGGCCACCATGCGGAAGTCGTTCAGCAGATTGACGATCAAGTCCGAATGCCGGCGGAAGTTCTCGCCGCCGGTGGCACCGCTCATCAATTGACGCACAGCCACCCACTCGTCATTCAGGCGATCGATCTGCGCCGCCTGATCGAGCAGCGCAAGGTTGGCGTCATTCTGCGCCTTGAGCTGCGCGATGCCGGCAGCCACTTCGGCTGCCTTCGCTTCGACCTTGGGTGCCAGACTGGCGTCGCCGTTGAGCATCGACGACGACATGCCGCGATGCTGCTGCACCGTGGCGAGCACGCCCAGCAAGGTGCCGACGTAGTTGGCACCAATCTGCTCGTCGTGCATCGATCGTACGGCAGTCATGCGGTCCAGCGTCTGCAGCGTGGCGACGCCGAACAGCAGCGACAGCAGAATGCCCATGACCAGCATCATCTTCGGCGCGAAGCGCAGATGTGACATCAATGCCCGGGCGGGCAGCAGCAGGGCGTTCATTGCGGGGATCTCCTTGAAGGGCAATTCTGGGCGAACCGGTGGCCGGATTCGGCGGCGCGCTCACGCTGCGCCGGGTGGGCGGCGGACTTACTAGACTTAACGGCGGCGACGGCGACGCTTTGAGCGTGCCGTCGCCGCCGCTTGATCCAGATCACCCGAAATGCGCAATCAGGCGACGTAGCCGATGCGGAAGCCGCCCCATTGGCGTCCACAGACGTGGATCGGTGCCGAAATGTCGTGCACCACTTCCCCGGTGTCGCGGCGATAGGTCTGGATCAGGAAGGGCTGGGCGTGTGCACCACAGCGCTTGCCGACCGGATCTTCGAAGATGCGCTTGGTACGGTTGCGCACGATGTCGACCTTTTCGTCGCCGGTCAGCGGCTGTGAGAACTTCTTGTTGTGGGTCGGGAAATAGCCCTTGCGATCGACCGCGCCGGCGTAGATGAGACCGGGGTGACGTTCGAGCAGCGGTTCCTGGATGGCCGGCAGCAGCCGGTCTGTCAGGCTGTCGAAACGCGTGGAGTACTTGACTGGCCGGGTGCCGGCGATCGGCTGGTAGTTCTCGTCGAACAGGTCGTCGATCTTGATCTCGCCACGCTTGACCGCCGCTTCCAGACACGCCCCGACCTGCGCGGCTGCCCCAGCGACCAGCTCCGGCATCCGCGCATGCATCGCCACCGCCTGTTCGCCGGCGGCGCCGAGGCGGAACACCTGCGCCAGTTCGGCCAGGTTGCTCGACAGCACGTCCAGGCGCCCGGCGTCGGTCGCCGCCACGTGCGACACCTCGCGGTTCGATTCCGCCATGGCGAAGATGCGCTGTACGTGCTGGTCAACCTGTTCGCCCAGCGCATGGTTCTGGCGCATCGCCGCAACCGTGCCGCCGACCCGTTCCAGCGTCGCATCGGCGCATTCGCGGATGCGTTCGAGCGTGGCCACCGCCTCGCCGGTCAGGGCGGCGCCATTGCGCGCCTCGACTGCGCTGGCGCGCACCACCGCCGCGGCTTCGCTGGTTTCGCGTTGCACCGCCGAAATCATCGTGTGGATCTGCCCGGTCGACGAGGCGGTGCGTTCAGCCAGTTTGCGCACCTCGTCGGCCACCACGGCAAAGCCGCGACCCTGCTCGCCGGCCCGGGCCGCCTCGATGGCGGCATTGAGCGCGAGCAGATTGGTCTGGTCAGCAATTTCGCGGATCACCTGCACCACGCCGCCGATCTCTTCCGACCGGCTGCCCAGGTGTTCGATCTGCCGTGCACACTGTTCAACGCTGCCCGACACGCGTGACATTTCTGCGGCGACACGACTGACCACCTGGGCGCCCTGCTGCGAAAGTTCGCGCGAACGCGCGGCGTCCTCGACCGTCTGGGCCGCCACGTCGGTGGCCGCTTCCATGCTGCTTTTCATGTTGCCCACATCGGTGCTGGCGGCGCGCGATGCGGTGCACTGAGCGTCGGTCGAGCCGGCCACCCGCTCGGCCCCCTTGCCGAGCCGGTCACAGGCTTCCTGCAGGCGCGACGAGGTAAACAGCATCTTGGCCATCGCCGCACTGAATTCACCGACCAGACGGTTGTAGCTTTCGGCCAGCCGGGGCAGCGCACCCGGCCCCTGCACCGGCAACTGGAAGGTGAGATCACCCTCCAGGCGGGCCCGTTCCATGCTGGCGACCAGGGCTTCGAGCGGCCGCTCGAACCGTTGCGCGCAGATCAGCCGCACCACCGCCAGCGCGGCCAGTGACAGCCCGGCGGCGAGCAGAACGCCGCCCGTGTCGAGCGACCTCGCCCCCCAGGCAAGAGCGCCCACGTGGGTCAGGAATACAACAGGATAAAGACACAACCAAAGCAGGTTGCGCCCGAGCAACGAGCGCGGGGGGGTTGCTGACATTTACGGTCTCCTCACCGGTAGGGGCATTGTTCGCCCTATATGAAGGAGGCACCGACGTGTACCCGTCGATTGCCCACCTCTCCGTCAGGGCATGGTTTGCCCGTCCGTCGTGAGGAGTGTTACGACAAAGCGTGTACAAGCTTTAATGTGACTCTGCTGCGCACGCCGTCACGTTCACTCGATTCGGAACAGCTTGCCGAAGTTCGCGATATCGAGCACCTGACGCACCGGCGGGCTGCAACGCGACAGCCTGATTTCGCGCCGCGCGTTGCGCGCCTTGTCGCGCAGCATCAGCAGCATGCCGAGCGCAGAACTGTCCACGTAATTGACTGCAGCAAGATCGACGTCGAGCTCACTCACTTCGTCGCGCAACAGCAGTTGCTCGGTGGTGTCACGGAATTCCTTGTGCGCCGAAAAATCGAAGCGCCCGCCCAGGCTCATGCGCGCAACCTTGTCGGAGATACTGACCTTGATGTCCATGGTGTGTTTTCCTGTCTGTAATCGATGAATGAGGGCGGCAATCCGCCGTCAGCCGTGGGCGACCATGCGCCGACCGCCCTGCAGCGCAGCCATGATGCGTTCGGCAACCTGAGTGATCGGACTGACCTCGCAGCACGCGCCGATCTGGGCCGCCTCGCGCGGCATTCCGTACACGACACAGCTTTCCTGGTCCTGACCTATCGTCCACGCGCCCGACTTGCGCATCGCCAGCATGCCCTGCGCGCCGTCCTTGCCCATGCCGGTGAGCAGCGCGGCAACCGCACTGCCTCGCGCCTGCACCGCTGCGGAATCGAAGAGGACATCGACCGCCGGGCGGTGCCGGTTGAAGGGTGGCGTCTGCAGCAGTTCGCACACATAGCCACCGCCGGACTTGCGGATTTCCAGGTGCGAATGCCCCGGTGCGAGGTAGGCGTGACCGGGCAGTATGCGTTCGCCCTGCTCAGCCTCCTTCACGCGCAGGCGTGACAGCGAGTCGAGCCGCCGGGCAAAGCTCGCGGTGAACATTTCCGGCATGTGCTGCACCATCACGACGCCGGGCATGTTCTCCGGCAGGCGGGTCAGCACCTCCTTGATCGCTTCGGTGCCGCCGGTCGAGGCGCCGATGCACACGATGCGGTCACCCCAGTTGCTGCTCACCACCGGCGGTGGTGTCACGGCAGTGGTCGCAGGACGCAAAGGCGCGTCGCGCCGCACCCTCACATGAGCGCTGAATGCCGCACGGATCTTGTCCTGCACCTCCTGTGCATAGCCTGGCGGCAGACCCGCGAGGGTGGCACGCGGCTTGGCGATGTAGTCCACCGCGCCCAGTTCGAGCGCCTGCAGCGTCGCTTCGGACCCCTGCGCGGTCTGGCTGGAGATCATGATCACCGGCATCGGGCGCAGGCGCATCACCTTGTCGAGAAACTCAAGACCGTTCATCTGCGGCATCTCGACATCCAGCGTCAGCACGTCCGGCAGAAGTTCCTTCACCTTCTGGCGCGCCACCAGCGGATCGGGTGCCGTACCCACCACTTCCATGTCGGGCGCCTGATTGATGATTGCGGTCAGCATGGCCCGCATGACCGCGGAATCGTCCACCACCAGCACCCTGATCTTTGACGTATTCATCAGCGTAGCCCGGTCACGAGAACAGCTCGATATCGCCCGACGCATCCGTGCGTGCAAGCCGCTCCTGATACTCGCGCTCGCGCCGCGCCAGCGTATCGTTATTGACGCGTGCGAGCTTCTTCACCAGCACCCGACCGACACGCGGAAAGAAGTAGATCTTGCGCGCGTGCTGTTCCTGCAGGTCCTGCGCGATGACCGGAATGCCTTCCTGCTTAAGGTAATCGAGCACGAAGGACGAATTGCGCTCGCCGACATTGGCGCTAGACAGCGACGCCATCACGCGCCCGCCGCCGAACACCTTGGCTTCGAGCGCCGAGCGCCGGGCACCCGACTTGATCAGTTCATTGACCAGCAGTTCCATCGCATACCCGCCGTAGCGCGCCGAACGACTGGTCGCCTCGGTGCCGCCGTCGGGCAGCATGAAATGATTCATGCCACCGATGCCGCGTTCCGGGTCGCGGATGCAGGCGGCTACGCACGAACCCAGAACCGTCACCAGCAGCATGTCGCGTGTCGTCACGAAAAATTCGCCGGGCAGGATCTTCACCGCCTCGCGCGAAAATTTGCTGTCGAAATAGCGCTGCGTCGACTGGTGTTCGATCAGGGAAGGACCGCGACTATCGACCGCCGTCAGCACGACCATAAACCGTCCTTCCGAGATTGCGGAACAGATCGACTGCGTGCGAAAAGCTTTCCGAATGCCCGGCGTACATGAGCCCTTCCGGGCGCAGCAGCGGGACGAAACGCTTCAGGATGGCGTACTGCGTCGGCTTGTCGAAATAGATCATCACGTTGCGGCAGAAGATCGCCTCGAGCGGCCCGCGAATCGGCCAGTTCGGCTCGAGCAGGTTGACGCGGGTGAAACGGATGAGCTTCTGCAGTTCGGGGCGCACTCGCACCTCGCCGGCGCGAGCGCCGGTTCCACGCAGGAAATACTTGCGCACCAGTTCGGGCGACAGCTTTTCGATACGGTCTTCGGTATAGACACCGGCCTGGGCCTGCGCCAGCACCTGGGTATCGATGTCCGTCGCAATGATTTCCACCGGCGGGTTCATCGAACCGTACAGTTCGCAGCACGTGATGGCCAGCGAGTACGGCTCCTCTCCGGTGGAGGCTGCGCTGCACCAGATGCGGGCCGTCGGCTTGCCGAGCCGGGTCAGATGTTCCTTCAGCAGGTCGAAGTGATGCGCTTCGCGGAAGAATGACGTGAGGTTGGTCGTCAGTGAATTGACGAAGGTTTCCCACTCGGTGTGATCATTACGCTCCAGCCGCTTCAGATAGTCAGCGAAGGTCGCATCACCCGTGGCACGAAGCCTGCGTGCCAACCGGCTGTAGACCATGTCGAACTTGATCGGCGACAGCGAAATGCCGGCATGCTGGTGTATCAGTTTTGCGATGCGGTCGAAATCGTCGCGCGTGAAGGAAAACTCGCGCGTTCCGCCGGTCAGCGACCTTGAATCCGCCAGTTGCCGGGTCACTTCGACTGCACTTGCTGCATTCCTGCCTGCCTGAATCACGATGCCGACCTCTCGGTTGATGTCATGCGGACGCGCGGTCTAGCCACGCGCGCTTGCTCAGAACTCCGCCCACTCCGCCTCGTCGGCGCGCAGCGCGGCCGAGGCCTGTGCCCGCTTTGCCTTTCCCGGCAAGCCCGCGACCTTCGAGCGAGTACGCACCTGCATGCTGTTCGCGGCGTCGCGGTCAGGCATGGCGATTCGCCCATCGCCCTTGCCTGCGGCGGCATCGAGCTTGAACTGCCCGACAGCCCGCATCAGCGCTGCCGACTGTTCTTCCAGGCTGCTTGCCGCAACCGCTTCTTCCTTCACAAGGCGCGCGTTCTGCTGGGTCACGCCGTCCATCTGCGTGATGGCGAGATTGACCCGCTCGATGCCGCTGCTCTGCTCGACGGACGCCGCCGTGATCTCGGCCATGATGGTCGTGACACGCTTCACCGAACCGACGATTTCCTCCATCGTCTGGCCCGCCTCACCCACCAGGCGACTGCCTGATTGCACCTTGCCGACGGAGTCAGAAATGAGCGCCTTGATCTCCTTCGCCGCCGCAGCACTGCGCTGGGCAAGATTCCGGACTTCCGACGCCACCACGGCGAATCCCCGACCCTGTTCGCCGGCCCGCGCGGCCTCCACTGCCGCGTTGAGCGCCAGAATATTGGTCTGGAATGCAATGCCGTCGATCACCGAAATGATGTCGGCGATGCGTTCGCTGCTGTCCGAGATTTCACCCATGGTCTGCACTACCTGTTGCACCACCTCACCGCCGCGTACGGCCACATTCGATGCGCCGACCACAAGCTGATTGGCCTGCATGGCGCTCTCGGCGTTCTGCCTGACCGTCGATGTCAGTTCTTCCATCGAACTGGCGGTTGCCTCCAGATTGGCGGCCTGGGTGTCGGTCCTTTCGGAAAGCTCGGAATTGCCGCTTGCGATTTCCTTCGACGCGCTCGTGATGGCACTGGCGGAAACCCTGATCTGCCCCACCATTCGGGTCAGTGCGTCGACAGTCGTGTTCGCGTCATCCTTAAGCTGACCGAAGGTGCCCTCGTACTCGTTGCTGATGCGCTCCGAAAGGTCACCGCGCGACAAGGCACTCAGCACGCGCGCCACTTCCGACAGACCACCCTGTGCCGTCTGCATCAGCGTATTCAGGCCTTCGACCATTTCGCGGAAGCGATGCTCGTAATTTGCCGCATTGCCGCGCGCCGAAAAGTCGCCGCGTGCCGCGGCCTGCACCAGCACGTCGATTTCCTGATTGACGGCAAGCAGGTTGGTGCGCACGGCATCCATCGCCTCGGTGATGCGGGCGCGCTCGCCGGGCAGGCGATCCATGGCGATCGAAAAATCTCCAGATGCGTACACCTTCATCACCTGAACCATGCGCATCTGCACATCGATGTGCGCGCGCACAAGTTCGTTGGTCGAACGGGCCATGTCTCTGTACACGCCCTCGAACTTGCCGACATCCATGGCGTGTTCGAGCGCCCCCCCTTCGTGTGCGCGAGCCATCAGCGACTGTTCGGCGACAAAGGCCTGCAGTCGGGTCTGCATCGAATTCATTGCCGCAGCGACGCTGTGCTCTGCGCCCGCCATGACAGACAGGGAACTGCTCAGGTCACCCTTGGCAACGCGACGTGCCATGTCTGCAACTTCCCGCGGCTCACCTCCCAGTTCATTGCGCAGCTTGCGGATGGCGAAACGTCCCAGGGCGATGCCGGCGCCCAGGCCGACAAGCAACTCGATGGATATCCAGAGCAGCGCAGCGGTGACCGTATCGCGACTGTCGGTCGCGAGGCCTTCCGCCGCGGCGGTTTTGGATGTGGCATAGCTGTTGATGCCTGCTGCAAGTGCTTCGCGGGCGCGGTCGAGTTCCTCGTAACTGGCCAGGGCGGTCAGCCCCGATGAAGAGAGGTGGGGCTGCGCCAGCGCGCTCCAGCGTTCAAAGCCCTCACTCAGCTTGACCGCATCGCCGCTGGTGTCCTGTTGCGACATGTCTGCGAGCAGGCTTCGCATGGCACCGGTGCGCGCCTGAAATGCACTGCGCGCATCGTCCGATGCGGACACGTCGGTCAGCGACAGCGCCTGCCGCAGCTGATCTTCAGCGGTACGGAACTCATCCCACAGGACACGCGAGCGCGTCGCAAGGGAGGCGGTCACTGCGATCTGGGTGGCCGATTCGCCAAGCTGGCGCGCCTGCCATAACGACTGGCCTCCCTGGAGTACCAGCAGGGCAAGCAGCGCACCGATCAGGTAGGCGCCTTGTTTGAAGAAGCTCATTGTGTATCTCGTTTCTTCTTGAGGTTCAGCGGGCCGGAAGGTTGGGCATGGCAACGACATTGCCCGGGCTGCTCAGGGTGCGCATGAAGCTCAGCAGATCGGCGAACTCTTCTCCGTCCAGCTGCAGCGGTTGCATCAACGGCGAGCGCGTGGGTCTGGCCATGCCACCCGAGATGTAGTGCGCGAGCACACCTTCCAGAGTGTCCAGGCTGCCGTCGTGCATGTACGGCGCGCGCGCGACGATTTCCCGCAGCCCGGGTGTCCGGGTGGCGTGCATGTCGCCCGGGTTGCCAGTGACGCCGCCGCGTCCGGTGTCCGCAGAACGAAGACCGATATCGTGGAATTTCTCGTCCGAAAAATTCCATCCGGAATGACAGGTTGCGCAGCGCGCCTTGCCGTTGAACAAGGCAAAGCCGCGGATCGCCGACGCCGAAATGGCTTTCTCGTCGCCGCGCACCCAGCGATCAAACGGCGTATCGCCGGTCACGATGGTGCGTTCGTAGGTTGCGAGGGCCTTGAGCACACTGTCTTCGGTCAGGCCCGTGTCCGGAAATGCCTTCTGGAAGGCGAGCCTGTAGCCTTCGATTTCATTCAGCCGCTTGACGGCGACGGACATCGGAAGGTCCATTTCGGCCGGCGCCTCGATCGGCCCGCGCGCCTGGGCTTCGAGGCTCCCTGCGCGGCCATCCCAGAAGAAGGTGTTGCCCCATGCGTGATTGATCGTCGTCGGCGATTTGCGCGTCAGCGGCTTTCCGCCCGCACCGATCGCCTTGGCGAAAGGAACCTGCCAGCCGAACGATGGATTGTGGCAACTCACACAGCTCAGATTGTTGTCGCGTGACAGACGGGCTTCGAAGAAAAGCATCTTGCCCAGCGCCGCCTTCTCGATCGTGTACGGATTGTCGGCCGGGAACGGAATCACCTGCGGCCTGCGGTACAGATCCTTCTGGGCCTGCAGGTCAGCGGCCATTGCCGGGGCGAATACCGACACGCAAAGTGCCGCCGTGATCACAACCGCGAATTGCTTCATACAGAGTTCCATGGTTTTCTATTCAGTTCTGATTGCGGGAATGCGCACGAGCGCATCTTTTGAACTCTTGTGTGCCGGCGGTCACCCGGTTCTTCAGAACTCTTCCCATTCCTCGTCAACGGCTGCGGAAGTGGCCGGCTGAACCCGCCTCACCTTGCCCAGCGCGCCACCGCGCGAGCGCGGCAGCACCGGCTCGCTGTTCGCCGCCTCGCGCTGCGTCAGCGATACCCCGTCGAACGCCACCCCACCGCGACCGCTGCCCTCGTCCAGCCTGAACTGGCCCACCGCTCGCATCAGCGAGCGCGCCTGCTCTTCCAGACTTTCCGCCGCCGCCGCCGCCTCTTCCACCAGTGCCGCGTTCTGCTGCGTCACGCCATCCATCTGGCTCACCGCCTGCGTCACCTGCGATATCCCGCTCGCCTGCTCCTGGCTCGCCGATGCGATGTCCGTCACCAGCCCCGTCACCTGACGGAAGCTGTCGACCACCTGCTCCATCGTCGCCCCCGCCTCGGCAACCAGCTTCGCGCCCCCGTCGACCCGCTCCACCGAGTCGGCGATCAGCCCCTTGATCTCCTTGGCCGCCTGCGCGCTGCGCTGCGCAAGATTCCTCACCTCGCTCGCCACCACCGCAAAGCCCCGGCCCTGCTCGCCCGCTCGCGCCGCTTCCACCGCCGCATTGAGCGCCAGAATGTTCGTCTGGAACGCGATCGAATCGATCACGCCGATGATGTCCGCGATCTTGCGGCTCGAATCCTGGATGTCGCTCATCGTGCTCACCACACGCTTGACCGTCTCCGCGCCGCGCATCACCGCCTCGTTGCTCTGACGGCCCAGCTCGTTCGCCTTCAGCGCACTTTCCGCGTTCTGCTTCACCGTCGCGTTCAGCTCTTCCATCGAACTGGCCGTCTCCTCCAGCGAACTCGCCTGCTCTTCCGTGCGCGAACTCAGGTCGCTGTTACCCGCCGCGATCTCCCGCGCCGCCGTGTTGATCGACTCGCTCGATTCCTTGATCCGCCCTATCACCTCGCGCAGCTTGTCCACCGTCGTGTTCGTGTCTTCCTTCAGACGACCGAACGTGCCCTCGTAATCGCGCTCGATCTTGCGGCTCAGATCACCCTGTGCCATGGCGTCGAGTACCGATGCGAGATCGGTCAGGCTGTCGGACACCTTAACCACGAGCCCGTTGAGCCCGTCGGACAGCGCCTTGAAGAAGCCCTGCTTGCCGTCCGCCGACAGTCGCTTGCCGAAGTCACCCCGACCCGCTGACTGCACGAGATCGGTCACTTCCTTTTCGATCGCGTCCTCGTCGGTGCGATCGAGCCATTCGCCGACCGAACCGAGACGCTGCCCAGCTTCGTTGACGATCGGGCTGGTGGTCAGCCGGTACAGGCGCCCGCCAATGACGATTTCGCTCTGCACCGTGGCCGACAGACCCGCCAGACGACG
This sequence comes from Methyloversatilis sp. RAC08, assembly GCF_001713355.1. Classification (NCBI taxonomy): domain Bacteria; kingdom Pseudomonadati; phylum Pseudomonadota; class Betaproteobacteria; order Nitrosomonadales; family Sterolibacteriaceae; genus Methyloversatilis; species Methyloversatilis sp. RAC08. Next base: position 2,899,085 of record NZ_CP016448.1, on the reverse strand, counting down.
GCGTGCAGCGTCCGGATCGTCGTAGAACACCGTAATGTCGCTGCCGATGAAACGCTCGGCCGAGAACGTCGGCACCTTCTTGCGGATTTCGGTTTCGGTGCGGCGCAATGTGTCGAGCAGGGTCTTGTTGGCGTAGATGACGCGACCGTTGTTGTCGGCGATCCGGACATTCGTCGTGACGCTGTCGAGTGCCTCGCGGACACGCAGGTTTTCGTTGGCGACACGTCTTGCCTCCGCCATGTCGGCGCCCAGCTTGATCTTCATCATCTTCGTCGCGTCGAGGATGGCTACCATTTCGTCGCGTCGAGTAGTGTCGATTGCAACATCGAGGTGTCCTTCCGCCATGCGGCGCACATTCGCCCGAACCTGTACGATCGGCGACAGAATGGAACGCAGCAGCAGCCAGGCACCGAATCCCGCCATGACAATACCCACGGCCAGCATCGTCGATATCACGACGAAAGCCGAGGATGCATCGGCACGCACACGCTCGATCTCTGCGCCGGCGACGCGGATCTGCAGTTCAACCAGTTCGCTGACCTTGCCCGAGATCGGATCGATGACCGGATACAAGTCGTTCACGCTGTAGCTGACGAGCGCTGCCATGTCCTTCGCACGGACGATGCCATCAAGCTTTTCGATCGAGGCGTCGGCCGTAGCCATCAACGGCTTCGCCTCATCGATGAGCTTCTGCTCTTCGGCGGTCATTTCGCTCGACAGATACGCGCTCCAGTTCGTCGCGATCTTGGCGCGAGCCTGTTCGATGTTTCGAGCCGCTTCGGTGAAATCAATGTTGCCATTGCGGAGCTTGTGCGCGGTATCCACGATGTTGACCGCATAAAAGTCCGCAACCGTCTTCAGTTGCTGAGTCGGCTGTACGCGGTCCTTGTAGGTCACCTCAAGCGTGGCTGCGCTGCGGCTCAATTCGAGCAGGCCGACTGCCGCCACTGCAATCATCGTCAGACCGAGAAAGGCAACGATGGCGAACAGCCGGGCGCGGATGCTCAATCCGGCGATGCGACCGGGTGCGAGCCAGCCGGTCTTCACCACGACACCATCGCGAATCGTCAGTCCGTGCGCACGGCCCTCGCGGAAGGCTCGATAGGCCGCTTCCGCCTGGGCAATCTGTTCGCGGCTGGCCCTGGTCCGGACCGACATGTAGCCGATGACGATTCCGTCCTGCAGAAGCGGCGCGGCGTTTGCCACGACCCAGTAATGATCGCCGTTCTTGCAGCGATTCTTCACCATACCGGTCCACGGGCGTTCAGCCTTCAGGCAGCGCCACATGTCTTCGAAGGCTTCCTTCGGCATGTCCGGGTGGCGCAGGATGTTGTGCGGCTGACCGATCAGTTCTGATTCCTCGAAGCCGCTGATTTCAAGGAAGTCTTGATTCACATAGACGATCTGACCCTTGAGGTCGGTACGCGACACGATGTTGTGGCGTTCCGTCACCTCGATCTCACGCTGGGTAACCGGCGAGTTCATCCTCATTAGTCTCTCCAGAAGCTGTGCTGCTGAAAATGTTTTCTGCTTGCGGCCGGGTGGGTCAGAACTCTTCCCACTCTTCCTCGTCGACCGCTGCTGCGGCGGCCGGCTGAACCCGCCTCACCTTGCCCAGTGCGCCACCGCGCGAACGCGGCAGCACCGGCTCGCTGTTCGCCGCCTCGCGCTGCGTCAGCGATGCCCCGTCGAACGCCACCCCACCGCGACCGCTGCCCTCGTCCAGCCTGAACTGGCCCACCGCTCGCATCAGCGAGCGCGCCTGCTCTTCCAGACTTTCCGCCGCCGCCGCCGCCTCTTCCACCAGCGCCGCGTTCTGCTGCGTCACGCCATCCATCTGGCTCACCGCCTGCGTCACCTGCGATATCCCGCTCGCCTGCTCCTGGCTCGCCGATGCGATGTCCGTCACCAGCCCCGTCACCTGCCGGAAGCTGTCGACCACCTGCTCCATCGTCGCCCCCGCCTCGGCAACCAGCTTCGCGCCCCCGTCGACCCGCTCCACCGAGTCGGCGATCAGCCCCTTGATCTCCTTGGCCGCCTGCGCGCTGCGCTGCGCAAGATTCCTCACCTCGCTCGCCACCACCGCAAAGCCCCGGCCCTGCTCGCCCGCTCGCGCCGCTTCCACCGCCGCATTGAGCGCCAGAATGTTCGTCTGGAACGCGATCGAATCGATCACGCCGATGATGTCCGCGATCTTGCGGCTCGAATCCTGGATGTCGCTCATCGTGCTCACCACACGCTTGACCGTCTCCGCTCCGCGCATCACCGCCTCGTTGCTCTGACGACCCAGCTCGTTCGCCTTCAAAGCACTTTCCGCGTTCTGCTTCACCGTCGCGTTCAGCTCTTCCATCGAACTGGCCGTCTCCTCCAGCGAACTCGCCTGCTCTTCCGTGCGCGAACTCAGATCCGAATTACCCGCCGCGATCTCCCGCGCCGCCGTGTTGATCGACTCGCTCGATTCCTTGATCCGCCCTATCACCTCGCGCAGCTTGTCCACCGTCGTGTTCGTGTCTTCCTTCAGACGACCGAACGTGCCCGCGTAATCGCGCTCGATCTTTTCGGTCAGCACACCGCGCGAAATGGCATTCAGTACGCGAGCCGTGTCTTCGAGGCCGCCGGCCACGACCGCGACCAGCTCATTCATGCTGACGGCCAGCGACTTGAAGAAGCCCTGCTTGCCGTGGACATCGATGCGGTGGGTGAAGTCGCCGCTGACGGCGGCCGAGATCATGCTTTCCACCTCACGCTCAACGACAAGTTCCTGCGTGCGCTCGGTCCATTCAGCGACCAGCCCGATGCGCTGTCCGGCGTCATCAAGGATGGGCGTGGTGACGACGTCGAAGGTGCGTGACCCGATGACCAGTTCGCTGTGCTGCACAGTGCCGACCTGTTCGGACCTGCGGACGAATGCGGGGTTGTTGCACAGCGAGGCGACGTTGCTGCCGATGATGCGGTCCACCGAGAACGACGGAACGCTCGCCCTGACATCACCCTCGATCTCGCGCAGCGTCTTCATCATGGTGCGGTTGGCGTAGATCACGTTGCCATCCGAATCGGCGATGCGCACGTTGCGGCTCACGAAATCGAGTGCGGTGCGGACGCGCAGGTTCTCGGCGGACACCGCATGATCAAGCTCAGTGCGCTGCTTCAGGTCGGCGCGCATCTTGTCGAGCGCCTGCAGCAGGTGGCCGATCTCGTCCAGCGCACCGGCGTCGATCGACCGGTCCAGCATGCCTGTCGAGATCGCATCGGCATGGCGTCCGGCGTCACGCAGCCGCGACGCGATGCTGCGCCCGAGCCGTATGCTCGGCACGCCGATCGCAAGCGCAACGACCATCACGCCGAGGACCACCCACAAGGCCTGGTCGAGAATCAGCGCATCGACCTCATCCACATAGATACCGGAGCCAACGATCCAGCCCCAGGGCGCGAAAGCACGTACATACGAAACCTTGGCCACGGGTTCCGTCGAGCCGGGTCGGGGCCACATGTAGTCGACGAAGCCGGCTCCTTCGGCCTTGGCGACAGCCACCATTTCGAGAAACAGGGCCTTGCCGCTCGGATCCTTGGAGCCGCCCAGATCCTTGCCTTCCAGTTCCGGCTTGGTCGGGTGCATCACCATGCGCGGACCGAAGTCATTGATCCAGAAATAGTCCTCGCCGTTGTAGCGCAGGGTGCGCAGCGTCGCGATGGCCTGCCGGCGCGCCTCGTCCTGCGTAAGCTCGCCGGACGCGGCGCGCTTTTCGAAGGATTCGATCACACCCCAGGCGGACTCGACCGCAAAGCGCGCTGCGCTCTTGCGGTCATCCAGCATGTTGTCGCGCATCGCGAACAGCAGTATTGCGGCAAGCGCAACGAAAGCCGCAAGCGTCACGGTAACCATCATCATGAGCCGGCGCTGCACGGTCAGGTTGCTGGAGCCAGACGAAATAATCGATGTCTTTGACATTTTGATTTTCAGTGCAGAGGGTTTTCGACAAGCGCCATGTCGGCCGAAAGCATCAGCTTTTCGATATCGACAACGATGAGCATGCGGTCATCGATCGAGCCGAGGGACTGGATGTAGCGGGTATCCAGGCTGGAAGCGAATTCCGGCGGCTCGCACAGTTGCGCAGGATCGAGCGACAGCACGTCGGACACGGCATCGACCACGATGCCGACGACTCGACCGCCGACATTCAGGATGATCGTGACGGTAAAGGGTGTGTAGTCGACGACACCGACACCGAACTTGATCCGCAGATCGACGATCGGAACGATGATGCCGCGCAGATTGATGACGCCCTTGATGAAAGGCGGGGAGTGGGCAATGCCTGTGACCGCATCGTAGCCACGGATCTCCTGCACCTTGAGAATGTCGATGGCGTATTCTTCACCACCGAGCGTGAAGGTCAGGAATTCCTGGGAGTAACCGCCATCGACGGTACCGCTTTGTTTCGGGTGCGCTGATCGCGCCAGTTGGGTCATTGCGTGCTCCGCAGCGTCTATCACTTTTGCTATATCGGCTGGAACCCTGCCTGCCTTGAGGACGCGCAGCGCCTGAAAGCAAGCTTGTTTGCAAACTGATGTGCGGTATCAGGCGTCGATGCGACCGGACGGCTCCGCACCGGAGGCAGCCGGAAAGCACTGGACGACGTCGTGAACGGCGACGCTGGAAGCGAAGGCTCTGCGACGACCGCCTAAGCGGCCACCGCCATGCCGACGCGGGCCGTTTCGACCAGCGCCTGCACGTCAAGGATCAGTCCGACGTGCCCGTCGCCCATGATGGTTGCACCGGAGATGCCCACCACCTTGCGGTAATTGGCTTCCAGGCTCTTGATGACGACCTGGTGCTGGCCGACCAGGGCATCGACGAACAATGCAATCTTGTCGCCGTCGGATTCGAGCACGACAAGAATGCCGCGCTCCAGATCGGTCGTTCCGCCGGCCAGGCCGAAGGCATCGCGCAGCGTCAGGATGTTCAGAAACTCGTTGCGCACCTGTACCAGGCGAGGCATGCCACCGATGCTCTTGATCATGTCGGCAGCCGGCTGAAGCGACTCGACAACGTAGTTCAGCGGGATGATGTAGGTTTCGTCGCCGACGGCCACCGACATGCCGTCGAGGATGGCGAGCGTCAGCGGCAGACGTACCGTCATGCGCGTGCCGACGCCGGTCATCGATCGATGTCGACGCGGCCACCCATCGCCGAAATGTTTCGCTTGACGACATCCATGCCGACGCCGCGCCCCGACACCTCGGTCACCTGATCGGCGGTCGAGAAACCCGGTTCGAAGATCAGCGCCCACACGTCCTGGTCAGTCATCGAATCGCTCACCGCCAGCCCGCGCTCACGCGCCTTGGACAGGATGCGGTCACGACTGAGGCCGGCACCGTCATCACCGACTTCGATGACGATGTTGCCGCCCTGATGTGAGGCCTTCAGCGTGATCGTGCCTTCTTCCGGCTTGCCGCGCGCCGCCCTTACCTCGGGCGTCTCGACACCATGGTCAAGACTGTTGCGCACGAGATGGGTCAGCGGATCGGCGATGCGTTCGATCAGCCCCTTGTCGAGTTCGGTCGATTCACCCGCCAGTACGAGCCTGACCTTCTTGCCCAGCTTCTGCGACAGGTCGCGCACGACGCGCGGAAAGCGCGAGAACACGGTGGACATCGGCAGCATGCGGATCGACATCACCGATTCCTGCAGGTCGCGCGTATTGCGTTCGAGCTGCTGCACGCCGCTCATCAGGCGTTCGAACTCGACCGGGTCGAGTTTCGACGCGGCCGACATCAGCATGGCCTGCGTGATCACGAGTTCGCCGACCAGATTGATGATCTGGTCGACCTTGTCCACGCCGACGCGTATCGACGTCTCGGCTGCTGCGGCGGGCTTCGCATTACGCGGCGCTGCAGCCTTGGGGGAGTCGCTCGATGCCTCTACCGGTGCATTGACTGCAGACTCCACCGGCGTTGCGGCGACCGGTGACACGATCGACAATCCCGCAGCCTCGCCCGGCGTGTCGATGACAGCCTGCGCGGCAGGCGGCGGATCGAAGAAACCGTAGGAGGGATCGCCCGCCTGGTCGTTGTCGGCTGTCAGCGCAACGGGAACGGCGTCGAACAATCCGAAACTGTCATCGACCGCGTTTGCCGCGACCGGCGACGCCTCGTCGAACAGACCCCACGCGGCATCCCCCTCGACCGATGATTCGGGCATTGCATCGAACAAGCCGTAAGCATCGTCGGCATCGGCATCGGCGTCCGGTACGGTCATCGCGAAGCTGTCGGAGACCGCGACGAAATCGACCAGCTCGCGCAGTGCCTCAGCGTCGACTCGCCCCTCGAACACGCCGTGCCAGCGCCCGTCCGCTCCCAGGGAAAGGTCAAGCAGGCGGCGACCGAGTGCCCCGGCCTCGCGAGCAAGGTTCTCGATCACGCCGGCTACGTCGGCCTGGTCGGAAGAGAGCAGAAAGCTGAAGCGGAAGGTTGATTCGTCTGGCGGCGGCGTTGCTGCATCGGGCGCGCCTGCCGGCTCAACTGCCTCGGAGTACAGGGCCTTGAGCGCGGCGCATACCTGCGCCACACGCTGCAGATCGGCGTCGCCGATGCCACGGTGTGCCGCCACCAGATCGCGCAGCAGATCGCCGGCTTCGAGTGACGCATTGACCATGGCAGGCGTCATGACGACTTCGTGCTTGCGCACGCGATCGAGCAGGGTTTCGAGCTCGTGCGTGACCTGCGCGAGGTCGTTGAAGCCGAAGGTGCCGGCGCTGCCCTTGATCGAGTGGGCGGCGCGGAAGATCGCATTCATCTCTTCGTCATCGATGCTGTCGAGATCGATGTCGAGCAGCATCTGTTCCATGTTCGACAGGTGTTCCGCGGCCTCTTCGAAGAACACCTGGTAGAACTGGCTCAGGTCCATGGTCATGAACGGTCTCCCGATTGCGGATATGGACGCACGTCGCGTGCGCTCAGCCGATCACTTTTTTCACCACCTCGACCAGCTTCTGCGGGTCGAAGGGCTTGACCAGCCAGCCGGTCGCGCCGGCGGCACGGCCCTGTGCCTTCATCGCATCGGACGATTCGGTGGTCAGCATCAGGATCGGCGTCGCCTTGTACTGCGCCAGGCTGCGCAGATTGCGGATCAGCGTCAGTCCGTCCATGCGCGGCATGTTCTGGTCGGTCAGCACGAGGTTGACCGATTTCGACTTCGCCTTGTCCAGGCCGTCCTGTCCGTCCACCGCTTCGATCACGTCGTAGCCGGAGCTTTTCAGGGTGAACGCCACCATCTGGCGGATCGACGCCGAATCGTCAATTGCAAGCACAGTCTTTGCCATTACGTATCTCCTTCAGAACAGTTCAATTTCGCCTTCCCGGAAGGCTTGCTGCGCCACCGGGTTCTTGCTGTCGGCAGCTCGAAGCTGTTCCAGCACCTCATCAACCCGTCGGGCATGACCTTCTGTCGCACGGCCCTGCGCCGCAGCTTCACTCAGCTCGCGCGCCGCCTTCATGACCTCGTCGACATTGCCGATACGCAACTGAACGTGTCCGATCAGCTGCGACGTCATGTCCTGGAACTGCAGGGATGTCACCGCAGTCGCCACCGCGCTATCGACACGTTCAACCGATTCACCCAGCGTCTCGATCGAGCGCTGACGTCGCTGGTGCAGCGTTTCCAGCCCGCGCACCACGCTTTCGACACGCTGCTTCGATTCGAGCGCAAATGTCATGTCCTGACCGGCCAGAGCGGCCAGCGCGTGCTCTGTCAACTTCACGTTGGCCTGTACACGATCGACCAGCGTGACGATTTGCTGGCTGAATTCACTGGTCCGCGACGACAGCGTGCGCACCTCGTCAGCGACGACGGCGAACCCGCGCCCGGCCTCGCCGGCCCGCGCCGCTTCGATGGCGGCATTCAGCGCCAGCAGATTGGTCTGCTTGGAAATGCCACCGATTTCGCCGAGCAGCGAACGCACACTTTCGGTTTCGCGCGCGATGCCTTCGGTCAGTTCGACCAGTTCCATGCCCAGCTTGCTGTTCTGCACGACACTGTCGACGACGCGCTGCATCGTGCCCGACGTTTCCTCGACAAAGATTTCGAAATCGAACTGCCCGTCGCCGCCGCCACTGGTCAGTGCGAGCGCGGTTGTACGCTGATCAGTAGTTTCGGCCTGCATGCTTTGAAAGCTGTTGGTCAGGCCATTGATCGCTTCGTGCGGGAGGGTCTGTACCCGGGACAGCTCCTCGGTCATCTGCCCGCACTGCGAGCTGACCTGAAGCGCACTGCCGGACAGCACGGCGTGGCCCGAATCCGCGTCATGCGTGCGCGCGGCCTGAAGCGTGTCGGCGGACAAAGGTGTCACCCGGCCGCGCAGCAGGACGATGGACGTCATGGTCCAGATGAGCGCCGCGAACAGCCCCAGCGAAAGCAGCGGCGCGATCGCATCGGGCCGGAGTACGACAGCCAGCACCGCACCGAGCACCGTGAGGCTCCATGCGGCGACAAGTGGTATCGAAATGCGATTCATGGCTTCGAGCATTCGGATTCAGGGTAGGAAGTTGAACGGTGTAACGGCGAACGCGATGGAAACTTTACCCATTACTTCTTCACAAATTGATGCGGATCAGGGCTCCGTCGGTTCCGCTTCGCCGCCGACGAGATTTTCGACGTCGACCGACCTGCCATCGGCGAGGAACAGCTCTTCGGTCTGCTTGTTGAGCACGATGATGCTGATGCGACGGTTGATCGGGTTGTACGGATCCTCCTTGTCGAACGACACGATGGACCCCATGCCTACCACGCGCAGCACCTTGTCCGGATCCATGCCGCCGGCGATCAGCTCCCGCCGCGAGGCATTGGCGCGATTGGCCGACAGTTCCCAGTTCGAGAAGCCGCCGATGCCGCCGGCGAATGGCGTGGCGTCGGTGTGACCGGACAGGAAGATGCGATTTTCGACCTGGTTCAGGATCAGACCGATCTCGCGCAGGATGACAGAGGTATAGGGCTGCAGCCGTTCGCTGGCCGATGCGAACATCGGCCGGTTCTGCTCATCGACGATCTGGATGCGCAGACCTTCCGAGGTCACGTCGAGCACCAGTTGATTGCGGAATGGCCGCAGGTCGGGATTGGCTTCGACGCGCGCTTCGATCTGGTTCTTCAGTTCGATCAGCTTGGCGCGTTCGATGCCTTCCGCCCTGGCCTTGGCGTCGTTCTCGGAATCCTTGCTGGCGGTGAGATTGAACGATCGCTTCTTTGCCTCGACCGTGCCGTACTTGACCTGGCCGGTCTGCCGCGTGAGATCGCGACCACCACCCTGGATGATGCTGGAACTGTCACCCGAGCCCGAGCCGCCCTGCTGGGCGACCTTGAGCGGATTTTCGAAGTATTCGGCGATGCCTTCGAGATCGCCTTGCGCGGTCGAGCCAAGCAGCCACATGAGCAGGAAGAAGGCCATCATCGCAGTCACGAAGTCAGCGTAGGCGATCTTCCACGCGCCGCCATGCGCGCCGCCGCCGCCTTTCTTGATCTTCTTGACGATGATGGGCTGCTGGGTATCGTCGGACATGGTTCAGTGATCCGGAACGGGTTTCAGGTCGGCGTTGCGCGGTCGTGACAGGGGAGTCGAGATCAGAACGGTGGTCGGGCCTACTTGCCCTTGCGGTTCTTCACTTCGTCTTCCAGCTCCTTGAAGCTCGGGCGGTCCGGCGAGTACAGCACCTTGCGGCCGAACTCGATCGCCACCTGCGGCGCATAGCCGTTCATGCTGGCCAGCAGCACCACCTTCATGCACTGATAGATCTTGCCGCCCTCTTCCATCTTCTGTTCGAGCTGCGCGGCGATCGGCGCAACGAAGCCGTAGGAAAGCAGAATGCCGAGGAAGGTACCGACCAGTGCGCCGCCGATCATCTTGCCGAGCACCGCCGGCGGCTGACCGACCGAGCCCATCACGTTCACCACGCCCATCACCGCGACGACGATACCGAACGCGGGCACGCTGTCAGCGACTTTGGAGACGCAGTGCACGGCCACGTGCTGCTCCGAGTGGTGGGTGTCGATCTCGGCATCCATCAGGCTTTCGATCTCGAATGCGTTCAGGTTGCCACCCACCATCATGCGCAGGTAGTCGGTCAGGAAATCGACCGCATGGTGATCGGCGAGGAATTTGGGGTACTTCGAAAAGATCGGGCTGGCTTCGGGGTTCTCGACATCGGCCTCGATGGACATCAGGCCTTCCTTGCGCACCTTGGCAAGAATTTCGTACAGCATCGCCAGCACGTCCACATAGAACGCCTTGTTGTACGACGATCCCTTGAACACCGACGGCAGGGCCCCCAGCGTGGCCTTGATTGCAGGCATGCCGTTGCCGGCCACGAAGCCGCCGATCATCAGACCGAAAATGGCCACGTATTCCGCCGGCACCCACAGAGCGGCCAGACTGCCATGAAGGGCGTACGTGCCGATCGAGGCGGCAAGGACGATTACGTAGCCAATGATCAGAAACATGGACTTTCCCTGTGTATGACGGATGTTCGGGGCATCAAGTACCCGGTGCCTGTTGGTGTAACGGCACCGCATTGCGAAACTTGATCGTGATTCCCCGACGACCGGCAACCACCGGAAACCGGCGCCCGTGGCGGCAGTACAAAAAAAAGCCGCCACGGGTTGCCCCGCGGCGGCGAGCCCCTTGCTTTCGCAAGGAGGAGGTCAGACAGGAGAGTAGAACGGGTTGTCAGGCGGCGATCAGGGCCTCGCGCGCGCGCCGTGTCTTGCCGGCGCGTGCCGGGATGTGGCACAGGCCGCAGACATAGCTGGATTTCGGATCGTAGGCATGGGCCACGAATTGGCCGCCGCAGCAGGTGCAGGGCGTACGCTGCAGCAGCTTGGCATCGAAGAATCGCACCAGGGTCCAGGCGCGGGTCAGGCTCAACACCTCTTCCATGTCGTGCGTCTGCACGTGTTCCTGGTACAGGCGGAAGGCCTTGACGATGCAGTCGAGCTGGGAGCGCTCGGTGTTCTGCTTGAAGAAGGAGAAGAAGGACATGAACAGCGAAGCGTGAATGTTCGGCTGCCAGGTCATGAACCAGTCGGTCGAAAAGGGCAGCATGCCCTTGGGCGGCGACACGCCCTTCACTTCCTTGTACAGCTTGAGCAGACGCTCGCGCGACAGGTGGGTTTCGGCCTCCAGCAGCTGCAGGCGTGCGCCCAGTCTGATCAGGTCTGCCGCCAGTGCAATTTCACGGCCTTCCGAAACGATGCTTTTGTTTTTCATGACCTTGAACCCCTTGAATCAGGAAACGGCTTCGACCGGCTGGGCGCAGGCCAGAATCGTGGCATGCAGATGGGACGTCGTTGCGTCGCGGCCGTGGCTCGACAGCAGACCGAGCAGCACGCGGTCGTCGAAGCGCAGGCGGCACAGCATCATGTTCGCGCTGGCCATCTTCAGGACCTGGGCCGGCGACAGCGACTCGATCATGTCAGCCACTTCTTCGCTGACACCGAGGCGGAACATCGCCGCATCGCGGTCTTCACGGATCATCTGCTGGGCAAGCATGAGATAGGAAAGATTCAGTTCTCTGATCTCGTTGAGCAAACCGGTCGTCTTCATCATGCAGTCCCTTCAGTCGGCAGGCACCGTGTGTTTCAGTGCATGGGATGCATTCTGCCCAGCAGGGGGCCATTGCCCAATCAGGACAAGACGTAAGTTTATGTACGTGAAGACGAGCGGATTCCTGTAGGAAGTTTTCCTACATGGCGGGACCGGGGTCGGGTTGTCGCGCCGGCCGACGGGCGCGCGGAGCAGGAAATCCGGCTAGATCAAGAGGGTTCCATCCAGGATGCGCTTGCTGAGCAGGTCGGCTTCCACCGGCCGCGAGAAGAAGTAGCCCTGAAAGCGGTCGCACTGTTCGCGTCGCAGGAAGCCCAGTTGTTCCGGTGTTTCGACCCCTTCTGCCACCGTCGTGAGACGCAGGCTGCGCGCAAGGGAAATGATGACGCGGATGATGGCGGCATCATCCTCGTCGTCATTGATGTCGCGCACGAACGATTTGTCGATCTTGACGATGTCGATCGGAAAGCGCTTCAGATAGGACAGCGACGAATAGCCGGTACCGAAGTCGTCCATAGAAATGCGCACGCCCATGTTCTTCAGCGCCTTGAGCATGCCGATGGTGGTTTCCGCGTCCTTCATCAGCACCGATTCGGTGATTTCGAGCACCAGCTTCTCGGCCGGGAATCCGGTGTCTTCCAGCGTCGTGCGCACTGTTTCCAGCAGGCGCGGCTGGGCGAACTGGACAGCCGACACATTGACCGACATCGACAGGTCCTGCATGCCCTGTTCGTGCCACTTCCTGCCCTGCAGGCAGGCTTCGCGCATGACCCAGGCACCGATCTCGACGATCAGGCCCGATTCATCGGCCAGCGGAATGAAGCGGTCCGGCGGGATGATGCCGCGCTGCGGATGACGCCAGCGCAGCAGCGCCTCGACGCCCGACGTACGGCCGGTCACGCCATTGAGTATCGGCTGGTAATTCAGGAACAGTTCGCCGCGCTGCACGGAGTGGCGCAGATGCGTCTCGAGCACCAGCTTCTCGGCCGAACTGGCGCTCATTTCGTGGGCGTAGAAGCTCAGGCCATTGCCGCCGGCGCGCTTGGCGCTCGACATCGCCGCCTCGGCATTCATGATCAGGGACTGCGCCTCGCTGCCGTCCTCGGGTGTCATCGCCACGCCAAGTGATGCGGTCAGGAACAATTCCAGACCGTCCTTGATCACCGGTGAAGCGAACGCTTCCAGCAAACGGTGCGCGAACACGCGTGCGTCATCGCGCGTGATGCAGGACGGCGCAAATACGCAGAAGCGGTCACCACTCAGGCGCGCAATCATCGCGCCCTGGCCGGCACGCTCGATCAGGCGCGACACCACTTCACGCAACACGACATTGCCGGCGTCATAGCCGAAGCTGGTGTTGATGCGAAGAAAGCGGTCGATGTCGATCACCATCAGCGTTGCATGGCGCGCTTCGGTGCTGCGACGCGCGGTATCGAGCCAGTCGTCGATCTGGGCGCGCAGCAAGGTCTGGTTCGGCAACGCCGAAAGCGTGTCGAAGAAGGCCAGCGCATGAATGCGTGCATCGGCAGTCTGCACCGCCCGGCGCGTTTCAACGCCGCGCAGCTCGCGTTCGATGACCGGCACGAGGCGCGCAATATTGCCCTTCTGAACGTAGTCGGCGACGCCGTTGCGCATGGCCGAGAACGCCATGTGGTCGGAAATCTTGCCGGAGTAGATGATGAACGGGATGTCGCGACCGCTGCGGCGCAGGACTTCCAGCGCGGAGGCGGAATCAAAGCCCGGCATCGCATGATCGGAAATGACCAGATCCCACTCGCGCTCCTCGAGGGCACGTGCGAGCTCGAGCGCACTGTCCACGCGCTCGGAATAGGTTTCGAGGCCGCGTGCGCTCAGCTGCGCATTCAGCAGGAAGACGTCGTCTTCATTGTCCTCGACCATCAACACCTTGATGGTTCTGAACCCTCCCATCCTGTCCGAGTGGCGATCCATCAACTTCATTCCAGGTCGTGTGCACGATCAACGAACCTTAACGACGGCAGGAATGGAGGGAACTTGAGCACCGCGAAACGCGCAGGCGGTAAAAATGCCGTTTCTTGGCCCGAAGGTCGGGGTCGCCTCAGCTGGCTGCGCGCACCCGTCCGCGGCCCGTGCTTTTGGCGCCCATGAGCGCCTGATCGGCCAGCGCAAGCAGCGCGTCTGCGTCCGGCATCGGCGAAAGTCGTTCGGCCACGCCTATGCTGATCGAGCTTTTCAGGCGCAGCTGTCCGGCCTGCAGCGGCACGGCCGCCACGCCGGCGCAAACGCGCTGGGCGCACGCCATGGCCTGTTCCAGCGTAGTGTCCGGGCAGATGATCAGGAATTCATCGCCGCCGGTACGGCACACCACGTCCTGCGCGCGCATGCATTCGCGGATGGCACGTGCCGTTTGTTCCAGCACCTGATCGGCCACGTCGTGCCCATAGGTTTCGTTGATCTGGCGGAAGTAGTCGACGTCGATCAGCATGCACGACAGCGGTCGTTCGCTGCGCAGCGCGATCGCCCATTCCTGTCCGATGCGCGCCATGGCGTAGCGCCGGTTCGGGAATCCGGTCAGCGCGTCGGTCAGCGCGACTTCCTGCAGGCGTCTGTTGCTGACGCCCAGCTCGGCCGCGTAGCGGCGGATTTCCTCACGTTCGGCCTCCAGATCCTTCTGCAGCCGGATCAGCCGCTGACCCGCACGCAGCCGGGCCTCCAGCACCCGCGGCTTGAGCGGCTTCACCATGTAGTCGTCGACACCTGCTTCGAAGGCCTCGACCAGGCGTTCCTCGTCCTCGTGACTGGTCAGCACGATGATGTAGATATTGCGGCCCATGCGGGTCTGGCGCAGCGTGCGCGTCAGCTCCAGCCCGTTCATTTCCGGCATGACCCAGTCGACCACCATGATCTGCGGCTGAAACTCGAGCGCGCGTTCCATGCCCGCCACACCGTTTTCGGCACACGTGACCTGATAGCCACCGCGCAGCAGCAGCGCCTGCAGCGTCATGCGGGTGGCGGCGTCGTCATCCACCACCAGTGCGCGCAGCGCGCCCGGGTCGGGTGCGTCGTTCGCAGCCTCCACCTCGATCGACGCGGGCGCCGGAATGGCCGGTTCGGGCAATGCGACGTCGTTCAGGTTGGGCAATGCATAGGCATCGACCGGCAGTATCTGCGACCAGTCCTTCCACTCGCGCGCGACGTCATCGCACAGGGTGCTGACCTGATCGGGCAGCCACGACATGCGCGCCGCCAGAGCGCGGGCGATGCCCATGTGCAGCGTGCGTTCCGCCTCGTCGCACAGGCAGGCGGCTTCGACCGCACGCGCCAGGCCGAGTGCCAGCGTCAGGCTGTATTCGCGCGATTCGGGCTCGCCCTGCACCGACAATGCAGATTCATGGCCGAGAACGGCGGCGATGAAGAAGCGCGGCATGCCCCAGTCGGCGAGCATGGCGGCGCTCAGTTCGACGTGGGTCATCGCGAATGCCTGTCGCTCGACATCGAGCAGCATTTCCGGCTCGCCACCTCGCACCTCGTCGAGTACGCGCGAGTACTGCGCCGGGAACACGCTGGCCAGCCCGAGCGCGCCGATGCCGGACAGCAGGCCGACGCTGAAGCTTTCCTCCACCCCGGCCGAACGCATCACGGTCATGATCTTCTGCGTTGCGATGGCGCGGATGACCGATCCGGTCCAGAAGCGCGAATACGGAAAACTTCGGCACAAACCCTTGCCATTGCTGGAAATCAGCGAAAAGCCCAGCGCCAGATTGCGTACCGCAGCCATGCCGAGTACCGACAGTGCGTCGCGCAGCGCCACGATGGGCCGCATGCCGGGTGCCAGCGTGCCGTTGGCCGCACAGACAAGGCGCCCGACCAGCGCCGGATCGCCCTGCACCAGGCGGGCGAGTTCGGCCAGCGAGGCGTCACCGCGTTGCGTGACGCGCGCAATCGCCAGCGCAATGCCGCGCGGGGAAGGCAGTTCGCCGGCCGCCTTGATTTCCTCGAACCGGCTTGTATCAATCAGGTCATTCATCGCTTTGCCATCGTCCAGGCCTGAACGGCGCGCCATGCGTCCGTTGCAGAATATGCCTCATGGCATCAGCTTACGGCGCGGGAGACACGGTTCTTGAGGGCAGGTACGCAGGCGACAGGCGGGGCGCTACACTCCGGACTCTTCATTTCGAACAGCCGGTGTACCCATGAATTTCTGCGCTGACTGCGGCAGCAAGGTTGAACAGCGCGTGCCGGTGGGCGACAACCGGCTGCGCCACGTCTGCCCGGCGTGCGGCACCATCCACTATCAGAACCCGCGCATGGTGGTGGGCACACTGCCCATCTGGGAGGGGCAGGTGCTGTTGTGCAGGCGCGCCATCGAGCCGCGCCTGGGTTACTGGACGCTGCCCGCCGGATTTCTCGAAAACGGTGAAAGCGCGGCCGACGGTGCATTGCGCGAAACGCTTGAGGAGGCCTGTGCGCGGGTCGCATTGATTGCGCCCTATACGATGGTCAGCGTGCCGCAGATCGACCAGATGCACATCCTGTTCCGGGCCGAGCTGATCGACACCGACTTCGCGCCCGGCAGCGAATCGCTCGATGTCAGGCTGTTCGACGAAGCCGACATTCCGTGGGACGAACTGGCGTTCCGCAGCGTGTCACTGACCCTGCGCACCTTCTTCGACGAGCGGCGCATGGGCGGCTTCGGCGTGCACCACTTCAGTCTGGACGTACCGGGCCGAAGCTGAAGCTGAAGGTTGCGCCCTGTCCAACCACGCCCTCGGCCGACACATGGCCGCCGTGCAGACGGATCACCCGCTGCACGATCGCCAGACCAATGCCGCTGCCGTCGAATTCGCGATTGTTGTGCAGGCGCTGGAAAGGCGCGAACAGCCGACCGACATAGGCCATGTCGAAGCCGACGCCGTTGTCGCGCACGTAGTACGCCGCCTGGCCCTGCAACTCCGTTTGCCCGATCTCGATGCGCGGCTGCGCCTGCAGACGGGTGAATTTCCATGCGTTGCGCAGCAGGTTTTCGAACACGACGCGCGCCAGTCCGGAATCGGTGTCGGCCCACAGACCTTCCGGAATGACCCAGTGGATGTATCGGTCAGGTGCTTCGGCCGTCAGTTCGCGCACCACGTCGCGCGCGATGTCCGACAGGTTGGTCAGTGAGCGGTGCACCTCGGCACGCGACACGCGCGACAGTTCCAGCAGGTCATCGATCAGTTCGCCCATGCGCTGGCTGTTGCGACGGATGCGCGACAGATACTCGCGCCCCTGTTCGTCGAGCAGATCGCCGTAATCCTCCACCAGCAGGCGTGAGAAGCCGTCCAGTGCGCGCAGCGGCGCCCTCAGATCATGCGACACCGAGTAGCTGAACGCCTCCAGTTCGCGGATCGCCGCTTCAAGCGCTGCAGTGCGCGCACCGACACGGCGCTCCAGCTCGTCGTTGAGTGACTGCACGCCCTGTACATGTTCGGCCTGGATGCGCTCGGCGTCGCGCTGCGCGGTCATGTCGCGCCGCACCGACACGATTCCGTTGAACTGGCCATCATCGTCGGTCAGCGGAATGACGCTGACTTCGAATACCCGCTCCTCGCCATCGGGCATGACGAGACGCTGCTCTTCCCGATGCGGCTTGCAGGACAGCGCCACCGCTTCGGCGATCTTGTGGTCCTGCTTCAGCACGTCGGCCATCGACGGCAGGTGCGCCGCGAGTTCCTCGCTGGTGGCGCCCAGCCAGGCCATCTTCTTCAGCCAGCGCGTATCGAGCAGCGAGCGGTTGGCCAGCCGCCAGCGCAGATGCCTGTCCTGCAGCACGATCAGTTCCGGCAGCGCATCGACCAGCGCGCGCAGTCTGAACTCTTCCTCGCGCAGCGCTTCGCGCGCCTGCATTTCGGCCGTGATGTCCCGACTGACGCCGCGGTAGCCCGAGAACGCGCCATGTGCGTCGAACACCGGCTCGCCGGACGAGGCCAGATAGCGCCAGCGTGAGCCGTCGCGGCGGCGCGACAGGAAGTCGCGGAAGGCATCGTGGCGCTCCAGCGTCTGGCGCAGCAGGCCCCACGGCAGGGTGAGCGCCTCTTCCCCGGCGATTTCCCAGGGTGCGCAGCCGTCCAGCGCGGTGTCGCCGAAATGCACGCCGGTCAGTTGATCCGGCAGGCGGTGGTAGCGCAGGTCGGCGTCGAGTTCCCAGTGCCAGTCGGCCGACAGCAGCGTCAGCGCACGAAAGTGCGACTCGCGTTCGCGCAGCGCCCGCCGCGCCGCCTGCTTCTCGAACATCGCGGCACCGATGAACAGCGCGGTCGCGGCGGTCAGCGTGATGAGCCCGTGCAGCACGAGAATCTGCACGCCCATCGCGTGCTCGTTCAGCAGCGAGAAGCCTTGTGCGGTGCCGGCCAATGCGGTCAGCGATGCGATCAGGAACACCGTCCAGCCGACCCGCGGCGGAAAGCGCAGCGCGATCCAGATCACCAGCGGCAGCGAGGCATAAAGCTGCAGGATGGGTTCGGCCAGCAGGGCGACGCCGAAGAAGGTCGCCGCCAGCATGCCGAGCAGCGTCAGGATGACCAGCACCTGTTCGATCAGCCGACGCGGCGACTGCACCGGCGAGCGATCGGTTGTCCAGGCCAGCAGCGGCAGCATGGACACGACGACGCCCAGTGCGTCGCCGAGCCAGATCGACGCACCGCTATCAAGCCAGCGGGCTGCGGGCAGCTCATGCGCCAGCGCCATGCCGAGGGTGGTGGCTGCGGCACTGATGATAGCCACCGCATAGGCCACCGCCAGCAGCTTGAAGGCGCCGTCGGTACGCTCCAGCAGATGCGCCGGTTCGCTGATCAGATGCCGCAGAATTCGCGCCCCCACCCACGGCGCGATTATCTGTCCGGCCGCGTGCAGCACGGCCATCGGCATGGGCATTTGTGCCAGAGCGGTTCCGGCGATGACGCCGATCAGCACGCCCGGCAGCGCACGGTTGCCGAAGCGCAGCAGGACGAACAGCGCGAGGCCGATCGGCGCCCACATCGGCGTGATGCCCGACGCGTCGCGCAGCTGCAGGTTGGCCGCCACGAGCACGCAGTAGCCAATCGCGATCAGGGCATTCAGCGGTAACGGGCCGGGCAGCGGCAGCGGCGCACCCGGCGGCACGGCTTCGGGCGCCGGCGCGCGGGTCTGCGGGTCTTGTTCGTGCATTTCGTCAACCGGACGGTTCATGTGAGGCACACACCCGCTTGACTATCGCAACAACAGTTTCTAGGTTTCAACGACCGCAGCACAAACCGTCCCTGTGGAGCATGAAAATGGAAAGACGCCACTTCATCGCGACCTGCAGCGCTGCGTGCGGCATGCTCGGGCTGAACCTTCCTGCGCAAGCCCGCATCATGCGAAGCTTTCCGCGCAGCATACTGACCAATAGTGACGGGCAACCGCTGCGAGCAGCCTCGCTTGAACCGGGCGTCAATTATGTTTTCCAGTGGCCCTACCCGGCCACGCCGTGCTTCCTGCTCGATCTCGGCCAGAAGGTGGCGGGCCGGAAAGACATCCGTACTGCGGATGGCCGCCGTTATGACTGGCCGGGCGGCGTCGGCCGGCGCCAATCGGTTGTCGCCTACTCGGCCATATGCTCGCACAAGCTCACCCATCCCACACGCGACATCAGTTTCATCGCCTATCGCGCTGACGCGACTCCACACAATGCGCGCGCCCGGGTCATACACTGCTGTTCCGAGCACAGCCAGTTCGATCCGGCCGCCGGCGCGCAGGTGCTCGAAGGCCCTGCCCCGCAACCGCTGGCCGCGATTGTATTGGAGTACTCCGCCGAGCGCGACGAACTGGCTGCGGTCGCCACCCTGGGCGCCGATGTATTCGATCGCTTCTTCAGCAGTTTCGGCTTCCGGCTTGCGCTCGAACACGGCGGAGACCGCGCCATGCAGCCGGTCGGCGAACGCACGCGGGTCGTTCCGATGGCAGAGTTCTGTCGCCAGCAGGTGCGCTGCTGAGCAGCCGCTCGGCGGTTCAGCCGGACGCGCGCGGTCGCTCATCCTGCCCGGCGTCGTCCTGCCCTGCGTCGTCCGACTCGCCGTCAAGTTCCAGTTCCACCGCGAAGCCGTGCGGCGGCAGATCGACCGACCTGACGGCGGTACTCGCCGCTGCCCTGAATGCAGCCAGCACCCTCGCATCCAGCGCGTCGTGGCCGCTGCTGCGCACGAGCGACACCGCGACGACACGGCGCGCATGCAGCCGCAGCGCGATCACCATGCGTACACCCCTTGCCTGCAGCGGCGCACCATCACGGGCAACGGAGCGCGCGATGGCGTAGCGAAATGCACGCAGCGAGGATTCCGCAACGACGGGTGACAGCGCGCCGCCATCCGGTCCAGGCGGGGCGGCCCGGCCGGCAGCGGTGAGCAGGGGCGACGGACGATCGATCGACAGGCTGGCTTGCGGAGCGGCCGGCAGGTTGCCCGCAACGGCGACCGATGCCGCTGCGGGCAGCGTCGGCACGAGCCGCAGCGCGCCGACCTGAGCAACAGGTCTTTCGGGTATCGAGCGCGGCAGCGGAAGCGGCCAGATCAGCAGCCCGTGCAGTGCCAGCGACAGCCCCGTTGCGGCCAGCAGATTCGGTGATGGAACACGCCGGCGACGCGGTTGCAAATTCATCTTCCTTTGCTAGAGTACGTGCGCGCTGCAGGCGGAAGGCCGTTACACTCGTTCGGCAGATGATCGCCCGCGCGCAAATCTGCGTTTCCGCGTTTCCTGCCTGTCAAGCTGGACACTATGGAGGTTGCCAAGGCCGTGTTCCCGTCGATGGAAGAGCACCCACCGCTGAGCTTAGCGCGGCAACGCCGCCGGCCGGCACATCCGTGGATACTGACGCTGGATGCCAACGGCGTGCCGCATCGCTGGGTGAGCTGGCAGCACGCCGTGTTCTATCACTCGAAGGATCTGGTGGCCTGGGTCGCCGGCAGCCACGAATTCGAAATCCGCGGCGGCATCAACCGGATGACCGGCGAACAGTCCTTCATCCGCACCAACAGCATCATCGCGATCAAGGGTCGCAGCCACGCGCACAAGCTGCAGATGGCCGTGCCGCCGCTGAACAATCGCGAGCTGTTCCACCGCGATCGCTCGATCTGTGCCTACTGCGGCGGTGACTTTTCGGCCCAGAAACTCACGCGCGACCACATCCTGCCGGTGTCGCAGGGCGGCCGCGACCTGTGGATGAATGTGGTCACCTGCTGCCGTCCGTGCAACCAGCGCAAGAGCGGTCGTACGCCCGAGCAGGCGCACATGCAGCTGCTGTACGCGCCCTATGTGCCGAACAAGGCCGAATACCTGATCCTGAGCAACCGCAACATTCTGGTCGACCAGATGGATTTCCTCTCCCAGCACGTGAATGCCAACAGCCGCTGGAAGGCGGCCTGAGCGCGGGTCGCATCTGATCCGCATGTCACGCGTGCAGCCGGCGCGCCGCGTCAGGTGCACACCCTGCGGTTTGCCCTAGGACTGCTCGGCAGCCGGCGCGCGTCGGCGCGTCTGGCGCGGCAGCAGCAGCTGGAATACCGTGCCCTGACCGATCGCGCTCTTGCACGACAGAGAACCACCGAGCGCCCGGATCTGCGCCAGCGCGTGCGCCAGCGTCGGTCTTGCCTGTCCTTCGCCGGCGGTCGAGGCGAACAGCGCGGCCACCCGTGCAGCGTCCATGCCGCGGCCGAAGTCGCGGATGCGGATTTCCGCGTGCAGCACACCGTTCCAGTTCACCCCATCCGCGCTGCTGACGGCGATGCGCCCACCGCTGCCGATCTGTTCGGCACTGACCGTGAGCAGCGCGGCCACGATGTCGCGCATCGCCGACAGCGGCAGGTGCAGCGGCGGCAGCGCCGAATCGAGGTGAAGTTCGGTCGTGATCGAGCGCGCGCGGAACGTCCGCTCGTCGGTCTCGGCCATGATCTGTTCGATCAGCTGGTTGACGTCGGTCCATTGCGCAGCTGCGGTGATGTCCGGCGGGCGGCTTTCGAACTGGTGCAGCACCGTGTCGATGCGGATCACCTGATCGTTGAACACCGACAGCTCGGATTCGAGCATCGAATCGGCGCCCATCTTCAGGCGCATCGACTTCACCTGGTGCTTCAGCAGACCGAGCGGCGTGTTCAGGTCGGCGCGCAGTTGCCGCGAATGCGCGGCGTACTGCTCGACCATGCTGCCGCGCAGCTCACCAAGGTTGCGTGCCTGGACACGCTGCGTGCGCAGCGCGCGTGCGGTCGCGCCGGTCAGTGCGTCGAGTCCGGCAGCGCGCTTGCGCAGGCCTGACAGCGCAGAAACAGGCATGCGATGCAGTGCCAGAGCTTCCACCCGACCGTCGCCGAGCAGCGGCAGCAGCAGGCAGGCTTCACCGCGCGCCGGGCGCAGCAGTCGCTGGACGCTGATCGGCAGGCGCGCCGCCTGCCGGGCATCCTCGCAGTACCAGGGCTGCCCGCGCAGCAATTGCTGCCCGATGTCGCCCAGCCCCGAATGCGCCAGATCGAGCTGGACGCCACCCGGCTCACCGGCCTCGTCAAGCACCGCAAAACGGGTTTCGCCGTGCGCCGGCAGCAGCATCTGCGGCATCGGCAGATCGAGCAGCAGGGCGCCGGCCAGCCGGTAGGCGCGCAGCACGTCGTTGTCCGCTGTGGGTTCGAGCACCTGCGCGAGCAGCCCACTGCGGGCGAGATCGAGCAGCACCGACTGCTGCGGATCAGCGCCGTACGCCGGGTTGAACGAGGGGTCGGGCGACACCTCGAAGAACGGGCGATACGGTGCGCCGGCGATCATCGGCGCCATCGGATCAAGCAGTTGCAGCGCATCCAGCCGGGACTGCGTACGTCGGCAGGCGGTCTGCCAGGCGTCGTTGAGCTGGTCCATCGGCAGGCCGGTCAGCGCATGCGCCAGCGCAGCGTGCTGCATCGCGTCGCCGCTGCCGCCGCCCGACAGCTCTTCGGCCGCGCGCGCGACACGCAGCAATTCAGGCGCATCGTGGAACAGCGCTGCGTCGGCGTGGTGGAAGCGCAAGGCGTCGGCCAAGTCGCCGGCCCACCCCTCTGGCAGCAGATCGGCGGCGAGTTCGGCGTGCGAAACACCCAGCTCGGCAGCTTCGAGGCCTGACAGCGCGGACTCGTCATGGCCTTGCGCCAGCAGGTTCAGGTACGGTGGGTTGTTCGACAGCAGCGGCATCGCCACATCGAGCAGCAGACCTGCAATGTAGGCCTCGTCGGGGTCGCTGTTGCCACAGCGCAGCGACAGTTCGCGCGCGGTTTCGGCGCTCAGCAGCGAATGTGACCAGTAGCGACGGTATCCATCCGGCACAGCACCGAGGCGGGATGACCACTGGTGGGTGTCGAGCAAGGCCGCGCGGATGAGGGCCTGCCCGCCTGCGTCGATCACCGCATCGATGCGACGCGCTGCGCTCAGGCCATTCGAGTGCTCGAGCGCTTCCGAGGCGCGCAGCACGCGCAGCACAAGCACCGGGTCGGCGCGCAGCAACGCCGACAGCGGCTGCGCCTCGCCCTGCTGCGAGCGCAGGCCGAGCGCCGTTCCGGCTATCACCGGAACGGAGGGCGCGCCAGACAGCACGGCACATTCGATCGCGCTTGCAGCGTTGGCTGACATGCTGTGCAGGAAACGGGATACGTCGGGGTGACCCCCGGCGCTGACCTTTTTTGATTGTTTATCGGCCGTTCTGACGGACGGAACCTGGTCGGATAATACCGCAGTGTTTTGGCACAGAACCCGCGCCAACACTGGGAATCATCACATCCCGACCGTTCATTGCAGGTCAGTGTCACCCGTTTCGGCCGCAACGCGAATCCCTGCCTTGAAAATGCCGAAACCCTGCGAATCTTACAAATCGTTACTGCGGTCGCGCAGCGGGTTTACAGCAGCCGCCGACACTGGCTTCGCTGCCGGAGCATTCCGGCAAATCAGAGGAGTCAGATCATGAATCACCCGAACGCTGTCACTGCCCGCCCCCTGCACGCTGCAGCATCCCGCGGCCGCTGGCTGGCTGCGCTCACCGCGGCCGGCGCACTGGCCGCAATGGTTGCCGCCGTTCCGCAGGCTTCCGCCGACGCGGGAGAACAGCGCGCACCGCACGCCATGAAGACCGCAGCGCATCACGGCCACGGTCATATGGAAAAGCGCATGGCAGAGCGTGTCGAACGCGTCTTCAGCAAGGTCGGCGCGACCGACGAGCAGAAGGCACGTGCTCGCGAAATCGTCCAGGCCTCGACCGAACAGATGAAGGCACTGCGCCCTGCCGATGGCGGCGGTCCGAAGGAAATGCTGGCCCTGTTGTCGGCCGAATCGATAGACCGCGACCGGATCGAACAGCTGCGAGCGGCACGCCATGCGCAGATGGACGAACGTTCGAAGCTGATGACGCGCACGCTGGCCGATCTGGCCGAAGTGCTGACGCCTGAACAGCGCAAGGACGCGGCCAAGTCACTGGCCCGTATGGGTGGCGGTCACCCGCACCACGGCAAGCGCCATGGTCATGGCGACGGTCCGCGCGGCGCCGACGGCGCAGTGCGCAGCTGAAGAACGGACTGCCGTGGCTCAGGCCACTGCAGTGCCGAACAGGCGGGCCAGTTCGGCCCCAGGGTCGGCGGCGCGCATGAAGGCTTCGCCGACCAGAAAGGCATGCACGTCGCGGGCCCGCATGGTCGCGACGTTGTCTGCCGTCAGGATGCCGCTCTCGGTGATCACGATGCGCCCGGCCGGAATGCGGTCGAGCTGTGACAGCGTGAAATCGAGCGACACCTCGAAGGTACGCAGGCTGCGGTTGTTGATGCCCATCAGCGGCGTATCCAGTTGCAGCGCCAGATCAAGTTCGCCCGCGTCGTGACTTTCCACCAGCACTGACATGCCCAGCTCTCCCGCGAGGGTTTCCAGGGCGCGCATGTCGGCCACGGCCTTCGCCTGCTGAGCGGCGTCCGCCTCGCCCGACGGCGGCAGGAAGGCTGCCACGATCAGCAGGATGCAGTCGGCGCCCATCGCACGCGCCTCGACCACCTGCCAGGGATCGATGATGAAATCCTTGCGCAGCACCGGCAACCGACAGGCGGCACGCGCCTCGACCAGAAACTCGGGCGCACCCTGAAAATACTGCCGGTCAGTCAACACCGACAGGCAGGCGGCACCGCCCGCCTCGTACGAGCGCGCAATCTCGGCCGGACGGAAGTCGGCGCGCAGCACGCCTTTCGACGGGCTGGCCTTCTTCACCTCGGCGATCACCGCCGGCTGGCGACGCGCCACGCGTTCGCTCAGCGCGGCGACGAAGTTGCGCACCGGCGGCTGGGCTTCGGCCCGGGTACACAGCGCGTCCAGCGTCTGCAATGCTCGGCCGGCGGCAATTTCTTCCCGCTTGGTGGCAAGGATTTTCTGCAGGATGTCGGACATTTCTTCTGACCCCATTGAATGTTTCGGACCTGCAGGGCGGGCGCCTGCAGGATCCTCAAGTGCCGAAGGTGCGCGTCAGCTCGACCAGCGTGTCGACACGCGCCCGCGCGGCGCCGGATTCGACCGCCTCGCGGGCACGGTCCACCCCGTCGCGCAGGCTGTCGGCCACACCCGCCACGTAAAGGCTGGCACCGGCATTAAGCAGCACGATGTCGCGCGCCGGGGCGAATCGGCCATCCAGCGCGGCCAGCAGCATGTCGCGCGAGGCCTGCACATCGGTCACGCGCAGCGTGTCGAGTGCATGCACCGGCAGACCGACGTCTGACGGATGCACCGTGTACTCGCGCACCTCACCGTCGCGCAGCTCGCCCACGAAGGTGTCGCCGCTGATCGACAGTTCGTCCAGCCCGTCGCGGCCATGCACCACCATCACATTGCGCGAGCCCAGCTCCTTCAGCACCCGCGCCAGAATACCGACCAGATCCGCGTGGAACACACCCATCACCTGATTGGCTGCGCCGGCCGGGTTGGTCAGCGGACCGAGGATATTGAACATCGTGCGCACGCCCAGTTCCCTGCGCACCGGTGCGGCGTGCTTCATCGCGCTGTGGTGGTTGGGCGCGAACATGAAGCCGACGCCGGCCTGTTCGATGCACATCGCGACCTGCGCCGGCGTGAGGTTCAGCGTCATGCCGAGCGCTTCCAGCACGTCGGCCGACCCGCTCTGCGATGAACTGGCCCGCCCGCCGTGCTTGGCCACGCGCGCACCGGCGGCCGCAGCGACGAACATCGACGCGGTGGAAATATTGAAGGTGTGCGCACCATCGCCACCGGTGCCGCAGGTGTCGACCAGGGTCTGGGTGTTGCCCACCGGCACCTTCATCGACAGTTCGCGCATCACCATGGCCGCGGCAGCAATCTCGCCCACGGTTTCCTTCTTCACCCGCAGACCGATCAGGATGGCGGCGATCAGCGTCGGCGACACCTCGCCGGTCATGATCTGGCGCATCAGCGCCGTCATTTCTTCGTGGAAGATTTCGCGGTGCTCGATGACCCGCTCGAGCGCCTGTTTCGGTGTGAAAGTCATGCGCCCACCCTCCACTCGTCGAGGAAGTTCTTCAGCATCTGGTGACCGTGTTCGGTCAGGATGGATTCGGGGTGGAACTGCACACCCTCGACCGCCAGTGTCTTGTGCCGCATGCCCATGATTTCGCCGTCATCCGTCCACGCGGTCACCTCCAGACAATCCGGCAAGGTGTCGCGCGACACCGCCAGCGAGTGGTAGCGGATGGCCGTGAACGGATTTGGCAGACCGCGGAACATGCCCTTGTCGGCATGGTGGATCGCCGCCGTCTTGCCGTGCATCACCACCTTGGCGTGCACCACGTCGCCGCCGAACGCCGCACCGATGCTCTGGTGGCCGAGGCACACGCCCAGAATCGGGTACTTGCCGGCGAAGGCAGTGATCAACGGTACCGATACGCCCGCCTCCTTCGGAGAACACGGCCCGGGCGACACCACGATGTGGTCGGGTTTGAGCGCATCGATCTGGTCGAGCGTGATTTCGTCGTTGCGGAACACGCGAACATCCTCACCCAGCTCGCCGAAGTACTGCACGAGGTTGTAGGTGAAGGAGTCGTAATTGTCGATCATCAATAACATGTCAGTTCCCCCGCCCGTCCGGGCCCGGCACCAGCCCCGCTTCCGCAAGTTCCGCCGCACGCAGCACGGCGCGCGCCTTGTTCAGCGTTTCCTGCCATTCGCCTTCGGGCGTTGAATCCATCACCACGCCGCCACCGGCCTGCGCGTGCAACTGGCCGTCCTTGATCACCGCGGTGCGCAGCGCGATCGCCACGTCCATGCCGCCGTTGAAGCCCAGGTAGCCGACGGCGCCCGAATAGATGCCGCGCTTGACCGGTTCCAGCTCGTCGATGATTTCCATCGCCCTGACCTTGGGCGCGCCACTGACCGTGCCGGCCGGGAAGGTGGCGCGCAGCACGTCCATCGCGGTCAGGCCCGACTTGAGCACGCCTTCGACATTGCTGACGATGTGCATCACGTGCGAATACTTTTCCACCACCATGCGGTCGGTCACCTCCACCGAGCCGATGGCGGCGACCCGGCCCAGATCGTTGCGGCCCAGATCGACCAGCATGATGTGTTCGGCACGTTCCTTCTCGTCCGACAGCAGGTCTTCCGCCAGCGCGCGGTCTTCGTCCGGCGTGGCACCTCGCTTGCGGGTGCCGGCGATCGGCCGCACGGTCACCTTGTCGCCTTCCAGGCGGGCGAGGATTTCCGGGCTGGCGCCGACGATGTGGGTGTCGCCGAGATTGAAGAAATACATGTAGGGCGACGGATTCAGCGCGCGCAGCGCGCGATAGACCGCCATCGGCGTCGTCGCCAGCGGCTTGCTCATGCGCTGCGACGGCACCACCTGCATGATGTCGCCGTCGAAAATGTAGCGCTTGGCGGTGTCGACCGCCGCGCAGTAGGCGTCATGGCCGAAGCCGGACACCGCGTCCACCGACACGCCGCGCGGCGTATCCGGCTCGCGCAGCGGCGATTTCAGTCGCGCCGACAGCGCTTCGAGCCGCAGATGGGCGTTCATCAGCGCGTCCGGCTGCGCCGGATCCGCATAGACGATGAAGGTGAGCCGACCTGACAGGTTGTCGAACACCGCGAGCTCGTCCGACAGCAGCAGATGGATGTCCGGCACGCACAGCGGATCGGCCTTGTTCCAGCCGGCTTCGAGACGGTGTTCGACATAGCGCACCACGTCGTAGCCGAAGTAGCCGACCAGTCCGCCGGAAAAACGCGGCAGGCCGGGCAGGTCGGGCACCCGGTAGCGGCCGATGAACTCCTGCACGAAGGCAAGCGGGTCGGCCGATTCGCAGTGCTCGATCTCGACCTCGTCGCGCAGCACGCGGATGTCGTTGCGACGCACGACGATGCGCGTCTGCGCCGGCAGGCCGAGTATCGAATAACGACCCCAGCGCTCGCCGCCCTGCACCGATTCGAGCAGATAGGAATACGGCGCGTCGGCCAGCTTCAGATAGGCGGACAGCGGCGTGTCGAGATCGGCCAGCGCCTGGCGCGCGACCGGAATGCGGTTGTAGCCGGCGCGTACGAGCGCCTCGAATTGATCGTGATTCATGGACAGACCGGAGTGCAGGATTTGAACGGGCGCCGCGGTGTCACCGCCTGCGCCGGACCGGAAGCGGACTCAGGCGGCTCGCCACAGGTACCCGTGCAGGGGCGCGGGCGCGCAGCTGCGGGCGGGTCTCTCCTTGGAAGTCGGGCTGTCCATTTTTTTGTCGGTACGCTCAGGGTTGATCGATCCGGTGGCCGGTCGACAGCATGACCCGATCGAGCAGGTCAGGGAGCGACGATAGTAGCCCATCGCAATCTTTTGCGTCCAGCACGCGCCCTTCGCAATAGCCCCAGGGCACGCCGAACACCGCCACCCCTGCGGCGCGGGCGCAATCGATGTCGTTGTACGAGTCGCCTATATGCAACAGCACGCCCGGTGCGCAGCCCAGTTGCGCGGCCGCGTAGTGCAGCGGCGCAGGGTCGGGCTTCTTCTGCGGCAGCGTGTCGCCGCTGACAACGCAATCGAAGTACTGGCGCATCTTCATCCGTTCGAGCAGCGGCTCCGTGAAGTCGGCCGGCTTGTTGGTGACGCAGGCCAGCCGGAAACCGGCGGTCTGCAAGGCGGCCAGCGTGTCGTGCGCGCCCGGGTAGGCGGTCGCATGCTCACCATTGCGCAGGCAGTAGCCGCGCCGGAACGCGTCAATCGCCTGCGCGAGCAATGCGGCGTCCTGCGCACGTTCGCCCAGGCAGCGTTTGACCAGGTCCGGAATGCCCCGGCCGACGAACATCCGTACCTCGTCCTCGCACCGCACCGGCAGGCCCAGTTCGAGCGCCATGTCGCGCGCGGCGGCGGCGAGATCGGGCACGGTATCGAGCAGCGTGCCATCGAGGTCGAAGCTGATCGCGGCGACCGCGCGCCGTGCCCTCATGCCGCGACGGTCGCGAGCTGGGCGCGCAGCGCGCCGATCACGCTGTCGTAGCGGTTCGGGTCGGTGTCGAGCCCGGCGCCGAACACGGCCGAGCCGGCGACGAAGGTGTCGGCGCCAGCGCGCGCGATGTCGGCGATGTTGTCCACCTTCACGCCGCCGTCGATCTCCAGCCGGATGCGCCGGCCGGTCCGCGCTTCATACTCGTCCAGCTTCGCGCGCGCGGCGCGCAGCTTGTTCAGCGTTTCCGGAATGAAGCTCTGGCCGCCGAAGCCCGGGTTCACCGACATCAGCAGCACGAGGTCGAGCCGATCCATCACATGGTCGAGATGGTGCAGCGGCGTGGCCGGGTTGAATACCAGACCGGCACGACAGCCATGGTCACGGATCAGCGCGAGCGAACGATCGATGTGTTCCGAAGCCTCCGGATGGAAGGTGATCACGTTGGCGCCGGCCTTCGCGAAGTCCGGAATGATGCGGTCGACCGGCTTCACCATCAGATGCACGTCGATCACCGCATCGGTGTGCGGGCGCAGCGCCTGGCACACCAGCGGCCCGATGGTCAGATTGGGCACGTAGTGGTTGTCCATCACGTCGAAGTGGATCCAGTCGGCACCCGAATCGATGACGTTGCGCACCTCCTGCCCGAGCATGGCGAAATCGGCCGACAGCAGGCTGGGCGCGATCAGGAAATCGGATGCGGATGAAGGGCGTACGGGCGAGTGGCTCACGGGCGTGCTCCGGATGGCAGGAACGCAATTGTATCGGCTCCCGTGCGCGGCCCCGATCATTGCCGGCTGTGTCGAGGCGGCTGCTGCTTGCCGCCCTGAAGGACTTCGGTTAAAAAGCTGCCATGGCCGAAGCGAAAAAACATGAAATCACGGTGTCGGTGCAGACACGCTATGTCGAAGAGCAGTCCGATCCCGACGAATCGCGTTTCGTCTTCGCCTATACGGTGACGATCGCCAATACCGGTAACGTGCCGGCGCAGCTGATCAGCCGGCACTGGGTCATCCGCGACGCCGCCGATTCCGAGCAGGAAGTGCGCGGCCTCGGCGTCGTCGGTCAGCAACCGCTGCTCAAGCCGGACGAGAAGTTCGAATACACCAGCGGCTGCGCGCTGACCACCCCGGTCGGTACCATGGGTGGCAGCTACCAGATGGTGGCCGAAGACGGCACGCAGTTCGAAGCCGTCATTCCCGAATTCACGCTCGCCATGCCGCGCGTGCTGCACTGAGGTCCGGGGCGGCGCGGTGTCACTCGACGCCTCCTATACCCGTCTCGCGCCGCTGTACGACGCGGTCGTCGATCTCGCCTCGCGCGGCGCGCGACGCGCCAGCCTGGACGCCCTGCCGCGTTCGCCGTCGGACATCCTGCTGTGCGGCATTGGCACTGGCCTCGACCTGCCCTGTCTGCCGCCCGATCACCGCTACACCGGACTCGACTTCAACAGCGCCATGCTGGCGCGCAGCCTGCCGCGCGCCGAGGGGCTCGATTACGCCGCGGTGCGCGGCGACGCGATGCGGCTACCGTTCCGCGACGCGAGCTTCGACTGCGTCGTGCTGCACCTCATCGTCGCCGTCGTGCCCGATGGCGCCGCCTGCCTGCGCGAAGCCGCACGCGTGCTGAAGTCCGGCGGCGCGGCATTGCTGCTCGACAAATTCCTGCCCGCCGGTCGACCGGCGCCGTTGCGCCGCCTGCTGTCGCCGATCGCGGGACGCATCGCCACCCGGCTCGACCTGGTCCTCGAAGACGCGCTGAAAGATCTGCCCTTCGGCGTGGTCAGCGACGAACCGGCCGCCTTCGGGGGCTGGTTCAGGCGAGTGCGCCTGCTGCGCGTCTAGGGTGCGACCCCCGGGAGCGGCGCGGATTTGTGGGAGCGGCGGCCTCGCCGCGATCAGTGCGGCGATGGTCGATGATCAACGCGCAGATCGCGGCGAGGCCGCCGCTCCCACAGGCCGCCGCTCCCACAGGCCGCCGCTCCCACAGCGCAGCCCCTTCAGCGGGCGGCGCGACCGAGGCTGCGCATCTGCGCATGGCAGCGGGCGCGTGCAGCGTCGTCCATGCTGTCCACGCTGCCGATCAGCGTCGTACGCACCGGCCGGATGCCGACGAAATTCAGTGCATTGCGTTCGAAGCTCTTCACGCCATGCGCAAGGTAGATCAGGCGGAACATCAAGGCCGGCATGCCCATGGTCACGATCAGCCGCGCCGAACGACCCTTCAGCAGCGGCTTGAACGGGTTCAGCCCGGTGCCTTCGCCGATCGCGAAACCCGGCCGGAGGATCTGCTCGAAAAAGGCCTTGAGCAGCGCCGGCAATGTGCCCAGCCACAGCGGGAAGAACACCGCGACATGCTGTGCCGCGGCCATCGCTGCCTGCGCGTGCGCGACATCGCCGTCGGCAGCGGCAGACCAGGCCGCCTTGTCGCGCAGCAGCGGAAAGTCGAGCCGGGTCACGTCGATCACCTCGACGTCGTGCCCGGCCGCCCGCGCACCTTCGACATAGCTGTCGGCCAGTGCGCGCAGCAGCCCCGCGCGCGTTTCGGGGTGCCCCTGGATAACGACGATGCGGCCCATGTCCGGACTCCTGCCATGCAAGTACGCCCATCCTGATCAAAGCCTGGGGCACGCACCTTGAGCGGGATCATCCGCCCGTGCATTTCGGGGGCGTGATCGCCGGTGCAACCGAGCGCACCGCGACTCCCGTCACGGCGGCGCCGTGCGATACCGCGGCTGCGCGGGGCGCGTGGCTTTGGCTGTGGGAGCGGCGATCCCTACCCCAGCCAGTGCGCGACGAGCGGCCGGCCGAGCGGGCTGGTGACGAACAGGAAAATCAGCACATTCAGCGCCACGGTGATCCAGAAGCCGCGCCGAAACGAGGCCTTCACCGACTTGTGGCGCAGGAACTGCTGCGCCAGCAGGCCACCTGGCCAGCCGCCGACCAGCGCCAGCAGATGCAGCCGGGCTTCGGGCACGCGCATGCCGTTGTTTGCAGCCTGCGCCTTGTCGACCGCATACAGCCCGAAGGTGACGACGCTCAACCCGAGATAGAGCAGGAACCAGCCGGCCGGCACCTGCCACAGCCAGGCCGCGACCAGCATGACGACGAGAAAGGCCGGAATGACGAACAGCGTGGCGCCGCCCCATTGCGCAGGGTGAGTATCGTCGCGACCCTGCGCGCGCGGGCGCGCCGTCTTGAGCGGCACGCCGTCGAGCAGCACCTGCTTTGCACAGCGCCGCCCCGTGCGGTCAGTGCCGACTGCGAAGCTCACGCGGTCGCCCGCCGACGGCCGGCGACCTTCGGCATTCACTTCGCTGATGTGGGCGAACAATTCATCGCCGCCGTCATCCGGCACGATGAAGCCGAAGCCCTTGTCATCCTTCCACGTCCTGATGCGGCCTGCGCTGCGCATGTCGTCTCCCTGAAATACGGGAGCGGAAGATAGCACCGCTTCAGTCGCGGCGCCCGGCCTGCGCGACGATGTGGTCCGGCCACTCGAAGGCATCGCAGCGCGGGCAGTCGAGCAGCGTGCCGAGATGGGCCGCACGACCTTGTTCCGTCACCACCCAGGCGCGGTTGATGAAAGGCGGCTGGTGGCGCACGTGCTGCCGATGCCCGCACGCCAGCCGGGCGACCCAGTCGCCTTCGTCGTCGGTGAGGTAACCGGTGATCGGCTGCTTCATCGGGCAACCGGCGCGAGCGTGCGCGCACGTACCGCCGTGATCCACGGCTCGAAGCGCCGGCCCCACGCAACATCAATGTCGAAGGCGGCGCGCCCGCTGTCGAGCGCCATGCGATCTACACCGTCCATCGCTCCGCGCAGCGCGTACGGCATGCTGATGCGGGCGACCGACGGTTCGCCGATGTGGCCGCTGAAGGTGGTCTGCTTGTCGATCACTGTCACCGACGGCGTCACCGTCGCCGCGACGATGGCGTAACGGCGCGGGTCGGGATGGCGCTGGCGCAGGGCAGCCGCATCCCGCCCGGCATCGACGGCGAACAGGCGCGACGCCTTGTCCTGTTCGTACTTCAGGGCCTCCTGCGCCGCCTTCAGCGCGTCGGCGTCCTGCTTGTCGGCGCTGCCGCGGGCGAGTGCGCGGTCCAGCCGGCGCTGCGCCTGGGACAGCGCGCGCTGCCAGGCCTCGCCAGCCAGTTCGAGCACGACGTACACCTCGCGCTTCTCGCGGTAGGCATCGCGCTCGTCCTTCAGGTCGAAACCCAGCTCGCGCAGCTTGTCGGCTCCCAGCCAGTCAGGACCACGGCCGTAGTGCATGTCATATGACGCATCCGCGTTGTCGTCACGCATCGGTGCGCGCCACAGCAGCGCCACGTCGATGCCGCCGCGCTCGCCGTCGAAGCCGAAGGCATAGGGCAGGCTCAGTTCGCGCTGCGTCAGCGTGAGCGCGCTGCCGGGCGCGCCCGAACGGTTCCAGGCCACGCCCGCCAGCACGAAGGCATTCACCGCAACGATGAGTGCCACGCCGCCCGCCAGCAGGACTTTCTGCGCGCGCCTCATTGCCCGCCTTCCACCGGTACGACCGCGCGCAGCCGCTTCAGCACCAGAATGACCAGCAGCGCCACCAGTCCGAGCACGAGGAAGAACAGGAACTTCGGCATCACCATCCACCACCAGTCGAACAGCTTGGTGTAGAGAAAGATGACGAAGAACACGACCGCGGTGTTCATCACTTCCGGCCAGCCGCGGCGCGCACCGAGCCAGGTCAGCAGGCCGCCGGCAACGAAGCCACCCACCTGATACAGGCCTTCGACCGCGTCTGCTTCGAACGGCAGGTAGCTCGCGCGGCCCCAGTTCGCCAGCACCAGCATGGGCAGGAACAGCGCGAGCAGCGCAACCAGCCGCCAGGTGGCATCGAAGCCCGGATGCCGCCGGTGATCAACGAAGAAGGGAACGCAGAACATGAGCAGCGCCGCCGGAAAGAAATGCTCCGGCCGCTCGCCCACGCTGAGCCAGTACATGCCCGACCAGCTGCCGACGCGAGCGGCGATGAAGCCGGTGACGCAGACCAGCCCGGCTACCAGCAAAAGACGCAGTTCGCAGGTGTAGGCGAGCAGCAGCGCGAAGGCCGCCCACGGCAGCAGCGCCTTGTCCGACGGGGTGATGTTGAAGCTCGCACCAAGCAGGCTCAGGTTCAGCACGAAGCAGGCGAAGGCCACCAGCGCCGCCAGCTTGGTGAAGTAGCCGGAAGCGTCGCGCCCGTGCAGCCAGGAAGTCAGCGCCAGCGTGCCGAGCGAGGCGCCGGCCAGCACGATCACCTGCACCGCCTCGGGAAACAGCGGCCAGTACTGACGGAAAAGGAAGAACACGCTGGCCGCCAGCGCGAGCGCACCGAGAAAGGAGGCGATGCGCAGGCCGAGCGTGAGCTGGCGCGCGCGCTGCGTGGTGTCGACGTCCGGACGCGCGGCGAGGCGCGTCAGCAGCGCATCGTGGTGCGCCCGGATCGCCGCCGCATCGGCCGTCGCCAGCCCGTCGGCCGCGAGTCGCGCCTGTTCGCGGCGGAAGGCATGGATGTCGTCGGCGCGTTGCTGCGCATCAGTGCGTGACAGGCTGTCGTCCATCGCTTCGTTTCCGGATGTCATCGCTGCATGATGCCACGGCCGTACCGGGCTGCCGACGGCCAGCGCAGCGCGGGCCGGTGAGGCACAATCGGGCGATGGATCAAGCCCCCGTCCCGCTGCTGCGCGGCAGCCTGCGCGCCCTCAAGATCATCCTGCTCACCTTCACCGGCATCGGTCGCACGCGCATGATCAACCGCACCACCGAAGGGCTCGGCCCGCAGCACTTCCTGCTCGGCGGCCTGTTCGCGGCGATCCTGGTCAATGTCGTGCTGATCAGCCTTGTGCTGTGGGCAACACGCTGAATCGTCCGGCAGCGGCGACTCACAGCCCAAGGGTGTGAGCCAGGCCTGTTGGCTTGGGCTGTGGGCTTGGGCCTGGGCTGTGGGAGTGATGAAGGTTTTGTGGGAGCGGCGGCCTCGCCGCGATCAGCACGCTGATCAACGATCATCGCTGCTCTGATCGCGGCGAGGCCGCCGCTCCCACAGGCCGCTGCTCCCGCAGGTTCCGCTCCCGCACAACCCTCAAGCGCCCTCTTTCGCCGCCAGCCGCCACAGTCGGGTCACTTCCTGCGAGCGTGCGGCGTGCAGCGGGTCGGACTCGTCACTCGCCTTGGGGTGACGCGGGCGGGCATCGAGGTGGCCGAGCACCTTCAGACCTGCGGCGTCGATCCAGCCCTGCAGTTCTTCCGCGGTGCGCAGGCCGAGGTGTTCGGCAAAGTCGGACAGAATGAGCCAGCCCTCGCCGTCCGGCCCGAGGTGTTCCGCCAGCCCCGACAGAAAGCCGCGCAGCATGCGGCTGTCCGGGTCGTACACAGCGTGTTCCAGCGGCGACGCCGGGCGGGCCGGCAGCCAGGGCGGGTTGCACACGATGAGCGGCGCGCGGCCATCGGGGAACAGGTCGGCCGCACGCACGTCGATCTGCGATTCGAGCCCGAGGCGGGCGACGTTGTCGCGCGCGCAGGCCAGCGCCCGCTCGTCACTGTCGGTGGCGACGATCTTCGACACCCCGCGCTTAGCCAGTACGGCCGCCAGCACGCCGGTACCGGTGCCGATGTCGAAGGCGCGCGACGCCTTCTTCAGCACTGCCGGCAGCGGTGCCTTCGCTACCAGATCGACATATTCGCCGCGCACCGGCGAAAACACGCCGTAGTGCGGGTGGATGCGCGCTTCGAGCGCCGGCACCTCGACGCCGTTGCGCCGCCATTCGTAGGCGCTGATCACACCCAGCAGCTCGCGCAGCGAGCACACATAGCCTTCGCGCGCCTCGCCGTGCGCCTGCGTGCAGGCCTCGGCCACATCGGGCGCGCGACGCAGCGGAATGACATGGCCGGCGTCGAACGGAATCAGCAGCATGCCCAGCGTGCGCGCACGTTGCGACTGCGCCAGCCGGTGCTGGTTGAAGGCATCGCGCATCGTGGCCGCCGGCTTGCGCGGCTTGCGATCCACCCGCCGCACCAGCGCCTGCAGCAGTTGCCGCGCGTTCTGGAAGTCGCTGCGCCACAACAGCGCCGTGCCTTCGCTCGCGAGGCGGAAGGCGCTGTCGGCACTCAGCGTGTCGTCGGCCACCACCACGCGCCTGGGCGGTGGCAGCCCGGCTTCGGATTGCCAGCGCAGGCTGCGCTCCGCATCACCTTCGGAAAAAACAAGTCTCGGGTCAGTCAAGGTTCGGGTACCGGGTAAGTCTGTGGTGCATATATATAGGTAAAAGCGATGGCGAGCCGGTCAGGACGCGCAGCTGCGGATGGCGGCGCATCGCGGGCAGGACCCGCCGGTCGGGTTCTCGACCACCGGAAGCCTGCTGGTTGACCGGTCACCGGAGAGGCAGCGGGCAGCACCTTGATCGATCGCTCCGCACCGGAACACGCTCGACAAGTCCCTCCGCAACCGTGTGCCGCGACGTCGCAGTCCGCGCCGGCGCAGCGCAGCACGCTGTCGCACCGCTCAGCACGCATCAGCGCCGAATACTATGACGTAGCGCGCAGACCTGCAGTGCGTCCGAAGCCTGTCGCGGGTTCTCGCGCGTCAAGCCATTGTCTTCTTGAGCTTTTTTTGCCGGGCGCATCGGGTTGCATGCGCATCCCCCATCCGCGCCGATGTTCATGCGATGAGAGCGCCGAACGATGACCGATGGCCGCACGCTGCACGGGCAGTCGCCCGACTCAGGCATGCCGCATCGACATGGAAATCACTTTCAGGCGCTGAAGCGCACCCGCCGGAGCACGCCCCCATGAGGTCGATGTGCGCCTTCAGAAAGGGGACGGGGTAAGGTCGGGACGGAATCGGGGACGTGACTGCAGGCAGGCAGCTGCCGCAGAACCGCACGCATGCCTGGAGATGAAGGAATTTGCCGACGCAGGATCCGGAATCGCTATCCGACGCCTGCCCGGCGGCCGCTCGGCCCGGCTCCACCGCTTCGGTGGAGCCGGGCACGACGGCCTGCGGTCAGGCCAATCGTCGTTCAGGCGAACGTGAAGCCGCTGTAGCCGCTGGCTGCGACGTCTGCACATTTCTGACGGTAGGTGCCGACGCCGCCGATGTAGGACAGCAGGCGACGCGGCTTGCCGCTCACGTTGGAGCCCATGTACCAGGAGTCGGTCTTCACCACGAGCGTCTTGTTGGCGATCTCGTCGTGATGGGCAACCCACTGATCCTGAATCTCCTTTGACGCTTCGATGACCTTCAATCCCTTTTCCCGCATGTCGCGGATGCAGTCGGATATCCAGCCGACCTGCTGCTGCAGGCAGGTGGTCATGTTGCACAGCGCAGCTGACGGCGCCAGCGGAGCACCGGTGGTGAAGAGGTTCGGGTAGCCGTGCACCTGCAGACCCATCGCGGTGCGGACTTCCTGGCCCCATTCTTCCTTCAGCGAGCGGCCGTCGCGGCCGCGGATGTCGATTCGGGTCAGCGCGCCGGTGCCGGCGTCGAAGCCGGTGGCGAGCACCAGAATGTCGAGTTCGTGCACCGTGCCATCGGCGGTCATCACGCCTTCGGGCACGATGCGCACGATGGGTGATGCCTTGACGTCGACGATCTCGACGTTGGGCTGGAGGAACGCCTCCAGATAGTTGCTTTCCAGCGGCACGCGATGTGTGCCGAAGCCGTAGCTGGTCGGAATGAGCTTCGCGCACAGCTCCGGATCCTTGATGCGCGCGCGCATTTTTTCGCGCACGAATTCGGACACCACGTCATTCACCTTCTCGTCGAAGAACATTTCGGCAAAGGAGGAGAGCCACAGCGCCAGCGAACCGTCTGCCCACAGGCGTTCCAGCACTTCGGTGCGCTGCGCCGGCGTGAGGTCGGCCCAGACGCCATTGTCGAAGTCGTATTCGAAGCCGGAGAAGGTGCCCTGCACGCGGTCACGGATCTCGCTGAATCGCTTGCCCTGCTGCGCCCAGTCCGCCGGGGTGTATTTCGGGTTGCGCATCGGAATGATGTACTGCGGCGTACGAAGGAACACCTTCAAGTGCCCGACCTGCGGCGCGATAGTCTGGATGACCTGGATGCCGGTCGCGCCCGTGCCCACGACGCCCACGCGCTTGCCGACGAACTCGACCCGTTCCTTCGGCCAGCGTGCCGTGTGGAAAATCTGGCCCTTGAAGCTCTCCTGGCCTTCGAAAATATTGCTCAGCGGCGCCGACAGCATGCCGGTGCAGCAGATCAGGAAGCGTGCGGTGACCGTGTCGCCGCGATCGGTTTCAACCCGCCACTGCTGTCCCGCTTCGTCATAGTGCGCAGCGGTCACGCGCGTATCGAAGCAGTAGTACTTGCGCAGGTCGGTGCGGTCAGCCACGTAGTTCAGCCAGCGCTCGGTTTCCGGCTGGGCCGGAAAGCGTTCCGTCGGCTGCCAGTTCTTGAACATGGCCTCGTCGAACCAGTACTGGTAGATCTCCGCTTCCGAATCGAAGCGCGCACCGGGGTAACGATTCCAGTACCAGGTGCCGCCCACGCCGGAGCCGGCTTCGATGCCAAGGACCGACATGCCCATCTCACGCAGGCGATAGACCTGATAAAGCCCCGCCACGCCCGCCCCGATCACGATCGCGTCATACGTCTTTGCGCTCCCGGTCGCCCCCGCCGCTTTCGCAGCCACAGATGCTTCGCTCATTTGTTTCCTCCGTTGTCGTATTTGAATGAATCCGCCACCGTCCCGGTCTCGCGGCAGCACACATGGCGACCGACGGCAACACACGGGCCAGACTCTAGGGAAGCGGGGAAACGGAGGCTTGAACGAACAGGGCGATCTTTTGTACGAATCGGGCGCGCGAAAACCTTAACCGACGAGCACGCGACAATCCTGCTCCGTGCTGCAGACTGAGCGACCCTGCCCGGGCCACCAGGCAATCAACGCGCTCTGAAATGATGAGACTTTCGACGGCAACGGCGTCCGGAGCAACCCGGATACCCTGCTGGCCTTGGCGTTTCAGCGTGCTCCGAGCGCACTGCGCCGGTCCTGCACACATCATTGCAACGACCGGTCCGCCGCGCCGCAGCACCTCTTGAACTTCTTTCCGCTGCCGCACGGACAGGCGTCGTTGCGGCCGATCTTCGGCTCCGGACGCACGTAAGGTTCGGCGGGCGCGTCATCGTCGACAGCGCCTTCGTAGCCGCTATCGAGCGCCGAGGTGCGCGCCTGCAGCCAGATTTCATGAATGGCGACAAGCATCGGCTGGACCAGCTTCATCCAGACCTCGGTTTCGCCGGCCTCGCGGATCATCGCTCGACCTTCGTCGGTTGCCAGGCGCATCAGGGGTGCGAACAGTGTGGGCTCCTCTTCCCACAGAGCTGCCCATTCGGCATCGCAGAACGCGGTGCCGGCCAGAAAGCCTTCACACCATTCCGGGGCACCTCGCTGTTCCCGCTGCCAGAAGATGGGCTGGAAAGCGCCCGGATCGTTCAGGAAGGTGTCTGCGATGCCATTCATGAAACGCATCAGCAGCGTGGTGATGCGCGCGGCCTGTCCGGCGTCGACGAAGGCGGGCGTCACGGATGCGTCGTACCGGTCCCACACCCGGGGCAGCCATTCGCCGGGCGTCACCATGTGCGGTCCGATGACGATGGCGGTCAGATAGCCCTCCAGCATCGGCACGTCCATCGACGTTTCCTGCAGATTCGCGGACGCGAGGAAGTTTTCGAGTGCGTCGAGCTCGGACTGCGACAGCGGCTGGTTCAACGCGTCCATCCGGGCTAGCTGCGGTAGTCCGCGTTGATCTTCACGTAGTCGTAGCTGAAGTCGCAGGTCCAGCAGGTGGCCTGCGCGGTGCCGCGGCCCAGTGCCACGCGGATCGCGATCTCGGACGGGGCCATGGCCGAGGCACCCTGTTCTTCGCGGTAGGCGGGGTTGCGGCCACCGTCCTTGGCGACCAGGAAGTCGCCGATCCACAGGCTGACTTTCGAGGTGTCGAGGTCTTCCAGCGGCGGGTGGTTCTGCGCGGCGTTGCCGACGGCGGCGAGGATGCGGCCGAGGTTGGGGTCTGAGGCGAAGAAGGCGGTTTTCACCAGCGGCGAGTGGGCGATGGCGTAGCCGACGGCCTTGCATTCGGCCACGTCGCGGCCGCCTTCGATGGCTATGGTGATGAATTTGGTCGCGCCCTCGCCGTCGCGCACGATGGCCTGGGCCAGTTCGGCGGCGAGCGAGGTCACGGCGTCGGCCAGTGCGGCGCCGGCTTCGCTGTCGAGCGCGGTGATTTCGGCGTTGCCGGCGGTGCCGGACGCGATCAGGATGAAGGAGTCGTTGGTCGAGGTGTCGCCATCGACCGTGATGCAGTTGAACGATCGGTCGGCGGCGTGCTTCACCATCGCCTCCAGCGCGGCCTGCGACACGGCGGCGTCGGTCGCCATGAAACCCAGCATGGTGGCCATATTGGGTTTGATCATGCCGGCGCCCTTGCTGATGCCGCTCAGCGTGACGGTGCGGCCATCGATCTGCACGGTGCGCGACGCCACTTTGGCGACGGTGTCGGTGGTCATGATGGCGTGCGCGGCGGCGTGCCAGTTGCCTTCGTCGAGATCGTCCATGCAGGCGGGCAGGCCGCGCTCGATGCGGTCGACCGGCAGCGGCTCCATGATGACGCCGGTGGAAAATGGCAGCACCTGCTCCGGTGCCACGCCGAGCACGCGGGCGACGGCGATGCAGGTGGCGTGCGCGGCGACCAGGCCGGGTTCGCCGGTACCGGCGTTGGCGATGCCGGTGTTGATGACCAGCGCGCGGATGTCGCTGCGCGACAGGTGGTCGCGGCACACCTGCACCGGCGCGGCGCAGAAGCGATTCACCGTGAACACGCCCGCCACGCGGGCGCCCGGCACCAGCGAAATCAGGCACAGGTCGCGCCGGTTGGCCTTGCGGATGCCGGCCTGGGCGATGCCGAGACGTACGCCGGCAACCGGCAGGATGGATTCGGCGGGCGGCGTCTGGTAATTCACGGGCATGGCGGGGTCTCGCGGCGGAAAAATGCGCAGTCTACCCGCGCCGGCGGATCGGCGGCAGCTGCCTCATGCTGCGGCGCCCGCGCACCGCGCGCACCCGGCTGCGGCAGGACGCCATTTGCATTGCACACACAGCAAAGCGGGCGACGGAAGCGGCCTCGATCAGGGTGCAGGCATCGATAGTCCATTCGGCGCAAACCCCTTCACGGCCTTGTCATTGCTGCGATCTAGCCTGCGGACCAGCGTCGGACCTTCGTCCGCACCCATCGTCAGACAGGGAGATCCCATGAAGCTTTCATCGCATACCCGCCCGCTCGCGCTTGCCTTCGCACTGTCGCTGATCAGCATTGGCGCACAGGCGGCCGCGCCGTTCCAGCTCGACTACATCGGCCAGCAGATCGTGCCCACGGGCACGCAGTTCGCCGGCACCACGGTCGGCGGCCTGTCGTCGATCGATTACGTGTCGGCCAGCGGCCGCTACATCGCGATCAGCGATGACCGCTCGGCGTTCAACCCGGCGCGCTTCTACGAACTGTCGCTCGACCTGAACGCCTTCACGCGCTCGGCCACACCGGGCATGGCCGGCGTGGGTTTCACAGGTGTGACCACGCTGCTCGACACGACCGGCCTGCCCTTCGCCACCAATCAGGTCGACCCGGAAGGCATGCGTTACGACGCGACGCGCAACCAGCTGTACTGGAGCAACGAAGGTCAGCGCTCGGGCGCGGGCTTCCAGAACCCGACGGTGCGCGCCGCCAATATCGATGGCAGCCACGTGCGCGACTTCGCGGTGCCGGCGCGCTACAACCCGGTCGGCAGCAACAGCGGGCTCGCAGCCGGTGACAGCGGCGTCTACAACAACCTCGCGTTCGAAAACCTCGCAATCTCGACCGACGGCAACACGCTGTACGCCGCCACCGAAAACGCACTCGCGCAGGACAGCCTGCCGGCGACGGCGTTCAACGGTTCGCGCAGTCGCATCGTGTCGTTCGACATCGACAGCGGCGCCGCCGGTGCGGAATTCATCTACGACGTGAGCCCGGTGGTGTTCGCGCCGAACCCGGCGAATGGTTTCGCAACCAACGGCCTGACCGACTTCATCGTCGTCGGTGACCGCCAGTTCATCACCATCGAACGCTCGTTCTCGCTCGGCACCCCCGCGAATGGCATTCCGGCGACCGGCAACACGATCCGTCTGTTCTACGCCGACGCGCGCAATGCCACCGACGTGTCGTCCTTCGATTCGATCGCCGGACAGACGATCACCGCCGTCAGCAAGACCTTGCTGCTCGATCTGTCGGACCTGAAGAATGACGACGGCTCGACCCTGTCGCTCGACAACATCGAAGGCCTCACCTTCGGACCGGCCTTCAATGGCAAGCAGACGCTGATCCTCGCGTCGGACAACAACTTCGGCGCCACGCAATTCACGCAGCTCATCGCGCTGGAAGTCACTGCCGTACCCGAACCCGAAACCTACGCGATGCTGCTGGCGGGCCTGGGCCTGATCGGCATGGCGGCACGCCGCCGCTTGAACTGAGTACTGCCGGGTCCGTGGGCAACTCTGCCCGCGGACCTGCCCCCCGCTCCGCCCGAAATCCAGCATGGAGGACTCCACGATGAAGCACACTGCCCTGTTTGCCGCACTCGCCGCTGCGCTTGGCGCCGCCCCGCTGCTGACGCCGTCCGACGCGCTGGCCGCTACGCCCTACAACACGCTCAGCGGCGCTGCGCCGCTGGTGATCGGCCACCGTGGCGCGTCCGGCTACCGTCCGGAACACACGATCGAGGCCTACACGCTCGCCATCGAACAGGGCGCCAACTACATCGAGCCCGACCTCGTCATGACGAAGGACGGCGTGCTGATCGCCCGCCATGAGCCGATGCTGGCGCGCGTCAATCTCGATGCCAGCGGCAATATCGTGTTCGGCACCGATGGCAAGCCGGTGCTCAACCGCACCGATACCAGCACCAATGTGTGGGAGCTCGAGAAATACAGCGACCGCCTGACCGTCAAGACGCTGGACGGCACGAAGGTCGGCGGCTGGTGGGCGGAAGACTTCACCGCGGCCGAAATCCGCACCGACATCCGCACCCAGGAACGCCTGCGCGACCTGCGCACCGGCAACAACGCGTTCAACAACCAGTACGTCATTCCGACGCTGCAGGAGGTGATCGATCTGGCCAAGGCGAAGAGCGTCGAAACCGGCCGCACCATCGGCATCTACCCGGAAACCAAGCACCCGACCTACTTCAAGAACTTCACAGACGCGAACGGCCTCACGCGCATGGAAGACACGCTGGTCGCCACGCTGCACGCCAACTACGGCAATACCGCCAGCGCGCCGGTGTACATCCAGTCGTTCGAAGTATCGAACCTGCAGTACGTCAATACGCAGACCGACATCCGCATCGCGCAGCTGCTGAGCAGCGGCGGCCGGCCGTATGACTTCACCGTGGCAGGCGACCTGCGCACCTACGTGCAGCTGGCCGAACTCGACGCCGAAGGTCTGCTGTTCATCGAAGGTTACGCCGACGGCATCGGCGCCAATACCAACCTGCTGATTCCGCTGGTCGGCGGCGTGCTCGGTACACCGACCAGCCTGATCGCCGACGCGCACAGCCTCGGCCTCGAAGTGCACGCCTGGACCTTCCGCGCGGAAAACATCTTCCTGCCGAACGAGTTCGATTCCAGCAGCGACCCGGCCGCCTTCGGTGACATGAAGGGCCAGATTCTGGCTTTTACCGCGCTCGGGCTGGATGGCTTCTTCACCGATCACCCGGACATCGGCGTGGCCGCCGTGGCGTCGATTCCGGAGCCGGAAACCTACGCCATGCTGCTGGCCGGCCTCGCGCTGACCGGATTCATGGCACGCCGCCGCAAGGCTGGCTGAGCCCCGGGGCGCGCTGTACCCGGCGCGCACCTCAGGAAGACCGCTGCATCTCCCGGA
Organism: Methyloversatilis sp. RAC08; assembly: GCF_001713355.1. Classification (NCBI taxonomy): domain Bacteria; kingdom Pseudomonadati; phylum Pseudomonadota; class Betaproteobacteria; order Nitrosomonadales; family Sterolibacteriaceae; genus Methyloversatilis; species Methyloversatilis sp. RAC08. Next base: position 2,855,125 of record NZ_CP016448.1, on the reverse strand, counting down.
GACACACTCATGAAAAATCTGGTCACGCTTCGTCCCGCCCTGCTGTGCGTCGCACTGCTGTCCGCCTTCAACGCACCGGCGGCCTTCGCCTGGAACACGCTGTCCGGCGCCGCCCCGATCGTCATCGGCCACCGTGGCGCATCCGGCTACCTGCCGGAGCACACGCTGGCTTCGTATGCGCTCGCCATCGAACAGGGTGCGCACTTCATCGAACCCGATCTGGTGCTGACGAAGGACGGTCACCTGATCGCCCGCCACGAGCCGATACTGGATGGCACGACCAATGTGTCCAGCATGTTCGACGCCAGCCGCAAAACCACGCGCTTGCTCGACGGTGTGTCGACCACCGCCTACTTCGCCGACACCTTCACGCTGGCCGAGATCAAGACGCTGCGCGCCATCCAGCCGCGCGCCGACCGCGACCAGAGCTTCAACGGGCTGTACGACATCCCGACGCTTGACGAAGTGATCACGCTGGCGCAGTCGAAGGGCGTGGGCATCTATCCGGAACTGAAGCACTCGGTCTACATGAATGCACAGGCCGCGAACAACGGTTTTGCCGCGAATTACTTCGAGGACAAGCTGGTCAGCACGCTGCATGCCGCCTACGGCAACGCGGCCGCCGCGCCGGTGTTCATCCAGTCCTTCGAAGTGTCGAACCTGCAGTACCTGAATGGCAGGACCGACATCCGTCTGGTGCAGTTGATGGATGCCTGGGACGTGAATGCCGACGGCAGCATGGACCTGACGGTGCCGCCGTATGACCGCCCGTTCGACTTCGCCGAAGCGGGTGACCCGCGCACCTTCGGCGACCTGCTGACCCCAGCCGGCCTCGACTTCATCGCCTCCTACGCCGACGGCATCGGCCCGTGGAAGCCCTATCTGCTGAAGACCGTGGCCGACGGCGTCGAGCGCACCGGCGACGGCGTCATCGACGCACGCGACCGGCTGGTCGAAGGCAGCACCGGCATCGTCGAAGCCGCCCACGCACGTGGCCTGCTGGTGCACACCTGGACTTTCCGCGACGACTCGATCGGATACCAGCTTGGCTACGGCACACCGGAAGAGGAATACGCCGCGTTCTACGCCCTGGGCGTCGATGGCGTGTTCTCGGATCACCCGGACACCGCACTGGCTGCGCTGGCCGCCGTACCCGAACCCGAAACCTACGCGATGCTGCTGGCGGGCCTGGGCCTGATCGGCTTCGCCGCCCGTCGTCGCGCCTGATCACCCGGAGTCAACGAGATGAAAAAGACCTTGCTGGTGGCCCTGCTCGCCACCTTTGCCGGCCACGCAATGGCAGCCGACTTTTCGCTGCGCGTCATCGGCGAGCAGCGCATCGCGACCGGCACGCTGTTCGAGGGCGTCGAGTTCGGTGGCATTTCCGGGCTCGACCGCGCCGCCGATGGCCGCTACTGGGCGATTTCGGATGACCGCGGCGGCGAGCGCGGCACGCCGCGCTTCTACAACCTGTCACTGGACTACGACGCGGCCGGCTTCAATAGCGTCACCGTGAACAACCAGACCTTCATGCAGCGGCCGGACGGCTCGACCTTCCCGTCGAATGCGCGCACGGTCGATCCGGAAGGCATCCGGGTGGCGCCGAACGGCAACCTGTACTGGTCGTCGGAGGGCAACTGGAGCGCCAATGCGGCCAGCCGCTACCAGCCCTTCGTGCGGGAAATGACCACTTCGGGCGCCTTCGTGCGCGAGTTCGCCACACCGGCGATGTTCAACTACGTCGACAACGCCACCACCGGCGGGCGCAGCAACAAGCTGTTCGAAGCACTGACGGTGGCGCCGAACGGCACGATCTGGATCGCCAACGAAGACGCGCTGGTGCAGGACGGCCCGCTCACCTCGGTGAGCAACGGCAGCGTGGTGCGCGTCACGGCGATCGATCCGGTCAGCGGCGCATCAGGTGCGCAATATGTATACGCCTTGCCGCCGATTCCGGTCGATGCCGTGCCAGGCGCACCGTTCGGCCCGGACAACGGCCTGCCCGAGCTGCTGGCGATTTCCGACACGCAGTTCATCGCTGTGGAACGCGCCTTCGCCTTCGGGGTCGGCAACACCATCCGCCTCACGCTGGCCGAAATCATGCCTGACACGACCGACGTCAGCAGCTTCGCCAGCCTCACCGGTGCGACCTACACGCCGATGCGCCGCGAGCTGCTGCTCGACATGCCGATCACGTTCAACGGCATCACGCTGGACAACATCGAGGCGATCAGCTGGGGCCACACGCTGGCCAACGGCAACCGCACGCTGGTGCTGGCCGCGGACAACAACTTCAGCGGCACCCAGGTCACCCAGTTCATCGCACTCGAAGTGTCTCCCGTACCCGAACCCACCCGCATCGCGCAGTTTCTCGCCGGCCTCGGCCTGATGACGCTGACGCTGCGCATGCGCCGTCGCTGAGCCGCCCCTCTGAAAGGACACCCGACATGAAATACGCACTCACCCCGATCGCCCTTGCACTGCTGGCCACGGCCGGCGCCGCGCAGGCGGAAACCGTCCGTTTCGCCACCTTCAATGCCTCGCTGAACCGCGACGCCGCGGGTGATCTGCTGTCCGACCTCGCCAACCCGGGCGCGGTCGGCGTCAGCACCATCGTCGCGAATCGCATTCAGCAGGCGCGCAACGTGGCCGAAATCGCCCAACGCGTGCAGGCCGACGTACTGCTGGTGAACGAATTCGACTTCGATCTGAATGGCACACCCACTGCCAGCAGCGTGCCGATGGGCCTCGGTTATTCGAGCGAAGGCGCACGGTTGTTCCAGCAGAACTTCCTGTCGGTCGGCCAGGGCAATGGGGTGCGCGGCCTGACCAGCGGCATCGATTACGCGTATCGCTACACGCCGAACACCAACACGGGTCTGGCGTCCGGCTTCGACCTGAACAATAACGGCGTGATCGGTGGCGGCGACGATGCATTCGGTTTCGGCAACTACGGCGGCCAGTTCGGTTTCACGATCTACTCGAAGTACGAGATCGTCGGCGTGCGCAGCTTCCAGAATTTCCTGTGGAAGGACATGCCGGGCAATCTGCTGACCAATGACCCGACCGCCAATCCGCTCACCGACTTCTACTCTGCAGACGAAATCAATGCGCTGCGCCTGTCGTCGAAGAATCATGTCGATGTGACGGTGCGCATCAACGGTCAGGACGTGCATTTCCTGACCGCCCACCCGACGCCGCCCACCTTCGACGGCGCGGAAGACCGTAACGGCAAGCGCAATCACGACGAAATCCGCTTCTGGGCCGACTACGTCAATGGCGCCGGCTACATCTATGATGATCAGGGTGGCAACGGCGGCCTGGCTGCGGGCGCGAAGTTCGTCATCGCGGGCGACTACAACGCCGACCCGTTCGACGGCGACAGCTATCAGGGTGCGATCAACCAGCTGCTGGGCGACCCGCGGGTGAATACCTCGCTGACCCCGGCGTCGGCCGGCGGTACCGCCGCGGCGACCTACCCCAGCAACAACGGCACGGCGAACCAGTCGCACATCGGCGACCCGCAGTTCGATACCGCCGACTTCAGCGATTCGGCACCGGGCAATCTGCGCGTCGATTACGTGCTGCCGTCGGCCAACCTCGAAATGACCGATGCCGGCATCTTCTGGCCGGTCGATCCGGATACGTCGGTGCCGAACACCACCGGCGACCTGTTCGACCTCGTCGGCACATTCCGCGACCCCAATCTGTACGCCAATCTGGCGAGCTCTGACCACAAGGCGGTGTGGGTGGATGTGACGGTCGTGCCGGAACCCGAAACGTACGCGATGCTGCTGGCCGGTCTGGGTCTGATTGCCGCGGCGTCGCGGCGCCGGAAGTAAGGTGAGCTGACGGGGCGCCGCCCGGTCAGGACTTGCGCGAGGACGCTTCCAGGGCGATGCCGGCAAGCTGGGCGAAGGTCGCGAGCGCGTCCGGCGTGCCGGGCCGCATCGGCGGGCGCGTCGCGGCGCGATCGACGTACAGCACGCCCACGACGTGGCCATGGGCGTTGATCGGCACCAGCACCTGGTGTCGCTGGCCAAGTGCCGAACGCAGGCGTGTGATCGACGGCAATCCGGGGGCGGGCACATGTGACGCCTCGACGTCGATGACGCGTCCGTGATCGACCAGTTCGGTCAGCGCATCGCGCGCCGCGCCGGCCAGCAGGAAATTGAAATGGCGCATGAGTTGCTGCGCGCCGCGGCCGTGCGTGGCCCGGGCGGCGAGCTGCGAGCGGTTGGCGGTGACCAGCGCGAGCACGGCGCGGTCGGCGCCCAGCGAGCGGCCGGCGCCTTCGAGCGCCAGGTCGAGCACCGCGCCTGAAGCCGAGTGCGCGGCGATCAGCGCCACCATGCGGCGCGATATGTCGAACTGCAGCGCCGGATCGGGGTCGGCCAGGATGGCCGGTGCGCCGGTCTCGTCCTCTTCGTCCGGACGCGCCGGCACCGGGATGCGCGCTGCGGCTTCTTCGCAACCGTAAAAGCCAGCCAGGCAGGCCGCTTCGCGCGCGTGTGCGGCGACCACCGGCGCAACGGTCGCCACATCCTGCCGCAACAGTTTCGCGTAGTCGCGCACCGATTCCCGTGCCTTTTCGCTTTGCCATCCGGCTTCGGCAGCACTGGCCAGCCGGTAGCTGGCGATTACCAGCGCTTCGCGGCTGTCTGAGCGCGCGCTGTCCACACAGGCATTCGCCACCAGCCCGGGCAGCGCCCATTCGCGCGCCAGTAACTGGGTGAGCGAGCGCAGACGGAAGCCGAGCACTTCTGATTCGACCTTTTCCGGCACGACACCCGGCTTGCGCAGGGCGCGATCCAACTGCTGACCCGCTTCACCCGAAAAACACCAGAAGGCCAACTCGCCGATGCGCGACAGCAGTGTCGCGATGAACACCTCTTCGGGCGAGGCATCGCCGCGCACCGTGGCGGCATGCTTTGCATGGACGGCCGCGTGGAAGCAGCGCGCCATTTCGGCGCTGACCCGGTCGCGTACGCCGCCGGCCAGAAAGGCGTCGATCAGCGCGACCGAGATCGCGATGTTGCGCACGGTGTCGAAACCGAGCAGCACGATGGCGCGCGAAATGGTGTTGATGCGGCTGCCTTCACCGTGGAAGAACACGGAATTGGCCATGCGCAGCACGCGCGCGGTCATGCCGGCATCGCGCAGGATGATGCGTCCAAGCGCCGACGTCGGACTCGCGTCGTTCTCCGCGACCTCGCCAATGGCGGCCAGCGTCGCGCTGAAGATGGGCATGTCCTGATTGCGCAGCTTGTCCACCCAGACCTGCAGTGGATCGGTGGCAACGGGTGTGGCGCTCATGTGCGTATCCATTGCGGAAAAGTAGGGAACTCTTCCAGCTAACGGCGCGCCGCTGCGATTTCTTGAGCGAGCATAAAGCCCAGCGCAAGGCCCGGCGCGGATCGCAGCCGGGCAGGCAACAGTTATCGGACCAGCAGCACCGGCCGCTTCGAATGATGCAGCACACCGCTGGCGATCGAGCCCAGCGCGAAGCTGGCCAGTGCGCCGTGGCCGCGGCGACCCATGACGATCATTTCGCAGTCGTGCTGTTCCGCATAGCGGGCTATCGTTTCCGCCGGCGGACCGACGTGCAGGTGGAGGATGGGTTCGACCTTGGCATTGCGCAGTGTTTCCAGCGCAATGCGAGTCGCGTCCTCGCCTTCTTCGCGGTAGTAGTCGTTCAGCGCCTCTCGACTCACATGGTGCTGCAGCAGGCCGCTGGGCACTGCTGCGTGCACGAACAACAGGTGGATTTCCGGCACGCTGGTGAAATTGGCCGACAGGCGCAGCACTTCGGCGACGGCGCGCACGCCGTGTTCGGAACCATCGACGGCAAGCAGGATACGCATGGTGAAATCAGTCTCGTTGCAGGGACACTCAAGTATGGCAGATGAGCCCGTTCCACAGCCCATCGCCGAGGGTGGATGCGCGTGCCAGCCCGACCAGACCGAAGCCCAGCACCATCAGGCCGGCCACCCTGCGCAGCGCCGGATTTCGGGTCAGTGCGCGCAACCGGGTCAGCAGCATGCCGGCCAGCAGCAGGTTGGGCAGCGTGCCCAGCCCGAAAGCCAGCATGATCAGCGCGCCGCTGGCCGGCGAGCCGGAAAGCAGGGCCAGCCCGAGCATGCTGTAGACCATGCCGCACGGCAAAAAACCCCACAGCAGGCCGACGCCCAGCGCCTGCGCCGGCGTGCGCGCCGGCAGGAAACGGCCGGCGATGGGCTGGATGCGCGCCCACAACGGGCGGCCGAGCGCCTCGATGGGTGCGAGCACCCGTGTGTAGCCGGTGAGGTACAGACCAAGCGCGATCATCATCACATTGGCCAGCACATACAGCACTGTCTGCAGCGGCAGCGCGCTGCCGGCCAGCAGGCCAACGCCGCCGATGCCGCCGGCAACCGCCCCGGCAAAGGCATAGCTCGTGATGCGGCCGGTGCTGTAGGCAAGGTGCAGCGAGAGAGCTGGCAACTGCGCGCGCCAGCCGGGCTGGCGGACGTGGGGCACGCCGGCGGATATCGCCGATACGATGCCGCCGCACATGCCGGCGCAGTGCACGCCGCCGAGCAGGCCGACCAGAAATATCGCGGCAAGACCGAGACTCATGGGAAATCAATCACTTTTGAACGGGTAGGTGGCGCGATCGTGCGCTTCGCCCCGTGCGCATGCAAGGCGACGCCGCGCGAGTATCTGCTGACGTCACGCCGCTGACGGCATGCGCACCACAGACACGGTGCGCGATTTGAGGAGAACAGACCCTAGACGACCTTCGAGTAGCGAACCGTTTCCGAATCGAGGCGCAGATAGCGGTCGAACACCATGCATACGGCGCGCACCAGCAGGCGACCGCGCGGCGTGATGCCGATCCAGTCCGGCTCGATGGTCAGCAGGCCGGCATCGGCCAGTTCCTGCAGCTCAGCCAGCTCCGGGGCAAAATATTTTTTGAAATCAATTGCGTAACTGCTTTCTATCGCTTCGATGGACAGTTCGAAGTGGCACATCAAGGCGCCGATCACGGCGCTGCGCACGCTGTCGTCGGCCGTCATGTCCAGGCCGCGCATGACCGGCAATTCGCCGTCGTCGATCGATTTGGCCCAGCTTTCGAGGGTGCGGTGGTTCTGCGCAAAACTGGCGCCGACGCGGGAAATGGCCGACACGCCGAGCCCGATAAGGTCACAGCCGGCGTGCGTCGAATAGCCCTGGAAATTGCGCTGCAGCCGGCCGTGGCGTTGCGCCTGCGCGAGTTCGTCGTCCGGGCGGGCGAAGTGGTCCATGCCGACATGCACGTAACCGGCTTCGTGCAGGCGGTCGATCGCCAGCTTCAGCAGCTGCGGGCGCACGCTGACGTCCGGCAGCATGCTTTCGTCGATGCGCCGCTGCGGCATGAACTGCTTCGGCAGGTGGGCATAGTGATAGATGGCGACGCGATCCGGCGCCAGCCGGATCAGGGTGGCCAGCGTGGCGTCGAAACTGTCGAGCGTCTGCCCCGGCAGGCCATAGATCAGGTCGACGCCGGATGACACGAAGCCATTGGCGCGCGCCGCACGCAGCACGACTTCGGTCTCTTCCACGCTCTGCACGCGGTTCACTGCGCGCTGCACCACGGGGTCGAAGTCCTGCACGCCGATGCTGATGCGGTTGAAGCCGAGCGAGCCCAGATGCGCGATGCGGGCGGCGCTGACGCCGCGCGGATCCATTTCGATCGAGCACTGCGCCGATTCGGCGATGCGGAAGTGGCTGCGCAGGCCTTCGAACAGCCGGGTCATCTGCGCGTCGTTCAGGAAGGTCGGCGTGCCGCCACCCAGGTGAAGCTGGGCCACTTCGCGACTGCCCTTGACCAGCGCCGCCTTCATCGCCAGTTCGCGCAGCAGCGTATCGACGTAACTGTCGGCGCGCGCGTGATCCTTGGTAATGATCTTGTTGCAGGCGCAGTAGTAGCAGATCGTGTCGCAGAACGGGATGTGGATGTAGATAGACAACGGCCCGGCCGCCGCATTGCGCGCTTCGAGCCGCGCGCCGTGCGCCCGGGCGTCGTGCGAGAAGTTGAAGCGATCGGCCGTCGGATACGAGGTGTAGCGCGGGCCGGGCACATCAAAACGCCGCATCAGCTGCGGGTCGAACACGAGTTCTTTTGCGACATTCATGATTTCTTGGCACACTTTGCGGTGCGTGCATCATGCAAGCGCGTCCCCCACCGCGCATTGATCGACGTCAATAATGAGCAGCGTCCCGATACCCATCACGTCACACGGTCTTCAAGTAGCCTGTTCGGCCTGCAATCTGCGCGAGCTTTGCATGCCGGTCGGCCTGTCGGAACAGGAAATCGAACGGGTCGATGAACTGGTCGGCGCGCGCCGCAAGGTGGCGCGCGGCATGCCGCTCTACCTGTCCGGTGAGGCCTTTCAGTCGCTGTTCGCCATCCGCACCGGTTTTTTCAAGACCGAAGTCGTGTCGGAAGACGGCCGCGAGCAGGTGACCGGCTTCCAGATGGCGGGCGAACTGATGGGGCTGGACGGCATCGGCACCGGTCAGCACAACTGCGATGCCCGCGCGCTGGAGGACAGCGAGGTGTGCGTCATCCCGTTCAACCGCCTGTCGGAACTGTCGCGCGAGATCGACACCTTGCAGCACCACTTCCACAAGGTGATGAGCCGCGAAATCGTGCGCGACCAGAGCGTGATGATGCTGCTCGGCACGATGCGCGCAGAAGAACGTCTGGCCGCCTTCCTGGTGAATCTGTCGCAGCGTTTCATGTCGCGCGGCTATTCGGCGACCGAATTCAACCTGCGCATGACGCGCGAAGAGATCGGCTCCTATCTCGGCCTCAAGCTCGAAACCGTCAGCCGCGGCCTGTCGCGCCTGCAGGACGAAGGGCTGCTGTCGGTCAGCAACAAGAACATCCGCATCCACAAGCTGGACGACCTGAAGAAGGCGATGAGTCCGCGGTGTTGAGATTCAAGATCCAAGATGCAAGATGAAAGCAAAGGGCGTCGCGAGGCGCCCTTTGCGTTTCGGACGGTTTCAGGTGCGAGCTGCGGACTGCGGCGCTCGTCCGGTTTTCCTTTCATCTTGAATCTTGCGTCCCGGTGCTGGAGACCTTCACCCGCTCACGCGGGCGAAGGTCTCCAGCACCGCGTCCGCCGCGTCGGCGCGACAGCAATCGATGCGCCGGTCGATCGGCATCGAGCGCAGCCAGGTGATCTGCCGCTTGGCGAGCTGGCGGGTGGCGTAGATGCCGGTGTCGCGCATTGCGGTGGCGTCGATGTCGCCTTCGAGGTAGTTCCACACCTGCCGGTAACCGACGCAACGCATCGACGGCATGCCGGCGTCGAGCGCGTACTTTTCGCGCAGCCTGCGCACCTCGTCCACCAGCCCCTGCGCCAGCATCGCATCGAAGCGCGCCTCGATGCGCCGGTGCAGCCAGGCGCGATCCGAAGGTTCGAGCGACAGCACGGTCATCGGCGGCAGCGGCGCATCGACTTCACGCCGGGCATAGCTTTCGGCCAGCGGCCGGCCGGTCAGCGTGACGATTTCCAGCGCGCGCTGGATGCGCTGCGCGTCGTTCGGCTTGAGACGGGCGGCGGCGGCCGGGTCGCACGCGGCCAGCTCGGCGTGCAGCGCCGGCCAGCCCTGTGCGGCGGCACGGCGGTCGATGTCGGCGCGCAGATCGGCATCGGCTTCCGGCAGGTCGGACAAGCCGTCGCGCAGCGCCTTGATGTACAGCATGGTGCCGCCGGCCAGCAGCGGGATGTTGCCGCGACCCTGGATGGCGGCGATAAGCGTGCGCGCGTCGGCGGCAAAGCGCGCGGCCGAATACGCCTCCTGCGGCGACACGATGTCGATCAGGTGGTGCGGGCACAGCGCCCGCTCTTCCGGCGTCGGCTTGGCAGTGCCGATATCCATGTCGCGGAACACCAGCGCCGAATCGACGCTGACCAGTTCGACCGGCAACGCGCCGGCAATGCGGGCGACGGCGGCCGTCTTGCCGCTGGCGGTCGGGCCGAGCAGCACCAGCACGGGTGCGGAGGCGGGCGGCACGTCAGCGGCCGCGCATGAACAGGCGGTCCAGTTCGCCCATGGTCAGCTGCACCCAGGTCGGCCGGCCGTGATTGCACTGGTCGGCGCGCTCGCACGCTTCCATGTCGCGCAGCAGCGCATTCATTTCCGGCAGCGCCAGCAGACGGTTGGCACGCACCGCGCCATGGCAGGCCATCGTCGCGAGCAGTTCGTTGCGCCGCCGCTCGACCACCTGGCTGGCTGGCGCCTCGCGCAGCTCTTCCAGCAGCGCGCGCAACAATGCGGCGGTGTCGGCACGCGCCAGCAGCGCCGGCACGGCACGCACCATCAATTCGTTCGGCCCCGCCTGGCCGACGTCGAAACCGAGCTTGTCGAGCACGTCGGCGTATTCGAAGGCGGTCGCCACTTCGCGCGCGCTCATCGACAGCACGGCCGGAATCAGCAGCCGCTGCACCGCCGGCGCGCCTTCGAGCACCTTCTTCAATTGCTCGTACAGGATGCGTTCGTGCGCTGCATGCATGTCCACCAGCACCAGGCCGGCGCTGTTCTGCGCCAGCACATACACGCCCTGCAACTGGGCGAGCGCGAATCCGAGCGGCGGACCGGACTCGGATGGCGCGTCCGGCAGGCCCGCGGCATCGGGGCGGGCCGCAGCAGGCAGTGCGTCGTGACGGACGAAATCGAAGTAGCGCGCCAGCGGCTGTTCGACGCCCCGGCCCTGCTGCATCGACCAGCCGGTTTGCGAGGGCGGCGACCGGAAGGCATCCGGATCCGCAGTCTGCGACGCAACCGGCTCGGCCGTCTGCGTCGACAGCGCCAGTGCGCGCTCGACCGCGTGGAACACGAACTGGTGAATGCCGCGCGCCTCGCGAAAGCGCACTTCGGTCTTGGCCGGATGCACATTCACATCGACGGCGCGCGGATCGAGTTCAATGAACACGACGTAAGCCGGGTGACGCGCGCCGTGCAGCACGTCGGCGTAGGCCTCGCGCAGCGCGTGCGCCAGCAGGCGGTCGCGCACGAAGCGGCCATTGACGAAGCAGTACTGGGCGTCACGCCCGGCGCGCGAAAACGCCGGCTGGGCGACGAAGCCCGATATCCGGAGCGGGCCGGCGTCGGCCTCGACCGGGCGCGCGTGCTGCATGAATTCGTCGCCCAGCAGTGCGCGCACGCGGCTCGCCATGTCGGCCGCCGGCAGGCGCTGCGTGACGCGGCCGTTGTGCTGCAGTTGGAAGGCGACCTGCGGCACCGACAGCGCGATGCGCCGGAACACGTCGTCGCAGTGGCCATACTCGGTCTGTTCGGTGCGCAGGAACTTGCGCCGGGCCGGGGTGTTGTAATAGAGATCGGCCACGTCCACTACGGTGCCGGCATCAAGTGCGGCCGGTTCCGGCGCGCTGCCGGCATCGATCCGCCAGGCGTGCGGAGAACCGGTCTGCCGGCTGGTGATGACCACCCGGGCCACGCTGGCGATCGACGCCAGCGCCTCGCCGCGGAAACCCATCGTGGCCACCGCTTCGAGGTCATCGAGCGACGCAATCTTCGACGTGGCGTGGCGGGCGAGCGCCAGCGGCAGGTCTTCGGGCGGCATGCCGCAACCGTCGTCGGCCACCCTCAGGCGCTTCACGCCACCGGCTTCGAGCTGCACGCGGATGTCGCGGCTGCCGGCGTCGAGGCTGTTTTCGAGCAATTCCTTCAGCACCGATGCGGGGCGCTCGACCACCTCGCCGGCGGCAATCTGGCTGATCAGCAGGTCGGGCAACAGCTGGATGGAAGGCATGCGCAGGCAGAAAACGGGGGCGGGCGTCGATTTTACGGGCCGTCACAGTCATCCGCTATCATCCGGGCTCGATTTCAGCGCGACCCACCATGGAACTGCTCACCACCTTCATCGACATCATGCTGCACCTGGACAAGCATCTGGCCATGCTGGTGACACAGTACGGCGCCTGGGTCTACGCCATCCTCTTCCTGATCGTGTTCTGCGAAACCGGTCTGGTGGTGACGCCCTTCCTGCCCGGCGATTCGCTGCTGTTCGTCGCCGGCGCGATCGCGGCAGCGGGCGGCATGCACATCGGCCTGCTGATCGTGCTGCTGATCATCGCAGCCGTGCTGGGCGACGCGGTGAATTACGCGGTGGGCGCGTGGTGCGGCCCGCGGGTGTTCAAATGGGAAAATTCGCGCTTCTTCAACCGCACGGCGTTCGACCGCACGCATGCGTTCTACGAGAAGCACGGCGGCAAGACGATCATCATCGCGCGCTTCATGCCGCTGATCCGCACCTTCGCACCCTTCGTGGCCGGGGTGGCACAGATGAGCTACCCGCGCTTTGCGATGTTCAACATCACAGGCGCCATCATCTGGGTGGTGTCGCTGGCGCTGGCCGGCTACTGGTTCGGCAACCTGCCGTGGGTGAAGGAAAACCTGACGCTGGTGATTCTGGCGATCATCGCGATATCGCTCGCACCCCTGGTAGTCGCATGGGTGCGCGCAAAGTTCGGGCCGGCTTCGGGAAATCCAGTCTGATGCGCGGCCAGCAGGCTTCGAGCGCAAAACTGTAGCGTTCGGCACCGGCCACGATGACGACCACACCGGCGCGTTGCACGTCGGCCAGCAGACGCTCGGCGCGCAGGCTGGCCACCCCGCCGCTGACCCGGCCGAACGCGCCCTCTGCGCCATCCCCCAGATGAAGATAGAGCAGCGCAGCCTGCCGACGCGCCTGCTGCAGCGACGGCCGCCACTGTTCGGCGCTGATCGGCTCGTCGTTGGCGGCCTCGAGTTCGACGCGCATCAGCGGCTGATCGCGCAGCCGGGCGAGCGCCATCGCCAGCGCATCGCACTGGACGTCGCGCCCGCCGCACAGCAGCACGCCGCCGTGGTCGGCCCGCATCAGGGTGCGTAGCAGCTGGCCGAAGCGACGGCTGCCTGCCTTGACGCCCGGAGCGCGCACGCGCTCGAGTTGTTCCATCTTCATGGTTGATGTACGGAGGTTCTGGGACTTGCTCGTGCGCGCGCCGCGGGTGCGTCGCGCGCCCAAAGCGGGCCCGGGTTGTCGTACGCTGTCGGTCATGAGTGCTATGACAGCCTGTAAGACGATTGTGCGCGTGCTGTGTTGCGCCGCGATAGCCAACTGGATCACGGGCTGCGGCGGCACTGGCCAGAAACCCGCGCCAGTGGCTGATTCCATGCATCCGAAACAGATTGTTAAAAGTGATATCGACCGGGTACTCGAAGCGCATCACCGGGAGATATTCGCCAGTCTGGAACGGCTGGCCGACAAGCTGTACCGGCGCAACCCGCGCGAATGGCGGCGTGCCGGGCTGAACAGTCGGGAAGAAGCGCTGGCCAGACTGTTCAATGCCGATCGCGGATGGCAGCTGGCCGAATTCGACGGCAAGCGCGACATCGAGGTGATGCGGCTGGCCTTTTCGGCCGAATTCGCGGGCGACCGGGTGGCGGCGCTGATCGTCGGCATGGGCGGCATGATCCAGACCGCGTGGGCCGACCGGACCGAACTGTTCATCATGGATGAACTCGATCCGCAGGCGCTGTCGAACTGCGCACGCAACGTCGAGATTTCGGCGTGGAAGCTTGCGCAGTCGCGCGACGTCGCCGGCGAATTGCTGCTGCTGTCGAACGAAATCGGCCCTGACGGCATGCGCAACCTGAGCTTCGAGCGCGAAATGGGCAAAATGATCGGCTGGCTCGACATGAGTTCGCAGATCGTTGCGGACAAGAACCGGCGCGTGGTGACGCGCATCCTGCAGTCGCTGGCGACCGCGGTGTTCCTGCCGGTCAGATAGGCAGGCGCCGCGTCGGACGGCGATAATCCGCCCTTGATTCCTCCTACCGACAGCCCCGAATGACATCCGTCGTCATCCTGATTTCCGGACGCGGCAGCAATATGCGGTCCATCGTCGACGCCGGCCTGCCGGCGGACATCCGCGCCGTGATCAGCAACCGGCCGGACGCCGCCGGCCTCGCCTACGCACGCGATCGCGGCATCGCAACCGCGGTGGTCGACCACACCACCTACCCCGACCGCGCCGCCTTCGACGCCGCGCTGGCCACCTGCATCGATCGCCATGCCCCGAATCTGGTCGTGCTCGCCGGCTTCATGCGCATCCTGACGCCCGGCTTCGTCGAGCACTATCGCGGCCGCATGATCAACATCCATCCGTCTCTGCTGCCGGCCTTCACCGGGCTGCACACGCACCGGCGCGCCATCGAGGCGGGGTGCCGGGTGGCCGGCGCCACGGTGCATTTCGTGACCGGCGAACTCGACGGCGGCCCGATCATCGCGCAGGCGGCGGTACCGGTGCTGGCGGGCGATAACGAAACCACGCTGGCCGCACGCGTGCTGAAGCAGGAGCATGTGCTGTACCCGCAGGTGGTGCGCTGGTTTGTCGATGGCCGGCTCGCGCTGCACGACGGCCGCGCCGTGCTGCACGGTGACGCCACGCCGGACAGCGCTGCGCTGTGCGTTCCGAGTGCGGATGTCTGAACCGCTGAACCGATCCCGGCTGCTGTTCGCACTGGCCGTTTCGGTGCTGCTGCACCTTCTGCTGGCCGGCGGGCTGCGCAGCTTCGATCACGAGCGCCTGCCGGACGAGCGCAGCACGATACGTGCGGCGCTGATTGCGCCGCCCGCCCCGCCGCCACCGAAAGCCGAGCCGACGCCATCTCCGGTCGCCGAGGCGACGCCGGTGCCGGTGCAGGCGCCCAAGCAACCGCCAAGGCCGCGCAGCCCGAAGCCGGCGCCGGTGGCGCTGCCCGAACCCGAGCCTGCGCCCGAGCTGCCACCGCAACCCGCGCCGAGCGACGATCCGGTGGCGGATGACGGCGAAAACCAGGACGCCATTGGCGATCGCGAACTGCTGGACCGGGCGATAGCCGAAGGTGCGCTGCCCGATCGCGACGATACGGTCGGCCTGACAGCGCAGCGCGCCGTGGTCAGCGAAGCAAGACTGGAGTTCGCGGTGTTCCGCGGCGAACTGGCCATCGGCGAAACCCGCTATCACTGGGTGCACGACGGGAGTGATTACCAGATGGATCAGGTCACCGAAACGACCGGTCTGGCCGGCCTGCTCAAGCCGCTGCGCGTCGAACAGCGCAGCACGGGCGAAGTGACGGCGCAAGGTCTGAAGCCGCTGCGCTATGTGTCGCGGGCGACACAGGGCAAGGCGACCGAGGAGGAGGTGGTGTTCGACTGGGACGGCAATCGGGTTATGCTGCGCGCCGGTACCAAGCAGTCGGAACACGCGCTGTCGCCCGGTGCGCAGGACATGCTGAGCCTGTGGCTGGAAATCATCTGGCGCGCACAACACGGCGGCGACTTCGATTTCACGCTGGCCACCGGCAAGCGCTTCACGCCGCGCTGGTTCGTGGCCGACCCGGAGCTCGGCAGTCTCGATACCGCCGTCGGACGGCAGCTGGTCAAGCGGCTGCAGGCGCGCGCCCAGGCCGGCGACAATCAGATCGAAGTCTGGCTGGCACCGAATCTGCGCTGGCTGCCGGTGCTGATCCGCTTCACCGATCGCAAGGGCGATGTGTACGACCAGCGCGTGCGCCTGATCGAGTATGAAAACCTGAGTCTGCGTGCCGGCACTGCCGGTGCCGCTGCCGGAACGACCGCGCCCTTCGGCGATCCGGTCGATCCGCCACCCCGATACGAGCCGGCGGAAGAACCCGCCAACCCCTACCTGCGATGAAACCGACCGAAAAACTGATAGACAGCACCGCCGACGTCCTGAGCCGGATGCTGCGTTTCGAACACACCGCCGACAGCGTGCTGTCGGCCCACTTCCGCGATCAGCGCGCGCTGCAGTCGCGCGAGCGCGCCTTCGTCGCCGAGCATGCCTACCTGGTGCTGCGCCGTCTGCGCTGGCTGCGCGCCGTGGCGGGCGAGAACGCCGGTGCGCGCAAGCTGCTGATCACCGCGCTGGCGCGCATCGAAGGTCTCGGACACAAGTTTCTCGCACCGCTGATTTCGCGCAATGAGGCGCAGTGGCTGGAAACGCTGGCGCCGACCGCCGACACCGAACTGTCGCTGGGCGAACGCACCGACCTGCCGGACTGGGTGATCGAGCGCCTGCTTACGCAGATGGACGAAGCATCGCTGCTGTCGCTGGCGCGCGCGCTGAACACGCAGGCGCCGCTCGACCTGCGCGTGAACCTGATGAAGAGCGACATCGATGCGGTCACCGCGACGCTCACCAACAATGGTCTGACCGTGACACCCGGGCGCTTTTCGCCGTGGGCCCTGCGTCTGGGCGAACGTCCGTCGCTGACCAAGAATCCGCTGTACGAGAAGGGCATCATCGAGGTGCAGGACGAAGGCAGTCAGCTGCTGGCGCTGCTGCTCGCGCCCAAGCGCGGCGAAATGGTGGTCGATTTCTGCGCCGGCGCCGGTGGCAAGACGCTGGCGCTGGGCGCGATGATGCGGTCGACCGGGCGGCTGTACGCCTTCGATGTGTCGGAAAAGCGGCTGATCAAGATGCGCCCGCGGGTCGCACGTTCCGGCCTGTCCAACATCCACCCGGTGCTGATCGACAGCGAGAACGACATCAAGGTGAAGCGACTGGCCGGCAAGATCGACCGCGTGCTGGTCGATGCGCCGTGCTCCGGTCTGGGCACGCTGCGCCGCAATCCGGACCTGAAGTGGCGCCAGACGCCGACTGCGGTCGAGGAACTGGTGGTCAAGCAGGGCGCCATCCTGGCCGGCGCGGCGCGGCTGGTGAAACCGGGCGGCCGTCTGGTCTATGCGACCTGCAGCCTGCTCGACGCGGAAAACCGCGGCGTGATCGACACCTTTCTGGCCAGTCATCCGGACTTCGTGCGCGTGCCGGCGAATGAAATCCTGGCGGCCGGCCGGATCGATCTGGACACCGGCGTCGATCTCGAACTGCGCCCCGACGTGCATGGCACCGATGGCTTCTACGCTGCGGTGATGGAGCGCCGCGCTCCGGACAGCGCAGCCCGCAACCCGGAGACGGTCGATGAATCCTGAACGGCGCGCCCCCATCCTGGCCGTCGCGCTGCTGGCCGTCGGCCTGCTGGCGGGCGGCACCGTGCAGGCGGGCCCTGCGCTGCCGGCCGAAGGCAAGGTCGAAGTCGGCTTCGCGCCGTGGGACGACGTCGAGCGGCTGGTCATGGACCAGATCGACGGTGCGAAGCAGGCGGTGTATGTCCAGGCCTACATGCTGACCAGCCGGCAGATCGCGAAGACGCTGATCGCGGCGCACGAGCGCGGCATCAAGGTCGAAGTGATCGCCGATCGCGACAAGGTGCTGAAGGACGAATACAGCGCGCTGCCCCGGGTCGCAGGCGCCGGCGTGCCGCTGTGGCTGGATGGTGCCTACAGCGCGGCGCACAGCAAGGTGATGATCATCGACCCGGACGGCAAGGAGCCGGTCGTGGTGACCGGTTCCTACAACTTCAGCGTCGCGGGCAAGTCGAAGAACGCCGAGAACGTGCTCGTGCTGAGCGGCCAGCGTGCGCTCGCAGCTTCATATATGCAGAACTGGAAGCGCCACCGCGCGCAGTCGGTCAGCTTTGCCGATGCGGTGCAGGAAACCCTGCGCGGTGAAGCCGTCACGCCCTGACCCTCATGAACAACCTGTCTTTCGACGCACTGATGGCGTTGCTGGCGCTCGACAGCACGCGACTGGAACTGGGCGTCATCGCAGCCTGCCTCTTGCTGGCCGGCCTGTTTGCGCGCCACATGATCCGGCGCCAGCGCGCCGAGGTGCTGGCCAACGGCAACGAGGTATTGAGCAACGCGGCGCGGCTGGGTCGGGCCGGCATGCAGCGGCTGATGTTCCCGCTGGCCGGCATCCTGCTGCTGGCGCTGGCGCGCGGCGCATTCGCCCTGTTGCACCAGACGCCGGTGCTGATGCATCTGGTGATCGCCATGCTGGTGGCGATGGGGGTCATCCGGCTCATCGTGTATGCGCTGCGCCAGGTCTTTGCACCGGCCGGCTGGCTGAGCACCTTCGAGGTGTTGATCGTTCTGGCCATCTGGACCGCCTGGGCGATGCACGCGCTGGACATCCTGCCCGAAGTCATCGACTGGCTGGACAGCCAGCAGATCACGCTGGGCAAGCAGAAGCTGACGATGTGGACGCTGCTGCAGGGCGGTGCCTGGGTGCTGATGACGCTGATCGCGTCGATCTGGCTGTCGGGATCGGTCGAGCGCAAGCTGATGCGGGCGCCGATCGACAGCAATCTGCGCATCGTGCTGGCACGGGTGGCAAAGGTTGCACTGGTACTGCTCGGGCTGATCATCACGCTGCCGCTGGTCGGCATCGACCTGACCGCGCTGTCGGTGTTCGGTGGCGCGCTGGGCGTGGGGCTGGGCTTCGGTCTGCAGAAGATCATGGCCAACTATGTATCGGGGTTCATCCTGCTGCTCGACCGCTCGATCCGCATCGGCGACCTGATTTCGGTCGGCACCGACCGGGGCCAGGTCACCCAGATCACCACGCGCTATACGGTTGTGCGCAGCCTGTCGGGGGTCGAATCCATCATCCCGAACGAACTGCTGATCAGCTCGGTGGTGCAGAACGAAGGCCTGTCGGACCGGCAGGTGCGCATCGCCATCGCGGTGCAGGTCAGTTACAGCGACGACGTACCGGCTGCACTGGCCATCCTGCAGGACGCCGCACTGACCCAGGAGCGGGTGTTGAAATCGCCCGCTCCGGCGGCCTTTCTCCACTCCTTCGGCGACTCGGGCATCAACCTCGAGCTGGGCATCTGGATCGCCGACCCGGAAGGGGGGGCGCTCGGACTGCGCTCGGCCATCCAGCTCGAAATACTCGAACGTTTCCGTGCCGCGGGTATTGAAATACCGTTCCCGCAACGCGAACTAAGGATTATCCGCGACCGAAACGTTTCGACCCCGCCGGGCGATGTCGCAAACACTTGACGCGGCGCAAATTGACCGCGGGCCCGGCTCGCGTAGAATCCAAGGCTTGACCTTTGCTTTACCGAGAAAGACCTGAATGTTAAATGGTTTGATTGATCTGCCCTGGTGGGGTTACATCGTTGTAGCGCTGGCGTTTACCCACCTCACGATCGCAGGCGTCACGATCTACCTGCACCGCCACCAGGCGCACCGTGCGCTCGAAATGCACCCGCTGCCCAGCCACATCTTCCGTTTCTGGCTGTGGATGACGACCGGCATGGTGACCAAGGAGTGGGCGGCCATTCACCGCAAGCACCACGCCAAGTGCGAAACGCCCGAAGATCCGCACAGCCCGGTGGTTCTGGGCATCAAGAAGGTGCTGACCGAAGGCGCAGAACTATACCGCCTCGAAGCGAAGAACAAGGAAACCATGGCGCGCTACGGCCAGGGCACACCGGACGACTGGATCGAGCGCAACCTGTACACCCGCCACTCCGGGCTGGGCATCCGCCTGATGCTGATCACCAACGTGATCCTGTTCGGCCCGCTCGGCCTGACGATCTGGGCCGTGCAGATGGCCTGGATCCCGATCTGGGCGGCCGGCGTCGTGAACGGTCTCGGCCACTACTGGGGCTATCGCAATTACGACTGCACGGACGCCGCGACCAACATTTCGCCGTGGGGCATCCTGATCGGCGGCGAGGAACTGCACAACAATCACCACGCCTTCGCCACGTCGGCCAAGCTGTCGTCGAAGTGGTACGAGTTCGACATCGGCTGGATGTACATCCGCATTCTCGAGATCATGGGTCTGGCCAAGGCCAAGAAAACCATTCCGCAGCCGCGTTTCCAGGCTCGCGACGTGGTGGATACCCAGACGCTCGAAGCGATCATCACGCATCGTTACGACGTGATGACCCGCTACATGAAATCGCTGCGCTCGATCTACGCCGAAGAGGTTGAAAAGCTGCGGACGTCGCATGTTGCGCTGGCCGATGGCGACCGCTATCAGCGCTTCAAGCGCTGGCTCAGTCGCGGTGAAAACGCGCAGCCGGCGAGCGACGATGCCGAAATGGCATCCGTTCTGGCACACAGCAGCCGACTGGAAACGGTGCACACGATGCGCCATGAACTGATTGCACTGTGGGCGCGTTCCACCGCGTCGAGCGAACAGCTCTTGAAGCAGTTGCAGGATTGGTGTGCTCGCGCAGAGTCCAGCGGCATCAAGCAGCTGCAGGACTTTTCGAGGCGCCTGAAGACCTACGCGGTCTGACGCACCTCCCGTGTGGGCGAAAGCCGGAGGTGCTTGATTGCACGTCCGGCTTTTTCTTTGTGGTGCCGCGTTCCGCGGCACCTGATCAGCGCGTGCGACGGAACGCAACGACCCGCAGAGGCCGTGTGTTCGAACCGGCCGGATGCCGACGCGGCAGCCGGTCAATCAATACAGAGGAGTCATACAGGATGTTTCGCCACATACTCGTGCCGGTCGATGGATCAGACCTTTCAAAGGCTACGGTGACGCACGCCATCTGCTTTGCCAGAGATGTGTCGGGCCACGTCACCTTCCTGTACGTGATGAAGGATTACCCGGTATCGCTGCTGCACAGCGAGGCGGACGAGGAGAGCATCGATCCGATCGCGCCGAACGACTTCACGGACGCGATGCGCACGCACGCCGACCGCATCCTGCAGGCGGCACGTGCCGAGGCGGAAGCGGCCGGTGTCGCCGTCGACAGCATTGCGGTGACGCAGGACGAGCCGCACAAGGCGATCATCGAGATCGGTCTGTCGCGCAAGGCCGACGTGATCTTCATGGGTTCGCACAGCCGGCGCGGGCTGGCCAGCCTGCTGCTGGGCAGCGTCACGCAGAAGGTGCTGTCGAATTCGAAGATACCGGTACTGGTCTACCGCTGAGCGCAGCAGTGGCGGACGGCGACGCCCGCCACCCTGTACGGCACGCGATCAGCGTGCCGGCAGCTTTTCAGCCAGCCAGGCCGTCATCAGGCTGGATGCGCCGGTGACTGCCCAGAAGCCGAAGAACCCGATCGAATAGGTCGCGACCGGCGAAAAGCCGACCGGCTCGCCGAGCAGGTAAAGCTCCTGCGGATTGATGACGCTGAAGAACACCAGTTCGGCGACTGCAGCGACCAGAAAAGAGGGCCAGGACACGAGCGCGAACAATCGCGCTGCGCCCCCCGGCGTGCGGTGGGTATCGTGCGGATCTTCGTCGTTGAACGCTTCAGCCACGGTTCTTCCCCGCGTCGAGCAGCAGCGAATCCTGACGCCGCCAGTCGCGCACATCGTCTTCGATCACCAGCTTCCAGTGGGTCGGTGCAAGATCCTGCACCACACCCGAGTACAGACCACCAACGCCATCGAGCAGCAGTTCGCGATCAAGCTCGCTGCGCGTGGGGTGCGCGAGAAAGATCCGCAAGCGACCGGGCAGCTTCGCCGGATCGGTCATCGACAACCGGACGTCGAGCCTCATCGTGCCGTCACCGCTGCCCTCACCCTGCGGCAGTGCGGTGATCGCCACCTTGACGCCGAGTTCGTCGGCGCGCCGTTCGCGTTCCAGCGTGCGGTTGATCGTCAGGCCCTGCTTGTAATAGTCATCCGCGACCAGCGCGGTATTGCCGGTGGCGGCAAGCCAGGTCGTGATGACGCCGGCCACGATGACGGTGACCGGCCCGAGCATCAGCAGCCAGGGCCAGCGGTGGCGATACCAGGGCAGCTGCAGTGTCGAATTGTCTGACATGGTCACCTCGGTTGCAGGAAGGACGACTTTTCGTGCACCCGGACATCGGGTGCATCGACCGCCTGCAGATTGAAATACACGGTATGCGAACCCGGCGCCAACGACTCGGCATCGACCTGCACGCGCACGCCCACATCGCGCGATCCGGCTGCTTCGACTTCGATTTCGCGCAGTCCGGGTATGGCGGCGCCCGGCAGGCCTTCGACCTCAAGCACGAAGCGACGCGCCGATTCAGACGTGTTCATCACCCGTAACTGGTACACATTCTCGATCTTGCCGCCTTCGACCTCGCGCGCCAGCGAGGCACGGTCGCGCATCACGTTCATCTTGACCGGTGTGCGGGTCAGCAGCGCCCACGCGAAGCCGGACACGATGAACAGCAACAGGCTCGTATACAGGATGACCCGAGGACGGAGAATGTGCGCAAGCACTTCGCGCCAGCCTTCATGCGCCGGCTTGCCGGCAAGCTGGGCGCGTTCGGTCGAATAGGCGATGAGCCCGCGCGGCCGTCCGACCTTGTCCATCACCTGATCGCAGGCGTCGATGCACAGCGCGCAGCCGATGCATTCGTACTGCAGGCCGTTGCGGATGTCGATGCCGGTCGGACAGACCTGCACGCACCAGTCGCAGTCGACGCAGTCGCCGACCGGCTGACCTTCCTTCGCCTTCTTCTTGTTGCCGCGCGGCTCGCCGCGGTTCGCGTCATAGCTGACGATCAGCGTGTCGGGGTCGAACATGACGCCCTGGAAGCGCGCGTACGGACACATGTACTTGCATACCTGTTCGCGCATGTGACCGGCGAACAGATAGGTGAAGGCGGCGTAGAACAGCATCCAGAAGCCTTCCCACGGGCCCAGTCCGAAACTGCCGACTTCGGCCGCCAGTTCCTGGATCGGCGAGAAGAAGCCGACGAAGGTGAAGCCGGTCCACAGCGCCAGCGCGGCCCAGATACCGTGCTTGGCGAATCGACGGCCGAACTTCGACAGACTCATCGATGCGGCGTCCAGCTTCATACGCGCCGACCGATCGCCTTCGACGTGACGCTCTATCCACATGAAGATTTCGGTATAGACCGACTGCGGACAGGCATAGCCGCACCAGACACGACCTGCCACGGCGGTGACCAGGAACAGCCCGAGCGCGCTGATGATCAGCAGCAGCGTCAGGTACACCACGTCCTGCGGCCACAGCACCAGCCCGAAAATGTAGAACTTGCGTTCCACAAGATCGAACAGCACCGCCTGGCGACCGTTCCAGGGCAGCCAGGGCAGGCCGTAGAACACCAGCTGGGTGATCCACACCATGGCCCAGCGCAGCGAATTGAAGCGCCCCTTGATGCTGCGCGGCTGAATCTTCTTGCGCGCCGCATACAGATCGGATTCGTCAGCCGGCACTTCGGTGATCGGAATCACCCGTGCCGGCTGGCCCGCGGAAGCAGGTCTCGGTTCCATCACTGAGTCGTACTGCTACTGCTGTCGGCAGTCGCGGCCTTGGCGGTGTTGTTCGACAAGCCCCACACATAGGCGGTCAGCAGATGGATCTTGTGCTCGCCGAGCAATTCACCGTGCGCCGGCATGTGACCGTTGCGCCCTCGTGCGACGCTCTGCGCGACGATCGCTTCGGTGCTGCCGTACAGCCACACACCGTCGGTCAGGTTGGGCGCACCCATCGCCTGATTGCCACGCCCTTCAGCGCCATGGCAGGCCGCACAGTTGGTGGCGAACACCGGTTTGCCGCGCTGCACGCGCAGGTTGTCGGCAGTCAGGCCCGACAGCGAGCGCACGTAATGCACCACGTCACGCTGCGCCTCCGAGTCGAGCACGGCGGAGAAAGCCGGCATCATCGCGTTGCGGCCATGGACCAGCGTCGCCTTGATGGCTTCCGGATCGCCGCCGTAAAGCCAGTCGCTGTCGACCAGATTCGGGAAGCCGCGCGAGCCGCGCGCGTCGGTACCGTGGCACTGCGCACAGTTGTTCAGGTACAGGCGTTCGCCCATGGCGCGCGCCTCCGGATCGGCCGCCACCTGCATCGCGTCCATTTTCGAATAGCGCTCGAACAGCGGCGCAACCTTCGCGTCGGCCACGCTCACTTCGCGCTCGTAGGCGTTGACCGAGGTCCACTCCAGCTTGCCGCCGAAACGGCCCAGGCCCGGATAGGCGATCAGATAGACGATGGCAAAGACGATGGTGATCCAGAACAGCCACACCCACCAGCGCGGCAGCGGGTTGTTCCACTCGGCCAGCGTTTCGTCCCACTGGTGGCCGTGCAGTTCGACCGTACCGGTCGGTCGCGCACCGCGGTTGGACAGGATGATGAAGGCACAGAACACCAGGCTGGCGATGACGAGCACCACCACATAGACGTTCCAGAAATCGCTGATGAAGTCGCTCACTTTGTTTCTCCGCTATCGAGGTGCACGCGATCGTCGTCAGCGAAGGGCAGCATTGCCGCCTCGTGATGGGCACGCTGTGCGCCCGGCCGCCAGGCCATGATGACGATGACGATGAAGCAGGCGAATCCGGCAACCGTCACGGCCGCCCGCAGGGTATTGATGTCGTAGTCCATGATGGAATCCTTCAGTTGACGCGCTTGATCGCGGTACCCAGACCCTGCAGGTAGGCGATAAGCGCCTCCATTTCGGTCTTGCCCTTCAGCGATTCGGCTGCACCCGCCATCTGTTCCTCGGAGTAAGGCACACCGACGCGGGCGAGTGCGCGCATGTGCTGCTCGATGGTCGATGCCTTGACCGGGCGCTCCAGGAAGGCGAAGGCCGGCATGTTCGACTCCGGCACCACGTCACGCGGGTTGATCAGGTGCACGCGATGCCACTCGTCCGAGTAGCGGCCGCCGACGCGTGCCAGATCCGGGCCGGTGCGCTTGGAACCCCACTGGAACGGGCGGTCATAGACGAATTCGCCGGCCACCGAATAGTGGCCATAGCGTTCGGTCTCGGCGCGGAACGGGCGGATCATCTGCGAGTGGCAGTTGTAGCAACCTTCCCGCACGTAGATGTCGCGGCCGGCCAGCTGCAGCGGCTCGTAGGGCTTGACGCCCTCGACCGGTTCGGTCGTCGAGTGCTGGAAAAACAGCGGCACGATTTCGACCAGGCCGCCGACGGCGATCACCAGCACGGTGAGTATCGCCATCAGGCCAACGTTGCGTTCAATCAGTTCGTGTTTGGATGCAGCCATGATGATTCTCCGGTAATCAGGCGTGCGCGGCAGCAGGCGCTATGACGGGGGCGTTGTAGGCCTTCTGGCCGGCGATGGTTTTCCACACGTTCCACGCCATGACGAACATGCCCGCGAGGAACAGTGCGCCGCCAAGGAAGCGGATGAACCAGAACGGATAGGTCGCCTTGACGCTTTCGACGAAGGTGTAGGTCAGCGTGCCGTCGTCGTTGATGGCGCGCCACATCAGGCCCTGCATGACACCGGCGATCCACATTGCGGCGATGTAGAGAACCACGCCCAGGGTCGACATCCAGAAGTGGATGCTGATGGCCGGCACCGAATACATCTTTTCCTGGCCGAACAGGCGCGGAATCAGGTAGTAGATCGAGCCGATGGAAATCATCGCCACCCAGCCCAGAGCGCCCGAATGCACGTGGCCGATGGTCCAGTCCGTGTAGTGCGACAGCGCATTGACCGTCTTGATCGACATCATCGGACCTTCGAAGGTCGACATGCCGTAGAAGGACAGCGAAGTGATCAGGAACTTCAGGATCGGATCGGTGCGCAGTTTGTGCCAGGCCCCCGACAGCGTCATGATGCCGTTGATCATGCCGCCCCAGCTCGGCGCCAGCAGGATGAGCGAGAACACCATGCCGAGCGACTGCGTCCAGTCGGGCAACGCGGTGTAGTGCAGGTGGTGCGGGCCCGCCCACATGTAGGTGAAGATCAGCGCCCAGAAGTGCACCACCGACAGGCGGTAGGAATACACCGGGCGCTCGGCCTGCTTGGGCACGAAGTAATACATCATGCCGAGGAAGCCGGCGGTCAGGAAGAAGCCGACCGCATTGTGACCGTACCACCACTGGATCATCGCGTCCTGCACGCCGGCATAGGCTGAGTAGGATTTCCAGAAACCGGCCGGGATGGCTGCGCTGTTAACCAGATGCAGCATCGCCACCGCGAGGATGAAGGCGCCGTAGAACCAGTTCGCGACATAGATGTGCGGTGTCTTGCGCTTCACGATGGTGCCGAAGAACACGATCGCGTAGGACACCCAGACCAGCGTGATCAGGATGTCGATGGGCCATTCGAGCTCGGCGTATTCCTTGCCCTGCGTGTAGCCGAGCGGCAAGGTGATGGCCGCCAGCACGATGACCGTCTGCCAGCCCCAGAACACGAAACCGGCCAGCCAGGGCGCAAACAGCCTGGTGTGGCAGGTGCGTTGCACGACGAAGAACGAAGTCGCCATCAGCGCACAGCCGCCGAAGGCGAAAATCACCGCGTTCGTGTGCAGGGGCCGCAGGCGCCCGAAGTGGAACCACTCGCCGAAGTTCAGTTCAGGCCATACCAGCTGGGCGGCGATGATCACGCCGACCAGCATGCCCACGATGCCCCAGACCACGGTCATCAGCGAGAATTGCCTCACCACCCGGTAGTCGTAGGTCTCGCCGACCCCGCCCGTTGCCGCTGTTTTCATTTTTGACTACTCCACATTGAAATTCCGCTTCGCGCCCGTCAGCCCGCACGAGCCCGCATGATCCGGAACGAAGGGTATGTGCAGGGGCTCGCGACGATCTTGACCCACGTCAAGCGCCACCGCTTTGGCTGCAGTGCAACAAACCGGCGCAGATCGCCGGCCATGGCGCAACCGGAGTCATCCGTGAGCCCACGAACCTTCAGGTCCGGACACACGGTGCGATGCCGGACTTCTCTGCTGCATTCCGCGCCAGAATCACGATTCCATTCGTCTCCGGGATTGAAATTCGCTGAATCGATTTACCTTGATTGTCGAATCGGTCTATCATCCAATTTCATTACTCAATGGAGAAGTATCGATGTCCGGTCAAAGTTACGACGAATTGATGGCAAGAATCTCGGATCTTCAACAGCAGGCCGAGGTGGTGCGTCGGGCTGAACTCGAATCGGTTATTGCCGACGTCAAGGCAAAGATCAAGAAATACAATCTGTCAGCCGCCGACGTCGGTTTGTCCGGTTCTTCGGCGAAACGTGCCGCACGCCCGACTACCGGCGCCAAGGTAAAAATTGCTCCGGGCAAGTACCGCAATCCGGAAAACGGTGAAATCAAGGAAGTCGGCGCGGCCGGCCGCAAGCCGGGCTGGCTTGCCAGCATGACGGCCGACCAGTTGAACGCCGCACGCGTGAATTGAACGGTTGATCGGTTGCATGCACGACAAATGAAAAAGGCACCTGATGGTGCCTTTTTCATTCACTGGTGCCAGCTCGTTCAGGGACGCGTCTTCTGCGTCTCTTCCTTGAGCGCTCGGCGCAATATCTTTCCGACATTCGTTTTCGGCAGTTCGTCGCGAAATTCCACCTGACGGGGAATCTTGTACGCAGTCAATTGCGTCCGGCAATGCACGATGATCTGTTCCGTCGTGAGCGTCATGTCCTTGCGCACGACGTATGCCTTGACCACCTCGCCCGAATGCTCGTCCGCGACCCCGATCACGCAGCATTCAAGCACGCCCTCGCAATCGACGATGACTTCTTCCACCTCGTTCGGATAAACATTGAATCCGGACACCAGAATCATGTCTTTCTTGCGATCGACAATTTTCACGAACCCGGTTTCATCCACTATCGCCACATCGCCGGTCCGCAGATATCCATCCGGCGTCATCACTTTTGCGGTTTCTTCCGGCCGCCGGTAATAACCCTTCATCACTTGCGGGCCGCGCACGCACAATTCACCCGCCTCGCCCATCGGCAATTCGACACCCTCGTCATTCCTGATCGAGATTTCGGTCGACGGAACAGGCAGGCCGATGGCGCCGCTGAATTCCGCCTGGTCGGGCGGGTTGATGCACACGGCAGGCGATGTTTCGGTCAATCCATAGGCTTCGATCAGGGGCCGTCCGGTCACCTTCTTCCAGCGTTCGGCAACCGCCCGCTGGACGGCCATGCCACCACCCAGCGACACCCTGAGCGCCGAAAAATCGACCCGGGCGAAGTCTGCGTTGTTGAGCAGCGCATTGAACAGCGTATTGACGCCCGTGATCGCCGTGAAACGGTGCTTCGACAATTCCTTGACGAAACCCGGAATGTCGCGCGGATTGGTGATCAGCACATTCCTTGCGCCAAGCTTCAGGAATACCAGGCAATTCGCGGTCAGCGCGAAGATGTGATAGAGCGGCAGCGCAGTGATGACGATCTGCTGCCCGGTCAGAAAGGGCTTGATCCACGCATCGGCCTGCAACATGTTGGCGACGATATTGCGATGCGTGAGCATCGCGCCCTTGGCGACGCCCGTCGTGCCACCGGTGTATTGCAGGAAGGCGATGTCTTCATGCACCACATTGACCGGATTGAGCGCATGGCCGCGACCGAGTTTGAGCGCGTCGTTGAAGCGAACCGCATCCGGAAGTTCGAACAGCGGCACCATCTTCTTCACGTGGCGCACGACGAAATTCACCAGCCAGCCCTTGGGCGCCGGCAGCATGTCGCCCAGCGCGGTCACCACGACGTGGCGCACAGGCGTGCGGGCCAGCACCTGCTGCAGCGTCGAGGCGAAATTCTCCAGTACGACGATGACTTCGGCGCCGCTGTCGACCAGCTGGTGTTCCAGTTCGCGCGGGGTGTACAGCGGATTGCAGTTCACCACCGTATAGCCGGCGCGCAGCGCGCCGAACATGGCCACCGGGTACTGCAGCACATTGGGCATCATCAGCGCCACCCGCGAACCGGGCGCAAGACCAAGCACCGACTGCAGGTAGGCGGCGAAAGCGGCACTCAGCCTTTCGGTTTCGGTGAAACTGATCGCCTTGCCCATGCAGACATAGGCGTCACGATCGGCGAATTCGCGGCAGCTGCGCTCGAACACATCGCCGATCGACCTGAACTCCGATGGATCGATTTCGGCCGGCACGCCGGCCGGAAAGCTTTTCAGCCAGACCTTGTCCATAGCCCTCCCCCGTGTTCGACCGGCACCACCCTGCGTCTGCGCGCGCTCGGCGGCCGGCCGGCCGTCGTGTGGCCTAGCCCGACGCGTCGTCCATCGGCCAGTCGCGGATATAGCTCTTCAGCATGCGGTTTTCGAAACTCTGCTCTTCCAGCATGGCGCGCGCCACATCGTGAAAGGACAGCACACCCATCAGCGTGTCGCCTTCCATGATCGGCAGGTAGCGGCAGTGCCGCTCGAGCATGAGGCGACGCAATTCGTCCACTTCCATGTCCGGGTGGGCGGTTGCAGGATCACGCTGCATCACGTCGGCGACCGTGAGCGTCTGCCAGCCGCCACCGGCCGTTCGCAAGGCGCGCAACACTTCGCGAAAGCTCAGCATGCCGACCATCAGACCGTGTTCCATGACAACCAGCGAACCGACATCCAGATCGGCCATCGTGGCGACTGCGTTATCCAGCGACTGCGACGGGACGACGGTGTACAGCACCGTTCCCTTGATGCGCAGGATTTCATGTACTTGCATGACGGCCACCCCTTCTTGCTGCGCATGCGTGAAACGCACACCTCGGTTGAATATCGCAGATGGTAGTCAAAACCGCCAGCGGCGCAAAGTTTCGGACGGCGCTCAGAAGCGCACGTCGAGCGCGCCATCCGGCCGGATCAGCGCAGCATGCACCGCCTTGCCGGGCCGGATTGCTGCCACGGCCTCGGCATAGCCGGCAAGCTGCGCAGTGTAGGTTTCGGCAAAACGGTCACCCTGTCCGCTCTTGTAATCGAGTATCCAGATGTCGTCATCGAATTCGACCAGACGGTCGATCCGGCCCGGTTGGCCGTCCGGCAGCACGAATTCGAGTTCGTTGGCCGACCAGCGGTGCTGCGCCGGATCGAAAAAGCGCTGCAGCGAGTCACTTGCCACGAGGCGGCGCGCGATCGCTTCCAGATCGCGCCATTGCGCGGCATCGAGACCAGCTGGCCGCGCGGGCGGCGGTTCGCCGCCCGCCAGTGCCTCCAGCCAGCTGTGCAGTCCCACGCCCCACAGCTGGACCGGATCGAGCGCGACCAGCGGCCGTCGTTCGCCGATGGCGGGCAGCATGGGCGCATCGGCCATCACAACCGGGACGACCGGGTCGTCGGGTGCGTCGTCCACGCAGTCGGCAAGTACGCCATGTTCGAGCCGCATGCCACCGCCGTCCGTGGGGACTGCATCGACGCAGCCGCCCAGCGAAGCGGTGACCCGGTCAAGCCAGCTGCCCGCGCTGCTGCCCTTGGAAGGGCTGACACCACTGACATACAGCACTTGTCGGGCGCGCGTGAGCGCGACGTACAGCAGGTTCGCGTCTTCGCGCGCCGCAGCGCGAGCTTCGGCGTCGATGAAGGCGGCTCGGGCATGGCCCTGATTGCCCTTGTTCTGCAGCAGTGAAAGATGCCCGGGCGCTGCATCGCCGGGGGGCCACGCCAGCAGCACGCGCGCGCCGCTGTCGGTGCGCCCCCGCGCCACTGCGTCCGCCAGCCAGACGATCGGCGCTTCCAGCCCCTTGGCCGCGTGGATGGTGAGGACGCGCACCCTGCCGCGCGAAGGGTCTTCACCGAGGATGAGGCCTTCGTCCGGCGCTTCGTCGTCTTCGTTGCGCAGGCGTGTCAGCTCGTCGATGAAGCGCGGCAGGCTGGGGTAGCGGCCGCTGTCCACCTTGAGCGCCAGTTCGATGAAGGCTTCGAGATTGGCGCGCACGCCGGGCCAGGCCATCGCGTCGACGCTGGCGGCGTAACGCGGCATCAGCGCGCCCTGGTCGAATACCCGGTCCAGCAGATCATGCACCGGCAGGCGGGTCGCCGCGTCGAGCCAGCCCTCCAGCAGCGCGGCCGCGCGCGCATAGGCCTGATCGCTGCCGGCGCGTCGGGCGCGCAGCATCGGCCAGAACCGTGCGGCGCCATCGCGGGTCAGGTCGAGCAATTGCGCGTCGTCGAACGCGAACAGCGGACTGCGCAGCACATGAGCGAGCGACAGTGCATCGGCCGGCGCGGCGAGAAAGCGCAGCAGCGCGAGCAGATCGGACGCTTCGAGCGTATCGAGCAGGCGGCCGCGGCTGGCACCGAAGTAGGGAATGCCATGGGCGCGCAGTGCCGCCTCGTACACCGCCAGCCCGGTGCGCCGGCGCAGCAGGATCATCATGTCGCCGTAGCGCGCGGCGCGCGTGTCACCGGTGTGCGCATCGCGCACCGCGAGACGCCCGACCATGCCCTTGAGTCGCGCGCACAGCGCATCCGCCTCGCGCCTGCGACGGCTGTCCTCGATGGCCATCCGTGGCTGGCGCAGCGGATTGCGCAGGCCGGTCGCCGCAGCCTGTGCGTCGGCTTCCGCTTTGGCATCGGCTTCATGCCCGAAAGCCGGCAGCACTTCGACCCGGCCCGGCAGATCGGTCCGGGTCGTGCTGTGCGGCGCAAAGCCCTCGAACACGTCCATGTCGCCGAACACGGCGTTGACCACACTCACCACCGCCGGGCTGCTGCGCCGGGTTTCATTGCGCTGCAGCAGGATGGCGCCGAAGCGCTGTTCGAACACCCTGGCCGCATGCGTGAAGATGCGCGGGTCGGCGCGCCGGAAGCGGTAGATCGACTGCTTGGGATCGCCGACCACGAACACCACCGGCTGCACCTGACCCGGTGCGTAGGCGTCGAGCCAGTGCATCAGCACCTGCCACTGCAGCGGATTGGTGTCCTGGAATTCATCCAGCAGCAGGTGGCGGTAGCGCGCGTCCAGACGCGCCTGCACGAAGGGTCCGGTCTGGGCATCCGACAACAACCGTGCGGCATGCCATTCGAGATCGCCGAAGTCGAGCACGCCGGCGTTCTGCTTGATGCGGTCGTAGGCCTCGAGCAACGCCGCGGCGACCTGCAGGCCCTGTTCGTTGAGCGCCCACGCGGCCAGGTCGGACTGCGCGTTCAGGCAGTGCACCAGACGCGCCGCAACCTGCTCGTTCAGCGCGAGCACGGCGTCGGCAACACCGACCTTTTCGAGCGCCTTGCCCGGCTTGAAGCTCGCCGGCTCGCCATCCTGTTTGAGCAGCTGGGCGCGCAGGCCGGCGAAAAACAACTGCGCTTCGACCTGCACACACGCCTGTTCGATCGCCGTCGCCTTGCGCTGCTGCGCCTCCGTGCCCTGACCGAGCAGACGCGCGAGATCGAGGGCGCGACGGCGCAGCAGTTCGTCGCCGGCCAGCACGTCGACCGGTGCTTCGGCGTCGGCTCCGAAAAACTGCCGCAGGTGGTCCACAGCGCCGGCCAGGCCGCCCTGCGCCGCGAGCCAGGCTTCCCATTCGGCGCGGCGATCGACCAGTGCGCCCGCCAGCGCCCTGGTGCCCGCCACCCCGCACCGGCCGAGCAGGCTGCGCAGCGCCAGCGACAGCTCGCTGTCCGGCGCCCGCCCGGCGCGGCGCATCAGCGCAGCCCAGGCCTGATCGCGCAACTGTGCCGTGCGCTCCGACAGCTGCAGGCCACGCAAACCGCTGTTCAGCGGTGCGGCGCCCAGCAGTGACGAAAACCAGCCGTGGAAGGTGTTCACCGTCAGTCCGGGCCGCGCGTCGGCAACCTGCTCGAACAGCGCCCGCGCGCGCGCGATCAGCGCCGGATCGCGCTGCGCGTTCAGGCCGCGTTCGGCCAGGAAGGCGCTCACCCGCTGATCGTCGGCCACGGCCAGTTCCGCCAGCCAGTGCTGCAGGCGCTCCTCGATTTCGCGCGCCGCCTTGCGCGTATAGGTGATGGCGAGAATGTCACCCGGCTGCGCACCGGCCAGCAGCAGGCGGATCAGTCGCGACACCAGCGTCCAGGTCTTGCCGCTGCCGGCGCACGCCTCGACCACGACGCTGCGGGCCGGGTCGAGGGCGCGCAGATCATCTTCGCGGCTCATGCCAGCCAGTCCTTGCGGCACAGGCCGCGCATGTCGCAATGCAGGCAGGCCGCTTCGTCGCCGTGGGCCGGCAGGCTGGCGCCGTTGCGCAGCGCCGGGAACAGTTCGGACACCAGCGACAGCAGCGCCTGCGCGGCCGCTGGCGGATCGTCCTGGATGAACGCGACCGGCACATCCTCTTCCAGCGCCAGATAGGCCGCCTCGCTCACTGCGCCGCCTTCAAGCACGGTGTAGAACGCCAGTTGCACGTCATCGGCCTGCAGGGTCTTGCGGACGCGTTCGGCGCTGCGCAGCTTGTAGTCGAGCAGCGCGACATCGCCCTCTGCATTGCGGTCGATGCGGTCGATGCGGCCTTCGAGCGACAGCGCAGCCCCATCCGGCAATTCGAGCACATGCGCGCGCCTGGCCTCACCGCTGTCGAACAGCCAGCCGTCGGACTCGCGCTGCACGGCCCACGCGATGTAGGCGTCGGCGCGATCGTGCAGGCGATCCGCCCACGCATGTTCCTGAAAATTGCGCGCAATGGCGCCGTCGAAGGCAGCCGCGATCTGCGCGCGCAAGGCGTCGGCCAGTGCAGGTGGCGCAGCGTCGGCCAGCCGGGGGTGAGCGACGTGAAAGTCGTGCAGCACGCGATGCACCAGCTCGCCGACGCTGCCCTTGCCCATGGCGTCCTCGACTTCGTCGCCAGCGCCGAGGCCGAGTACGTGGCGCGCGTAGTAGCGATAGGGACAGGCCATCAGGTCGGCCAGACCGCTTGCCGTCAGCCGCGACGGCACGCGCGCCGGATCGAGCACCGGCGCACTGGAGACCACCAGTTCCGGAAGCGGCGGCGGATCGGCCAGCGACGGCGCGCTGCAAATGGCCGACGGCAGGCCGGCGCGCTGCAATACCAGATCGAGGCGCTGCAGATCCACGCCGGGCAGGTTCGCTTCACCGTTGCGTTGTGTCTGCCAGCTGAATACGGTCTGGTCGCTGCAGGCGATCAGACCGGCGAGATCGTCGCGCAGCTGCCCGGCGGCGACCTGCGAATCAGGCAGTCCAAGTTCGCGCCGAAGGCCCTCGTGGCCGAGCACGCCGCGCAGGCGCACCGGCGCGAGGTGCCGGCTGTCGGCACCGATTACGTACACGGCGTCGAAACGACGGAGCCGGGTCGCCGCCAGCGGGGTCAGTACCACCGGGCTGTCGATGGCGCTGTCGCGGAACAACGCCTGCTCGAACTCGCTGTTGAGCCACTTGCGCCAGTCCGCGAAGGACAGGTCGAGTGCCACGCCGCTGCTGTCGGCACGCAGTTGCTCCAGCAGATTGACCACCTGCGCGCCGGCTGCGTCCTGCGCCAGTGCAGCGCGTGCGCCCAGCGCATCGAGCGCTGCCAGCAGGCGCTCGACCCGGAAGCTGGCGGGTGCGTTGTGGGTGGGCATCAGCGCAAAGGCCCGCGACAGCGCGTCGATCAACCGGCCCGCCGGACAGCCGGCAAATTCGCGGCCGGCATCGGTGAGCAAGGCGTGCAGGCCATCGACGTGGTTGCGCCTGACCACCCAGTCGTCGATGGCCGCAATCGCCTGTGCGTGGTCATCGCGGTCGAGCGAGCCTGCCACGTGCGGCGAGTGCAGCAGATCGAGCAGGTCGCGGTGATAGCCGTCGGACGCGAAGCATTGCAGCAGGGCATCGACCGTGGCCGCCGCGCGCGTGGTCGACAGCTTCCAGCCGGTTTCATCGGCCAGCAACACCTGCCGGCGTTCCAGCAGCGCGCGGGTGCGACGCGCTGCCTCGCGGTCGAGTGCCACCAGCGCGATGTTGCGGCGGCCTTCAGACAGCCAGCCGGCAATGCAGGACGCGGCACATTGCGCTTCCTGTTCGAGCGACTGCGCACCGACGAGGCGCACGCGGCCAGCCAATTCGAGCGCATCGTCTCTGGATGGGGCGTGCGTCAGCACGGGTGGCGAAACGGGTGGCCAGGCGGCGTGAAGCACGCGGGCCACCGGTGTGTCGGTCAGCGCGCGGGTTGCCAGGACATTCAGCACCGGCACGCGCGCAGCGTGCAATTCGAGCCACGCTGGCGCTGGCTCGACCCGTGCGGAAAGATGGATGAGCGGACGGCGCGCTGCCCCTGCTGCGCGCATCAAGGCCTGCGTGACGGCGCGCGCATGACCGGGCGTTCCGGTGCAGTCGCTGTGCCATACCGCATGCACCAGACGCGCCTCCAGCGACAATGCAGCGCTGTCGGCCAGCCCGTGGGCGCGTTCGAAACCCTGCTGCAGGGCATTTTCGTCCGGCGGCGCCGGCAATGCGGCCAGCGCGTCGGCCAGTTCGAGCAGTTCCTGCGCGGCCGACCACGGATCGACGTCGCCCAGCCAGGTCTGCTGGCGCAGTTGCGCCACCAGATGCAGCAGACGGCGGGGGTGGGGATCGACCGGTGCATCGCCCTGCCAGCGCGCAGCCAGCAGAGCCGGCGTGAGCATGCGCGGCATGAACAGCGCGTGTCCGGCTTCAGCCAGCAGCGCACCACGCAGCACCGGCGCATGCGCCATGACGGGTAGCAGCAGGTCACAATCGGCGAGCGCATCGCCATGGCGATCGATCAGCAGGCGCGCAAGCCGGGCGAACAGTGCGGCGTCGGCCGGCAGGCACAGGGTTTCAAAGCCCGCCGTGCTCATGCTCGAGGACGCGACCTGGGCCGGCAGGCGCGCGGCGACGCGCTCAGCGTTCCAGCATGCCGAGCTTGTCCTTCACCTTGACCCATTCATCAGCATCGGCCGGTGCTTCCTTGCGCTCGATGATGGCAGGCCATTCGGCGGACAGTTCGGCGTTCAGCTTGATGAAATGGATCTGGTCGGACGGCACGTCGTCTTCGGCGAAAATCGCTTCGGCCGGACATTCGGCAACGCACAGCGTGCAGTCGATGCACTCATCGGGGTCGATCACCAGGAAATTCGGGCCTTCGCGAAAGCAGTCGACCGGGCACACGTCGACGCAGTCGGTGTACTTGCACTTGATACAGGATTCGGTGACGACGTAAGTCATGATTTCTCCGTGCGGTGGTTGCATTGCCCGACGGCAGGCGAACCACGGGATGGTTTGATCGGAATCTCGGGACGATGACAGTCCGGAAAACGGCATAGATTTTATCACCGCGGCCCGCGGCAAAGCCGTTCCATGCGGTGTGCAGAGGCGGCATGCCAGCATGAATTTTTGTCGGGCGTACATCCATCAGTCTGCGCAACACGGTGTTTTTTGTATTAGCATCATGGAAACAGCGTGAAAACAGCGTAACGAACGCGATCGCGCAGGTGTGCGGTCAGCGCGCTGCCAGAGTGATCTGCCCCGTGTCTGCCGCGGTGGTCTGCAACCCCCGCACACACCCGCTCACGAATTCCCGGCCTGCGCTGTGCGCGTCAGGCATTCAGCCCGGCTAACACAACAGCGTCCAGCCCACATCCGGTTTTCGACGGTATATCCGACCGATATACCCATATCCAAGAAACGATCCGGCATTCCAGGTCTCCCCCCAAGTCAAGCCCCGCGAGGAAACGATGAGCGAACACATCCACCACGTCACCGATGCCAGCTTCGAAGCCGAAGTGGTCAAAGCCGATCTGCCCGTGCTGGTCGACTACTGGGCCGAATGGTGCGGTCCGTGCAAGATGATTGCCCCCATCCTCGACGAGGTGGCGCGTGATTACGCCGGCAAGCTGCGCGTGGCCAAGGTGAATATCGACGAGAATCAGGACACCCCGGCACGCTTCGGCATCCGCGGCATTCCGACATTGATGCTGTTCAAGGACGGCAATGTCGAAGCAACTAAAGTAGGCGCCCTGTCGAAGTCGCAACTGACCGCATTCCTGGACAGCCACCTCTAATCAATTTTCCACGGCGACGGGTGCTGCGCGCACCCCGCCCGCCGGAGCCGGTTCCTGGCTCCGCCCCCCCCACCCCGCACGTCGCACAGACCCCGTCACCATGCATCTTTCCGAACTGAAAGCACTTCACGTCAGCCAATTGCTCGAAATGGCCCAGTCCTTCGAGATCGAAGGCGCGAACCGGCTGCGAAAACAGGAACTGGTCTTCGCCATCCTGCGCAACCGCGCGAAAAAGGGCGAAAGCATTTTCGGTGACGGCGCGCTTGAAGTGCTGCCCGACGGTTTCGGCTTCCTGCGCTCGCCGGAAGCGAGCTACCTGGCCGGCACCGACGACATTTACGTTTCGCCCAGCCAGATCAGGCGCTTCAATCTGCATACCGGCGACACCATCGAAGGCGAAATCAGGACACCGAAGGACGGCGAACGCTACTTCGCGCTGGTCAAGGTCGATCGCGTCAACAGCGAACCGCCGGAAGCGACCAAGCACAAGATCCTGTTCGAGAACCTGACGCCGCTGCACCCGACCGAGACGCTGGTGCTCGAGCGCGACATGCGCGGCGAGGAAAACACGACCTCGCGCGTGATCGACATGATCGCGCCGATCGGCAAGGGCCAGCGCGGCCTGCTGGTCGCACCGCCGAAGACCGGCAAGACGGTGATGATGCAGCACATTGCGCACGCCATCACCGCCAACCACCCGGAAGCCATGCTCATCGTGCTGCTGATCGACGAGCG
Source organism: Methyloversatilis sp. RAC08 (assembly GCF_001713355.1). Classification (NCBI taxonomy): domain Bacteria; kingdom Pseudomonadati; phylum Pseudomonadota; class Betaproteobacteria; order Nitrosomonadales; family Sterolibacteriaceae; genus Methyloversatilis; species Methyloversatilis sp. RAC08. The sequence continues at coordinate 2,817,845 of NZ_CP016448.1, read as the reverse complement.
GCCGGAAGAAGTGACCGAAATGCAGCGTTCGGTGAAGGGCGAAGTGGTTGCCTCGACCTTCGACGAACCGGCCACCCGCCATGTGCAGGTCGCCGAAATGGTGATCGAGAAGGCGAAGCGCCTGGTCGAGCACAAGAAGGACGTGATCATCCTGCTCGACTCGATCACCCGTCTGGCGCGCGCCTACAACACCGTGCAACCGGCGTCCGGCAAGGTGCTCACCGGTGGTGTGGACGCCAATGCGCTGCAGAAGCCGAAGCGTTTCTTCGGCGCCGCGCGCAACGTCGAGGAAGGCGGCAGCCTGACCATCATCGCCACCGCGCTGATCGAAACCGGCAGCCGCATGGACGACGTGATCTACGAGGAATTCAAGGGCACCGGCAACATGGAAATCCATCTTGACCGGCGCATGGCGGAAAAGCGCGTCTATCCGGCGATCAACGTGAACCGCTCGGGCACGCGCCGCGAAGAACTGCTGCTGAAGCCGGAAATCCTGCAGAAGATCTGGATCCTGCGCAAACTGCTGTACAACATGGACGATCTGGAAGCGATCGAATTCCTGCTCGACAAGATCAAGGCGACGAAGAGCAACGGAGAGTTCTTCGACGCCATGCGTCGAGGCTGACCCGGCGACGGAACACCGCCAAAGCTTCCGACCCGCGACGGTACCGCGCCATGAAGATGGTCGCAGTACCGTCGTTTGCGTTGGGCATCGCTGCGCTCACCCCAACCTACGAGATTCCCGTAGATTGGGGGAGCCAACGGCGATGCCGGACACCCACCCCGCGATCATCCACCACTCCGTTCATCAACGTGCCGCCGCCCGGTCCAGACCGTAGGTTGGGGTGAGCGCAGCGATGCCCGACTTCCATCCGTCCAGCCGCGCCTCCACCCCGCGATCATCCACCGCCCCGTTCATCACCGTGCCGCCGCCCGGTCCAGACCGTAGGTTGGCGTGAGCGCAGCGATGCCCAACGCCCACACGTACAGCCGCGCCGCGCCACCCGAACCCGGCGATCCTCCGCCACCCCGCTGATCACCGTGCCGCCGCCCCCGGTCCAATTGGACCGGGGAGAGCGCTCGATAAAGTCTTCCACTTCGACCTCCTTGCACGAAGGGAGACAACTCCGCGCGTCGTCGGGGGTAGTTTGTCGTGTCGACCAACACCGTGCGAAGTTTCCGATTGCGACTCAGCGCAATCCTTCGGTTACCGTCATCACGTCGCCCGGCGAATTGAGGGCATAGCCGGGCAGACCGGCGACCGCTGCGGCGAAGTCGGGCGAACGCAGCGCGTCGAGCATGCGCTGCATCGACGGCAGCTCGAGCGTTTCGACGCGGCAGGCGAGGAAGTACTGCTCCTGCGCAAGCGGCACAAAATTCAACCTGAACTGTGTGGCGGCCGCTTCGACGCCGAAGCCCGTATCCGCCATGCCGCTCGCGATGTGGGCCGCCACCGCGGCATGCGTGAATTCCACCGTTTCGTAACCGCTGATCCGGTCCGGATCCAGCGATTGCTCGGCCAGCAGCAGGTCGAACAGCAGGCGAGTGCCGGCACTCGCCTGGCGGTTGATGAAGCGCACGTCAGGCCGGATCAGATCCTTCAGCGAAGTGATGTTCAGCGGGTTGCCGGCAGCGACGAACAGCCCCTGCGTGCGCGTGACCAGCCGGATCACACGATGCACGCGCGGCTTCAGATATCGCCCGAGTCGTGCCGCGAGTTCCGGTGTGACCCGGCCGCTCGGCAGGTGAAAGCCACACAGGTCGCAGCTGCCGCGAGACATTGACGCAAGCGCGTCGACCGACCCGAGGTACTGCAGCTCAAGCCGCACGCCGGCGACGCGCTGTATCAGCTCGGGCATCAGCGCAATGGCATAGCCGTGGCTTGCGTGCAGGCGCAGCACCGGGTGCGTGTCCATCAGTGCGGCGTTGATTTCGCGGTCGATCTCGACCGACAGGTTTTCCAGCTGCGGCGTCAGCCGCGCCTGGATGCGCTGTGCCGCCCAGGTGAGCTTTTCGCCCAGCGGCGTCAGCTCAGCGCCCTTGCCTTGCGACAGTTCGACCAGCGGCGTGCCGAAAAACGCCGACCAGGTCCGGATCAGGTTCCAGCAGTGACGGTAGGAAAACCCGACATCGCGCGCCGCCTCGGTGAGCTTGCCGCTGCGCTGCACGGCGGCCAGCACGCGGAACAGCAGTGGATCGATCTCGCGTCCTTCTGCATTGCGGAAGCGCCACGCCGGTTCGATCTGGATACGCATGTCAGGCATTGGATTTCATATCCGGTGAATCGAGGACCACTGATAAGCTCTACGCAAAGGTCGTCATTGGACCTTCACACACCTTCATCTGCAATCATGCAATCCGTTTCCGGTAAGGCTTGTGTCCGGTCAGCGCATTGCCCGGCACCGCTCCTCACCGTCTCCCGAAAGGAATCTCCCGATGACCGCGATCACCACACTGCGTGACCTCACAGGACTTGGCCATGCACCGGGCTCGTTGCACCACGCCGCGCTGATCATGATCGATTGCCAGAACACCTATCGCGAGGGCGTCATGCAGCTCGCCGGCGTCGAGGCAGCGCTTGTCGAGGCGCGCCGTGCACTCGACCTGGCCCGCGCGCTCGGCCGCCCCGTCATCCATATCCGGCACGATGCCGGTCCCGGCACGCCCTACGATGTGAGCGCATCCATCGGCCAGATATCGGACATCGTTGCGCCACAGGCTGGCGAACTCGTCATCACCAAGAACTACCCGAACAGCTTTGTACAGACCTCGCTCGACGAAGAACTGAAGCGACTCGACATAAAGCAACTCGTGCTGGCGGGTTTCATGACGCACATGTGCATCAACTCGACCGCGCGCGGCGCGTTCAATCTCGGCTATTCGCCGACCGTGATTGCATCGGCCACCGCCACGCGCGATCTGCCGCTCGCAGGAGGCGGTGAGGTCAGCGCCGCGGCGCTGCAGGCCGCAAGCCTCGCGGCGCTGGGCGACCTGTTCGCGGTCGTGGCCTGCCGAGCGGACGATCTGGCGCACTGAGTCGTCGCGCTTGCAGACCCTATCCGTCTCCTTGTCGTCTGTTCATTGAACCGCGCGCAGCCAGTGCATGTCCTTGACGGCATCCCGAGCGTTTGACACATTCGGATCGACCGCAACCATGCCGCAGGAAGCAATCTGGCAACCGGCTCGAAAGCGGTCACGATGAGCAAATGGCAGTCCTGACTGCATCCCCAAAGCGACAACAGCGGACCATGACCCGATACCAGAACCTCAGGCTCGAACGGCAGCTCTGTTTTGCGCTCTACGCCGCCACCCACGGCATCACCCGCTCGTACCGGGTGCGGCTGAAGGCAGTCGGACTGACCTACCCGCAATACCTGGTGATGCTCGCGCTGTGGGAAGAGGATGGCCGTTCGGTCAGTCAGCTGGCGCAGCGCCTGCACCTCGACTCGGCCGCCATCACGCCTTTGCTGAAGCGCCTTGAAGTCGCCGGCTTTCTCGAACGGCAGCGCTCGCCGACCGAAGAACGAGTGGTTCAGTCCTTCCTGACTCCGGCCGGACGCGAACTGGAACACGCGGTCGCACGCATCCAGGGCGAAGTCGCCTGTCAGGCCGGCCTGCCCGAAGAGGCGTTCATGGCGCTGTGTTCGACGCTGCACGAACTGACGCAGCGCATGGCTGACGATCCGAAGGTGAAGCGCGTCGCGGCCTGAGCGGCAGGGCATTGAGTACGTGACTGCCGCAAATTGCATCCGCCATGCGAAACGGTTGTCAGGCGCGCGATGAAGGCGCGTCCCGCGCGCTGGCAGGACGCACCGCCTGCTTCAGCTCATCCGGCCTGATCATCCACGGTGGCGCCGGCAGCGCCGCCCTTCACTGCGGCGATTGCGGCTTCCATCGCGCCGGCGTTGTCGAACATCTTGCTCTGGCCGATCACCTGGCCGTTGCCTGCCTTCAGCACGTAGTAATCCTTGCCGTTCGTGGCCTTCTTGCGGTCGTAGCGGCCGTCGTCGGCCGCATTCTTCTTCACCGATTCGATGCCGTTCTCGGCGGACGCGCGCGTCTTGTACATTTCGCTCTGCAGCAGGGACTGGTCATCCGAGCCCAGCAGCGTGAAGTGGAATTCGCCGTTTGCAGCCTTTTTCAACTGAAACTTCGCCATGCTCCGCTCTCCTGTTTATTGAGTCGTCTGTGGGAACGCGCGGGTGCGCGGCGACAGTATAGCGACGAAGAAAAAAAGGAGCGCCGGCCTCGCGGCACGGCGCTCCAACCTTGCCGAAGCGTTGCGGCAAGTAGGACGGACGGGTTGCACTCAGTTCATCGACGGGCCCCTGCCAGCGTGCCGACCGGTTCCGGCGTGCGGCCGCTACGGCCGAACACGCCCGACACCACCTGCCAGGCCACCGCCAGCGCGCCCACGATGAACACCACGTCGCCGAAGGTGCGCACCCAGCGCAGCGTTTCCAGCAGCGGCTGCTGCATGAATTCCTCGCTGCGTGCGTACCACAGACCCTGGCTGACGCTGGCGTGAAACTGGATCAGGCCGATCGGCAGCAGGCTGGTCGCGATCATCAGCACCAGACCCGCGTTGAGCCCCCAGAAGCCGGTCTGCATCAGCCGCTCACCGAATGCCAGCTGCGGCCGCAGGTAGCGCAGCACCAGCAGCGTGAAGCCGAGCGCGAGGAAGCCATAGACCCCGAACAGCGCGGCATGGGCATGCACCGGCGTCGTGTTAAGGCCCTGCACGTAATACAGCGAGATCGGCGGGTTGATCATGAAGCCGAATACGCCGGCGCCGAGCATGTTCCAGAACGCGACCGCGACGAAGCACATCAGCGGCCACTTCAGCTTCGCCATCCACGCTGCGCGATCCTTCAGGCGCCAGTTCTCCCACGCCTCATGACCGAGCACGACCAGCGGCACCACTTCGAGCGCGCTGAACGAGGCACCGACCGCCATCACCGGTGTTGTCGTACCGGCAAAGTAGAGGTGGTGGAAGGTGCCGGGCACGCCGCCCAGCATGAACAGCGAAGCCGACGCCAGGCTGGCCGCCGTCGCCATGCGGGCAGAAACGAGACCGAGCGTGGAGAAGATGAAGGCCAGCGCTGTGGTCGCGAACACTTCGAAGAACCCTTCGACCCACAGATGCACGACCCACCAGCGCCAGTACTCCATCACCGTCAGGTGGGTGCGCTCGCCATAGAAGAAGCCGGCGCCATAGAACAGGCCGATCGCCACCACCGAAGCGGTGAGCAGCGCCAGCAGGTTCTTGTCGCCGCCGGGCGTGCGCAGCGCCGGCACGATGCCGCGCAGCATGAGCACCAGCCACAGCGCCACGCCGACGAACTTGCCGATCTGCCACAGGCGGCCGAGGTCGACGTATTCGTAGCCCTGGTGGCCGAGCCAGAAATTCAGTTCCGGCGGCATGATCTGCGCAATGGCCAGGTAGTTGCCGACGAAAGAGCCGGCCACCACCACGACCAGCGCCCAGAACAGCACATCCACACCGACCTTCTGGAACTTCGGGTCGCGCCCGCCGTGGATCAGTGGCGCAAGGAACAGCCCGGCGGCCAGAAAGCCGGTGGCGATCCAGAACAGTGCGCTCTGGATGTGCCAGGTGCGTACCAGCGAATACGGGAACCACTGCGATACGTCGATACCGTAGAAGGTCTGGCCCTCGACCGTGTAGTGCGCGGTGAAGCCACCCATCATGACCTGGAACACGAACAGCGCCACCACCAGGACGAGGTACTTGCCGAGCGCACGTTGCGATGGCGTCGGCGCGACGCGCGAAAGCGGGTCCTGCGCCGGCGCGGCCGGGTCGCTTTCATCCTGCCTGCGCAGGAAGGACCAGCCCCAGATGAGGAAGCCGACGCCGGCCATCATGACCACCACGCTGACGACGGACCACACCACGTTCTCCGCCGTCGGCGCATTGCCGATCAGCGGTTCGTGCGGCCAGTTGTTGGTGTAGGTGGCGCTGGTACCCGGCCGCTCGGTCGCGGCCACCCAGGCGGTCCAGAAGAAGAAGCCGGCCAGCTGCGCGCGCCGCTGCGGGTCGGGCAGCGTGTTGTCCTTCATCGCATAGCTTTCGCGCGAGCCCTGCAGCGCCGGCGCGTCGCCGAACAGCTGGACGTAGTAGTCGGCGGTGCGCTCGATCGCCCGGGCGCGCAAGGTGGATACGGTGGCCGCGCCGGTCGCCGCGTCATAGGTGTTGCGCCGGTACTCGCGCTTCAGACGTGCTGCCAGCAGCGCCTGCGCATCGGCATCCAGTTCGGCGTAGGGCTTGCCGTGCGCGTCCTGCGCGGCGAGGTCGAGCCAGGCCAGCAGTTCGCGGTGCAACCAGTCGGCGGTCCAGTCCGGCGCCTGGTAGGCGCCGTGGCCCCAGATCGAGCCCAGTTGCATGCCGCCGACCGACTGCCACGCGGTCTGGCCGTCGAGGATGCCGTCATGCGTGTACAGCACGCGTCCGTCTTCACTGACAATCTGCTGCGGAATCGGCGGCGCGTTGCGATACACCTCGACACCGTAGTAACCGAGCAGCGAAAAGGTGACGATGAGCACGCCGATCAGCGTGAACCACAGCTTGCGGTAATCACCCATGAGCGGCCTCCGACTCGGCCGGTGCCGCGTTCAGCCCTTCGAACAGGATGTTGTTCTCCAGGTGAATGTGTTCCATCAGGTCTTCGCGCAACGCCGCCAGACCGGTGTAGAGCGCGCGCCAGGTGTTGCACGCACCACGCGGCAGCGTGATGTCGTCGGTCAGCGCCTCGAGCCGCTGCAGCGCCTCGCCGTGCTGGTCGTGTTCGTTGCGCAGCACCGTGACCGGCCCCTGCAGCGCGCTTGCCTGGCCGCGCGCAAGCATCGGGAACAGCACCTGCTCTTCCTTCTGCATATGGCTTTCCAGTTCGTGCTGCATGGCGGTCAGATGGTCGGCCAGACCGGTCGGGCAGTCGGGGCGATCACCGTGTACCTGTTCGACGCGGCGCGCGAGGCGGGTCAGTTCCGGCAGCTGTTCGCGATGCCGGTCGTGGAAGCGGAACAGGATGTGTTCGATCAGCACCGCGGCCGGTACGGTGCGCCAGTCGCGCGCCTCGCGTGTGGCCTGCGACAGGAGCACACCCAAGCGTTCGACGATGGGCTGTGCGTCAATGCCCCGCTCGGCCGCGGCGTCCTGCAGGCTGTGCTTGCCGCCGCAGCAGAAATCGAGCTTGTGTTCGTGGAACACCCGGGTCGCACCGGGAATGCTGCGCGCAAGCGCGCCGAGGGATTGTTCGATCAGGTTCATGGCCAAGGCCTCGTGGGGAAGAAGACACCCTCACTTCGCAAGGTCCGCGCCATGCCTCTGAATCAAATAAAATCAACAACCTATAAAAAGTAAGGTATTTTTAACCCCAAGTTGAGATGGTCTTTGGAACCATAATCGGGTTATTAGCACCATGATGGAATCTCTGCTGCTGGCCGATCTGGTGTCGGACCTGCCGCCCGCCGTGCGCCTGCAACGCCTGGTATCGAGCTTGCGCACCCACTTCGGCTGTGGGGCGGTCGCGCTGCTGAAGCTCGAGGAAGACAGCCTGCGCCCGCTGGCGGTCGACGGTCTGGTGCGCGAAACGCTGGGGCGGCGCTTCGTCGTCGGCCAGCATCCGCGACTGGCGACCATCCTGTCGCGACGCGACATCACCGCCTTCGACCACGACAGCACGCTGCCCGACCCCTACGACGGCCTGCTCGACACCCGCGTCGGCGAACCGCTGCCGGTGCACGACTGCATGGGCACCAGCCTGCACGTCGAGGGCCAGACCTGGGGCGCGCTGACGCTGGACGCGCTGCAGACCGGCACCTTCACCGAGGCGGCGCGCGACGACCTGCGCCGCTTCACCTTGCTGGTCGAAGCCGCCGTGCGCGTGACCCGGCTCGAGCAGGATCTGCACGCGCTGCGACTGTCGCGTGGCGGCGAACGGGCCGACGCGCAGGGCGCCAGCGCGGACGAAGCAGAAATCGTCGGCCACAGCGAGGTGATCCAGCGCCTGCTGCACGAAATGAAGGTGGTGGCCGATTCGGAACTGTCGGTGCTTCTGCTCGGCGAAACCGGCGTCGGCAAGGAGTTGTTCGCCCGCCACCTGCACCGTCATTCGCGCCGCGCCGCGCAGCCGCTGGTACATGTCAATTGCGCCGCGCTGCCCGAATCCCTGGCTGAAAGCGAGCTGTTCGGCCACGTGAAAGGTGCGTTCTCCGGCGCCACCGCCGACCGACCGGGCCGCTTCGAAGCAGCGGATGGAGGCACGCTGTTTCTCGACGAGGTCGGCGAACTGCCGCTGACCGTGCAGGCCAAGCTGCTGCGCGCATTGCAGAACGGCGAAATCCAGCGCCTGGGCGCCGACCAGCCGCGACGCGTCGATGTACGCGTGATCGCTGCCACCAACCGCACCCTGCGCGACAGCGTGCGCGACGGCGCCTTCCGCGCCGACCTGTATCACCGGCTGTCGGTGTATCCGGTGCCGATACCGCCACTGCGCGAGCGCGGCAGCGACGTACTGTTGCTGGCCGGACGCTTTCTCGAACTGAACCGTGCCCGCCTGGGCCTGCGCAGCCTGCGTCTGTCGCCGGAAGCGGAAGATGCGCTGTGCCGCTACCCTTGGCCCGGCAATGTGCGCGAACTCGAGCATGTGATCAGCCGTGCCGCGCTGAAGGCGGTGAGCCGGGGTGCCGCGCGCACCGACATCGTGTCGCTGCCGGCCGAACTGCTCGATCTGGATGGCGTGACCACCCGCGCGGCAACACCGGAGACCTGCGACACGACGTCCGGCGCCATACTGCCGTCCATGCGCGAAGCAATCGATGCCACACAGCGCAGGCTGGTGCGCGCCGCGCTCGATGCCTGTGCCGGCAACTGGGCTGACGCGGCACGACGGCTGGATGTCGACCCGAGCAATCTGCACAAGCTGGCGCGCCGCCTAGGACTCAAATGACAGGCGACGCCCGCTGCGCGCGGAAACGTCATGCACCGGCGAGGTGCGTGCGCCCCTTACTGTGCAGGAGTCGCCGACAGGCTGAAACCAATGACATTGAAAATCATGAACTTGAGTCGCGCACACTAATTGCTTGAGCGCATCAACCCCTTCACTGCCCGCAACCGGAGTATTCCGTGTCCATCCACGTCGCACTGAATCACGTCACTCACTACCGCTACGACCGCCCGGTGCTGCTGAGCCCGCAGGTGGTGCGTCTGCGCCCGGCGCCGCACACCCGTACGCCCATCCTGTCGTATTCGCTGCGCGTCACGCCGGCCGAGCACTTCGTCAATTGGCAGCAGGACCCGCAGTCCAACTATCTGGCGCGGCTGGTGTTTCCGGAGCGCACGCGCGAGTTGCGCATCGAGGTCGATCTGATCGCCGAAATGTCGGTCATCAATCCGTTCGACTTCTTCCTCGAACCGGCGGCCGAGAAAATCCCCTTCGGCTACAACGAAGAGCAGACGCGCGAACTGTTTCCCTATCTGGTCACGCTGCCGCTGACGCGTGACAACGCGCCGAAATTCACCCGCTGGGTCGACGACGCCCGCATGCTGTTCGGCAGCAGCGGCAAGCCCAGCGTCGATTACCTGGTGGCGCTGATCCAGCAGATGCAGGGCGACATACGCTACCTGATCCGCATGGAACCTGGCGTGCAGACGCCGGAGGAAACCCTGCAGAAGGGCAGTGGCTCGTGCCGCGACACGACCTGGCTGCTGGTGCAGGTGCTGCGCCATCTGGGGCTGGCGGCACGTTTCGTGTCCGGCTACCTGATACAGCTCACCGCGGACGTGAAGTCGCTCGACGGCCCGAGCGGCCCGGAGAAGGATTTCACCGACCTGCATGCGTGGTGCGAGGTGTATCTGCCCGGCGCCGGCTGGGTCGGGCTGGACGCGACGTCCGGCCTGTTCGCCGGCGAGGGCCACATTCCGCTCGCCTGCTCGCCTGACCCGTCGTCGGCGGCGCCGATCAGCGGGCTGACCGAAAAGTGCGAAACCGAATTCGAACACCACATGAAGGTCGAGCGCGTGTGGGAAGCACCGCGCGTGACCAAGCCCTACACCGATGACGCGTGGTCGCGCATCGAAACGCTGGGTCATCGCATCGACACCGATCTGGTGCAGCACGATGTGCGGCTGACCATGGGCGGCGAGCCGACCTTCGTGTCGGTGGACGACCGCGACGGCCCGGAGTGGAACACCACCGCCGATTCGCCGCCGGACAAGCCGGTCAAGCGCCTGCTCGGCGCCGCGCTGCTGGCGAAACTGAAGGCGCGCTACGCGCCGGGCGGTCTGCTGCATTACGGTCAGGGCAAGTGGTATCCGGGCGAACAACTGCCGCGCTGGTCGCTGTCCTGCTTCTGGCGGCGCGACGGCGAGCCGATGTGGACCGATCCCGGCCTGATCGCCGATGAAGCGGTCGATTACAAGCTCACCGCTGAACATTGCGCAACCTTCCTGAACGCGCTGTCGAAGCGCCTTGAAGTGGACGGCAAGTACGTGTTTCCGGCCTTCGAAGACGTCTGGTACTACCTGTGGCGCGAACGCAAGTTGCCGGTGAACGTCGATCCGTTCGATTCACGGCTCGAAGACCCGCTGGAGCGCGACCGCATGCGCCGCCTGTTCCACGACGGGCTGGACAGCGAGGTCGGCCACATCCTGCCGCTGGCGCGCACGCCGGCCGGCAACGCCTGGCAGAGCGGGCCGTGGTTCCTGCGCGACGAACGCTGCTTCCTGATTCCGGGCGATTCGCCGATGGGCTACCGCCTGCCGCTCGACTCCCAGCCCTGGGTGTCGGCCGCCGAATATCCGTGGGTGCATGCACCTGACCCGGTGCAGCGGCAGGTGCCGCTGCGGCCGCAGATCGACATTGCCGTACGCATGCAGAAGCCGGAAGACGACGACACCACCGGGATCGACTTCGCCCCTGCAGGTCCGGCTGCGACCCGTGTATCGGCCCCCGACCGCAAGCCGGAAGCACTCGAATCCGCCGGCTGGATCACCCGCACCGCGCTGTGTGCACAGGTGCGCCACGGCGTGATGTACCTGTTCATGCCGCCGCTGCCGACGCTGGACGACTATCTCGAACTGGTCACTGCGGTCGAACTGACCGCGGCCGCCTGCGGCCACCCGGTGGTGCTCGAAGGCTACGAGCCACCGCGCGATCCGCGCGTCGAGGTGCTGCGCATCACGCCCGATCCGGGCGTGCTGGAAGTGAATATCCAGCCCTATCACTCGTGGGACGACATGGTGGCGGGCACCACCTTCCTGTACGAGGCAGCGCACGAAACCCGCCTCGGGACCGAAAAGTTCATGATCGACGGCCGCCACAGCGGTACCGGCGGCGGCAACCACTTCGTGCTGGGCGGTGCCACGGTGGCCGACTCGCCCTTCCTGCGCCGGCCCGACCTGCTGCGCAGCATGATCAGTTACTGGCACAACCATCCGGCGCTGTCGTATCTGTTCTCCGGCCTGTTCATCGGCCCGACCAGCCAGGCGCCGCGCATCGACGAGGCGCGTAACGATTCGGTGTACGAGATGGAAATCGCGTTCGCCGAAATCGAGCGCCGTTCGCGCGACGCCGGTTACACACCGCCCTGGCTGATCGACCGCATCCTGCGCAACCTGCTAGTCGATGCCACAGGCAATACGCACCGCGCCGAGTTCTGCATCGACAAGTTGTATTCGCCCGATGGCGCGACTGGCCGGCTCGGCCTGCTGGAAATGCGCGGCTTCGAAATGCCGCCGCATTCCCGCATGAGCCTGACGCAGCAATTGCTGCTGCGTGCGCTCATCGCCCGCTTCTGGCAACAGCCTTATGCACCGCCGAAACTCAAGCGCTGGGGCACCGAACTGCACGACCGCTTCATGCTGCCGTACTTCGTGTGGGAGGACATGCGGGACGTGGTCGATGACCTGCGTGCCTTCGGCTACCCGATGGAACTGGAGTGGTTCGCGCCGCACTTCGAGTTCCGCTTCCCGCGCATGGGTCAGTTCTCCGCCCGCAACGTGCTGGTGGAACTGCGCAGCGCGCTGGAACCCTGGCATGTACTGGGCGAGGAAGGTGGCGCAGGCGGCACGGTGCGCTATGTCGATTCGTCGGTCGAGCGCCTGCAGGTGAAGGTGCAGGGGCTGGTCGACGACCGGCATGTGCTGGCGGTCAACGGCCGGCGCGTGCCGCTGTCGCCGACCGGTCGTGTCGGCGAATACGTTGCCGGTGTGCGCTATCGCGCCTGGCAGCCGGCCACCTGCCTGCATCCGACCATACCGCCGCACGCGCCGCTGGTGTTCGATCTGGTGGACGACTGGATGAAGCGTTCGATGGGCGGCTGCCAGTATCACGTGGCGCACGCCGGCGGCCGCAATCACGAAAGCTTCCCGGTCAATTCCTACGAAGCGGAAGGCCGCCGTCTGGCGCGATTCTTTGCCATGGGCCACACGCCAGGCCACGTATCCGCCCCGCCGGAAGACCGCAACCCGAACTTCCCGTTCACGCTCGACCTGCGCCGGTAGCATCGGCGGAAGGACGCGTTGCCGCCGCGAGCGGGCGCCAGGGAGCTTGCTGTGGGAGCTTGCTGTGGGAGCTTGCTGTGGGAGCTTGCTGTGGGAGCTTGCTGTGGGAGCTTGCTGTGGGAGCTTGCTGTGGGAGCGGCGGCCTCGCCGCGATCAGTGCAGCGATGGTCGATGATCAGCGCTCGCATCGCGGCGAGGCCGCCGCTCCCACAGCGGTCGCTCCCACAGGGGTCGCTCACACGGGGATCGTTCGCTCGGGGGGCGTCGCAGGCACAATTGGATTTTGAATCCTGCGCCGGAACCGTTGATCCACTGGACCCGACAATTGCTGTGGCGGCTGCTGGCCGGAGTGGCTGTTCTGCTCGGCGTGATCGGTGCGGTGCTGCCGGTGCTGCCGACGGTGCCTTTTCTGCTGCTGGCAGCCTGGGCGGCCAGCCGGGGCTGGCCGGAACTTGAAGCCAGACTGCTGGCGCACCCGACCTATGGCCCCTACATCACGAACTGGCGCGAACAGGGTGCCATTCCGCGGCGCGCCAAGTGGCTGGCCAGTGCGATGATGCTGTTCAGCGCCACCACGCTGTGGTTCAGTCCGGTGCCGGGGTGGGTGCGCGGCAGCGTATATGTGATGCTGATGGTGGTCGCCGGCTGGATGTGGACGCGCCCCGAACCGGCGGTGCGCCCACTGCCTCAGGGCCCACCCTGAGCGATCAGGCTGCGCCCAGCGCCGGATAGTCGGTATAGCCCGCTGCACCGCCGCCGTACATCAGGTCGGCACGCAAGTCGTTGTGCGGCGCGTTGTCGCGCAGGCGACGCACCAGATCCGGGTTCGAAATGAAGGGCCGGCCGAAGGCCACCGCGTCGATGCCGCCCGATGCGACGGCATCCATCGCCATCTGGCGGTCGTAGCCATTGTTCGCGATCCAGCCACCGTTGAACCGTGCGCGCAGCGCCGCGTAGTCGATCGGCGGCTTGACGCTGGCCGGCGCACGTTCGCCACCGGTCTCTCCCTCGATCATGTGCACGAAGGCGATGCCCAGGGCGGACAGCCGGTCGAGCACGTGGCTGTGCAGCGCCTGCGGATTGCTGTCGAGCGGCGTGTCGCAGAACGTCGTGGCCGGCGACAGGCGAACGCCAGTGCGACCGGCGCCGACTTCCGCCACCACCGCTGCCATGATTTCCAGCAGCAGCCGGGCGCGGTTCTCGAGCGGGCCGCCGTACGGGCCGCTGCGGTCGTTGACGCTGTCGCGCAGGAACTGCTCCAGCAGATAGCTGTTGGCCGAATGCACTTCCACGCCGTCGAAGCCGGCGTCGATCGCATTGCGCGCAGCGCGGCGGTAATCGTCGATCAGGCCGGGCAGTTCATCGTCGCGCAGCGCGCGCGGTGCCGATACATCGACGAAACCGTCGCGGGTGAAGCACTGTGCATTCGGCCGACGCGAAGTGGACGACACCGGCGATGCGCCGCCCGGCAGCAGCGAGGTGTGCGAAATGCGGCCGACATGCCACAGCTGCAGGATGATGCGCCCGCCAGCGGCATGTACCGCATCGGTCACCTTGCGCCAACCGGCGACCTGTTCGGCCGAATGAATGCCCGGCGTATCGAGATAGCCCTGGCCCATCGCACTGACCTGCGTCGCCTCGGCGATGATCAACCCGGCGCTGGCGCGCTGCGTGTAGTACTCGACGGTCAGCGGCCCCGGCACCTGACCGGGCAGCGCGCGGTTGCGCGTCAGCGGCGCCATGACGATGCGGTTGTTCAGTGCGATGTCGCCCAGCTTCAGCGGGTCGAAAAGTGTTGTCATGCAGTACTCCCTTGAATGAAAAGGCCGAACTGCGGAGGCATGCTGCGCCGACCCGAAGCGATCTGCCTTGATCGGGTCTTGCAGCCATCCATACGCGGAACGGAATCAGAATTCTTGCAGCACGATCCTGCCGCGTGCCTAGCCGCTTTCCGGCAGTGCGTGCGCACGGCGCAGGTCGACCGTATTGATGGTGCCGACGTGCTCGCCCAGTGTGCTGCGCAGGCAGCCTGCGTCGTGCGTGCCGCCCGGGCCGTCGATCAGCGCCAGCCCGCCCTGCGGCACCCGCGCCCCGGCCCGCACGGCTGCATCATGCCCGTGCGCCTCGGACGGCGTCAGTTCGATATCGACCAGACAAGCTGCGCGATCCACCGGAAGGTTTTCGTGGAAGGCGACAACTTTCACGGCAATGGCTCGGATCGTACTTTGCGTGGTCACTATGTTAACGTCAGCAGAATCGGTTGATAATCCGCCTTAAACCCAATTCATATTCAAACGATTTTTGAAAATGAAGCTGCGTGATCTCAACCTTTCACAACTCGAACTGTTCATCCGCATCGCCGATGCCGGTTCGCTGAGCACCGCCGCACGCCAGCTCGATCTGACGCCGGCTGCCGCCAGCGCTGCGCTGAAGCGTCTGGAAGCGGTATTCGGCGTGCGTCTGATCGAACGGTCGACGCGCTCGATGCGCTTGACCGCCGAAGGCGAGTTGCTGCGCGACCATGCGCGGCGTGCGCTCGGCGATCTGGACGACGCACGTGCGCTGCTCGGTGCCGGGCGCGAGACCTTGACCGGTGACATCCACCTCGCGGCGCCGTCCGATCTCGGTCGCGGTGCGCTGTCCGCCATGCTGGACCGCTTCATCGCTCAGCATCCGGACGTGCGGCTGGCGCTGTATGTGTCCGACACCGTGCAGGATCTGGTGCGCGAGCGGGTCGATCTGGCAGTGCGCTACGGCGAGTTGCCGGACTCGTCCATGGTGGCGCGCCGGCTGCATGTGACGCGACGGGTCGTCGTCGCCTCGCCGGATTACATCGCGCGTCACGGCGCACCCTCTCATCCATCGGAACTGATGCAGCACAATTGCATTGCGCTGTACCGCAGCGGCCGGCCACATCTGACCTGGCGCTTCGAACACGGTGGCGTCGAGACGACGATCACGGTACGCGGCAACCGGCTGGCTTACGACGGCGCGCTGGTGCGCCAGTGGGTGATCCAGGGGCTGGGCATCGCGACCAAGGCGCGACTGGACGTCATTGAAGACCTGGCGAGCGGCCGGCTGATCGAACTGCTGCCTGACTGGCGCGGCGAGGATTTTCCGCTGCACGCGATGCGGCCTGCAGGCCGCCACATGCCGCTGCGGGTGCGCCGGCTGCTGGATTTCCTCGGTGAGCAATTCGCTCAGGTCGAGCCGGAGGAACGCGCGAGGCCCTGAGCAATACGGATCGGACCGCGCCATTCGCCATCGGCATCGCGCGTCTCACCGGCCTGCGTGATGACGACCCGGC
This sequence comes from Methyloversatilis sp. RAC08, assembly GCF_001713355.1. NCBI lineage: Bacteria > Pseudomonadati > Pseudomonadota > Betaproteobacteria > Nitrosomonadales > Sterolibacteriaceae > Methyloversatilis > Methyloversatilis sp. RAC08. Next base: position 2,802,018 of record NZ_CP016448.1, on the reverse strand, counting down.
CCTCGCGCGCCAGCCCGCGTGCCACCTCGCGCACGCGTGGCATCAGCGCGCGCCAGTCGGCGGCCAGCGCCCGCGCGACTTCAGACGGGCAGATCGACCGCCCGGCGCCACGCAAGGCGACCTGCGCCAGCAGTTCGCGCGCAATCGTCGCATCGTCGGCGGCGCCGTTCAGCGCGCCACCGGCCGCGCAGGATCGCTGCACCATTCGCTCCACGAACCCGGGTACAGGCGCGCACCGGACAGGCCGGCAAGCTCGAGCGCCAGCAGGTTGTGGCAGGCCGTGACGCCACTGCCGCACTGCATGACGAGGGTCGCCGGATCGCGTCCGTTCGCGATCGCGCACCACTCGGCGCGCAGCATGTCAGCCGGCTTGAAGCGGCCATCGTCGGCCAGATTGAGCTTGAAGAAACGATTGACCGCGCCCGGAATATGGCCGCCGACCGGATCCAGCGTTTCGTTCTCGCCGCGAAAACGGTCGGGCGCGCGCGCATCGACCACCAGCAGCGCGGCGCTGTCGAGGTTGGCCAGCAACGCATCGGCATCCAGCGTGGTTTCGACCGCGCCCTCCGGATAGCGCGTGGCCGGGCGGCTGTGCACGGTCTGGTCGAGCGCGCCACCCGAGGCGCGCCAGGCCGCGAGTCCGCCGTCAAGCACGGCTGCGTCGGCATGTCCGACCCAGCGCAACATCCACCACAGCCGGGCGGCGAACATGCCGCCAGCGTCGTCGTAGGCGACCACGGTGTGCTGCGGTGTGATGCCGCAACGGCCGAGCAGCGCGGTGAAGGCGGCCGGCGACGGCAGCGGGTGACGGCCGTTGCTGCCGGTCTTCGCCGACGACAGGTCGCGGTCGAGGTGCATGAACAGCGCCCCGGGAATATGGCTCTCGGCCCAGGCGGACTCGCCGGCGTCAGGTCGTGCCAGGTCATGCCGGCAGTCGATCACGACCAGGGCGTCGTCGCCGAGGCGACCGGCGAGTGCCTCGGCGCTGATCAGCGGGCCCATGGCGCTCACACCGTCTCGGCGAGCCAGGCGCGCGCGCTGGCCTCGTCGTCGAACACGGTCACGTCGGCATCGACGAACACCTGCGACAGCCAGGCCGTCCAGACCATCCACGGACTGCCTGCGATGACCGCGATACGGCCGAAATCGTGGCTGTGCGCGCGGGCGAAGCGCAGTTCCTCGAGCGCCATGTCGAGCGTGAAATCGGTCATCTGGCGCAGGTCGATCAGCAGATTGACCACGCCTTCGAACTTGATGCGGTAATTCACCAGGTCTTCGAACTCGCGGTAATCCGCCAGCGTGAATTCGCCGAAGGCGGACACCGTCACCAGATTGCCTTCGGACTCGGTTGCGATCATTTGAAATCTCCTTGTAGAACTATGACTTCACCGGCGGCGGCCTGAGCAGCGCAAGCAGGCCGCTGGCAACGATGAGCAGCATGCCCAGCCAGACTACTGCAGACGGCACCTCCTGCCATAGCAGGATGCCGTAAAGCGTCGAAAAGGCGACCGTCGTGTAGGCCAGACTGGCCGACACCAGCGTACGTCCCCCCTTGTAGGCGGCGGTCATGCACAGCTGAGCCGCCGTGCCGAACACGCCGACGCCGCCGAGCAATGCCCAGGTGCGTGCCGAATGGAAGTGGAAGCCGCCGTCGGCCAGTGCCCACAGCGCGCCCAGCACGGCCGAACAGGCCGAGAAGTAGAGCACGATGCGCCACTCGGGTTCGCCCAGACGCCCCAAATCGCGCACGCTCAGATAGGCGATGGTGGCGATCAACCCGGAGCCCAGCCCGAACAGCCCGCCGACCCACTGGTCGCTGCCCAGCGTCGGCTGCAGCACCAGTACGACACCGGCGAAACCGATGACCAGCGCCAGCATCAGCGGGCGTGACAATTCGCCCGAAGCGGTGAAGCCCAGCCAGGCGGCCATGAACAGCGGCGAGGTGTAGTTCAGCGTGACCGCAGTCGGCAGCGGCAGCAGCGAAATGGCCTCGAAGTACAGGATGAGCGACACGGCACCCGACACGCCGCGCTTCAGATGAACGCCGGCGTGCGGCGTGGCGAAGTCGGCGCCGCGCAGGCGCATCACCACGGCCACCAGCAGCAGTGCGATGAATCCACGGTAGAAAGCGATTTCCGACGCCGGCAGCGCATCGCTCGCCAGCTTCACGCACACGCCCATCGACGCGAACAGAAGGCTGGCCAGTACCATCCACAGCGACTGCATCGTCAGACCCTCAGCTGCACAAGGAAGCAGGGCACCGGTGTGCCCCGTCCCGCACGAGGCACCGACCAGGGCTCACGGGCATCCGGCCGTCACAGATAGTCGGCCATTTCGCGGCGGTACCACTCGTGGAAGTGCTGCATGCCATCTTCCATCGGCGACTGGTAGGGGCCGGTTTCCGAGCGGCCCTGCTTCATCAGCGCGCGCCGGCCGGCATCCATGCGTTCGCCGATTTCGTCGTCCTCGCGTGCCGTTTCCATGTAGGCCGCTCGTTCGGCTTCGATGAATTCGCGCTCGAACAGTACGATTTCTTCCGGGTAATAGAACTCGACCATATTGAGCGTGCTGTCCGGGCCCTGCGGGTACAGCGTGCTTACCACGAGCACGTGCGGATACCACTCGACCATGATGTTCGGATAGTAGGTCAGCCAGATCGCCCCATGCGGCGGAAGCTCGCCCTGGTAGTAGTCGAGCACCGCGCGGTGCCAGCGTTCGTAGGTCGGCGTGCCGGGCCGCGCCAGCCGATTGTTCACGCCGACCCGCTGCACCGAGTAATCGCGTGCAAATTGCCAGCTCAGGTCGTCGCAGGTGACGAACTTGCCCAACCCGGGGTGGAAGGGCTCGACGTGATAATCCTCCAGATAGACCTCGATGAAGGTCTTCCAGTTGTAGTTGCACTGGTGCATTTCGACGTGATCGAGCCGGTAACCGGAAAAGTCGAAATCCGGCGCGACCTGCATGCCGGCCAGATCGGCGGTGATGTCGCGCTGGCTGGAAAACAGCAACCCCTTCCAGTTCTGCAGAGGCTGTCGCTTCAGGTTCAGGCAGGGCGTATTCGGGAAATGCGGTGCACCCAGCAATTCGCCACGCGTGTCGTAGGTCCAGCGATGGACGGGACAGACGATGTTGGAAGCGTTGCCGCGCCCCTTCATCATCAACGCCTGGCGATGGCGGCACACGTTGGACAGCAGTTCGATGCCGGACGCGTTGCGTACCAGCATGAGTGCATCGTCGGCCCAGCCCAGGGTCTGATAGTCGCCCGCGTCGGGCACCATCAGTTCATGCCCCACATAGCCCGGCCCGTTGTCGAACAGCACGCGCTTTTCGAGTTCGAACAGCGATGCATCGACGTACCAGGACACCGGAAACTGAGTTTGCGCCGGTTCCAGACGGGTAATGGACTGCAGATCGGACATTCCCCAACCCCCGAAGTCAAAGTTGGAAAACCGCGCGCCGGCCTGCGCGGAACACACGGCACAAGAAAGTCTGTGCACGGATGTGCTAGGGCCGGGTGCGCGTGACAAAGCCGGTGAGTATAACCAGATGCAGGTTTGACCGCCCGGGGTGGATCAGCTATTTTTCGCGGTCCAGCCAGCGCCCGTACCCAGCATGATCCGAAAATCGGAAGCGGCGTCAGAACCCGCCAGCTTCGAGACTGCCATCGAAGAACTCGAATCCATCGTGCGTGCGATGGAAGACGGCAAGCTGCCGCTCGACAGCGCGCTGGAGCGTTACCAGCGAGGCGTTGATCTGGTGCGCCACTGCCAGTCGGCGCTGAACGCGGCCGAACAGAAGGTGCAGATACTCGAAGACGGGTTGCTGCGCGATTTTCCGGCCGATGCAGCCGCGCGTGGCGATGACTGACGCCGGACCGGTTTTTCGCGACTGGGTGAGCGCGGTACAGCAGCGCACTGAAAGCGCACTGGACCGATTTCTGCCGCCGGACACGATCGCCCCTGCCCGATTGCACGAAGCCATGCGCTACGCCGTGCTGGGCGGCGGCAAACGGGTGCGTCCGCTGCTCTGTCACGCGGCAGGCAGCCTGTCCGGCGCATCGCCGGACGTGCTCGACGCCGCCGCCTGTGCGCTCGAACTGATCCACGTCTATTCCCTCGTGCATGACGACATGCCGTGCATGGACGACGACGTGCTGCGCCGCGGCAAGCCCACCGTGCATGTGCAGTACGATGACGCGACGGCGCTTCTGGTCGGCGACAGCCTGCAGTCGCTCGCCTTTCTGCTGCTCGCGGAACACTGTTCGGTCTCCCCGGCCACGCGGGTCGCGCTGATCACGCAACTCGCCGTTGCATCCGGGTCGCGCGGCATGGCTGGTGGTCAGGCGATCGATCTGGCATCGGTCGATCTTGAACTGGACGTCGAAGCGCTCGAATTCATGCATATCCACAAAACCGGTGCGCTGATACGCTGTGCGGTGAAACTGGGTGCCGCCTGCGGGGAACTGGACGCAGTCGGCACGGCGAAGCTGGACCACTACGCGGCACGGGTCGGGCTGCTGTTCCAGGTGGTGGATGACCTGCTCGACTGTGAAGCGAGCACGGCGGCGCTGGGCAAGACTGCGGGCAAGGACGCCGCGGCGAACAAGCCGACCTATGTCACCACGCTGGGCATTGGCCGGGCGCGCGAACGCGCCCGCGAACTGCACGACGAAGCGCTCGACAGCCTCACCGGTTTCGGCAACAAGGCACAACGCCTGCGCGAACTCGCCGATTTCGTGCTGACACGGCAGAACTGAACATGGACAGATCCTTGCAAACGACAAGCGCCTACCCGCTGCTCGACACCATCGGCTCTCCGGCCGACGTGCGTGCGCTCGATGTGCGCGACCTCGCGCCGCTGGCGGCCGAACTGCGCAGATTTCTGCTCGAATCGGTATCACGCACTGGCGGCCACCTGTCGTCCAACCTCGGCACGGTGGAACTGACGGTCGCGCTGCACCATATCTACAACACGCCGCACGACCGCATCGTCTGGGACGTGGGCCATCAGACCTACGCGCACAAGATCCTGACAGGGCGGCGCGACCGCATGTCGACACTGCGTCAGTATCAGGGCGTGAGCGGCTTTCCGCGCCGCTGCGAAAGCGAGTACGACACCTTCGGCACCGCGCACTCCTCGACCTCGATCTCCGCGGCGCTCGGCATGGCCGTTGCCGCCCGAGCACAGGGGCTGAAGCGACACAGCATCGCGGTGATCGGCGACGGCGCGATGACAGCCGGCATGGCGTTCGAGGCGCTGAATAACGCAGGCGTGGAAGACGCAGACATTCTCGTCATCCTCAACGACAATGACATGTCGATCTCGCCGCCTGTCGGCGCGCTGAACAAGTACCTGACGCGCCTGCTGTCCGGCCAGACCTACAACGCGGCGCGCCGCGCCGGCGCGAAGGTGCTGGAGCTGGCACCGTCGTTGAAGGAATTCGCCAAGCGCGCGGAGGAACACGTCAAGGGCATGATCACGCCCGGCACGCTGTTCGAGGAATTCGGCTTCCACTACTACGGCCCGATCGACGGACACGATCTCGACGCACTCATTCCGACGCTTGAAAACCTGCGCGAACTGCCTGGACCGAAGTTCCTGCACGTGATCACGAAGAAGGGCTACGGCTACAAGCTGGCTGAAGCCGATCCCATCCTGTACCACGGCGTCGGCAAGTTCGACCATCACGCGGGCATCCAGGCGGCAAAGGGCGCAGGCAAGCTGACCTACACCCAGGTGTTCGGCGACTGGCTGTGCGACATGGCGGCGCTGAGCGACAGGCTGATGGCGATCACGCCGGCGATGCGCGAAGGCTCGGGCATGGTGCGCTTCGCCCAGGAATACCCGGCTCGCTACTTCGATGTCGGCATCGCAGAGCAGCACGCGCTGACCTTTGCCGCCGGCATCGCATGCGAAGGCATGAAGCCGGTGGTCGCCATCTACTCGACCTTCCTGCAGCGCGCCTACGATCAGCTGATCCACGATGTCTGCCTGCAGAATCTTCCGGTCATGATGGCCCTCGACCGTGCCGGTCTGGTGGGTGCCGATGGTGCGACCCACCACGGTGCATTCGACCTGTCCTACCTGATGTGCCTGCCTAACATCGTCGTGATGACGCCGAGCGACGAAAACGAGTGCCGGCAGATGCTGTACACCGCCTACCTGCACGAAGGCCCGAGCGCGGTGCGCTATCCGCGCGGCAGTGGCCCGGGCGTGCCGTTGCAGAGCGACATGCGCGCATTGCCGATCGGCAAGGGCGAACTGCGCCGTTCCGGCGACGGCGAAGTCGCCCTGCTCGCATTTGGCGCCATGGTCACACCGGCGCTGGCAGTGGCCGATGAGTTCGATGCCAGCGTGGCGAACATGCGCTTCGCCAAGCCGCTCGACACGGCGCTCGTGATCGAACTGGCACAGCGCCACGCGGTGCTGGTGACGCTGGAAGAGAATGCGCTGATCGGCGGCGCCGGCAGCGAGGTCGAGCGGGTGGTCAACGACGCCCGGCTCGCCTGTCGCGTGGTGCGCATCGGTCTGCCCGACCGCTTCGTCGATCACGGCGACCCGGCACAGCTGATGGCGGAGGTCGGTCTGGATGAGGCGGGCGTGCGGGCTCGGGTGCGGGCTGCGCTGCAGCCGCTGGATGCCAGCTGACATCAGCGCGAAGCCAGACGTGAAAAAGGGACCGCAAGGTCCCTTTTTCATTATCGCTGCGGGGGGCGCCGAAGCGCCCCGCAGGATGGCTGTCAGTCCTGCTTGGCAGCCGGTGCAGCGCGGCGAACAAGCTTTTCCTTGATGCGCGCCGACTTGCCCGAACGCTCGCGCAAGTAATACAGCTTGGCGCGGCGCACGTCGCCGCGACGCTTCACCTCGACCGATGCGATCAGCGGCGAATAAGTCTGAAACGTCCGCTCGACGCCTTCGCCGCTGGAAATCTTGCGCACGATGAAATTCGAGTTCAGGCCGCGATTGCGCTTCGAGATGACCACGCCTTCGTAAGCCTGGACGCGCTTGCGCTCGCCTTCGACCACGTTCACGTTCACGATCACCGTATCGCCCGGCGCGAAGTCGGGAATGTTCTTGCCCAGACGGGCGATTTCTTCCTGCTCGAGCTGCTCAATCAGATTCATTGCAAAAACTCCTGGTCAGTGGCGTTGCCTTGCCGCAGAGCACCTGTTCCGTGATGCGCGCATTTATTGAAGTGATCCTTACCGCAACCACCCTCTCTACTTCAACCGCCTTACTTCATCTTTCTACAGCAAGTCCGGACGACGCTTGCGCGTCAGTGCCAGAGCCTGTTCCGCCCGCCAGCGCCGGATGCGGGCATGGTCACCCGACAACAGCACCTCCGGCACCGTTTCGCCTTCCCACGTTTCCGGCCGCGTGTAGTGCGGACAATCCAGCAGGCCGGCAACGAACGAATCCTCGACTGCCGAATTCGCATCATTCAGCGCGCCCGGAAGCTGGCGGATGATGGCATCCATCAAAACCATCGCCGGCAATTCACCTCCGGACAACACAAAATCACCCAGCGATATTTCCAGGTCGACATGGCGATCGATCAGGCGCTGATCAACCCCTTCATAACGACCACACAACAGAACCAGTGCCTGCGCGCCCGCCAGTTCCATCACCCGGCGATGCGTCAGCCGCTCGCCCGCCGGTGAAAAATGCACCACTTTCACCGCGCCGCAATGGCGCGCCCGGCACGCCGCGATCGACTGCGCGAGCGGTTCCGCCATCATCACCATGCCGGGACCACCGCCATACGGACGGTCATCCACGGTACGGTGGGCGTCGGTCGCGAAATCACGCGGATTGACGTAATTCGCCCGCCACAACAGCCGTTCCATCGCGCGTCGCGTGATGCCGCTGCGTTCGATGGCCGCAAACATTTCAGGAAACAGCGTGATCACCTCGAAGGCGATGCCCGCCGTTCCGGCAGCTTCGACAGCGCCATCAGGGCCTACCACTGTGCATCCCACTCGACGCAAACCACTCCCGCTTCGCGATCGACATCGGTCACCACGGCTGACACAAAAGGAATCAGCCGTTCTACCGGTTCTTCGCCCGGCCGGGCATCGACCACGACCAGCACGTCGTCAGCACCGGTTTCCAGCAGCCGATCGATGTGACCGAGCGTCACGCCCGCACTGTTCACGACCATCAGACCGATCAGGTCGCCCCAGTAGTACTCATCCTCTCCGGTGTCCGGAAGTTCATGGCGCGGCACCGCTACATACAGGCCAACCAGCTTTTCCGACCCGTTACGGTCGTCGCAACCTTCGAACTTCACGACCGGCCCGGTATTCTGCAGTTTCAACGCGGCCAGCTTCAACGTGCTCCACTGCGCCACAGGCGCATCGGCATCGGCATGAACATGCCAGTCACGAATCCCTTGCCAGGACTGAGGGTCGTCACCGAAAGCATGCAACCTCAACCAGCCCTGCACGCCAAACGGCGCCGACAGCCGCCCGAGGACGACCATGGTGCTCGCCGAGCCGGAAATCAGGCGACCTTCTTGACCAGACGGGCGACCGTCGGGCTCAGTTGCGCGCCGACGCCAGTCCAGTAGGCCAGTCGTTCAGCGTTGACCGACAGGCCGGTGCCTTCCGGAGCGATCGGATTGTAGTAACCGACGCGCTCGATGAAGCGACCATCGCGACGATTGCGGGAATCGGTCGCAACGATATTGAAAAACGGGCGCTTCTTGGCACCCCCACGCGCGAGACGGATAACGACCATTGCACTTCCTTCGAAACGAGGAAAACCCGCGATATTAGCGAAGAACCCACTACGCAGCAAGACATTCACCACGCAAGCTCGATCGTCATCAGGCGACCGGGTTCTGTGACTGCGCAAGAACCTGCTGGATCAATGCGCGCAGCCGCGCCGGACGCACCGGCTTGTGCAACACCGGGTAGCCACGCGCCGTCGCCATGCGCCTCACTTGCGGATCGGTGTCACCGGTTACCAGCGCGGCGGCGATCTCACCCTTCTGCTCGGCGAGCAGCGTGTCGAGCACGTCGATACCGGTGGCAACGGCTGCGAGCCGAAAATCGCACAAGACAAGTGCCGGCGCCTTGTCGCGCTGCCGGATCGCATCGCGCGCTTCGGACAGGGTTCCGGCACACAGCACCTCGCAGCCCCATGAGGCAAGCAGACCGGCGATGCTGGTGCGGGACCCCGGATCGTCGTCGATGACGACAACGAACAGCGACAGCCGGTCGGGCATCACGTCCGGCACGTCTTCGGGCGTCGGGCGGTTGCCGCTTTCGACGCGAGGCACTTCGATCGCGAAGACCGACCCGACACCGGTCCGCGAGCGCACGGTCACCTCGTGGCCGAGCAGTCCGACCAGCCGCCGCACGATCGCCAGCCCGAGCCCGAGACCCTGGCCACGCGCGCGCGCCGGATTCTGCAACTGGTAGAACTCCTCGAAAATCATCTCGAGCGCCTCGTCGGGGATGCCCGGCCCCGAGTCGCGCACCTCGATGCGCAGCTGATCGCCGCGACGTCGTACGGCAATCAGCACGCTGCCTCGCTGCGTGTAGCGCACGGCGTTGGATACCAGATTGATCATGATGCGTTCAAGCAGCAGCGGATCGGTATCCGCCCATGCGTCGGTCGCGCGCAGCTTCAGGCGCAATCCGCGCTGCAGTGCATCCGCTGCGAAATCATCGACGATGCGGGACAACAGCGGTTGCAGCGCGAATTCCGAACGACGCGCCGTCACGCCGCCGGCGTCCAGCTTCGACATGTCCAGCAGCGCATCGAGGAGGTCTTCCATCGCGCCGACTGATTCCTCGATCTGCCTTATCAGGGAACGATGCTCCGAACCGCGCAAGCGTTCGGCCAGTTCGGCAACGAACAGTCCGAGCGCGTGCATCGGCTGGCGAAGGTCATGACTGGCCGCTGCAAGGAAGCGCGACTTCGCGTGATTGGCGCGCTCGGCATCATCGGTTCGGCTGCGCAGCTGGCGGGTCGCGTCGGCGACTCGCGCTTCAAGCTCGTCACGCGCACGAGTCAGCCGCTCGGCCATGTTGTTCACGCCTTCGCCGAGTATGCGCAGCGACCCGCCTCCCGCCACCGGCACACGTTCGTCGAGATGACCGTCGCCGATGCGCCGGACGACGCGCGATACTTCCCGCACCGGTCGGGTCACCGTATGGCTGATGCGGATCGCAAAGGCGCTGGCCGCCAGCAGCGCGCAGGCGATGACGATCGCACTCGTCACGGCGAAATCGGTCTTCAGCGCATCGACCCGCTTGCGCGACACTTCGACCAGTACCCACCCGGCGGGGCGATTGTCGACCGAGCCTTCGGTCAGTCCGTCGAACATGTCCTGATCCCCGATCACCGCACTGCGCACGATGGGCTCGATGAACAGGGTCGACGATTCAAGTTCGACCAGTGCCAATCCGGCCGGCCGGGCACCGGGCACATAGGCTTCCCGGCTGAGCAAACCGCCCGACACCACGAGGTCTCCGTCGCGATTCGATACCATGATGCCGGTGACGTCACGTTCCCGCCGCGCGGCCTCGATCAGCGCCACCAGTGCATCGGTGTTGCCGGAAAACACACCGTAGTCGGCGGACGCCGCAACCTGACGCGCAGTGGCGTGACCCCGTTCTACCAGAGCGCTTTCGAGCGCGGCCAGGCGATCCAGCACCAGCCACACGCCACCGACAAGGCCAGATACCAGCAGGGGCGCAAGTGCCACCAGCAGAACGCGGGATCGGATTCCCCAGTGCTTCATGGCGATTTCTCCTGCTGCACCAGCTGGTCGCGCAAGGCTTCGGCATCGGCGATCCGCAGGCCAAGCGAGCGTGCAACATGGGTATTCACCGACACCGTGAAGTGACGGGGAAAGCGCGCAGGCGGCCAGCTGCGTTCGCGTGTCCAGCCGATCATCGCGTCGGTGGCCTGTCTCGCCATCTGTTCGGGCGTCGAGTAAAGCGACATCACTGCGCCGGCACGTACGTAGGCGGCGGAAAATCCGACTACCGGTATGCGGGCACGGAAGGATGTAAGCAGCAGATTGCGCACGGTACCGGCGTTGTGCACGCGCGGATCCGGCAGTGCAAGAAACAGTTGAGACTGCTCGAGCACCTGTGTGAGCGACGAGAAAAGCGACGCCTCGCCGGTAAAGGACGCAGACACCAACTGGAGCGGCGTGCCGGTCATCGCCTCGCGCAGCGGCTGCAGGCGTTGCGGCGTATCGGCATCAGCGACCACGCCGATGCGCCGCACGTCGGGCAGTGCCAGACGGATCAGCGCCACCTGGCGCGAAAATGGCTGATCGATATGGATGGCCGACCACCTGCGCGCATCACCGGCAACCAGGGCTTCGTAGGCCGCCTTCGGCACCAGCGTGGACAGCACCGGTACCTTGACCTCGCTCTGCACAAGCGTGCGCAGCGCACTCGCACCGACCGCGACCACAAGATCATGCGGCTCGAGCGCTTCCGGCGAAAAATCTGCCCGCGACAGCACGGCGATCGAATAGCCGCCACGCGCGCCGCGCTCAGCCTTCAATGAATCGGCAAACTCCGCGTAGGCGCCCCCCGGTTCACTGAGCAGGACCAGCACGGACGCCGCGAACGCGGCTGGCGCACCAAGCAGGAGAAAGGCGCACAGCAGCGCCCTGGCCGCCCGGGAGAACCGGGAGCGCATGGACCACCGGGCGGGTGTAGGTGCCGACGCAAGCACGTGAACGCGGTACTGCCCCGACGCTGACTGAAGACACGATGAGTATGCTGCAAGGCTCACGCGCAAATCATCATCCGAAGGGCTGATGACGTGCGCAGGTTTTCTGTCAGCACACACCCAGCGCCTGTGCGATCTGCTGCTGCATCCGGCGCGCGGCCGCGGCCGGGTCGGACGCATTGCGGATCGGGCGCCCGACCACAAGGTAATCGGCGCCGTTGGCCAACGCCTGCGCGACATCGACGGTACGCTTCTGATCGTCCGACGGCCTGTTCTCGACCGGCCTGATGCCCGGCGTCACGACCAACACGCGCGAACCGAGTTCGGCGCGGATCGCCGGCGCTTCAAGACCGGACGACACGACACCATCGCATCCGGCGGCCAGCGCACGGCGCGCGCGCGACAGGACAAGTGCTTCGACATCACAGGCAAAGCCGAGGTCGTCCAGATCGCCGCGATCGAGACTGGTCAGCACGGTCACTGCGAGTATTTTCAATGCGCCCTTGTCGGCGCCGGCCGCTTCCATGATGGCCTGATTGCCGTGCACCGTCGCAAAGGTCGCTCCGCTGGAGGACAGCGCGCGGACTGCCGAACGCACGGTTTCGGGCACGTCAAAGAACTTCAGGTCGACGAACACCTTCTTGTCGCGCTTCACCAGCCAGTCGAGCAGCTCGAAGTAGTTGCCGGTCATGAACAGCTCCAGACCGATCTTGTAGAAGCGGACTGCGTCGCCCAGCTGGTCGACGACGGCGCGCGCCTGATCCGCACTCGGTACATCCAGGGCAACGATCAGCCGGTCGGCCGGGTCGATGATGGGGCGTTCAGCACTGGCAGGTCGAAAGTCGGTCATGATCAAGAATGAAGTGAGGCGTATGGCCTGCGCACTAAAAGCCCGAGTTTACTAGAATCATCCCTTCCTTCTTCCGCTGCAACGATCGCTCACGATGTCTTTTCCCGCTTCCGTATCGCCCGTACTCGAAGGGCTCATCCGCGATGCGCGGACGGGACAGGGCATGAGAACGGTGCTTGACTGGCTTGCGAAGCCGGCCGACGCCCGAGTCGCGGATGAATCGGCTGCGTTGTCCGCACACCTTGACATGCTCGACGAGGCGAACGTGGCACAGACTGCCCGCGTGCGCATCCTCGACATCTTCCACGACCGAGCACGAAACTGCGCAGCTGCGCTGAAGCCCGAACTTGCGGCGAGCGCCCTTCCAGTCGAACACGCGATGCGTGACACCGCGGAACTGCTCTGTTTGCTGCACATGCGGCTCGCCCGCGCCTATCTCGATGCACTTGCCGAGGGCGCGGCCCATCGGCCGGCACGTACCGCAGGCCATGCGATGGTGTGCGTACTCGACGCCTACGCACTCAATGTGCTGATCGCGGCCGACGACCCGCCGGGCATGTGGGGCACCGCCAATGCGCTGTTGATGCATGCGCGGACCGTAGCCGCGCCGATGACAAGCCGGCCGGGCTCTGCTGACGCGGAACAGCTTTACCGGCAACTGGTCGCGCTGGCGCTGGCCCAGCCGCCCAACCTTGCACCCGCCGATTTCTTCCGGGTGGCCGAATACGTGCGCAGCTACTCGGGGGCGGTGCAGATGCAGGTACAACCCCCGCATCGCGACCTGGATTCATGGTTCTGGCTCGACGACGAGATCGACCATGGTCCCACCGCGCTGTTGCGCACACCGGCCGACATGGAACGTACCGGGCACATTCTTTACTGTTCATGTCAGCGGCTGGGGCAGGTACTCGGCCAGCACCTCGACCTGATCGACGAAGGGGGCAGCGCTGGCGAACTGCACCTGCCTGCCTGTCTCGAACAACTGCCGACACGCCGGCTGATGCGCATGCTTCAGTCGCGCTGGATGTCGATGCCAAGACGCCAGCAGGCGCGCCGTGAGCGCATCCAGGACGTGCGCATGCTGATCGGGTTCGACGCGATATGGGCACTGCTCGAACGGCGCGATGCCTCGCCGGACTGGCAGAACTGCAGTTCGCACTGGATCATTCAGAACGACAGTGCAAGCGGCTTCGCTTTGAGCCTGGCAAGCGGCCAGACCGGACTGGTCCGCCCGGGAACGCCGGTCATGATCAAGGGCGTCGATTCGCGAAAATGGATGATCTGCGTGGTGCGCTGGGCACGCAGCGGTCAGGCGGACCGGATGGAAATCGGTGTCGAACTGCTCAGCCACGGCGCACAGGCGGCCACCGTGATATTCGGCACCGAGCGCGCATCCGGTCGCATGTCGGTCGCGGCACTGCGGCTGCCGCCGCTGACCTCGCGCCGACCGCAGCCGGCATTGATGCTGCAAACAGGGGCCGCGGTCGGGCGCGACATCCTCATCGCGCATGCCTCCGGCGAGCGCCTGCGGCTTGGCGATGCCCGGTTGTCGGACCTCACCCTGCAAACCCACGCCTTCGAACTGTTCGAACTTGAAGAACTGATGACGTCCTAGGGTCTGTTGCCCGAGCGCACGCCTGCGTGCAGCTCCGCCGTCAGGCTGGCGCCGAACAGCACGATGCTCCAGAACAGATAGAGCCACAGCAGGAAAACCGGCAAGGTCGCCAGCGCGCCATACACCAGCTCATAGCCCGGCACGTGATCGATATAGACGCTGAGTGCCTTCTGCATCAGCGACAGCAGCGCCGTGGCGACCAGCGCACCGGTCACCGCGTAGCGCAGCGATACGCGAGCGCGGGGCAGCGTGCCGTAAAGCAGCAGCAGGAAGCCGGCGGTGACCAGCGCGGCAGCCGTGCGCAGCGCCGCGAGCTTGAACCAGGTCGGCTCGTCGATCAGTCCGAGCGACGCTGTGACCAGATACAGGCTCAGCGCAGCACCGGTGCCAAGGGCAAGCGGTGCCAGAAGCGGCAGGCCGAGATAAACCAGAACGGTCTGGCGCAGCCTGCGGCGCGGCGCCTCTGACCACATCGCATTGAGCGCATGGTCCGCGGTGCGCACCCACACCCAGGCACTGACCAGCAGCACCAGCAGATCGGCCGGTGAAAGGCGGCGCGCCTTTGCGACGAATCGCATGGCGTGGCGGACCACGGATGCGCCGGTTTCATCCGGCAGCAGCGCTCCGGTCAGGTAGGCGCGCAGCGGCCTGGCAACGCGCAACGCGTCGGGCAACAGGTCGGCGAGCTGCTGCGCCAGCACCAGCAGCGGCACCAGCGCGAACAGCAGCGCCAGGGCCAGTGCGGCGGCGGATTGGGCCGCGTGGGCGTCCCGATGGCGTCGGGCTGCGGCCGCCAGTGTCCGAAAGATGCGGAGGAGCGAAACCTGGAAACGGAAAGACATGTCTTACGGGAGGAAGGACGGGGAAATTCGGTGACCGAGGCCGGGGCCTGTACACTCAGCCATCTCATTGTGCTGGATCACCTGCGTTGAAAGATATCCGGTGAAGGAAATTCTGGTTCTGTACTACAGCCGCAACGGCTCGGTTTTCAATCTGGCGCGCCAGATCGGACGCGGCATCGACTCGGTCGAAGGTACTGCGGCGCGGCTGCGCACCGTGCCTGCAGTATCGGCAGTGTGCGAGGCGATCGCCTCGGCCGTGCCGGACAGCGGCGCCCCGTATGCCGAAGCGTGCGACCTCGAAGAGTGCGTCGGCGTGGCGCTGGGCAGTCCGACCCGCTTCGGCAACATGGCCGCGCCGCTCAAGTACTTTCTTGATGGCAGCAGTCCGCAATGGCTGTCGGGCGCGCTGTCAGGCAAGCCGGCTGCGGTGTTCACCTCGACCACCTCGCAGCATGGCGGACAGGAAAGCACGCTGCTGACGATGATGCTGCCGCTGCTTCATCACGGCATGGTCATTGTCGGCCTGCCTTACTCCGAACCCGACCTCGCCACGACTCCCGGCGGTGGATCGCCCTACGGCGCCAGCCATGTGGCCGGGTCCGAGGGCAATAACCGGCTGAGCGAGCCGGAGGCACGCCTCGCCTTCGCACTCGGCCGCAGGCTCGCACTCACTGCACTCAAACTGGCCGCCTGACATGACCGCACGTCACTGGAACCTGATGGCCAGCATCAGCCTGGTCGCCCTCATCCTGCTCGGCCTGGCGTGGGAGCTGTGGCTTGCCCCACTGCGCCCGGGTGGGTCCGGGCTAGTATTTAAGATCGTGCCGTTGCTTGTCGCACTGTTCGGCATCCTGCGCGGCAAGCGCTACACGCATCAGTGGATGTCGCTGCTCAGCCTGGTCTACCTGACGGAGGGCATCGTGCGCGCGACGTCCGACAGCGGGCTGTCGGCACAGCTGGCGGCCGTCGCAACCGTGCTGACGACGACGCTGTTCTTTGGCTGCATGTTCTATTCCAAACTGACGGCGCCAAGCCGGATGCCAGCAGCCGAATGAAAAAGGCCGGCGCCCCTGGCGCCGGCCTTCAGGTCAGATCGGGCTTTCGCCCTGGGGATTCAGCTTCTGACCGCCGCGCAGCTTGTTCAGCGCGTTGATGTAGGCCTTGGCCGAAGCCACGATGATGTCGGTGTCCGCGCCCTGACCATTCACGATGCGGCCGCCCTTCGCAAGACGGACGGTCACCTCGCCCTGCGCGTCGGTACCGGTGGTGATCGCGTTGACCGAATAGAGCAGCAGTTCGGCTTTGCTCGCCGCCACCATTTCGATCGCCCGGAACGCCGCATCGACCGGGCCACTGCCCTTCGATTCGACGGTCGCTTCGCGGCCTGCATCGATCAGCGTCACTGCTGCGTAAGGCGTCTCACCGGTCTCCGAACGCACGCTCATGGCGACCAGCTTGTACAGCTCTTCTTCGGGCGTGACCGACTCGTCGCTCATCAGCGCCTGCAGGTCCTCATCGAAGATTTCGTGCTTCTTGTCGGCCAGCTCCTTGAAGGCGGCGAATGCGACATTCAACTGTTCTTCCGACTCGACCACGATGCCCAGATCGTTCAGGCGGGCGCGGAATGCGTTTCGTCCCGAATGTTTGCCCAGCACCAGCTTGTTGGTGTTCCAGCCGACATCCTCTGCGCGCATGATCTCGTAGGTTTCGCGGTGCTTGAGCACACCGTCCTGATGAATGCCCGACTCGTGCGCAAACGCATTGGCACCGACCACTGCCTTGTTCGGCTGCACCGGATAGCCGGTGATGGTCGACACCAGTCGCGACGCCGGCACGATCTGCGTGGCATCGATGCGCGTCTCAAGGCCGAACACATCACGCCGGGTACGCACGGCCATGACGATTTCCTCGAGTGACGCATTACCTGCCCGCTCACCCAGGCCGTTGATCGTGCACTCGACCTGACGTGCACCGGCCATCACCGCGGCAAGCGAATTGGCGACCGCCATCCCGAGATCGTTGTGACAGTGCGTCGACCAGATCACCTTGTCGGCACCCGGCACCCGCTCGATGAGCTGCTTCATGCGCTCGGCCCACTGCGCCGGCACCGAGTAACCGACCGTGTCCGGCACATTGATGGTCCGGGCACCCGCCTTGATCACTTCGGTAAAGACGCGGACCAGGAAATCGATGTCGCTGCGGACTGCGTCTTCGGCCGAGAACTCCACGTCATCCGTGTACTCGAGCGCCCATCCTACCGACTTGATCGCCTGCGCCACGACCTGATCGGGCGTCATGCGCAGCTTCTTTTCCATATGGATCGGGCTGGTCGCAATGAAGGTATGGATGCGCCCGCTGGCGGCCGGCTTGATCGCCTCGCCGGCCCGGCGGATATCGTTCTCGCTGGCACGGGCAAGCGAGCACACGGTGGATTCGCGGATGGTTTCCGCCACCGCGCGCACCGACTCGAAGTCGCCGTTCGACGCAGCCGCGAAGCCGGCTTCGATGACGTCGACACGCATGCGTTCGAGCTGGCGGGCAATGCGCAACTTCTCGTCGCGCGTCATTGATGCGCCGGGGCTCTGTTCGCCATCGCGCAAGGTGGTGTCAAAAATGATCAATCGTTCAGACATGACTTTCTCCGGTATCAGACTGGAATGTTCGGCGTACGGGATCGCACCGCGGTGGCGTTGGCGCACGGCGGGCAGACGTCAGCAAATTGTGGGGAGGAATTAGTGTGCGCGCGAGCGCAGCAGCGGCCGGGCCAGCAGCAGGCGGCGCAGCGAGAGGGAGGACGACGGAAGGCGGATCGCGTTCATGCACCCGAATATAAATGCAATTCCGCGGTCCGGCAATGTCCGTTGTCCGGTTCAGGCCGGAGGCGGGGTTGATTTCCGGGTGAAGAATTTCGCCAGCAGCATGACGTAGCCGGACAATGCATAGGCGACAAACAGGCCGAACAGCACGATCGGCGGGTTCACCGACACCGCAACGAAGGCAAGCACGAAACCGAAAATGACGATGAAGGGCACGCTGCGCCGCAGATTGATGTCCTTGCCGCTCCAGAATTTCACATTGCTGACCATTGTCAGGCCTGCAAACAGGGTGATCGCGAAAGCCGCCCAACGCATGTCGGGGCCGGTGTAGCCATTGTCGGTCGTGACCCACACGAGGCCGGCCACCAGCGCGGCCGCAGCCGGACTGGGCAAGCCCTGGAAATAGCGCTTGTCCACCGTGCCGAGATTGGTATTGAAGCGCGCCAGTCTCAACGCCGCGCCTGCGCAGTAGATGAAGGCAGCAATCCAGCCCCATTTTCCGAGGCCGCGCATGGCCCACTCGTAGGCGATCAGCGCAGGCGCGGCACCAAAGGACACCATGTCCGACAGCGAGTCGTATTCGGCACCGAACGCCGACTGGGTGCGCGTAAGGCGTGCCACACGTCCGTCCAGACCGTCCAGCACCATGGCCACGAAAATGGCGACTGCCGCGTACTCGTAGCGTCCGTTCATGGCCTGTACGATCGCGTAAAAACCGGCAAACAGCGATGCAGTGGTGAACAGGTTGGGCAGGATATAGATGCCGCGCCGACGTTTGAGCGGATCGGCCGGTTTCACATATTGCGGGTCGTACTCTGACATGCATTCACTCCTGCAATCCTCGTGCGACGGCTGCGCGCAAGGCAGAACACTGCGTTCAGGTCGATCGGTCTGCCTTCATGAACGATTCCGATCGCAACGCGCGACCGGAATCATCCCGTCCCGGAATGGAAAAGCCCGATCGGTCCGCGCACGCGCGCGGACGGATCGGGCTGCGCCGATACCGAATCAGTTCTTCGACTGATCGACCAGCTTGTTCTTCGCGATCCACGGCATCATCGCACGCAGCTCGGCACCGACCTTCTCGATTTCGTGATTGGCGGTCAGACGGCGGCGGGCCGTCATTTCCGGGTAGTTGGTGCGACCTTCGAGAATGAAGCGCTTGGCGTAGTTGCCGTTCTGGATGTTGTCCAGGCACTCCTTCATCGCGGCACGGGCTTCCGCTCCGATGATGCGCGGGCCGGTCACGTACTCACCATACTCGGCGTTATTCGAGATCGAGTAGTTCATGTTGGCGATGCCGCCTTCGAAGATCAGATCAACGATCAGCTTCACTTCGTGCAGGCATTCGAAGTAGGCCATTTCCGGCGCGTAGCCCGCATCGGTCAGCGTTTCGTAGCCGGCCTTGATCAGTTCGACCAGACCGCCGCACAGCACAGTCTGTTCGCCGAACAGATCCGTTTCGGTCTCTTCGCGGAACGAGGTTTCGATCACGCCACCCTTGGTGCCGCCATTGGCGGCCGAGTACGACAGCGCGAGATCGCGCGCCTTGCCAGACTTGTCCTGATACACGGCGATCAGCGACGGCACGCCGCCTCCGCGCAGGTATTCGGAACGTACCGTGTGGCCCGGGCCCTTCGGCGCAATCATCACCACGTCGAGGTCGGCGCGCGGCACAACCTGGTTGTAGTGGATGTTGAAACCGTGTGCGAATGCGAGCGTCGCGCCCTTCTTGATGTTCGGCTCGATGTCACCGTAGTACACCTGCGGGATGTTCTCGTCCGGCAGCAGAATCATGACCAGATCCGCACCCTTCACCGCTTCGGCCACTTCCTTCACCTTCAGGCCGGCACCTTCGGCCTTCTTCCACGATACACCGCCCTTGCGCAGGCCGACCGTGACCTTGACGCCGGAATCGGACAGGTTCTGGGCGTGGGCATGGCCTTGCGAACCATAGCCGACGATGGTGACTTTCTTGCCTTTGATGAGGGACAGGTCAGCGTCCTTGTCGTAGAAGACTTTCATGGGTTTTCCCTTATACGTGTGGGTTTGAGCGGTGGTGTGGTACGTGACGGTGATACGGATTCGGTTGCTGCCTACAGACGCAATATGCGGTCGCCGCGGCCGATGCCGCAGACGCCGGTACGCACGGTTTCCAGAATCAGCGACGCATCGATGGCGCCGACGAAGGAATCGAGTTTGGACGTATTGCCGGTCAGTTCGATGACATAGGTCGAGTCGGTCACGTCGATGATGCGGCCGCGGAAGATGTCGGCGACACGCTTGAGTTCTTCGCGGTCCTTGCCGGTCGCACGCACCTTGATCAGCATGAGCTCGCGCTCGACGTGAGCGGCTTCGGACAGGTCGACCACCTTGACCACCTCTATCAGCTTGTTCAGCTGCTTGGTGATCTGTTCGATGATGTCGTCCGACCCGGTGGAAATGATGGTCATGCGCGACAGCGACAGGTCTTCCGTCGGTGCCACGGTCAGCGATTCGATGTTGTAGCCGCGAGCGGAAAACAGCCCGGACACGCGAGACAGTGCGCCTGCCTCGTTTTCGATCAATACGGAAATGACGTGCCTCATTGCGAGCGCCTTGGTAGGGATTGCAGAGACCGCTGACGCGGAAACGGGCTGCCGGAGGCCGGTGCCCGGTGTCTGCCGGGCGGGTAATCCCGGCAGACGGAACTGGTCGGCTCGGCCGGCCAGTTCCGCGTACAGCAGCGTTCGAATTACGGTTACAGGTCTTCCGAAGACAGGATCATGTCGGTCAGACCCTTGCCGCCCATCACCATCGGATAGACGTTTTCGGTCTGGTCGACCTGGAAGTCGAGGAACACCAGATCATTCTTGCGCTTGAACGCCTCGCGCAGTGCGCCTTCGACATCGCCCGGCTTTTCGATGCGCATGCCGATGTGGCCATAGGCTTCTGCCAGCTTCGGGAAATCCGGCAGCGAATCCATGTACGACTCGGAGTAGCGGTTGCCGTGGATGATTTCCTGCCACTGGCGAACCATGCCCAGATAGCGGTTGTTCAGGCTGCAGATCTTCAAAGGAATGCGGTACTGCTTGCAGGTCGACAGTTCCTGGATGTTCATCTGCACCGAACCTTCGCCTGTCACAACGGCAACCGGCGATCCGGGGTGGGCGAGCTGTACGCCGATCCCGTAGGGAATGCCCACGCCCATCGTGCCGAGGCCGCCGGAATTCAGCCAGCGGCGCGGCTTGTCGAACTTGTAGTACTGGGCCGCCCACATCTGGTGCTGGCCGACGTCGGACGTCACGAAAGCATCGCCCTTGGTCACTTCCCACAGTTTTTCGATGACGAATTGCGGCTTGATGATTTCGTCGCTCTGCTTGTACTTCAGGCAGTCGCGGCGGCGCCATTCCTCGATCTGCTTCCACCACTCGCCGAGCGCTTCCTGATCGGGGCGGTCAGCCGAGCCGTCGAGCAGGCGAAGGATGTCGTCCAGCACGTCCGGCAGGTTGCCTACGATGGGCACGTCCACCTTCACGCGCTTGGAAATCGACGACGGATCGATGTCGATGTGGATGATCTTGCGGGCAATGCGCGCAAAGTCGGCCGGATTGCCGATCACCCGATCGTCGAACCGGGCGCCGACGGCAATCAGCACGTCGCAGTACTGCATCGCCATGTTCGCTTCGTAGTTGCCGTGCATGCCGAGCATGCCGACGAACTGCTTGTCGGTCGCCGGGTAGGCGCCAAGGCCCATCAGCGTATTGGTGCAAGGCGCGCCGAGCGTGCGCACGAGCTTCGTGAGCTGCTCCGAACAGTCCGACAGGATGACGCCGCCACCGGCATAGATCATCGGGCGCTTGGCATCGAGCAACAGCTGCACGGCCTTCTTGATCTGGCCCTGATGCCCCTTGATGATCGGGTTGTACGAACGCATCGTCACCGACTTCGGGTACTCGTACTCCGCCTTCGCGATTGTGATGTCCTTCGGAATATCGACCAGCACCGGGCCCGGGCGGCCGGTCTTCGCGATGTAGAAGGCCTTCTTGATCGTGCTGGCGATGTCCTTCGCGTCCTTGACCAGGAAGTTGTGCTTCACGCACGGACGCGTGATGCCGACCGTGTCGCACTCCTGGAAGGCGTCCTGGCCGATGGCGGCCGTCGGCACCTGACCGGAAATGATCACCATCGGGATGGAATCCATATACGCCGTGGCAATGCCGGTGATGGCATTGGTGACGCCGGGACCGGACGTGACGAGCGCAACCCCTACACGGTCAGTCGAGCGCGAGTAGGCATCAGCCGCGTGCAGCGCGGCCTGTTCGTGCCGGACCAGTACATGGCGTACCACGTCCTGCTTGAAAAGCTCGTCATACAGGTACAGGACGGCACCGCCTGGATACCCGAACACGTATTCGACCTTTTCTTCCGCAAGGCACCTGACTACAATTTCCGCTCCGGTCAATAGCATTGAAGCACCTGTATAAAATTTCCGGAAAAGCGCCAGAGGGTAGCCTGCACCTGTTGCGTGGTCAAGGCATTTGTCCGCCACCGGCCCGACAATCCGGGCAGATCATGGTACCCCGTCCGCCGGGAACCAAGCCCCCACCCGATCGATCCAGAACACACTGACCGTTCGGCGCAGATCACCCCGAGAAGGAATCAATCTGGCCTCCAGAGAAGAACTGTCGAGCTTTCTCGCCGCCGTAGAACGCCGCGCCTTCAAACAGGCTGTTTTCGCGTTGCGCAACGATGAATCTGCGCTCGATGCCGTGCAGGACGCAATGCTCAAACTGGCCGAAAAGTACTGTGACCGGCCGGTGGGCGAGTTTCCCATGCTGTTCCAGCGCATCCTTCAGAACGTCATCCGCGACGCATTCCGGCGGCGCAAGGTACGCTCGACCTGGACGACGCTGCTGTCTGCCTTCTCCGGCGCGGACGATGATGATGATTACGACCCGCTTGACACCATGGTGATCGACGACCCGTCGTCGCTCGGCCGCAGCCCGGAGCAGAACGTCGGGCAAGCGGAAGTGATGGCACTGATCGAGCGGGAAATTGCCCGGCTTCCGGGCCGTCAACGGGAGGCGTTCCTGATGCGTTATTGGGAAGAAATGGACATATCCGAAACTGCGGCGGTCATGGGCTGTTCCGAGGGCAGCGTGAAGACACACTGTTCGCGTGCGACGCATTCTTTGGCCGCCGCCCTGAAACTGCGCGGCGTCAAGCTATGAACAATTCCGTCACCCGACTCCGGCCAAGTGCGCTTGAAGAAGCGGCGATCGGCCAGCGCGCACATGCCGCACTGGAAGCCGCCAGTGCGGCACTGCCATCCGACATCGTGTTCCGTCTGGGCCAGTCGCGCGAGAAGGCGCTTGCGCTGCATGCATCGAAACGCCGGGCGCCGATCGCGCTGTTTCAGCTGGTCGGCTTTCCGGGCACCGGCCAGCACTGGCTGCGCGACGTCATCACTCCAGCGCTCGGCATCGTCATGCTGGCCGCGGTCGCCACCTTTGCCGGGCAATATGCCGCGAACGCGAATCACAGCGAGGTCATTGAAATCGACAGCGCACTGCTGACTGACGACCTGCCGATCGATGCCTACCTCGACCGTGGCTTTGCCGCCTGGGTCGCGCACCAGGGAGGCGTCTGATGCGCGCCCTGCTGTGCGTGGTTTCGGTCTTGCTGGCCATCACCGCAGCAGTTCCTGCACAGGCGGGCGAGCAGCCCGACTGGCAGCAGCTGAGCGCGGCGCAGCGTGATGTACTTGCCCCGCTGGGGGGTGACTGGAACCACCTTGACGATGACAGGCGCCGGAAATGGCTTGAACTGGCGCAGCGATTTCCGTCGATGACGCCCGATGAACAGGCACGCATGCGCGCACGCATGAGCTACTGGTCCAGCCTTACCCCGGAAGAGCGAGTCGAAGCACGCGAGCGCTACAAGCGCCTGCAGGCCATGCCGCCCGATCAGCGCGAAGCGCTGGCACGCAGGTGGGAAGCCTACGAAAGCCTGTCGCGCGAAGAACGCAAACGCTTCAATGACAGTCAACGCCCGGCAGAGAAAGCACCGGGCGCTGCCGCCGCGACCCCGGTACGCAAGTAAACTACGTATTCGTTTCCCGTGGTTCGCCAGCGGATTTCGCATTCCGCCAGGCCCTGGGTTGTCGTTCCACACTCGCTTACTGCCCGATGTCCGACCTCATCCGTTTTCCGGCCGCCGGCCTGCGCCGCCGCCTCGCCTCGCTGCTTTACGAATCCCTGCTGTTGCTGGGCGTACTGGCCGCTGGCTTCATGCTGCCGTATCTGGTGATAGGGCTGTTTTTCGAGGTTGCTCCACAGGGCTGGTTTGCCTGGCTGCACGCCACCTTGCTGCTCGGTCTGTATTTCGTGCATTACTGGCACAGCGGCGGCCAGACGCTGGCCATGCAGACTTGGGGCATCCGGGTGGTCGACGCGACGCAGGACAAGCCGCCGCACTGGCGCCGCGCGATGTTGCGCTATCTGCTGAGCTGGCCCTCTGTGCTGTTCTGCGGCGCCGGACTGATCTGGGCGCTGTTCGATCGCGAACGCCAGTTCCTGCACGACCGGCTGGCCGGCACGCGGGTGATCCGCGTCAAGTGAGGCACTTGAAACAGTGGCCCAGCTGGCGATTCAGCGTCGATCCTCCCACCACAGCATGGCGGCAGCGGCGAACATGAACAGCAGGCCCGGCGTCAGGGCTGCCGCATAGGGAGGCCACGAGTTGATGGCGCCCAGGTTGGAGAACAGCCCGTTCAGCATGTGGAAGAACACGCCGATCATCACGCCGGTGAACACCTTGATGCTGACCGCGGCATTGCGGTTGTGCATGTAGGCAAACGGCAGTGCGAGTGCCAGCATGACGATGCAGGCGAGCGGATAGGTGAATTTCTTCCACAGCGCAATTTCATAGCGACCGGTTTCCTGCCGGTTGTCGATCAGGTGCTGGATGTAGTACCAGAGCTTCCAGGCCGACATGCGTTCGGGCACGACCAGCATGACACTCATCACATCGGGGCTCAGACCCGACTGCCACACCAGGCTGTCCGATCGACTCACCCGCGCACCTCTGTCGGTGAATTCAGTGCGGGTGACGTCGGTCAGCGTCCAGCCCTCGGGCGGCAGATAGGCGGCTCCGGCGGCCTCCAGCACCGACAGCAGCACACGGCTGTCGTTGAACTCGAAGATGCGGAGCTCCTGCAGTTTGCCGTCGGGCGTCACGCTGCCCACGTTCACGAAATCGTTCTCGTCCTTGATCCAGAATCCGCTGCGGAATTCGCTGGTCAGCAGCTGCGAACGTGCGGCGAGCTTGAGTTCCTGCGCCGCCTTCTCGGCGGGCGGCGCGATGAACTCGCCGGTCACGAAGGTCAGCACCACAAAGGGCAGTCCAATGCGTGCAAGCAGACGCAGCAGTTGCGGCGTGGACACGCCCGACGCCCGCAGCACGGTGATTTCGGAATGGCGCGACAGCGTGGTCAGCGAATACAGCCCGCCGATCAACACCGCGATCGGCAGCGTTTCATACACCCGACCGGGCATGGTCAGTACGGTGTACATCACCGCGTGTTCCAGCCCGTAATTGCCGCGCCCGAGGTTGTCCAGTTCGTTGATCAGGTCGAAAAAGCCGAACAGCCCGAGAAAGGACGCCAGCACCAGCAAGGTGGCCAGCACGACTTCGCGACGCAGGTAGCGTTCGTGTATCAGCATGGTCAGCGGTTCGCCCAGGCCCGTGGCACATGAGCGTACGCACGCCACGCAAACAGGAGGGCGAGCAGCAGGAACATGCCGCCGTGCAACGACCAGAGCGCGCCGGAAAGCGACAGCTTGCCCTGTGCGACCCAGGCCTGTGTGATGCTCAGCAGGTTCGAATACATCAGATAGATCAGCAGCGCGGTGAGCAGATTGGTGGCGCGGCCCGCGCGCGGATTGACGAACGAGAGCGGAATCGCCAGCAGCGCCAGATTGAGCGCAGCGATCGGCAACCCGATGCGGAACGCGAGTTCGCCGTTGTTCGGCGGCGTAGGATCGGCCAGCAGTTCCTCGACCGTGCGCAGATAAGGCCGTGCCTCGACGCCCTGTGCCTCGCGTGTTTCGATGCGTACCGCGTAGCGCTCGAATTCCATCACGCGATACTCCGGACTGCCCGGAACGCCCTCATAGCGCCGCCCTTCGAGCATCACGACGAAGCGGTCGCCGTTTTCAACCGTCTGCGTGTAGCCGTCGCCGGCCACCATCACACCCAGCTTGCCCTTGTCGGTCGTGCTGACGAAGATGTTCTTGACCGCACCCTCCTTGCCCTCGCCGCTTTCGACGAAGAACACGCGGTCTGCCTGGGACGACTCGCGGAAGCTGCCAGGCGACATCTGCGCCACGTCATCCCGGTTGCTCATGCGGGTGCGGAATTCGGCGCTCTTGTTGAGCGCCCAGGGCGCCAGATAGAGCGACAGCACCGCCACCAGTACGGTCAGCGGCAAGGCAAACACCAGCACCGGGCGTATCCAGGCAGTCAGCGACACGCCGGTCGAAAACCACACGACCATTTCCGAATCGCGCCAGCTGCGCGACATCGACAGCAGGATGGCAATGAACAGCGTGAGCGACAGGATGACCGACATGTAGCGCAGCGCGCCGAAGCCGAGCAGCGCCATCACCGCTTCGGATGCCACCTTTCCGCCGGCCGCCTGTCCGAGCAGACGGACGAGCTGAGTGGACAGCACGATGGCAAACAGGGCCACGAAGACCGTCAAGGCTGTGCTGGCGAATTCGCGCAGGGCGGCGCGCTGGAAGATCAAGCCTGGGGCTCCGTGCGGAACGACTCAGCGCCGGGGCGCCTCGCAGCGTTCTTTTTTGACTCGTGTGCGGCTTCACGCCGATAATCAGGCGGTTTGAAGCGGCGCGAATTGACTTGAGGAGAAGCGGGTGGAATTTAGCATAAAGAGCGGCAGCCCCGAGAAACTGCGCACCGGTGCGCTGATCGTCGGCATCTACGAATCCCGCAAGCTCACTGCCGCCGCCGCCGCGCTGGACGCGGCGAGCAAGGGCCGCATCGGCGAAATCACCGGCTGTGGCGACATGGAAGGCAAGGCGGGCAGCACGCTGCTGCTGCACAAGCTGCCCGGCGTTGCCGCCGAACGCGTGTTGCTGGTCGGTCTGGGCAAGGAAAAGGAATTCGGTGCCCGCGAGTACCGCGACGCAGTGGCGGCAGCCGTGCGCGCGCTGCGCGACACGGGTGCAGCCGATGCGGTGTGCGCGCTGGCCGACGAGGCGCCGCGCAAGTCCGGCGGCGCGCGCGCGCTGCGTCAGGCGGCCAGCGCAGTGCTCGACGTGCTGTACCGCTACGACACGCACGCGCGCCACAAGAAGGATGAATCGCGCGCGCTGGCAAAGATGGCCTTCACGCTGCCGAAGAAATGCAGCGCCAGCGCAGCCGACGAGGCACTGGTGCAGGGTGCCGCCATCGGCCACGCGGTCGCCTTCACGAAAACCCTCGGCAACCTGCCGCCCAATGTCTGCACCCCGACCTATCTGGCCGAGCAGGCGCTGGAACTGGGCCGCAAGAGCGGCATCGCCGTGACCGTGCTGGAGCGCGCCGACATGCAGAAACTGGGCATGGGTTCGCTGCTGTCGGTATCGGCCGGCACCCGTCAGCCGCCGAAATTCATCGCCATGGAGTATCGCGCCGGCAAGAAGGCCGATGCGCCCGTGGTGCTGGTCGGCAAGGGTGTCACCTTCGACTCCGGCGGCATTTCGTTGAAGCCCGGCGAAGGCATGGACGAAATGAAGTACGACATGTGCGGCGCCGCCAGCGTGCTCGGCACGATGCAGGCCATCGCGGCGATGAAGCTGCCGATCAATGTGGTCGGTCTGATCCCGACGGTCGAAAACATGCCGGGCGGTGCGGCAACCCGGCCGGGCGACGTGGTCAAGTCGATGTCCGGCCAGACCATCGAAATCCTGAACACCGACGCCGAAGGCCGGCTCATCCTGTGCGATGCGCTGACCTACGCCGAGCGCTTCGAACCGGCCTGCGTGGTCGACATCGCCACGCTGACCGGTGCCTGCATCATCGCGCTTGGCCACGTCACCAGCGGCCTGATGGCGAATGACGACGCGCTGGCCGACGAATTGCTGGCCGCCGGCCAGAGTGCGCTCGACCGCGCCTGGCGGCTGCCGATCTGGGACGACTACCAGGAGCAGTTGAAGAGCAACTTCGCCGACATGGGCAATATCGGCGGGCGCCCGGCGGGCTCCATCACCGCAGCCTGCTTCCTGTCGCGCTTCACGAAGAAGTACAAGTGGGCGCATCTGGACATCGCCGGTACGGCCTGGAAGAGCGGCAAGGACAAGGGCGCGACCGGCCGGCCGGTGCCGCTGTTGGTGAATTTCCTGCTCGAA
Source organism: Methyloversatilis sp. RAC08 (assembly GCF_001713355.1). NCBI lineage: Bacteria > Pseudomonadati > Pseudomonadota > Betaproteobacteria > Nitrosomonadales > Sterolibacteriaceae > Methyloversatilis > Methyloversatilis sp. RAC08. The sequence continues at coordinate 2,773,798 of NZ_CP016448.1, read as the reverse complement.
CGCGCCGGCAAGCTCTGAGCCCATGCCCCGGGTCGACTTCCATCACGACGCGCCCGACAAGCTGCGCCACGCCTGCGAACTGGTCGCCGGCTGGCACACAGCCGGGCGCCGAGTGTGGATCCACTGCGCAGATGACCTGCTCGCGGCGCGCGTCGACCAGATGCTGTGGACCTTCGAGCACCTCGCCTTCGTGCCGCATGTACGCGACGGCCACCCGCTGGCCGACGCCAGCCCGGTGCGCATCGGTCGCGATCCTGCGCTGGCGCCGGCCGATGCGGTGCTGCTGAACCTGTCGGCCCAGGTACCCGAAGGCTTCGAGCAGCGCGAGCACATCGTCGAAATCGTCGGCCGCGACGCCGAGGACCGCGAAGCCGCCCGTGCGCGCTTCGTGCTCTACCGGCAGCACGGCTGCGACCTGCACACCCGACACGCCACGGCGGAGCCCGCATGAGTGATGATCTGCTTGGACGGGCGGACAGCCTGATGCGGCGCAGCCGCAGCTTCGTCGCCGGTCATGCCGCGCCGGCCCCGGTCGACGACGGCATTCCGCTGCTCACCGAAACCATTGATCTCGACGCGCTGATCGCCGAACCGGAAGACCGTACGGCGGAGATCACCGCACAGGTCACCAGCGAGGTCACGGAGCGCGTCACGGCCGAAGTGACTGCAGCCGTGACCGAACGTGTCACCGCCGAGGTCACGGCACGCGTCACCGCTGAAGTCACTGCTGCGGTGACGGCAGACGTGACGCAGCAGGTCAGCGCGCAGGTCGCCGAACAGGTCACGCGCGACGTCACCGAGCGTGTCACGCAGGAAGTCGCCGCGCAGACACGGCTGGATCTGCTGGACGAGGCCCGTCATGCGGTCCGGGCGGAGATCAACGCGGAAATCCGGGACGTGCTGCAGCAGAACACCTCACATGCCCTGACGGAACAGTTCGGCGATCTGGCGCCGCTGCTCCAGAGCCTGATCGACGACTGGAGCCGCACCACCTTGCCGGCGCTGGTCGGGCTTGAACTGCGTGCCGCGCTCGAAGCCGCGATGGGCGCCGCGGTCGACAACGCCACGGCGCGCATCCGCGAGCAGGCGGTACTTGACCTGCGTGACACCATCGCTGGCGAAATCGAGGCGCGCAGTGTGGCGGTGGTCACCGCCGCGCTGTCCCGCGACCCGTCGGAAGCACCGGACCAGCCTCTATAATCGACGGTTTGCTTTCACGCGAACCCGTCATGACGCTGGCCAAGAGCTTCGAACCGGCCGACATCGAGCGCCGCTGGTACCCCGAGTGGGAATCGCGCGGCTATTTCGCTGCCGGCCTGGACACAGACACCCCGAACAAGCCGAACTTCTGCATCCTGCTGCCGCCGCCCAACGTCACCGGCACGCTGCACATGGGTCACGGCTTCAACCAGACGCTGATGGACGCGCTCACGCGCTACCACCGCATGCGCGGTGACAACACGCTGTGGCAACCGGGCACCGACCACGCGGGCATCGCCACGCAGATCGTGGTCGAGCGCCAGCTCGACGCCCAGGGCATCTCCCGCCACGACCTCGGCCGCGAAGCCTTCGTGAAGAAGGTGTGGGAGTGGAAGGAGTTTTCCGGCTCGACCATCACGCGCCAGATGCGCCGGCTTGGCACCTCGCCCGACTGGACGCGCGAGCGCTTCACGATGGACGAAGGCCTGTCGAAAATCGTCACCGAAACCTTCGTCCGCCTGCATGAAGAGGGCCTGATCTACCGCGGCAAGCGTCTCGTGAATTGGGACCCGGTGCTGGGCACGGCGGTGTCCGACCTCGAAGTGGTACAGGAGGAAGAAGCCGGCTCGCTGTGGCACATCCGCTATCCGCTGGCAGACGGCTCGGGGCATCTGACCGTCGCCACCACCCGCCCGGAAACCATGCTGGGCGACGTGGCCGTGATGGTGCACCCGGAGGACGAGCGCTACGCCGCGCTGATCGGCAAGACGGTGAAGCTGCCGCTGACGAGTGTTGGAACCGACGCTCTCGACGCGCGCGGTTGGCGGGAAATCCCGGTCATCGCCGACGACTATGTCGACCGCGAATTCGGTACCGGCGTGGTGAAGGTGACCCCGGCACACGACTTCAACGACTACGCGGTCGGCCAGCGGCATGGTCTGCCGATGATTTCCATCCTCACGCTGGACGCGAAGATCAATGAGCACGCGCCCGCGAAGTATCAGGGCATGGACCGCTTCGCCGCGCGCAAGGCCATCGTTGCCGATCTCGAAGCGGCCGGCCTGCTGGACAAGACCGACAAGCACACGCTGAAGGTGCCGCGCGGCGACCGCACGAATGCCGTGATCGAGCCCATGCTGACCGACCAGTGGTTCGTCGCGATGAGCAAGCCGGGTGCCGACGGCAAGAGCATCACGCAGAAGGCGCTCGACGTCGTGGCCAGCGGCGAAATCCGCTTCCACCCGGAAAACTGGGTGAACACCTACAACCAGTGGCTGAACAACATCCAGGACTGGTGCATTTCGCGCCAGCTTTGGTGGGGCCACCAGATTCCGGCCTGGTACGACGACAGCGGAAACGTGTTCGTCGCGCATTCGGAAGCCGAGGCCTACCAGAAGTATTTCGAGCATCTGGCGCAATCGAACGCGGACCTGAAGCGCCTCGCCGTCGCCACCGCGATGGCGCGCGAAATGTCCGGCGACACATTGCCCGAAGTCGGCCGCAACTACGCCATCAAGGAAAACCTGCCGCTGCTCAAGCGCGACGAAGACGTGCTCGACACCTGGTACTCGTCGGCGCTGTGGCCGTTCTCGACGCTGGACTGGACACCGGACTGGGAGCCCGGCAATCCGGACAAGAGCAATCCGGCGCTCGACCTCTACCTGCCGTCGTCAGTGCTGGTGACCGGTTTCGACATCATTTTCTTCTGGGTGGCGCGCATGGTCATGATGACCACGCACATCACCGGCCGCATCCCGTTCCGCGACGTCTATGTGCACGGCCTGATCCGCGACGCGGAAGGCCAGAAGATGTCGAAGTCCAAGGGCAATGTGCTGGATCCGATCGACCTGATCGACGGCATCGCGCTCGACGAGCTGGTGAAAAAACGCACCACCGGCCTGATGAATCCGAAGCAGGCGGAACAGATCGAGAAGCGCACCCGCAAGGAGTTTCCGGACGGCATCCCTGCCTTCGGCACCGATGCACTGCGCTTCACCTTCGCCTCGCTGGCCAGCCCGGGGCGCGACATCAAGTTCGACATGCAGCGCTGCGAGGGCTACCGCAACTTCTGCAACAAGCTGTGGAACGCCACCCGCTTCGTGCTGATGAATTGCGAAGGGCAGGACTGCGGGCTGGCGCCGTGCAACGAAGACTGCGGCCCCGAAGGCGCATTGCACTTCCAGGCGCCCGACCTGTGGATCGTCAGCGAACTGCAGCGCGTAGAAGCCGAAGTCGAGAAGCAGTTCGGCGATTACCGCTTCGATCTGGTGGCGCAGGCCATCTACCGTTTCGTGTGGGACGAGTACTGCGACTGGTATCTCGAACTGGCCAAGGTGCAGATCCAGAACGGCACACCGGCGCAGCAGCGTGCCACCCGCCGCACCCTTCTGCGCGTGCTCGAAACCGTGCTGCGTCTGGCCCATCCGCTGATTCCGTTCATCACCGAAGAACTGTGGCAGACGGTCGCACCGCTGGCGGCACGCAAGGACGGCGACTCGATCCAGATCGTGCGCTATCCGCAGGCGGTGCCGAGCCGGATCGACGCGACGGCCGATGCCTGGGTGATCGAACTGAAGTCGATGGTCGACGCCTGCCGCAGCCTGCGTGGCGAAATGGGCGTGTCGCCGGCGCAGAAGGTGCCGCTGCTGGCCGCCGGCAATGTCGAGGCGATCACCGGCTATGCGCCCTACCTCGCGGCGCTGGCCAGACTGAGCGAGGTGCAGGCGGTCGGCGACGAGTTGCCGGCCTCGCCTGCACCCGTGCAGGTGGTCGGCGACTTCCGCCTGCTGTTGAAGATCGAGATCGACGTGGCGGCCGAACGCGAGCGTATCGGCAAGGAAATCGCGCGCGTCAGCGGCGAGATCGCCAAGTGCGAAGCCAAGCTGGGGAATGAAAGTTTCGTCGGCCGCGCGCCAGCCAATGTGGTCGAACAGGAGCGCAAGCGCATGACCGACTTCGGCGATCTGCTCGGCAAATTGAAGGAACAGCTCGGCCGTCTGGGCTGACGCGCAGATGCATGTAGACAGCGCCCCTGGACCACTCCTGCAGGGTCCGCACCGGGCAGCCGCTCACCACACTGGCCCTGTATGACCCGCCCGCTCTGCAGGCGGCCATCCGCGCGGGGATGGCGAGCGGTGGCCTTTGAAAGCGGCCCTGTGGTAGCGGCGGCGGTCTTGTGGGAGCGGCGGCCTCGCAGCGATACCACTCTGCACAATGAGGGTCACGGCACTATCGCGGCGAGGCCGCCGCTCCCACAGGCCGCCGCACCTGCGATTGGCAGATCGTCGCGGTCCTGGCTGGGGCGAGACCGCCCCAGCATGCGACGTGGCTTACTTGCGGCGCAGCAGGAAGGCGAATTCCTTGTTTGCGTCGCTGCTTTCGAGCAGCGTGTTGCCGGTCTGGCGAGCGAAGGCTTCGAAGTCGCGCACCGCACCGGGGTCGGTCGCGACGACGCGCAATACCTGACCGCTGCTCATTTCGGACAGCGCCTTCTTCGTGCGCAGGATGGGCAGCGGACAGTTCAGGCCGCGCGCGTCGAGTTCCTTGTCGAATTCCATGTCTGCTCCGGTCGCTCGGGTCGCGATGAAAGGAGCGCGAGTTTACACCGGTCCGCCCGACCCGGTGTTCACAGCCCGTCGCGCTTCAGTTCGGCCAGCTTTTCACGCAGTTCGCGCAAGCGCGCGTCGACCACCGACTGCTGATAGAAGTCGCCGTCGGCGGCGCGCTGTGCGATTTCCAGCTGTTCGATCGCCGCCTGATACTGCCCGTTGAGTGCGTAGGCCTCGGCCTGTGAGCGATGCTGCGCCAGCCGCTGGTCGAGCAGCGCATGACTGCGCGCCTGGTAGCGATACAGGCGCGGGTCCTGCGTATAGGCCAATACCTCGTCATTGATCAGGGCGAGCGCCTCGGCGGCACGCCGGTCGGCGAGCAGAGCCTCGATCAGGCCATAGGTGAGTGCGCGCGAGCGCGAACGCTTCAGACCGTCGCGAAAGCGCTCGATGGCGCCTTTGGCATCACCCGACTCGAGACTGATCAGGCCGGCAAGGTTATCGAGCATCGGCGATTCGAAGCGCTCGGCGCGCAGGCCATCCACCTCTTGCTGCGCTCGGGCGAAATCTCGCTTGCGCAATGCGGCATGCGCCAGGCCGAACCGCGTGGCAAGCCGGATACTGCCCTGCACGTCGCGCATCCGGTTGTCGAACTCGGCAAACGCCTCCCTTGCATCGCCTTCGTAGGCGCGCAGCTTGGCGCGCACCAGCAGAAAATCCAGGCTGTCCGGCACCTGCCGGTAGGCGGTTTCCTCGATGCGCGCACTGGCGTCGGTGATGCGTTCGACCGTTAGTGGGTGAGTGCGCAGATAGGCCGGCGAATTGCTCTCATAAAAGCGCGCCGAACGCTGCATGCGTTCGAAGAATGCCGCCATCGCTCGCGTGTCGAAGCCCGCGCTGTCGAGCATCTGCAGTCCGATGCGGTCCGCTTCGCGCTCGAAATCGCGGGTGTACGCAAGTTGCGACGCGACCGTCGCCGCCTGGCCCGCGATCATGGCGCCCTGCGCAACCTGCGAATTGCCGCGCGCCGCCAGCACGGCGATGACGAGCGACGCCAGCGCGATGATGGTCGACTGGCCGCGATTGGAAAACTGGCGCGCGATGTGACGCTGCGTCACGTGTGAAATTTCGTGCGCGATGACCGATGCCAGCTCGGATTCGCTCTGCGCGGTGACGATGAGGCCGCTATGCACGCCGATGAAGCCGCCCGGCCAGGCAAACGCATTGAGGCTCGGATCGCGCAGCGCGAACAGTTCGAAGTCCTGCGTCGATCCGGGCAGCTTTTCGGTGAGCCGGTCGGCGAGGTGATTGAGATAGCCGTTGATTTCCGGATCATCGATATACGCGCGCTCGCGCACCCGCATGTCGCGCCACAACGCAAGGCCAATGCGGTTCTCGAGCGCGGGTGACAGGTCAGCCTGGGCCGAATCGCCCAGATCCGGCAGCGGCTGCGCGGGGACGGAAAGCGGCAGCAGAAGCAGCGCAACGACTGCAGTGCGCAGGCTGCGGCGGGTGAAGAAGTGACTCATGGCGATGCTATGATAACGAAGCGAAGTGAACGATCGTTCGGTTCCGGTATCCGGGCCTGTAACGTCGCTGCGCAGCCCAGATGGCTCGCTGCACAACCGGCAGCGAGTCGGGCACCTGCAGGGCGTCGTCTGCCACGTGACGCAGGCATAGCCCGACAGCCATCCTCACCCATTCACGCCTACGCTCCCGATGTCATCGATTCCGGTTGGTTCGCACGCACTGCTGCTGATTGAAGATGTGCCCGAGGATGTGAAGCTCATCACCACGGCACTGCGTACCATCGTACCGGCCGATCAGATCAAGGTCGTCCCCTCGGGCGAGGAAGCGCTCGATTACCTGTTCGGGCGCGGCAACTACGCCGGACGCGACACGCGTTACCAACCCGCACTGATCATGCTGGACCTCACGCTGCCGCGCATCAACGGCATGGAAGTGCTGCGTCTGGTACGCGCCGACCCGCAGACGCACGTGTTGCCGGTGGTGGTCGTGTCCGCTTCCTCGCAGCAGCGCGACATACGCACCGCAGCCCAGCTTGGCGCCAACAGCTTCGTCCGCAAGTCGCTCGACTTCGTGAGCTTTTCCGAAACGTTGACCCTGCTGGCCCGCTACTGGCTCGAACTGAACATCCAGCCGCCGCATCCGTCGGCGATGGCGCGCTGAGAGCCTGACATCATGAGTACCGACATGCCGCTGCCCGCTCAACTCACCCACTTCGATGCCGAAGGCCAGGCCCACATGGTCGATGTCGGCGACAAGGCGCACACCGCGCGCGTGGCGCGCGCCGCCGGATCGATCACCATGCTTCCGGCCACGTTCGAACTGGTGCGCGATGGCACGGCGAAAAAGGGCGACGTACTGGGCGTGGCACGCATCGCCGGCATCCAGGCATCGAAGCGCACGTCCGACCTGATTCCGCTGTGCCATCCGATCGCACTGACCAAGGTCAGCGTGGATTTCACGCTCGATGCAGCCGGCAGCACCGTGCACTGCGAAGTCACCGCACGCACCACCGGCCAGACCGGCGTCGAGATGGAAGCGCTGACCGCGGTCAGCGTGGCCCTGCTGACCATCTACGACATGTGCAAGGCGGTGGACCGCGGCATGCAGATCGGTGGCATCCGCCTGCTCGAGAAGGCCGGCGGCAAATCGGGGCACTGGCAGGCGGACTGAATCGTGCCGCGCCGCCGCAAGGTGACGAAGCGGGGCCGTTTCGTTCTACCATCGGCGCCTTCCGGGCAGTGACGCCCGATGCGACAGGACAGTCATGGGCCGGGAAACGGAACTCAAGCTGGCGCTCGCCGAACACGGATGGCGTGCCTTTTCGCGGCACCCGCTGCTGCGTCAGGCAGCCGCCGCGCCGCAGACGCACACCCTGCGCAACCTCTATTTCGACACGCCGGATTTCCGGCTGCGCGAGCAGCGCGTCGCGTTGCGGTTGCGCCGCGTCGGCAGGCGCTGGCTGCAGACGGTGAAATGTGCCAGTGCGGCCAGCGCCGGCCTGTCCTCCCGACCGGAGTGGGAACAACCCTTTACCGGCCTGTTCGATTTTTCGCAGGTCGATGATGCGGCACTGCGTCGCCTGCTCGAAGGCCTGCGCGACCGCGGCTTGCTGGCGCAGGTGTTCGAGACGAATTTCGAGCGGCGCGAATGGCGTTTCGCGTCGGGTGATGGCGAACTGCTGTTGATGGCCGACCGCGGGATGATTGAAGCGGCCGGGCGACGCGACAGCATTTCCGAACTGGAACTGGAACTGGCCGGCGCGCCGATCGAAGCGCTGCTCGACCACGCCGACACACTGGTGCGCACGCTGCCTCTGCGCGCCGAATCGCGCAGCAAGGCAGAACGCGGGTACGCGCTGATCGAAGACAAGGCGTATCAGCCGGTGCGTGCGACGCGGTCGCCAATCGATCCGCACGGCGGCGCCCGGCATGCGTTCCGCGCCGTCGCGCTGGACTGCATTCAGCACTACCAGTCCAACGAAGTCGGTGCGCTGCAGTCCGATGCGCCGGAATTCGTCCACCAGATGCGGGTCGCGCTGCGCCGCCTGAGAAGCGCGCTGCGACTGTTCGCACCCGCGCTCCCGGAAGGCATGGCGGCCGATCTTGCCTTGCCGCTGCGCGCGCTCGCCGGTGACCTGGGCGAGTTGCGCGATCGCGACGTGCTGCAGTCCGAACTGCTCGCGCCGGTGCTCGCGCACAACGCTGCCGAAAATCTGCACGCACTCGATGCGGCGCTGCATGCCACCCGGCAGCAAGTGCGCGACCGCGTGCAGAAGGCGCTGCAGGACGGCAGGCAGGCCAGACTGATGATGGCGCTGCTGCGCGCGCTGCATGACCTGCCGCCGGATGACGAAGGCAATCTGCGCACGCTGGCGCACAAGCGCCTCGCCCGCGCCCATGCGCGCATGGTCGATGGCTGCCGGCACGCGGCCGATGGCGACATCGGTGCGCTGCATGCGCTGCGCATCGACATCAAGCGCTTGCGCTACGCGATCGAGTTCTTCGCGCCGCTGCTTGGCCCGCGCAAGACCAAACGGGCGATCGGTGCGCTGATGCAGGCACAGGAAGATCTCGGCTTCCTGAATGACCTGAGCCAGGCCGGCCCGCGCCTGCTCGCCGCCGCTGGCGACGACCCCGACCTCGTGGCGGCCGTGGCGCTGATCGCACGTCATCACCTGCCGCGCTACCGCAGGATAGTCAGCGACGCTCCGAAGCTTCTGAAACGCCTGTCGCGCATGCCGTTGCCGCGCTGAAATTGCCGTGCATTCATTCCACTGTCACGCCCGGCACCCACACTGCTGCGCGCCCTGAATATGATGGAGGAGACAGACATGGAATTGATACTGTGGCGCCACGCGGAAGCGGTCGACGCCCTGCCCGACGCCACGCGCCGCCTGTCCGGCCGGGGCGAACGCCAGGCAGCACAGATGGCTGCATGGCTCAAGCCCAGGCTGCCGAAACAGACGCGCATCCTGGCCAGCCCGGCCACCCGCTGCCAGCAGACCGCACAGGCACTCGGCCTCGACTTCGAGACGTCACGCCTGTTGTCGACCGACAGCTCGGTCGCCGATCTGATCGCCGCATCCGAATGGCCGACTGGTGGCGGCGCAGTGCTCATCGTCGGCCACCAACCCACGCTCGGGCGCCTCGCCGCCCTGCTGCTGTCCGGTCAGGAAGCGGACTGGACGGTGAAGAAGGGCGCGGTATGGTGGTTCAGCAACCGGGTGCGGGACGGTGAGACGCAGACGGTGTTGCGCTTGAGCATTTCGTCGGAAGCGACGGAGACAAACTGAGTGACGCAAGGTGGGCTTCCGCCTTGTTCACTGTGGCGACGAGTGGCACAGGGGGCTGAGCTGAGTTCGAAGTCATGAGGTTCAGCGACGCGTTGGTCCTGTCCGTGGATATCCGGCGGGAAATCGCCCAGCGCCGGACATCGCCGCCACGGGTTGCATCGGCCACCGCCTCTCGGCCCTTCAACGAGAGCTACAAGCTTCTTTCGGCTCGCCTCGGTTAGTCCCAGCCCGGGACGATCACGCCTTGCAGCCAGAAGCGCGGCTGATACATCGGAACGCCGGTCGCGGCAAGGCTTTCAGCCTCCCAGTCGAGAAAGCGCGACAGCTCGGGCCACATCAGGAATAACTGCGCAGCGGCAAGCGACAGAATGCCCACCGAAAAATAAAGGTGGCTGCCGGGCAGCCCGTTTCCAGCCGGCACCTTCTGCCCGGGCTGCAGCGAACAGAGCATGGCGCAAACCAGAACGAAACACACTTGGGAAAACGGCATTATCAGGATCCCGTCGACCTGGGCTTGCGCAAGTCCGCCCACGATGACCGCAAGCAAGGCAAGGTGCAGCGGATCCCTTCCATCATGGCTGATCGCGCGCCGAATCTGCAGCAGCAGCATCCGTGCGATCAGCGCAGCAATAACGCATGCCAGCGGAACCCCCCATTCGTACGCAACCTGGAGCAGCAGATTGTGGGGATGCCGCGCATAGGTATCATCGGTTATGGCGTAGGACATGGGTCCGTTACCGATCCAGGGTCGTGCCTCGATGCCATCCAGTGCAAACAGCCAGAGGGTGCCTCGACCCGAAGAATGCGCGCCCTCCAGCGCACGGCCCACGCCTGGCAGCGCTGTCTGGGTACTTCCGGTCATCCACGGCAGCAGCACGAACATCGCACCATAGGCGACGGTCCCGATTGCAATGCCGCGTATCAGTCGCGACGCGAAGGCCCGCCCGCCCTTTCCACAGCCGGCAACGGCGACTATCGCCAGCGCCAGAGCAATCCACGTCCCGCGTGTACCGGATGCCAGTGCAAAAGATATCCATGCGCCCATCGCAACATCGAGCACCCACGGCGAACGCGTGAGCGCGGCGAGGCGGTCGCGCGCCAGTACTACCATCGGGAGCGACAAGGTTACCCAGTGACCGAAGAAGCGCTGGTTTGAAAACCCGAAATAGAACTCCTGGGGGTGAAACGGCAAACCTTCAATGATGACGGCAGCCCAGCGCGGGAGCATCAGAACCAGATAGCACAGCGCAATGCCTGCATACACTTGAGGCAGTGCGGATTCCGGACGCTCACGGAGCGATGTCGTCCACACCGTGAACAGGGCGAGCAGCAGAACCAGATGAACGGATTCAATCAGCGCCCAGCGGCCGCATGCCAGCCCGTATCCCAGCATTGCCAAGACCACACCAACCCAGCGCCACGAGATGGCGACTTTGAGCTTGAGGGAATGGAATCCGGCCACCGTGAACAGCGCCCACTGACAGATGCGCTGCGCGTCGTGTTCTGACAGCCCGGTCGCGGGAAACACGAACAGCGGTACGACGGAAAACAATAAAAAAAAGCTCCCGACCATCGGGAGCTTTTTTCCATGCAGGAACCCCAGCAACAAATCAGGTGCCTACGCCGGTCTTGGAGCGACCACATCCGGCAACCTGTGCGTTGCTCGCAACCCACCGAACCGTTGCCACATTGGACGCTCCAGTAAGTAACACGCGGCAGGCAGGCGAACCCAACTGGCCCGTACCCGTAATCTGGATGGCCGGAGCGCCGCCTTCGCCAGCGATTACCGTCATCGAACCCGTGTTCGTTAGCACAGGATCAACGTTTGACGGAAAGAAGCCATTCGTGTTCAGTTCAGCAATCGAGTCGCAGTCAGCCTGAACTCCACCTCGATTCTGCAGACATTCGCCAATCGCCAGTTTGAGCGATGCAGCACTGGAAATGTTGTCCGACCAACGGGCACGCGTAACGTAGTCCTGATACTGCGGAATCGCGATCGCGGCCAGAATACCGATGATGGCAACCACGATCATCAGTTCGATCAGCGTAAAGCCTTGTTGAACCTTCTTCATATCACTCTCCTGAAATTTGAACGGAACGGGCGCCTGTGCGCTCAGGGTGAATATCGAGCAAGGCGGGTGCCAGCTTTAGCGATTTTTTACAAATCGTTGAATCATTGAGGTTTTTATTTCCGAACGTGCTGACACAGTTCGCAACAGATGCCTATGTGATGACGCGCACAGGCATCATGTGACGGAAATTGTCAGTTCAGGGCTGGAAGCCGGGGATGGCCGACAGATCGACGTCGTCGATCTGCTCCGGGTCGAGGAAGGTTTCGGCGTACTTGAGATAGACCTTGCGGCGCACGAACACATCGAACAGGTCGGGATCGATGTGGCCATTGAGGCGGAACTTGCCGAGGATGTGCAGGGCTTCGGACAGGCGCATCGGGCGCTTGTACGGCCGGTCCTTTGCGGTCAGTGCTTCGAAGATGTCGGCGATACCCATGACCCGCGCCTGCACGCTCATCTGGTCGCGCGCCAACCCGCGCGGATAGCCCTTGCCATCCATGCGCTCATGGTGACCGCCGGCGTACTCCGGCACATTGGTCAGGTGGCGCGGCCAGGGCAGCGCTTCGAGCATGCGTATCGTCGACACGATGTGGTAATTGATGATTTCCCGCTCGGCGCCAGTCAGCGTGCCCGCGCGTATGGTCAGGTTTTCGACTTCTTCATCGCTCAGGCAGGATCGTTCGGCGCCTTGTGAATCGGTCCAGCGCCAGCGGCGGGCGATCGCATGGACGCGCTCGACGTCGGCGTCGCTCATGCGTTCGGAACCGATGTTGGCGTGATGCAGGAAGGCACGGTCTTCGTCGATGTCACGCAGCCGGTCGGCACCGTGGCGCTCGATCTGGGCCAGCACGGCCGGCGAGGCATTGAGGCCGGCAGCGAAGCGGCTGTTGAGTGTCGCCAGTTCGATATCGCGCCGGATCAGTTCGAAGCGGGTGTCGATCAGTTCGATGCGGTCGAAAATGGTCTGCAGCTTGGTGGCCTTGTCGACCACATGCACCGGGGTCGTGACCTTGCCGCAATCGTGCAGCAGACCGGCGATCTTCAGTTCGTAGCGGTCGGCCTCGGTCATCGTGAAGCCGGCGAGCGGGCCATCCTGCGTGTCGTTCACGGCTTCGGCCAGCATCATGGTCAGCGTCGGCACACGCTGGCAGTGACCACCGGTGTAGGGTGACTTTTCGTCGATCGCATTGTTGATCAGCGTGATGAAGGATTCGAACAGCGCTTCGAGCTGGCTCACCAGTTGCCGGTTGGTCAGCGCGATGGCGGCCTGCGACGCGAGCGATTCGGCCAGCTGGCGGTCGGAACCGGAGAACACGCCGACCGCGCCGGTCACCGGATGCACTGCATTGATCAGCTGCAGCACGCCGATGACCGCGCCTTCGTGATTCATCATCGGCACGGTCAGGAAGCTGGTCGAGCGGTAGCCGGTGCGCGCGTCGAAGGCGCGCGTGCCGGAAAAGTCGAAACCTTCGGCGCGGTAGGCATCGGCGATATTGACCGTCTGCCCCTTCAACGCGCTGTAGGCCGCCACCATCGACAGGTTGGGCGAGCCGTCGTCGAGATGCAGCGGCAGCGGCGGAAAGGCGATCGGTTTGCCGGTGCTGCCGCCCATCGCTATGCCCAGCGAATCGGTGCGCAGGATTTCAAAGCGAAGGTGCTCGCCCGCTTCGTCGATGCGGTACAGCGTACCGCCATCGGCATGGGTGATGGTTTTGGCCGCCAGCAGGATCTTTTCGAGCAGCGCATCGATGTTGCGCTCGTTCGACAAGGCGCTGCCGATCTCGTTGAGCTGTTCCAGGCGCCGCAGCAGATCGTCTAGCGTGTCCATGGCGTGCGTTCCTGTCAGCGCCCGCGGCCTACTTGATGCAGACCGCGCGAACCTGCTTCATGTCGGTCGCACCCGACAAGACCTTTTCCATGCCATCCATCTTCAGCGTGCGCATGCCTTCCTGCAGCGCGGTCGCCAGCATGGTGGCCACGCGCTCGCGCTCCTGGATGTTCTTCTTGATTGCGTCGGTGCCGATCATCAGCTCGTGCAGGCCGAGCCGCCCGCGGTAGCCCGTCTCACCGCACTCCGGGCACCCTTTGGCACGGTAGAGCGTGAAGCGGCCCTTGTCGTCGGCGTATGCCTTTTTCCATTCGTTGAAGATGCGCGCCATCGCGCCTTCGGCATCGACCACGAAATCGGGCGTATTGCGCATTTCCTCGCAGTACTCCTGCAGAAAATGCTTCATTTCGTCGTCGCTCGGGTGCCAGGCTTCCTTGCACACCGGACACAGCCGCTTGGCGAGGCGCTGAGCGAGCACGCCGAGCAACGCATCGGCGAAGTTGAACGGATCCATGCCCATGTCGAGCAGGCGCACGATGGATTCCGGTGCGCTGTTGGTGTGCAGCGTAGAGAACACGAGGTGACCGGTGAGCGAAGCTTCGATGCCGATCGCCACCGTTTCCTTGTCGCGCATTTCACCGACCATGATCACGTCCGGGTCGGCCCGCAGGAAGGCGCGCATGATGGCCGGAAAGTCCAGCCCCGCCTTCTTGTTGATCTGTACCTGCCGCAGGCCCTTCTGCGTGATTTCGACCGGATCTTCGGCGGTCCATATCTTGGTTTCCGGCGTATTGATGTAGCCGAGTATGGAATGCAGCGTGGTGGTCTTGCCGGAGCCGGTCGGGCCGCAGACGAAAAACAGGCCGTAGGGCTTGCTGACCGCGTCCTTCAGCCTGGTGAGGTTGGCCGGCAGGACACCCAGCTTGTCCATCGGAATCGGCTCGCCGGCCGCCAGGATACGCATCACGACATCTTCGACGCCACCCGCTGAAGGAATGGTCGCCACCCGCAGTTCGATGTCGAGCGGACCGAACTTGCGGAACTTGATCTTGCCGTCCTGCGGCTTGCGACGCTCGGAAATGTCGAGATCGCACATGATCTTCAGTCGGGTGACCAGCGCACTCCGGTAGCTGGCGGGCACTTCGATGTAAGGGTGCAGCGTGCCGTCCTTGCGGAAGCGCACGTGAGTCTTGTCCTTGCCCGGACGCGGTTCGATGTGGATGTCGGACGCGCCCTGCTGGTAGGCATCGATGATGATCTTGTTCACCAGCCGCACCAGCTCATTGTCGGCGGCAGCGCTGACGTCGTCATTGCCGCCATCCTGCGCAGATTCGTCTTCGCCCAGCATGTCCGACAGCAGGTCGCCGACGCTGGTCTCGTCCATCGTCGAGCCGTAGAACTGATCGAGCGTCTGCACGAATTCCTTCGTCGTGGTGACGCGGAACAGCAGTTTGGACTTCGGAAAGATGTTGTTGACAACGCGCGCACCCTTGACTTTTTCCGGATCGAGCGCCATCACGACGATACCGTCCTTGCCCTCTTCCACCGGCACCCATTGCTGCTCTTCGAGGTACTCGCGCTTCAGGTTCTTGATCAGGTCGAACGGCTTGATGCGTTCCGGCCGGAAGGATTCGTAGGCGACGCCGAAGAACTTGGACAGCGACGCGCCGATCGCCTGCTGCTTGACCTGGAAATCGCGCGCCAGCACGTCCTCGACATCGACGCCCTTGCGCCTCGCAGCACGCGATGCCAGATCGAACTCCTGCGGCGACATGACGCCATCGACCACGAGGTAGTCGTATTTCGACTTCACGACGTGGGCGACTCGATTGCGTTGCTGGAAAGCGACTGCCAGCGTGTGCGCCATGCTCAGCAAGCCCTCTTCCGCGAGTGCCGAAAAAGGCTGGCCGGACTTGTTGTTGATCAGCTGGACGACCCCGAGCAGATCCTTCTTCTCCGGATCGAGGATGGGAGCGACCAGCATCTGCTTGGTGCGGTAGCCGGTCTTCTTGTCGACACCGTCGAGGAAACGCAGGCTGGGCGAATGCGACTTCAGTTCCTCTTCGTCGTACACGTCGCGCAGATTCAACAGCTGGCGGCTCATGCCGACGAAACCCGCCACGGACTGCTCGGTGAGCGGCAATCGCAGGTCCTTGAACGAATTCAGGCCGGTCTTGACCTTGGACACGATGGTGGACTTGTCGTCGCCCAGCACGTAGATGGTGAGGCGGTCGGCGTTGAACAGCGCAGAAATCTCCTGCGACAGCTCAAGCATGATTTCGTCGATGTTCGTGGTGGCGTGAATCTTCGTCGTGACGCCCTGAAGATTCTTGAAGAAGGCCAGCCGGCTCGATACATCGCTCATGGCGCCCAGATCACTCGCCGGCGGCATCACTGCACTCATTCGATCACCTCGTTGCCGCCGGCCGGCGCACCCCGCGCGACGGCGTCGCGCAGAGGTGCTGAAAGCAGGTCAGAAGTCGAAAACATGATTGTTGCGCAACATGCGGGGTTGGAGTGCGCCCAATGTTTCGGCGATCTCGCGCATGGTCATGATCATCTGGCTTGGTTTCAGATGCGTGATGTAGATTTCGGCAGGATGTTCCAGTTTCTGGAGCTCGCTCGCCAGCATGTCCGGGCACAGGTGGCGCGACATCACCGCCAGTTGGCGGTCGCGGTCCGGAAAGGCGGTTTCTATGATGAGGTAGCGCAGGTCAGGCAACGCGTTCACCGCCGACCAGAATTCGTCGCATACCGTGGTGTCGCCGGAAAACGCCAGCGTGCCGCCGGCCGAACGCACGGCGTAGCCGACTGCCGGAACGGTGTGTTGCGCCGGGAGCACCCGGATGGCTCGGTCGCCCAACTCGATCTCGTCGCCGACACGAAGTTCGCGAAAGCGCAGGAAGGGCTTCTCGGCAGATGGAATCTCCGTGAAGTCTGGCCAGATCGACCAGTTGAAGATGTGGCGACGAAGGACTTCGAGCGTCGGGCCGGTCGTCCATACGGTCAGCGGCTTGTCGCGCAACTCGCCGACCGTATCGACCATCAGCGGCAGACAGGCGATGTGATCGAGATGACTGTGCGTGACGAACACATGGTCAATGCGCGAAAGCTCAGCGATCGACAGGTCGCCCACGCCGGTACCGGCGTCGATCAGGATGTCGTTGTCCACGAGCAGTGAGGTGGTGCGCAGATTTGCACCACCGATACCACCACTGCAACCGAGCACCCGTATCCTCATCAGTTCCTGATCCAGAAAACACTACTTCGTTTCAAATGTCCGTACGCCGTCCCAATCCTTGCCGGGCGGGTGGCGGCGGTAGTCGGCAATCTGTTCGGCGTACAGCCTGTACAGTCCGCAGTCCGGCGCGATGCGCTGCAGGTTGAACAAGGTCAGTTCAGCCTGATCCCACTCCTGGCCGCGGAACTGTCGCAATGCGAGATTCCACAATTTCAGTTCTTCGACCCGACTGCGGTCGAATTCGCTTTCGAAGGCGAGCGGTTCGAAAATCGATACCGGCTCGTCCTTGCCCTTCACCCGGACCCGGTCGATCTCGCGAAAGACGACATCCTTGACCGCGCGCCGCGTCGCTTCGCCAACCAGTACGCCAACACCGTACTGCTTCGTGAGCCCCTCAAGGCGGGACGCCAGATTCACCGCATCACCCATGACAGTATAGGCTTTGCGTACGGGTGACCCCATGTCGCCGACCGTCATCGGACCCGTGTTCAAACCCACGCCTATCTTCAGTTCCGGCCAGCCACGCGCCATCAGCGAACGGTTCAGATCGGCCAGCGCCGCATGCATGCGCAGCGCTGCGGCCACGGCGTGCCGGGCATGTTCGGGGTCATCGACCGGCGCACCCCAGAACGCCATGATGGCGTCACCGATGTATTTGTCGAGCGTCCCACGCTGATCCTGAATCACTGCAGTCATTGCGCCCAGGTAATCGTTCATGAGCTGTGTCAATTGTTTCGGTTCGAGCCCTTCCGAAATGCTGGTAAAGCCCCGGATGTCCGAAAACAGCACGGTCAGCTCGGCATTTCGCCCCTCCATGCTGTAGTGCTCAGGATTGCGGCTCATTTCCTCGACCAGTTCGGGCGGCACGTACTGCCCGAACATGCGGGTGAACTGGCGCTTCGAACGTGACTCGAAGAAGTAGCCGTACGACATGTTAAGCGCATAAATCCCGACCACGAGCAACACCGATGCCGCCAGCGGCAGAACGAAGTCGGCGAAATGCCAGAACGCGAAGTTCATGCCGACCAATGCGAGCAACGCGCCGCCGGCCAGCAGCGTCGCGTACTGAGGCGACAGCCGCGGCAGCGACCAGATGAGCAGGCCGCCGATCACGAGCAGCACGACCACATCGAACCCGGTGACGTACTGCGGGCGATGCTTGATGCGGCCATCGAGCATGCCGGCGATCAGGTTGGCGTGAATTTCCACCCCCGGGTAGGTGCTGCCGACCGGCGTGGCACGCAGGTCAAGCAGCCCGGGCGCGGTGGTGCCGAGCAGCGCGATCCGCCCCTTCAATGCATCGACTGGCGTGCGGCCGGCGAGCACATCGGCCAGCGAGTGATACGCAAAACTGCCTTGCAGGCCGCGATAGGGGATCAGCGCAGCCACGTTCTCGTCGACCGGTACGCGCAGCGTGCCCTTGCTGGTCGGCATTTCCAGCCATTCGAGTCCGGCATAGTCACGGCTGGACGTGGAGAAGAACCCGCTTTCGGCGTACCCGGGTGCCAGCTTCGGACTGCCCAGCAGCGTGCGGACGATGGCGAGCGAAAGCGATTCGTAATAGGCGCCCTTGTGCTCCACCAGCATCGGTACGCGCCGGTTCAGTCCATCGAAATCGGGCAGCGGATTGAAGTGGCCGGCGCCGAGCGCTTCCTGCTGGAAACGCGGCAGGTTGGCACCAAAGCTGTTGAAGGTCGCAAACGCGATGTTGCGGCCACGAAATGTACCGGCCGGCAAGACCGGTTCCGGCAGCGCGCCGCTGTTCAGACCGTCATCGCGGTTGCCGAAGTAATAGCCCAGTAGCACGGGTCGGTTCTTGAGGGAGGCGGCAAAACGCTGGTCGTAATCGAGTTGCGGCCTCAGCGCGTCGAGCGACGCACGAAAATCTGCGTTGTCGGCCAGCACGCCCTGCGCCAGGCCTTCCAGCGCCGGCAGGCCGGAACTGGTGTCCGGTTCCGCAAAAACAACGTCGACGCCAAGCAGGCTGACGCCGTAGCGGTCAAACAACAGGTCCATCAGCACTGCGAGCCGTTCCCGCCCCCACGGCCAACGACCGACTTCAGCCAGCGATTTTTCATCGATGTCGAGAATGACCACCCGGTCATCGATGCCCCCCGGCATCGTCAGCGACAGTTTGGTGTCGTAGGCGATGTGATCAAGATTGCCCAGCACCGGTATCTGGTAAAGACGGGCCGCATGGCCGAGCAGGATCAGCAGGAACAGCAGACCGATGCCGTAGCGCAGCGTGTTCTGGTTCATTGCGGACAACCGGCAACAAATCCGAACGCACGCTGCGCCTCATCCGGCACATGCCCCGGGAGGCGGCGGACGACAGGCGCCGGACGCGGCAGCATGACAGGCTCGGGCCGGAAGTCGTCAGCGCTTGATGAAGAACTCCATCTTCACACCGGCGATTTCGATCACGTCATGATCCTCGAGCGGATGCGCCTGGGCATCGAGCTGGCGACCGTTGACGACCGGCATGTTCGAGCCTTCGACGTGGGTGATGAAGTAACCCTGAGGGCGACGCGTGATGACTGCGACCTGCAGCCCCGGCTTGCCGAGTGTGGTCAAGGTCTTCGTCAATTCAAGTTCGCGCCCGGCGTTGGCGCCATTGAGGATCTGGATCGCGCCGACCTGATTGGCGCTCGCGGCCGGCGGCGGCGGCGGCGGCGGTGCCAGCGGCGGCGGCGGTGCCAGCGGCGGCGGAGGCGGCGGCAGATTCGAACCACCGAGCGACGAACCGGCCGGCATCGACTGACCTGGACGGAAACCGGTCTGCGTATCGGTCTGGGCGCGCACCGGAGCCGGCGCAGACGGTGCATCGGCCGGCGCCTTGCGCATCATGTCCGGACGCAACACCATGGTTTTCTCGAAATCAGGCGACTGCGCAACGGTCGGCGTCTCGTTGATGTACTTGAGCCGGTACTTGCCGAGCTCGACCACATCGTTGTTCTGCAGGAAGTGCTTCTTGATCGGCTGCCCGTTCACATAGGTGCCGTTCGTACTGTTCATGTCCTCAAGGAAGGAATCGTTGAGGATGGTGACGATGACCGCGTGTTCGCCGCTGATCGCAAGATTGTCGATCTGGATGTCGTTGTGCGGTTTGCGCCCAATGGTGGTGCGCTCCTTGGCGAGCGGCAACTCCTTGAGGACCAGTCCATCCATGCTGAGTATCAGTTTTGCCATTTTCCAGTCCCTTTACTTCAACCATGCAAGCAGGCGCGCAAGCCAGCCGCGTTCGGTGGCAGGAAAGGCCTGCAGCACCCTGACCAGTATCACCGACACATTGTCGCGTCCGCCGTTGTCGTTCGCCATCTGTACGAGTTGTTCGGCCGCCAGATCGAGGTTGGCGGACAAAGCCTGAAGCGTGAGCGCGATGTCGTCGTTCTCGACCATGTCGTTCAGTCCGTCGGAACAGAACAGATATACGTCACCGGGAACCACTTCGTAGGTGTGTATTTCGGGCTCGACTTCCGGGTCGACGCCCAGCGCGCGCGTCACGAGGTTCTTGTTCTGGGAACGGCGGGCGTCCTCTTCCGTAATCATGCCGCTGTCGATTTGCTCCTGCAACAGCGAGTGGTCACGTGTGACGCACTCGAAGGCGCCGTCGCGCAGCCGGTACATGCGCGAATCGCCGATATGCGCGACGGATATGTGATTGTCGCGGAAAACGGCCATGACCAGCGTCGTGCCCATGCCCGAATACTGCGGCTGGCTCTCGGCGGCCTGATAGATCGCGCTGTTGGCGCGGCCGATGACCGATTCCAGCAGTTGCGACACGCCGTGTTTCGCCTCCTGCAGGCCCTGCGCAAGCTCAGCGCCGATGACCGCTGTGGCCATGCCACTTGCCACCTCACCGGCGTTGTAACCGCCCATGCCGTCAGCCAGTATCGCGAGGCCGACACCGGG
Source organism: Methyloversatilis sp. RAC08 (assembly GCF_001713355.1). Lineage (NCBI taxonomy): Bacteria > Pseudomonadati > Pseudomonadota > Betaproteobacteria > Nitrosomonadales > Sterolibacteriaceae > Methyloversatilis > Methyloversatilis sp. RAC08. The sequence continues at coordinate 2,753,175 of NZ_CP016448.1, read as the reverse complement.
CTGCGTGAACACCGCGTCCTCGTTGTGTGTGCGCACCATGCCGGAATGGGTGCGACTGACCATCTGCAGCGCCTGACCGAGATCCCGGGTCATATCAGTACCGCCCGCGCAAGCAGATACACGGACACTTCCCCTCCGGGGACAGCAGGTGGTGCGGGCATGCGGGCTGTGTCATGTCAGATATCGAAATCAACTTGGGTGATGGATTGTGTCAGGTTGCCAGCGCAGGTTCGCAGGTCGGCCGCCATGTCTCCGCCCGACTGATAACGCGCCTCGACGTCCTTGGCCAGCGCGCGGTCGATGATGGCCGACAGGCAATCCGGCACGTCAGGACGGATGTCACGGATGTCCGGATGTGCTTCGTTCGCAATGCGAAACATCAACTGCGCCATGGAATCGCCTTCGAAGGGCAGCTTGCCGCACACCATCTGGAACAGCATGACACCGAGCGAGAACAGGTCGGAGCGGCCATCGATCTTCTTGCCAGCCAGCTGTTCCGGTGACATGTAGGACGGCGTACCGAGCACCATGCCGGTCTTGGTGCGCGACGAATCGGTGATGCGCGCGATGCCGAAGTCGGTCACCTTGACCTGGTCCGACTCCGCCTCGTACATGATGTTGGCGGGCTTCACGTCGCGATGCACGACCTGGTTGCCGTGCGCGTAGGCGAGAGCTTCGGCGACGCGCGCCACGACATCCATCACCTTCGGCAGCGGCAGGAGCTGACCCGGCTTGGTTTGCGGAACGAGGTCACGCCCCTTCAGGAACTCCATCGCGATATAGGCGAGGTCGTGCTCTTCACCGGCATCGAAGATGGTGACGATGTTCGGATGGTTCAGGCGCCCGGCGGTTTCAGCTTCGCGGAAGAAGCGTTCCTTCACGTCGGCCAGCTCTTCTTCGTCGAATTCCTGCGACAGGGCCATCGTCTTGATCGCCACGACACGGTTGATCTTCGGATCGCGCCCGAGATAGACCACGCCCATGGCGCCCTTGCCCAGTTCCTTCTCGACCTGGTAGCGCCCGAGCATCGGCTTTTCGACCGTGCCGTCCTCGAGGATGCTGGTATTCGTGCGGCCGCCGCTGCCGCCGCCGAGCATCACGGTTTCCGACATCGCCTTGGCGCGCTTCACCCGTGTTTCCAGATCGCGGAACTTGGGGTTGAACTCCGCCATGTGGCGGAACACGCTTTCCGCCTTGTTGAACTGGCGCTTGCGCTCGAAGTCGAGCGCCAGGTTGTAGAGGTTTTCCATCACCGCGTCGGACAGCGGCACCTGGCGGAACTTGTCCCACGCCATGTCGAGCTGGCCCTGTCCCTGGAAGGCCAGCGCCAGCATGCGGTTCGACTCGGCCGACTGCTCATCCGACTTCACCTTGCCGCGCTCGGTCACCAGGAAGCGCTTGGTGGTCAGCAGCAAGTGGCCGACCAGCAGCAGTGCGGCAGGCAACATGAGCTGCAGCCAGACGAGCTGGCTGGTCATCAGCACGAAGTGGGTTGCCAGCAGTGCAACAAAGATGGCAGCGGTAATGCCAGCACCCAGGCCGGCCTTCAAACGCGGCAGCAGCACGATGAGGTAAAGCGCCACCAGCAGGAATACGCCGAACTCGGCCGCCACCGACCAGGGCGGCGACACGAAGAAATGCTCCTGCAGGATGCTGGACAGGCCGTGCGCCATCACTTCGACCGACGACATGGCCGGCGACACCGGCGTGGCGTAGAAATTGCCGATGCCCGGTGCGGTCTGGCCGATCAGCACGATGCGGTCGCGGTACTTGTCGAGCGGGATCTTTCCGCTCATGACGTCAAAGAAGGAATCGACCGGAAAGGCCGGTTTGCCGCCTTCGCCGCGGTAGTAGAAGCTGTACATGCCCAGACTCGGGTCGGTGGCCACGTTCAGTCGGGCCAGCGACACCGACTCGCCCAGCGTGACCTTGATATCAGCGACGCCGAGATTCAGGCTTCTTGCCGCGATCAGCAGCGGCAGCGACGGGTAGAACTGGTCGAAATGGGTCATCACCAGCGGATGCAGCCGCAGGCCGCCGTCGCGGTCTATCGACGGATTCAGGTGACCGACCGCTGCGGCAACCGTACCCAGTTGTTCGATGACGCCCGCAGACACGTCCAGCGTCAATGGCGGCAGCGGCTCGCTACCACTGACATTCGTCAGCGCGGTGGCGCGCACGAACTCGGGCAGCGGCTTGTCCGGACGGCCCTGCGGCTCGCCGTCGAGAAACAGCATCGGCAGCGCGACATTGCCCGCCTTCTTCATGCTGTCGGCGAGCTGCCGGTCGGTGTTCAACGCCGCTTCGGCTTCGCGCAGGGTCGCCCCGAACGCGTCGAGCGGATTGACGGCCGGTGCCGACGGTTCGGCCATCGGATCAGCTTCGGCCGACGGCTCGATCGGCACGACAATCTGATCACGCGCCTGCTGCTCCAGTGCGAGCAACCTGTTTATATAGACAAGACCCGGGTCGAGCTGCGGTTCGGCGAAGAAGATCGTTGTTCCGACCACCTTTGCCTGTGCCTGGGCCAGCTTGTCGATCATGCGGGCATGCACATCGCGCGGCCACGGCCAGCGGCCGATGTTGTCGATGCTCTGCTGGTCGATCGCGATGATCGCAATGCGCGGACTGGGGCTGCGGTCGGTCGCTGCCACGCCGACGTCGTAGGCCTTTCGTTCGAGGCTCTGGATCAGGTCGGTCTGGGTGGAGAAAAGGAACAGCAGGCTGATGATGACGCCCAGGAACCAATCCGTCTTCCATACAGCGGCTTTGGCCACGCTCACCCCCGAAAATTTGTGGCCCCCTGAGTGCTGGATGCCGGCGACCTGCTCGTTCTTGTTTGATCCGCCTGTGCTTGCGCGAGCTCAAGTCTCGCGAGAAAACAGTCGTCTGTCACATATTCTTGCAGTTCAGCCTCAACTCCGTCAAACGGGGCTTCACCCTGCGCGGTGGAATATCACGCTGCGCACATTCAAATCGTCACATTGCGCAGGACTTCAGTACGGAAGCTCGCGCCCGAGGCCGGCAATCCTGGCCTTTTCAAGCAGGCGCGATGCCAGCGTGAGGTCCTGGATCGCCATGCCCTGCGATTCGAACAGCGTGATCTGGTCATCCGATTCGCGGCCCGGCCGCATGCCGTTCAACAATTCGCCCAGTTCCACCATTCCGTATTCGACCAGGCGCCCCTTTTCGAGCGCCGGCAGCAGGTCGCCGGATTCGCGCAGCGCCGTCGCGCGCGCGTCGACCGCAACCACGGCAGCCCGGCGGATAACGGTTTCGTCGATTTCACGACGGATGAGCGCGTTGGAACCGGCGCCCGTCACGTGCGCACCGGGCTTGAGCCAGCGCCCGTCGAACAGCGGTTCGCTGGCCGTGGTGATGGTCACCACGATGTCCGCCGACTTCACCATCTCCTCGGCACTTGCAGCCGGACGAATCTTACGGTCCAGCCGCGCCGACTGTTCGGCGCAGAAGGCTTCGAGTTTGTCGCGCTTGCGGGCGAACACCTGGATTTCGTCCAGGTCGCGCACCTCACACAGCGCAGCGATCTGGCTTTGCGCCTGCCATCCGGCGCCGAACACACCGGCGACTTTCGACGCCGGATTCGACAGCAGCCGGGCCGCCAGTCCGCCTGCAGCGCCCGTGCGCATCATGCCGAGGTAGTCGGCTTCGATGACCGCCAGTGCGCGGCCGGTAGCGGCGTCGAACAGATGGACCCAGAAACGCGCCGCCTCGCGGCTGGTCGTGTAGCTCTTGTAGCCGATCACGCCGAGCGGCAGCACGGCGCCATGCAGGATGTGCAGCGCCGAGGTCGGCGTACGACTGCGCGCGCGCGGCGTGTCGATGGCATCGCCGGTGGCATGCCAGCGGTGTGCGTCTTCCACCGCCGACAGCGCGTCCTGCAAGGTCAGTACCTGACGGATGTCGCCTTCGGTGAGGTAGAGCGCCATGGCGGGTTACTGGATCGGGTAGTCGACCGGCTTGTTGCGCGCGCCGAGGACCTTGCCGAGTGCCAGCACGAAGATCGCGCCGGCGATGCCTGCGCCGTAGCGCACGGCCGCAATCGCTTCCGGCGCCGCCGTCGGCGTAGCGGGCTCGATCAGCGGCAGATAAGGCGTGATCGCCGGATCGCCGACTGCCATGGTGCCGGCGATCCAGCCGAGCAACATTGCACCGAGCGTGATGATGATGGGGTATCGGGTCATCAGTCCCAGCACGATCTGGCTGCCCCACACGATGATGGGGATCGACACGACCAGGCCGAATACCACCAGCGCGAACTGGTGATCGGCACCGGCACCTTCGGCTGCGCCGGCGATGGCAATCACGTTGTCGAGGCTCATCACGAAGTCGGCCACGATGACGGTCTTCACTGCGGCCCACAGCTTGTCGCTGGGTTTGATGTTGGCGTGGTCATCATCATCATCGGCCATCAGCAGCTTGATGCCGATCCACAGCAGCAGCAGCGCGCCGATCAGCTTCAGGAAAGGCAGCTTGAGCAGCGTCAGCGCAAACATGATGAGCACCACGCGCAACACGACGGCCCCGGCGGTACCCCACATGATGCCCAGTCGACGCTGCGCCGGCGGCAGTTTGCGGCAGGCCAGCGCGATCACCACCGCGTTGTCGCCGCCGAGCAGGATGTCGATCATGATGATCTGACCGACAGCGAGCCAGAATTCGGGAGAACTGAAATCCATGATGGTCTTGCATTCGAATTGCGGAAGCGCGGATTCTACCGGTGCTGCCGCATGACGAGCACAAATGAAAAGGCCACCGCCCAGGCGGTGGCCTTCTTCGTCACCTCTGTCCGTCAGTGCGCCGGAATCAGAGCAGCCCCTTGAGCAGCTTGCCCATTTCCGACGGATTGCGCGTCACCGTGAAGCCGCACGCCTCCATGATTTCCAGCTTGGCATCGGCCGTGTCGGCACCGCCGGAAATCAGCGCACCGGCGTGGCCCATGCGTTTGCCGGCCGGCGCGGTGACGCCTGCGATGAAACCGACGATGGGTTTCTTCATGTTGGCCTTGCACCACTCGGCCGCTTCCGCTTCATCCGGACCGCCGATTTCACCGATCATGATGACCGCGTCAGTGTCCGGATCATCGTTGAACAGCTGCATCACTTCGATGTGCTTCAGACCGTTGATCGGGTCGCCACCGATGCCGACAGCGCTCGACTGGCCGAGGCCGATCTCGCTCAGCTGACCGACTGCTTCGTAGGTGAGCGTGCCGGAGCGGCTGACCACGCCTATGCGGCCCTTCTTGTGGATATGGCCCGGCATGATGCCGATCTTGATTTCGTCCGGCGTGATCAGACCCGGGCAGTTCGGACCGAGCAGTCGCGTGCGCTTGCCGCCGGCTGCCTCCTTGGCCTTCATCCGGTTGCGCACCATCAGCATGTCGCGCACCGGAATGCCTTCGGTGATGCAGATGACCAGATCGAGGTCGGCTTCGACCGCTTCCCAGATTGCAGCGGCCGCGCCCGGGGGCGGCACATAGACCACCGACACGGTGGCGCCGGTTGCCGCCTTGGCTTCCGCCACGGTGGCGTGGATCGGAATGCCTTCGAAGTCTTCGCCTGCCTTCTTGGGATTGACGCCGGCGACGAAGCAGTTCTTGCCGTTCGCGTAGTCGCGGCACATGCGGGTGTGGAACTGGCCAGTCTTCCCGGTGATGCCCTGGGTGATGACCTTGGTGTCCTTGTTGATCAGAATCGACATGTGTTGTGTTCCCCTCAGTGTCCGGCCACGGCGGCCACGATCTTCTGTGCCGCATCCGCCATGCTGTCGGCCGCAATGATGGGCAGACCCGAATCCTTCAGGATCTGCTTGCCCAGGTCTTCATTGGTGCCCTTCATGCGCACCACCAGCGGCACGGTCAGGTGCACTTCGCGCGCCGCGGCGACCACGCCGGTCGCAATGGTGTCGCAGCGCATGATGCCGCCGAAGATGTTGACCAGGATGCCGCGTACATTGGGATTGCGCAGCATGATCTTGAACGCCTCGGTCACCTTCTCGGTCGTGGCACCACCGCCGACATCGAGGAAGTTGGCCGGCTCGGCGCCGTACAGCTTGATCACGTCCATCGTGGCCATAGCCAGACCGGCGCCATTGACCAGGCAGCCGATGTTGCCGTCCAGCGACACGTAGGACAGATCGAACTTCGACGCTTCGATTTCCGCCGGATCTTCTTCGTCCAGATCACGGAAGGCCACGATGTCTTCGTGACGGTAAAGCGCGTTCGAGTCGAAATTGAACTTGGCGTCCAGCGCCTTGATGTTGCCGTTGCCTTCGAGAATCAACGGATTGATCTCCGCCAGCGAGGCGTCGGTTTCCATGTAGCAGGTGTACAACTTCCTGAAGGTGTCGATGGCCTGGGCCTGCGACGCCGCCGGAACGCCGATGCCATCCGCCAGTTCCTTCGCCTGCGCGTCGGTCAGTCCGACCAGCGGATCGACGAACACCTTGATGATCTTTTCCGGCGTGTTGTGGGCGACTTCCTCGATGTCCATGCCGCCTTCGCTGGACGCCATCAGCGCCACCTTCTGCGTGGCGCGGTCCGTCAGCGCGGCGACGTAGTATTCCTTCCTGATGTCGGCGCCTTCCTCGATCAGCAGGCGGCGGACCTTCTGGCCCGCCGGGCCGGTCTGGTGAGTCACCAGCTGCATGCCCATGATCTGATTGGCGAATTCACGCACCTCGTCGAGCGACTTGGCCACCTTGACGCCGCCGCCCTTGCCGCGGCCACCGGCGTGAATCTGCGCCTTCACCACCCATACCTTGCCACCCAGCGACTCGGCCGCTGCCACGGCCTGATCAGCTTCGAAGCAGGGCACGCCCCGCGGTGTCACTACACCGAAACGGCGCAATACCTCTTTCGCCTGATACTCATGGATCTTCATGCGTATTCCTCGCCTTGTTGTCCGCACTGTTGCTGGAATGCCTGCCCGGCGCGTTCCACCGGACAGGTCCTTCAGGCACGGGGCGCCGGTTGGCGCACCATCCAACGGGGCGGCGTGCGCACCGCCTCGTATAATCCATAATTATACAGCTCATAAGCTGCGCTGAAACCTCGCAACGGCAAAACGCCGATCAATCTTGCGGCGGCGCAATATCCACCCTGAGCTCGGCAACACCGTCTACGCGTGCGTCAACGCGGTCGCCGGGTTGCAGTGCCGCAACGCCCGCCGGCGTGCCGGTGAACAGCAGATCGCCCGCGCACAGTTCGACCAGCCGCGAAAGCCTGATCAACAGCGTGTCGACATCCAGAATCATGTCGGACAGGTCGCCCCGCTGACGCAACTGCCCGTTCACCGACAGTTCGATCTGCCCGACGCGCGGATGTCCGCACAACGTGGCCGGCACCAGTTGCGATACGGGCGCACTCTGGTCGAAGCCCTTGCCCATGTCCCATGGCTGCCCCTTGTCGCGTGCCGCACGCTGCAGGTCGCGCCGGGTCAGGTCCAGCCCGACGCCGTAGCCGAAGATGCAGGCGCGCGCCTGCGCACTGTCCAGGTTGCGACCACCCCCGTGCAGCGCCACCACCAGTTCCACTTCATGCTGCAGGTCACGTGTCGCAGGCGGATAGGCCACCGCAGCGGGCGCGTTTACAAGCGCATCGGCTGGCTTGGCAAAGAAAAAAGGCGCTTCGAGGGCCGGATCATGGCCCATCTCCCGCGCGTGCTCGGCGTAATTTCGCCCGACACAATAGATGCGCCGAACCGGAAAAAGGGCTTCTTCACCGCGTACCGGAAGCGTCGGTCGAGGCAGCGGAAACAGCAGCATCGGCATGGCAGGCACCTGCAGGATTGTCGTGACACACAAGTTTGCCTGCAGCGGCATCGCTTGGCACGGCGCGGCTCGGGCCGGATTGCGCCATTAAAGTAAAGTTTCCCCTCTTGCGGCCGAAAGAACTGACATCGATCAATTCTCTCAGGCGCATGCAGGTTCGGAGATCCTTGTGACCCCTCGACGTCCGCTACATCCACGCACGCTTCACTACTTGCGTCCGACCCTTCTTGCAGCCGCGTTGCTCGCTGCAGGTCTGCACGCACAGGATGCGTTCGCACTCGGATTGGGTGCGATCAGGACCAAATCGGTCATCGGCGAGCCGTTCCGCGCAGAAATCAACGTACTCGGTGAAGGTGAAGCTGTTCCGGCCAGCACCTGCTTTTCGATCGATGCGCCGGCCACGGCTGCGGCGGACGATCTGCCGTGGCTGTCGAGTGCCCGCATCCGCACGCAGGGGCGCACCGTTTTCATCAGCAGCGCGCAAGCCATCAACGAACCGATCCTGATGGTCGGCGTGCGGATAGGCTGTGGCTTCGAACTGGCGCGCGAATACGCCGTGTTGATGCAGCCGTCCGGCGCGCCGCAGATCGAGGACACCGTGGCGCCCGCACCGACTGCACCCGCAGTGGTTCCGGCACGCCGTGCTGCGGCCAGCCCCCCGATCAACGCCCCGACGGCATCCGTGGCCAATGAGCAGCCAGCGCAGCCGAAGCCGAGGCCGGAACGCAAGACGCGACGCCCGAAGGAAGCCGTGACTGTCGACCGCCTGTGGGTGGCGCCAAATGCCGATGCCGGGAACGGACTGAAAATGTCGGGTGGCCTGTCGCGCCGCGCCGAGGCCAGTGAAGCCCAACGCGAGGTGCTGCGCACGGAGCAGCGGCTGCTCGCCGCGCTCGACGAGCAGATCGCGACCCATCTCGCCATCGCCGACAAGGTCAAGCAGCTCGAGGCACGCATGGCCGAACTGCAGAAGCAGCTCGGTCGGACCGAAACATCGATGAACGCCGCCTTGCCGCCGGAGCAAGCCTCGACGCCCGTCACTGCCCGGCCTGACGTCACGCAGGCAGCGCCAGCGGCATCCACCGTCGAACCGGATGCCTTGATTCAGCAGGCGCCTGCCGAAGACAGCCCGACGATCGAATCTGACGCGGCCGAGGCACCATCAAAACCGGACGAGGTTGTCGCGCCGCCCGCCGGACTGACCAACGAACCGGTACGTGTCATCAACAAGCTGCCACCCGATACCGTGCCGGATGCCCCCGAGGCGAGCGGCGTGAACTGGCTGGTCGCAGCACTCGGTGCACTGGCCGCCGGTTCCGTACTGGCCGGCGCCTGGATATGGCGCCGTCGCGCCCGCAAGCTCGCGGCCACCGCAGCCTTGCGCAGCCGCCATGCCGAAGAGGCCATCACCCGCATGATGATGAGCCAGACACTGCCGCCGCTGACGGTGGACACGCAGGCCGCGCAGGATGATGCGGCTACGACGACCGGGATGCCGCCCCGGCAAAATGCCCCCGAATATCCGGTCCGGCCGACTGCAGGCGCGCCCGAAACCCCCTCGTTCGAACATTTTCCCGGCGAAGCACCCGCCGAGAACATTGAGGACCTGAATATTGCGCAGCACCGCCCCGTCGCGGACGCAACGACTTCCGCAGATGCGCACGCCGTTGATTTCGAACTGGGGCAGATCGACGGAAACGAAGCGGGGACGCCGATTCGGCTCGACCTCGAATTCGACAGCTTCACCGGTTCGACGAGCAGCCTTGGCGCAACCGCACCCAGCGCTGCACCGCTCGGGCCGAGGCTGGTCAGCAGTACGGCCACCACACCCACTGCCCTCAGTTTCGACCAGACCGCCCGGCCCGCCAATGAAGAGGCGCCGCCGTCCCCCGAGCACGTGCTCGAACTGGCCGAAATCATGATGTCCTTCGGTCGTGCCGAAGGCGCGGCGCAGACGCTGTCCGAATTCCTGCGCGATTACCCGAAGGAGTCGATCATTCCGTGGCTCAAGCTGCTCGATCTTTACCACTCGAGCGGCCGGCGCGGCGAATATGACGATCTTGCGCCCAAGCTGAATCGCGCATTCAACGCCAAGGTGCCGGACTGGGAGCATTTCAGCGGTCCCACTACGTCGGAATCGGTCGAGCAGTTCGGACACATCATGGCGCGCATCAATGCGAGCTGGCCGAACCAGGATTGTCTGGACTACCTGGTGGAGTTGCTGCGGGACAACCGCGCCGGTGCCCGCGTCGGCTTCCCGCTCGGTGTGATCGACGACATCCTGCTGTTGAAGGCCATGCTCGAATGGCTGATCGCCAACCCGTCGATCACCGAAACCCAGACGTCCCGGCTGGCACTGCTGTAAGACAGCAGTGCGCGGATCAAGCCGGATTGTCGATATCGACGAACTCGACGGTCACGCCGAAACGCTCGGCCAGATGAGCGCCCAGTGCCATGACGCCATAGCGCTCGGTCGCATGATGACCGGCTGCGATATAGGGCACGCCCGACTCGCGCGCGAGATGGGTGGTCGGTTCGGAAATTTCGCCCGATATGTACAGATCGACTCCGGCATCGATAGCCTGTTCGAAGTATCCCTGCGCCCCGCCGGTGCACCAGGCGACGCGATGCACCCTGCGCTGCGGGTCACCGACCAGCAAGGGCGTGCGCCCAAGCACGATCTCGGCACGTTTGCACAGTTCGCCAGCCGTAGCCGGCTGCCCGGGCTCCCCCAGCCATAGCAAACCCTGTTCTCCGGTCGTGCCGGTCGGCCGGAAACCGAGCAGGCGGCCGAGGCGCGCGTTGTTGCCCAGTTCGGGATGCGCATCCAGCGGCAGGTGATAGGCAAACAGGTTGATGTCATGCGCCAGCACGCGCGCGATCCGGGCGCGTCGGATACCGGTCACCCGGCCATCCTCACCGCGCCAGAACCAGCCGTGGTGCACCAGCAAGGCCTGCGCATCGCGCTCGATTGCAGCATCGATCAGGGCCAGGCTGGCACTGACACCGCAGACGATTTTCGACACCTCTGACGCGCCTTCCACTTGCAGTCCGTTTGGGCAATAATCCTTGAAGCGCGCGGCATCCAGCAGTTCATCGAGATGTCTTTGCAGCTGCGTCCTGTCCATTTTCCCCCCGGTTTCCATTTCCTGATTATGCAGCGTCTGTGGCTTGTCTTCGCTCAATCGGTCACGGCCGCACTGGCCGTGCTTTTCGTCATTGCGACGCTGCGCCCCGATTGGTTGCCGGCACGCAATGGCCAGTCAGGCGGCGGTGCGACGGTATCTGCCTCACAGGCAGCCCTGCTGCCGGATGTGGTGACGGCCCCCGCGCGCATCGAAGCCGCCAGGGTCGTGACCTACGCGGATGCGGCGCAGAAGGCGCTACCTTCGGTGGTACATGTGTTTACGACCAAGGCGGTGAAGACCCCGCAGCACCCGCTGATGAATGATCCGGTGTTCCGGCACTTTTTCGGCGACCGGCTCGGCAATCAGCCACAGCGCCAGATGGGACTCGGTTCCGGCGTCATCGTCAGCGAGGATGGCGTAGTGCTCACCAACAACCATGTGGTTGAGGCCGCCGACGAGATCGAGGTATCGCTGAACGACGGCGGCAAGTATCCGGCAACGCTGATCGGAAGCGACCCCGAATCCGATCTGGCAGTGCTGCGTGTCAAGGCGCCTAACAAATTGCCGGCGGCCAGTTTCGGTGAGACCGACGGTCTGCGCATCGGTGACGTGGTGCTGGCCATCGGCAACCCGTTCGACGTCGGGCAGACCGTCACGATGGGCATCGTGTCGGCGCTCGGCCGCTCGCAGTTGGGCATCAACACCTTCGAGAACTTCATCCAGACCGATGCCGCGATCAACCCGGGCAATTCGGGCGGCGCACTGGTCGATGCCGATGGCAATCTGGTCGGCATCAACACCGCGATCTACTCGCGCAGCGGCGGCTCGCTGGGCATCGGTTTCGCGATTCCGGTCAGCACGGCACGCAGCGTGATGGAACAGATCGTCGCCAACGGTTCGGTCACACGTGGCTGGGTCGGCGTGGAAGTTCAGGAACTGACGCCCGAACTGGCGGAAAGCTTCAAGGTCCCCGCGACTGGTGGCGCACTGATCGCCGGTGTGATGCGCGGCAGTCCGGCCGATCGTGGCGGCGTCCGCCCGGGCGATGTGCTGCTCGAAGTCGATGGCAGGAAGGTGAAGGACGCCTCGGGCATGCTGCAGCTGATCGCGGCCCTCGTGCCGGGTCAGCAGGCTACGCTGAAAATCTACCGCAGCGGCGGCGAAAAGGATCTCGGTGTGACGGTCGGCAAGCGCCCCGTCACCGCGCAGGTGCAGCGCCGCGACGAGTGATCAGGCGTCCTGCGCTGCCTTGCTGCGCTCGGGCGACGCCTTGATGAAGCGTGAAAAAAGGATGCCGAGCTCGTACAGAATGCACAGAGGTATCGCGAGCAGCAGCTGCGACACTACATCCGGCGGTGTGACGATCGCCGCCACGACGAAGGCTCCGACGATCACGTAAGGGCGAGCCTCCTTCAGTTGCGCAATCGTCACCAGCCCGAAGCGCACCAGCACGATGACCACGATGGGTACTTCGAACGTGACACCGAAGGCGGTGAACATGGTCAGCACGAAGGACAGGTATTGCTCGATATCCGGCGCCGGCGTGATGCTTTTCGGTGCAAATTCCGCGATGAAGCTGAACACGACGCCGAAGACTAGGAAGTAGCAAAAAGCCATGCCGGTGATGAACAGCAGCGTGCTGGCAATGATCAGCGGCAGTCCGAGCCGCTTTTCGTGCGCGTACAGACCGGGCGCGATAAAGGCCCATACCTGGTAGAGCACCACCGGCAGCGAAATCAGGAAGGCGAGCATCAGCGTCACCTTCACCGGCACGAAGAACGGCGTCACGACGCCGGTGGCGATCATCTTCGTGCCTTCCGGCAACGCCACCATCAGCGGATGGGCAAGGATGTCGTAGATGTCCGCCGCCCAGGGCATCAGGCACACGAACACCACAACCACCGCAATGACGGCGCGCAGCAGCCGGTCGCGCAGTTCGACCAGATGGGATACGAAGCTTTCGGTCTGTTCGTTCATACCCGACGTCTCATGCCTTTTCGCGATTCGCCGGCTCGATCGCGCCGGGCGGCGGGATGTCGAGCGACAGCTGGCCGGATGCAGGATCTTCGGCCGGCACGGCTGGGTTGGCCGGCGGGGGCGGGTCCATCAGGGTGTTTTCGACAGCGGCGTATTTGTCCTGCTCGGCCATCGCTGCGCGCATCTGGTCACTCAGCCCGGCCGCTTCGTTATTGACGCCAGCCGCAGTTTCATCGACCTGACGCTCGACATCGCGTACCTGCTGTTCAACCTGGGCTTGCAGCTTGCGCAGCTCGTCCAGTTGCATTTCGCGCGAAATGTCAGATTTCACATCGCTCACGTAACGCTTCAGACGACCAAGCAGATGCCCGGCCGTGCGCGCAGCGCGCGGCAGCCTCTCGGGGCCGAGCACCAGCAGCGCGACGACGCCGATGATCAGGAATTCGGAAAAACCGATGTCAAACATGGACTGGACGGATGAGGCACCGGGAACTGCGTCCCGGTGGCCGTGTGACGACGCGACCCGACAGGCGGCCGGTCACAAGGGTCAGGACTTGATCTTCTCTTCGGCCTTGACGTCGATGGTGCGACCAACCTGCGCGGCCGGCTGCTCCGGCGTGTCGGTGGTGTTTTCGCCCCCTTTCACGCCGTCCTTGAAACCCTTGACTGCACCACCAAGGTCAGAGCCGATGTTGCGCAGCTTCTTCGTGCCGAAGATGAGGAGCACGATGACCAGAACGATAAGCCAGTGCGTAATGCTGAATGAACCCATGATTACCTCTCGAAAACGAGCATGGGCGGCAGGGGATCCGGCCCGCCCACGACATGCATATGAAGATGATACACCTCCTGCCGACCCACCCTTCCGCAGTTGATCAGCGTGCGATAGCCATCGGTGCAACCGGCTTCGCGTGCCAGTTCGCCGACTTTGCCGAGCATGCGGCCCAGCGCCGCCTCATGCGCCGGACCGGCGTCAGACAGCGTCGGGATGTGGGCCTTCGGAATGATCAGGAAGTGCACCGGCGCGACGGGATTGATGTCGTGGAAGGCATAGATCAGGTCATCCTCGTACAGCTTGCGCGACGGAATCTTGCCGCTGATGATCTTGCAAAAGATGCAGTCGTTGTCTTGCATGGCGTCAGTGTGTCCGTGAGGGGCGCATTCTGGGATACGCGTATTACCGTATTGTGTGCCTGCAACAGCACGTCAGGTCGTGCGCGAACGTTTTTCGTCCAGACCGGAAATGCCTTCGCGGCGACGAAATTCGTGCAGCACGTCATCGACCGTCAGGCCGTGGTGCGCAAGCAGCACCATGCTGTGGAACCAGAGGTCGCACACTTCCTTCACCAGGTGACCGGCGTCGCCATCCTTCGAAGCCATGATGGTTTCCGCCGCTTCTTCGATCACCTTCTTGCAGATCGCGTCGGTGCCCTTGTGCAGCAGCGACGACACATACGACGAGCCGGGTTCAGCCAGCTTGCGTTCGGCGATGGTCTGCGCCACTCGATGCAACACTTCAATATCGATCATTTGTAGATGTCGTCCGGATTCTTGAGTACGGGCTCGGTCGTTTCCCAGCCGTCGTCCGTCAAGGCATGGAAAAAGCAGCTGTGACGTCCGGTATGGCAGGCGATTCCGCCTGTTTGTTCAACTTTCAGCAGCAGCACGTCGCGGTCGCAGTCGAGGCGAATGTCCAGCACCTTCTGCGTGTGGCCCGATTCCTCGCCCTTGTGCCACAGCCGGCCGCGCGAACGCGACCAGAAGACGGCTTCGCGCAGTTCAGCCGTGCGGGCCAGCGCTTCACGATTCATCCACGCGAACATCAGCACATCGCCGCTCGATGCCTCCTGCACGATGACCGGCAGCAGGCCGTTGGCGTCCCACTCGACTTCGTCAGCCCAGGCCGGCCCGCTCACAGCCTGACCTCGATGCCTCGGCTGCGCATGCGTTCCTTGGCCTCTCGCACCGTGTGTTCGCCGAAGTGGAAAATGCTGGCCGCCAGCACGGCGTCGGCGCCGCCTTCGAGCACGCCGTCTACCAGATGGTCGAGTGTGCCGACACCTCCCGAGGCGATGACCGGAATGCGCACCGCGTCCGACACCGCGCGCGTCAGCGCCAGATCGAAACCGCTCTTCGTTCCATCGCGATCCATGCTGGTGAGCAGGATTTCACCGGCACCGAGTGATTCGACCTTCTGCGCCCAGGCGATTGCGTCCAGCCCGGTGGCGTTGCGCCCGCCGTGGGTAAAAACCTCCCAGTGCGGCTGACCGTCGCGGTCGGCTACCCGCTTTGCGTCGATCGCGACCACGATGCACTGCGAGCCGACCTTGCCGGATGCCCGGGCGACCAGTTCGGGATCGTTGATCGCCGCCGTATTCATGCTCACCTTGTCGGCGCCGGCGTTGAGCAGGCGGCGCACGTCTTCTACCGCGCGCACGCCACCGCCCACCGTCAGCGGGATGAACACCTGATCGGCGACCCGCTCGACGACGTGCAGGATGATGTCGCGCGCGTCCGAGCTGGCGGTGATGTCGAGGAAGGTCAGTTCGTCTGCGCCCTGTTCGTCGTAGCGACGGGCAATTTCAACCGGATCGCCAGCGTCCTTGAGGGCGACAAAATTGACACCCTTGACCACGCGGCCGGCATTGACGTCCAGACAGGGAATGATGCGCTTGGCCAGCATGGAACTCCCGCGCCGCGCGCGACAAAAAGTGGATCAGGCGTCGCCGTTGAGACGGTCGACTTCGGCCTGGGCCGCCGCGAAATCGAGCGTACCCTCATAGATTGCACGTCCGGTGATGGCGCCCATGACGCCCTCGTCCTCGACCGCACACAGCGCGCGGATGTCGTCCATATTGGTTACTCCACCCGAGGCGATGACGGGAATGCGCAGGGCTTGGGCAAGCTTGACGGTCGCCTCGATGTTCACACCACCCAGCATGCCGTCTCGACCGATGTCGGTGTATACGACCGCTTCGACGCCCTGATCCTCGAACTTCTTCGCCAGGTCGACCACGTCGTGACCGGTCATCTTGGACCAGCCGTCGACCGCAACCTTGCCGTCGCGCGCATCCAGCCCGACGATGATGTGCCCTGGGAACGCACCGCAGGCGTCATGCACGAAACCCGGGCTCTTCACTGCCGCGGTGCCGATGATGACGTAACTGATGCCGTCATCGAGGTAGCGCTCGATGGTGTCCAGGTCACGAATGCCCCCGCCGAGCTGGATCGGGATTTCGTCACCCAGCTCACGCACGATGGCCTTGATGGCTGATTCGTTCTTCGGCTTTCCGGCCACGGCGCCGTTCAGGTCGACCAGATGCAGGCGGCGCGCGCCAGCGTCCAGCCAGTGCCGGGCCATGGCAGCCGGGTCTTCCGAAAATACGGTCACCACATCCATGTCGCCTTGCTTGAGGCGTACGCAGTGGCCGTCCTTGAGGTCGATGGCAGGAATCAGCAGCATGGCACGAGGTCGGGTCGGGTCAGAAAAGGGGTGTCTGTGGCGTTCATCGTCGGGCTGCGCTGCCCGGCTTCGTTCATCAGGGTGTCCAGTCGATGAAGTTGGCCAGCAGGCGCAGTCCGGCGTGTGCGCTCTTTTCAGGATGGAACTGAACGGCGAAAATATTATCCCGCGCTATGGCGCTGGTAAAGGGCGCGCCATAACAGGTTTCACCTGCAGTCACGGCAGCGTTCCGCGGCACCACATAGTAACTGTGTACGAAGTAGAAACGCTCTTCATCGGGAATTCCTGCCCAGAGCGGGTGTTTCACTGTCTGCCGCACGCCGTTCCAGCCCATGTGCGGCACCTTCAGGCGGGCGCCGCCAACCGGGTCGACCGGATTGTCGAAACGCCGGACTTCGCCATCCAGCACACCAAGGCCCGGATGATCACCCTCTTCGCTGTGTTCGAACAACATCTGCAGGCCGATGCAGATGCCGAGGAAAGGCTTCGTTGCGGCAGCATCGATCACCGTGCTGCGCAACTGGCGCAGATCGAGTTCGCGCATGCAGTCGGGCATGGCCCCCTGCCCCGGAAAAACGATCCGATCGGCCGCTGCGACATCGCGCGGGTCGCTGCTGACGACGACGTCAGCAGCCGGCGCAATGTGTCCGATCGCCTTGGCGACCGAACGCAGGTTGCCCATACCGTAATCGATGATGACAACGCGGGTCATGAGTGGCGCGGAAAGGAGTGGGACGCGGAATGGTGGGGCTCGAAATCAGGCGAACGCTCAGAGCGAGCCCTTGGTCGACGGCATCTGGCCGGAGGCGCGATCATCGCGCTCGCTGGCCGCACGCAAGGCTCTGGCAAAGGCCTTGAACACTGTTTCGCACTGATGGTGGGCATTGATTCCGCGCAGATTGTCGATGTGCAGTGTGACGAGCGCGTGATTGACGAAGCCCTGGAAGAATTCGCGCACCAGGTCGACGTCGAAATCTCCGATGCGCGCCCGCGTGTAATCGACGTTGTAGACAAGGCCCGGACGGCCGGACAGATCAACCACGACGCGCGACATCGCTTCGTCGAGCGGCACGTAGGCGTGGCCGTAGCGGCGCAGCCCCTTCTTGTCGCCAACCGCCTTGGCGTAGGCCTGACCCAGCGAGATGCCGACATCTTCCACCGTGTGGTGGGCATCGATTTCGAGGTCGCCCTTCGCACTGACTTCCAGATCGATCAGGCCGTGGCGAACGATCTGGTCGAGCATGTGGTCAAGGAACGGAATGCCGGTGTCGAGCTTGCCCTGGCCGCTGCCATCGAGATTGATGCGCACGCTGATCTGGGTTTCGAGCGTGTTGCGCGTGATGTCTGCTTGCCGCATGAATGGTCGGATCGCCGTCGGAAAATCGCCCCGGCGCAACGCCGGAATCGCAAGTGGCGAATGATAACATCGACTCGCACAGGGTCATTTGCGACGCCCGTCGCGCTGGCTGCCCGTTTTCCGTTTCAACATGTCACCGCCGCGATCATCATGAGCCAGTTCTGGAGCCCCGTCGTCCGCACCCTGTCGCCCTACACACCGGGCGAACAACCGAAAATCGAAGGCCTGATCAAGCTCAACACCAACGAGTGCCCCTACCCGCCGAGCCCGCGCGCCGTGGCGGCCATACAGGCCGAACTGGGCCGTGACGGCGACCGGCTGAAGCTGTACCCGGAACCGACGGGTCAGATGCTGCGCGAAGCGATCGCCGCACGTTTCGGTATCGGGCCGGATCAGGTCTTCGTCGGCAACAGTTCCGACGAGGTGCTGGCGCACACCTTCATCGGTCTGCTGAAGCACGACCGGCCGCTGGTTTTCCCGGACATCACCTACAGCTTCTACCCGGTCTACTGTCAGCTGTACGGCATCGCCTTCGAGCGCGTGCCGCTGGACGCTCAGTTCAAGATCCGTGTCGACGACCTCATCGCGCGCCGGCCCGGCGCGGTGATCTTTCCGAATCCGAACGCACCGACCGGCTGCCTGCTGCCGCTGGACGACATCGACCGGCTTGCTGCTGCAGTGCCCGATTGCCCGGTGGTCATCGACGAGGCCTACATCGATTTCGGCGGCGAGTCGGCGGTCGCGCTGATTGATCGCCACCCCAATCTGCTGGTCACGCAGACGCTGTCGAAATCGCGTTCGCTGGCCGGTCTGCGCGTGGGTTTCGCCGTTGGTCACCCGGCATTGATCGAAGCGCTGACGCGGGTGAAGGACAGCTTCAACTCCTACCCGCTCGACCGCCTGGCCCTTGTTGGCGCCACGGCTTCGATCGAGGATGTCGAATGGTTCGAACAGACGCGCCGGCGCGTCATGGCGAGCCGGGAAGTGCTGCGCGCTGACCTGTCCGCGCTGGGCTTCGAAGTATTGCCATCTGCGGCCAACTTCCTGTTCGCCCGCCATCCGGCGCACGACGCCGCCGCGCTGGCGCTGGCACTGCGCGAGCGGCGCATCCTGGTACGGCACTTCAAGGCCGCGCGCATCGACCGGTTTCTGCGCATCACGGTCGGAACCGATGCGCACTGCGCATCGCTGGTCGCAGCGTTGCGGGACATCCTCCAGGTTTCTTGACCGGCTTTCGCAACTGCGGAGCGCTTCTTGCTAGAGCCTTCGGGTACATTTTCTCCGGTCGTTCAGTCATGCATCGCTTTGCCCGCACCCTGCTCCAGTCCGCCCTGATCGCCGCACTCGCCGGCTGCACCGGCATTTCATTCAAGCAAGGCGCCGGCGGTGAGGACTTCCGCCGCGCTGAAGCCGAATGCAAGCGCACCACTTCGGAGCGCAGCGCCTTCTCCCGGTGCATGGACGAAAAGGGCTGGTGGACGCGGTCAATGGAAGAACTGTCGCAGCTCGGATTCGCGCCCGTGGATGAGGATGCAGTCGATGCCGAAGAAGCCGCTGCCGCGCCAGTGGCCGCGGCAGCGGCTTCTGCCGGGGCTGCGGGCGCCGCTGCAGATTCCAAGCCGGCTGCGGCCCCCTATTCCGGCGTTGCACCGGCAGAGAAGAAGGCCGGCGCAGCCCGTCCGGCAACCGCCGTCGCTGCCAAACCGGCGGTGCCGAAAGATCCGCTGTCACGCATCACCATTGCCATGTGGGCCAAGGCCGGCGCCGATGGCTCCGCACTGATGGCTTCACAGGCAGTCTGCCTGTCGACACTTGGCGCCGGCCACGAACCCGATCCGGTCGCCAAGACCGTCACCCGCGGCCTGTACGACTGCCTGCGCAAGGATGGCTGGACCGGCATGACCTTGCGCTGACTCCGCCCTACGTTGCCCGAAGCTACGGCGTTTGATCATTTCATCCGCATGGAATACTCTTGGGCCGGGTGTATGCACAATGAATAAATAGACAAGCAGCATTTGTAGGGCTGCCAGGGACACACCCGAAGAAATCCGCCCCCCACCGGGGCGGTTCGTCACATTTCCCGAGGAGAGTCCCATGTTGTCAGCACGCAAGCTTCTGGCTGTCTCGCTGTGCCTGTCGGCGCAGCACACATTCGCACTGAGTACCGGTGACATTGCGTTCACCGCACTGAATACCGATGAAGACGGCTGGGCGATCGTCGCCCTGGCCGAACTGGCTGCCGACAGCACGATCTACTTCACGGACAGCAACTGGGGCGGCGCCGCATTTTCAAGCGCCGAGGGCTTTCACACCTGGAGTATCGGCGCGGCAGCTATTTCGGCCGGCAGCGTGATCCGCTTCAGCCAGATCGATCAGGCCGGCCGCGCGGCATCGATCGGCACGCTGACCTCGTCAGGCAGCCGCGCGCTGAGCAGCACGGCCGAAACCGTGTACGCCTACCTGGGCACGGCTGCCAACAGCCCGACCACCTTCCTCGCCGCGGTGTCGTCCGAAGCAAACGCCGCGGCCACGATCGCGCTGGCTGCCGCCGGGCTGCAGGCCGGCGTCAACGCCGTCATTCTGCCGGCCAGCACCGACTTCGCCGAATACACCGGGCCGCGCAGCGGCGAAGCGGATTTCGCGGCCTATCGGCTGCTGGTCAATGCCGCATCGAACTGGACCGGCTTCACGGACGGCGACCACGCGAGCGCGCAACCAGACCTCGCAGCATTTTCGGTATCGGTGTCGCCAGTGCCGGAAGTGTCCGGAGGCTGGATGATGTTGGCAGGCCTTGCGCTGGTGGCCGCGCGCCTGCGCCGATAACGCACCGGCGCGCCGGGCGGGAGAGCTCAGGGCGCTGGCAGCGGTTCGACCAGCGCCCTGTAGGCATGCCATGTCGCGTGCCCGATCAGCGGCATCAGCACGATCAGGCCGAGGAACAGCGTCGTGAAGCCGGCCACGGTCAGCAATACGATCAGCACCGCCCACACCAGCATCGGGCCGGGGTTGCGGCCGAGCGCGATCAGGCTCGCCAGCATCGAAGTCACCGCGTCCTGCCGCCGGTCCAGCATCAACGGTATGGCGACCACACTGGCACCGAATACAAGTGACGCAAAGATGAAGCCGACCAGCGCATAGGCCATCAGGAACTCGACGTTCTGCAGGCTGACCACCTGTTCGACGAAGCGGCTGACGGACGGCATTTCAGAGGTATAGAACAGCGCGAAGACGACGAGCGACGCGCGCGCCCACACGAGAAAGATGATGATCAGTACCACGGCGAATACGCCGATTGCCCCCGCGTTATGCTGGCCAGCGGTGAGCGAATGCGCCAGCATGGGAGATTCACCGGCTTCGCGTCGGCGCGACAGGTCGTACAGGCCGAGCGAAAGGAAAGGACCCAGCAGCAGGAAGCCGCAGACCAGCGCCGAGGTGAGGTGATAGGCATGGCTGAACACGACTGAAAGCAGCACACCCATGAAGGCGAAGCAGCCGCCATAGAAAATGCTGGCGGCCGGATTGCCTGCTAGATCCGCAGCGCCCTTGGCAAGCCAGTCGAACGGCGCGAACAAACCCACTTCGCGGACGACCGGAAACGGAAGCCCCTGTGCATCACCCCGGGCCGGACTGTCTCCGGTCGGCAGTTCCGATGGCTGCATGCGCACTCCCCTCATCCGCATCACTGCATTGATGCGCGCCGACTACCCTGCCGACGCGTGACCCGGCGCCACTGTACGCCGAGTCACCGCAGTCGGGGGAATCAGTCCCTCAGGCGCATTTCCGCCGAACGAGCGTGCGCCTGCAGACCTTCGCCATGCGCGAGCACCGACGCGATGCGACCAAGCTTCTGCGCGCCTTCAGCGGAAATTTCGAGGATGGACGTGCGCTTCTGGAAGTCGTACACGCCGAGCGGGCTGGAGAAGCGCGCGCTGCGCATGGTCGGCAGCACGTGGTTCGGGCCGGCGCAGTAGTCGCCAAGTGCCTCGACCGAGTAGTGGCCAAGGAACATCGCGCCCGCGTGCCGGATGCGGTCCACCCAATCACGCGGCGTTTCCGTGCAGATTTCCAGGTGCTCCGGCGCGATCCGGTTGGCGATGTCGCACGCCTCGCCCAGGTCGCGCACCTTGATCAGCGCCCCGCGATTGGCGAGGGACGTGGTGATGGTGTCGCGCCGTGGCATGCCGGGCAGCATGCGGTCGATCGAAGCATGAACGCGATCGATGAACGCGGCATCGGTGCACAGCAGTATGGACTGAGCCAGCTCGTCATGCTCGGCCTGGGCGAACAGGTCCATCGCCACCCAGTCCGGATTGCCGTGGCCATCGGAAATGATCAGCACCTCGGACGGACCGGCCACCATGTCGATGCCGACCGTACCGAACACCCGGCGCTTGGCGCTGGCCACGTAGGCATTGCCCGGACCGACGATCTTGTCCACCTGCGGAATGCTTTGTGTGCCGTAGGCTAGCGCTCCGACCGCCTGGGCGCCCCCTATCGTGAACACGCGATCGACCCCGGTGATGGCGGCGGCCGCAAGCACCAGCGCATTGCGCTCGCCACCCGGCGTCGGCACGACCATGATCAATTCCGACACGCCCGCCACCTTGGCCGGCACGGCGTTCATCAGCACCGAACTGGGGTAGGACGCGCGGCCGCCCGGCACATACAGGCCGACACGATCAAGCGGCGTCACCTTCTGGCCCAGCTTGGTGCCGTCGGCTTCGGTGTATTCCCACGACACCTGCTTCTGGCGCTCGTGATACAGGCGCACGCGGTCGGCCGCCTCCACCAACGCCGCACGCTGCTCGTCGCCCAGGCTTGCATAGGCCTCGTCGAGCACGCTGCGTGGCAGTTCGAGTTCGACCATCGACGCCGCGTTGAGGCGGTCGAAGCGGCGCGTGCAGTCGAGTACGGCTTCGTCGCCGCGCGCGCGCACGTCGCGCAGGATGCCGGCCACGGCCGCTTCGATGGCGTCGTCGGTCGAAGCATCGAAGGCGAGCAGCGCATCGAGCTGTTCGATGAAATCCGGCGCGCCGGAATCCATGCGTCGGATGGCCGTACTCATTGCACCGCCCCGGCGATCGCCTCGAGTATCGGCGACAGCGCATCGTGCTTCACCTTCAGTGAAGCCTGATTGATGATGAGACGCGAGCTGATGTCCATGATGTGTTCGACCTCGACCAGATTGTTCGCACGCAGCGTGCCGCCGCTGCTGACCAGATCGACGATGGCGTCGGCCAGACCGACCAGCGGCGCCAGTTCCATCGATCCGTACAGCTTGATCAGGTCGACGTGGACGCCCTTGGCCGCGAAATGTTCGCGCGCCGTGTGCACATACTTGGTCGCCACCTTGAGGCGCGCGCCGCGGCGCACCGCCTGCTCGTAGTCGAAACCGGCCTGCGTTGCCACGCTCAGCCGGCAGCACGCAATCTTCAGGTCGATCGGCTGGTACAGGCCGGCGCCGCCGTGTTCCAGCAGCACATCCTTGCCGGCGATGCCGATGTCGGCCGCGCCGTACTGGACATAGGTCGGTGTATCCGACGCGCGCACGATGACCAGGCGTACATCCGGCCGGTTGGTGCCGATAATGAGCTTGCGCGACGTTTCGGGATCATCGGTCGGTTCGATGCCGGCTGCCGCGAGCAGCGGCAGCGTTTCTTCGAAAATGCGACCCTTGGACAGGGCGAGGGTGATGCCTTGCACGGTGTGCCTCTTGATGGGTGATTCGGCGGCGCTCAGGACAAACGTCTGACGGTGGCGCCGAGCGCGGTCAGTTTCTGTTCGATGCGCTCGTAGCCGCGATCCAGATGATAGATGCGTTCGATCACGGTTTCACCGCGCGCCACGAGGCCGGCGATGATCAGTCCGGCCGACGCGCGCAGATCGGTCGCCATGACGGTCGCCCCGTCGAGCTGCGCCACGCCCTGCACCACCGCAGTATTGCCGTCGATACGGATGTCCGCGCCCAGCCGGGCCAGTTCGACCGCATGCATGAAGCGGTTCTCGAAAATCGTTTCGCGGATGATGGACGTGCCTTCGGCCAGCGCATTGATCGCCATGAACTGTGCCTGCATGTCGGTCGGGAAAGCCGGATAGGGCGCCGTGCGGATCGACACCGCCTTCAGGCGCTGGGGCGCCCGCAGCACGATGGCTTCGAACGACGGCGACTTTTCGGTGCGGATGTCGCAGCCTGCATCCATCAGCTTGTCGACCACGGCGTCGAGATAGGCGGCCGACGTGCCGGTCAGACGGATTTCACCGCCGGTGGCCGCCGCCGCACACAGATAGGTACCGGTTTCGATGCGGTCCGGCATGATGCGATGCGTCGCGCCGTGCAAGCGCTCGACGCCCTGAATGCGGATCACGTCGCTGCCGGCGCCTGATATGCGCGCGCCCATGGCGACCAGACAGTTCGCCAGATCGACGACTTCGGGCTCGCGGGCGGCGTTCTCGATCACCGTTTCGCCTTCGGCCAGCACAGCCGCCATCATCAGGTTTTCGGTACCGGTCACGGTCACCATGTCGGTGAACAGCCGTGCGCCACGCAGGCGCGACGTGCGCGCGACGACATAGCCGTGTTCCACCGCGATGTCGGCGCCCATCGCCGTCAGACCCTTGATGTGCTGATCGACCGGTCGCGCGCCGATCGCGCAGCCGCCCGGCAGCGACACCTTCGCCTCGCCGCAGCGGGCGACCAGCGGGCCGAGCACGAGGATGGAGGCGCGCATGGTTTTCACCATTTCGTACGGCGCCAGCGGATTGTCCAGCCCGGATGCGTCCAGCGTGACGATGGAACCGTCGCGCTGCACCGCCACGCCCATCTGCGCCAGCAGCTTGAGCATGGTGCCGATGTCGTTGAGTTGCGGCACATTGGTCAGCGTCAGCGGCTCGCGTGTCAGCAGTGCGGCGCACAGGATCGGCAGCGCCGCATTCTTCGCACCCGACATTTCGGCCTCACCCTGCAGGCGATGGCCGCCTTCGATCAACAGCTTGTCCATCGTGCGTTCAGGCCTTCCACTCGGCCGGCGTCAGCGTCTTCATCGACAGCGCATGGATTTCCTCACGCATGCGATCGCCCAGCGCGGCGTAGACGAGCTGGTGACGACGGATGCGGGTCAGACCGTCGAACTCGGCGGACACGATGACCGCCTCGAAATGCTGGCCGTCGCCGGACACCTGACAGTGATCACAGGCGATGCCGGCCGTGATGGAGGATTCGATGCTTTGCGGAGTAACCATATCAATTTCTCAATTTGTAGCCGCGGGCCAGCATTTTCAGCGTGGCATAAGTCAAGGCCACGAAACTGCCGCCTGCGACGAGGGCACTGATCCACGGCGAAACATCCGACTGGCCGAAAAAGCCGTAGCGGAAACCATCGATCATGTAGAAAAATGGATTGACGTGCGACACCGTCTGCCAGAACGCCGGCAGCGAGTGGATGGAGTAGAACACACCGGACAGGAAGGTGAGCGGCATCACGACGAAATTCTGGAAGGCTGCCAGCTGATCGAACTTGTCGGCCCAGATGCCGGCGATCACGCCGAGGCTGGCCAGTATGGCGCCGCCCAATGTGGCGAAAAAAATTATCCACAGCGGATGCGCATAGGGCAGTTCGACGAACCACAGCGTCACCAGCCAGACGCCGGCGCCGACCACCAGCCCGCGGATGACCGCCGCCAGCACATAGGCGGCGTAGAACTCGCGATACGAAATCGGCGGCAGCAGCACGAATACGATGTTGCCGGTCACCTTCGACTGGATCAGCGATGAGGAACTGTTGGAGAACGCGTTCTGCAGCAGGCTCATCATCACCAGACCGGGTACCAGGAAGGCCGTGTAGCTCACGCCACCGTACACTTCGACCTGACGGTCGAGCACGTGCGAAAACACCAGCAGGTAGAGCAGCGCAGTCAGCACCGGCGCGCCGACGGTCTGGAAGCCGACCTTCCAGAAGCGCAGCACCTCCTTATATAGAAGGGTACGCAGCGCGATGCTCACGCGGCCTCCTGCATGATGGAAATGAACACGTCTTCCAGATCCGGACGGACCAGTTCGATCTCTTCCAGCCCGACGCCAGCTGCGTGCAGGCGGGCGAGGCAGGCGCTTACCGCATCGGCGTTGTCGAGCGCAAGCGCGACGCGCCCATCTGCGGTCACGCGCGCCGCGGCGCGCAGATCGACTGGCAGCGCAACGTCGCCGCGCAGGCGAAGACGCAGCGTCTGCTGGATAGGCCGCGCCAGCAGATCGGCGGTATTGTCGAGTGCAATCACCCGCCCCTGCTTCAGCATGGCGATGCGCCCGCACAGACTTTCCGCTTCTTCCAGATAGTGAGTGGTCAGCACGATGGTGTGGCCCTGCCGGTTCAGATCGCGCACAAAGGCCCACAGTCCCTGACGCAACTCGACATCGACGCCTGCAGTCGGTTCGTCGAGCACGATGACCGGCGGCCGGTGCACCAGAGCCTGCGCGACCAGCACCCGCCGCTTCATGCCACCGGACAGCGCGCGCATGTTCACGTCTGCCTTCGTGTGGAGATCGAGGTGATGCAGTATTTCGTCTATCCAGTCATCGTTGCGACGCAAGCCGAAGTAGCCGGACTGGATGCGCAGTGTTTCGCGCACTGTGAAGAAGGGATCGAATACGAGTTCCTGCGGCACCACACCCAGGTTGCGCCGTGCATCGCGATAGTCGGCAACGACGTCGTGCCCCATTACCTGTATCACGCCGGAGTCGGCGCGTCCAAGTCCGGCAAGCAGGGAGATCAGCGTGGTCTTGCCGGCACCGTTCGGGCCGAGCAGGCCGAAGAATTCACCCTGCCGAACGTTCAGGGATACATGATCAAGCGCCTGAAGCGAGCCGTATCGCTTGCAGACGCCATCGATCAGCAAGGCGGCGGAAGGATCAGACATGGACATGCATCGGGGCGGGCACCGCGGCGGTGCCGGGAATGACAGCGATCAGCGTGCGGACGACGCGGCGTCAAGTCCGCAGAACGACGACACTTCGTACAGATTGGACAGGCTGAGCAGTCCTTCGGGGGCACCGACGACCGGCAGCGGACCCGCCGAACCCGACGACGCACGTTCCCAGGCAAGCAGTACGGCGATCGCAGCCGAATCCACTTCGCTCACTCCGGACAGATCGATCGATCTGGCCGATCCGATCAATGCGAGACCGGCGTCGCGCAGACTGACCGCCTCGGCCAGGCGCATCGCGCCGGTCACCCGCAGTACATCTCCATCCAGCGCAATCATTTTGCCGCGGCTGCCGGCGGAGAATTCTTGGAGCGCAGGGACTTGACGAGACCGTCGACGCCGCCGGCACGAATTTCGGCGGCAAAGGTTTCGCGATAATTGGTCACAAGACTGACACCCGCGACGCTGACGTCATACACCTTCCAGCCTTCGCCGTTCTTCTCGAGCGCATAGTCGATCGGGATCGGACGTCCGCCTGCGCGAACGACCTTGGTCTTGACCGTCACGTCGGTCTGCTCGGGCGCCATGCGGAACGGATCGAATTCAACCGTCTCGTTCTTGTAGCTGGTCAAGGCATTCGAATAGGTGCGCACCAGCAGCGTACGAAACTCGGTGATCAGCTGACCCTTCTGCTCGTCCGACGCATTCGTCCACTCGCGACCCATGGCCAGCTGCGTCATGCGCGAAAAATTGAAGTGAGGGATCACCTGGGTTTCCACCAGTTCTGCCGCGCGCTTCTTGTCGCCCGCCTTGATGGCCGCATCGGTCCGCAGGGTGTTCAACACCTCTTCGGTCACTTCCTTGACGAGCGTATCGGGCGTCTTCGCGACGTTCGCCTGGGCGCTGGCGCTCAGGGCGAAAGTCAGCAGAAACAGTTGAAATATGCGTTTGAACATGGGTTCTCCCAGATGAAAAAGGCCTGTCGCCACGCGACAGGCCGTCTAGACCACACGGCCCCGCCAGACTGGCCGGGGGCACTGAAGCGGTCAGTTTGACGCTACTGCTAGCTCGGTCGAAGCCTGCGAACTCATGGCATCAACGCCCATGGTGGCAGGTGTGCCGACAAGCATGAAGCGCCAAGTTGCTTCAATCGGTAACATCGTCATCAGGTTTTCGCTCGGCGTGAGCTGTGCGAACGGGCTTTCGCGCGGTGCATTTCCGTCATAGATCAGGCTGCGGCGACGTTGCAGATATGCATCCCGCACGTAGGCGTACTTGTCGAGCGCGGCGGCTTCGATCGCGCTTTCGGCCTTCAGGAAATCGGCGCGCATATCGATGGCACGCAGTGCAAGCGCGGAATTGCGGACCGAGACCGGGTCGTGGTTGGCGACCGGATCGATCCAGACATCCACCAGGAAACCTCCGGTATCACGCAGCGTGCGCGGTCCGATGATCGGCAGCACGACATACGCGCCATCGCCAACGCCCCAGCGGCCCAAGGTCTGACCGAAATCTTCCTCGTGCTTTTCGAGACCCATGCCGGTGGCCACGTCGAACAGACCGACGATGCCGATGGTCGTATTGATCACAACGCGCCCGACATCGGACAGTGCTTCGCCCGGCTTGCCCTGGATCAGGTTGTTGAAACCGATCCACAGATCCGCGATGTTGCCGAAGAAGTTCGACACCCCGGTCTGGACAGGCGTCGGCGTGATGTAGTCATAGCCCTGCGCGACGGGCTTGATGAGCGCCTTGTCGACCGTTTCGTTGAACGAAAAGATCGCGCGATTGAACCCTTCGATCGGATCCTTCGGATTGCCCGAGGTCGCGCAACCAGTCATCAGCGCTGCAGCGATGGCTGCAGCGAGCACCGGACGCATATTCGATGTCTGCTTTTTTGTATGGGTCATCTGGAGAGCTTCCCGGCTATGCATTACGCACATCACTGCTCGGGAGCCTGCGGGCTCTCGGCAGCCTTGTTGAACATGAACTGACTTATCAGCTTTTCAAGCACTACCGCAGACTGCGTTTTCGTTATCGTTGCGCCGGCGGCGAGCATTTCCGTATCGCCACCGACTTCAAAACCGATGTACTGCTCGCCAAGCAAGCCTGACGTCAGGATGGTCGCAAACGTGTCACGCGGGAAAACATACCGCTTATCGACATCCATCTTGACCACCGCGACATAAAGAGTGGGATCAAAGGTGATTTCCGTCACCCGCCCGACCACAACGCCCGAACTTTTTACGGGCGCACGCGGCTTCAGGCCACCGATGTTATCAAAGTTGGCTTGCAGCCTGTATGTCTCGCCTATGTTAGCGGACGCAAGGTTGCCGACCTTTAGTGCCAGAAACAACACCGCGGCCACGCCGATCGCCACGAACACACCGACCCAGAGGTCGAGCACAGTACGGTTCATCCGTTACCCCTGAACATGAAGGATGTAAGCACAAAGTCCAGCGCCAGTATGGTGAGCGCCGAATTGACAACAGTTCGCGTGATCGCGCGTGACACGCCCTCGGCGGTCGGGGCCGAATCGTAACCTTCGAAAACCGCGATCAGCGACACCGCAAAGCCGAACACCACACTCTTGATGATGCCGTTCACGATGTCGTAGCGGAAATCGACCGATGCCTGCATCTGCGACCAGAAGGCACCATCGTCGACCCCGATGAACACGACACCGATGAACCAGGCACCGAACACGCCCATCATCGAAAACAGCGCGGCCAGCAGCGGCATCGAAATGACGCCGCCCCAGAAGCGCGGCGCCACGACACGCGCGATCGGGTCGACCGCCATCATGTCCATCGCCTTGAGCTGCTCGGTTGTCTTCATCAGACCGATTTCGGCCGTCAGCGCCGAACCTGCGCGGCTGGCGAACAGCAGCCCGGCGACCACCGGCCCCAGTTCGCGCACCAGCGACAGCGCCACCAGAATGCCCAGCGCCTCGCTCGAACCGTAGCGCTGCAGCGTTTCGTACCCCTGCAGACCGAGCACCAGACCGACGAAGAAGCCAGACACCATGATGATGATCAGCGACAGCACGCCGGTCGAAAACACCTCGCGGATGGTCAGCGAGAAGCGCGAAAAGGCCGTGCCCGAGCGCATCAGCACGGCGACGAAGAAGCGGCTGGCAAAGCCCAGCCGCCACAGTCCGTCCAGCGTGCGCGCGCCCATCGAGCGCAGCACCCGCGCGATCATGCGTGTGTCTCCATCAGGGTTGTCCTGTAGTCGTCGCCCGGGAAATGGAACGGCAGTGGCCCGTCGATTTCCGCATTGACGAACTGATGCACGAATGGATCGGTCGAGGCGCGAATGTCGTCCGGCGTACCTTCGGCTACCACCTTGCCGGCCGACAGGAAATACAGGTAGTCGACGATTTCGAGCGATTCGTGCACGTCGTGCGTCACCATGATCGAACTTGCTCCAAGCGCGTCATTGAGCCGGCGGATCAACTGGCCAACCACGGCAAGGGAAATCGGGTCAAGCCCGGCAAACGGCTCGTCGTACATGATGAGCATCGGGTCGAGCGCCACGGCACGAGCCAGCGCGACGCGACGCGCCATGCCTCCGGACAGTTCGGCCGGCATCAGCTTCCACGCACCGCGCAACCCGACTGCATGCAGTTTGGTCATGACCAGGTCGCGGATCATGTCGGGCGGAAGGTCGGTGTGTTCGCGCAACGGAAAGGCCACGTTGTCGAACACGTTCAGATCGGTGAACAGCGCGCCAAACTGGAACAGCATGCCCATGCGCCGCCTGGCGGCATACATTTCGCGGCGCGACAGCCGTGCAAGCTCCTGACCGTCCACCGTCAGGTGGCCCGCCGTCGGTTTGAGCTGGCCTCCTATCAGGCGCAGCAATGTCGTCTTCCCGCAGCCGCTGCCGCCCATGATGGCGACCAGCTTGCCGCGCGGAATGCGCAGATTGATGCCGGAAAGAATGGGCCGCGTGTCGTAGGCAAAGTCGACGTTCTTCAGGTCGACCAGGATGTCTTCGGCCGGTGGGGACAGTGACACGAGAACGGAGTATGCAGGTGGCAGGGAGCGTGATTGTAGCAGAGGCACTCCGCAGGCCGCAGCGACGCAGCTGGATGCGTGATCGGCGTGCGCTATCATCGGCCATGACCTTCGCGAATGCTGACCGCCCGACGAGAACCGAAGCGCCGCGGCCCGGACTGCTGATCGTCGATGACGATCCGCTGATTGCCGATTCACTGAGCTTCATGCTCGAGGCGGATTTTCTCGTCACCAGCCGCGCCTCGCGCAGTGCGGCCATCGCGTGGCTGCGCGAGCAGCCGGCGCCTCCGAAACTGGCGCTGATCGATCTCGGGCTGCCGCCCTGCCCGCATCGGCCGGATGAAGGTTATGCACTGATCGCCGACCTGTTGGCTCATGCGCCGGACACCCGAATCGTGGTGCTGTCCGGTCAGGGAGAAGACGGCCTAGCACGCCATGCCCGTGCCCTCGGCGCCATGGAATTCGTGTCCAAACCGGCGCAGCCTGCGGCACTGCATGCGCTGCTGCGGCAACTGGCCGACACCTGCAGCCCGCCGCCACCCGACCTGCCGGCGCTGATCGGAGACAGCGAGCCGGTCATCCGGCTGCGTGCGCAGATCGTGCAGTACGCCGACCTGCCGTATCCGGTGCTGGTAGAAGGCGAGTCGGGCACCGGAAAGGACATTGTCGCCAACTGCCTGCACGCCGGCACGACGCGCGGCGGCCAGCCTTTTCTGGCGCTCAACTGCGCCGCCATTTCGCCCAGTCTGGTCGAACCGACGCTGTTCGGCCATGCGCGCGGCGCGTTCACCGGCGCACAGACGGCACGTGCAGGCTATTTCGAGGAGGCCGCGTCAGGCAGCCTGTTCCTCGACGAAATCGGCGAATTGCCGCTCGACCTCCAGGCCAAGCTGCTGCGCGTGCTCGAGAACGGCGAGTACCAGCGGGTCGGCGAAACGCAGTTGCGTCGTTCAAGCGCGCGCATCATCGCGGCCACCAATCGCGATCTGAGCGAGGAAGTCCGTGCCGGGCGCTTCCGGTCGGATCTGTATCACCGGCTCAGCGTATTCACGATCACCCTGCCGGCGTTGCGCGACATGGGCAGCGACCGGCTGCAGCTGCTCGAGCACTTCCGCGGGCAGTTCTGCTCCCAACTCGAAAGACTGCCGTTTTCGCTGTCAGCCGACGCGCGAGCGGCCTGGCTGGCGTACGGATTTCCCGGCAACGTGCGCGAACTGCGCAATATCGTCATCCGGCTGTCGACCAAGTATCCCGGGCGCAAAGTGGAACTGGCCGATCTGCAGGCGGAATTCGACCCGGCCGGCAACACACCGGCCGGGCCGGCGCTGTACGACGCACCGGCGCGCGAGCTGTCGGATGTCGCACTCGACGAGCTGCGCGCCGGCGGCTTCCGGCTCGACGCCCGGCTGCGCGAATGGGAAAGCGCCTACATAGACGCTGCCATGCGTCTGGCGCGCGGCAATGTCAGTGCGGCGGCACGTCTGCTGGGCATCGCGCGCACGACGCTGTACCACCGCATGGACGCGCCGGATACCGACGCCGTACGCGGCGACTGACATGTACCTCGAACACTTCGGCCTGCGCGAGTCGCCGTTCCGCATCACCCCGCATGCCGATTTCTTCTTCGGCGGCGCGAACCGCCGGGCACTGCTCGACGCGCTGGTCTACGCGCTCGGACGCGAAGAGGGGCTGGTCAAGGTCAGTGGCGAAGTCGGCACCGGCAAGACCATGCTGGCGCGAGTGCTGATCGATCACCTGCCCGCCCATCTGCGCGCCATCTATCTTGCCGACCCGCTGATGAACCGGGGCGAACTGCTGGCCGTGCTGGCCGACGAGCTGGGCTGCGCACCGGCCACCGGCAGCGAGGGCAGCGCGCACCGGTTGCTGCGAGCGGTACAGGAGGCGCTGGTGGCCGAATTCGCCGCCGGCCGCCAGATCGTGCTGCTGATCGACGAAGCGCATGCGATGCCGGCGGAAACGCTGGAACAGATCCGCTTGCTGTCCAACCTCGAATCCGAACGCCACAAGCTGATCAAGATCGCGCTGTTCGGCCAGCCGGAGCTGGACGACCTGCTGGCGCGCACCGACATGCGGCAACTGAAGGACCGCATCACCCAGCACTTCCGGCTTGACCCGCTGCAGCCGGACGACGTCGGCACCTACATCGATTTCCGCATGCGCGCCGCCGGCTATCGCGGACCGAACGTATTCGACGCCGCCGCGGTGACGCGGATCGCGCGCGATTCAGGCGGGTTGACACGTCGAATCAACATCCTGGCCGACAAGGCGTTGCTGGCGGCGTTCGCACGCGGCGCGCACGGGGTCACGGCAGCCGACGCCGCGCGCGCGTTCGCCGACACCGAACTGCGCGTGCCGGCACCGGGCGGCGTCACGCCGACCCGGCTGGGGCTGGCCGTCGCGGCATCCGTCGCGCTGCTGGCTACCGGTTTTCTGCTTGGGCGCAACGTCGAGCGGCCGACGGCCGAGACAAGCCTCCGGGCGGCGACCGCCGGCGGTATGGCGGCAGCCCCCGTGACCGAGCGCGCACCGGAGCCGCCGCCAACGGCCACTTCGGAGACCGATCAGACCACCCCACCGGCAGCTGCGGTGGCCGAGCCGCCTGCCTTACCGGTTGCTGCACTGCCGGACGCCATCGCATCAGCCCCGCCCGCCGCTGCACCGGAGCCGGTCGTACCGCCCCCGACACCCGCCGACGACCTGACGTCGCTGCTGGCATCGAGCAAGTCGTGGACGACCTCGGCGCCCGACGACCGCTGGTTCATCCAGTTGATCTCGGCCCCGGCCGCCCAGGGCGAACAGGTCGAGCGCTATGTCCGGCGCGCCCGGCGTACGCTCGATGCACAGCAGTTGCGGGCCTATCGCGCCGACACCGCGGGCGGCACGAAGCTGGCGGTGATCTACGGCGACTTTCCGGATCAGCGAAGTGCGCAGCAGGCGCTCGCCACGCTGCCGGACTGGATCGCCACCGCACGGCCGATTGCGCGGCCGGTGCGCAGCCTGCGCCAGCCCTGAAAATGCCAAAGGCATTGACCAAAAGGCCTGTGCTGCGCATCATGTTGATCGACCGCGGATTCCGCGTACCATCCGAATTCAGTTTGATTCCGAGTCACCGTCCGTCTCCGTGCCCATGACCGCATTGCTGCGCCCCGTTCTGCCCTGCGCCGTGATCGCGGCCCTGCTTGCCGGTTGTGCGGCCCATACCCCCCAGCCGATGTCGGATGCGCACGTCGTGGCGAAGAAGGCTGACGGGGCCGCCAACGCAGCGCGCGAAGGCATTCCGCCGCCGGTCGCCCGCCCGCTGTCGCCGCCGCAGCCTCAGCCGCGGCACAAGTCGGAAACCTACAGCGTGGTGGTCAACCGGGTGCCGGTGAATGAGTTGCTGTTCGCGCTGGCGCGTGATGCAAAGGTGAATGTAGACATCCATCCCGGCATCGAGGGGGCGGTCACGCTGAACGCGATCGACCAGACGCTGCCGCAGCTGCTCACCCGCATCGCCACCCAGGTCGACATGCGTTTCGAGCTCGACGGACCGAATCTGGTCGTGATGCCCGACGCGCCCTACCTGCGCAGCTACCGGGTCGATTACGTCAACATGTCGCGCGATGTGACCGGTGCGGTATCGATCAACACGCAGATCGCCTCGACCAGCTCGGCGGCGGTCACCGGCACCGGCGGCACGGCGAACGTCGCAACGCAGACAGGCAATGCCGGCAACAGCTCCAGCACCCGCATCGAAAACGTCGCGAAGAACCGCTTCTGGGAATCGCTGGAACGCAATATCCGCGACCTGCTGCACGAAACCGACAAGCTGCTGCCGGACACGATGACAGAACCGGCAGCCGCGCCGGTTGCCGGCTCCGATCCGGCAACGACCGCCCCGCCGGTCGAGCGGCGCGCCACCTTCCGCGAGGCGGCGGCGGTCATCCTGAATGCCGAAACCGGCGTCATCAATGTGCGTGCCACCTCGCGTCAGCACGAAAAGGTGCAGGAATTCATCAGCCAGGTGACGCGCATCGCTCGCCGCCAGGTACTCATTGAAGCGACCATCGCCGAAGTGCAGCTGACCGACAACTACCAGCAGGGCATCGACTGGACCGCGTTTGCCGGCGGCGGCAAGCGCGGCGGCGCCACGGTGTCGCTCAACACCACCTCGACCGACCTGACGACCAATGCGCCGTTCGCCATCGGTCTGGGTCGCAACCGCGAGCTGGTCGACAGCATCAAGCTGCTGGAAACCTATGGCGACGTGAAGGTGCTGTCCAGCCCCAAGCTGTCGGTGCTGAACAACCAGACCGCGCTGCTCAAGGTGGTCAACAACATCGTCTATTTCGAAATCAAGTCGGACGTGGTCGCCAATACCAACACGCAGGCCGTGCGCAGTTTCACCGCCACGCCGCGCTCGGTATCGGTCGGTCTGGTGATGGCGGTCACGCCGCAGATCAGCGCCGACGGCTTCGTGCTGCTGAACGTGCGGCCGACCATTTCGCGCAAGGTGGGCGACGCGCAGGACCCGACGCCTGACCTGAGCTCGCCCAATCTGGTGCCGGTCATCCAGACGCGCGAACTCGAATCGGTCATGCGCGTGGCCAGCGGCGAAACCGCGGTGCTCGGCGGCCTGATGCAGGACGAACTGAACTACCGCCGCGACAGCATTCCGGGCGTGTCGGCGCTGCCCTTCATCGGCGCGCTGCTGTCGGCGCGCAACGAAACGTCGCGCAAGACCGAACTGGTCGTGCTGATCCGCCCGGTCGTGATCGAAGACGCCAGCCTCGACGGCGACTATCGTTCGCTGGTGGATTCGCTGCCGGACGAGCGCTTCATGAGGCCGACCTTCCCGCTGCCCGGCGCGAACCGGAAAACGGAGCCGGCGCAGTGAGCCTGCTGCTCGAAGCGCTGAAGAAGGCCGAGGCCGCCAAGCGGCGCGAGGAAGACCCGGCAGCCGAAAAGGAAGCCCCGCCGGCCGCAGCCCCACCGCCGGCACGCATCACACCGGCCCATGAACTGGAACTGATCGATGACGAATTCGCCCAGGCCGCGCGCTTTGCCGGGCTGGACGTACCCGAACCGCGCCTCGCCACGCCGCCGCCCCCTGCGCCCGGCGCCGAAGCGGCGCGCGTGCTGTTCGACGCGAAACGACCGGCGCCGCGCGGCAAGTCGCCACTGACCTGGCTGCTCGGTGTGGCCGGCGTGCTGCTGCTCGGCATCGTCGGCTGGGTCATGTGGCAGATCGGCCTGCTCGACAACGGTCATGCCGTCGCGCCGGTCGCCTCAACGCCGCCACCGGCGGCTCGCATCGCCGCATGGGTGCCCGCTGGCCCGTCCCAACCTCCATCCGCACCCGCCCCGGCAGTGACGCTGCCGCCCGTTGCCGGCAGCGCACCCGTAGCCGCACCCCTCGCAGCGGCAGTGCCCGAAGACGCCCTTGCGGCGGCGCCGTCGAGCCGCTTCCTGTCCGGCCAGCTCGCCGCCGATGCGCCGGCACCGACGCCACCGCCCGCAGCAGCGCCTGCTGCACCGCCGATCCGCATCACCCGCAATGCGCCCGTCATTCCGTAGGACATCAATGAAGGCTATGCCGCGTTCAACGCGGGCGAGTACGACCGCGCGCGCGTCGCGTACGAACGCGCGCTGCGAGCCGATCCGCGCAATCCGGACGCCTTGCATGGCCTGATGGCGCTGGCCGACGTGCGGGGCGACGCGCAACAGGCACGCATGCTGCTGCGGCGCATCGCCGAGATAGACCCGGCCGACCTGTCGGTGCAGGTCGCACTGAGCGAAAACGTCGATCCGGCTGCGCAGGAGGCTCGGCTGCTCAACATCGCCGCAGCGCAGCCGCAATCGGCAGCCGCGGCGTTCGCACTCGGCAATCTGTATGCCGGACAGGCACGCTGGCGCGAAGCGCAGCAGGCCTACTTCAATGCCTGGACGCTGGCACCCGACCAGCCCGACCACGCCTACAACCTTGCAGTGAGCCTCGATCAGTTGCGCCAGTCGAAGCTCGCCCTGCAGTACTACCGCGAAGCCCTGACCTTGCGCAGCCAGCGCTCGGCCGCCTTCGACGCGGACGCCGTGGCGTCCCGCGTGGCAGCGCTGCAGGCAACGCAGGATGGGCCCTGAGCACATGAACTCGCCGGCCAACGCACCGCGCCGCCCGCTCGGCCAGTTGCTGCTGGCGCAGGGGCTGGTGACCGAAGACCAGCTGCGTATCGCGCTGCAGGAACAGCAGAAGCTGAACATTCCGATGGGGCGCCTGCTGGTGCAGCTGGGCTTCGTCAGCGAAGCCACGCTGCGCGAGGCGCTCGGCGTCACGCTGGGCAAGCGTACGGTGGATCTGTCGCACGCGCTGATCGACGCCGACGCGCTGCGACTGGTACCGCAGGCGCTGGCGAAGCGGCACCGGCTGCTGCCGCTGAACTATCTGGTGAGTGCGCGCAAGCTGACGGTCGCCGTGTCCGACGTGAACGACATCGTGGCGCTCGACCAGCTGCGCGCATTGCTGCCCGAAGGCATCGAGCTCGAAACCGTCCTGGCCGGCGAGACCGAGATCGCGCATGCGATCGACCAGTCCTACGGCCACGAACTGTCGATCGAAGGCATCCTGACCGAGCTGGAGACCGGCGAGGTCGATTACCGCGCTCTGGCCTCGTCGGCCGACGAGTACAGCCAGCCGGTGGTGCGCCTGATCGACGCGCTGCTGACCGACGCGGTCAAGCGCGGCGCCTCCGACATCCACTTCGAACCGGAAGCCGGCTTCCTGCGCATCCGCTACCGAATCGACGGCCTGCTGCGCCAGATCCGCGCGCTGCACCGCTCGTACTGGCCGGCGATGGCGGTACGCATCAAGGTGGTGGCCGGCATGAACATCGCCGAAATGCGCGCGCCGCAGGACGGCCGCATTTCACTGACCATCAGCGGCCGGCCGGTCGATTTCCGCGTTTCGTCGCAACCGACGCTGCACGGCGAAAACATCGTGCTGCGCATCCTCGACCGGGCGCGCGGCATCGTCGCGCTCGACGAACTTGGACTGGCCGATTCGCAGCTCGACCAGCTGAAGCTGATGATCGCGCGCCCCGAGGGCATCATCCTCGCCACCGGTCCGACCGGCAGCGGCAAGACCACCACGCTGTATTCGGTGCTCAACCACATCAATTCCGAGGGCGTGAACATCATGACCCTCGAAGATCCGGTCGAGTACCCGATGGCGCTGATCCGCCAGACCTCGGTCGCCGAAGCGGTGAAGCTCGATTTCGCCAACGGCGTGCGTTCGATGATGCGGCAGGATCCCGACATCATCCTGGTGGGTGAAATCCGCGATGCCGAAACCGCCGAGATGGCCTTTCGCGCCGCGATGACCGGTCACCAGGTGTATTCCACGCTGCACACCAACTCGGCGCTCGGCGCCATTCCGCGCCTGCTCGACATCG
Organism: Methyloversatilis sp. RAC08; assembly: GCF_001713355.1. NCBI lineage: Bacteria > Pseudomonadati > Pseudomonadota > Betaproteobacteria > Nitrosomonadales > Sterolibacteriaceae > Methyloversatilis > Methyloversatilis sp. RAC08. The sequence goes on along the minus strand of NZ_CP016448.1, from coordinate 2,715,076 downwards.
GCATCCTGCCGGACATCATGGCCGGCAACATCATCGGCGTCATCGCTCAGCGCCTGCTGCGCAAGCTGTGCCTCTACTGCCGCCGGGCGCGACCGGCGGAAGCGCACGAACTGCATCTGCTCGGTCTGCGCGAGGACCGTGCGGTGCCGGACATCCACGATGCCGTGGGCTGCCCGGCGTGTGAATTCACCGGCTTTCGAGGTCGGCTGGCGGTGATGGAGCTGCTGCGCATGGATTCCGACCTCGACGAACTGGTCGCCCGGCGCGCCACCGCGCGCGAGCTGCGCAACGCCGCCCGCGCCAAGGGCTTCCGCTCGCTGGCCGAAGATGGGCTGCGACGCGTCATCGACGGCTCGACCTCGCTGGACGAACTGGCACGCGTCGTCGACCTCACCGAACGCATGGCCCAGAGCGGCCCGGACTGGTACGCGCGCTGACGATGGCGATGTTTTCGTACAAGGCGATGAACACGCAGGGCCGCATGGTGTTCGGCCGCATGGACGCCGCCAATCTGGTCGACCTCGAAATGCGCCTGAAGCGGATGCAGCTCGACTTCGTCAATGGCCAGCCGATGAAGCACGCGCAGCCGCTGTTCGGTCACAGCGTGCCGCGCCTCGAACTGATCAATTTCAGCTTTCACCTGGAACAACTGGTGCGCTCCGGCGTACCACTGATCGAAGCACTGACCGACCTGCGCGATTCGACCGAACACCCGCGCATGCGCGAAATCGTCGCCTCGCTGGTGGAAAGCATCGAAGGCGGACGATCGCTGTCGCAGGCCATGGCCGAACACCCGGCTGCATTCAGCAAGGTGTTCTGCGCACTGGTCCGTGCCGGCGAGCTGACCGGCAATCTGGCCGAGGTGCTGCGCGAACAGATCGACGCCTTCAAGTGGGAGGACGAACTGGTATCGCAGACGCGACGCCTGCTCACCTATCCGGCCATCGTCGGCACCTTCCTGCTGTTCGTCATCGCGGTACTGATGCTGGTGGTGGTGCCCGACCTCGCCCGCTTCTTCCGCAACACCGGGCTGGAGCTGCCGCTGCAGACACGCATCCTGATGGGCACCTCGGAATTCCTGCTGGCCTGGTGGCCGGCCCTGCTGGTGCTCATCATCGCGGGAGCCGTCGGCGCCGTTGCGCTGCTGCGCTACAACCCGATGGCCCGGCAGCGCTTCGATGGCTTCAAGCTGTCGGTGCCGGTGATCGGGCCGATCCTGCACAAGGTGGTGCTGTCGCGCTTCGCCAGCATGTTCGCGATGATGTATGGCGCTGGCATCCCGATCATCGACGCCGTGCGCACCTCGGAAGACGTGGTCGGCAATGAAGCCGTGCGCGATGCGCTGGCGCGTGCCGGCGCGCTGATCAGCCAGGGCCAGAACGTGACGGCCGCCTTCCAGAGCGTCGGGCTGTTTCCGCCGCTGGTCGTGCGCATGCTGCGCGTGGGCGAAAGCACCGGTGCGCTCGACCGCGCGCTGCGCGAGGTGTCCTACTTCTACACGCGCGACGTGCGCGAATCGATTGCACGCGCCCAGGCTGCGATGGAACCGACGCTGACGCTGGTGCTCGGCCTGCTGCTGATGGCCGTGGCCTTCGCCGTGCTCGGCCCGGTGTACGACATGTTGACGAAGTTGAAGACCTGATGCCGCGCCGCCACGTCCTCTATCTCGATGCAACACAGCTTGTCGCCTATGGCTGGCGCGCCGGCGAGGTGACCGAGCACGCCCGCTTCTCCAATACCCACGAAGGTGTGACGGCCTTCGCCGACTTCCTGCGCACGCACCGCGACGGCCTGTACCTGATGCTGTGTGATCTGGCCGACGAAGCCTTTGTCGCCGAAATGGTGCCTTTCGTGCGTGGCAGCGACCGCGCGGCACTGATCCGCCGCAAGCTCGGTCAGCATTTCTTCGGCACCCCGCTCACCTGCGCTCGGTCGCTCGGTCGTTCGCGTGCCGGCCGGCGCGACGAACAGATGCTGTTCTGCGCGCTGACCCGGCCCGCCCTGCTCGAGCCCTGGCTGGCCGCGCTGCGCGATGCCGATGTCGCATTGAGCGGCATACACAGCGTGGCACTGGCCAGCGAGCCGGTGCTCGAGCGGCTGCGCATCGCGCAGGGAAGCATGCTGCTGCTGGCCATCACCCGCACCGGCGTGCGGCAGAGCTTCTTCGAAGAGGGCCGCCTGCGCTTTTCGCGCCTGACGCCGCTCGGCGCGCTGTCGAGCAACGACCTGCCGCGCGCCTGCGCCGAAGAAGCCCGGCGGCTGCACCCCTATCTGCTGAGCCAGCGCCTGGTCACCCGCAACGCGCCGCTGAGCGTGCGCGTGCTCGTGCCGCCGGCGCGCATGGACGAGTTCTCGCAGGCCTGCCGCAGCAATGACATGCTGCAGTTCGAACTGATAGACAGTCATCTGGCGGCACAGCGCCTCGGGCTGCGCCCGGCGCCGGACGACCTGCACTGCGAAACGCTGTTCGTGCAGGCACTGATGCGCCAGCCGCCGGCCGAACAGTTCGCGCCGGCCGCCGAACGTCGCGCCTTCCGCGTCTGGCAGGCGCGCTTCGCGCTGATCGCCGCCGGCAGCGTGGCGCTCGCCGCCTGCCTGCTGATGGCCACGCACAGCGCGCTCGACAGCCTCGAACTGCGCGAGAAAAGCGCGCGCCTGCAGGATGACGCGAGGCGTGCCGAAAATGCCCGGCGCGACATCATCGCGCGCCTGCCGCCGACGCCGGTGCCGCTGGACACGCTGCGCGTCGTACATGAACGCAGTCTGCAACTGGAGCAGCGCAGCGCAGCGCCGGCCGGATTGCTGCAGGCGCTCGGCACCGTGCTGGAGCGTTATCCGCAGGTTGAGCTGGACCGGCTCGACTGGAAGTTGGGCAGTGCTGGCATGCCAGCGGCCGACGGACTGGCGACGGTCGAGGCGCAATTGCTGGTGCAGGCGCGACTGCCCGCCGAGTACGGCGCCCAGCAACGGCGGGCACTGGAACTGGTCGACGCGCTGGCAACCGATCTGGGCCGTGCAGCGAATGGCCTGCAGGTGAAAGTCACCCGCCCGCCGTTCGATCTGGAATCGGGTCAGGTGCTGCGCGGCGGGGTGCGCAGCGACCGCAGCGACGCCGACAGCACGCCGCAGTTCGCGCTGCTGATCAGCCGCAGGCTCGCGCCATGAACGCCGCCGACCTGAAAAAGCTGCGCGGCGCCGCCGTACTCGCCGTACTGATGGCACTTGCTGGCGCAGGTGCGCTGTGGGCGAGCGCCCGGCTGGCTGACGAAGCGAAGCAGGACCACACCCGGGCGATCGCCGCGCGTGCCATCGCACAGGGCGGGCTGGCCGCTGCGCAGGCCGAAGAGCAGGAAATCGCGCAGAAGATCGACCGCTACCGCCAGCTCGCCGCGCGCGGCGCGATCGGCGCCGAACAGCGTCTGGCATGGGTCGAACTGATCCGCGACATCCGGGCGCGACATCGCCTGGGCGCGCTCGATTATGAATTTTCGCCGCAGCGGCCACTCGATCGCACGATTGCGCCATCCGATGCCGGCCAACTCGAAGTCAGCAGCAGCACGCTGCGCCTGCGCCTGCCCTTGCTGCATGAAGGCGACCTGCTGACGCTGCTCGACGAACTGAGCCAGCGCGCGCCGGCCCTGGTGCGGGTGCGCGAATGCAGCATGATGCGGCGGGTCGTGACCGACGCCACCCCGGAAACGCTGCAGGCCGACTGCCTGCTGGACTGGATCACCTTCCGTCCGAAAGAGGGGGGAGCGTCATGAATCGCGCGCTGCTCCTTGTGCTGTGCGGCGTCGCGCATGCGGCAGCGGCAGAGCCGCTCGGGCGCCTGTTCTACAGCGAGGCGGAGCGCGCGCGGCTGGAACAGCTGCGCGGCCAGCCGGTTCAGGCAGCCACCGTGCCGCGTGCGTTCGGCATGGTGCGGCACGACGGCATCGTCGTCCGCTCGTCGGGCCCGGTGACCTGGTTCGTCAATGGCGGTGCGCTGGACGCGCGCGCACTGCCGTCGCTGCAGGCGCAGCCGGCGGGCACCGCACTGCAGCTGCCGGGCGACGCCGGTCAATCGGTCAGGCTGCGCCCGGGCGAGCGGACCGCCGTCGACGAAGCCGGTCAGGCGGCGCCGGCGTCGGGCGTGATCGATGTACAGCCGGGGCGCAGCCGATGAGCGCATGGCCGTCGACACGACAAAGACAGGGCGGCGCCGCGCTGCTGATCGCCATCGCCCTGCTCGGCCTGCTGGCCATCGCCACGCTGGCGCGCGCGCTGTCGTCGCCGGCCGGCACCGACAGCGAACTGGCCACCGAGCGCGCGCTGGCCCGGGCGCGCGATGCATTGGCCGCCTACGGTGCGCTGGGCAACAGGGGTGGCAATCAGCTCAATTCGCCGGGTGCGCTGCCCTGCCCGGACCTCGACAACGACGGCACGTCGGAAGAGCTGTCCTCGCTTTGCGACAGCCATATCGGACGCCTGCCCTGGCGCACGCTGGGCATGGGACCGGTGCTCGACGGCGCGGGCGAATGTCTGTGGTATGCGCGCAGCGCCACGTTCAGCAACAACATCCCGACCAGCCAGCGCGGCGACAGCGCGGATCGGCCAGCGCTCAACCCGGCGACGCCGGGCGGCATCGTCGAAGTCAGCGCGGCCGGCGCCGGCGCCCGGGTAGCGGCGGTGCTGATCGCACCCGGCGCGGCACTGCCCGGGCAATCGCGCAGCGGCGGCTTCGGCGAGTCCGGCTGTCGCGAAGGCAGCATCGAGCAGTTTCTCGAAGGCGTGACGGTGGCCGGCACCGCCTATACGCACACCGGCGGTGAGCACGCCATCGCGCTGCGCGCGCAGGACGACTTCAATGACCGCGTGCTCACGCTGACCACCAGCCGGTTGTTCGCCAGCGCCGGGGCGCGCGTGCTGGGCGAGATTTCGCTCGCCAGCGACGGCACACCGCCAGACGCCTGGTGGATCAAGAATCAGTGGTGCGCCCACGTCTGCGCGTCGGGCACACAGGGCGTCGTCACACTTGCCGACGGCTCACGCGTGGCGCGCGCGCTGTCGCTGCTGCCGGCCTGCGCCGGCGTATGCACCGGATCATGACGCGCCAGCGCGGCTTCACCCTGATCGAAATCGCGGTGGTGCTGACCATCGTCGCGCTGCTCAGCGTCGGAGCGATCGCCGCACTTCAGCTCGCCATGCTGCGCACGCGCATCGCCGACACGCAGGCGGCACTGCGCGAAGCGCGCGAGGCAGTCGTGGCGTTCGCCGTTGTCAACCGCTCGCTGCCCTGCCCGGCCGTGTCGGAGGTCGACGGCACCGAACAAAGCCGCGCCGGCGGCAACTGCGCCAACCGGCGCGGCCTGCTGCCCTGGCAGACGCTGGGCGTGCGCGGACTCGACGGCTGGGGCAACCGGCTCGGCTATGTCGTGTCGCAAAACACCACCGCGGCGCGCAGTCTGGTCGTCGCCCCCGGCCAGCGCATCGCATTGACCGGCGAAGGCGACGTCACGATCCTTAGCCGCGACGCAGCCGGCGCAGAAGTGACGTTGAACAGCCCCACGGCAGTCGCCTTCGCACTGTGGTCGCATGGCGAAAACGGACGCGGCGCCACGACGGCGGTCGGCAGCCTGATCCCCCACGATTCAGCCAGCAACGCCGACGAACAGGCCAACAGTTCCCAGCCGGGTACATCAGTCGCGCTGTACGCGCGCGACGGCAGCGTGAACAGCGCCGCAGGCGGCGGCGAATTCGATGACCTGGTGGTGTGGGAATCGCGCTTCGTGTTGTTCGGCCGCATGATGAATGCGGGGCAATTGCCGTGAGCGCAGCGGCACCCGGCTTCCTGTCGCGCCTGCGCAGTGGCGGCATCCTTCCCGGCGACAGCCCTGAAGAGCGGCTGAACAAGTCGCTTCTGGTGCTGGCGACCGGTCTGGTTTGCGTGGCTTCGATGCTGTGGCTGGCGGTGTATTGGTCGATCGGGCCGCAACTGTCCGCGACCTTGCCTTTCGCCTACCAGCTGCTGCTGGCCGGCAACCTGCTGCTGTACATCCGCAGCGGCAACTTCAAGCTTTTCCGCACGACCCAGCTCGGACTGTTCCTGTTCGTGCCCTTTGTCGCCCAGTGGGCCATCGGCAACTTCATCACCGCCAGCGGCATCCTGCTGTGGGGTTTGCTGGCGCCGGTGGGCGCCATCCTGTGCATCGGCGCGCGTGAGGCGCTGGCGTGGTTCTTCGCCTACGCCTTCCTGATCGTGCTGACCGGTGTGTTCGACTTCTATCTTGCAGACGCGAGCACCTACCGCAACGCCACCGTGTCGGTGGAAACCAGCGTGGTGTTCTTCGCGCTCAACTTTCTCGCCATTTCGACCATCGTGTTCATGCTGTTGCGCTTCGCGATAGAACAGAAACAGCGCACCGCCAGTCAGCTCGCCGAAGCGCATGCGCTGCTGGAATGCGAACAGGAACGCTCGGAACGGCTGCTGCTGAACATCCTGCCCGGCCCGGTCGCCGAACGCCTGAAGCAGAACGAAAAGAACATCGCAGATGGGTTTGCCGACGTCAGCGTCATGTTTGCCGACATCGTGAACTTCACCCAGGTCGCCGCCGGCATGACGCCGGCCCAAGTGTTCTCGATGCTCAACCGCGTGTTTTCACGCTTCGACGAGCAGGCGGGTGCGCGTGGTCTGGAGAAGATCAAGACCATCGGCGACGCCTACATGGTGGCCGGCGGCCTGAACGAAAACACGTCGGACTACACCGCCGCGCTGGCCGATCTGGCACTCGAAATGCGCGACTGGCTCAGGAACCAGACCACCGGCACCGGCGTGCTGCTCGATCTGCGCATCGGCATCGGCACCGGACCGGTCGTCGCCGGCGTCGTGGGCAAGAAGAAATTTATCTATGACCTGTGGGGCGACACGGTCAATCTGGCCAGTCGCATCACGACCGAAGGCGTGCCCGGCATGGTGCAGGTCGACACCACGACTTACCTTCGCCTGCGCAACCGTTTTGACTTCCACCCGCCGCAGACGCTCTATCTGAAAGGCAAGGGCGACACCGTGGTGTATCGGCTGATCGGACGCAAGGATCAACCGTCTGCGTTGGCCGGCGGCGGCGTCGATATCCTGCTCGATGCGCGATGAACCTGAATACCCCAGTTGTTCGGCGCAGACCCTCGCCTGTTCTTCAGCAGCGCAGCATGGTGACGCCGGCGTCCCCATACGCGTCGAATGCGTTGTCGGCCGTGGCGAAGCAGAGCGCCTCGCTGCGTGCCTGTGCAAACAGAAGACGATCGAACGGATCGTGGTGATGCAGGGGAAGTTCGGCCAGATGCCGGAAATGGTCGAGTGCAAGCGGTAGATCCAGCGCCGCCAGCTCAAGATAGGCCGCGCGGGCGAAGCCTGCAACGTCGCTGCCCAGATCGAGTTTTCCGATGCCGCACTTGATCGTCATTTCCCAGATCGATACCGGACTGATGTAGATCGTCGAGGCTGGATCGCTGATCCGCTCGCGGGTCCGAACTGCAACCTTCCCGGGCGCATGAGCCAGCCAGATGATCACATGGGTGTCGAGCAGGATGCGCATCAACGATAGCTGCTGAACGCGTCCAGCGGTGCATCGAAATCTTCGGCTACGCTGATCTTTCCAGTTGCCCAACCAAAGCGACGAACGGGCGCAACAGGCTCGACCGGAACCAGCCTGACCGCCGGTTTATTGGCGCGGGCGATCACAATCTCTTCGCCGCGCAATGCGGCCGCAACCAACTCCGACAAGGCTGTCTTGGCTTCCAGCATGTTGACTTGACGCATGGCGCCCTCCGACTTGACCAACTATTTAGTCAAGTTAATGGCTGCATGCCGCGATGTCAACGAAAAACGGGCGCCCGAAGGCGCCCGTTTCAACACAGCTTTCTGATCGGAAACCGATTAGAACGTGTGTGCGAGACCGATGTTGAAGCCGGTGTCGCCGTAGCCCGTACCGCCGGCACCGTTCGAACCCGTGCCGTTACCACCGGCAGCGTTCTTCGAGATGCCGCAGGTCGCGGCGCTGTCAGCACTCAGCTTGGCAAACGTTGCGTAAGCCTGGGTGCGCTTCGAGAACGAGTACTCGCCGCCAACGCCCCACTTCTTGCAGTCAGCGTTGTTGCGGGCATCGTCATTCGCCTTGACGTAGCTGGTCTTGATGGCGAAGTTGGTGGTGACGGGAACCGTCAGACCGATCAGCCAACCGTCAGCGTCCGAGATGGCTTCCGACGCGCTGTCGTCACCCTTCGTGTTTTCGTAGTATGCCGACAGCTTGGCGACGCCGAAGTCGTAGCTTGCGCCAGCAACCCACAGATCGAACTCGAGGTCGCGACCAGCGTTTGCGCGCTTGATCTTGAGGTTTTCGTAGTCGAGCGTGACGCTGATCGGGCCGTTGTTGTACAGGGCGGCCAGTGCGTACAGGGGGGTGTCACCGGTTTCGGTGTCCTGACCGGCGATTGCACCCGAACCGGCTTCCGACAGCAGCGAAGTCGTGTAGGCAGCCAGGAACTTCAGGCCAGGAGCGACTTCAGGCGTGATGTAGACAACAGCGTTGTCGGCACGGTCAGCCTGACCGAGGCCCGACGTCACACCGAACAGCGAACCGGCGTTGGCAACGGTCTGGTTCTTGAACGGGTCGTACTGGCCGACGAAGGAGTAACGCGCGCCATCAACACGGCCGCCGAGGACGGTACCGAAGGCACCTTCAAGACCGATCCAGCTGTGACGGTTCGACGTGGCACCGAACGACTGGCCGCTGTCACCCGAGAAACCGAATTCGAATTCGAAAATTGCCTTCAGGCCGTTGCCGAGGGCTTCGCTACCACGGAAACCGATGCGGTTCGTGCCCTGGATGCCATCTTCGAAGTCGTTCAGGCGACCTTCACGACCACCTTGCGACAGGCCACCGCTGTCACCACCACGCGACATGAAACCGTAGTCGATGCGACCGTACATGGTCACGTTCGATGCTTCGGCCAGAACGGCGGTCGGTACGAGTGCGGCTGCGATCGCAGCTGCAAGCAATTTCTTGGACATTACGCAATTCTCCTCTTGCGATGATAGTGGGTGCCCGGATCATGTTTGATCGCAGAGCGACTGTACTGCCGGGCTACACACCTTCGGACATTCAGAAGGTGGACCGCACTGTACCGAAGCATGAAAGCTCCCTGCAAGCCATGCGTAGAATTACGTATGCACCCGTCCGGTGCGTTGTGGTTTTCGTGCAACAGCCGGTCGCGGTCGTTCATGCCCGCATGCCGGGGTCAGGACCGGGTTGAGGTGTATTACGCGGATATCGCCTGATCGCCCTTCCGGGTTCACCCCGGTCCTCGCGCTGCATATATAAATAAGGCGTCCGAAGCTTCATGCGCCCGCGGCGTGAGCGGATCGCGCCTCGACGCTTCCGATCCGGGATCGAGCCGAACATCGGATCATCCGTGGCTGGAGACGCGATATGCCGTCGCCTGGAGTTCGCCAGGGCAGGTCGTGTATGGCAAACCTGGCTGGCAGTAATGAATCTGGACAGATGCCGCGATGCTGTCGATCCAAAGGCGTCGCGGCGAGGCCCGCCCCAGCGACCGAACACGGTGCGCTGGAGCGACGCCTCGCCGCGCTGCGCGACCTGACGCGCTGACTCAGTTTTCGCAGCCGCCCGCCGTCCGGCCGATCAGGTTGAAGAACTCGCGCCGCGTGCTGGCGTCGTCGCGGAAGGCGCCCAGCATGCGGCTGGTCACCATGGCGACGCCCGGCTTGTGCACACCGCGGGTGGTCATGCACTCGTGCGCCGCCTCGATCACCACTGCAACGCCGCGCGGCTGCAGCACTTCATACAGCGCATCGGCGATCTGCACGGTCATCTTTTCCTGGATCTGCAGACGCTTGCCGAACACCTCGACCAGACGCGCCAGCTTGGAAATGCCGACGACGCGCCGATCCGGCAGGTAGGCGATGTGCGCCTTGCCGATGATGGGCACCATGTGGTGCTCGCAATGGCTTTCGAAGCGGATGCCGGTCAGCGCGATCACCTCGTCGTAGCCTTCGACCTCTTCGAAGGTGCGTGACAGCACTTCGCGCGGGTCGATCGAATAACCGGCAAAGAATTCCTCGTACGACTTGACAACGCGCGATGGCGTATCGAGCAGGCCTTCGCGCGTCGGATCGTCACCGGCCCACTGGATCAGCGTACGGACAGCCGCCTCGGCTTCTTCCCGGCTCGGGCGTGTGGTGTCTGAATGGTTCATGGTCATCCTGTTCTTGCTTATATATATAGCGGCGCAATCATGGAGCGCTGCCGCTGCCTGACACCCGGACTGAGCATGGTGGCGGCGTGGCCCCCTGTTTTCAAGTGCGGTTCAGCAACTCGGACTCTTGATTTGGCAATTTAGCTCCCCAGATTCCCATCGAACCTGCGCGACGACGCCCATTGTTTCGGGATGTAAACCGTCGGAACAGCCCGTCACCCGCGCGGCTCCATCGTTCGCTCACGAGCCCTGCAGCGCTTCGCTGCTGCAGGCAATAACAGTCTGGAGAGGACATCAGATGAAGATCACCCTGTCACGTACGGCTCTGGCAATCATCGCCGCCACGACTTTCGGCCTTGGCGCGACAGCGACCACGGTCGACTGGATGCACAAGGCGCAAGCCGCTGCCGACAGCCCGCCGCTTCTGCTGGCTCAGGCGGCACCCGTCGCGGCCGCTCCGGTTGCCGGCAACCTCGTGACCGGCCTGCCCGACTTCACGACGCTGGTCGACCAGACCTCGGCCTCGGTCGTGAACATCAGCGTCGTCGGCAAGGCGGCGAAGGCGCCGGCCATGAACCCGAACGACCCGATGTACGAGTTTTTCCGCCGCTTCGGCATTCCGGTGCCGCAGGACCCGCGCGGCGGACAGGGACCGGGCAATGGCCAGGGCCCGACACCGCGCGGCATCGGGTCCGGCTTCGTGATCAGCCAGGATGGCTACATCCTGACCAATGCGCACGTGGTTTCGGAAGCCGCCGAAGTGACGGTGAAATTCACCGACAAGCGCGAACTGAAGGCGCGCGTGATCGGCAGCGACAAGCGCACCGACGTCGCGCTGATCAAGGTCGAGGCAAAGAACCTTCCGGCCGTGAAGCTGGGCAACGCCGACCAGGTTCGCGTGGGCGAGTGGGTGGCCGCAATCGGCGCGCCTTTCGGCTTCGAGAACACGGTGACCGCAGGCATCGTCAGCGCCAAATCGCGCGCGCTGCCGGACGAATCGCTGGTGCCCTTCATCCAGACAGACGTGGCGATCAATCCGGGCAATTCGGGCGGGCCGCTGTTCAACCTGAAGGGCGAGGTGATCGGCATCAATTCGCAGATCTACTCGCGCACCGGCGGCTTCATGGGCCTGTCGTTCGCCATTCCGATCGACGTGGCGATGCGCGTCGCCGACCAGATCAAGCAATTCGGCCGCGCCAAGCATGCGCGTCTGGGCATCAGCATCCAGCCGATCACGCGCGACCTGGCCGACAGCTTCGGGCTGGACCGTGCGCGCGGCGCGCTGGTCGCCAATGTCGAAAAGGACGGTCCGGCGGACCGGGCAGGCCTGCAGCCGGGTGACGTGGTGCTGTCGGTCGATGGCCGCGAGGTGGCGGATTCGTTCGACCTGCCCAAGGTGATCGGCAATCTGCCGCCCGGCAAGCCGGTGAAGCTCAAGGTCTGGCGCCAGGGCGCGGAACGTACCGTGACGGCGACGCTGGGTGAGCAGGGCGAAACCGAAGCCGTCGCCCAGGCTGATCCGGGGCGCGACGCGCAGCCGGCGCGCGACCGTCTGGGTCTGGTGGTGCGTCCGCTCACCGGCGGCGAAGCCCAGCAACTGGGCGTGAGCCGCGGTCTGGTCGTGTCCGATGCGGCAGGTCCGTCTGCCCAGGCCGGCATCCAGCCGGGCGACGCCATCCTCGCGGTGAATGGCCAGCCGGTCGGCAGCGCCGAAGAACTGGCGCGCCTGGTCGAACGCGCAAAGGGCCGCGTCGCCCTGTTGATCCAGCGCGGCGACAACCGGTTGTTCGTGCCGATTCGGGCGGGTTGATCGCGTCGGACGCCGTGCAGCCGACCGGCTGTGGGAGATTCTATGTCTGAGCACAAGTGTTTTTGAGCCCTCCGGGTTGGTATTGAGTGCCGGTTTTCATCAGAGAGAAGGCAACGCGAGCGATCTTTCGTGCCAGGGCGACAAGGGCCTGGGTGCGGGAGAAGCCGCGGGCGATGAAGGCTTGGTAGGTAGGCTTCCAGGTGTCGGATCGGCTGGCTGCCATGGCGGCGTTGTGCAGGAGTCGGCGTAGCTCGGGGTCGCCCTTTTTGCTCAGGGTGCCGCGGGCGTGCTGGTTGCCCGATTGGCGCACGCACACATCGAGGCCGAGATAGGCGATGAAGGCGTCTGCACGGGTGAAGGCGCCCCGATGGAAGGTCGCGCACAAGGCGGCGGCGGTGAGTGGGCCGACGCCTTCGATGCCCTGGCAGCGGCGGTGATCGTCGATCCAGTCGCTGGCTTTGAGCTTTTCCACGATCTGGGCCTGAATCTGCTGGGCGAGCCGGTCGGCCTTGGCCAGCAAGGCGCGCACCTCGCGCTTGAAGCCGGGCAGATCGGACAGGCTCTGGCGCAAGATGACGGCGGTCCGGACCAGGGTGGCGCGACGACGCAGCAGTTGCTGCACGCGTTGCGTGGCCTCGGGCGGCAGCGTGTAGGGGCGCAGGTGCGTGCCCTCTTTGGCGACGTAGCGGGCGATGAGCCGGGCGTCGATCGGGTCGGTCTTGGCCCGCACGCTGGTGGCGCCGCGGTAGCGCGAGAGGCGGTAGCCGTCGATCAGGTAGAGCGGGTGCCCGGCCTTGATCACGGCGTCGCGCAGCGCGAGGTGGTAGGTGCCGGTGGCCTCGCAGCCGATGTGCAGCGGGCCGCTGGGCAAGGTGCGCAGCCAGGCCCGGATGGCTAGAGGGGTGTTGTCGATGCGCTGCACCGGGCCGTGCTCGCCCAGTGCGATATCGAGGCTGGCTTTGGATACGTCGATGCCGATGTGAATCGGCGAAGGCTGACTTGTCATGAACAGGCGCTCCCGACTAAGGTTTAGGGACTTGTCGGGACTCACCAGGCAATCGCTTGCAGGATATGGTCGATCAGGGCCGGCGAGGGCCGCGTCGATGGATTCCTCATGGGTGCTCGATGGTGAGGGGCGGGACGATATCTCCCACGGTCTGTGCAAAAGCCAGAAGCGGCGTTGGTCCCTCCACCCCGACAAGTTCTCACTACAACTCGCCGAGGCAGAACATACAAGCGGCGGCCTGTGGGAGCGGCGGCCTCGCCGCGATCCGTGCCGCGATGGTCGCTTTGCAAAGTGCGTATCGCGGCGAGGCCGCCGCTCCCACAGCCGCTCCCACAAAACCGTCGCCACTCCCACACTGCGTCTACGGAGATTGCCGCAACCGCGCCAATACGCGCCAGTCACGCCCCACGGCCCGGAGGTCGCGGATATCGACATCGATACGCTGATCCAGCGTGTCGAACGGGCCGAGGTTGAACAACCCCATGCCGCGGCCGAGCACGGTCGGCGCGACGTACATCAGCAATTCGTCCACGCAGCCTTCACGCAGCAACGAGCCATTGAGCTTGTGACCGGACTCGGCGTGCAGTTCGTTGATGCCACGCGCGCCAAGTGCCTGCAGCAGGGCCGGCAGGTCAACCTTGCCGCCGTCGTTCGGCAGCACCAGCAACTCGGCACCGGCATCGCGCAGCGCGCGGGCGTTCGGCACGTCGTCGGATGCGCACGCCACCAGCAAGGGCGCGCGGTCGATGTCGGCGAACAGCTTCGCAGCGGGTGACAGTGCCAGCCGGGCGTCGACGATGACGCGCAGCGGCTGGCGCTCCGTGGGCACCTCACGCACGGTCAGCGACGGATTGTCTTCCTGCACGGTGCCGATGCCGGACAGCACGGCACAGGCACGCGCGCGCCAGCGGTGACCGTCGCGGCGCGCCGCCGGGCCGGTGATCCACTGGCTGACGCCGTTGTCGAGCGCCGTCACGCCGTCCAGTGTCGATGCGGTTTTCAGCCTGACCCACGGGCGACCGCGCGTCATGCGCGATACGAATCCGATATTGAGTTCGCGCGCTTCCTGCGCCAGCAGGCCGCAGGTGGTCGCGATGCCTTCAGCAGCCAGCCTGGCCAGCCCCTGACCGGCGACCAGCGGGTTCGGGTCCTGCATGGCGGCCACCACGCGCGCCACACCGGCCCTGACCAGCGCGTCGGCGCACGGCGGCGTGCGGCCATGGTGACTGCAAGGCTCAAGCGTCACGTACGCGGTGGCGCCGCGCGCCGCATCACCGGCGGCTTGCAGCGCGTGCGCTTCGGCGTGCGGCTCACCTGCCCTGACGTGCCAGCCCTCGCCGACGACCTGTCCATCGCGCACGATGACGCAGCCGACACGCGGGTTGGGCGTCGTCGTGTTCAATCCGCGCGCCGCCAGCCTCAGCGCACGCGCCATGTGAAGAGCGTCGCCCGCCATTCAGCTGGCCGCCTTGCGCGGCGTTCGTGTCGGTTTGGTGACTTCGCGCACCACTTCCGAAAATTCGTCGACGTCCTCGAAATTGCGATACACGCTGGCGAAACGGATGTAGCCGATCTTGTCGAGCTTCTTCAGCTCGCGCATCACCAGCTCTCCCAGCCGGTCGGTCGCCAGTTCGCGCACGCCCATGGTGAGCAGGCGTTCCTCGATGCGATCCATCGCCAGATCGACCGATTCGGTCGTGACCGGCCGCTTGCGCAGCGCCAGCATCATGCTGGCACGCAGCTTTTCGCGGTCGTAGTCGGCGCGCCGGCCATCCTTCTTCACTACCTGCGGCATTTTCAGGTCGACCCGCTCGTAGGTCGTGAAGCGCTTGTCGCACGCCGCACAGCGGCGGCGGCGGCGGATGATGTCGCCGTCCTCGCTTTCACGGGTTTCGACGACCTGGGTGTCGGGCGAACTGCAGAAGGGACATTTCATCGGGGCGCTCCGTGCTTGATCCGCGGCGATGGTACGCCTAGCAGGACGCTACGGCACCCTGCACGAAGCCATCACGCCCCGCCAGTCAGCCCCCTTCGCTGAGCGCGATGATCCGGTTGTAGACGAAAGCCGTCAGCGCCAGTCGGTCCTGCTCCGGAATATCCGTGAATTCCACGCCGTGGTTCAGCATGGCCTGCTCGCTTTCCGGATCACTGGCGTGCGTGACCGAACGGATGACGCCGCCCACCTGCACGAACTGGTC
Source organism: Methyloversatilis sp. RAC08 (assembly GCF_001713355.1). NCBI lineage: Bacteria > Pseudomonadati > Pseudomonadota > Betaproteobacteria > Nitrosomonadales > Sterolibacteriaceae > Methyloversatilis > Methyloversatilis sp. RAC08. The sequence continues at coordinate 2,699,811 of NZ_CP016448.1, read as the reverse complement.
GATGTCGTCGAACTGCAGGCGAAACTTGCAGGTGAAAGCGCTGCCGGTCGGGCCCAGCGCCGACTTGCCAGCCAGCAGCGCGCCGCCCTTGCTGATGTCGATCAGCGTCGCTGCGTGCGCCGCGCCGGCTGCGTCGGTCACCGCGGCAATGATCCGGACCGCCGCCCGCTGCGCCTGGCGCACGCGCATTCCGCTCACCTTCTTCGGATAGCTCAGGTGCAGATAGGGAAAGGGGGTGTTCGCCATCTTCAGCACATGCGCCGGAAAGGCATACACGCTCTTGCCGGAAAACAGGCGAACGACAAACGCGGCGTCCTGCTTGACGATCGCATAGCTGCCTTCGATCATCGGCGCAGTCACCATGACACTGCGGCCCTTCGAATGGCCGAGCAGCCTTACGGTATAGCGCTGCCCGTCGTCGCCGGTACCCTGAAGCTGGAAGATGTCGCCGATCTGCAGACGGATTTCTTCCAGATCGAGCTGCACGCCGGCTTTGTCGCCTTCCCGCCTGGGCTCGTTTTCCTGACCGGCGCGCGCCGTCACCGATGGCAGGCTGGTACTGACCTTGTCCCGGTAAAGTCCCCGTTCGCTCAGCACGTCAAGCTGGTTCTGCGTCTGCACGATCACGCCTGCCTTCAGCAGCAGCTTGTTGTTCTGGTCATAGAGGGAATACGGCAAGGGCCTGCCGATCGCGACGTCTGACTTTCGAACAGGAATCATCTGTCACTCCGAAAATGGATGGTCTGCAAACCTATCGACACCCCGCAGCAAAACTTGATGTCATCGAGAAACATTCCTGACGCGCCTTGTGCACCGGTTTGGCGTTTCGGTTATCCACGACTGGTCGCCGGTCCCGGGCGTGACCCATAATGTGGTCACGCTGACGCGGGCGATCCCTGCGTACGGCGCTGCCATGGCAGCTACCCGCTGCCGCTTCGGAGCTGTCGACACTTGCATCACCCATGCGCAGACGGACAGGCGCCTCGGACGAACATCTTTTCGCCCGGCACGCCGACCACCCCGGAAGGGCTCCATGCCCCGGTCGGGTTGTGCATCGGCAGTGCATTTGATCGAACAGTCGATCAAACAAGAGGAGAAGTCCTGTGTCTGCACTACCCCACCCCCTGCTGGTCTCGGATCCGGACGCCATCGAAACCCAGGAATGGCTGGACGCGCTTGAAGGCGTGATCGAGCACGCGGGCGAACAACGCGCGCATTACCTGATCGAACGGCTGACCGAACAGGCGCGACGCGCCGGCATCAACCTGCCGTATTCGGCGACCACCGCGTACATCAACTCGATCCCGGCCGGCAAGCAGGTGCAGGCACCCGGCGACTACGAAATCGAACACCGCATCCGCAACTACATCCGCTGGAATGCGATGGCGATGGTGCTGCGCGCCAACAAGCACACCAATGTCGGCGGCCACATCGCCAGCTTCGCGTCGAGCGCCACGCTGTATGACGTGGGTTTCAACTGGTTCTGGCGCGCGCCGAGCCCGACCCACGGCGGCGACCTCATCTATTTCCAGGGCCATTCGGCGCCTGGCGTGTACGCCCGCGCCTTCCTGCTCGACCGCATCAGCGCGTCGCAGCTCGACAACTACCGCCAGGAAGTCGGCGGCGAAGGCCTGTCGAGCTACCCGCACCCGTGGCTGATGCCCGATTTCTGGCAATTCCCGACCGTGTCGATGGGGCTCGGGCCGCTGCAGGCCATCTATCAGGCCCGCTTCATGAAGTATCTGCAGGACCGCGGCATCGCCAATACGGAAGGCCGCAAGGTGTGGTGCTTCATCGGCGACGGTGAAACCGACGAACCGGAAACGCTGGGCGAGATCGCCATGGCGGCGCGCGAGAAGCTCGACAATCTGGTGTTCGTCGTCAACTGCAATCTGCAGCGCCTCGATGGCCCGGTGCGTGGCAACGGCAAGATCATCCAGGAACTGGAAGGCGATTTCCGCGGCGCCGGCTGGAACGTGATCAAGCTGCTGTGGGGCGGCTACTGGGATCCGCTGCTGGCCCAGGACAAGAACGGCATGCTGGCCCAGCGCATGATGGAAGTGGTCGACGGCGAATACCAGACCATGAAGGCGCGCGACGGCGCCTATGTGCGCGAACAGTTCTTCGGCAAGTACCCGGAACTGGCGGCGATGGTCGCCAACTGGAGCAACGAGGACATCTTCCGCCTGAACCGCGGCGGCCATGATCCGCACAAGGTCTACGCGGCCTATGACGCGGCCGTCAAGCACACCGGCCAGCCGACAGTCATCCTGGCCAAGACCATCAAGGGCTACGGCATGGGCGGCTCGGGCGAGGCGCAGAACATTTCGCACCAGCAGAAGAAGGTCGACCTGGAATCGCTGCGCGCCTTTCGCGACCGCTTCGACCTGCCGATCAGCGACGCAGACATCGAAAGCCTGCCTTACCTGAAGTTCGAGGAAGGGTCGAAGGAACTGCAGTACATGCGTGAGCGGCGCATGGCGCTCGGCGGCTATCTGCCGAGCCGCCGCACGAAGGCCGAGCCGCTCGAGGTGCCGCCGCTGTCCGCCTTCGACGCCCTGCTCAAGGCGTCCGGTGACGGGCGCGAACTGTCGACCACGATGGCTTTCGTGCGCATCATGAACATCCTGCTGCGCGACCCGCACGTCGGCAAGCGCGTGGTGCCCATCGTGCCTGACGAATCGCGCACCTTCGGCATGGAAGGCATGTTCCGGCAGATCGGCATCTGGAATCAGGAGGGCCAGAAGTATGTGCCGCAGGACGCCGACCAGCTGATGTTCTACAAGGAATCGAAAACCGGCCAGATCCTGCAGGAAGGCATCAACGAAGCCGGCGGCATGAGCGACTGGATCGCGGCTGCGACCAGCTACTCGGTGCACGGCGTTGCGACGATCCCGATCTACCTGTTCTATTCGATGTTCGGCTTCCAGCGCGTCGGCGACCTGATCTGGGCGGCCGGCGACCAGCGTTCGCGCGGCTTCCTGATCGGCGGCACGGCGGGGCGCACGACGCTCAATGGCGAAGGCCTGCAGCATGAAGACGGCCACTCGCATCTGTGGTCGGCCGCTATCCCCAACTGCATCAGCTACGACCCGACCTTTTCGTACGAAGTCGCGGTCATCGTGCAGGACGGCCTGCGCCGCATGATGGCCGAGCAGGAAGACGTGTTCTATTACCTCACGGTGATGAACGAGAACTACGAGCACCCGGCGATGCCGGACGGGGCCGAAGCCGACATCCTGAAGGGCATGTACCTGTTCCGCCGCGGTGCGGCATCGAACGGCCCGCGCGTGCAGCTGACCGGCAGCGGCACCATCTTCCGCGAGGTGATCGCCGCGGCGGAACTGCTGCGCAGTGACTGGGGCGTCGAAGCCGACCTGTGGTCCTGCCCCAGCTTCACTGAGCTGGCGCGCAACGGCGCTGACTGCACGCGCTGGAATCTGCTCAATCCGCTGGAGGCACCGCGCATGTCGCACGTCGAGCACTGCCTGCGCGACACGCGCGGCCCGGTGATCGCCGCGACCGACTACGTGCGCCTGTTCGCCGAGCAGATCCGCGCCTTCGTACCGCGCCGCTATGTGGTGCTGGGTACCGACGGTTTCGGGCGTTCCGACACGCGCGAGGCGTTGCGCGCGCATTTCGAGGTGGACAAGCACTGGGTGACGGTCGCCGCACTGAAGGCGCTGGCGGACGACGGCGCGCTGGACCGTGCACGGGTGGCCGAAGCCATCGCGCGCTACGGGCTGGACGTGACCAAACCCAACCCGCTGTACGTCTGAGTCGGCACTGACCGGCAGGCCGACCCGAGCCGAGCCGCGGCAGGGCGCCTTCCCGGCCGCGCCGCGCGCGGCCGCACCTGAACAAGCGAGGCTGAAATGAGCACCATCAATATAGAAGTACCTGACATCGGCGACTTCGCCGATGTGCCGGTCATCGAAGTCCTGGTCAAGCCGGGCGACCGCGTCGCACTCGACGCTCCGCTGGTGACGCTGGAATCCGACAAGGCCACGATGGACATTCCGGCGCCCGCGGCCGGCGTGATCGGCCAGATCACCGTCAAGGTCGGCGACCGCGTGTCGCAGGGCGCGACGATTGGCACGATGGAAGCAGGCACATCGGAGGCAACGAACGCGTCGGCGGCCGCCCCGACCGCCCCCGTGGCAGCACCGCCGGTTGCGCCGCCCCCGGTCATGGCGGACGCCATCGCCGCGCCGGCCGCAGCGACCCAGCCAGCCTTCGGAGATTTCGCACTGGCTGCCACCAACTCCGCGGCACCACGGGTCAGCGGCAGCAAGGCACACGCCAGTCCGTCGATGCGCGCCTACGCCCGCGAACTGGGGGTCGATCTGACCCGCGTCGCAGCGAGCGGTCCGAAGAGCCGGATCATGCGCGAAGACATCAACGCCTTCGTCAAGGGTGCGTTGCAGACGCCGGCCGCCGCGCCGGCAGCGACCGGCGGCGGCACAGGGCTGGATCTGCTGCCCTGGCCCAAGGTCGATTTCACCAAGTTCGGCGAAGTCGAACGCAAGCCGCTGTCGCGCATCCGCAAACTGAGCGCGGCCAATCTGTCGCGCAACTGGGTCATGATCCCGGCGGTCACCTATCACGAGGACGCCGACGTCACCGACCTCGAAGCCTTCCGCCAGCAGATCAACGCGGAACAGGCCAAGGGCGGCATCAAGCTGACCATGCTCGCCTTCATCATCAAGGCGGTCTGCTCGGCTCTGAAGAAATTTCCGGACTTCAACAGTTCGATCGACCTGCAGGCCGAAGAACCGGCACTCATCCTGAAACAGTACTGCCACATCGGTTTCGCCGCCGACACACCGGGCGGGCTGGTGGTGCCGGTCATCCGCGACGCCGACAAGAAGGGCGTGGCGCAACTGGCCGCCGAATGCGGCGAACTGGCCGCCAGGGCGCGCGACGGGAAGCTGTCTGCCGCAGAGATGCAGGGCGCCTGCTTCACCATTTCCAGCGTCGGCGGCCTGGGAGGTACCGGATTCGCACCCATCATCAACGCGCCGGAAGTCGCAATACTGGGCGTCAGCCGCACCACGATGAAGCCGGTGTGGGATGGCACGGCCTTCCAGCCACGCCTCATCCTGCCCTTGTCGCTGACCGCTGATCACCGCGTGGTCGATGGCGCAGCGGCCACCCGCTTCAATGCCCATGTCGCGGCGCTGCTGGCCGACATGCGTCGCGTGCTGATGTAAGGAGACCGACATGAGCACATTGACTGTAAAAATCCCCGACATCGGCGACTTCAAGGACGTGCCGATCATCGAAATCATGGTGAAACCCGGCGACACGGTGGACGCCGACGCGCCGTTGATGTCACTCGAGTCCGACAAGGCCACGATGGACATCCCCGCGCCGCAGGCCGGCCGCGTCGTCGAACTGATGGTGAAGGTCGGTGACCGCGTGTCCGAAGGCAGCGTCGTGCTGACGATGGAGGCCGCGGCCGCTGCGGAAGCAGCGCCTGTGGAGGCGGCTCCTGTGGGAGCGGCGACCTCGCCGCGATCGATCACTGATCCCGCGCCCGCCCCCGCCCCACTTGCCGCCACCGGCAGTGCGCCCGCCAAGGCTGACGAAAGCTGCGCCGTGCTGGTGATCGGCGGCGGCCCCGGCGGCTATTCGGCTGCGTTCCGCGCCGCCGACCTCGGACTGGACGTGATCATCGTCGAGCGCTACGCCACGCTGGGGGGCGTCTGCCTGAACGTCGGCTGCATTCCGTCCAAGGCGCTGCTGCACGTCGCCGCCGTGGCCGACGAAGCCGAGGCGCTGGCGGCGCACGGCATCAAGTTCGGCGCGCGCGAGGTGGATCTCGGTGCGCTGCGCGGCTGGAAGGACAAGGTGGTCGGCAAGCTGACCGGCGGTCTCGCCGGCATGGCCAAGGGGCGCAAGGTGAAGGTAGTGCGTGGCATTGCGCGTTTCGTCGATCCGCATCATGTCGAAGTCGCACTGACCGGCGGCGACGGCAAGGCGGAAACCGGCGAGAAGTCAGTAGTTAAGTTCGGGCACTGCATCGTCGCCGCCGGCAGCCAGGCGGTGAAACTGCCCTTCATGCCGGACGACCCGCGCGTCGTCGATTCGACCGGCGCACTGCTGCTGGCAGACATTCCGAAGCGCATGCTGGTGATCGGCGGCGGCATCATCGGACTGGAAATGGCCACCGTGTATTCGACGCTGGGTGCCCGCATCGACGTGGTCGAAATGACCGGCGGCCTGATGCAGGGCGCCGACCGGGATCTGGCCAAGGTGTGGGAGAAGAAGAACACCCGGCGCTTCGATGCGGTCATGCTGAACACCCGCGTCACCGGTGCAGAAGTCACCGCCGGCGGGATCCGGGTGACGTTCGAAGGCGCGAAGGCGCCGGCTGAGCCGCAGGTCTACGACCGCGTACTGGTCGCGGTCGGCCGTTCGCCGAACGGACGCAGGCTGAACGCCGAAGCCGCCGGCCTGCGCGTGGACGAGCGAGGCTTCATTCCGGTCGACAGCCAGTTGCGCACCAATGTGGCGCATATCCATGCCATCGGCGACATCGTCGGTCAGCCGATGCTGGCGCACAAGGCGGTACACGAAGGTCATGTCGCGGCCGAGGTGATTGCCGGCCACAAGCGCCATTTCGACGCCACGGTGATTCCGTCGGTCGCCTACACCGACCCGGAAGTCGCCTGGGTCGGCCTGACCGAAGACGACGCCAGTGCGCAGGGCCGCAAGGTGACCATCGGCAAATTCCCCTGGGCAGCCAGCGGCCGCGCCATCGCCAACGGCCGTGACGAAGGCTTCACCAAGCTCGTGTTCGACGCGGAAACCCACCGCGTCGTCGGTGGCGGCATCGTGGGTGTGTCGGCCGGCGACATGATCGGAGAGATCGCGCTGGCGATCGAAATGGGCGCTGATGCGGTCGATATCGGCCACACGATCCATCCGCATCCGACGCTCGGCGAATCGATCGGGCTGGCGGCTGAAGTGGCGGAAGGGAGTTGTACCGATTTGCCCACCCCGGCCAGCCAAGTTCGGAAAGCGCCGTGAAGACAGCGGCTGACTGCCTTTCACCGCGATCACGCGGCTGTCGATGTTTTTGACAGTTTGAATCCGACCCCTTTGAAAAGACACAAAGTTAAGCTTTAAATCATTAAGAATCATGCGCTTGACTTTATCGGCTCGAATTTTGCTTCATCGTAATTGAAAGATTAGTGCGCGCGAAGAACGGGCGGACCGTCGGGTCCGTCACGGTGTCATCGCAGCGGCGATGCTAATCTCGCAATAAATGTGGAGAAACAAGTTAAATGAGCGTGCCCCTGCAGGATGAAAAAGTGTCGCTGGCCGCACAGGCACAGCCGGATGACGGTACGCCTGACGGAACCGTTGGCGTGGCCAACAGCGGACGGCGAAGGTTCGCGACCGCTGGCGCGGGTGCCTCGGGCGTCTTGATGGCGCTGAACACACGCTCCGCTCTTGGTGCTGGCTTCGGTACCTGCGGCTCCGAAAGCGCATCAGCCGCGATGTCGCGCCACGGCGAACTTGCCTCGTGCGGATGCAGCCCCGGATTCTGGTGGCGCAGCCCGCATGGGTTCAAGGTGTGGGAGGATCCTCAGAATTTTCCGATGGGCCCGACTCCCTCTACGTCGTTCAACGCATTCGTAGGACTGCCAATTTTCAAGGCGACAAAAGACCGCAAGTTGCGCGATCTGGGACCTGCGTCAGCCAAGATCGTTGACACAGATCTCACCGATACCTACAAGACGCGACTGGGAAGCTGCCTGAACAATCTGAACGTCATTTTCTATCACTTCATCGCGGCTTATCTGAATGCGTCGTACTACGGCGAGCGCTACCCGTCGATCTATAACACGCCTAGTGGTGTGATGACTGCCTTCAAGAACGCGATTGCGATGACCGGCAACGGCGCTGCATGCGCTGCGCTCAGGGATTTCAAGACTGCAGTCGATGTGTACGATCAGAATGGCGGTCTGTGGTGTTTCAACGGCAAGTCTTCCAGTGACGACTGGACCATCATCAACATTTGACCAAGTGACTACTGCACAAGCCGCGATGGTTCGTCTTGTTGATCACATACGCGGTCGGTAGAAGCGTGGCGCGTTACATACTGTGTGACGGGGTTCGTGTTCGCTGCTGGGGGGACGGGGTGGTCGTTTATTCACCAGGCAGCGCGGAAACGGTGCTACTTGCGCCGGTCATGGCTTCATTTCTGAAAACCCTTGTCACGTCCGACTCCGTTCAGTATCCCGATCTGGCCTACCCGGAAGTCCCCGGCGATCTCATCGCGAACCTGGTGCGTCAGCACGCCATCAAGGCCATTTCTTGACGCTGGGCTCTCTTTCTCCGGATGAGCTGAGTTCATTGCTCAAGAATGAGGGACTGCGCATACCATGCGGTCCCTTCGGCGTTGTCGTCCGCTCGTCGATCCCCGAAGTCGGCACCGGACTTTCAACGATGTACGGAGATTTTCCTGTTCTGTCCGATGAAGACTTCATCGATTTTGAAGTTGCCGTAGGCCCGCCCTCCACCCTTCGACGCATCATCAGGCCGCAGGCCGGATTCTTTTGCGATGGCCGCACCCCGTTCAAGCCGCTGCCACGCCATCAGGCTTTTCCCATGCTCGAATGGGGCCTCAACTGGGTCATTTCCACCCATGCCCACGACTATCTGGTGCTGCATGCGGCAGTACTTGAGCGGAACCAACGCGCGCTGATCATTTCCGCAGATCCGGGTTCGGGCAAAAGTACGCTGTGTGCGGGACTGGTGCATGCCGGCTGGCGCCTGCTGTCCGATGAACTGGCTTTGCTCGACCTGGCAACCGGCCACATCCGTCCGATTGCACGCCCCATCAGCCTGAAGAATCGATCGATCGACGTGATTCGCGCGCTCGGGCCTGACGTCGTATTGAGCGAAGTGTGCCCCGATACCACCAAGGGCGCAGTCGCGCATGTCCGGCCGCCAGCGGACAGCGTATATCGCCGCCATGAGACCGCGTTGCCGGCTTGGCTGCTCTTTCCGAAGTATTGTGAAGGCGGTCAGCTGTCCATGGACGCTGTGGGCAAGGCAACAGCGTTTATGGAAATGGTGCGGCACGCCTTCAATTACGGTTTCCTGGGCGCCGATGCATTCGATGCCCTTGCTGCGATGATCGATCGGTGTGACGTGCGTTACGCCGATTACGGCAGCCTCGATCAGGTCGTACCCGCGCTGGAAGCATGGGTGAGTGAATCATCGACATGACCTCGGTTCGTGAGATGCAGGCCCGCCACGTGAGCCCTGTAGCAAAGCTCATGAGGTGGCCGGCGGAGGCACCACAGCTTGACCTCCGCCAATGGAGCATCCTCATCGGGCAGGCCAGAAACGGCGAGCTCTTGGGCCAGCTCCGTTCAAGACTTGCCCATGCACACATGCTCGACAGCGTACCTGCCCCCGCCCGAAAGCATCTAGAAATCGCCTGGCAACTGTCCTTGCGACATCGGGAAGCCGTGGTGTGGGAACTGAAGCATATCCGGAATGCGCTGGCGCACCTCGACTTGCCGGTGGTTATCCTGAAGGGAGCCGCATATTGCCTTTCGGACAACGCTGCCGCACGAGGACGCGTATTCAACGATGTTGACATCATGGTGCCAGCCACCTCGATCCGTCAGGTCGAGGATAGCCTGGTGCATGCCGGCTGGATTCCGCAGATCACGAACGAATACGACCAGCGGTATTACCGTCGATGGATGCACGAGATCCCGCCACTCGAACACAAGTCGCGCGGCACGGTGATCGACGTGCACCACACAATCGTGCCGCCGACGTCCGGCATTGTTCCCGACCCGGCATCGCTGCTCGCCCACTCGATTCAGGTCGACAATACGGAGCTTCCCGGTTTTTTGGTCCTCTCACCGGAAGACATGGTGCTCCATTCGGCAGCGCATCTCTTCTTCAATGAATTCTACAAGGGTTTGCGCGATCTTCACGACCTGCACTGCCTGCTCGACAGTTTTTCGGGCACTGCGGGTTTCTGGGCTCGCCTTCTGCCACGCGCCGATGAGCTCTCACTTACGGTACCCCTGAACGATGCGCTGCACTACTGCAACATGATGTTCGGGACCCCAATTCCTGACGAGGTTCTTCATGTACTTCCCAGTCGCAGGCAATCGGGGCTGTCCGGCAGCCCAAGGGCATGGGTGCTTGACCAGATGTTCCTGCCAGATCACCCGAGCACGTCAAGCCCGGGCGTGAAGGCTGCCCGCTGGATGGCCTTCGTCCGCAGTCATTGGCTGCGCATGCCCATTCATCTACTGCTTTTTCACCTCATATCGAAATCCCTTCGGCGCGACACTGCGTAGAACGCCTGAGACCTGACCGCGCACAACGGCGCTACACTGCCACGCTGAAGGAATTCCAAGTTTCTCCCATGGATGCGAATGCACTGAAATTGATGGTTGCCCGCGCCGCCCTTGCCCATGTATTGCCGGGCGAACTGCTCGGCGTCGGAACCGGCTCGACCGCCAATCACTTCATCGACCTGCTGGCATCCGAAGGTTTGAGGATATCCGGGGCGATCGCCAGTTCGGAAGCGTCGGCCGCGCGGCTTCGCGGTCACGGCATCGCCGTACTGACGCTTGACGAGGCGATCGCTTCAGGGCGACGCATCCCGGTCTATGTCGATGGTGCGGACGAGATCGATCCCGGCCTGCACCTGATCAAGGGTGGCGGCGGTGCGCTGACGCGCGAGAAGATCGTGGCCGCGGCATCCGACTGCTTCGTGTGCATCGCCGATGCGTCGAAGTGCGTCGACGTGATGGGACGCTTCCCGCTGCCCGTTGAAGTGATTCCGATGGCGATTGCACTGGTATCCCGCGAACTGCTGCGTCTGGGCGGTGTGCCGAAGGTGCGCGAAGGCTTCGTGACCGACAACGGCAACCTCATCATCGACGTATCCGGCCTGTCCATCACCGATCCGGTCGGGCTGGAAACCGAGCTGGACCATCTGACCGGCACCGTGACCAATGGCCTGTTCGCCCGTCGCCGCGCGGACATTGCACTGATATCCTCGCCCGATGGCGTGCAAACGCTGCGCGGCTGAACACCCTGGCTCACACGCAGTCTCATCTGCATATCACCTTCCGGAACGCACTGACATGAGCGAGCACATTTCCAAGCGCTATGACCACGAGCTGGAAGGCCTGCGTACCGGCTTGTTGCAGATGGGCGGTCTGATCGAACAGCAGATCGAACACGCCATGCGCGGGGTGATCGAGCGCAATCTGCCCCTGCTCGAAGAGGTCATCGCCACCGAAAAACGGGTCAATGCGATGGAGATCGAGCTGGATGAGGCATGCAATCAGCTGATTGCCAAACGTCAGCCGGCTGCGAGCGACCTGCGCGTGATCATGTCGATGGTCAAGACCATCACCGATCTGGAGCGCGTGGGCGACGAGGCGAAGAAGATTGCCAAGATGGGACGGCACATTCTCGAGTCCGACGCCATTTTCGTGCCGCGCGTCGAGTTGCGCCACGCCGCCTCGATGGCAGTAGACATGCTGCGCCGCACGCTTGATGCGCTGGCCCGCCAGGATCTTGCCAGCGCCACAGAAGTCGTGCGTCAGGACAAGGAAGTCGACGCCGAATTCAAATCCATCATGCGCCAGCTCATCACTTTCATGATGGAAGACCCGCGCACGATTTCCTGCGGGCTGGACATGCTGTTCATCGCCAAGGCGATCGAACGCATCGGCGACCACTCGAAGAACATGGCGCAGTACGTCGTGTTCATGGTCAAGGGAACCGATGTGCGGCATGCCGGGCTGGCTGCCATGGAAGCGGCAGCGGCGGCTGATTGAGCACGTTATCAGCAGGCGTTTGCGGCGCCACGCACCCTGAGTTCGGCTCGACGGGTGCGCCTTTTTGCATCGAAGCAACGGCAAAACCCGTGACCGGACAACCTAGGCTGTTCGGCTGGGTGTAAATCCGCCGCAAACCCTCTAAACTCCGCCAGATACAAGAACTTAAGATGGACGGGGGTCGTCAGTGTCGATTGTCAGGGCGGGACTTGCATTCGCGGGCGTGGGCGTGGCCGTACTCGCATCTGCGGGTCTGCACGCGGAAGAATCTGCTGACGGTCCGCGATTCGAAGTTCGAAACTACACGGTTGCCGGCGGTTCGGTGTTTCGACCACCGGAAATCGATGCGCTGCTGACGCCCTATGTCGGCAAGGCCGTCGGATTTGCCGAGATCGAGGCGGCGCGCACAGCGCTGCAAACCGCCGACCACCGGCGCGGCTTCGGCGCAGCGCAGGTCAGCATTCCCGAACAGGAACTGAGCAGCGGCACGGTCACGCTTGAAGTGCTCGAGCCCAAGCTCGAAGCGCTGACGCTGCAGGGCGCAACGCACCACGACGACGAGAACATCCGGCGCAGCCTGCCCGCTCTGGCGGAAGGCAGCATGCCCAACACGGAAGCCGTCGGGCACCAGTTGGCGCTGGCCAACGAGAATGCATCGAAGCAGACCGACGTGACCTTTCGCTCGGCGCGCAAACCGGGCGAAATTGCCGCAACGGTTTCGGTCACGGACAGCAATCCACTGCGCAGATTCGTGACGGTCGACAACAGCGGTACACCATCCACCGGTACCCACCGCATTTCGGTCGGTCTGCAGCACAACAACCTGTTCAATCGCGACCACGTCGCAACGCTGCAATACACGACCTCGATCGAACAGCCGTCCGACGTGACCATCGTCGGCCTCGGTTATCGCATTCCGCTTTACGCAAGCGGCAACTCCATCGATCTGGTGGCCGGCTTCTCCAGCGTCAGCTCAGGTCAGGTGCAGGTACTCAATTCGACCGCCACGGTGTCGGGCAGCGGTCGCATCTTTTCCGCACGCTACAACTGGCATCTGCCGCGCATCGGCGAGTTGTCCCAGCGCATCAGCCTGGCCGCCGACTGGCGCGATTTCGACAGCAGCTTCCTGCTCGACAATACGCCCGGCAATCTCGTGCCGCGCGTCATCACGCATCCGATTTCCCTCTCGTGGAGCGGCAATTGGCGCGGCGATACGCGCGAGGCCGGCGTGCAGGTCAGCGTCGCACGCAACCTGCAGGGCGGCGAACATGGCCGCGACACAGACTTCAACACTTTGCGCGCGGGTGCCAATGCGCGCTTCGCGGTGATGCGCGCAAGCGCTTCGTGGTTCCAGTTGTTGCCGCGTGACTGGCGGGTGCGGCTGCAGGCTCAAGGTCAATACACACGCGACGAACTGGTGTCCGGCGAACAGTTCGGCATTGGCGGGGCCGAGTCTGTGCGCGGCTTGCGCGAGCGCGTGCTGGCCAACGACCGCGGCTGGCGGATCAGCGCCGACCTCGATACACCGGCCTGGACGGAAGATATATGGGTGATGCGAGGCGTGCTGTTCGGCGACGTTGCACATCTTTACAGAGTCAATCCGCAGCCGGGTGAAACTGCAGGGGATGGTGTGCTCTCGGCCGGCGTGGGCCTGCGCGTCAACTATTCCACATGGCTCTCGGGGCGGATCGACTACGCTCGTCTGATCGACGGCGCAGACCGTTACGCGTCCGGCAGTCACCGTGTTCATGCGTCGTTCAGCCTGAGTTTCTAGGCCGCAGCATCACAGGGGCGGAAACGGTATCGCTCATTTCAGACATTACGACATGCGGGGATGCAGTCGGAATTTTTGCGTTGGCCCGCGCGGGTCTGAACCGGATTACCTGAAGCAGCGGTAATCGTGTTTACGGCCTCGCGGAGAAGAACTTGAGGCCGAAATGAACAAGGGTCGCTACAGACTGGTTTTTTCCGAAGAGAAGGGCGGCTACGTCCCTGTGCCGGAAGAAACGAAGGCATGCGGCAAGGGCGGCGGCGCGCGCGCGCTGCGTCGTGTCGTCGCTGCGATGGCGGCCGCATTGCCCGGCCTCGCGATCGCCAACCCGACCGGTCATCAGGTGATCCATGGCAACGTGGGCGTTCAGGTCCAGGGCAGCACGCTGAACATCACGGCCAGCGACAAGGCCATCATCAACTGGCAGCAGTTTTCCATCCAGCCAGGCGAAACCACCCGCTTCATCCAGCCGAGTTCGACCGCCAGCGTACTCAATCGCGTGGTCGGTCAGGATCCGTCGAGAATACTCGGCAACCTGATCGCCAATGGCCGCGTCTTCCTGATCAACCCGAATGGCGTGCTGTTCGGCGCCGGCGCGAAGGTCGATACCGCCGGGTTGGTCGCGTCGACGCTCAACATCCGGAATGAGGATTTCCTCGCCGGCAGGATGAAGTTCGATGCCGACGGCAATGCCGGCAAGCTGCGCAACGACGGTACGCTGAAAACGACCGGCGGCCCGCTGATCCTGATCGCCACCGATGTCGAAAACACCGGACTAATCACCGCCGAGAACGGCGACATCGTGCTGGCAGCGGGCAAAAGTGTCGAGATTGCCGATCCGCATCAGCCCTCGCTGCGCGTCAAGATCGAAGCCGGTGGCGAGGCGATCAACCTCGGTCAGCTGATTGCACGCGGCGGCAGTGTCGGCATGTTCGGCGCAGCGCTCACGCAAGCCGGAAAGATTTCGGCCACCGGTGCGCACCGCACCGAAGACGGCCGCATCGTGCTGCGCGGCTCGAAATCCGTCACGCTCACCGCCCAGTCGGAAACGGTTGCACAAACCGCCGACGGCGCCGGCGGCGCGATCGACATCAGCGCGCCAGAAGTGCGCGTGGACGCCGGCGCGCAGGTGGATGCGAGCGGCACCGAAGGCGGCCGGATCGAAGTCAGCGCCGAACAGCGCGCAACCGTCGAAGGCACGCTGCGTGCGGTCGGCCGCGTCGATGCGCCCGCCGCTGCAGTCGCGCCCGCACCGGCCGCAACGACTGCCCCGGCATCCGTGGCCGGCGACGACCTCGACCTGCCGGTCACCGCTGCCGGCCCCGCTCCCGCGGCACCGGTCAGCGCATCGCTGGGCCAGGGCGGCGATATCGTCGTCACTGCCCAGACCGTCGTGCTCGATGGCGATGCCGTGCTCGATGCATCGGGCGATACCGGCGGCGGTTCCATCCTCGTCGGCGGCGACTGGCAAGGCGCCAATGCGGCCGTAAGCAACGCACACATCAGCTGGGTCGGACACGGCGTGAGCCTGCTGTCCGATGCGCTGCTGAACGGCGATGGCGGCAAGGTCGTCGTATGGGCCGACGAAGCCACCGCCTTCGCAGGCAGCATCTGGGCACGCGGCGGTCGCGACGGCGGCGACGGTGGACAGGTCGAAGTGTCCGGCAAGGTGGCCCTGCTCTATCGCGGCCGCACGGACACCCGCGCCGAGCGGGGCCGCAATGGCGAACTGCTGCTCGACCCGCTGGCCATCATCATCCAGGGCGGCACGGGCGACGGCAGCAATGACGGCAGCCTGATTTTCAGCGGCGGCACAACGCCGGGGACGATCACGGCAGACGCCCTCGGCCCCACGGTCATTTTCGAAAGCGAGATCGAAGAACAGAGCAAGACCACCGACATCATTCTGCGCGCACAGCGCTCAGTGACGGTGGGCAGCAACCAGTTCAACTACACCGCCAGCGGCAATGTCGCGGGAGAAACCGCCGGCCAGCTTGCGTTGGCCAGCAACAGCAGCCTTCTGATCGAAACACGCAATCTCGGCGTCGGAGAGGGCGGAGCAAGCGCCGGCATAGATCTGGTCACCGGCGGCGCACATGGCGCCGCGCTGCAGATCACCACCCGGGGCGATGGCGACATCACGCTGCAGACCGGGTACAGCAATGGTGAAAAGGTCGGCAACCAGATAGCGAACGTGCTGCTGCCGGTGCTGGGCAGCGCATCGGGCAGCATCCTCGTGCGCACATCCGATGGCTCGACCGTGCAACTGCTGGGCGCCGGCTACACATCGGGCGGCAGCATCCAGATCGTGGCCGCCACGGTCACCGGTGGCGCCACGCTGAGCGCGGCGGGCGGTACGCAGATTATCGGCAACTATGTCGCAAGCAGCGGCACGCTGGCCTTCCAGGGCGGGGCATCATCTATCAGCGGCACCCTCACCCTGACGGGCAATCTCGGCGGCGACGCAGCGCTGACACTGGGCGGTCTGGACTGGCGCGGTGGCCGGATGCTCGCTGGCGGCGCCGTGTCGCTGACCGGTGCCGGCGTCATCGATAACACAAGTGCCTACCGTTATCTGGCGCGGCGCCTGAATGTATCCGGCAGTCTTAGCCTCGAAAATTCGTCCGGCTATTATCTCGACGTGGAGGCGGGTGGCACCCTGCATCTGAACGCAGGCGGTGCGCTGACGACCGGCACCGCGAATGGCCTCATCTACCTGGCCGCCGGCAATGGCGGAACTGCCGCATTGAGCGCGGATGCCGGCGCAGTCGTCGACGTCGGCGGTGGGACGACGCTGAATCTTCGTGGCGACAGCACCACCGGCAATCTGATATCAGGCGTGTTCTCGCTGGCCGGCGATGGTGCGTTGCTGCTTGATTCCGGTTTGATCACCACCGGCGCAGACACGACAATTTCCGGTAGTGGCCTGCTGCGGATGACCAATGGCGGGGCACTGGGCGGTTCGCACCTGCTGACGATCGCCAGCGACTTCGAGTGGCTGGGCGGCGCGATGAGCGGCACCGGCACGACAGTGCTCTCCGGCAGCGCACAGATCGACAACACCAGCGCGTACAAGTACCTGAACCGCCGGCTCGAGCTCACCGGAAACCTCGCATTCGGAAACAACAGCGGCTACTACCTGCAGGTCGGCAACGGCGGCACGCTGCATCTGGGTGCCACCGGCAGCCTGACGACCACCACCAGCAACGGCCTGCTCAACCTGAGCGCCGGCAGCGGCGGCGTGGCAGCCTTCACGGCCGCAGCAGGTTCGGTCATCGATGTCGCGGACGGCACCTCGCTGACGCTGCGGACCGACGGTAGCGCCGGAAACCGCATGTCCGGCACCTTCGGCCTGTCGGGAGACGGCGCGATGGTGTTCGATTCCGGCCTGATCGATGTGTCGGCCGCCACCCGCTTCGAAGGCGCAGGTCGCTTCCGCTTTGCCGGCGGCACGATCACCGGCGCCGGCGCGCTGACGATAGACAGCCTGTTCGACTGGGCCGGCGGGACCTTCTCGGGTACCGGCGTCACGGTCGTGTCGGGTAGTGCGGTGATCGACAACACCTCTGCCTACAAATTCGTCAATCGCCGGGTCGAAGTGTCGGGCGACCTCACCTTCGGCAATTCCACCGGCTACTACCTGCAGATCGGCAATGGCGGCACGCTGCACCTGCTGTCCGGCGGGCAACTGGCCACTGCCGGCACCAGCGGCTTCATCTACATGGCGGCGGGCGCCAGCGGCGTCGCGCGTCTGAGCGCCGACGCCGGCTCTTCGATTGCCTTGAGCGCGAACACGCTGCTGACCATCCGCAGCGACGGCAATACCGGAAATCAGATCGGCGGCACCTTCGGCCTGACCGGCGCCGGCGCGACCTATTTCGACTCCGGCACTTTCGCCACCAGCGGTGCGACGAACTTCACCGGCGCGGGGCTTTTGCGCGTCGGCGGCGGGACCACGCTGAACCTGAATCACTCGACCGCATTCGGTTCGCCATTCCGTTTCGAGAACGGCGTGCTGGGCGGCTCAGGCGCGGTCGACATCGGCGGCGCGTTCACCTGGGCGGGCGGCACGATGTCGGGCACCGGCACCACCGTGCTGTCGGGCAACGGCGTCATCGACAACACGTCCTCCTACAAATTCCTGAACCGTCGGCTGGAACTGGAGGGGGGTCTCTCGTTCGGCAATTCAAACGGGTATTACCTGCAGATCGGCGATGGCGGCACCCTGCATCTGACGGCCAGCGGACAGCTGTCGACCGCGACCGTCAACGGGCTCATTTACCTCGCCGCCGGGGCGGGCGGAACGGCGCGGATTTCGGCCGATGCGGGTTCGGACATCAGCACCGCAAGCGACACCTTGCTGACCCTGCGCAGCGATAGCAATACCGGCAACCAGATTTCCGGCACGTTCGGCCTCACCGGTGCCGGCGAACTGGTGTTCGATTCCGGCCTGCTGACGACGGCCGCCGCGACCCACTTCACGGGTCCGGGATCCCTGCGCATCAGCGGTTCGAACATTGCGTTCAACCATGCCTCGACGGTGTCATCCGCGCTGCGATTCTCGAGCGGAACGATCAGCGGTTCCGGCAACCTTGCCGTCAGCGGCCCCTTCATCTGGGCAGGCGGGACGATGTCGGGCACCGGCACCACCCTGCTGTCCGGCAGCACCGTCGTCGACAACACCTCGGCCTACAAATTCGTCAACCGCAGCGTGGAGGTTAGCGGCACGGTCGCGTTCGGCAATTCGAGTGGCTACTACGTGCAGGTCGGCAACGGCGGCACGCTGCATCTGCTGGCAAGCGGCCAGTTGGCGACCGAAACCACCAACGGATTGATCTACCTGGCTGCGGGCAGCGGTGGTACCGCGGTGCTTAGCGCTGCCGCGGGCGCCGACATCAGCGTTGCCGACGGCACCGCGCTGATCTTGCGCAGCGACAGCAATACCGGGAACCTGATTTCCGGCACGTTCGCGCTTAGCGGCGCCGGCAGCTTTCATTTCGACTCCGGCGTGATCAGCGCCAACAGCGACACCACCTTCACCGGCAGCGGCGAACTGCTGATTTCGAGTGGCGCGACGCTCGCTGGCAGCGCCCTGGTGACCATCGCTTCCGGCTTCGACTGGACCGGTGGCATCATGTCAGGGACCGGTACGACCCGTCTGGTCAATGCCGTCAGCCTGACCGGCAGCGGCACCCGCTCGCTGAACCGTACTCTGGAGATCGCCGCCGGCGGCAGCCTCGACATCGGCGACAACGTGGTGATCCAGCGCTCGACGAGCAATGGCGGCACCGGCCGCATTGTCGCTCTGGGCACGCTCACCAAGTCCTCCGGCAGCGGCACAGCCTACATCCAGTATCTCGATCTGCAGGGCAATCTGGCGTCAAGCAGCGGCATCCTGTCGCTCTACGGCAACGCGGCCGGAACAACTCTGGGCAGCGCGAGCTTCTCCACGTCCGGAACCGGTCTGATGCGGATGGATTCCGGCCTGTTCACGCTGACCAACGGGCAGACAGCAACCGTCACTGCGGGCACGCTCGACCTGTCCGGTGCGACGCTGTCGACCGCCGGGACGTCGTCGATCATCGGAGCCGGCACCTTCCTGCTGTCGTCCGGCACGCTGGACGGCGCCGGCACGCTGAATATCAGTTCCGGTTTCAACTGGACGGCCGGCACGATGTCCGGCGCCGGTGTCACCCGTCTGGTCAGCGACGTCAGCCTGACCGGCAGCGGCACGCGCACGCTTAACCGCACGCTGGAAATCTCGGCGGGCGCCAGCCTGAACCTCGGCAACGACGTGCTGATCCAGCGCGCGACCAGCAATGGAGGCACCGGCGGCATCGTTGCGCTGGGTTCGCTCACCAAATCCAGCGGCACCGGTACCGCCTACGTGCGCTACCTTGATCTGCGCGGCAATATCTCGTCGAGCAGCGGCACGCTGTCGATCTATGGCAACACCGCCGGCAGCAGCATCAATGGCGCGGTGTTCTCCACGACCGGCAGCGGCGTGCTGAGCTTCGATTCCGGCCTCTTCACGCTGAACACCGGCGAATCGGCCAGCGTCGCGGCCGGCATTTTCGATCTGTCGGGCGGCACGCTGAGCACGACCGGCGACAGCACCTTCGGCGGCGCAGGCACACTGCGCTTCACGTCGGGCACGATCAGCGGCATCGGCAGACTGACCGTGAACGCGGGCTTCGACTGGAGCGCCGGCACGCAGAGTGGCTTGGGTGTGACCCGCCTGAACGGCGAAAGCCGCATTCTGTCCGGCGGCACCAAAGCGTTAAACCGGACACTGGAAATCAGTGGCAGCACGCGTGTCGACACACCGAGCGGGACAGTGCAGATACAGGACAGCGGGCGCCTTTCGGTGCTGGACACCGGGCAATTGGAGATCGTTGGCGGCTCGAGCATTTCGCACCTCGGCAGCGGGCGCCTCGACAATGCAGGCCTGATGCGCAAGACCGGTACGGCGGGGCTAACGCTGGCAATGCCGCTTACCAACATCGGCACGCTGCGCATAGAGAGCGGCACACTCACTGCCAGCGCCTTTCCGGTCAACGCCGGCACGCTTGATGTCTTCGACAGCGCAGCGCTGATCACGGCCAACAACAGCCTGCAGAACAATGGCGTGATTCAGGGTGGGGGTGCGATCAATCTTGGCGCCGGCACGTTGACCAACGCAGGCGCCCTGCGCCCGGGCAATGGCGCGGCAGCCGGTACACTTGCCATCACCGGCAATCTGATCCAAACCGCGGCAGGCTTGATCGAAGCTGACGTCCTGGGCACTACTGCGGCGCAGCAGGACCACGTCACGGTCACCGGCAGCGCGACGCTCGACGGCGACCTCGTGCTGTCGCCGTCACAGAGCCTGACATTCGGCGCGCAGGACCGCTACACGGTGCTGTCTTGTGGCGCCGAAGGATGCCTGTCGGGCAGCTTCTCCAGCATCGAGACGGGCGGTCTCGCTGCCACGGCAACGTTCTTTTCGAATGCGCTGAGCTTCGCGACCGGCACAATCGCTAGCACCTGGATTTCAACGACGTCCGGTTTCTGGGATGTTGCCGCGAACTGGGCAAACAGCCTGATTCCGGGTGAGGCGAACGACGTCATCATCGATCAGGCGGGTGATCTGACCATCACCGTACGGGCGACCGCTCCAGTCAGCAGCTTCCGGGTCAACAGCCTTTATTCGAATGAGAACATCACCATTGCCGGCAGCACACTTACGCTGATCGACGATTCGGTCATCAATGGGCGGCTGACGATGTCCGGCGGCACGCTGAACATCGGGACACAACTCGATACCGGATCGCTGGCGATCTCGGGTGGCACGATTTCGGGTGGCCGCCTGTTCGCCGCGGGCGGCAGCAACGTCATGACGGGCGGCACGCTCAATTCGCTGCAGATGATGATCGGCGCGCAATTCAACGCGAGTGGCGGCACACTGGCCAATGTCACGCTGTCCAAGTTGGGCAGTGGCATCGGCGCGGGACAGGTGCTCGTTGGCGCCAACGGCGACTTGCGCGTGGTCGGCGCACTCACGCTCGACAACGCCGATATCACCCTCGCCTCCGACGGCAGCTCCACCTTCCTGCGCAGCATCACAGGCCCCTGGTCCATCGGCGGCAATGGATCCATCCTGTTCGGCGGCTCACACAACGCCGTGCGCGCCAACAATTACCTCGGCTACGGCTCCGGCGCCTACTCCTTGTCCATCGGCTCCGGCGTCACCGTCGCCGGAGCCAACGGCGGATACATCTACTTCGGTAACAACGGCGTCAACGCCGGAACCATCTCCGCCAATACCGCCGGCAAGGAAATCTCCCTCAACAGCTGGGCCACCACCGACACCTGGACCAACTCCGGCACGGTGCGCGCCAATGGCGGCATCCTCAGCACCAACGACACCTGGTCCAGTACCGGAACGCTGCAGCTCGACTCCGGCATCCTGTTCCTCGGCGGAAGCTTCAACACCGCCTCCTTCAACACCCTGGTGAGGCCGGCCGACGCCGACCGCGGGTCGCTCAATCTGGTCGGCACGCTCAACAACGCCAACTCCACCCTGCTGCTCGATGGCTCAACCGGCACGCTCGCCTTCGGCGGCAACATCTCCTCCGGCACCGTGCGCATCAACAACGCCAATGGCGGCGCGCTCAACACCGGCTATGCCGGCTTCTCCGGCTCATCTTTCGGTGGCAGCAATACCGCAACACTGACCAACGTCACTCTCGGCAATATCGCCAACGTCGCCGACAGCGGACACCTGACCATCGCCAACAACGGCGACTTGCGCGTGGTCGGCGCACTCACGCTCGACAACGCCGATATCACCCTCGCCTCCGACGGCAGCTCCACCTTCCTGCGCAGCATCACAGGCCCCTGGTCCATCGGCGGCAATGGATCCATCCTGTTCGGCGGCTCACACAACGCCGTGCGCGCCAACAATTACCTCGGCTACGGCTCCGGCGCCTACTCCTTGTCCATCGGCTCCGGCGTCACCGTCGCCGGAGCCAACGGCGGATACATCTACTTCGGTAACAACGGCGTCAACGCCGGAACCATCTCCGCCAATACCGCCGGCAAGGAAATCTCCCTCAACAGCTGGGCCACCACCGACACCTGGACCAACTCCGGCACGGTGCGCGCCAATGGCGGCATCCTCAGCACCAACGACACCTGGTCCAGTACCGGAACGCTGCAGCTCGACTCCGGCATCCTGTTCCTCGGCGGAAGCTTCAACACCGCCTCCTTCAACACCCTGGTGAGGCCGGCCGACGCCGACCGCGGGTCGCTCAATCTGGTCGGCACGCTCAACAACGCCAACTCCACCCTGCTGCTCGATGGCTCAACCGGCACGCTCGCCTTCGGCGGCAACATCTCCTCCGGCACCGTGCGCATCAACAACGCCAATGGCGGCGCGCTCAACACCGGCTATGCCGGCTTCTCCGGCTCGTCTTTCGGTGGCAGCAATACCGCAACACTGACCAACGTCACTCTCGGCAATATCGCCAACGTCGCCGACAGCGGACACCTGACCATCGCCAACAACGGCGACTTGCGCGTGGTCGGCGCACTCACGCTCGACAACGCCGATATCACCCTCGCCTCCGACGGCAGCTCCACCTTCCTGCGCAGCATCACAGGCCCCTGGTCCATCGGCGGCAATGGATCCATCCTGTTCGGCGGCTCACACAACGCCGTGCGCGCCAACAATTACCTCGGCTACGGCTCCGGCGCCTACTCCTTGTCCATCGGCTCCGGCGTCACCGTCGCCGGAGCCAACGGCGGATACATCTACTTCGGTAACAACGGCGTCAACGCCGGAACCATCTCCGCCAATACCGCCGGCAAGGAAATCTCCCTCAACAGCTGGGCCACCACCGACACCTGGACCAACTCCGGCACGGTGCGCGCCAATGGCGGCATCCTCAGCACCAACGACACCTGGTCCAGTACCGGAACGCTGCAGCTCGACTCCGGCATCCTGTTCCTCGGCGGAAGCTTCAACACCGCCTCCTTCAACACCCTGGTGAGGCCGGCCGACGCCGACCGCGGGTCGCTCAATCTGGTCGGCACGCTCAACAACGCCAACTCCACCCTGCTGCTCGATGGCTCAACCGGCACGCTCGCCTTCGGCGGCAACATCTCCTCCGGCACCGTGCGCATCAACAACGCCAATGGCGGCGCGCTCAACACCGGCTATGCCGGCTTCTCCGGCTCGTCTTTCGGTGGCAGCAATACCGCAACACTGACCAACGTCACTCTCGGCAATATCGCCAACGTCGCCGACAGCGGACACCTGACCATCGCCAACAACGGCGACTTGCGCGTGGTCGGCGCACTCACGCTCGACAACGCCGATATCACCCTCGCCTCCGACGGCAGCTCCACCTTCCTGCGCAGCATCACAGGCCCCTGGTCCATCGGCGGCAATGGATCCATCCTGTTCGGCGGCTCACACAACGCCGTGCGCGCCAACAATTACCTCGGCTACGGCTCCGGCGCCTACTCCTTGTCCATCGGCTCCGGCGTCACCGTCGCCGGAGCCAACGGCGGATACATCTACTTCGGTAACAACGGCGTCAACGCCGGAACCATCTCCGCCAATACCGCCGGCAAGGAAATCTCCCTCAACAGCTGGGCCACCACCGACACCTGGACCAACTCCGGCACGCTGAGTCTGGCTGGCGGCCAGATGCATTCCGGCGACAGCTTCGTCAATGCCGGAATGATCCGCGGTATCGGCAACCTCAATCTGGGCAGCAATACGCTGACCAACGCCGGCACCCTGTTCGCGGACGGCGGTTTGCTGAACCTGACCGGCAATCTGGTTCTGACGGCCGGCAGCACGCTGCGCTTCGACATCGGCGGTCTTGATCGCGTGGTCGATCACGGTGCGCTGGACGTGAATGGCGCGGTCACCTTCGGCGGTACGCTGAGGGCCGATCATGTCAACGGTTATGTACCGGGAGGCGGCTCCGAAACCTTCCAGCTGATCCGCTACACCTCGCGCACCGGCAGCTCGCAGTTCGCCACGCTGAACGTGCCCAACGGTTTCGGATACGACAGTTACTACGGCGTCGGCACCTATCTGCTGGGCTTCGGCAATTCGCTGATCGGCATCAACGAATGGATCAGCAACACGAGC
Source organism: Methyloversatilis sp. RAC08 (assembly GCF_001713355.1). Classification (NCBI taxonomy): domain Bacteria; kingdom Pseudomonadati; phylum Pseudomonadota; class Betaproteobacteria; order Nitrosomonadales; family Sterolibacteriaceae; genus Methyloversatilis; species Methyloversatilis sp. RAC08. Next base: position 2,675,552 of record NZ_CP016448.1, on the reverse strand, counting down.
GGCGACTGGGCGACTGCCACCAACTGGTCGCTAGGCGTCGCGCCCAACAGCCCGGACATGGCCGTGCTGATCGACCGGGTCGGCTTCACGCCGACGATCACCATCTCTTCGGGCGACTGGACGATAGAGGAACTGATTTCCGAAGAGCATCTGACCATCAGCGGCGGCTCGCTCACCACCGCGTATGCCTATGTTGGCGGCAACCTCATCCTCAACGGCAGCGGCCGCATGACCGTCACGGATGAAATTGCACTCAACAACGTCACCCTCAACAACAGCAGTCAATTCATCGCCGACGGCGCCGGACAGATCGCGAATTACGTGCAGAACAACGGCACCAGCACGTTCAACGCCGCCAGTCTCGCCTTCGACGCCATAGACGTTCGTGGCGGTACGGTGAACTACAACGCTGCGCTCGCGCTGCCGTCGTCGCTGCTGAGGGTGGCCGGCTACACGGCCAACCTGAATGCCGATCAGGGCCAGACCCTGATCCAGGTCGTTTCCGGCACGCTCAACCTGAATCTGGCCAGCCTGACGTCGGACATCGAACTGAGCGGCAGCGGCGTGCTGAACGTGGCGAACAGTACGAGTGCCAGCGGCGACCTGACATGGACTGGCGGCAATATCGGCGGTGGCGGCACACTGACACTTGCCGGCGTGCTCGACGTCAGCGGTTCGAACTCCTTCGGACTTTCCAACACCGTGCTGGTCCATGCGAATGCCAGCGGGCTGAGCCGAATCGCCAAGAGCGGCGGCTACTTCTATCTGAACGGCACGAACGGGATACTGCGCAACAGTGCCGGCGCGTCGCTGACCATCGACACCACAGGCGGCAATTCCGGCACCTACTATTCCGGGGGCACCGGCGGCACGCTGCACAACCTGGGCACGCTGAACAAGACCGGCACCGGCACCTTCTTCATCTACAACCCGACGCATCTCGAGCAGGCCGGCGTACTGAACATCCAGCAGGGCGTATTCAACCTCGACAATGCGACGCACGCCCTGTCCGGACTGACCACGCTGGCCGCCGACAGCTCGCTTGACCTGAGCAGCGGGAGCTCGATCGCGGTATCCGGCACGGCCCGCTTCACCGGTGACGGCGTCGTGCGGCATAACAGTGCCACCGTGACGCTGGGCAACGGTGCGCGCATCGATGCCGACTACGCCCTGGCGGGCGGTACCCTGAACATCGGCGGCGCGGCGGTGATGAACGGTGATCTGGCCTGGACCGGCGGCATCATCACGGGTGACCTTGTCGCACCGGGCACGCTCACCCTGAATGGCGTGCTGAGCCAGACCGGCAACACCACGGTCTACCTGCGCAACGGCACACAGCTGGTACACGCCAACACCAGCGGCGCCAGCCGCATCTCAAATACATCGGGCAGCGGCTTCAACATCGAATTCGGTGCCACCTTCCGCAACACCGGTACGCTGACGATCGACATACAGAATGCCGGAAGCATCATGTACATCGATCACGACAGCGGTGCTGCCGGAACCTTCGAGAACACCGGCACGCTGACCAAAGTCGGCGCCGGTCGGGTCGACTTCGGCAACTTCGGCCAGTTGCAACTGGTGCAGCAAGGCAGTTTCCTGATCTCCGAGGGGCTGGTCACGCTGGGCAATACGGTGGCGCTGAATGGTACGGTGGACATCGCAGCCGATGCGACGCTGCGTGTGCTCGGCGGCACCACGACGATAGGGCCGAATGCCGACGTGACCGGTGCCGGCGTGCTTGATCTGGCCAGCGGCACGCTCAGCCTGGGCAACGGGGCAGACATCGACGCCCGTCAGGTCATCAGCGGCGGCACGCTGACGGTGGCCGCCGGCAGCAGCGCGACATTCAGCAATGCACTGTCGTGGACGGCCGGCACCATCAATGGCGGCGGCACGGTCAATGCAAGCGGCGTGTTCAACCAGAGCGGCAACACCACGGTCTATCTGCGCGACGGCACGCTGTTCCTGCACAGCAATGCCAGCGGCAACAGCCGCATCGCGAATACGTCGAGCAGCGGTTTCAACCTCGAGAACGGCGCGATCTTCCGCAACACCGGCGCGCTGACCCTGGATGTGGCGGGCGCAGCCAGCAACATGTACATCGATCAGGACAGCGGCCCGGCGATCGGACGTTTCGAGAATATCGGCACCCTGACGAAGACCGGAGCCGGCCGGCTCGACTTCGGTAATTTCGGAATCGTGCAACTGTTTCAGCAGGGCACGCTCGCGGTGAATCAGGGCCTGGTGACGCTGGGCGGCACCGGCTCCCTGTCGGGCACGCAGCAGATCGCCAGCGGTGCTGAACTGCGCGTGACCAGCGGCTCCATTTCGGCAGCGGCGAGCGCCGTGTTCGGTGGCACCGGAGTCCTGTCGCTGACCGGCGGCACGCTGGCCTTCGCAGACGGCCTCGATACCGGCATCACGCTTCAACAGTCGGGCGGCAACTTCGAGGGCACCGGCAACAACACGCTGTCGGGCCGCTACGAGTGGACCGGCGGCAATGTCGCCGGCAGCGGCGCCCTGACCGTCAGCGGCATCCTGCAATTGAGCGGAGCCAGCAGCTTCGGTCTTGCCGGTCGTTCCCTGGTGCATACCAATGGGTCCGGTTCGAGCAGCCTGTTCAAGACCAGTGGATATTTCTACATCGGGGGCGGCGCGAGCTTCACCAACGCGACCGGCGCCCGGCTCTACTTCGACACCGGAAGCGGCAATCCCGGCCTGTGGTATTCCACCGGCGCGGCGGGCAGCTTCATCAACCAGGGCACGCTGACCAAGGTCGGCAGCGGCACACTGTATGTCTACAACCCGGTCGGCCTGCAGAACCCGGGTACGCTGATCCTGGGCCAGGGCAGTGTGATCGGCGACGGCTTCAACCAGAATGCGGGCACGCTGCAGTTGCTGCCGGGTACGATCTTCAGCACCGCAAGTTCGCCCCTGACCAACACCGGCCTGATCGCCGGCCATGGCGTACTGATCACCGGCGGCACCGGCCTGCTCAACCAGGGCACTGTCAGCCCCGGCGGCGCCGGCAGCATCGGCACACTGAACATCACCGGCCGTTATGCCCAGGACGCGACAGGCACATTGCAGATCGAACGCGGCAACGCCGGCGCCGATGCCTTGATCGTCAGCAGCACGGCCACACTGGGCGGCACGCTCGTGGTCAGCGAGCTGCCGGGCTACATCGCAACCGGCGGCACGTCCGATGTGGTGACCGCCAGCGCGCTGAGCGGCAGCTTCTCTACCGTCACGCTGCCGAGCGGCTACAGCACGCAGACCGTCGGCAACCGTCAGGTGCTCAGTTACGCAGGCGCGATCTGCGGTGGCGTGTGCTGGGACGGCGGCGGCGGTTCGCTGCTGTGGACCGATGCAGCCAACTGGACCGGCGACCTGCTGCCCGGCACGAACGATCTCGTGTTCATCGACCTGGGTACGATCAGTGTCCAGCTGACCAACGGCAGCCACACGATACGCAGCCTGAATACCGCCTCCGGCAACACGCTGATCGTCTCCGGCGGCAGCCTCACGGTGACAGACGTGGCGACACTGGCCGGCGATCTGGTCATCAGCGGCGGCACGGCAAACTTCAACGGTGCGGCGCAACTCGCGCGACTGATGCTGTCGTCGGGCATCTTCGGCGGCAGCGGAGCGGTCACCTTCAGCCAGTCCGGTTCGACCTGGACTGGCGGCGATGTCGGCGGCACGGGGCGCCTCGTGTTTGCTGCTGGATCGACCTTCAACTACGCCGCCGGCACACGGACGATCACACGACGTCTGGATATCGAACAGGGTGGCCGGTTTTCGCTCGACAGCGGCTCGCTGACGACGACCGGTGGCGCCGGCAACGCCGGTGTGGTCAATGTGGCTTTCGGCGCCACCGCGCGCTACGGCGGCAGCGCGACCTACCTGCTTGATGCGACCGGCCAGTTCGACGGCGGCGGACGCATCGAATTCATCAACACGGCTCAGGTGACGAGTGCCACGAACGCGCCCGCCATCGCCGACAACACCTTCACCGTGCGCGTGCAGGATTCGGCCCGCTTCACGCTGAGCACACCGGGCGCCATCGCCAACCTCGAACTGGCCGACAGCGGCCAGGTCATCGCGCAGGCTGGCCTGCAGGTCGGTTCTGTGACACAGACCGGCGGCACGTTGACCTTGAACGCGGCGTCGGGCGCCAGCCTCTACAACTGGAATGGCGGCACGCTGGCCGGCAGCTCGACATTCAGCATCGTCGGCGCGGGCAGCTGGACGCGCGGCACGCTGATCGGCAATCTCGTCATCGCCAATGGCGCATCGCTGACCTTGAGCGGCACCGGCAGCGACGACGTGCAGTCGACCAGCTACAAGCGCTTCGGCGCTGGCTCACTGACCAACTTCGGCACGCTGAACTGGCTGGAAGGGCATATCGACGTCATCGGCGCCGGGCGCGTGGACAACCACGGCTTGATCGATCTGGCATCGGACTTCAGTTTCGGCGACCGCTCGACCGGTACCGGCACCTTCACACTGGTGAATCACAACAGCGGCGTCATTTCGAAAACGGCCGGTACGGGTGAGTTCGCAATCGGCACGCTGGGCATTCCGGGCGGCACAGCGAATTACACCAATTTCACCAACAATGGCCGGATCAACGTCTTCAGCGGCCGGCTGCGTTTCAACATCGGCTATTCCGGCGCCTCGGGCGGCGGCACCTTCACGCACAACAACTTCATCGCGATCGGCGCGGACTCGACTCTGGAAATAGGCGGTGCACTGACCTACAACGGCGATGCCGACCTCGGCGCCGGTGGCGTACTGCGCCGCCTCGGCGGCTTCACGATCAACAGTGGCGCCGACGTCTTCGGCAACGGCACGATCGACGTCGGTGCCAGCGGCACGCTGACCAACGCCGGCGCCCTGGGTACCCTCGAGTACGGCACGTTGAGCGTGACCGGCAACTTCGTGCAGACCGACACCGGCGTCCTCGACCTGTGGATTGGCGGCACCAGTGCGGGCACCTACGACCAGCTTGCGGTCAGCGGTTCGGTCACGCTCGGCGGCACGCTCGTGGTAACCGAAGATCCGTCCTACACGCGCGGTCCACTGTCACTCGCCCTGATCACCGCCGGTAGCGGCATCAGCGGCACATTTGCAACGATCGACACACCGGTCGCCGGCTATACGACGGCGGTAGATGGAAATGCCTTCCGCATCAGTTTCGGCAGCATCGTCTGCGGCGGCATCTGCTGGGACGGCGGTGCAGGCACAGCGCTCTGGACGGATGCCGCCAACTGGTCCGGCGACGCCCTGCCCGGCCTGAACGACCTCGTGTTCATCGCGCTGGACAACGGCAGCAGCGTCGTGCTGAACAGCGGCAGCCATACCATCGCCGGTCTGACGACGACAGCCGGGAACGCACTTTCGATCAGCGCCGGCTCGCTGACACTCACCGGCATGTCGGCGCTGGCTGGCGACCTGACGCTGAGCGGCAGCGGCACACTGGTCACCAACGGCCGGCTCGACGCCACACGCTTCACGCAGACCGGCGGCACGTTCAATGGCCCCGGAGACTTCTTCGTATCGACTGCATTCAGCCAGACGGGCGGCAGCCACACCGGCATCGGCCGCACCATGCTGGGCAGCGCGGTGTCCTTTGCGCCGGGCAGTTACACCTTCAACCGCGACTTCGACATCGAAGGCACGCTCAACCACACCAGTGGCACGCTCGTTGTGGCAGCGAACCGCACGGTGACGGTCGACGGCGCACTGAACTGGACCAGTGGTTCGACCATTACGGGCTCCGGTACGTTGCTGCTGGCTGAGGGCAGCGTCAGCACCCTGAACGCCAACACGAATGGCGGCCACCTCGTACTGAGCGGCATCACCGTGAACAACGCCGGTACCGTCAATTACACCAGCGAAGGCCGTCAGGTGCTGATCAACGACGGCACGACCTTCAACAACACCGGCCGCTTCAACTTCGCATCCGATGGCGTGGTCAGCGAAAACTCCGGCAACGGTGGCAACTTCAACAACAGCGGCACGCTGGCCAAGACCGGCGGCACCGGAACCAGCGGCTTCGCCAGCCAGGTACGCTTCAACAACCTTGACGGCGGAACCGTGGATTCAGGCACGGGCACGGGCACGATCAGTCTGCAGACGCAGGGCGCGCATGCCGGCGTGTTCAACCTCGTCGGCAACGGCGTGCAGTTCAACGCCGGCGCGCACAGCTTCGCCAATGGCGCAACGATCACTGGTAGCGCGAACTTCAGCGGTGCCGCGATCAGTTCCGGCAACACCACCTTCAACGGTCCGGTCAATCTCTCGGGCGGCACGATCACATCGACCGGCACATTGACGCTCGATGGCGGCCTGAACTGGAACCGACAGGCAACGATCACCGGTGGCACGCTGAATCTGGCCGCCGGCACAACGAGCACGTTCAACGCGAACACCAACGGGGGTCACCTCGTGCTGAGCGGCGTCACTTTGAACAACGCCGGCACCGTCAATTACACCAGCGACGGACGTCAGTTGCTGATCAACGACGGCACGACCTTCAACAACAGCGGCCGCTTCAACTTCGCCTCCGACGGCAACGTCAGCGAGAATGCCGGTTTCGGAGGCACGTTCAATAACAGCGGCACCGTGGCGAAGACCGGCGGCACAGGCAGCAGCGGCTTCGCGAATTTCGCCCGCTTCAACAACCTGAATGGCGGCATCGTCGATTCCGGAACCGGCACGATATTGCTGCAGACCGACGGCAGCCATGACGGCGTGTTCGATATAGCCGGCAGCAATGTGCGCTTCAACGCCAGTACGCACACCTTCGCAGCCGGCGCGACGATACAGGGTATTGCCAATTTTGCCGGTGCGACGATCAACACCGCCGGCGCCACCATCAACGGCCCGGTAAATCTGTCCGGCGGCTCGATCAACCAGAACAGCAACACCACACTGACGCTGAACAACGGACTGAACTGGACGAGCGGTGCCAGCATCGCTGGCGGCACGCTCGACCTGATCGCCGGCAGCACAAGCTCCTTCAACGCCCACACCAACGGCGGTAACCTCGTCCTCGCCGATGTCACGGTCAACAATGCTGGTACCGTCAATTACACCAGCGCCGGTCGCGAACTTCTGATCAACGGTGGCACACGCTTCAACAACAGCGGCCGCTTCAACTTCGCTTCCGACGGCAACCTCAACGAAACGGCGGGCTTCGGCGGTCACTTCAACAACAGCGGCACCCTGGCCAAGACCGGCGGCACCGGCGTCAGCAGCTTCTCGAACTTCGTCCGTTTCAACAGTCTCGATGGTGGTGTCGTCGATAGCGGCACCGGTTTGATCGTGCTGCAGACAGAGGGGAATCACGCCGGGGCGTTCAACATCGTCGGCAACGGTGTGCAGTTCAGCGCAGGCGTGCATACCTTTGCATCAGGTTCGACGATCAACGGTCGCACCCATCTCGCAGGCGCCACGATCAACACCTCGGGTGCCACATTCAACGGCCCGGTGTTCCTGAGCGGCGGCCTGATCAACATCGCCAGCAGCAGCACGCTGACGATGGGCAGCGGACTGAACTGGGCCAGCAGCGCGACGATCTCCGGCGGCACGCTTAACCTCGCGTCCGGCAGCGCCAGCACCTTCAATGCCAGCACCAATGGCGGCAATCTGGTGCTCAGTAGCGTCACGGTGAACAACGCCGGCACGGTCGATTACATCAGTGCCGGCCGCGAGTTGCTGATCAACGACAATACACGCTTCAACAACACCGGCCGATTCAACTTCGCGTCCGATGGCGTGGTCAGCGAGAATTCCGGCAACGGCGGCACCTTCAACAACAGCGGCACGCTGGCCAAGACCGGCGGCACCGGCAGCAGTGGCTTCGCCAGTCAGGCACGCCTCGTGGACGAGGGCGGCAGCTACCGCGGCGAAACCGGCACGCTGCAGCTTGCGTCGCTCGGCACCGTGAGCGGCGTCATGCATATTGCTGCCGGCGCCTCCATCACCACCGCCTCGGCACTGACCAACACCGGCGTCATCGAAGGCAGCGGCACGCTGGATGTCGGTGGCGGCACACTCACCAACAGCGGCACCGTGCGCCCGGGTGGCGACGACCAGATCGGCCGTCTGACCGTGCTCGGCAACGTCACGCAGACCGCTGCCGGACGTATCGAAGCGGAATTTGCAGGCACCGCGACCAACCAGTTCGATGTGCTCGACGTACGCGGCGACACTTTGCTGGATGGCGTGCTCGAGGTGCAGTCGCTTGGCGCAGCGGTTCCGGTCGAAGGCATGCAACTGCCTGTCATCACCGCAAGCGGTACGCTGGACACGGGCGCACTTCAGCTGGTGGCACCGACCGGCTTCACGACACGCACGCTCGGCAGTTCATTGAGTCTGGGCTACACCGCTTGCACCACCGGCATCTGCTGGGACGGTGGCGCCGGCAGCCAGTTGTGGACCGATGCCGCAAACTGGACCGGCGATGTGCTGCCCGGCGTAAATGACCTCGTGTTCATCACGCTCGCCGGCGGTGCGAACGTGGTGCTGAACGCGATCCCGACCGTCACGGTTGCCGGACTGACCATCGGCAACGCGAATTCGCTGACGCTGACCGGTGGCGTACTCAATGCACCGACCACCGTGCAGCCGGGCGGCACGCTCAGCCTCGATGGCGGCAACCTGAACTTCGGCAACGCCCTGCTCAACAACGGCACGCTCAACTACAACGGCGGCACGATGAGCGGCAACGTGTTCACCAACAACGGTACGTTGAACGTGCTGTCCGGCAGTGTCGGCAACCTGACGACCACCCGCCTGAACAACAACGGCAGCGTCATCATCGATAGCGGTGCGACATTCGAGTTCGGCAACGGTGGCGGCATGATCTTCGCCAACAACGGCTCGGTCGATGTCGAAAGCGGCACATTGTCGGTACTGGCTCATGACACCGATGCCGCCGGACCGGGTGCCGACAGCGGCGCCTATTCGGTCGATTCGGGCGCGACGCTGCGCTTCCGCGACGCCTTCCGCGACTTCGGGCCGGGCTCGTCGATCACCGGTCCCGGCGACGTCGAATTCACCGCTTTCTCCGGCGGCGTGTTCAATGTCAATGGCAGCTACAACGTCGGTGGCGAAACGCGCGTCAGCGGCAACACCTTGGTCAATTTCAACAGCAACGCCACCTTCGGCGACCTGCGTGTCGCCGGTAACATCGGCGGCAACGGCGCGCTGACCATGACCGACGACCTGATCTGGACGTCCGGTTCGATCGGCGGCAACGGGCGCGCCATCGTGGTACGCGGCGACACGGTGCTTGATGGCAGCAACCTGGCGCTAAACGGGGCCGTGCTGAACATCGGCGGCTCCGGTCTGCTCGACACCGGTACGCAACTCGCGCTGAACGGCGGTTCGCAACTGATCGTCAGTGACGGGGCGTCGCTCGGACTGGGCAGCAATACCAGCGTCGGCGGCACCGGCAGCCTGGTCAATCGCGGTACGCTGGAAGGCACACTGGGCGGCGGCACTTCGAACGTCGCAGTGCGCCTGGTCAATGACGGCAACGTGCAGGCCAGTGCAGGCAATCTCGGCCTGACCGGCGGCATCGGCGGTGGCGGTCTGTTCGTCATCGGCGACAACGCGACGATGGAACTGGGCGGCGACCTGCCACCGGACATCTTCAACCGCATCGGTGGCAACGGCACGCTGAGCTTCTCGCCCACGTCGGCGCCGGTCATCAATCAGACGTTTGCCGCGACCGGGGGCACGCCGCTGTTGTTCAGCCTGCGCAGCGGTGCAACGCTGTCCAGCGGTCCAAACAATGGTGTGCTGGATGGCCAGCAGTCGGCGTGGCAATACACGGCGAACGCCGGCTTCAATGGCAACGATTCGGCACGCTTCACGCTCAGTCTGGGCAGTGGAACGGCGCAGATCAATGTGAACTTCGCGGTGACGTCGGCGCCGGCCGTCACGCAACCCGAAGTGCAGGTGATCACCACTACGCTGCTGCCTGAAATTTTCCAGCCGCCGCGCATAGCACTGCCTTCCACCCCGAGCTTCACGCCGGCGCCGATTGTGAACATCGCAGGCATCGACGCGCTGAGCGAAATCGTCACCGCGTCGGGCCCGACTTTCGAACAGCCGCTGCGCGAATTCAGCGCCAGCCGTCTGCAGTGCAGATAAGGAGTCCTGTCATGTCTTACGCACGTCACCTCAGCACGCTCGCCGCAGCACTCGTCATGGTGCCGTTGGCCCAGGCCGAAGATCCGCAGGCCACGCCGGTACCCACCGCCGGTCGCGTCAGCTATGTGTCGGGCACGATGTACGTGCAGACGCCCGACAACAAGACGCGCATCCTCGGACGCGATTCGTCGATCTACAACGGCGACGTGATCACGACCGAAAAGAGCACGGTGGCACGGATCGAATTCGGTGATGGCTCGTCGCTGGCGCTGCGCCCGCGCAGCAAGGTGAAGATCGACGGCTTCGCCTTCGACGAAGCCAAACCGGAAAAGGACAGCCTGCTGTACAGCCTGCTCAAGGGCGGCCTGCGCGCCGTGACCGGGCTCATCGGCAAACGCAACCGCGAAGGCTACCGCGCCAGCACGGTCACCGCGACCATCGGCATCCGCGGCACGCGCTTCGGCATGCTGCTGTGCGACGAAGCCGAAAAGGAAGACCCGGCCTGCATCAAGGCGCTGGAAGAAGCCAAGGACCGCAAGCCGGGCGAACCGGCGCTGGTGTTCGACGTCGAGGAAGGCAGCATCGAAGTGAAGAACGATGCCGGATCCAAAACCTTCGAGGTCGGTCAGGCTGGTGTCGTATCGAGCAAGGACAGCGCGCCGGCAACGCTGTCGGAGAACCCCGGGCTGGACAAGGTCCTGCCGTCGTCTACCGCGGCACGTCCCGGGCCGGGCGGGCTGGGCGGCAGCACCGGTCTGGGCAGCGACGCGGACGCCTCGTGCACGGTGCAGTGAGCCGGCAGTGGGTCAGCCCAGGGTGGTATCCAGCACCATCATCACCATGAAACCGGCCATCAGCCCCAGCGTGGCGGCCCGTTGATGGCCGTTGCGATGGGTTTCCGGTATCACCTCGTGTGACACGACGAAAATCATCGCGCCGGCAGCCAGCCCGAGGCCGCCCGGATAGAACAGTTCGAAGCTGCTCGACAGACCCAGACCGATCAGCGCGCCGAGCGGCTCCATGAAACCGCTCAGCGCTGCAATGCCCACCGCCTTCCACGGCGACATGCCCACCCCCCGCAGTGCCACCGCAACGGCCAGGCCCTCCGGAATATCCTGAATCGCAATGGCGGTCGACAGCGGCAGCCCGACTGACATGTCGGCCTGCGCGAAGGACACGCCCATCGCCATGCCTTCCGGCAGGTTGTGCAGCGCGATCGCGTTGACGAACAGCCACACGCGTCCCATGCGGGTTTCCGGCCCGCACGTGCCGCAATGCGCATGCTCATGCGGCGTCAGCGCGTCGAGCACCATCATCAGCCAGACGCCGATCGCCATGCCGGTGACGACCACCGCCGCACCCAGCGCGCGCGATCCGGTCAGCGACTCGCCCGCGTCCAGCCCGGGCAGGATGAGCGAGAACGACGAAGCCGCCAGCATCATGCCGGCGCCGAAGCCGAGCAGGATGTCCTCACCCCGCTGACCGAGCGAACGAAGACCCAGGGCCGGTGCCGCACCGATCGCGGTTGCGCCGAAGCCGGCGAGGCCGGCCAGTACGCCCCACTGCCAGGCGAGCGGATTGCGCGGGCTGCTGAGCGCATAGGCGAGCGCGGCTGCCAGCACCGCGACACCGATCATCAGCATGAACTGCAACGTCGGGTCGATGCGCAGGCGCGATGCCGGAGCATCGACCCGGGTTTCGGGGTTGGGGACGGGGGCGGGAGGCGAATCCATCGACATGCGCTCAGGTCCGGGTCGGCAGGGTTTGCTGGTGCACCACGGCCGTTGCATCGGCCGTCGGCGGGTTGAGGGCTTCGACGACGATGCTGCCGACGATGTCGCCTTCAACATTCACCGTCGTGCGCACCGCATCGAGCAGGCGGTCGATCGGCAGCAGGATGGCGATCGCCTCCACCGGCAGACCGACCGACTGCAGCACCATGGCCATCGTCACCATGCCGGCGCTCGGGATGCCGGGCGCACCGACGGCAGCCAGCATCGACATGAAACACACGACGACCTGCTGGCCCAGACTCAGTTCGATGCCGACCAGGTTGGCGATGAACAGCGCCGCTGCCGCCTCGTACAGCGCCGTACCATCCATGTTCATCGTGGTGCCGATCGGCACCACGAAACCCGCCGTGGCCGGTCGCACACCGAAGTTCTTCTCGACCACGCGCAGCGTGATCGGCATGGTGGCGGCGCTGGAACTGGTCGCAAAGGCGGTGATCAGCGATTCGCGCCCGCCGCGCCACAGCGCCAGCGGGCTGACGCGGGCAATCAGCCACAGCAGGCCGGGCAGCACGACAACGCCGTGGAACAGCGTGGTGCCGAGCACGACCAGCACGAAGGTCGGCATGGTGCCGAGCAGGGCCACATCCTGCGTGGCGATGAGGCGCGCGAGCAGCGCAGCGACTCCATACGGTGCCAGCACCATGACCCAGCCGACGAGTTTCAGCGACAGGTCAAGCATCTCTTCCATCAGCCGGTTGATCGTCGCGTAGCGCTCACCACCCTGCACCAGCGCCACGCCGAGGATCAATGCAAACACCACCAGCGGCACGATCGCCCCCTGGGCCAGCGAGGCAAATGGATTCTGGAACAGGCCGGTGACGAATTGCGTCAGGAACTCCGGAAACGGCAGCCGCTTCGCTTCGAAGGCCGCCATCGCATCGGCGAACATTTCAACCTGCATGTCGGCGCCGGGCCGGAAGATGTTGGCCGCCAGCAGCCCCAGCAACACTGCAATGGCGAGTGTGGCCCCATAGAACAGCAAGGTGGTCACCCACACGCACTGCATGTTCTGCTGCCTGCGCAGGCCGGCAATGCCGACCACGATGGACGCGAACACCAGCGGTACCAGCACCATCTTCAGCAATGCGATGAACAGCCCGCCGACGAGCGACGCGACGTACAGCCCCTGCACGCGCAGTGCCGCATCCGCCGGCAGCGCGCCCAGCAGCATGCCGAGCGCCACGCCTGCGGCTGCGCCCACCAGAATCTGGACATTGATCGACATCCGCATGCCTGCTCTCCCGAACTGAAATCCGCTCCGACCATACCATTCTGTACGGCACAGAATGCCACCCCGGTGCAACCAAGCGCAGCCCCTCAAGTCCGAGACACACCGAACCCAGTGGAGTTGCCATGAAGATTCTGATCATCCTTCTCGCCTGCCTGACATGCAGCACGGGGGCTTTGGCCCAGGGCATCGCCACGGCCATCCAGACCACAATGCGCATACTGGCCACTCAGCCCGACGGGTCGGTGTCGGTCGGCAGCGGCGTCGTGCTGCCGGGTGAACGCGTGGCGACCGCCTGCCACGTGGTCGAGGGCGCAACCGAAATCAAGGTGAGCTACAAGTACGTTGCTTCACCGGCCACGCTCGCCCGGCAGGACCGCGCACGCGATCTGTGCGTGCTGGCCGCACCCGGCCTCGCGGCCCCGGCGGCGAAACTTGCGCGCAGTACCGACCTGAAGACCGGTGACCGCCTGCTGGCCTTCAGCGGCGCCTACGGCAACGACGTCCGCCTGATGATCGGTGAAGTGAGCGCTGTGCACCCGATGGATGGCGGCGCGGTGATCGAAACCAGCGTGCCCTTCGTGGTCGGCGACAGCGGCGGCGGACTGTTCAACAACGAAGGCGAACTGATCGGCCTGCTCGCCTTCATCTCCAGCACGCCGGGCGAGAAGCGCTACGCTATTCCGGTCGAATGGCTGGACGCCGACATCGAAGCGGCGAAAAAAATGCCGTTCTGGAAGGGCGACGCGGACCGACTGCCGGCTTTCCTGCGTCCGTGAGCCACTGACGCAGACGCGCGGCTGCTGCGCTGCCCCGAGCGCTGATACCCTTCAACCTGAAAACCTCTTCCGCCAGACCGCCCGCCCGTGACGCACCCAAGTTATCGACCCGTCGGCCTCGCGCCGAACGACGCCATCCGCCTGCGCGGTGTGCGGCAGAACAACCTGAAGAACATCGACGTCGATTTCCCGCTCGGCCTGCTGACCGTGGTGACCGGCGTATCCGGTTCCGGCAAGTCCTCGCTGGTGTTCGACACGCTGTACGCCGAAGGCCAGCGGCGCTACGTCGAAACCTTCTCGCCGTACGCGCGCCAGTTCCTCGACCGCATGGATGCGCCGCAGGTCGATTCGATCTCCGGCGTGCCACCGGCCATCGCCATCGACCAGAGCAACCAGGTGCGCACGTCGCGTTCGACGGTCGGCACGATGACCGAACTGAACGATCACCTGAAGCTGCTGTTCGCGCGCATCGCCACATTGCACTGCCGCGGCTGCGGCCAGCCGGTACATGAACAGTCGGCCGACGACATCGCGCGGCAGATCGCCGCCCGCGCGGCCGAAGCGGGCGACCCGCGCCTGGTGATCACCGCACCGGTCGCCGTGCCGGACAATTTCAGCGACGCGGAAATCCAGGGCTGGCTGGAGCGTCAGGGCTACACGCGCATTCACGCGCGCGACGGCAGCACGCTGCAGGTGGTGCAGGACCGCTTTCGCGCGGCGAGCGCCGCAGGTGCGCGCGCGGCCGAGGCGGTCGAAGCCGCTCTGCGACTCGGTCAGGGCGTCATGCATGTACAGGTGCTCGATGCCGAAGGTGCCACCGCCGCGCGCTGGGCGTTCTCCAACCGCCTGCACTGCGCCGACTGCGACATCGCCTACAGCCCGGCGCTGCCGGCGCACTTCTCGTTCAACTCGCCGCTCGGCGCCTGTGAAACCTGCCGTGGTTTCGGGCGCGTCATCGGGATCGACTTCGGACTGGTCGTTCCGGACGAGCGCAAGACGCTCGCCGGTGGCGCGATCAAGCCGTGGCAGACCGAGTCGTACAACGAATGCCAGACCGACCTGGAAAAGATGGCGGCGAAACACGGCGTGCCGATGGACGTGCCGTTCGCCGAACTGAGCGCCGAACATCGCCGCTGGGTGCTCGAAGGCGATGTGAAGTGGAAGACCTGGCAGAAGTCGTGGCCGGGCACCTGGTACGGCGTGCGCCATTTCTTCGAGTGGCTGGAAACCAAGGCCTACAAGATGCACATCCGGGTGTTGCTGTCGCGCTACCGCGCCTACACCCCGTGCACCGCCTGCGGCGGCAGCCGGCTCAAGCCCGACGCCGCGCTGTGGAAGATCGAAGGGCACGGCATCCACGACGTGATGCAGTGGCCGGCCTCCCGGCTGCGCGCGATGATGGATGCGCTGCAGCTGCCACCGCCGCTCGATACCGCGACCGCAGAGCTGCTGGCGGAAATCCGCACCCGGCTCGGCTATCTGTGCACCGTCGGGCTCGGCTACCTGAATCTCGACCGCCAGTCGCGCACGCTGTCCGGCGGCGAGGTGCAGCGCATCAACCTCACGACGGCACTCGGCACTTCGCTGGTGAATACGCTGTTCGTGCTCGACGAGCCGTCGATCGGCCTGCACCCGCGCGACATGGAACGCGTGATCGGCGTGATGAGGCGCCTGAAGGACGCCGGCAACACGCTGGTCGTGGTCGAGCACGATCCGCAGATCATGCGCCACGCCGACCGCCTGCTCGACATCGGCCCGGGCGCCGGCTCGCGCGGCGGCGAAGTGGTGTTCGACGGCCCGCCGGCCGGTATCGCGACCGCCAACACGCTGACCGCCGATTACCTTGCCGGCCGCCGCACGGTCGATGCCGCGCTCACCACCCGGCGGGCGGTGAAGACCACCGGCCCGACGCTCAGGCTGGTCGGCGCCCGGGCGCACAACCTGAAGCGGATCGACATTGCGATCCCGCTCGGCCATCTGGTCGCCGTGACTGGCGTATCCGGTTCGGGCAAGTCCACGCTGATCCAGGATGTGCTGTATCCGGCGCTGCTGAAGCACTTCGGCCGGCCGACCGAAAGCGCGGGCGAGCACGACGCGCTGGAAGGGGTCGGACAGATCGCCGACGTGGTGATGGTGGACCAGTCCGCCATCGGCAAGAGCGCGCGCTCGAATCCGGTCACGCACGTGGGCGCCTTCGACCCGATGCGCGAACTGTTCGCACTGCAGGCCGAGGCGAAGCAGCGCGGCTATACCGCAGGCACCTTCTCGTTCAACGCCGGCAAGGGGCGCTGCGCGACCTGCGGCGGCACCGGCTTCGAGCACGTCGAAATGCAGTTCCTGTCCGACGTGTATCTGCGCTGCGCCGACTGCAACGGCACGCGCTACCGCGCCGAGGTGCGCGAAATCACGCTCGACGGCCGCAGCATTTCCGACCTGCTGGCGATGACGGTGCACGATGCGCTGGACTGGCTGCGCGACCTCGCCGACCTTGAACCCAAACTCCGTCGCTACGCGGACAGCGCGATGGCCGGCCTGCAGGCGCTGGTCGATGTCGGCCTCGACTACGTGACGCTGGGCCAACCGGTGCCGACGCTGTCCGGCGGTGAGGCGCAGCGGCTGAAGCTGGCCGGCTTCCTCGCCGAGGCCGCGACGACGAAGAAGAACAAGGCCGCGGGCAGCAAGCTGTTCCTGCTCGACGAGCCGACCACCGGCCTGCACTTCGATGACATCGCGCGACTGCTCGGCGCCTTCTCGAAACTGCTGGATGCCGGCCACACGGTGCTGGTGATCGAACACAATCTGGACGTGATCGCCGCCGCCGACTGGTTGATCGACCTCGGCCCGGAGGCCGGCGAGGACGGCGGCCAGCTCGTGTTCGAAGGCACGCCGGCGCAGATCGTCTCCTGCGCCGCCTCGCACACCGGGCGGGCGCTCGCCGAATATCGCATCACCGACACCTTCGGGCCCGGCGTGCGCGATGTGCCGATGATCAACCCGACCGATGCCGCGCACAGCGCCCTGCGCGCCCGTGCCGCCCACAGCATCGTTGTTCATCGCGCGCGCGAGCACAATCTGAAGAACATCGAAGTCGACATTCCGCGCGACCGCTTCACCGTGGTGACCGGCGTGTCCGGCTCGGGCAAGTCCACGCTGGCCTTCGACATCGTTTTCGGCGAAGGCCAGCGTCGCTATCTCGAATCGCTGAATGCCTACGCGCGCCAGTTCGTGCAGCCGGAAAGCAAGCCGGACGTCGACGGCGTATTCGGCATTCCGCCGGCCGTGGCGATCGCCCAGCGCACCAGCCGCGGCGGGCGCAAGAGCACGGTGGCGACGCAGACCGAGATCTATCACTTCCTGCGCCTGATGTACGTGAAGCTGGGCGTGCAGCACTGCCCGGACTGCGGCTGCGCGATCGCGCCGCAGTCCGAGGACGCCATGGTGGCGCGCATCCTGCGCGAGCGGCGCGGCCAGCACATCGGCCTGCTGGCGCCGCTGGTGATCAGCCGCAAGGGTTACTACACCGAACTGGCGCGCTGGGCGAAATCACACGGCCACACCCACCTGAGGGTGGATGGCGAATTCCTGCCGACCTCGCCCTGGCCGCGGCTGGATCGCTTCAAGGAACACACGATAGAACTGCCGATCCGCGACTTCGTGGTCAGCGAGCGCGACGAAAAGACGCTGCGCGACGCGGTGCGCCAGTCGCTCGAACACGGCAAGGGCGTGCTGCACCTGCTGGCGCCGCTGGACCGACTGGGCGAGCCGGACGCGCCGGCACCGACCGTCGAGGTGTATTCGACCCAGCGTGCCTGCCCGAGCTGCGGCACCGGTTTCGCGGAACTCGACCCGCGGCTGTTCTCGTTCAATTCGAAGCATGGCTGGTGTGCGAAGTGCATGGGCACCGGGCTGAAGCTGACCGGTTTCGACGCCGAGCAGACGGGCGAAGAAGCGACCTGGAACGAGTGGCAGCAGGACGAACCGGAAGCCTGTCCGGCCTGCGACGGCGAACGGCTGAACCCGGTGGCGCGCCATGTGAAGCTGTTCGGCCAGTCGATCGCGCAGCTCACGGCGCAGCCTGTCAGCACCTTGTCGGCGGCGATCGGCCACTGGACGCTGGCGGGACGGGACGCCGACATTGCGCGCGATGTGGTCAGTGAACTGAACAGCCGGCTGCGTTTCCTGGGCGAAGTCGGCCTGGGTTATCTGTCGCTGGACCGTGCCGCACCCACGCTGTCCGGCGGCGAAGCACAGCGCATCCGGCTGGCCGCCCAGCTCGGCTCGAACCTGCGCGGCGTGTGTTACGTGCTCGATGAACCGACCATCGGCCTGCACCCGCGCGACAACCAGGTGCTGCTGGACACGCTGGTGAAGCTGCGCGACAAGGGCAACACGCTGCTGGTGGTCGAACACGACGAAGACACGATCCTGCGCGCCGATCACGTCATAGACCTCGGGCCGGGCGCCGGCCGGCTGGGCGGAGAAGTGATCGCGCAGGGCCATTCATCGGTGCTCGCGCAGCAGCCGAAATCGATCACCGGCCAGTATCTCGCGCGCCCGCTGCCGCACAGCTTCGTGCCGCGGCGTCCGGTCGATGACGACACGCCTTCGCTCGTCGTACGTGCAGCGACGCTGCACAACCTCAAGGGCATGGACGTGCGCGTGCCGCTGGGCCGGCTGGTCGTGATGACGGGTGTGTCAGGGTCCGGCAAGTCGTCGCTCGCGCGCGACGTGCTGCGCGACAATGTGGCGGCGAAACTGGCCGGCCACGACGGCCACTGCATCGGCTGCGCGGACATCGAGGGCTGGGGCGCGCTCGGCCGCGTGCTGGAGGTGGACCAGACACCCATCGGCAAGACGCCGCGTTCCTGCCCGGCGACCTACATCGGCTTCTGGGACGGCATCCGCAGGATCTACGCCGAAACTCAGGATGCGCGCGAGCGCGGCTTCACGGCCGCGCGCTTTTCATTCAACACCGGCCCCGGCCGGTGCACGCTGTGCGAAGGCCAGGGACTGCGCCAGATCGAAATGTCCTTCCTGCCCGACGTGCGGGTGCCATGCGAAGCCTGCGGCGGCGCGCGCTTCAACAGCGAAACGCGCGCGGTCATCTGGCGCGGCAAGTCGATTTCCGATGTGCTGGCGATGAGTGTGGACGAAGCGGTGGATTTCTTTGCCGCGCACCGCACGCTGTCGGCCACGCTCAGGCTGATGCAGGAGGTGGGGCTGGGCTATCTGACGCTGGGTCAGCACAGCCCGACGCTGTCCGGCGGCGAGGCGCAGCGCATGAAGCTTGTGACGGAACTGGCCAAGTCACCCGCCGATGCCACGGACCCGGCGAACGCCCGGCGCGGGCGCGGCAACCCGCACACGCTGTATGTGCTGGACGAACCGACGACCGGCCTGCACATGGCCGATATCGCGAAACTGATCGGGGTGCTGCACCGGCTGGTCGATGCCGGTCACAGCGTGGTGGTGATCGAACACGACCTGGATCTGATGGCCGAAGCCGACTGGATCATCGACCTCGGTCCGGAAGGCGGCGGCGGCGGCGGTCAGGTGGTGACCGCCGGCTCACCGGAGGCGCTGGTCGCGCAGGCGGCGCACGTCAAGCATTCGCACACCGCCCGCGCGCTGGCGCAGTTCAGCTTCAGACGGCAGCGCTGAACGACCTGCGACGGCGGGCGGCAAACAGCGCACCGAAACCCAGCGCGGCCAGCGCCAGACTGCCCGGTTCGGGAACGCCCTGCGCGGGCTGCGGCAGTCGCGGCGGAAGCGCTGCGAACACGACCAGATCCTGGTGGGTGCTGCTCGCCCATACGTTGAAGCCGTAGAGCGACTCATCGGGCAATGCATCGAGCCAGCTTTGTGCGAGCACCATGGCGTCATTGGCATTGGATGCCTTGAAGCTGCCGCCGCCGACATTGAGCGTACCGCTGGTTTCGTTGGTGATTTCCCAGATCGCGAGCTGGAAGGCCGCTGCGTGGGTGACGCTGCTCAGCGCATCGGCGTAGGCCAGCGTCGCCAGCTGACCGAGCTGGTCGAAACGTGTGGCCTGGGTGCCGAAGTAGGCTTCACCGGTGACCTGCGAAAAATTGGTCACAGTGGTGCCGATCTGTGTGCGCTGGAAGATGTCGATGCACCACGACGCGAACGTATTGCTGCCGCTTTCGGTCGTCGCGAACGCACCGGCATACACCCGCGAATCGATGGCCGGAACGGTGTTGGTAATCCGGACCACGGCCGTCGGCCCGGGCGACGCCCAGCCGGTAACCAGAATGGGTTCAGCCTGTGCCGGCAGCGCAGCCATCAGCGCGAGGGCCAGCGAGGTGCGAAGGGTGTTGATGAGCGGTTGTTTCATGAAAGCCTCTGATCCGTAATCTGCATGAACCGAGAGTACGGACTTCGGGCCTGAAGCAATGAGCGACAAATTCAACACTTGCGCCCGATACACACTTTGGCGCAAAGGTATCGAAGTGTTGCGGGTTGCAGCGTCAGTGCGCGTTGCACGGCGTCCTCATCTTGTCCTACAGCCTGCGGCGAGCGCACACAACACACTGTACTCATAGCGCGCGAGCCGCGTACGCGCTTCGGTTACGAATCGAAGCAGGCGATTAACAAAAGCCGGCCAGCCCTTGCGACGGCACGATCGTTGACAGAGCACGATCACAAAAGGAGTTGCACATCATGAAAACGTTATTGCTGGCTGCCGCACTCGCGGTTTCGGCCACATCCGCCCGGGCGACCGATGTCGGCGTGTCGGTCACGATCGGACAGCCGGGCTTCTACGGCCATATCGATATCGGCGACTTTCCGAGACCGCGTCTGATCTACGCCGAGCCCCGGATCATCGTGCGCGGACCGGCGGTTGCACCGCCGGTTTACATGCATGTTCCGCCGGGCCATGCAAAGAACTGGCGCAAGCACTGCGGTCGCTACGATGCCTGCGGCCGGCCGGTTTATTTCGTGCAGGACAGCTGGTACAACACGGTTTATGTGCCGCGCTACCAGGAGCGGGAACGCAATCGCGGCGGCGCATCGCGCCATGACGACCGGCGTGGGGATCGTCACGACCATGATGACGACCGCCGTGGCGGCAAACCCGACAAGGGCTCTCACGGTCACGGCAAGGGCAACGGTCGCGGCCACGATTGATTGCTGCTTCGCAACAGCGACTGATGGACCACATCAGCCTCTTTGATACAGGGAAACTTTCCCGTTTTTTACGGGATTTTTTCCATTTTCGCCACGCCTCCGGGAATTCCTCCCGGCCGTGGGTAAACTCCGATTGTCGCAGCGCAACATGCTGACCGGCTTTACCCATCCTTCAGGAGAAAACCATGAAACTGACTGCACTCGCCGTCGCCCTGCTGGCCTTTGCCGGCATCACCCAGGCCGCGGACATGCCGAAAACCGCCGCCGGTTTTGAAAAATGCATGAAGGCTGCCCTGAAAGCCAAGGACGGCAACATCGTCAAGGTCGAGTTGAAGAAGGAAGAAGGCGAAGGCCACGTGTACGAGTTCGACATCGAAACCGCCGACGGCAAGGCATGGGACGTCGAGTGCAGCGGCAAGACCGGCAAGATCGTCGAAGTCGAAGAGGAAGTGACCAAGGACCACGCGAAGTTCTCGGGCGCCAAGGTGACCGAAGCGCAAGCACGCGAAATCGCGCTGAAGAAGGTGCCGGGCGAAATCGTCGAAGTCGAGTACGAGATCGAACCGGACGGCAAGGCGTCCTACGAATTCGACATCAAGACCGCGGACGGCAAGGAAGTGAAGCTGGAAGTCGATACCGAGAGCGGCGCCATCGTGTCGCAGGCGGTCGAAGTCTGGCAGGTCGGCAAGGAGTAAGCCGACCGCGACAGCCCGGCACCCGCCGGCCGTCGCACCCAAAGGCCGGCCACGCGGGTCAGACCGACCGGCGTGGCCAGCGGCACCACAGATCGGCGACATGCGCCACGCCTGACAGCGCGACGAACAGCGCAACCCACATCCACGACGCGTCGGTCAATGCCGCGCGCAGCGCCAGCATCAGGCACAGCCCGGCTGCGAGATTGGGCAGCAGCTTTCCGCCCGACAAGCCCTTGCCGGTGTGGCGATGCCAGGCGGCGAACGCCAGCCACTCGATCAGCACGAGCACCACGATCAGATCGATCAATCGTCCATCGGACATCCACTCCGCCATTTTTCCTCCGCAACTGTGCCGGCCGCGCACGTTATCATTTCCGGATGCATGGAGCTTCCATCACCGCAGGTCTCGCAGCGCGCCTGCGTACTGAAACCGCGCCGCTGCATCGGCATGCGGAACGCAGCGGCCTGATGGCCCGGCTGCTGCAGGGCCGCATCGAGACGCGCGCCTACTGCAGTCTGCTGCGCAGCCTTCACCTGATCTACGACGCGCTCGAAAGCGGGCTCGCGCTGCACGCCGGACGACCGGACATTGCACCGCTGTGCCTGCCTGAACTGCCGCGCACCGCGGCGCTGCACGATGACCTGTGCGCGCTGCATGGCAGCAGCTGGTCAGACGACATCCTGCCCACCAAAGCGGCGATCGAATACGCGGCCCGCCTGAAGGCGTTGTCGGTCGAACAGCCAGCGCTGCTCGCCTCGCACTCCTATGTGCGCCATCTGGGAGATCTGCACGGCGGTCAGGTGCTCGGGCGTGTTGTGTCCGGAGCACTGCAGCTGCAGGATGGCCGGGGCACGCGCTTTTACGCGTTCGACGGCGAAGTGGGCAGTCTGATCCGTCGCTACCGCGACGGACTCGACACGCTGCCACAGGATGCGGCGCGGATCGACGCACTGGTCGCCGAGGCGCAATCCGGGTTCCGGCGACACATCGCGATGTTCGACGAACTGGCTGCGGCGATGCCCGGCTAAGCCGCGTTGTTCGCCGACCGGACTATCCGTGCTCGCGCGTGAAGGCGCGCAACTTGCCGTACAGCGCGGCGGCGCGCGTCGCAGAGGCTTCCAGTTCCTCGATGAGCGTCGCCACCGGCATCGAAGCGGCGGTGTCGGTCAGCTCCATGGCAGCGACACTCGCATTGGCCAGAATGGCGCCCACCACCTCATCGGGCTCACGCCGCAGCGGCATCGCCGGATCAAGGCCGATGCCGGCACGTCCGGCTTCACTGAGCGACTGTTCGAGATGCCGCCGCGCGGCTTCCGTGCGCTTGGTGTCGGTCAGGTCGGTGAAGATGATGATGTAGCCCAGCACCGATCCACCGGCGCCGGGAATCGTGTCCGCCCTGACCCCGAGCGCCACGGTCTGGCCCGCGCCGGCGCGCAGTCGCCATTCGCCGCGCCAGGAGTCGCGCTCGCGAATGAGGTTGCCGATCACTTCGCGCACCTGGGCCGGTACGACGAACAGGTCGCACATGTCGTCGAGTGCGCGTACGCGAGGCGGCGAGGTATTGAACAGCGCAGCGAAGGCCACACTCTGGAACAGCACGCGCCCCTGCGCATTCGCCACCAGAACCGGCTCGTCCGACGTCTCTACGGCACCGCGGAAGCGATCGAGCTGGTGCTGCGCGATCAACAGGCTCACGGCCTGTGTCTGCAGGATGACGTCGCGCAGCGTCGTACCGATGGCACGCGCAAGTGCAAGATCGGCGCGGCTCCACGAGGCCGCTGTACCGCGCACGATTTCCGACCAGGCGGCAAAGGAGCGCCGGGGCGACAGCGTGAGCGGATCGTTGTCGACGAAGGGTTTTGCGGGATCGCCCGCCCAGATGATCGTGGCCGACTGTTCACGCCGGAACCACATCAGGAAGTCCTGGCCGGACGACGACAGTTCGATCGCAAGCACACCGCATACCACGGGTGCCAGGCATGCCAGCGGCGGATGCACGCGGGCGACCGACGCGCAGCTGAACAGCGACTGTTGCATTTCGCCGGCAACCCAGCGCGCCAGCGCACGCAATTCGGCGGTCGACGGCACGTCGCCCACAGTCAGCAATTCACCTTCATGGAACAGTGCGGCCCCACTCGCATCGAGCGGTTGCAGCAAGGTGCGCGGGTTGCGCACCAGCGCAAGGCGCCAGTCGCCTTCGGTCGAGGTGGCTTCGATCAGGCGCAGTTCGAGGCTGCGCACCATTACATCGACCTGGGTGCGCACGTAGTTCTCGATCGCGGCAATCCGGGTGGACACCACTTCGGCCAGCAGGTCGACCGCCGCACGCTGCGCATAGCGGATGTGCCGCGGCGAGTAGTGATGACAGGCGATCAGCCCCCACAGCTTGCCCTCGCGCACGAGCGACACCACGAGGGTGGCGGTCACGCCCATGTTCTGCAGATACTGGATGTGCAGCGGCGACATGCTGCGCAGATGGCAACTCGACATGTCGAGCTCTTCGCCGGTTTCCGGCAGGCAGCGCGGCAGTATGGCCGCCGGCTTGTAGCTGGCATCGACGAGCACACGCACCCTGTTGCGAACATAGAGCTCGCGCGCCCGCTGAGGGATGTCGGTAGCCGGATAGCGGTGGCCGAGCAGGGAATCAAGCTTCGCCTCACGCGCCTCGGCGACGATTTCGCCGTGGCCCTCGTCGTCGAAGCGATACACCATCACGCGGTCGTACCCGGTCAGGTCGCGGACCGACTGAACAACGGCATCGGACAACGCGGCGATGCTGAGCGCCTCGCTGAAGCGCCGCACCGACGACGCGAGCAGAGTCTGCGCTTCCTGGTCGATCGATTCGGTACCGGATTCGGCGGATTCCAGTTCGACGATTACCGTGTCCGACTGACCGAGGTGTGCCATGCCCTCGAACACGCTCCCGGCAGTCGAATCCGTGCCACCGATATCGCAGTGAAAGGCGGTCAGTTCATCCGCAACGAGCGTGTCCGCCAGTTCGGTGACACGCCGGGCAAGCGAGCCGCCCAGCGCATCGAGCGTGCGGCCGAGCAGCTGATCGTGGGCCACGCCCAGCCAGCGGGCAACGTTGTCGCTCGCCTGGACAATCAGGCCATCCGCACGGCGGACGACCAGCAGCACACCGTGCGGCTGGATCGATCCGGCCAGGTGGATGAGCTCGCGTTCGCAATTGGTCAGGTCAGCCTGACCGAAAGCCGGGCTGAATGTCGGATCGTTCAACACTGATCTCCCGCCACCGCGGGCTGGGCGGTGTTCAGTGCACGCTGCCCGCGTGCGGCGCACCCGGGCCACGCGGCTGCACCGCGCGAATGATGAAACCGATACTGTTCGAATCTCCGTTATGGATCAAGACGGCCGACAGTTCAATATCCGTGGACATGCCCTTCTCGTCCCACAGGCGCGCACCCATGCGTTTTACGCCTGAGCGGCATACGCTGGCGAGAAGATTCGTGAACCCACCGCCGTCGCGTTCCAGCCAGTCGCCGAGCGAACGACCCTGCACACCCCTGTCAGCCGAAATCTTGACCAGCTCGGCGAACGCAGCGTTCATGCTCAGCAACATGCCCTGTTCGTTCGTGAACACGATGGCGTCCGGGGTGAGGCGCATCAGTTCCGGCAGCAACGGGTCGTCGGGTGCGGTCAGCGGCGAACTGCCATCGGGCGTGGCACGCAGCAGTAGCAGGCTCTGTCCTTCGCCACGCAACGGCGATACCCATACATGGATGGCGCCACCAAGTCCCGAAAGGGTGACATGGGCTTCGCCCGGGCGACCCGACACGCGTACCGTGCCGAGCAGTTCTTCCAGCGCGCCGAGCGACGCCGGCGCGACCCCGTCGGTGGCCTGACGTCCCGGCATGTCCTACACCGAGCATCCGAACATGCGCGCCGCAGCGCGGTTGGCGTCGATCACGTGCAAGGTGTCGGCGTCGATGATCAGGACCGCGTCGGTTGCGATCTGGAACAGCAGGCGATAGCGGGTTTCCGCCTGGCGCATGCGCCAGTAGTCGCGTTCCATCGACTGCTGCGCGTCGACCAGGCGTTGCTGCATGACCGATACCGCGCGCAGGTCACGCCCGGCGACCAGCAGCGGGCCGGACTGGCCGAGCCGCACTGCCGTGTAGGCAACCGGAATGTCGGCACCGGCAGCGGAAGGATGATTGATGTGCCGCGTGCGCGACACGCCGGCCACATTGGCTTCGCGCAACAATTCCTCGACCTTGCGACGGGTGTCGCGCGTCACTGTATCCACCAGCTGACGGCCCAGCCACTCGCTGGCGGTCGCGCTGACAGGTTCCGCACCGCCCAGCGCCACGCTGCGGATGAAACCCTTGTCGTCGAGTACGAGCGCGATGTCACTGGTGACCGACACCAGCATGTCGGCCAGTTCGGGGGCGACCTCCGAGAATGCGCTCAGATCGCCCGGGTCGTTCGGTAGCTTGTTCATAGTACAGAACCGGATGAACGCAGTCGCAAAGCACAGCGTGCGAACCTGCTTGAATTGCAAAACCCGGCGCCTACCGGGGGGCACGGCATGTCACATCGACGGGTTGCAGAAGTCTGCACAGAAACACCCGCACACTGCATCAGCGTTTTCCGCATGCGGCGCGCGCCATTGCGCAGCCTGCCCGGCGGCCTGATGTCATGTCCGACAAGACGGTGCCCCTTACTTCGTCAAACCACATCCTCGTATGCTACGGTAACTCATCAAAAAATACATGTCAGAGTGTATGAACGATCGAAAACATCGATATTGATCCGGTCAATTTGCCACGAATGGCGCATTCAGATCGACCACCGCAAAGTTGAGTGCTGCCGCGAATGCCACCCACGCGAGGTAAGGCAACAAAAGGCGGGCCGCCGTGTGTGACGACGCGTGGAGATGCAGCGCCAGCCAGGCCACCGACAGCCAGAGCAGGCCGACTTCATACAACGCCCAGTCGGGCCGCTTGAAATGGAAGAACAGCGCGCTCCACAACACATTGAGCCCGCCATTGAGCGCAAACAGGTAAAGCATCCGGCGCCGCGCACTGGCGTGGGGTGCGTGCACCCATCCCAGCACACCCGCCATCGCGGCCAGACCGAAAATCAGCGTCCAGGCAGGGCCGAACAGCCAGGCAGGCGGCTGCCAGGCCGGCTTGCGCAAGGCTTCGTACCACGGGCTCAGATCGGTTGCAGCCGCGCCCAGACCGGCCACCAGCAATGCCGCCACAGCAGCCGCAACCACCGGCGGCCAGCGCGGGGCGGCGATCGTGTTCACGGCGATACGATGCCGCACAAGTGAGCCAGATCCTTGAAGAAGATGCGCGCATGCGCCATCGGCTTCGCCTTGACCAGCTTCTTGTGCATATAGGCCTGCCACGTCAGGTGCTGTACGTCCGGATCGCGACAGATGCTGACGAAGCGCTCGCGCCGCTTGTCGCTGGCGTACCAGAAGCGCTGCATGATGCCGAGAATCATGAACACCCGGCCGTGCGCCTTCATGAAACGCTTGCGAGCCGTTGCCAACGCACGCGCGTCACCTGTTTCGAGAAAGCTGTCGACCGCTTCGGCAGCCAGCCGGCCGCCGGTCATCGCGTAATACAGCCCCTCGCCGGACGCCGGCGCCACAACGCCTGCTGCATCGCCTGCGAGCACGACATCGCGGCCGTTGTCCCACTTGCGCAGCGGCTTCATCGGAATCGGGGCGCCTTCGCGGCGGATGGTTTCGGCACCGGCCAGACCGGCTGCCTCACGCAGCGCGGTGGTGCCCTGACGGATCGAGAAGCCCTTGGTCGCCGTGCCGGTGCCGATACTGGTCGTGTCACCGTGCGGAAACACCCAGCCGTAGAAATCCGGCGACAGCTGGCCCTGGTAATACACGTCGCAGCGGCTGCCGTCGAAGTCCTGCTTCGGCGAACGGACGATTTCGTGATACGCGTACACGCACGGCACCTCGTCGGCACCGGGCACGCACTGGCGGCCGACGGCAGACAATGCGCCGTCGGCGCCGATGATGGCGCGGGCACGCACCCCCACCGTTTCGC
Organism: Methyloversatilis sp. RAC08; assembly: GCF_001713355.1. Lineage (NCBI taxonomy): Bacteria > Pseudomonadati > Pseudomonadota > Betaproteobacteria > Nitrosomonadales > Sterolibacteriaceae > Methyloversatilis > Methyloversatilis sp. RAC08. The sequence goes on along the minus strand of NZ_CP016448.1, from coordinate 2,647,690 downwards.
CTTCTGCCTCATCGCTGCGGAAATGAACGATGGCCCGGCCGTCGTCGTCGCGTGCGACCCGGTCGAAAGTGCCTGTCCGGCGGTGCGCACCGGCCAGACTGGCGCGGCAACGCAGGTATTCGTCGAACTGCTCGCGATCGACCATGCCGACAAATCCACCCTCGATCGGCATGTCAGCTTTGCGCCCTGACGGCGAAATCATCCGCGCCGATCGCGCCTTGGCGACCAGTTGCTCGTCGGGAATCGCGAATTCCTCGATCAGACGCGGCGGAATCGCCCCGCCGCAGGGCTTGATGCGCCCGGCGCGATCGAGCAGCAGCACCGTGTGACCCAGACGAGCGAGATCGGTCGCTGCGGTCGAACCTGCAGGTCCGCCGCCCACCACCACCACGTCGAAACTTTCCATGCTTGCCATGACTAAGCCTTCCCTTCGATACCGGACATGAATGGCGGTTCTGCCACCAGAGGATCACGCGCCGCACGCCTCGCTGGCGCAGCGACGATGCGCAGCGCCATGACGGCAGATACGACGAACAGCACGCCTTCGCAGGCAAACACCAGCGCGTAGGCAAAACCCGGAGATTCGATGAACGCGCGCGTGACGTCGATCGCCACGGTGCCGGCAAAGCCGCCGAGGCCGAATGCGATCGCCTGCGCGGCCCCCCACAGACCCATTCGCACGCCTTCGCGTCCGGCACCGCCGGCGCCAGCCAGACTCATCATCGACGCGATCGCGGCGACGGCGAAGGCGCCATTGGCCACGCCGAGTGCAAACACCGTTTCGCGCAGCGGCCAGGCGCCATTCATGAAACCACCGGCCGCCAGACCGAACAGCGCAAGCGCCGAAGCGATGCAGCCGCCGACGGTCCATACCTTCAGCGAACCGATCTGCCGACCGCCGAATACGCTGCCCATCAGGGCGACCAGCAACATGCCGGCGAACACGCCGCCATGCTGCAACCCGGCGAGCTGGGTGGATTCACCGGGCGTGTAGCCGAACACCGTTCCTGCGAAGGGTTCGAGTATCAGATCCTGCGCGCTGTAGGCCAGCATCGATACGAATACGAATATCGTAAAAAGACGCGCTTGCGACTCGCCCCAGACCTGGGCGAGCGCAGCGCGAAATGGGGTTCTTTGGGTGGAGCTTCCGGGGGTGCTGGACAGTTCGGGGTTTCGGGACGATGCAGCGGTCGGGTCGGGTGACGCCGCATCGCGGGATGCTTCCGGGCGGCCTTCGACACCGCGTACCGCCAGCAGCGCGACGACGAAGGCGATCAGCGAAGTGGCTGCGACGACCTGCACCAGTCGCAGCGTGGTGAAGGGATCGAGCAGTTTTCCGGTAATGCCGGCCGTCAGTGCGAAACCGAGGATCATCATCATCCACACCACGGTTGCCGCGGCGGCGCGACGGGTCGGATCGACCCGCTTGGCGAGCAGCACCAGCAGCGACGTGCCGGCCGAGCCGACGCCGGCACCGATCAGCAGGAAGGCAAAGACCGCCAGCACGACGCCGGCCACCTGTTCGGTCGCCATCCAGGCCGTCGCGACTGCGGCCAGCGTGCCGCCAACAGCGAGCACCGCCATGCCACCGATGATCCAGGGTGTGCGCCGCCCGCCGACATCCGAGCCATGCCCCATGCGCGGGCGCAGCATCTGCACCATGTAGTGCAGCGCGACCAGCACACCCGGCAGCATTGCCGGCAGCGCCAACTCGACCACCATGACGCGATTCAGCGTCGACGTGGTCAGCACCACGATGGCGCCGAGCGCGGTCTGGACCAGACCGAGACGAAAGATGCCGAGCCAGCCGAGTTGGGCCATGTCAGACCTCCGCGACCGCGCGCAGCGCAAACGCGCTGACCAGCATGCCGGTCACATACAGCGTGATGCCGGTTCCGTTGTACCAGGGAGCGAGTTCGCGCGGACTGTCGAGCAGGCGCACCATCAGCATCACCTGTATCGCCAGCAGCAGACCGACCACCATCGCGTGGCCCATGGCACCCCAGTGGGACAGCAGGGCAACGACGAACAGTTGCGGCACCACCATGACCACACAGGCGACGCGTCCGGCGTTCACAACACCGAGCTTGACCGGCAGCGAACCGATGCCCATGCGGGTATCGCCCTCGACCGACTTGAAATCGTTCAGCGTCATGATGCCGTGGGCACCCGCGCTGTACAGACCGGCCAGCAGCAGGCTGCGCATGTCCGGCATGGCGCCGCCGGCCATCACGGCTGCACCGGTGACCCAGGCCAGCCCCTCGTAACAGATGGCACAAGCGGTATTGCCCCACCAGCCGTTCTGTTTCAGACGGAATGGCGGCGCACTGTAGGCCCAGGCCAGCAGCAGGCCGATCACTGCAGCGCCGAAACCCCATACACCCAGCGTCGCCGCGACCAGCAGCGACAGCACGGTCCAGCCGATGGCGATGTACAGCCCCCAGTAGCCGGGCATGCGACCGGACGGTATCGGGCGGTTGGGTTCGTTGATGGCGTCGACGTGGCGGTCGAACCAGTCATTGACCGCCTGACTGGTGGCGCAGACCAGCGGCCCGGCCAGCAGGATGCCGATCACGACCACCTGCCAGCGCTCGGAAGCGGGCAATCCGGAGGCAACGACACCGCAACCGAAAGCCCACATCGGCGGAAACCACGTGATGGGCTTGAGGAACTCGGCGACGACGGATAGGGATGGGCGACTCATGCAGTAACAGTAGGCTCGACGCCCCAATGCGTCAAGACAAACTTACACTACAGTGTCAGCCTAGATTGACTTACGGTCTCTCGGCTTCCGTTCGCGAACCGCATTTTCCGTACGCACGCCAAGGCCCGGGCGCGACGAAGTCCGGAGTGCTCGTGTCGACAGGTCGCGCAGCACGGACCTCCGACCTGCAGTCCACGGACCCTAATCTTCCGTTTCGATGTCTTCGTGCTCGGCGTTGAGATCGCCGATGCTGTAGCGGCGCAGTTTCACGTACAGACTTTGCCGGCTCAGGCCGAGCATTTCAGCCGCCGATGCGCGGTTGTCGTGCGTCAGTTCGAGCGCCGCCTCGATGCACAGCTTCTCGATAAGGTCGGTCGATTCGCGCACCAGCTCCTTCAGCGATACACGGCCGACCAGTCCGGTCAGCTGTTCGACCGACCTGGGCAGTTCGCGACCCAGGCGCGGATCGGCCTCGATCCGCCTGCTGATGCCACGCACCGTGAAGCCAAGACAGGGCGTTTCGCCATGCGGGACCGACACGGCAGAAATCTCGACTTCCACATCCGAACCATGTTCGCCGCGAACCAGGGTGGAAAAAAGCCTGACCGAGCCGTGCTGGCGCAGGTTGACCATCAATACCTTGAAGTCCACGCCGGGGCGACCCAGCCAGCGTTCGAGCGGCTCGCCACGCGCCTGCTCGACCGAAGCCAGCTGGGACAGATCGAGAAAGGCGTGGTTGGCGGTCAGGATGCGGCCCGATTCGTCCGTCAGTACAAAGCCATCCGGGACGTGCTCCATCACGTCCAGCAGGGCCTGATGAAGGCCTGAGGTCGTGTGTTCGACGGCACGTTGCGACAGGCGCACGAGAAAAAGCGCAGCGTTGTCCTGCCTGACCAGCGATGCGGCAACCTGCAGCTCGCGCCCGTCGTCCGCGAGCCGCACGCGAACGTCGTCAGCGCGACCGGCCGCGCGCACACTGGCCAGAAGATCCTGTACCGACTGCATGCCTGCTTCGTCGAAACCTTCCGGGAAGGTGCGACCGACAAGCGCCTTCGGAGACGGACCGAGCAGCCTGAGCGCTGCCGGATTGGCTTCCATGACGCGCTGACTGCCGGCCTCGACGATCAGCACCGCTTCCGAGGTCATCTGGAACAGCAGGCGATAGCGGGTTTCCAGTTGCCGCAGCTTGGCGTAGTCACGCTCGATCGACTGTTGCGCATCGACCAGCCGCTGCTGCAGTGACGACAGGGACCGCAGGTCGCGGCCGAACGCGACAACCCGGCCTTCGTGGCCGACCTTGATGGCCGAATACAGCACCGGCATGTCGATGCCGCCGGACACAGGGTGATTCACGTGCCGCCACTTCTGGGCTGCCTCGGCCGAAGCGTCGATCAGCAGCGCCTCGACCTTGGCGCGACTTTCGACCGTCACGATGTCGGTCCAGCGTCGGCCGACCCAGCCCTCGTACCCATCGGGCACCAGTTCGTCGTTGCCGAAGGCTACATCGCGGATGATGCCCTGCTTGTCCACCACCAGCGCCAGATCCGACGCGGCGGCGATGAGTCTTGCTGTGGAGTTGGCATCGACGCCTCCGAAAGAAAGAAGGGGCGATTCGAACGGCTTCACGTTGGCAGCCCCCCACTTCCCGTCGATTCTGGAAAACTCACTGCGCTCCTGCTCCGATCCCAATCGTTCACCTCGTCAAACCAATTCAGCCCTGCGTACATCGCAGCGGCACCATGGCGTCAGCGCGCCGCACAGCGTCTTTTGCGTCACTTGCGGTCGCGTCCGCACCGACCAGTGACACCCACTCCGGGTGTTCGACAAAGATGGGGCCGCCCACCATAACGATCAGGTCGCGATTGCGGGACGCCAGACGCACGGCCTCGATCAGCCGCTTAAGCGGTTCAATGCGTGCTTCGCTGCCGACCGAAAACCCCAGCACATCGAACCACTCGTTCTGCGCCGCCAGCACCAGATCGAGGCTGCGGCCGGATGCTTCGGCACAGACTTCCCAGCCGCTGTTGCGGAAAAATTCGCCAACCATCAACAGGCCCAGCGTGTGCTGGTCACCCGGTGCTGCCGACAGTAACACCCGACGGCCATTCGGCGCGAACGGGGCATCCGAGCGAAAGCTCGGCCCCAGCTCGTGCACCACCTGCTGAATCCGCCACAGACCGAGCGTGACCTGCGTGAAATCGCACAGGTCAGCTTCCCACAATTCCCCGAGTCGCCGTGCGGCCGGCGCGAGCAACTCAAGGAAAATCGTTTCGGGTGAGGCACCGCGCGCGCGTACCGCCTCTACCCACGTGCGCGCGACGCGCGCGTCCTGCGCGAGAACCAGATTCGCGAACTCGACCACTTCCGGTGACGAAGGCGCCCGCATTTCACAGGTGACCTGTGCTGCCGACGGGTCGGCGCCACCGTGCGCGAGCATGAGGCGCGGGATGATTTCGGCTTCGATGGTACGGGCAAGATCACCCATCCAGTCGTCCGCCGGGAACACAAGTTCCCCGCCGTTGTGATTGCCTGATTGCGGATGGCTTCGCTGAAGTGCATCCGTGTCGGACCAGTACTCTCCTGTCGTGCGCGCCTTGCCGGCGTCTTCCTGCGCTCTTCCGGCCATCTCTCGTCCTTTGGTGTTTGTGTGTGCCGGCTCCGACTCAGGCTTCCCGCGGCACTGCTGGGAAGCAAGGAACGGCCGTGCTTTTTATGACTTCGTACAGCGCTTACCCCAGCGCGCAGCCCATAAAGGCACCAATCACAAGAGCAACCAGCTTATAGAGATAGTTCGCAGCGAGGGCAACTGTCAAGTTTACTTGTCAGTATCGAGAGCCATCAACGCTTTGCGGCGACCACGCACTTCCCGTGATGACAACTTAGCTGCAGGGCTCTACGCATGTCAACCATGATGTACGTCAATTTATATTGACACTCTGTCTCCAGACGTCTAGATTTTCAGTCAAAGAAGAAAGACCAAGGAGACGTTACCGATGCACCCGCAGCAGGCCAGACCGCAGCCTCCGCTTTACACGGCAGAAGAACGCCGCCGCCGCGATGCATCGCCCTGGACCATGCTCCAGGGCGTGCTGGCGCCGGTGCAGTTCATTGCCTTTCTGATCAGCCTGGTGCTGGTGCTGCGTTTCCTGATGACCGGCGAGGGGCTGCAGGCGGCGACGGTTTCCGTGGTGATCAAGACGGTGCTGCTGTACACGATCATGGTCACCGGATCGATCTGGGAAAAAGAAGTGTTCGGCGTCTGGCTGTTCGCCCGCCCGTTCTTCTGGGAAGACGTATTCAGCTTTGCGGTGCTGGCCCTGCATACCTGGTACCTGATCGCACTGGCGACCGACAGCCTCGGCCCGAACGGCCTGATGTGGCTCGCCCTCGCCGCCTATTTCACATACGTCATCAACGCCGGCCAGTTCATCCTGAAACTGCGTGCCGCACGTCTGCAGCAGTCGTCTGCGGCGGCCTTCGGCGATGACCAGCTGGTGCCCTGCAAATGAGCAACCTCCAGGATATTCCGGTCGTACTCAGCCAGCGGACCGGCACCGACCTGCCCGTGCTGCGCGAACGCGGTCAGCGCGAAGTGTTCTGCGGGCTGACCGGCATCGTGTGGCTGCACCGCAAGCTGCAGGACGCCTTCTTTCTCGTCGTCGGCTCGCGCACCTGCGCCCATCTGGTGCAGTCGGCTGCCGGCGTGATGATCTTCGCCGAACCCCGCTTCGGCACCGCCATCCTGACCGACCGCGACCTCGCCGGCATCGCCGACGCCAACGACGAACTCGACCGGGTGTGCATATCGCTGCTGGAACGCCGGCCGGAGATCAAGGCGCTGTTCCTGGTCGGCTCCTGCCCGTCGGAAGTCATCAAGCTGGATCTGGCGCGCGCAGCGGAACGCCTGAACGAGCGGCTGCTGCCGCAGGTGCGGGTGCTCAGCTACTCGGGTTCGGGCATCGAAACCACCTTCACGCAGGGCGAAGACAATGCGTTGAAGGCCTTCGTGCCAATCATGCCGCAGACCGACGCCCGCCAGTTGCTGGTCGTCGGTTGCCTGCCGGACGTGGTGGAGGACCAGTTCCGCCGCCAGTTCGAACAGCTGGGCATCGGTCCGGTGAATTTCTTCCCCGGCCGTCGCGCCCAAGATGTGCCGTCGATCGGCCCGAATACGCAGCTGCTGCTGGCCCAGCCGTTCAACGGCGAAACCGTACGCGCGCTCACCGCGCGCGGCGCCACCGTGCTGGCTGCACCCTATCCGTTCGGCGTCGAAGGCACGACGGCATGGCTGCGCGCAGCCGCCCGTGCCTGGCAGACGCCCGACGCGCAGTTCGATGCCGTCACAGCGCCGCTGATCAAGCGCGCCACGGCCGCGCTCGAACGTTACCGGACCAAGCTGGCAGGCAAGCGCCTGTTCATGCTGCCGGATTCACAACTTGAAATTCCGCTCGCGCGCTTCCTGAATCGCGAAATGGGCATGGCACTGGTCGAGGTCGGCACGCCTTACCTCGACCGCCAGATGGTCAGCGAGGAACTGGCGCTGCTGCCGCCGGACGTCGTGCTCAGTGAGGGTCAGCACCTGGAACGCCAGCTCGACCGCGTGCGCGCCGCCCGCCCCGACCTGACGGTGTGCGGGCTTGGCCTCGCCAATCCGCTGGAAGCCGAAGGCCTGGCCACCAAATGGTCGATCGAACTGGTGTTTTCGCCGATCCACGGCTACGACCAGGCCGCCGATCTGGCCGAACTGTTTGTACGCCCGCTCGCTCGCCGCGAGCGGCTGGCGGTCTGAGGAGCAACCGATGCAACTGACCTTGTGGACCTACGAAGGACCGCCTCACGTGGGCGCCATGCGCATCGCCACCTCGATGCGCGACGTGCATTACGTGCTGCACGCCCCGCAGGGCGACACCTACGCCGACCTGCTGTTCACAATGATCGAGCGTCAGGACCGCCGCCCGCCGGTGACCTACACCACCTTCCAGGCGCGTGATCTGGGCGGCAGCACGGCCGATCTGGTCAAGACCGCCGTTGCGGAAGCGTATGAACGCTTCAAACCCAAGGCGCTGCTGGTCGGTGAGTCATGCACTGCGGAACTGATTCAGGATCAATCCGGCTCGCTGGCCTGCGGCATGAACCTGCCGATCCCGGTCATCCCGCTCGAACTGCCGTCATATTCGAAGAAGGAAAACTGGGGCGCAGCCGAAACCTTCTATCACGTGGTCCGCGCGCTGCTCGCCGATCAGGTGCCGCCGCCGGGTACGCCGCTTCCGGCACGCGCCGAAGGTCGCCGCCCGCGCGCAAACCTGCTCGGCCCGACGGTGCTCGGCTTCCGCTGCCGCGACGACGTGCAGGAAATCCGCCGTCTGCTCGACCTGCTGGGCATCGACGTCAATGTCATCGCGCCACTCGGTGCATCGCCGGACGACATCCGGCGCCTGCCCGAAGCCGACTTCAACATCGACCTCTACCCCGAAGTGTCGCGCACGACGGCTTCGTGGCTGCAGCGCAATTTCGGCATGCCGGCCACCCGCGCCATTCCGATGGGCGTCGGCGCCACGCGCGACTTCATCGCCGAAGTCGCGCAACTGGCGGGCATAGACGCATCGGCCTTGCTGGCTGCCGAACAGCCTGGCGTTGCCGGCTTTTCATCCTCGCTGTCGCGCATGCCCTGGTATGCACGCTCGGTCGATTCGACCTACCTGACCGGCAAGCGCGTGTTCATCTTCGGCGATGCCACACACGCCATCGCCGCCGCACGCATCGCCAAGGAAGAAATGGGCTTCACGGTCGTCGGCCTGGGCACCTACAGCCGCGAATTCGCACGCGACGTGCGCGATGCCGCGAAACTCTACGATGTCGAAGCGCTGATCAGCGATGACTACCTGGAAGTGGAACAGGCCATCGGTGCCGCGGCACCGGAACTGGTGCTCGGCACCCAGATGGAACGCCACATCGCCAAACGCCTCGGCGTGGCGTGCGCGGTAATTTCGATCCCGATCCACGTGCAGGACGTACCGGCGCGCTACAGCCCGGTGTACGGCTTCGAAGGCGCCAACGTCATTTTCGACACCTGGGTCCATCCGCTGGTGATGGGTCTTGAAGAGCATCTGCTGCAGATGTTCCGCGATGACTTCGAGTTCCACGACGATGCCGCGGCGTCCCATCTGCCGGCCGTCGCCCGCGATGCACGGCACGCGGCAGCACCTGATGCCGTCGCCCCCGTCGAACCGGTTGCGGCTGCGGTTGCGACACCCGAACCCGTCATCGCCGCCTCGGGCGAGCCGATCTGGAGTGAGGACGGGGAACGCGAGCTGAAAAAGATTCCTTTCTTCGTGCGCGGCAAGGCCAAACGCAATACCGAAGCCTTCGCACGCGAACACGGGCTGGCAACGATCACGGTGGAGACGCTCTACGATGCCAAAGCTCACTATGGACGCTGAATTCGTGTCCGCCGCACGCCACGACAGGGTGATCGAAGCATGACCTCCATCGGACTTCCCTCGATGCTGAGAAAGCGTGCCGTAGACACGAGCGCGGCTTCGGCGATCACCCATCAGCCCGTCAGCATCGTTATCGTCACGATGGACACCCATCTTGCGAGCGCGGTCGAACGCGCCCGGCCGCGCCTGTCGCGCGAGTTTCCGGGTCTGACCGTGAGCCTGCACGCCGCATCGGAATACGCCGGCAACGAGTCGGCGATCGCCCGCGTCAAGGCAGACATCGCCAGCGCGGACATCATTGTCTGCGGCATGCTGTTCCTGGAAGATCACTTCCTGCCCATCCTCGACGACCTGCGCGCGCGCCGCGACAACTGCGACGCCATGATCTGCATGGCGTCGGCCAGCGAAGTCGTGAAGCTGACCCGCCTCGGCCAGTTCGACATGGACAAGCCGGCCAGCGGCCCGATGGCGCTGCTCAAGCGGCTGCGCGGCAACAAGAGCAAGACCGCCACCGGCGGTGCGGCCCAGATGAAGACGCTGCGCCGCATTCCGCAGATGCTGCGCTTCATTCCCGGCACCGCGCAGGACGTGCGCGCCTACTTCGTCACGCTGCAATACTGGCTCGGCGGCTCGGACGAGAACGTACTGAACCTGCTGCGCCACGTCGTCGACCGCGGAGCCGACGGCCCGCGCAAGGAGCTGCGCGGCAAGATCAAGGTGCAGCCGCCGATCGAATACCCGGAAGTCGGCGTCTATCACCCGCGCATGCCGGGTCGCTTTGCCTACGAGGCGTCCGCGCTGCCCGACCCGATCGGTCGCGAGCTGCGCGGCACGGTCGGCGTGCTCGTGCTGCGCTCCTACCTGCTGTCGGGCAATGCCGGTCACTACGACGGCGTGATCGCCGCGCTCGAAGCACGCGGCCTGCGCGTCGTACCGGCCTTCGCCGCCGGGCTCGATTCGCGTCCGGCCATCGACCAGTTCTTCCTGAAGGACGGCCACAGCATCGTCGATGCGGTCGTGTCGCTGACCGGCTTCTCGCTGGTCGGCGGCCCCGCCTACAACGATGCCAAGGCGGCCGAGGAAATTCTCGCGCAGCTTGACGTGCCGTATGTCGCGGCGCACCCGGTCGAGTTCCAGACACTGGATCAGTGGGGCGAGTCGGATCGTGGCCTGCTGCCGGTCGAAAGCACCATCATGGTCGCCATCCCGGAACTCGACGGCGCGACCAGCCCGATGGTGTTCGGCGGCCGCCCGGGCGCGCCCGGCGTCACCTGCGCCGGCTGCCATCACGCCTGCACCTTCACCGCGGCGGACAACAAGCAGGACATGCACAGCTGCCCCGAGCGCGCCCAGACACTGGCCGCGCGGGTCGACAAGCTGGTGGCGCTCAAGCGCAGCGAGCGCGCCCACCGCAAGGTCGCCATCGTCATCTTCAACTTCCCGCCGAATGCGGGAAGTGTCGGCACCGCCGCCTATCTGTCGGTGTTCGAATCGATGTTCCACACCCTGACCGGGATGAAGCAGCAGGGGTATCAGGTCGACCTGCCCGACAGCATCGATGCGCTGCGCGACGGCGTGCTGTTCGGCAACGCATCGAAGTACGGTGCAGACGCCAATGTGCATACGCTCATCAGCGCCGAAGACCACGTGCGGCGCGAACCGTGGCTGAAGGAAATCGAGGCGCAGTGGGGCCCGGCACCCGGCAAGCAACTGAGCAACGGCAGTTCCATCCTGGTGCTGGGCAAGCAGTTCGGCAACATCCTGATCGCGGTGCAGCCGGCTTTCGGTTACGAAGGTGACCCGATGCGACTGCTGTTCGAAAAGGGTCTGACGCCAACGCACGCCTTCTCGGCGTTCTACCGCTACCTGCGGGAAGACTTCAAGGCACACGCCGTGCTGCACTTTGGCACCCATGGTGCACTCGAATTCATGCCGGGCAAGCAGAGCGGCATGGGCGGCAACTGCTGGCCGGACCGGCTGATCGGCGACATGCCGAACGTCTATCTGTATGCCTCCAACAATCCGTCGGAAGGCGCGATCGCCAAGCGCCGCTGCGGCGCCACGCTGATCAGCTACCTCACGCCGCCGATCGCACAGGCCGGGCTGTACAAGGGCCTGAACGAACTGAAGATGTCGATCGAGCGCTGGCGCACGATGGAACCGGAATCGCCGGAGCGCGCTGACCTCGCAGTCGTGCTGCAGGCGCAGGCCTCCGCACTCGATCTCACCGCCGCCGAGCCGCTGTGGGACATTTCGCCCGCCGGCGGTACCGACGCCCGCGTGATGAAGCTGGCCGAGCAGATGCTCGAGCTGGAATACACGCTCATCCCGCACGGCCTTCACGTGGCCGGGCGCGCACCGTCGGAAGCGGAACGCGTCGACATGCTGCTGTCGATGGCCGATGCCTCGCACGGACAGCAGCTGGAACGCACCGCGATCGAGGCACTGGTGGCAGGCCTGAGCATCGACCGCGTGCTCAAGCTGTCAGGACTGCCGCGCGACGACAGCACGGTCGAACTGTTCAACGAACTTGTCGACATCAACGGCAAGCTGGCCGAAGACACCGAAGTGGCTGCGATGCTGCAGGCGCTCGACGGGCGCTACATCCGTCCCGCACCGGGCGGAGACATCCTGCGCACGCCGGCCGTGCTGCCGACCGGCCGCAACATTCACGGCTTCGACCCGTTCCGCATCCCGAGCGCCTTCGCGGTGAAGGACGGTGCCGCCCAGGCGCAGCGCCTGCTCGACCGCTACACCGAAGATGGCTTCCCGCTGCCGGAATCGATCGCCATGGTCATGTGGGGCAGCGACAACCTGAAGAACGAGGGCGCGCCGATCGCCCAGGCACTCGCCCTGATGGGTGCGTTGCCGCGCTTCGACAGCTACGGCCGCATCGCCGGTGCCACGCTGATCCCGCTGGAAGAACTGGGGCGCCCGCGCGTCGATGTGGTGATCACGCTGTCCGGCATCTTCCGCGACCTGATGCCGCTGCAGATCAAGCTGCTGGCCGAAGCGGCATGGCTTGCCGCCGCCGCCGACGAGCCGCTGGAGATGAACTGGATCCGCCGGCACGCGCTGGCGTATCAGCAGGAACACGGCTGCACGCTGGAGATCGCCGCGCTGCGCGTCTATGGCAATGCCGAAGGCGCCTACGGCTCGAACGTGAACAACCTGGTGGAAAGCAGCCGCTGGTCGGACGAAGACGAGATCGCCGAAACCTACACGCGCCGCAAGGGCTTCGCCTACGGCCGCACCGGCCGCGCCTCGCAGCAGACCGCACTGCTGCAGAGCGCGCTCGCCAATGTGCAGCTGACCTACCAGAATCTCGATTCGGTCGAACTCGGCGTCACCACGGTCGACAACTACTTCGACACGCTGGGCGGCATCACGCAGGCGGTCAAGGTGGCGCGCAACGGCCATACGCCGCCGGTCTACATCGGCGACCAGACCAAGGGTGACGGCGCCGTGCGCTCGCTGCAGGAGCAGGTGGCGCTGGAAACACGCACCCGCATGCTCAACCCGAAGTGGTACGAGGGCATGCTCGCGCACGGCTACGAAGGCGTGCGCCAGATCGAAACCCACATCACCAACACCATGGGCTGGTCGGCCACGACGGGTCAGGTTGCCCCGTGGGTCTATCAGCAACTGACACAGACCTTCGTGCTCGACGACGGCATGCGCAACCGGCTCGCCAGCCTGAATCCGACCGCTGCCGCCAAGCTCGCCAATCGCCTGATCGAAGCCCACGACCGCGACTACTGGCAACCCGACGCGGCCATGCTGGCCAAGCTGCGGGCAGCTGGCGAAGAACTGGAAGACCGCCTGGAGGGCGTATTCCAGCCCATAGGCGCATGAAGATGCATACACCCCCGTCCGCCCGTGCGGACACACCCGAGGTCTCAGAGTGAACACAGTCACCACCACCCACGTCCCGCTGTCTGCGCTGAAGACGCGCAACCCGGGCTCGTCGCGCAATGACGGAGAGGGCAGCGTGCAGGTCCACCTCGACCCTTCGCTGAAGCTCGGTACCGCAAAGGTTTTCGCGGTGTACGGCAAGGGCGGCATCGGCAAGAGCACGACGTCATCCAATCTGTCGGTCGCCTTTTCCAAGCTCGGCAAGCGCGTGCTGCAGATCGGCTGCGACCCGAAGCACGATTCGACCTTCACCCTGACCAAGTGTCTGGTGCCGACGGTGATCGACATCCTCGAAACGGTCGACTTCCATTCGGAAGAACTGCGCACCGAAGACTTCGTGTTCCCCGGCTACAACGGCGTGATGTGCGTCGAGGCAGGCGGCCCGCCTGCCGGTACCGGCTGCGGCGGCTATGTGGTCGGCCAGACGGTCAAGCTGCTGAAGGAACATCACCTGCTCGAAGACACCGACGTGGTCATCTTCGACGTGCTGGGCGACGTGGTGTGCGGCGGCTTCGCTGCCCCGCTGCAGCATGCCGATCGTGCCCTCATCGTCACCGCCAACGACTTCGATTCCATCTTCGCGATGAACCGCATCGTGGCCGCCATCCAGGCCAAGTCGAAGAACTACAAGGTGCGTCTGGGCGGCGTCATTGCAAACCGCAGCGCCGCCACCGACCAGATCGACCGTTTCAACGAACGGGTCGGCCTGAAGACGATGGCGCAGTTCCGCGACCTCGACGTCATCCGCCGCAGTCGCCTGAAGAAATCGACGCTGTTCGAAATGGACGACAGCCCGGAAGTGCTCGAAGTGCAGCAGGAGTATCTGCGGCTGGCCGCCTCGCTGTGGGCCGGCACCGATCCGCTGATCGCGGAGCCGATGAAGGACCGCGACATTTTCGACCTGCTCGGTTTTGACTGAGTTTTCGAACGGGACCGATGACACCATGAACAGCTCATACATTGATCGCCGCGGCCAGATCCAGACCTACTTCGACCGCACCGCAGTCGACGCCTGGAAACGTCTGACCTCGGACGCGCCGGTGGGCCGCGTGCGGGCAACGGTACGCGCCGGACGCGACCGCATGCGCGCAACACTGCTCGACTGGCTGCCGCAGGATCTGCGTGGCCGCAAGGTGCTGGACGCCGGCTGCGGCACCGGTGCACTGGCGGTCGAGGCGGCACGGCGCGGCGCGCATGTGGTGGCCATCGACCTGTCGCCCACGCTGGTGCAGCTGGCGCGCGAACGCATGCCTGAAGACCTCAACGGTGGCGAGATCGACTTCCGTTCGGGCGACATGCTGGACCCGGCGCTGGGCTGGTTCGACCACGTGGTCGCGATGGATTCGCTGATCCACTACCGGGCCGACGACGCCGTGCGCGTGCTGTCCGGGCTCGCTGCGCGCACCGAACATTCGATCCAGTTCACCTTTCCGCCGAGCACGCATGCGCTCGAAGCGATGCGCTTCATCGGCAAGTTCTTCCCGCGCGGTGATCGCGCACCATCGATCGAACCGGTGCGCGAAACGCTGCTGCACCGGCTGATCGACGAAGAGCCGGCACTCGACTGCATGGCCATCGGCCGTTCGCAGCACGTGTCGAGCGGCTTCTACAAATCGAAGGCGCTGGAGCTGTGCCGCAGATGAAAACGCTGTCCGCCCGCTCGCTCAACGACCGCGCTGCAAAGCTGTGGACGGGGGTGGGCACGCGCTTCTTGCCGTTCGCCGATGTGGCGACCGCAGAGCTGCCGCTCGGGCGTCTGCTGCGTCTGTCGCTGTTCCAGGTGTCGGTCGGCATGGCCACCGTGCTGCTGATCGGCACGCTGAACCGCGTGATGATCGTCGAGATGGGCATGGCCGCCTGGCTGGTCGCGCTGATGGTGGCGCTGCCGCTGCTGTTCGCCCCCTTCCGTGCGCTGATCGGCTACCGCTCGGACACGCATCGTTCAGTGCTGGGCTGGAAGCGCGTGCCCTATATCTGGATGGGTTCGCTGATCCAGTTCGGCGGTCTGGCCATCATGCCGTTCTCGCTCATCCTGCTGTCCGGCGATACCCAGGGGCCGGCATGGATCGGTCAGGCCGGCGCCGCACTGGCCTTCCTGATGGTCGGTGCCGGCATGCAGACCGCGCAGACCGCAGGTCTTGCACTGGCCACCGACCTCGCTGCGCCGGCGAACCGGCCGCGTGTGGTGGCCATGATGTACCTGATGCTGCTGGTCGGCATGGTGGTCAGCGGCATCGTGTTCGGCCTGCTGCTGGCCGACTTCACGCAGCTGAAACTGATCCAGGTAGTGCAGGGTTCGGCCATGCTCACGATGGTGCTGAACGTCATCGCGCTGTGGAAGCAGGAACCGCGCGGCATGCGCACACAGGCGCAGCAGACGCCGCGACTGCCGTTCCGCGACGTATGGCGCAGCTTTTCGCAGCATGCCCGCGCCACGCGCTACCTGTGCGCGGTCGGCCTGGGCAGCGCGGCCTTCAGCATGCAGGACATCATTCTCGAACCCTACGGCGGCGAAATCCTCGGCATGGGCGTCGGTGCCACCACGTCGCTGACCGCCATGATGGCGCTCGGCGCGATCGCTGCCTTTGCACTGGCCGCGCGCGTGCTGGCGCGCGGCTTCGATCCCTACCGGCTGGCGGCACTTGGCGCGCTCACCGGCATCATCGCCTTTTCGGCCGTCGTGTTCGCCGAACCGCTGCATTCGGTGCCGCTGTTCCGCGTCGGCGTGGCGCTGATCGGCTTCGGCGGCGGGCTGTTCTCGGTCGGCACGCTGACTGCCGCCATGGGGCTGGAAAGTGGCGGCCTGCACGGGCTCGCACTCGGCGCCTGGGGCGCCGTGCATGCCACCAGTACCGGTCTGGCAATTGCACTGGGCGGCGCACTGCGCGACGTCGTATCGGGACTGGCCACGTCGGGCGCGCTCGGTTCCGCGCTGAGCAGTCCGGCGACCGGCTACAGCTTCGTTTACCACTGCGAGATTTACATGTTGTTCGCAAGCCTGATCGCGATCGGCCCTCTGGTCCGCTCTGCGCATCATTCATCCACACCAAGCAGCACGAAGTTCGGACTGGCCGAGTTTCCCGGCTAATCGTCATTCCAAGAGGGAGATCAAAATGGGTACTGGTGCCATCACTGCATACATCGACGTCGCGCAGATCACGCTCTACGTGTTCTGGGCCTTTTTCGCCGGCCTGATCTATTACCTGCACCAGGAGAGCAAGCGGGAAGGCTACCCGCTTGAATCCGATCGTTCGGGCAGCATCAAGGTGCAGGGCTTCCCGGCGATTCCGGATCCGAAGACCTACAAGCTGCAGGATGGCCGTACCGTCACCGCCCCGAACTTCGCCGTGTCACCGCAGACGCTGAAGGCGGTGCCGAGTGCCAAGTTCCCGGGTGCGCCGCTGAATCCGACCGGCAATCCGATGCTCGATGGCGTCGGGCCGGGTGCGTATGCAGACCGGGCCGACATTCCTGACGTGACCTACGACGGTCGCCTGCGCATCGTGCCGCTGCGTGCCGACACCGCCTACGGCGTCGCGCATCAGGACACCGATCCGCGCGGCCTCCCGGTGGTCGGTGCCGACGGCAAGGTGGGCGGCGTGGTGCGCGACCTGTGGGTCGACCGTTCGGAAGCGATGTTCCGTTACCTCGAACTTGACGTGCCGGTCGGAGGAGGCACGCGTCGCGTGATGCTGCCGATGAACTTCAGCCGCATCGGCGCCCGCCAGGTCAAGGTGGCGTCCATCCTGGGTCACCAGTTCTCCAGCGTGCCCAGTCTTGCATCGCCCGATCAGATCACCTTCCTCGAGGAAGAAAAGGTCATGGCCTACTACGGCGGCGGCACGCTTTACGCCGAAGCCAGCCGCAAGGAGCCCTGGCTGTGAGCACGCTCAAGGCCGTGCCCAACACCGGGCACGAACACGAGTTCGAACCGCAGCTCGGGCTGCCGGAACGGCTGCCGCAGGATGAACGGGTGCTGTGGCAGGGCGCGCCGGACTGGAAGCGCATGGCGCGCGAGCGCTTCCATCTGCCGGCGCTCACCGGCTACTTCACCGCCATCCTGATCCTGCGAGCCGGCTTCATCCTGTCCGGCGAAGGCAGTGTCGGCGATGCGGTGATGGCCGTCGTCATGCTGCTGCCGCTGGTGGTGTTCGCGCTCGGTTCGCTGGCGCTGCTGGCCTGGCTGTCGGCGCGCACCACCGTCTACACGATCACCGACAAGCGCGTCGTGATGCGCGTGGGCATCGTGCTGAGCCTCACGTTCAACCTGCCGCTGCGGCGCATCGAATCGGCCGGGCTCAAGCTGCACAAGGACGGTCACGGCAACATTCCGCTGACCCTCGGCGGCAGCGAACGCATCGCAGTGCTGCACCTGTGGCCGCATGCCCGTCCGTGGCGGGTGACGAAGCCGGAACCCATGCTGTGCTGTGTGCCGGACGCCGCCCATGTGGCTCAGGTGCTGCAAACTGCATGGATGGCTGCTGCCGGCGAAGTGGCTGCATCAGCGGCATCGGCCGCGTCGCCGGTACGTGGCGCGAGCAGCGAAGCGACGCAGCCTGCACGCAGCCTGAACGGCAGCACCCCGCAACTCGCGATCGACTGAGGTCAGGATCATGGAAGCCCAAGTTGTCTCGCATCACCCGCTGTCACGCGGCCCGCTCATCGCCATCGGCGCCATGCTGCTGGTCGTGCTGCTGGCAGTCACCACGGTCAGGCTGTCGGGCATGAACATCAGCGTGCCCGATGCCGCCGCCGTGGCAACACGCGATCTGCGCTTCGAGGACAGGCCCGACGGCAGCATTGCCGTCATCGATGCCCGAAGCGGCGCCGAGCTCGAATCCATCGTCGGTGAGCAGGGCTTCATCCGCGGCACGCTGCGCGGGCTCGCACGCGAGCGCAAGCGTCAGGGCATCGGTGCAGACGTGGCCTTCCAGCTGATCGGGCGTGCCGATGGCCGACTGACCCTGATCGATCCCGCCACCAGCCGTCGCGTCGACCTCGATTCGTTCGGCCCGACCAATGCCGGCGCCTTCGTCAAGCTGCTCGACGTTGCCCGGTCGCCCGAAATGCACGCCTCAGGAGCCTCGCAATGACCACCGCCACCCACACCCCAGCCGCGGCTGCCGTATCCGAGGAATCCACCGCCAAGGCGCGCGTGAGCACCATGCTCAGCCCGCGCTTCTACACGACGGACTTCGCGGCGATGGAACGCATCGACGTCAGTCCGGTACGCGCGGAATGGGACGTGATGATGGCCGAGTATGAAGGCGACAACAATCACGACCACTTCCAGCGCACGGAAGATTTCGGAGAGCAGATCAAGCAGCTGCCGCCTGAACTGCACCAGGAATTCATGGACTTCCTGATCAGCTCGATCACGTCGGAGTTCTCCGGCTGCGTGCTGTACAACGAAATCAAGAAGAACATCGAAAATCCGGACATCAAGGAATTGATGTCCTACATGGCACGTGACGAAGCCCGGCATGCCAACTTCCTGAACATGTCGCTGAAGGACTACGGCCTGGGTGTCGATCTGGGCGGCCTGAAGCGCACGAAGAAGTACACCTACTTCAAGCCGAAATACATCTTCTACGCGACCTATCTGTCGGAGAAGATCGGCTATGCCCGCTACATCACGATCTACCGCCAGCTGGAACGTCACCCGGAACTGCGCTTCCACCCGATCTTCCGGTGGTTCGAGCGCTGGTGCAACGACGAATTCCGCCACGGCGAATCGTTCGCGCTTATCATGCGCGCCAATCCGCACCTGCTGCGCGGCGGCAATCTGCTGTGGGTCAGGTTCT
This sequence comes from Methyloversatilis sp. RAC08, assembly GCF_001713355.1. Taxonomy (NCBI): domain Bacteria; kingdom Pseudomonadati; phylum Pseudomonadota; class Betaproteobacteria; order Nitrosomonadales; family Sterolibacteriaceae; genus Methyloversatilis; species Methyloversatilis sp. RAC08. The sequence continues at coordinate 2,628,827 of NZ_CP016448.1, read as the reverse complement.
TCCTGCTCGCCGTGTATGCCACGATGTACGTACGCGATCACATGCGGCCGCAACTGCATCAGGCCATGGGTCTGGATGCCGACAACTATGATTACGAAGTTTTCCGCATCACGTCGGAAATTTCCAAACAGGTCTTCCCGCTGACGCTGGATACCGACAGCGCCGTGTTCCGCGCCGGTTTCGAGCGTCTGTTCGCGCTGGCCCAGGCGAACGAGCGCGCCAAGGCACAGGGCGGCGTGATCGGACTGGTCAAGCGCGGCGCCTGCGCAGTGGCGGCTTTCGGTACCTTTGCCCGGCTCTACCTGCACCCGGTGAAGCGCAACGACATTCCCCAATCCGTGCGCATGCAACCGGCCTGGTGATGCCGATGAGCGACTGGATGACGCCAGCGCTGTTTGCACTCGGCCTGTGGTGGTTCGCTACCGGCGCCATCCTCTATCTGGACGGTCTGCCGCGGCGCACCTTCCGCCACAGCCTGCTGGCAGCCAGCCTGCTGATGGTGGCGGCACTGTTCGCGCTGAACCACAGCGCGGCAGATCAGTCGGTCGCGATGACCTACTGCAGCTTCACCAGCGCGCTCATCGTATGGGGCTGGCTGGAAATGACCTTCCTGATGGGCTTCATCACCGGCCCGCGCAAGCAGGGATGCCCGGAAGGCTGCGGCGGACCGGCACATTTCTGGCACGCTACGGAAGCCATCATCCATCATGAGCTGTCGATACTCGTCGCCGCCATCGCGATCGCTGCCATCACCTGGGGCGACCCGAACCAGACCGGCACCTGGACCTTCATGCTGCTTTGGGGCATGCGGCTGAGCGCCAAGCTGAACCTGCATTTCGGCGTGCGCAATTTCAGCGAGGAATTCCTGCCGCCTCACCTGACCTACCTGAAGAGCTTCTTCCGCCGCCGGCGCATGAACCTGCTGTTTCCGTTCTCGGTGACCGCCGGAACGATCGTGACAGTGCTGCTGATCCAGCAGATCGGGGCGGCCGGCAACAGCGAGGCGACCACCGTGTGCTTCACGCTGCTGGCCACGATGTCCGGCCTGGCTGTGATCGAACACTGGTTCATGGTGCTGCCGCTGCCGTTCAATGCGCTGTGGAAATGGGGCCTGAAGTCACGCCAAGTGAAATCCGCTCCGACCGTTATGCGGGTTCATGAATGTACAACAGCGGTGCATGCGCATCGCATCGCCACCGCGGACGCTGCCAAGCCCTGATCCGCCGGGTCGGCCGGACGCGAGCGCTGCGCGCCCGGCCGGGCCCCACAATTCACTACTCGACCTTCGCCTTGCCCAGCAGGGTGGTGACATGCTCCTGCACGGCCTGCTGCTGCAGGTGCTGGACCATCCGCTCCTTCACCTGTTCGAGCGGCGGCGGACCCTTCTTGCGCACGTCATCGAGCAGGATGACGTGGTAGCCATACTGCGTCTTCACCGGCTCGGTCGTGTACTTGCCCTTTTCCAGCCTGGTCATCGCGTCGCTGAATTCCTTGACGTAGGTTGCCGGATCGGCCCAGCCAAGATCGCCGCCCCGTTCCTGGCTGCCGGTGTCCTTCGAATACACGACCAGCGTACCGAAATCGATGCCGCTGTTCAGGTTGTCGATGATGGATTTCGCCGCGCCCTCCTGATCGACCAGGATGTGCCGTGCCTTGTATTCCATACCGGTACCCATCTTGGCCGCGGCGCGGTCGTACTCGGCCGTGATCTGCGCGTCGGTGACCGGATGATCCTTCGACCATCCGTCGAGGTAGGCATTGATCACCATCTCGTCGCGCGCGTACTCGATGCGCTGAAGCAGTGCGGGGTCCTTGTCGACCTTGCCTTCACGCGCCGCCTGCAGCAGCACCTCGCGACGCACCAGGTGATCACGCACGCGCGAACGCAGATCCGGGCTGTCGAGCGCTCCCTGCGCCACCTGTTCCTTGATGAAAACATTGCCAAGTTCCGACGGTATCTGCACGCCGTTGACCTTGGCGACCTGGTCGGTGAACGCAGGGGCCGTCGCGGCTGCTTCCTGCGCCAAAGCGGGGAGTGCTGTGGCGATCGCGATCGCGGCGGCCAGACAGCTCAAAGTGTGGTTCATCGGTGGATCCTTCTGTTTTCAGGTGTGGGCTCTGGTCGCAGCGCTGCGGGCACTGGCGAGGCCATGCATTAGTGGGAACACGGAACGGAAAGGTTGCAGTCCGGCGACGCTCCCCGGCGACAGATTCTCGCAGGTTCGTGCTCGGCCGCGAACCCCTGCTGTCATCACCCTGGTGCAGTGCAGCCCCTGTTGCACTGCAGCACCTCAGGTGAAGCAAACGCGCGACAGCGCTGCGTGAACGGCTTCGGGCCCCGTGGGGCCCGAAGGGTGCTGCGAGGGTCCGGATCCGCCCCCGCAAACGCCGTCTGGCACGGCGGGGGTGATGCAGGAGCGGCCGGACGATCTTTGCCGACCACCGGCACGCAGCCGGCGACCGAGCTTACGGCTTCTCGGCTTCAGCCGGCATTTCCGAAGCCGGCTCGGCCGGTGCCTCGGGAGCGGCCGCAGCCGGCATCGCTGCCAGCGCACCCGCTGCACTCAGCGCCATGTAGTCCTTGAGCATCGGCGCACCGTACAGCGGCTTGTAGGCTCCCTGATGGCAGGTTGCGCAATTGACCTTGGCCACGTCACCCACGGCGCCAAGACGATGGACCGGGAAGGTCTGCGTCAGCGGTTCCATATAGGTGTTGTTCAGGTCACGCGACATCCGGATGCCGTGCCAGGCGGTCACGCGCTGCGGCGTGCTGGTTTCCCACGACGAGAAGGCACGCGTGTTGTGGCAGTAGGTGCAATTCACGCCGAGGCCATCCGACATGTGCATCATCAACGCGTAGGTGTCCTCGGTCGCCTGGATCGATCCCACCCGCACGTTCGGCAACGCGGTCTTCGCATTCACGGCGATCGTGTTTGCCTTGCTCAGATACGGGGTGAAAGGATCGTAGGGCAGCGATGCATAAGCCACCGACTCGGCCGGGGTGTTCTGCCCGCCCTTGCTGCCGACCATGCGCGTCGCGTGCTTCTGCGGCTCCGGTGCGAACCACACATTGGCCGGAACCGGCATGCCGCGGTGGCAGGTGTAGCAGGTGACGCCGGTGTCCGCGACGTGGGTCTTGTAGTCGCTGTTGATGGTCTGCGTCATCTGGATCATGCGCCGCGCCACGACCTTGGTGTAGAGCGAGTCATCGGCCAGATTCTGCAGGTTGTGGCAGTAGCCGCAGCCCTGCTCGGGCGACACCCACTGCGTCATGGCAACCATGATGCGGGTGAATTCCGCCACGCTGACGTCGCCCAGTACCTTGACGTTCTGATACACCTCCGACGCCTTCTGCCCTTCCTGCGGTGCTGCGGGCAGTGCCGCAGGCACGGCATGGATGCCGGCCTGCTCGGCGACGATGCGCGGGTTGGACACCTTGACCATCGCCGTGCCGCGGAAGCCGTGCTGCTCGGTGGTGATCGGCGGCTTTTCGCATGCCGACACCAGTACGCCGGCCGCCAGCAACAGTGCGATGCGTATCGCTGTGTAGGACTTCATCATTGTTGCGCTCCTTGCAGCGTTGCGGGATCGACAACGACGCCGAATACCGCGGGGTACATCGGGGCGACGTGATGCTTGACCGCCCACAGATACCAGTTGTCGACCACGGTGCCGGTGAGCAGGATGCCGATGCCGCCGGTCAGCGGGCACAGCACTGCGAACCACCAGGCCCAGCGGTGGATGGATTCCATCGACGCGTTGAAACCCATCGTCCAGCGCCAGAACAGTGCGGCACGTTCCGATGCCGTACCGCGATCGACGATCTGTTCGATTTCGCGTTCGCCACCGAAGCGGCTCACCGCAAGGATGGTTGCACCGTGCATGGCGAACAGCAGCGCCGAACCGTAGAGGAAGGCGATCGACAGCATGTGGAACGGGTTGTAGAACAGATTGCCGTAGCGGATCGAGAACGCAGCCGTCCAGTCAAGGTGGGGAAAGATGCCGAATGGCACCGCTTCCGACCAGGAACCCAT